>NZ_JASERU010000049.1 GCF_030504985.1 Fulvimonas sp. R45
TATTTCGCAATGAACCGATCTGGCACATCGTGCGCCAGTTGGGGCTGGCGCTGGACGCCGACGAGGTGGAGCCCGTACCAAGCGCCACCGTCCAAGGGCAGCAGCGGCTGGGCGAAGCGCCGCTGGCCCATCTGTTCGACCAGCTCAGCCGTGCGTGGTGCCACACCCCACTTCCGGCACGCGGACTCTTCCAGGGACTTCGTCTGTTGGCGGTCGATGGCGTCGTGTGGTCAACGCCCGATACGGCCGAGCACCGCGAGGTCTTCGGTGGCGGGCGATCACAGTACGGTGACGGGAATTGGCCGCAGGTGCGCGCGGTATGCCTGATGGAGGTTTATACACACCTGATCCGGGCCGCTGCCTTTGGTGCCTATACCACCGGCGAACTCAGCTACGCCAACGATCTGATCGCCGCCACACCCGATGAGTCGCTGACGATCTTCGATCGCGCCTACTACTCGGCCGCCTTCCTGCTGGCGTGGCAAGACGCGGGGAAGCAGCGGCATTGGCTGATGCGGGCCAAGTCCACATTACGTTACG
>NZ_JASERU010000004.1 GCF_030504985.1 Fulvimonas sp. R45
AGGCCGACTAGACTGTTACCCATGTCCTGGCACGGGTGTAACCCATCTCCCCGGTCCATACAGGCCAGCAAAGAGAAGTAGCTCGGGCGCCGGCAGGCGTCCGAAAGCCCGCCGCAGGCGGCCCCCCCCCCGATCACGCCAAACGAGAAACCCCGCCTCATAGATCCGGCCCGATCACGATATGCAACTCCACCCCATGGTGGTCCCTGTCGCGCACCGGCGTGCCGAAGTCGAGCCGGATCATCCCTACCGGCGAGCGCCAGCGCAGCCCCAGCCCCGCGCCGATCTTCGGCCGGTAGTCGGTGCCGTTGAAGGCGTTGCCGGCGTCGACGAAGGCGGCGATGCCCCAGTCGCGCGTGAAGTAGTGTTCCACCGTGGCGCTGGCCACCAGCAGGTTGCGGCCGCCGATCACGCGGCCATAGCTGTTCTTCGGGCCGATCGCCTGGTAGCCGTAGCCGCGCACCGAGCGGTCGCCACCGGCGAAGAAGCGCAGCTGCGGCGGCAGGGCGGCGAAGTCGCCGGTCCAGGTGGTGCCGGCGGTGCCGCGCAGGATCAGGCGGTCGCGGCGGGCGAACGCGTCGATCCATTTCGCATCGGCCATCAGCTGGCTGAAGCGCGTGCTGGAAAGCAGCGTGCCGGCGGTGCTGCGCGCGTACAGGCCCAGCGACCAGCCGTGGCGCACGAAGCTGGGGTTGTCGGCCTTCTTGCGGGTGAGCGAGGCCTCGGCGAACACCAGCTTGCTGCGGCCGTGCTCGATGCCGGGCGCGTTGTCCGGCTCGCTGCCGCGCTTGCCCACGGTGAAGGTGCCGATCAGCGCGTGCACGCCCAGCGTGCGCACCCAGCCGTGCCACTGGCGCGTCTCGTTGCCGACCAGCTCCAGCGTGCGCGACTGCGAGGTGTCGGTATCCGCATCGCGGAAGTTCGCGCCGTAGTTGAAGCTGCGCTGGTCGGGGCCGGGCATCGGGACGGAATACAGCGTCGACAGCGTCTTCAGCCGCTGCGCCAGCACCAGCTCGTTCTTCCACTTGTGGCCGCGGTCGTTCACCCAGCGCCGCTCGATGCCGCCGCGCACGCCGAAGCCGGTGTCGGTGCCGATGAACGGGCCGCCGGTGTAGATGGTGCGCTTGGCCGGCACCAGCTGCACGGTGACGTCCACGGTGCCGTGGTTGGCCTCGTCCACGTCGGGCAGCACGTTCACCACCGAGAAGTAGTCGGCGCCGGTCAGCGCCTGCTGCAGGGCCAGCAGCTGGTCCTGGTCGAAGTAGTCGCCATGCTTGAACGGCACGTAGCGCTGCAGGAAGCCCTCGCGGAACTGCGAGCCCTCGAACTTCACCCGGCCGTAGCGGTAGCGGGTGCCGGCGTCCCAGGCCAGCTTGACCGCGGCGCTGCGTTCGGCGCGGTGCACTTCGACCCGGCGCGTCTTCAGCTTCGCGTCGAGGAAGCCGGCGGCGGTGAGCGCGCCGGACAGCGCGTCGCGGTCGGCGTCGTAGGTGGCGTCGTCCAGGCGCTGGCCCTTCAGGCGCTCCAGCTTGCGTTCGGCGCGGCGGATCGAGGGCACCGCCAGCGCGGCCTGGTCCAGCTGGATCTCCACCGAGGTCACCTTGACCGGCTCGCCGGGTTTCACGTGCAGGGTGACCTGCCAGTCCTTGCCCACCTTGCGGAGGTCGCCGGTGACGGTGGCCTCGTAGTAGCCGTAGGGCTGCAGCGCGGTGCGCGCCTGCTCCGGCGCGCGTTCGTACAGGCGCCGCGCCTGGGCGTCGCTGAGTTCGCGGCTGGCGTATTGCGACAGGCTGACGCCGGCCACCACGGCGCCCTTGAGCGGATCATCCACGCCGTCCACCGTCAGCTTCACGCCCGCGTGCGCCAGGGCGGGCAGCAGGCCAAGGACCAGGCCCCAGCGGGCGAGGCCCGGACGTCGGGAGCAACGGCGCATGCGAGGGGTTCCGTCCTCTTGGGGTGGCTCCGCCCTAGCTTAGCGCAGCGTTCGTTGGCTTCTTATGAATGGGCTTTCAGCCCGCCTTGTCGCCGGAGCGGTGGGCGATCCAGGCGCCGACCAGGGCCGACACGTAGGGGATCGACTGCGCGCCGAGGATGAACATCCACAGCATGCCTTCGATGTAGTGCGTGCCGAAGCTCGTCGCCATGCCCACGATGCACAGCACCAGCGCCACCGCCATCAGCAGTTCCTCGCGCACGGGCGCGAAGGCGGCGAAGCCGCTGCCGCCGATGCGGCGGCTCTTGGCGGTGACCACGAAGGAGGTCTTCTCGCGGGTGAGGCCGTGCAGGATGCCGCGCGCGATGGCGTGCGACAGGCCCATGCTGGCCAGCGAGGCCATCAGGGTGTCGTACCAGCCGCAGGGCACGCGGGCGCGGTACAGCACGATGCCGAAGATCGCCTTGGCGAAGAAGAAGCCGATCACCGGGATCAGGAACAGCTGCATCGGCAGGCTGAACAGGTCGGGGAAGGCGACCATGCCGGCGGTCCAGAAGATCGCCATCAGGGTGAAGACCAGGTGCAGCGCGTCGGCGAACCAGCTGAACCAGCCGGTGAGGAAGTGGAAGCGCTGGCCGGCGCTGAGCGGGCCCTTCTTCGTCATCCAGTCCCAGCGGCCCTTGAGGATCTGCATCGCGCCGAACGCCCAGCGGTAGCGCTGGCTCTTGTAGGCCTTGAAGTCGGCCGGGGTGAGGCCCTTGCCCATCAGCTCGTCGACGTAGACCAGCTCGTAGCCGGCGTGCATCAGGCGCAGGCCGAGCTCGGCGTCCTCGCAGATGGTCCACTCGGACCAGCCGCCGGTGCCTTCCAGCGCGCTGCGGCGGACCATCGTCATGGTGCCGTGTTGGATGATCGCGTTGCGCTCGTTGCGGTGGTGCATGCCGATGCGGAAGAAGCCGTCGAACTCCCACGCGGTCATGCGGCGGAAGCGGTTGTGCTCGAAGTCGCGGTGCGCCTGCGGGCACTGCACCACGGCCACCTTCGGGTCGTGGAAGTGGCCGGTGAGGGTGGCCAGCCAGTCCGGGCGCACCACGTAGTCGGCGTCGATCACCGCCACCACGTCGGCCTCGGGCGCGGTTTCCTTCAGGCCGAAGTTCAGCGCGCCGGCCTTGAAGCCGGGCCACGGCTCGAGATGGAAGAAGCGGAAGCGGCGGCCCAGTTTCTCGCAGTAGTCCTGCACCGGCTTCCAGATCGCCGGGTCCTTGGTGTTGTTGTCGATCACCAGCACTTCGAAGTTGGCGTAGTCCAGCTCGGCCAGCGAGTCCAGCGTGACCTGCACCATCTCCGGCGGCTCGTTGTAGCAGGCCAGGTGGATGGAGACGAACGGCTGCTTCTCGGGCGGGTCGGGCCGCAGCATGCCGGCCTCGCGGACCCATCGGCGCCGCCACAGCACCTCGGTGAACTCGAAGCCGTTGATCAGCAGGATGGCGAGGATCGCGATCTGGGCCGGGAACAGCAGCACCAGCATCGTCCAGTCCACCCAGTCGAGGTAGAAGTTGAACGGCAGCGTGGCCGACCACACGACCAGCCCGCAGGCCAGCTGGATCAGCATGCAGAAGAACAGCCGCCCCATCAGCCTGAAACGGTCGAAGCGGCGCGCGAACCAGACCATCGGCAGCAGCGCCAGCAGGCTGGCGGCCAGCGCCTTCCACGGCCAGGCGGTGTCCTCGGTGACCGGGCCGGTGAACGGGAACTTCAGCTGGCGGTCGGCGTTGAACATGCCCCAGTAGGCCTCGGTGCGGCCCGAGAGCTGCTCCTTCCAGGGCTGGTCGAACGCCTCCATCACGTAGTAGTCGATGTGGTCGCGCTTGGCCACGTTGAACCACTCGCGCAGGAAGATCGCCTCGTTGGAGATGGAGGGCGAGGCGTATTCGTGGCGGTCGCCGTTGGACGGCCAGCCGATCTCGCCGACCACGATGGGCTTGTACGGGTACAGCTGGCGCAGGTGCTGGTAGCTGCCCAGCGCGGCGCCGATCGCGTCCTTGCGGTCGATGCCGTTCCAGTACGGGAACAGGTGCACGGTGATGAAGTCCACGTGCTCGGCCAGCTCGGGGTACTTCTCCCAGATGAAGTCCGGCTCGGCCACCGACACCGGCTGGCGGATCGCCGCGCGCACGCGGTCGACATAGGCCATCAGCTTCTCGGGCGGGATGTCGTTGCGGAACAGCACCTCGTTGCCCACGATCACCCGCGTGATCGTGTCCGGGTAGCGCCGCGCCATCGCGATCAGCGCCTCGATCTCCTTCTCGTTGTTCTCCAGCCGGGTGTCGATCCAGGCGCCGGCCAGCACCTTCAGCCCTTCCTTGTGCGCCAGCCGCACCACCTGCGGGTTCTGCAGCATGGAGTAGGTGCGGATGTGGTCGCTGTACCGGTGCAGCAGGCGCAGGTCGGAGTCGACCTGGGCGTCGCTGGGGAAATCGTCGTGGAGCGGGCTCTGGTGGCGCTGGAACAGCGACACCGCGAAGCCGTTGATCGGCCCGTGCCAGTCCTCGGGGCCGTGCGGCAGGTTGCTCCACCACCACAGGCCGATGTTCATGGCGGCCACCACCAGCGCCAGCAGGATGGCCGCGAGCAGCGGAGGTCGGCGTGGCGGGTTGGTGGGTATGGCGCTCAAGAAAGTCCCCGTGGGTGCCTCTCCAGAGGCAGGCGAAGCCCGGGGAGCTTACCCAATGCGGCGCCACGGGCTCAATAAAGGCGGCCTGCCGTGGTCAGCGCCAGGTCAGGCCGGCTCGTGGCGGGCGGGGTGCGCGGCGCCCGCGTGGCGCGGCCGGGCAGGGCGCCCGGCCGCGGGCAAGGCTCACTTCAGCAGCGAACGCAGCATCCAGGCGGTCTTCTCGTGTTCCTTCAGGCGGCCGGTGACCATGTCGGCGGTACCCTCGTCGCCGGCCTTGTCGGCGGCCTTGATGGTGTCGCGCGCGGTGGCGGCGGCGATTTCGTGGCCCTCGACCAGCTGGGCCACCATCTCCTTCCACTCCGGCACGCCGGGCTCCTCCTTCACCGAGCTGAGCTTGGCGAACTGGCTGTAGGAACCCGGGGCGAACACGTCCAGCGTGCGGATGCGCTCGGCCACCTCGTCGGCGGCCAGCCACAGCTCGTTGTACTGCGTCTCGAACATGGCGTGCAGGCTGTTGAACTGCGGGCCGGTGACGTTCCAGTGGAAGCTGTGCGTCTTCAGGTACAGCGAGTAGGTGTCGGCCAGCAGCTTGGACAGGTGCCTGGCGACCTGTTCCCGGTCCTTCTTGGGAATGCCGATGTTCAGTGCCATGTAGTGCTCCTTGGTCGGTCTCGAAGTCGAGGTCGAGACAGACATTACCCCTTCGCCGCGCGATGGGGAAATGGATACTGCCGATACAGGCGATAGCCTGCGGCTATCATGTAGGACTGCATGAACGACACGTCCCCCCGCGCCCCGAAACCCGTGCCCGAATCCCGCCTGCGCGACCTGCGCCGGGCGCTGGACGGCGCGTGCACCCGCGACTTCGGCCGCCTGCTCGGGCGCTGGCGCGGGCTGTCCAGGCGCCCCGACGAAGGGAAGCTGGCGGCGCTGGCCGCGGAGATCGAGGCTTCCGCGGCGAAGCGCCGCGCCCGCGCCGGGGCGAAGCCGGCGGTCCGGCTGGACGAATCGCTGCCGATCGCCGCGCGCGCCGACGACATCGTCGAGCTGATCCGCGGGCACCAGGTGGTGGTGATCGCCGGCGAGACCGGCTCGGGCAAGACCACCCAGCTGCCCAAGCTGTGCCTGGCCGCCGGCCGCGGCGAGGCCGGCATGATCGGCTGCACCCAGCCGCGCCGGCTGGCCGCGCGCTCGGTGGCGCGCCGCGTGGCGGAAGAGCTGGGCACCCAGCTCGGCGACCAGGTGGGCTTCCAGGTGCGCTTCACCGACCAGGTGTCCGAGCGCACCCTGGTGAAGTTCATGACCGACGGCATCCTGCTGGCCGAGACGCAGGGCGACCCGTGGCTGTCCGCCTACGACACGATCATCGTCGACGAGGCGCACGAGCGCAGCCTCAACATCGACTTCCTGCTCGGCTACCTGAAGCGGCTGGCGGCGAAGCGGCCGGACCTGAAGATCATCGTCACCTCGGCCACCATCGACACCGCGCGCTTCGCCGAACACTTCGCCGGCGCGCCGGTGGTGTCGGTGGAAGGGCGCGCGTACCCGGTGGAGCTGCGCTGGCGCCCGGTCGACCAGGCCGGCGCCGAGCGCGCGCGCGGCCTGAGCCAGGGCGGCGCCGAGCACGTCGCCGCCGTGCTCGACGAGATCATGGCCGACCGCAGCCTGGGCGGCGGTCCCGGCGACGTGCTGGTGTTCCTGCCCGGCGAGCGCGAGATCCGCGACGCCCACCTGCTGCTGTCGCGCCGCCAGTACCGCGAGACGGAAGTGCTGCCGCTGTACGCGCGGCTCTCCGCCGCCGACCAGGACCGCGTGTTCAAGCCCGGCCCGAAGCGCCGCGTGGTGCTGGCCACCAACGTGGCCGAGACCTCGCTCACCGTGCCGCGCATCCGCTACGTGGTCGACACCGGCACCGCGCGGGTGAAGCGCTACAGCCAGCGCAGCCAGCTGGAACGGCTGCACGTGGAGCCGGTGTCGCAGGCCGCCGCCGACCAGCGCAAGGGCCGCTGCGGCCGCATCGGGCCCGGCATCTGCTACCGCCTGTACGACGAGGCCGATTTCGCGGTGCGTCCGCGCTATACCGACCCGGAGCTGCTGCGTTCCTCGCTGGCCAACGTGATCCTGCGCATGCTGGCGCTGAAGCTGGGCGAGGTGGACGACTTTCCCTTCCTCGACGCGCCCGATCCGCGCGTGATTGCCGACGGCTATCGCCGCCTGGCCGAGATCGGCGCCATCGACGGCGAGCGCCGGCTCACCGCCACCGGGCGCACGCTGGCGAAGCTGCCGATCGACGTGCAGCTCGCCCGCATGCTGGTGGAAGGCGAGCGGCTCGGCGCCCTGCGCGAGTTGCTGGCCATCGTCGCCTTCCTCAGCATCCAGGACCCGCGCGAACGCCCCGCCGACGCGCGCCAGCAGGCCGACGCCGCGCATGCGGCCTTCGCCGACCCGAAGTCCGACTTCGTCGGCGTGCTGAACCTGTGGCGCGACTACGCGCAGGCGCACGAGGAGCTGACCCAGTCGAAGCTGCGCGACTGGTGCTCGCGGCATTTCCTCAGCTTCATGCGCATGCGCGAATGGCGCGAGCTGCACCGGCAGCTGCTGCTGGTGGTGCAGGAGCTTGGGTGGAAGCTCGATGCGGTTTCTCCCTCTCCCCTGCGGGGAGGCCGAGCTGTTTCTCCCTCTCCCCTTCGGGGAGAGGGGCGGGGTGAGGGGCCAACCTCGCGAGGCGCCGGCAGGAACAAGCGCGCTTCGCATGCAAGCTCCCGCGAGCACCCGCCCCTCACCTCAATCCTCTCCCCGCAGGGGAGAGGAGGCGAACGCGAAGAGCCCGCCATCGTTGAAAAAGAAGCTGCGCTTCTTTTTGAGACGGTCCACCGCAGCCTCCTGGCCGGCCTGCCGACCCAGGTGGGCCGCAAGGACGAGCGCGGCGTCTACCAGGGCACGCGCGAGCGCAAGTTCCAGGTCTTCCCCGGCTCGGCGCTGGCCAAGGCATCGCCGAACTGGATCTTCGCCGCGCAGATCCTCGACGTGGGCGGCAAGGTGTGGGGCATGATGTGCGCCCGCGTCGAGCCGGCCTGGATCAAGCAGCAGGCGGCGCACCTGCTCAAGTCCAGCTGCCGCGACCCGCACTGGTCGAGGAAGCGCGGCTGCGTGGTGGCATACGAGCAGGTCAGCCTGTTCGGCCTGACCCTGGTCGAGCGCCGCCCGGTCACCTTCCAGCAGCAGGATCCGGCGCTGGCCCATGCGATCTTCCTGCGCGAGGCGCTGGCGCGCGGCGACATCGACGCGCGCGCCGACTTCGTGCGCGCCAACCTGCGCGTGCTGGAAGAGGCGGCGGGCATCGAGGCGAAGCAGCGCCGAGAAGGGCTGGTGCGCGGCGAGGACGAACTGGCCGGCTTCTTCGAGGGCAAGCTGCCGCGGGACATCGCCAGCAGCCGCGCGCTGGACGCCTGGTACCGCAACGCCCGTCCCGCCGAGCAGGCGGCGCTGCGCTGGTCGCTGGACGACGTGATGGCCGGTGGCGCGGGGCTCGATCCGAAGGCCTTCCCCGCGACGCTCGAGCTGCCGCCGCAGCGCTACCGCCTCGAATACCGCTTCGTCCCCGGCGACGAGGCGGATGGCGTGACCCTGCAGCTGCCGCTGGCGATGCTCAACGCCTTGCCCGCCGCGCGCTGCGAATGGCTGGTGCCCGGCCTGCTCGCCGACAAGGCGGCCGAGTTGATCCGCGGCCTGCCCAAGGCGCTGCGGCGCAACTTCGTGCCCGCGCCGGATTTCGCGCGCGCCTTCGCCGAGGCCGAGGCGCCGCGCGACCAGCCGCTGGCCGCGGCGCTGGCCGCGTTCCTGAAACGCGCCACCGGCGTCGACGTCGACGCCGCCGCGTTCACCGCGGTGGAACTGGCGCCGCACTTCCTGATGCGCTTCCGCCTGCACGACGACAGCGGCCGCACCCTGGCCGCCGGCCGCGACCTCGCCGCGCTGCGCGCGCAGTGGGAAGGCCGTGCGCGCGAGGCGTTCTCGCGCAGGACCGACGTGGAGCTGACCCGCGAGGACGTCACCGCGTGGGATTTCGAGGAGATCCCGCGCGAGGTGCGCTCATCCGGCGGCCTGCTGGCGTTTCCCGCCCTGGTGGACCTGGGCGAGGCGGCCGCGCTGCGCGTGTTCGAGCGCCGCGACGAGGCTGCCGCGGCGCATCGCCAGGGCGTGCTGCGCCTGCTGCGCAACGCGCTGGCCGGCGAGTTCAAGCAGGCGCGCCGGCGCCTGCCGATCGCCAACCCGCTGGCGCTGAAGTACGCGCCGCTGGGCGGCGTGGACAGCCTGCGCGAAGACCTGGTCGAGGGCGGCTTCGCCGACCTCGTCGCGCGCCACGACCTCGACGCGCGCAGCGCCGGCGCGTTCGAGGCGCTGCGCACCCAGCTCGCGCACGGGTTGTTCGCCGCCGCGGTGGAGCGGCTGAAGCTGGCCGAGCCGGTCATCGAGGCGCAGGCCGAGCTGAAGCCGTGGCTGCAGCCGCCGATGATAGGCTTCGCCCGCGCCAGCTACGACGACCTGCGCGAGCAGCTCGACGGCCTGCTCGCGCCCGGCTTCCTGCGCGAGCTGCCGCCGGCGCGGCTGGCGCATTTCCCGCGCTACCTGAAGGCCATGCGCCTGCGCGCCGAACGCCTGCGCCAGGACCCGGCGAAGGACCAGCAACGCATGCTGCAGGTGCTGCCCTACTGGCGCGAGTACCTCAGGCATCGCACCGCCGATGACGCGGGATTGGACGAACTGCGCTGGCTGATCGAGGAATGGCGCGTGTCGCTGTTCGCGCAGGAACTGAAGACGGCCGAGCCGGTCTCCGCGAAGCGCTTGGCCAAGGCCAGCGCTTCCATGAAAGAAAGCTAGCCGAAGCTCGTAGGCATACCGCGCGAACGCCCGTCCAGGAAGCGAACCCGCCCGGCCCGTTCGCCCCTTCTCCCCTGTGGGGAGAAGGTTGGGATGAGGGGCGGGTGCTCGCGAGAGCTTCCATGCGAAGCGCACGCGCTCTTTCCAGCTTCTCGCGAGGTTGGCCCCTCACCCCGGCCCTCTCCCCGGAGGGGAGAGGGAGTAACCCCATCCCGCCCTCAATTCGCCGGCTGTACCCGCGCACTCGCGTTGTATCCCTCGACCTTCAGCAGCCAGCCGCCGACCAGCCCGGGCTTGATGGTGATGGCCGGCGCATCCAGCGCCCTGCCGGTGTCCAGCGCGCTGTCGTCCACCACCCGCCAGCGCTGGCCGTTCGCCAGCGTCAGCACGTCGCCCGGTTGCCAGCCGCGGAAGCGGCCGGCCACGTGGCTGACGATGGCTTCGCGCGATGGCCTGGCCTTTGCCGGCGGGAAGCCGGCGTGGCCCGAGGCGCGGTCCGCGGCGGCCGTGGCGGAACGGGCCTGCGAAGGCGGTGGCAGCAGGGCGCCGGGATGGGCCGCCAGCCAGCGCTCCAGCGTCTGCAGTTCCTGCGGGCTGAGCTTGTCGAGGCCGGCCTGGTGGAAGGTCGCGCCGTCCATGCTCTGCTGCAGCGAGGGCATGGTCTGGGCATGGACGGCGCCGGCGGCGGCCAGCAGGACGAAGGCGAGGGGGCGGTACAGGCGCTGGAGCATGGGGAAACTTCGTTGGGGAGCGGGGAGTGCAGCGCGGGGAAGCGCGCCGCATTCTGCGCGTTCGGCGGCCCTTCCGTAAGAGTCTGTTCACGATCTCCAAGTACCTCGCGCTGGCCTCGCATGGCCGTCAGGTGGTGGTGCGTGGCGCCGGCCTGCCTGGCGGGCAGGCCAAGCCGCGCGCTGCCGCATGGCGGCCATGCGAGGCCAACCCGGAGGGCCGGGTCTGTTTGCGCACAGGCCGGCGTCATCGCTCAGTCGTGGACGGACGTCCACTCCTTCACTCTTCCTTGGCCTGCGCGCAAACAGCTCCCGGCGCGGGGTACTTGGAGATCGTGAACAGACTCTGAGGCGCCCTACAATGGGCGCATGGTCCAGAGCACTTCCTCCAGCGTCGCCCCCGGCACGGACTGGCGCACCCGCGTCGGCCCGTCGCCGCTGCTGGCCGAGGCGCTGGACGCGCTCGCCGCCCGCGCCGTCGACGAGGCAGCCTGCCGCGACCTGCTCGAGCTGCTGGCCGACCTGGGCTGCGATGCGCCCACCCTGGCCGCCGCGGCGTGGTTCGAACTGGCGCGGCTCGACCCGGCCGCGTGGGAGCGGCGGGCGCCGCAGCTGCCCGAGGACCTGCGCCGGCTGGTGGAAGGCCAATTGGCGGCGGAGAAGGTGTGGGCGCTGCATGCCCAGCGCGGTCCCGGCGGCGGCTCCGAAGGGCTGCGTCGGCTGCTGCTGGCGATCATCCGCGACCTGCGCGTGGTGTTCGTGCTGCTGGCGCGCCAGCTCGCGCGCATGCGCGCAGCGACCGCGCTGCCGGAAGCCGAGCGACAGGCGCTGGCACGGCTCACCCGCGACATCCACGCGCCGCTGGCCAACCGCCTGGGCATCTGGCAGCTGAAATGGGAGCTGGAAGACCTGGCCTTCCGCTATCTCCAGCCGGAGACCTACAAGCGCATCGCGAAACTGCTCGACGAGCGCCGCGCCGACCGCGAGGCCTTCATCCGCGAATCGCTGGACGAGCTGGGGCGGGCGCTGGCCGCCGCCGGCATCACGGCCGAACTGGCCGGTCGCCCCAAGCACATCTATTCCATCTGGAAGAAGATGCAGCGCAAGGAGCTGGAGTTCTCCGAGCTGTACGACATCCGCGCGGTGCGCGTGCTGGTGGACTCGGTGGCCGACTGCTACGCCGCGCTGGGCGTGGTGCACGCGCTGTGGCCGCACCTGCCGCGCGAGTTCGACGACTACCTGGCGCGCCCCAAGGGCAACGGCTACCGCTCGCTGCACACCGCGGTGATCGGCCCGCGCGGCAAGACACTGGAAGTGCAGATTCGCACCCACGAGATGCACCGCGCCAACGAGCTGGGCGTGGCCGCGCACTGGCGCTACAAGGAGGGCGGCGGTGCCGATGCCGAGTTCGAGGCCAAGATCGCCTGGATGCGCCAGCTGCTGGACACGCGCGGCGGGGACGAAGGCGCGCTGGCCGCGGAGCTGCGCACCGAGCTGATCGAGGACCGCGTCTACCTGCTCACCCCCAAGGGCGAGGTGTTCGACCTGCCGCACGGCGCCACCGTGCTGGACTTCGCCTACCACGTGCACACCGAGGTGGGTCATCGCTGCCGCGGCGCCAAGGTCAACGGTCGCATCGTGCCGCTGACCTTCCAGCCGGCCAGCGGCGACCGCGTGGAGATCCTTACCGCCAAGTTGGCCGAACCCAGCCGCGACTGGCTCTCGCCGCATCATGGCTACCTCAGCACCGGCCGCGCGCGCGAGAAGGTGCGCGCCTGGTTCCGGCGCAGCGCGCAGGAGGCCAACCTCGCCGCCGGCCGCGCCATCTTCGAGCGCGAGCTGCGCCGCCTGGCGCTGCCCGAGGCCGACCTGGCCCGGTTGCCGTCGCATTTCCACCTGAAGAACCACGACGAGCTGCTGGTGGCGCTGGCGCTGGGCGAGGTCACCCCGGGCCAGATCGCCCGCGTGCTGCAGGAAGCCGCGCAGCCGCTGCCGGAAGTCACCCAGTCGTCGGCGCCGGTGGCCTCGCGGCACAGCGCGCTGGACCAGGGTGCGCTCAGCATCGAGGGCGTGGGCAACCTGCTCACCTCGCTGGCGCGCTGCTGCCAGCCGCTGCCCGGCGACGCGGTGCGCGGCTACATCACCAAGGGCCGCGGCGTGTCCGTGCACCGTGCCGACTGCGCCAGCCTGGCGCGGCTCGCCGCGCGCGAGCCGGACCGGGTGATCGAGGTGAACTGGGGCCGCGCCGCCGCCCAGGCCTACGAGGTGGACATCGAACTGCGCGGCTACGAGCGCAAGGGCCTGCAGAAGGACGTGGCCAGCGTGGTCAGCAACGCCAACGTGGGCATCATCGCCTCGTCCAGCCGCCTGTTCACCCGCACCGGCGAGGTCGAGATGCGCTTCACCCTGCGCGTGCGCGACTTCGAACAACTGTCGACCTTGCTGGACCGGCTGGTGGCGTTGCCAAACATCGTGGATGCGCGGAGGGTGGGGGGCGCTTGAGTGCCGCTCCTGTTGTTGCCGCGAGTTTGTTGTTGGTACGGGGTTGGGTGACCGTCTTGGCGTGGCGCCACGGTTGCTCGTCTGCGGCGGGGTTTCGCTGACCTGCCGGTCAGCGAGTCACTTCTCTTTGCTGGCCCACGTCACCGCAGGAGCGGTGGCGAACGGCGAAGCCGGCCCGAAGGGCGGAGGGCAGGATGCCCGGAGTCAAGAGAAGGAACCAAGAGAAATGGCCTGTGGAGCCCGCCGACCCTACAAGCCGTGGCGCTCGAGGTGTTCTGGAATTGGTGCGACATCGCCCGTTCTACCTACGGCCACACCGCGCCGTCGCCGGTGACTGAGGTCGGGAAAGGACCGCTGCAAACGGCTGCTCTCCGCTTGCTCCAACGTCGCCGACCGTCCGCTCCAACGTGGCGTGCGTGCTCCGCGTTGGCCTCACACTCCATTCCCCTCACTGTCCCCCATCCTCCCTCACCATCCCCCATTCCCTCACCGCCATTCCGGCGAAAGCCGGAATCCAGAGCCTTTGCGCCTTTGCTCCGAAGCCCCTGCAGTTGGCTGGCCGCCAGTTGAACGCGGCGGGTCCCGATGCGGGCCCGCAAGCCCCGCAATGCTAAGCTCACAGGTCGAACAGGCGGCTTTCTGGAACCCATGAGCGGACATCGCGACCCGCATGCCACCGGCCCGCACGGCCGCACCGAACCCCGGCTGGGCGACCTCGGCCAGTTGGAGGGGGACTCCCCGCGTGCGCGCGTCGACGATGGCCTGCCGTCGCTGCTGGTGGAGCCGGACCAGCGCCGCGCCGCGCCGCCGCCCAGGGCGCCGCGCCCGCGCCGTCGCGGCTGGCTGTGGCCGCTGCTGGCGCTGGTGCTGCTGGCCGTGCTGGTGGTGCTGTGGCTGAACCAGGGACACCTGCGCTCGCTGGTGCCGCGCACCGACCTGGACAGCGTGCTGCACCGGGCCCAGGTCGCGCTGCAGGAAGGGCGCCTGGACGGTACCGACGGCACCAGCGCGCGCGAGCTGTTCGAGGCCGCGCGCGCGCTGGAGCCGGACAACGACCGCGCGCTGGAAGGCCTGCACGAGGTGGGCGAGGCCGAGGTGGCGAGCGCCGACGCCGCGCTGCGCGCGGGAAAGCTCGACGAAGCCGACCAGGCGCTCGCTTCCGCGCGCGAACTGCTCGGCGGCGGCAGCGAAGTGGATCGGCTGGGCCAGGCCATCGCGAAGGCGCGCAACGCCAACGGACAGGTCGACGCCCTGATCGACCAGGCGCAGCAGGCCTACGCCGCCGGCAAGCTGGACGGCAACGACGGCGCCGGTCCGCTCTACCAGCGCGCGCTGGCCGCCGATTCCGACAACGCGGTGGCCAAGCACGGCCTGGACCAGGTCGGCGGCGCGCTGGCCGCGCAGGCGCGCAAGGCGCTGGCGGCCGGCGACCGCGCCGCGGCGGACGCGCTGGTCGGACGCCTCGCCGCACTGCTGCCCAACTACGCCGAGCTGCCCTCGCTGCGCGCGGCGCAGACGCAGCTGCAGCAGCAATCCGACGCCACCCTGGCGACCGCCCTGCAGCAGGGCCAGGACGCGCTGCGCTCCGGCCGTGTCGCCGGTGCGGGCGACGACACCGCGCTGGCGCACTTCAAGGCGGCGCTGGCGATTGATCCGGACAACGCCCAGGCCAAGGCCGGCCTGGGCCAGGTGGCCGCCGCGCTGGTGGTGCAGGCCAACGCGGCCATCGACGGCGGCGACACCGCGCAGGCGACGTCGCTGCTCGACCAGGCCGCCGCGCTGGCGCCGAGGTCGGCCGACCTGCTGGCGGCGCGCGCGCGCCTGGGCGCGCATGCGCCGGCGCCCGCACCCATTCCCGCCGGTGACGCCGCGGTGGCCGGCGACCGCGACACCTCGCCGCCGGTCGCGCTCGACCCGCAGCAGAAGGCCAAAGTGGCGGCGCTGGTGCAGCGCGCCCGGGCCGCCGCCGCGCGCGGCGAGATCATGACGCCGCCGGGCGAGTGCGCCTACGACCTGTATCGCAACGCGCTGGCCATCGACGGCAACGACCCGGCCGCGCGCGCCGGGCTGCAGGGCCTGCCGGCGCTGGTCACGCGTGAGTTCGGCCAGGCGCTCGACGGCGGCAACCTGGGCCAGGCCGGCAACCTGCTCGACGCGCTGGACAACCTCTCGCCCGGCGACGCCAGCCTGGTCCCGCTGCGCCAGCGCCTCGCCGGCGCCTGGCTGGACCAGGCCGAGAAGCAGCTCGACGGCGGCAACCGCGGTGGCGCCGCGCAATCGCTGGAGCAGGCGCGCAAGCTGGCGCCGAACCATCCGCGCGTGCAGGAACTCACCGCGCGCATGCAGGGCGGCGCATGACCGTGCTGGTGTTTGGCGGCAGCGGCCAGATCGGCCGCTACCTGCTGCCGGCGCTGGGCGAACGCGGCGAACCGGTATGGGCGCTGAGCCGCCATCCGCGTCCCGCCTGCGACGGCGTGCGCTGGATCGAAGGCGCGCTGCCCGGCGGCGTGCCCGGCGTGGCCGGCGTCTCCGCGGTGATCAGCCTGGGCCCGCTGGATGCCTTCGCCGCGTGGCTGGCGCAGGCCGACCTGCCGCTGGCGCCGCGGGTGGTCGCCACCAGCTCGATGAGCGCCGAGAGCAAGCGCGAATCCCTGGTGCCGGCCGAACGCGCGCTGGCGCAACGGCTGCGCGACGGCGAGGCGGCGCTTGCCGCCGCCTGCGACCGGCTCGGCTGCGCATGGACGGTGCTGCGTCCCACCCTGATCTACGGCGCCGGCATGGATCGGAGCCTCACCCCGCTGGCGCAGCGCGCCCTGCGCACGCGCGTGTTCCCGCTGCCGGCCGGGCGTGGCCTGCGCCAGCCGGTGCATGCGGAGGACATCGCGCGTGCGGTGCTGGCCGCGTTGGACACGCCCGCCGCCGCGGGCCGCGTGCTGCCGCTGGGCGGCGGCGAGCGCCTGCCCGCGCGCGAGATGTTCGCGCGCGTGCGCCGCAGCCTGCCCGCGGCCACGCTGCCGCTGCCGCTGCCGGCCTGGCTGCTGCGCGGCGCGCGGCGTTCGCTGCCGCGGTTGGCCGGGCCGCTGCAGCGGCTGGAGGCGGACCTGGTGGCGGACAACGACGAGCTGGTCCGCCTGTTGCGCGTGACGCCGCGGCCGTTCCGGCCGGACGCCGCCTGCTGGCGCCCGCCGGCGTGAGCGTGCAGCGCCACTGCAAGCGCCCGCCGCCGGCCGCGTTCGGCCACGTCTGCGCGGGTGGCGTTCATCCGCGCGCCGGGTGGGCGGCCCTATGATCGGACCACTGCATCGCCGGAACCTCCCACGTTGGCCTTCCTGACCCGAACCCGTGCCGCCCTGCGCGCCAGCTGGCCCTGGCTGCGCATCCCGTTCTGGATCGCCGTGGGCCTGTTCTTCGGCTTCCTGCTGCCGTACACGCTGGTGCTCAACAAGCGCGTGCAGGACCGTTTCGACGACCTGGTGTTCGCCGTGCCCACCCGCGTGTTCGCGCGGCCGCTGCCGCTGGCCGCGGGCGAGCCGATGACCGCGGACGCGCTGAAGCTGGAACTCACCTTCGCCGGCTACAGCGACGACGGCAGGGGCCAGGTGCCCGGCAGCTGGGCGCGCGATGGCTCGACCTGGCTGATCTCCTCGCGCGGCTACGTGGACCCGGACGGCGGCGAGCTGCCCAAGCGCATCCGCGTGGTGCTGGGCAAGGGCGTGGTCGCCTCGGTGCGCGACGCCGCCAGCGGCAAGCCGATCGAGCTGACCCACCTCGACCCCGCGCGCATCGCCACCGTGTACGGCGCCAAGCAGGAGGACCGCCGCATCGTGCAGCTGGCCGACGTGCCACCGTTGCTGGTGTCCGGCCTGCAGGCGGTGGAGGATCGCGGCTTCAAGCACAACATCGGCATCGACATCGGGGCGATCCTGCGCGCGGCGTTCGCCAACCTGCGCGCGGGGCACACCGTGCAGGGCGCCTCCACGCTCACCCAGCAGCTGGTGCGCAACCTGTTCCTCAGCCGCAAGCAGACCTTCACGCGCAAGGCCAACGAGGCGCTGATGTCGGTGCTGCTGGAGATGCACTACAGCAAGGCGCGCATCCTCGAGGCCTACGTCAACGAGGTGTTCCTCGGCCAGCAGGGCAGCCAGGCGGTGCACGGCTTCGCGGCGGCGTCGGAGTTCTACTTTGGCCGCAGGCTGCAGGACCTGCGCCCGCAGGAGATCGCCATGCTGGTCGGCATGGTGAAGGGGCCGAGCTACTACGACCCGCGCCGCTACCCGGATCGCGCGCTGGCGCGGCGCAACCTGGTGCTGCAGGAATTCGCCGACACCGGCCTGCTGACGCCGGCGCAGGCGAAGGCCGCGCAGGCCACGCCGCTGGACGTCGTCGACAACGGCCAGCTGCCGCACAACCGCTTCCCGGCGTTCATGCAGCTGGTGCGCGCCCAGATCACCAACGACTTCGACGAGGACACCCTGCGCAAGGGCAACCTGTCGATCTACACCACGCTGGACCCGGCGGCGCAGCTGTACGCCGAGCAGGCCATCGACGAGGCGCTGAAGGACCTCGGCAAGCGCGGCCACGGCATCCAGTCCGCGGCGGTGGTCACCGACTCGCACAGCGGCAGCGTGCTGGCGGTCGTGGGCAGCCGCACGCCGGGCGACCAGGGCTTCAACCGCGCGCTGGACGCGCAGCGGCCGATCGGCTCCACCATCAAGCCGTTCGTCTACCTGGTGGCGCTGACCCAGCCGCAGCGCTGGAACCTGGCCACCGCGCTCGACGACAGCCCGATCAGCATGCGCCAGCCCGACGGCTCGATGTGGACGCCGCACAACGACGACAACCAGAGCCACGGCATGGTGCCGATGGTCGACGCGCTGGCGCACTCGTGGAACCTCGCCAGCATCCACCTCGGGCTGGACGTGGGGCTGCCGCGCATCCAGGCCTTCCTGAAGTCGTTCGGGCTGGAAGGCGTGAGCGCGGGGCCGTCGATGCTGATCGGCGCGATTGACCTGGCGCCGCTGCAGGTGGCGCAGATGTACGAGTACCTGGCCTCCGACGGCCATGCGCTGCCGCTGCTGGCGGTGCGCGGCGTGGTCGACGCCGGCGGCCGCACCATCAAGCGCTACGAGGTGCGCAGCGGCGCGGGCGAATACCAGCAGGCGGTGCGCCTGGTCACCTGGGCGATGCAGCAGGTGGCCACCTACGGCACCGCGCACGCCATCGGCGATTCCGGCCTGGCCTGGCTGCACGCGGCCGGCAAGACCGGCACCAGCAACGACCTGCGCGACAGCTGGTTCGCCGGCTTCACCGGCGACCGCCTGGCGGTGTTCTGGATGGGCCGCGACGACAACAAGCCGACCAGCCTGTTCGGCGCCACCGGCGCGCTGCGCGCCTGGCGCAACCTGTTCGCCAAGTTGCCCACCCGGCCACTGTCGCCCGCGCCCGGCGAGGGGCTGGAGATGGCCACGATCAACCCCGCCGACGGCAAGCGCACCGATCCCGAGTGCGAAGGCGCCCGGCAGGTGCCGGTGGTCGCCGGCTCGTTGCCGGCCGACAGCGAGGGCTGCTTCTGGCAGCGCGTCGGTCACCTGTTCGGCGGCAACCCGAACGCGCCCGCCCCGCCGGGCACGCCCGCCAACGTGCCCACCACCGATGTCCCCGTCACCAACGTCCCCGTTTCCGGAAACTGACATGTCGCACCGTACCGTCCGCCGCTGCCTTCCCGCCGCCTTCGGCCTGGGCGCCGCGCTGCTGCTGGCCGCCTGCGGCGTGTCCGAGACGCCGCGCCGCGAAGCGCCGCCGGCGCCGTCCAACGCGCAGATGGTGCAGGCGATCCGTGCCGCGGGCGATCGCGAGCAGTCGGTGATCAACGTGCATCCGCTCGCCGACCCGGGCGTGACCGCGCTGCGCGACGCCGCGCGGGCCGATGAGCAGGCCGGTCGCTACGCCGACGCTGCGCATCGCCTCGATCAGGCGCTCAAGCTCACCCCCGGCGCGCCCGACCTGCTGCAGGACCGCGCCGAGGCGGCGCTGTACCTGGGCGACTACGCCATTGCCGAGCGGCTGGCGCGGCAATCGTGGTCGCTCGGTCCGAAGCTGGGCCCGCTGTGCGTGCGCAACTGGCAGACCGTGCTGGAGCTGCGCCAGCGCGCCGGCGACGGCGCGGGCGCGAGCGCGGCGCGCCAGCAACTGGCGGCCTGCCACAAGGCCGGCGTGCAGCGGTTCTGACCGGACTGCAACGGCTCAGAATTTCGCCGCGATCCGCCATTCGCTGCGCAGCACGGCGGCGTAGCTGCCGCCGTCGTCGAAGCGTTCGCCGGCGGCGTCCCGCACCGCCTGGATGCGCGCCATCCGCGCGGTGAGGCCCGGGCGGCGCAGAGCCTCGCCGATCACCTGCCAGCATCCCGGCGCGGTTTCCTGCAGCACGACGAAGCCGGGACGTTCCTGTGGTGGGGCGACGGACTTGGCCGGGGGCATGGCGGCTCCTGCATGGGTTGCTGGACAGGCTCAGAACAGTGGCGCGAGCAGCATCACGATGCCCACGACGCTGGCCGCCCAGACCAGGGTGCGCAGGTACGGGATGCCGGCGACGTAGACCGGTACGTAGACCAGCCGCGCCCAGACATAGAGCTGGGCGCCCAGCGCGGTCGTCGCATCGTGGCGCTGCAGCGCGATCGTGGCCAGCACCACCGCGGCGAAGAACGGAAAGGTCTCCAGGAAGTTGGCGCGGGCACGGTCCAGCCGCGCGACCGCCGTC
Source organism: Fulvimonas sp. R45 (assembly GCF_030504985.1). Taxonomy (GTDB): domain Bacteria; phylum Pseudomonadota; class Gammaproteobacteria; order Xanthomonadales; family Rhodanobacteraceae; genus Rhodanobacter_A. The sequence continues at coordinate 19,476 of NZ_JASERU010000004.1, forward strand.
GGCAGGCCGGGCATGGCGGCATCGCGCGGTCCCGCCGCCCAGCCCAGGCCGTATTTCCCCATGGCGAGCAGGGTAGGCAACAGGACCTGCACGAGCCCGAGCACGATGCTCCAGGCCAGCATGCGCAATTCGATGCTCATGGCGATCTCCCGCGGGTGGTGCCGGCATGGTGGACCTCGCCGGCGGTCCGCGCCAGCGGTTTGCCGCCCGGCCGGGCTGGGCGATACTGGCGCGATGACCGATCCCGACGACACCGCCGCGCTGCTCGGCCCCGACGGCCCGTTCGCGCGCGAGCTGCCGGACTTCGCACCGCGCGCGGAACAGCAGGCGATGGCCCGCGCGGTGGAGCACGCCATCGCCGGGCGCGAGACCCTGGTCGCCGAGGCTGGCACCGGCACCGGCAAGACCTACGCCTACCTCGTGCCCGCGCTGCTGTCGGGCGAGCGGGTGATCGTCTCCACCGGCACCAAGGCGCTGCAGGACCAGCTCTACTTCCGCGACCTGCCGAAGGTGAAGTCGGTGCTCGGCGTGCGCCGGACCACGGCGCTGCTGAAGGGGCGCGCCAACTACCTGTGCCTGTACCGGCTCGACCAGACCGTGCGCGAGGGCGCCGGCTTCGACAAGCCGCAGGCCGCGCAGCTCGCCGCGATCCGCGCGTGGTCGGCGCGCACCCGCCACGGCGACCGCATGGAACTGGCCGAGGTGCCGGAGGAGTCGCTGCTGTGGCCGCGCGTCACGTCCACGCCCGAAAACTGCCTTGGCGTGGAATGCCCGTTCCACGACGACTGCCACGTGGTGAAGGCGCGCCGCGAGGCGCTGGAGGCCGACCTGGTGGTGGTCAACCACCATCTGCTGCTGGCCGACCTCGCGCTGAAGCAGGAAGGCTTCGGCGAGATCCTGCCGGGCGCGCAGGCCTTCATCCTCGACGAGGCGCACCAGGTGCCGGAGCTGGCCGGCCAGTTCTTCTCGCAGAGCGTGAGCGCGCGCCAGCTGACCGACCTGGCGCAGGACGCGCTGCGCGAATGCAGCGGCGTCACCGGCGCCATCGGCCTGCTGCTGGAGCCGGTGGAAGCGCTGCAGGGCGCGCTGCGCACGCTGCGCCTGGCGCTGGAGCCGCTGCCCGCGCGCGGCCCGTTCCAGCAACTCGACGCCAGCGCCGCGGTGCGCGGGGGCCTGCACGACCTGCGCGAGGTGCTGGCCGCGCTCACCGACCTGCTCGCGTCGCAGGCCGAGCGCTCGCGCGGTTTCGCCAACGCGCACGAGCGCGCCGCGCTGCTGGGCGAACGGCTGGAGCGCATCGTCGAGGGCGGCGCCGGCGAGGACGTGCGCTGGTACGAGCGCTTCCCGCGCGGCTTCGCGCTGTACGCCACGCCGCTCGACCTGGCCGCGCCGCTGCGCGCGATGCGCGAACGCACCCAGGCCGCATGGGTCCACGTTTCCGCCACGCTGTCGGTGGCCGGCAGCTTCGGGCACTTCGCCCGCCAGCTCGGACTGGAGGAGCCGCGGACGCTGCTGCTGGACAGCCCGTTCGACTACGCGCGGCAGGCGCTGTGCTACCTGCCCGATGGCCTGCCCGACCCGAACGCGCGCGACTACACCGAGCGCGTGCTCGACGCCGTGCTGCCGGTGCTGGAGGCTTCGCGCGGCCGCGCCTTCCTGCTGTTCACCTCGCACCGCGCGCTGCGCCGCGCCGCCGAGCTGCTGGCCGAGCGCGTGGCGTGGCCGCTGTTCGTGCAGGGCGAGGCGCCCCGGCACCAGCTGCTGGAGGAGTTCCGCCATTCCGGCCACGGCGTGCTGCTCGGCGCGGCCAGTTTCTGGGAGGGCGTGGACGTGGCCGGCGAGGCGCTGAGCGTGGTGGTGATCGACAAGCTGCCGTTCGCCGCGCCCGACGACCCGGTGCTGCAGGCGCGGCTGGACGCGCTGGAAAGCCAGGGCATCAATCCGTTCATGGGCTGGCAGGTGCCCGCGGCGGCGATCGCGCTGAAGCAGGGTGCGGGGCGGCTGATCCGCAGCGTGCACGACCGCGGCGTGCTGGTGCTGTGCGACCCGCGGATCTCCACCAAGGGCTACGGGCGGCTGTTCCTCGCCAGCCTGCCGGCGATGCCGCGGACGCGGGAGTTGGAGGATGTCCAGGCATTTTTGGGAACGTGAGCCGCGTGGTCGGTATTGGGCACCGAAATCAAGCCGAAACCTTTTGAACCGGACCGGGTTCACGGTTTGCCCAAACCATCCGTCCATTCACCGTTGACGGTCGTGTGGATAGTGATGACCATGCCGATGTCGAAACAACCGCAGTGCTACTCGAGAAGGAGATCGAGCAAGATGAGCGATGTGATCCAGAACGCGTTTCTGTAGTCATACAACGGCTTGTCTACACGGATAAATCCGTCATATCGACGATTAGCGTCGTGAATAAGTCGACGGGGGCACGCTTCAGCGGTTACACGCTGGAAGACATCCATGCGGGCGACAAGGGCAACAAGCCACCTGTTCCCCCTGGCACCTACCGCGCATTCACGAGAGCCGATGGTCCCAAGGGCTGGCGCTTGGAACTGCGTGCCGTGCCCGGGTACTCGCACATTGAAGTGCACGTGGGGAATTTCGTCAAAGACGTCGAGGGGTGTTTCGCCGTCGGCACCAGTCATGGCAAGGACGCTGTTTGGAGCAGTCGAGAAGCCATGCAGCAAATGCACAAAGTGGTGGGCGACGCCAGGCATGTCGATATCGTCGTCACGGTCATCGGCTCGCAACGCAAATCTTGAACGGGTGTACCGCATGAACCATTCACGGATGCTGACAGCCTTCCTGCTGACTTGCGTCACTGCTGGCTGCGCCGCACACGCGGTAAACGGCCAGCGCCACGTTGCGGCACATTCGTCGAAATCCTCCAGCGAGTCCCGCTGCGCGATGGCTGGCAGCGTCCTGAAGAACCTGCAGGCCGGCCAGACGGGTGCCATCGCCGCCGCCTTGCATATGCGCCGCCAAGGCTGCTATGCGGGATCGACACTCGAAGACTTGGATGTGGCGATGGGCGACGTGTTTTTCGCCCACCCGAGGACGGTGCACGGGATCTTCGCGCAGCAACACGTCACGACCACGGAAGCACAGGATCTCCTTCAGGCCACGCCGTGGTCGTATGTGGACAGATTTTGTGCGCAAGAGCGCCTGTTCCAACAGCGGATCGCCGCGGTCAAGGCGCTTCCCGCCACCAGCTTCGACCGGACCAAGGTCGTTGCCGCCCTGCAAGACACCTTGCAGATGGTCACGCAGGCGTGCAGCGAGCATCCTGAAGGAGAGGAAACCGGTACCTCGAAGTGAATCGAGGTTCCGCGCGGGCACACGACTGTCCGAGGCATCCAGGCCGGATGCCCTCGGCGGCTATTCGGACGCGGTGCGCAGGGTGCGTCCGTGGCGGTGCACCTCGTCCACCAGCACCTTCACGTGTTCGGGATCAACCTCGGGCGTGATGCCGTGGCCGAGGTTGAACACGTGGCCGGGGTGGTTGCCGTAGCTGTCGAGCACGGCGCGGACCTCGCGGCGGATCACCTCGGGCGAGGCGCGCAGCACGGCGGGATCGAGGTTGCCCTGCAGCGCCACCTTGCCGACCACCGCACGACGCGCGTCGGCGAGGTCGACGGTCCAGTCCACGCCGAGCGCGGCGCAGCCGCTGCCGGCCATCTCGGCGAGGTGCTGGCCGGCGCCCTTGGCGAACAGGATCACCGGCAGTTCGCGCGCGTGCGGATCGTCCTTCAGCTCGGCGACGATCTGCGCCATGTAGCGCAGCGAGAATTCGCGGAACGCCGCGGGGCCGAGCAGGCCGCCCCAGGTGTCGAACACCATCAGCGCCTGCGCGCCGGCGGCCGCCTGCGCGGCGAGGTAGGCGGCGACGCTGCGCGCCAGCACGTCGAGCAGCCGGTGGGCGAGGGCAGGCTCGTTCCAGCACATCGCCTTGGGCGTGGCGAAGTCGCGCGAGCCACGGCCTTCCACCATGTAGCAGGCCAGCGTCCACGGGCTGCCGGCGAAGCCGATCAGCGGCACGCGGCCGGCGAGCTCGCGGCGGATCAGGCGTACCGCATCGGTCACGTAGCGCAGTTCGGCGTCCATGTCGGGCACGGCGAGCTTCGCCACGTCGGCCGCGCTGCGCACCGGGCGCGCGAACTGCGGGCCTTCGCCCTGGGCGAACGACAGGCCCAGCCCCATCGCGTCGGGAATCGTGAGGATGTCGGAGAACAGGATCGCCGCGTCCAGCTCGAAGCGCCGCAGCGGCTGCAGCGTCACCTCGCAGGCCAGTTCCGGATTCTGCGCCAGCGCCATGAAGCTGCCGGCGCGCTCGCGCGTGGCGCGGTACTCGGGCAGGTAGCGGCCGGCCTGGCGCATCACCCAGACCGGCGTGGTGTCGACGGGTTCGCGCCGCAGCGCGCGGAGGAAACGGTCGTTCTTCAGGGGGGCGTTCATGCGTTCAGCGCCCGTGCGGGCCGTCGAGCCCCTGGGCGAACATCAGCCGGTAGCCGCGCTTGAGCTGCGCATCGCGGGCCTTCTCGAAGGCGCTGAAGGCGGCGTCGCGTTCCAGGAACTGCTCGCGCCGCAGCGTGGCCTTGCCGCCCTGCGTGCCCGACTCGCGGTACAGCGTCCAGCCGCCGAGCAGGTCCTGCTCCAGCACGATCTGGACGTAGCGCGGCGCTTCGGCCGCGGCGGGCATGGTTTGCAGGTAGAGACGCATGGCATCCGTGAGGGTGCGGTGCGGCGGGGAATCGCCGCGGATGCCGCATTCTAGAAGGCCGGGGCCACCGTGGCGAGCGCGCCGCGCGTCACGCGGCGCGGACGGCCTCGTCCAGCACGGCCAGGACGTCGGTCTCGTCCACGCCGCCCACGATCTCCGCCTTGCCCACGCCGCGCCACAGGATCAGGCGCAGGCTGCCGGCGGTGTTCTTCTTGTCCAGCCGCATCAGGGCGAGCAACTGCTCCGGGTCGAAGCCGGCCGGCACGGCGACGGGCAGGCCGACGGCCTCCAGCAGGCGGTGCAGGCGCGCGGTGTCGGCCGCGCCGGCCATGCCCAGCCGTTCGGACAACCGCGCCGCCAGCAGCATGCCCACGGCCACGCCTTCGCCGTGCAGCAGGGCGGTGTAGTTCCCCGCCGTCTCCAGCGCGTGGCCGAAGGTGTGGCCGAGGTTGAGCAGGGCGCGCTCGCCCTGTTCGGTCTCGTCGCGCGCCACCACGCCGGCCTTGTAGCGCACCTTGCGCGCGATCGCCTCGACCAGCGCGTCGTCGTCGCGCGCGGCCAGCGCGTCGGCGTGCGCTTCCAGCCAGGCGAAGAACGGCTCGTCGCCGATCGCCGCGCCCTTGATCACCTCGGCCAGCCCCGCGCGGTATTCGCGCGCGGGCAGGGTGGCGAGCGTGTCGATGTCGGCCACCACCGCGCGCGGCTGGTGGAAGGCGCCGACCAGGTTCTTGCCGGCCGGCAGGTTCACGCCGGTCTTGCCGCCGACCGAGGAATCGACCATCGCCAGCAGGGTGGTGGGCATCTGGATGAAGTCGATGCCGCGCATCCAGCACGCGGCGGCGAAACCGGCCAGGTCGCCCACCACGCCGCCGCCCAGCGCGACCACGCAGGCGTCGCGGGTGGCGCCGAGCCGCGCCAGCGCCTCCAGCGCGCGGCCCACGTTGGCGAAGCTCTTGTGCGCCTCGCCGTCGTCGAGCAGGAAGCTGGACCAGTGCAGGCCGTCCAGCCCGGCGGCGACGCGGTCGAGGTAGAGCGACGCCACGGTGGTGTTGCTGAGCACCAGCGCGTGGCGGCCGCGCAGGCGCGCGCGCCAGCGCGCGGCGTCGCCGAGCAGGCCGCGGCCGATCCAGACCGGGTAGCTGCGCCCGCCGAGGGCGACGTCGATGGTGTGCGGGGTCGCTGGGGTCATGCCGCGTGCTGCCGTTGCCAGTGGGTATCGATGAGGGCGATGCAGCGCGCGGCCGCGGCCGCCACGCCTTCGTGCAGGCCCGGGATCTCGAGATCCGCCACCTCGCCGTACAGCGGATCGCGGGTCGCCGCCATCGCCTGCAGCCGTTCGCGCCGGTCGGCACCGGCCAGCAGCGGGCGCTGGGTGTCGTGGCGCAGGCGTTCGAGCTGCTGTTCCAGCGTGGCCTGCAGCCAGACCACGTAGCCGTGCGCGGCGAGCAGGCGGCGGTTGTCCGTGGCCAGCACCGCGCCCGCGCCGGTCACCAGCAGCACGTCGGCGCGCTGGCTACACTCGTCCAGCAACGCGCTTTCGCGGCGGCGGAAGCCGGCCTCGCCCTCGGCCTCGAACACGCGGCTCACCGGCACGCCGCAGGCGTGTTCGATCTCGTGGTCGAGGTCGACGAAGGCCAGCCCGTAGTGCGCCGCCAGCCGGCGGCCCACCGAGGTCTTGCCGGCGCCGGTGGGGCCGACCAGGAACAGGTTGCAGGACGGATTCATCGCTCAACTTTAGCAGCAGGTGTTTGGATGTCCGAACGGATTTTGCTGGCCGGCTGCGGCGACCTGGGCCGGCGCGTGGCACAACGCCTGCTGGCGCGCGGCGACGAGGTGTACGCGCTGCGCCGCCGGCCGGGTGCCGGTACGGGCGACGGCATCCGCTGGCTGCGCGGCGACCTGGCCGACCCGGCGAGCCTGCGCGGGCTGCCGCGCGGCGTGGCGCGGCTGGTCTACCTGCCGGCGCCGGCCGAGCGCGGCGAGGCGGCCTATCGCGCGCTGTTCGTCGACGGTGCGCGGCACCTGCTCGACGCGCTGGACGGCGCGGCCCTGCGGCGGGTGCTGTTCGTGTCCTCCAGCGCGGTGTACGGCGAACACGCGGGCGCCTGGGTGGACGAAACCACGCCGGCCGATCCGCCGGGCTTCAACGGCCGCGTGCTGCTGGAGGCCGAACACCGGCTGGCGCAGCACGCGCCGATGGTGGCACTGCGCCTGGCCGGGCTGTACGGGCCGGGCCGGCTGCAGCTGGTCGAACGGTTGCGTGCCGGCCAGGCCCGCGCGCCGCGCGCCGTGCCGCATTGGGCCAACCGCATCCACGTGGACGACGCGGCCGCCGCCGTCGTCCACCTGCTCGACCTGCCGGAGGCGCAACCGCTGTACCTGGGCGTGGACGACACGCCGCTGCCGCTGGACGCGCTGTACGACCACCTCGCCACGCTGCTCGGCGTGCCGCTGCCGCCGGCCGGCCCGCCGCCGGCGGGCGTGGGCAGCAAGCGCCTGTCCAACGCGCGCCTGCGCGCCAGCGGCTTCGTGCCGCGCTGGCCGGAGACGCGCGCGGGCTACGCGGCGTGGCTGGGCGCGGCGCCGTAGGTCGGCGTCGGTTCGCGGGGATGGCGAGGGGACGGCTCAGTTGTGGCTGAGCCCGGTGACGTGGCGTTCGGTGTCGTACTCCACCACGCTGTCGGCGATGGCGGGCAGGGTGGCCAGGGCGTGCCGGCTCAGGCGTTCGAAGTGGGCGAGGAAGCGGTCCATGGCCCGGGCATCCATCGCCAGCGGGGCGTGGCGGGCGAGCAGGTCCTCCTCGGTCTCGCTGCGCCAGCGGCGCACCACCTCCCAGCCAGGCGCCTGCAGCACGACCAGCGCATCCAGCTTGCGCCACAGCGGCTGGTAGGCGCGCAGCTGCTTGTTCACCCATTTGCGCCACTGGCCGTCGGCGTCTTCCTCGCGTTCCAGCGCGTTGATCGGCGCCTCCAGCGCGGCCTGCGGCTGCGGGCGCAGGCCCAGCGCCCAGCCTTCCACGATCACCAGCCTGGGCGGGCGGGCCGTCTTCGGCCAGCGTGAGGGCGGCATGCGCGTGTCGCGACCCTTGTCGAAGCGCGGCCAGGTGACCGGCAGCTTCTCCGAGGCGTGCGGCAGCGCGGCCAGCACGGACAGCAGCAGCTCGACCTCGTGCGTGCCCGGCACGCCGCGGGTGCGCAGCAGCGGGTGGATCTCGTGCGCCATCGCCTCGCGCTCGCTGCGCGAGTAGTAGAAATCGTCCAGCGACAGCACCTCGGTGGGCCAGCCGCGCACCTCGGCGTCGGCCTTCATCACCCGCGCCAGGGTGCTCTTGCCGCTGCCCTGCAGGCCGGACAGGCCCAGCACGTACGGGCGCGGTGCCCGCGCGATGCGCCCCGCGTAATGATCGAGCAGGTGTCCGGCCAGGGCCTGATTCTGCGTGCTAGCATCTTTCATGCACGCCATGATGACGTGCGCTCGCCACGATTCAAGACCCATGCTGAATTCCGAGATCCTGGACACCTTCCGGCGCCTGCTGGACGAGGCCGCCGCCGGCGGCGATCCCGAACCCTCCGCGATGAACCTGTGCACCGCCGACGCGGCGGGCCGGGTCAGCTCGCGCATCGTGCTGCTGAAAGGCGTGGACGAGCGCGGCTTCCGCTTCCACACCAACTACGACAGCGACAAGGGCACCCAGCTGCAGGCGCACCCGCAGGTGGCGCTGTGCTTCCACTGGAAGACCCTGCGCGAGGGCGTGCAGGTGCGCGTGGAGGGCGCGGCGCGCAAGCTGCAGGCGGAGGAATCCGACGCCTACTTCGCCACCCGGCCGCGTGGCAGCCAGATCGGCGCCTGGGCCTCGCTGCAGTCGCAGACGCTGCCCGACCGCGCCACCTTCGAGCAGCGCGTGGCGCACTACGAGGCGGAGTTCGCCGGCCAGGACGTGCCGCGCCCGCCGCACTGGGGCGGCTACCTGGTCGAGCCGGACCTGGTGGAATTCTGGTACGGCGCGAAATTCCGACTGCACGAACGCGTGCGCTGGAGCCGCCACGGCCAGACCTGGACCAGCCGGCTGCTCTATCCGTGAACACGGGCGGGTCCGCTGCGCAGCAGGCCTTCACGGTGGCCACGCGTGGGCGCGGTTTCAGCGAGATCACCGCGCAGGTGGCCGAGGCGGTCGCTACTAGCGGCGTGCGCACCGGCATCGCGCACGTGTTCGCCCTGCACACCAGTTGCTCGCTGCTGCTCGGCGAGAACGCCGACCCCACCGTGCGCGAAGACCTGGAGCGCTGGTTCGCCCGTGCGGTGCCGGACGGCGACCCGCTGTTCCGCCACGCCGACGAGGGTCCGGACGACATGCCCGCGCACGTGCGCTCCATCCTCGCCGGCGTCAGCCTCGTCGTGCCGGTAGGCGAAGGCCGGCTGCGGCTGGGCACGTGGCAGGGCATCTACCTGTGGGAGCATCGCCACGCGCCGCACCGGCGGCAGATGGTGGTGACGGTGCTGGGGCAGTGATGGGCGGCTACCCGCAACGCATTGTCTGCCTCACCGAGGAACCGACCGAAGTCCTCTATGCACTGGGCGAGCAGCATCGCATCGTGGGCATCTCCGGCTTCACCGTGCGCCCGCCACGGGCGCGGCGGGAGAAGCCCAAGGTCTCCGCCTTCACCAGCGCGAAGATCGGCGAGATCCTGAAGCTGGAGCCGGACCTGGCGATCGGCTTCTCCGACATCCAGGCCGACATCGCGCGCGAGCTCATCAAGGCGGGCGTGGAGGTGTGGATCAGCAACCACCGCAGCGTGGACGGCATCCTCGCCTACATCCGCCGGCTGGGCGCGATGGTGGGCGCGCACGACCAGGCCGAAGCCTACGCGCAGCGCGCCGAGGCGCACGTCGCCGAGGTGCGCGCTGCCGCCGCGAAGCTGCCGCGCCGGCCGAAGGTGTACTTTGAGGAATGGGACGAGCCGATCATCACCGGCATCCGCTGGGTGGCCGAGCTGGTGCAGATCGCCGGCGGCGAGGACTGCTTCCCGGAACGCGCGCGCGAGCCGCTGGCGAAGCAGCGCATCCTGGCCGACGGCGACGAAGTGGTGCGCCGGGCGCCCGACATCATCCTCGGCTCGTGGTGCGGCAAGCGCTTCCGCCCGGAGAAGGTCGCCGCCCGCCCCGGCTGGGACGCGATCCCGGCGGTGCGCGACGGCGAGCTGCACGAGATCAAGTCGCCGATCATCCTGCAGCCCGGCCCGGCGGCGCTGTTCGACGGCCTGGACGCGCTGCACGCCGTGATCGCGGCCTGGGCGCGGCGTTGACGGCTCGCGGCGCCTGTTCACGATTTGCGGGCATCGCACAAAGCATCTGCCCTGCGCGTCTTTGCTCGTCGTCCCGGCGCAGGCCGGACAAGCGCGCAGCGCGCAGAACGCCCGCAGGGCGGCCCCGAAGGGGCGAGCGCAGCGAGTCATCCGGTAGCCGCAGGGCCCGAGCAAGCGTGGCCGTTGCTGGATGATCAGACCTCCGCCTGTTGAAACGCGCCTCCGTCTGCGCGGCGATGACGCTCCGAGGCCGCCATCGGTTATCCAGCCACTGATTCCTGCTTGCACAGAAACGACGGGGATCCTGTCCGATGAACAGGCTCTCAGCGCCGCCGCTGGCGCGCCAGCGTGATCACCGCCACGCCCAGCAGGATCACCGCCATGCCGGCCAGGTCCAGCGGTCCCACGTGCTCGCCGGCCAGCAGCACGCCGAACAGCACCGCCACCGGCGGGTTCACGTAGGCGTAGCTGGTGGCCAGCACCGGGCGCGCGTGCCGGAGCACGTAGAGGTAGGCGCTGAAGGCGATCAACGAGCCGAACACCACCAGGTAGGCCGCCGCGAGCGTGGCGTGCGCGGAGGGATGGGCGGGCAGGCGCTCGCCGGTGCCGAAGCCGGCGGGCAGCAAGGCGGCGCTGCCGCAGAGCATCTGCGCGGCGGTATTCATCGGGCCGGCCGGCATGTCCTGGCGGCGACTCCAGACCGAGCCGAACGCCCACGCCGCCGCGGCCACCAGCAGCGCCAGCGCACCCAGCCGCGAGCCGGATAGGCTGCTGCCCAGGTTCAGCACGATCACGCCGGCGAAGCCGATCGCCAGGCCCAGGCCCTCGCGCCGGTTCGGCCACTCGCCGTACAGCCCGGCGAACAGCGCGGCGAACAGCGGCATGCTGGCCACCGCCACCGCAGCGATGCCCGAGCTCACCCGTTCCTCGGCGAAGCACACCAGGCCGTTGCCGAAGCCCAGCAGCAGCACGCCGGTGACGGCCGCGTTGCGCCACTGCAGGCGCGTGGGCGGCGCCACGCCGCGCAGGCGCAGGAAGCCGTACAGCAGCGTCCCCGCGCACAGGAAGCGCAGGCCGGCGAGCAGGAACGGCGGCCAGCTTTCCAGGGCGAAGCGGATGCCGAGGTAGGTCGACCCCCAGATGACATAGAGCGCAAACAGGCCCAGCGGCACCAGCAGCCTGGGATCGGCGGACAGCGGCGTCGCCGCGGTGGCGGCGGGCGAAGTGGCGGGTTCGGTCATGGCGGCGGCGGGGATGGGGCGGCGCAGTGTAGCGCCAGGCGCATCGTGCAGCGTGGCGGCGGCGGGCGCCAGCGAGGATTCGGCAAGGCAGGCTTGAGACGGCATCAAGCCTGCCTGCGGGTGCTCACCGCGCGATCGTTCCGGCGTCCGGCGAGGTTTCGCACACGAGCGCGTTCCTATCGCGCCGCCATGCCTTGTTCGTGCGCCAGCAGTTCGCGCTTGCGCGCCACGCCCCAGCGCCAGCCGCCGGGCGTGCCGTCCTCGCGCACCACGCGGTGGCAGGGCACGATCAGCGCCAGCCGGTTGTTGCCGCAGGCGTTGCCCACCGCGCGGGCCGCCTTGGGCTGGCCGAGCTCCGCGGCCACCTCGCCGTAGCTGCGCGTCGCGCCGGCGGGGATGCGCGTCAGCGCGTTCCACACCCGCCACTGGAAGGCGGTGGCGGCCACGTCCAGCGGCGGCAGCGCAGGCGCGGCCGCGTCGCTCCAGCCCAGTTCGCTGGCGATGCGCGCGATCACCGCGTCCAGCCACTCCTCGCGGCCGGCATCGACGCGTTCGCGGGTGGCCCTGGGGAACTCGGCGGCCAGGCGCGCCTCGAGTTCGGCGTCGTCCGCGCCCAGCGTCACCGAGCAGATGCCGCGCGTGGTGGCGGCCACCAGCAGCCGGCCCAGCGGCGTGGCGGTGGTGGTGTAGCGGATGCTGGCGCCGGCGCCGCCGGCGCGGTAGCTGGCGGGCGTCATGCCCAGCAGGCGGTCGCTGTGCTCGTAGACGCGGCTGCCGGAGCCGAAGCCGGCCTCGTACACCGCGTCGGCCACCGCCGCGCCGCCCTGCAGCGCGGCCTTCAGCTGGCCGAAGCGGCGGGCGCGGTGGTACTCGGCCGGGCTCACCCCGTAGCGGCGGCGGAACACGCGCTGCAGATGGCTGGGGCTGAGCCGGGCGGCGCGGGCGAGGGCGTCGAGCGTGGGCGCCTCGTCGGCGCGGTCGAGATGCTGGCGGACGTGTTCGAGCGTGGTTTCGGTGGCTTTGTTCATGGCATGGTCCTGGAAGAACGCATGCGGCCAGCTTAGGGGTGCGTACCGACGCCAGCCATCCGGATCATGCGCGCCCTGGCGCGCCGGACGGAGCCGGGCTCAGTGCGTGACCGGCCGATCCTGCCGGATCACCACGAATTCGCCCTCCAGCACCTCCGGCTGGTGCTTGCCCTGGCCCGGGACGGGCCGCGCACCGGCATGCCCCAGCTTCCATTGCCGCCAGGCCAGCACGATCGCGCCGCCGACCAGCAGCACGCCGGCCACCACCAGGCCGAAGACCAGCAGCAACCCGACCACGGCCAGGCCCAGCAGCAGGGACAGGGCACGCGCCAGCGGATGGCGGGGGCGACGCGACAGGGGCAGTGCGAAACGCATGTGTTAAAAATCCGTGTGCTAAAATCAAGGGCTTACGCGTGCAACGATGGGGCTTGGCGGCCCCGGGAACAAGTGCCGATGGATACAGTGAACCCCCCGGCCACGCTGTGCCGGCTCGATGACCTGCCCGAGGGCGAGGCCGTGGCGCTGGACGCGATGCTGCCCGAGGGCGAGGAAAGCCTGATCGTGCTGCGCCATGGCGATGCGGTACGGGCCTGGCTCAACATCTGCCCCCATGCCGGGCGCCGGCTGGACTGGGCGCCGGGCAAGTTCCTGATCAGCCGCGGCCTGCTGGTCTGCGCGGCGCATGGCGCCAGCTTCCGCACCGACGACGGCGAATGCGTGGGCGGCCCCTGCCGCGGCGACCGCCTGCGTGCGGTGGCGCTCGTGGTGGCGGACGGCGAGGTGCGGCTGGCGCCCGGGGGCTGAGGATAGTCGCTCCCTCTTCCGCCCGCCCGCGATGGAACTTGCCCTTTGCCCCCTCCCCTGCTTGCAGGGGAGGTTCGGGGAGGGGTAGGCAACCTCGCGACAAGCGTCCACCCCCTCCCGGCCTTCCCCTGCCTGCAGGGGGAGGGGACAAGCGCGAGGATCATCTGCGGATCGTCGCGATCACTGCTCAGCACGCATGACGGATGCAGCGGAACGGCGCGGCTCCCTCCCCTGCTTGCAGGGGAGGGCTGGGGAGGGGTAGGCAACCTCGCGACAAGCCCGCACTCCCTCCCGGCCTCCCCCTGCAAGCAGGGGGAGAGGACAAGCGGGCGACTACTCCGTGATCATCTGCAGGTTGTCGTTGAAGTTGTCGCTGTCGCGATCGCTGGTCAGCGTGTACAGCGAATAGCGGCGCGACAGCGCGGCACCGCCGTCGCGGATCAGCGGTTGCCACAGGATGTTGGCGCGGTTGACGGTGGAGCGCGGCAGCATCAGGTCGAACGGGATCGAGATGTACACGCCCTTGTCGAAGCTGCCTTCGCCGAACCGCTTGGCCGAGACGTTGGTGAAGGTTGCATAGGCGCCCATGCGCACGCCGTTGCGGAACTCGCGCGAGACGTTGATGGTGGCGCCCCAGTCGCCGGCGAGGTAGCGCCCGGCGCTCACCGCCAGGGTGACGTCGTCGAGCCCCGTGTCGACATAGGCAGTCACGTGGCCGGTGACCACGTGGTAGCGGCGGAACGAGAAGTCTTGGTCGAAGCCGCGCTGCTTCACCCAGTTCACATCGGCGCCGATCGCCCAGCGCTCGCCGAAGGGACGGTACAGCACCTCGCCGCCCGCGCCGCCGTACATGCTCTCCAGCAGGCCGGCGTAGGCCATGCCGTACCAGTCCTCGCCCAGCCGTTTGGTGCCGGTGAGCTGGAACACGGGCAGGGTGACGCGCGAGCTGGTGAGGTATTCGCGGATGTAGGTGCGCACGCGCGGCAGGTTGCTGGGCGCGTCGTACTTGAACTTGTCGTAGTTGTTGATCAGGTTGGCGCTGACCACGCCGCTCCACCACAGGTTGGGGGTGAAGCGGAAATTGGCTTCGTAGTTGGCCGCGATCTGGTACAGGATGAAGGCGTCCGGGCCACCCAGCGACTGGCCATAGGTGATCGAGGCGCCGCCGTCGAAGCGCTTCAGCGGCGGCTGGTACAGCACCTGCTCGTGCTGCGGCAGCGGTTCGTCCTGTTCCACGCTGAGGCGGAACTGGTCCAGCGTGATGCGGTGGTCGGCCAGGGCGTCGAAGCGTTCGCGGTGCACGCTGGTGTCGACGATGGACAGCCCCTCGCGGGTGGACTCCACCGTGTACCAGCCGATGCTCGGGTCCAGGTAGTTGTCCAGCACGCGCGCGGTGCGGCCCGTGGCCTTGGCGCCGTAGAAGTATTTCGTCTGCTCGCCGGTGACCACCAGTTCGCGGCCGCGCCGGGCGATCTTCGACACGCGCAGGCCGGCGTTGTCGTGCAGCTCCCGGCTTACCTTGTCCCAGTCCACCTGCTCCGGCGCCCGGTGGGCGGCAACGGGTGCGGGCGGCGGCGGGGGCGGGTCCAGCACCTTGGCCGGGGCGGCATGCTCGGCCAGGTTGGTATGCAGCGTGATGCTGAACATCGCGGTGTTGCCGCGTTCCAGCGCCGCGCTGAAATCCACGGCGCGGTTGAGCCGGAACACGGCGCCGATGTTCAGCGGGGTGCGCTGATGCTGGTTGTTGTTCTGGGGTTCGTGCTTGTAGTCGTTGCCTTCGTATTCCAGCTTGATGACCAGCGGGTCCCACGGCGTCTGGTAGCTGATGCCGCCGAAGAAGGCCGCGCGGCCGCGGAAGTAGTTGTGGCTGTTGAACTCGCCGCCGGTGCTGGCGTGGCTGTTCGGGCGCACCTTGAACTTGTCGCTGATGAAGCCGAACGGATTGGCGATGTCGCCGCGCGATCCCATGTAGCCCCAGGCCAGGCCCAGGCTGGCGTCCACCGGGCCAAAGCGCTTGCTGGCCACCACGTACTCGCCGGCGAACAGGCCGGTGCCGCCCAGGTCGCGGATGCCCACGGCGACGCTCGGCAGCCAGTGGCTTTCGCGCCAGATCCGCACCTTGGCGTCGATCGACTTGTCCTTCAGGCTCTGGTTGCCGCTGAGCGATTCGGGGCCGTACGGGCGATTGCCGATGTCCGAGTAGCGCAGGATGCCCTCCAGCCACGGCAGCGGCTGCAGGGTGAAGTTGTAGCGGGTGTACGGACTGGCATGGCTGGCGGTGAAGGCCACCTCGCCGGGGTCGGCCATGCGCGCGGTCGGCGTCTGCCACAGGCCGGCGCCACCCCAGTCGCTCTGCGTGGGCGCGTAGCCGGTCGGGGTGGTGTCGGCCAGGCTGGGTGCGGCGATCAGCAGGCCGGCCAGCAGGCAGGCGTGGCGGCACGGCGCAGGCAGGACGGGTGCGCGGCGGCGGGGCATCTTCTTCTTCACGGAGCCGTTTCCGGGCCGGGCAGGAGCTGGGTGGCGAGGAAATCGGCCACGTCGCGGTTCAGCGTGTCGTCGACGGCCTTCGTGGCGCGTGCCGCCAGCGGCACGTAGACGATGGCGCCAGGCGCCAACGACAGCGGCGCGGAACGGTTCCACAGCGCCACGCCCTGGCGGGACACGTGGCCGTCGGGCTGGATCACGTAGATCCAGTCGCGGTCGGCATGCGCGGCATAGGGGCAGTCCGCCAGGTAGCGGCGCGCGTCCTGCAGGGGGCGAAGCGGCAGCGTGCAGGGCGACTGCACCGCGCCGACCACGCGCACCGTGCCCGGGCGCAGCGGGTAGAACAGCCGGTCGCCGGGCAGCAGCGGCCGGTTCGCGGCCGCGTCGGCTTCGACCGCGCGCGGCGCCAGCAGGGCCGGCGCACGGCCTGTCACCGGCAACGCGGCCAATTCGTTGCGCAGTTCGCCCACTGTGTCTGCCAGGGCGGAATCGCCGCGTTGCAGGGCGCGCAGGTGCAGGCTGTCCAGGTCGAACAGGACGCCGGCCTTGAGCCGCTGCTGCGCGGCCAGCAGCGACGGCCGCAGCCAGGCGGCACCCAACAGGTAGGCGCGCGGCTGCACGCCGGCCGCCAGCGCGGCGTCGCTGAGGCGGGCGCCGTCCTTCACGACCAGCGTGCCCGGGTGCTCCACCGCGCCTCCCACCCGGACCTGCATGGCGGCGACGGGCAACGCGACGGCAGCCAGGCCCAGGCCCAAGCAGGTGGCGACGAACCGCCTCACGAGGAGGTTCCCCGGTAGGGGCGCAGTTGCACCAGGGTGATCGCCAGCCCGGGCGCGACCTGCTGCACGCTCTTCCATACGAAGCCGTCGGTGGGGTCCACCCAGTAGTGGTTGGTCGCGTGCCAGCCGGCAGCCGGGGCGTCGACCTGCTCGTCGATGCGCAATACGTTGCGGGTCTGGCCGAGGATGGTGAGCTGGTCACTGCCGGCCGGCGTGAGGCGGGCATGCACCGGCACGCCGTAGCGGTAGCCGGGCGACCAGTCTTCCTGGCGCACGTAGTCCACCGGTGCGCTCAGGTGCTGCAGGCCGCGCGCGAACGGGTTGTCGGCGGCCTGGCGCAGGCCATCCAGGTTCTGCGCCAGGCCGGCAGTCTGCACCACCTGGCCGTGCTCCAGGAACACCACCACGCCATTGCTGCCGTACCAGTCCTGGCGCGGACCGTCCAGGTTGCCCAGGATCAGCACGGCGTGGCCGTCGGGCGTGGTCGCTTCCAGCTGGTAGTAGGGCCGGGCGGCCACTTCGGCGGCGGTCGGCTCGTGGTGCCGGTGGCGGTCGATGACGAGCTTCACCGCATCCGCCGAGGACGACGACACGGCGGTGCAGCCGGCCAGCGCCACGGCGGCGAGTACCATGCCCCAGCGCAGGACGCCGGACAGCGACGGACAGGCTACTGCCCGCCGGAAGGCGGGCTGCGGGCTGCGGGTCGTGACGGGGTGATCCGGTGACAAGCCGTGGATTCCTAGATCTCGATCAAGCGCGAGGGCGACGCCGGGCGGGTGCCGCGGCGTCGCCGTCAGGCGGCGACAGCCGTCAATTGCTGCTGTGATTGAAGTAGTACTGGGACGTTGCGGCGGTGCTGAGTGCGGTCGTCAGCGGCAGCACCTGGCTCAGGAAGCGGTTCCAGCGGGTGACGCCCGCGGCACCCACGAACACCACGTCGCCTGGCCGCACCTTGAAATGGTCGGCCAGTGCGAAGGCCGACGGTGAGCGCGCGTTCAACTCGTACACCGTGGCGGGTTCGCTTTCGATGTTGCGGGCGCCGCGGATCACGTAGACGGCCTTGCCTTTGGAGGTGGACTGGTTCAGGCCACCTGCGCGGCCCAGCGCCTGGGTCAGGGTCAGGTCGGAGGTCTTGAAGGGGAGGGCCATGGGGCGCATCACCTCGCCCAGCACATAGACCTCCTGGCGGTCGTTGTAGGGCAGGTACAGGCGGTCGCCGTCCTTCAGGTAGATGTTCTCGGCCAGTCCCTTGCCATGGTCGAGCTGGTCCAGGTTGATGTGATAGGCCTGGCCGTCGCGCGTCAGCACGAGGTTCGAGAGGTTGGCCTCCTTGGTATCGACACCGGCCGTACCGATGGCCTGCGCCAGGGTCAGTGGCACGGCGTTGATCGGCTGCGGGTCCGTCTTCATGAAGGCGCCGCTCAGCAGCACGTGCTGGCTGCCGTAGCCGATCACGCTGACGTCCACCTGGGGCTTCTCGATATACGTGGCCAGCTTGTCGCTGATCGCCTTGCGCAGTTCCTCGATAGTCATGCCGGCCACCTTGAGCTGTCCCACGTAGGGGTAGAACAGGGTGCCGTCGGAACGCACCAGGCGGCCATTGGCCAGCGGCTGCTGTTGCGGGCCAGCGGGCGAGGTCAACTCAGGGTGGTCCCAGACAGTGATGTACAGGGTGTCGCCGGCGCCGATGCGATATGGCTCGGGCTGGTAGGCCAGGAGCGAGGGAGGCACTGCGTTGCTCTGGCCGGCGGCCTGGTCCATCACCAGCAGCTTCGGGGTGATCGGCACCAGCTGCACGTGACTGTTGTCGGCCTGGTTGTCGCGCACCAGCTTGCCGGTGGACATGTGCTGGCCGGGTGCCCAGATACAACCGCCGAGCAGGCTGACGGAGACGGTGATGGCGAGGAGCGGAAGCGTCTTCATGGCGGAGCGGTAACCCTTGGCTGCCTTACATGCGGGCACGAAAAACCGTGCCGGACGCATCCGGCACGGCCATGCATGCGACTCTCACGGGGAGAGCGACTCAGTGCGTGCCGGTGGTGCCCGTGGTACCCGTACCGCCGGTACCACCCGTGCCGCCCTGGTTTTCGTTGCCGTGGTTGCTGCTGCTGGTGGCGCCGGCAAGCACGGCGACAGCCGTCGCGCCCATGCCGATGTAGACAGCGGTGAGGGTGCCCTTGGAGGCCTGGCCCGCGACGGCGGCGCCTGGCACGGTCGGAGCGGCGGCGGACTGCGACTGGTCCTGCGCCGGGGCCTTCGCGGCAAAAGCCTGGCTGGCGAGACCGGCGGCCGCCACGGCGATGAGCAGCGTCTTCATCGTTTTCATGGGTAGGGAGCTCCCTGCGGTTGACGTCAGGCGGAGTATAGCCATAACCAGACGGCAAATGTCCGCTTGTCGTGAAGGTGTGCCCAGCTTGTTCAGCTTTGCGTCGAGCCCTGCATGCAACACTCGGTTTCTGGCGGTACCGGGCCCATCGAATGATGCGTTGCCCAAACCGGGTGTGTTGCGTAGTCTTTGCGCGCCGCCCAGCATCCGCCAGAGTGCCGGATCCGGGACGACAAGGGGCGGATCCGGGTTATTGCCAGCCATGCCGAGACGATTGCTTCTGCGGCGACGGCCCAAAGGAATGCCGCCGCGTCGCTGGACGCAGCCGCGCCGGTGACGAATCGGAGAGACGAGCCACAGTGTTCAAAAGGATCTTGACGGTATGTGTCGGCAATATCTGCCGCAGCCCCACGGCCGAATACCTGCTGCGACAGCAGGTCTCGCACCGGGGCATCGAGGTGGGGAGCGCCGGCCTGGCCGCCATGAACGACTACCCCATGGACGAAACCGCTGCCCGGGTCATGGGCGAGCATGGGGTGGATGGCTCGGCGCATCGCGCCCGCCAGGTCAGTCCTGAACTGCTGCGTGAGTTCGACCTGATCCTGGGGATGGAAAAAAGCCACCTGGCCGCCCTGGCGCGTCTGGCTCCCGAGGCCAGCGGCAAGCTGTTCCTGCTCGACAAGTGGGTGGAAGCGCGGGATATTCCCGACCCGTATCGACAACAGCGGCCGGCGTTCGAACACGTGTTTGCGCTGATCGACCGCGGTGTCCGCAGTTGGCTGCCTTACCTGCAGTAGCCGATTCCGCCGTATTTCTTCATTCCACCCGATAAAGCGAACTTCATGGCAGCCGCGCAAAGCACAACCTCACGCGACGACGAAATCGACCTCAATGCCCTGCTGGGAACCCTGATCGATCACAAGTGGTTGATCGTGGTGGTGACTGCGGCCTTTTTCGTGTTCAGCGTGGCGTACGCCATCCTGGCCACGCCGATCTACCAGGCCAATGCGATGGTGCAGGTGGAGCAGAAGGTGCCGGACCTGCCCGGCCTGAGCGCCATTACCCAGACACTGGGCGCCTCCAACTCCGAAGCCACCACCGAGATCGCGATCATCACCTCGCGTTCGGTGCTGGGCAAGGCGGTGGACAACCTCAACCTCAACGTGGTGGTGAAGCCGCATCGTTTCCCGCTGATCGGTGGTTTCATCGCCCGCCATTTTTCGCCCGACAAGCCGGGCGAAGTGGCCTCGCCCTGGCTTGGTATCGCCCGCGATGACTGGGGTGGATCGGTGCTGGACGTATTCCAGCTCGATGTCCCGGGCGGTCTGCTCGGTAGGCGCCTGATGCTGGTGGCCGGCGCACATGGCGCCTACACCCTGTTGAATGACGATGGCGACATGCTGTTACAGGGTCAGGTGGGACAGGTGGCCAAAGGTCACGGCGTGACCATGCAGGTGAAGACCCTGGTAGCCAATCCGGGCATGCGCTTCGATGTGGTGCGCAACCGCGAGCTGGCCACGCTCAGTGACCTGGCGCAGAAGATCAATGCCAGCGAACAGGGCAAGGATTCCGGCATCATCGGCCTGACCTATGAAAATGCCGATCCGCAGCTGGCCGCCGCCGTGCTGGACCAGGTCAGCGAGGCCTACGTGCGTCAGAACGTGGACCGCAATTCGGCCCAGGCCGCCAACAGCCTGCGGTTCGTCAAGGAACAGCTGCCGCTGGTACGCCAGAAGCTGGAAAAGGCGCAGGCCGCGCTCAATGCCTTCCAGACCAAGGCCCACTCGGTCGACATTACCTTGCAAACCAAGGGCTTGCTGGACCAGATCGTTGCCGTCGAGACGAGCATCCAGCAACTGCAGATGCAGCAGGCGGACATGGAGCGGCGCTTCACCAAGGACCATCCTGCCTACAAGGCCCTGATGCAGCAGATAGGGCAGCTTCAGGCCCAGAAGGCCGGCATGGAGAAGCAGGTGGACAGCCTGCCCGATACCCAGCGCGACCTGCTTCGCCTCACCGAGGACGTGAAGGTCAGCAATTCCACCTATACCGGCCTGCTCGACCAGGCGCAGCAGTTGGAAATTGCACGCGCCGGCACGGTCGGCAACGTGCGCATCGTCGACAAGGCGGCGGTGGACGTCACCAAGCCGGTGAAGCCGAAAAAGGCCATCGTGGTGATCGGGGGCACCTTCCTTGGCGCGTTCCTGGCCGTGGCTTTCATCTTCCTGCGGCAGATGCTCAATCGTGGTGTCGAAGATCCTGCCGACATTGAACAGCTGGGCCTGCCGGTCTATGCCTCCATCCCGCTCAGCGAGCAGGAGCGCAGCATCACGGTACAAGGCCCGCATCGGCATAGCGACGGGCGTCAGCACCTGCTGGCGGTGAGCGACCCCGCCGACCTAGCCACGGAAGCCCTGCGCAGCCTGCGCACCAGCCTGCATTTCGCCCGGCTGGAGGCCAAGAACAACCTGCTGATGATCTCCGGTTCCAGTCCCAACGCCGGCAAGACCTTCGTATCGGCGAACCTGGCCGCGGTGATTGCGCAGTCCGGTCAAAGGGTGCTGCTGATCGATGCCGACATGCGCAAGGGCAGCCAGCACAAGGTGCTGGGCGGTCGGGCCGAGAACGGACTGTCCGAGCTGATTGCCGGACAGATCGACCTGGCCACGGCCGTCCGTCCGGTGGCCGGTGTGGAGAAGCTGCATTTCATCGCCCGCGGCAAGGTGCCGCCGAACCCGTCCGAATTGCTCATGAACGCAGGGTTCACGACCCTGCTGAAGCAGATCCTGCCGCTCTACGACCTGGTCATCATCGATACCCCACCCATCCTGGCGGTGACCGACGCCGCCGTGATCGGCCACCACGCGGGCACCAGCCTGCTGGTGGTGCGTTTCGGGCTGAACCAGGCGCGAGAAATCGCCCTGGCCAAGCAGCGTTTCGAGCAGAACGGCGTTCAGATCAAAGGTGCGATCTTCAACGCGGTGGAGAAGCGCAGCGCCGGCTACTACTCCTACGGCTACTACGAGTACAAAGCGGCCAGGTAACCAGCCGGCAGGTCGCATTACTGCAATTTACACACGCAAGACTTCGCCCACATCGTGGGCGAAGGCACGACAACTCCCCACCTGTCCGCAGGGGAGGCGGGAGGGAGCAAGCCCAGGCACTGCAAGGAAGATGGCCAGCCACTTCCGAAATGCCGAATTTGTGACGAGAATCACATTTCGGAATTCGGGTGACGGCTCTTGCCGCGCCTGTCCTCCATCCCAGCAGATCACCAGGACAACGGATACACCATGCAATCACTGGACAACGCAAAGATCGCGATCATCGGCCTGGGTTACGTCGGCCTGCCACTGGCAGTGGAATTCGGCAAGCAGTTCGACGTCACGGGCTTCGACATCAACGAGAAGCGGATCCAGGAGCTGCGCAGCGGCATCGACCACACCTTGGAAACCTCGGCCGAGGAACTCGCTTCGGCCGCCCGCCTTGGCTATACCTCGAACCTAGAGGTGCTACGGGGATGCAATGTATTCATCGTTACCGTGCCTACGCCAATCGATGGAGCCAAGCGCCCCGATCTGACGCCGCTGGTAAAGGCCAGCACAAGCCTGGGCAAGGTGCTGAAGAGCGGAGACGTGGTTGTGTACGAATCCACGGTATACCCGGGATGCACGGAGGAGGTATGCGTTCCCTTGCTGGAGCGCGAGTCAGGCCTGAAGTTCAACCAGGACTTTTTCGTCGGTTATAGCCCCGAGCGGATAAATCCCGGCGACAAACAGCATCGTGTCACCACCATCCGCAAGGTGACGTCGGGCTCCACGCCCGACGTCGCCGAGTTCGTGGACAAGCTTTATGCCAGCATAATCACTGCCGGCACGCACAAGGCCAGTTCGCTGAAGGTGGCCGAAGCTGCGAAGGTCATCGAGAATACCCAGCGTGACCTCAATATCGCCTTGGTCAACGATCTGGCCATGCTATTCAACAAGCTCGGTATCGATACGTTGGAAGTATTGGAAGCCGCGGGCACGAAGTGGAACTTCTTGCCGTTCCGTCCGGGCCTGGTGGGTGGCCATTGCATAAGCGTGGATCCCTACTACCTCACGCACAAGGCGCAAGAGGTTGGCCACCACCCAGATGTGATCCTCGCCGGGCGTCGCACCAATGACGGGATGGGGCCGTATATCGCCAACGAAGTGATACGGCTGATGGTGCGCAAGGGAATCAATCCTGTCGGCGCACGCATTCTGTTGTTGGGGCTGGCCTTCAAGGAAAACTGCCCGGACCTGCGCAACACCAGAGTGGTGGACATCATCCAGTCTCTGCGGGACTACAACGCAAACGTCGATGTGTTTGATCCTTGGGCGGATGCCGACGAAGCAAGGCACGAATACGCCATTGAACTGGTAGAGCAACCACAGGCAGGCACCTACGATGCAGTGGTCATAGCGGTAGGGCATGAGCAGTTCGTAGCGTTGGGCGCCAGTGGAATCCGTGCGCTGGGCAAGCCAGCTGCCGTGCTCTATGACGTCAAGTGCGTGTTGCCGCGTGGCGAGGCCGATGGCCGTCTTTGAGTACAAGCAGGATCGATAGCATGAAAGTGTTGGTTACCGGCACCGCCGGCTTCATCGGCTCGCACGTGGCGCTCAAGCTTCTGGAGCGCGGGGACGAGGTGGTAGGCATCGACAGTCTGAATGACTATTACGATGTCAACCTGAAAAAGGCGCGCCTAGCGCGCTTCATGGATAAGCCGGCTTATACGCACATTCAGGCGGATCTTGCCGACCGTGCTGCGATTGAATCGGTGTTTGCCACGCACAAGCCGCAACGCGTCATCAATCTGGCGGCACAGGCGGGTGTGCGCTATGCGGCGCAGAACCCACATGTCTACGTGGCCAGCAATGTCACCGGATTCCTGCATGTCCTGGAGGGCTGCCGCCATCATGGCGTGGAGCATCTGGTGTTTGCATCCACGAGCTCGGTATATGGCGCCAATCGCAAGATGCCGTTCAGCGAGCACCAGAGTACGGAACATCCGCTGACCCTGTATGCCGCCACGAAGAAGGCCAACGAGCAGATGGCCCATAGCTACGCGCATCTCTATGGGATACCCAGTACGGGCCTGCGCTTCTTCACGGTATATGGTCCGTGGGGACGGCCGGACATGGCCTTGTTCCTGTTCACCAAAGCCATCCTCGCAGGCGAGCCGATCAAGGTGTTCAACCACGGCCATCACAAGCGCAGTTTTACTTATGTGGATGACATCGTGGAGGGGGTCATCCGCACGTTGGATCGTGCGCCGGGGAAAAATTCCGATTGGGACGCCAATGCTCCCGACCCCGCCAGCAGTGGCGTGGCGCCGTATCGCCTGTTCAATATTGGCAATCAGGAGCCGGTGGAGCTATTGCGTTATATCGAGGTGCTGGAGCAATGCCTCGGACGCAAGGCAAAGATGGAAATGCTGCCGCTGCAGGCGGGTGACGTGCCTGACACCGAGGCGGATGTTTCCGAATTGTTTGATGCAGTTGGCTACCAGCCAAAGGTGCAGGTGCAGGAAGGCGTAGCCAACTTCGTGCAGTGGTATGAGCAGTTCTACACTAAATAACTATGCAGGCTAAAAAATGAAGAACTTCGGTCTGATCGGCGCCGCCGGCTACATTGCCCCGCGTCACATGCAGGCGATCAAGGACACCGGCAACAAGCTGGTAGCTGCCTATGATCCCAACGACTCGGTGGGCATCATCGACAGCCATTTCCCCGATGCCGACTTCTTCACCGAATTCGAGCGTTTCGACCGGCACGTGGACAAACTGCGCCGCGCGAACCACGGCAACCGGCTTGATTACGTCTCGATCTGTTCGCCGAATTACCTGCACGATTCGCACATGCGTTTCGGCCTGCGTTCCGGCTGCGACGTCATCTGCGAAAAGCCGCTGGTGCTCAATCCGTGGAACATCGACGGCCTGCTCGAAATCGAGCGCGATACCGGCCGCAAGGTCAACACCATCCTGCAGCTTCGCGTGCACCCGGCCATCGTGGCTCTGCGGGAAAAAGTGCGCAGTGCGGGCAAGGACACCAAGCACGAGGTGGACCTGGCCTACGTGACCTCGCGTGGCCACTGGTACCTGCAATCGTGGAAGGGCGACGTCAAGAAGTCGGGTGGCATCGCCACCAACATCGGTGTGCACTTCTTCGACATGCTGCACTTCATTTTCGGCGAGCTGCAGGGCAATGTCGTGCACCATTCTGCGGATACCAAGGCTGCCGGCTATCTTGAGTACGAGCATGCCCGGGTGCGCTGGTTCCTTTCGGTAGACGTCGCTGACGTACCCGCAGCCCAGCGCTTGGCGGGGCAGCGCACCTACCGCTCGATCACGGTGGATGGCGAAGAGATCGAATTCTCCGGTGGTTTCACCGATCTGCACACGCGCAGCTACGAGCGCATCCTTGCCGGCGAGGGCTACGGTCTGGAAGACAACCGCACGGCCATCACCGCTGTTTCCACCATCCGCAATGCGCAGCCGGTAGGTGCGCGCGGCGACTATCACCCGTTCCTGAAGCAGGTGGTGGGGTGAGGTGGAGGCCATGACGCATTACCAGCATCCCAGCGCCATCGTGGACGAGGGCGCGCAGATCGGCGAAGGTTCGCGGGTGTGGCATTTCGTGCACGTTTGTGCGGGTGCGCGCATCGGCAAAGGCGTTTCCCTGGGCCAGAACGTGTTTGTCGGCAATCGCGTGACGATTGGCGACCGTTGCAAGATCCAGAACAACGTGTCGGTTTACGACAACGTGACGCTGGAAGAAGGCGTGTTCTGCGGCCCCAGTATGGTGTTCACCAACGTCTACAACCCGCGCTCGCTGATCGAGCGCAAGGACGAATATCGCGACACGCTGGTGAAGAAGGGCGCCACGCTGGGCGCCAATTGCACCATTGTCTGCGGGGTTTCCATTGGCGAATTCGCCTTTGTTGGCGCTGGTGCCGTGGTCAACAAGGATGTGCCCGCCTATGCCCTGATGGTAGGCGTGCCGGCGCGCCAGATCGGCTGGATGAGCGAATTCGGCGAGCAGTTGGAATTGCCTCTGCGGGGCGATGGCGAAGCCGTGTGCTCGCATACACAGGCGCGCTACGTGCTCGAGAACGGCGTGCTCCACAAGATCGAAAGAGCCTGACCAGGCAACGCCCTGGTCTCGCTCACCACCTTGGCCAGGTGCATTTCAGCAGCTGAAGGGCTGGTCAAGCCGGGAACCAGGGCTTCCAGGTCGTTGGACATAAAGTGCAGCATTCCTGCTGATGTACCGGAAGCCGATTGTTTAGCCCTTTCCTTTTCGCCCATTCGGCAACAAGTGAAAGCAGCTGCATTGCACGTAATCCATTTCGGGAATACTCATGATCGACTTCATCGACCTCAAGGCCCAGCAGGCACGCATCAAGGACAAGATCGATGCCGGCATCCAGCGCGTGCTGGCACACGGCCAGTACATTCTGGGTCCGGAAGTGGCGGAGCTGGAAGAGAAGCTGGCTGCCTACACCGGCGCCAGGCATTGCATCACCGTGGCCAACGGCACCGACGCCTTGCAGATCGCCCAGATGGCGTTGGGCATCGGTCCCGGCGATGAGGTAATCACGCCCGGCTTCACTTACATCGCCACCGCGGAGACGGTGGCCTTGCTGGGTGCCAAGCCGGTCTACGTGGACATTGATCCCCGCACCTACAACCTGGACCCAGCACTGCTGGAAGCGGCCATCACGCCGAAGACCAAGGCCATCATCCCGGTATCGCTCTACGGCCAGTGCGCCGACTTCGATGCCATCAATGCCATTGCCGCCA
Source organism: Fulvimonas sp. R45 (assembly GCF_030504985.1). Taxonomy (GTDB): domain Bacteria; phylum Pseudomonadota; class Gammaproteobacteria; order Xanthomonadales; family Rhodanobacteraceae; genus Rhodanobacter_A. The sequence goes on from NZ_JASERU010000004.1 coordinate 45,987, forward strand.
AGCATGGCATCACGGTGATCGAGGACGCTGCGCAGAGCTTCGGCGCCAGTTACAAGGGGCGCAAGAGCTGCAACCTCACCACCATCGCTTGCACCAGCTTCTTCCCCAGCAAGCCGCTGGGCTGCTATGGGGACGGCGGCGCCATCTTCACCAGCGACGATGAGCTGGCTAAGGTCATGCGCCAGATTGCCCGACACGGGCAGGATCGGCGCTATCATCACATTCGCGTAGGCGTAAATAGCCGGCTGGATACCCTGCAGGCCGCCATTCTGTTGCCCAAGCTGGAAATCCTAAACGATGAGATCGAGGTCCGCCAACGCGTGGCGGGATGTTACAGCGAGCTGCTCTGCAGGGCCGGCGTGGCAACCACGCCTTACATAGAATCGCATAATGGTAGTAGCTGGGCACAATACACCATTCAGGTCGATCAACGATCCGACGTGCAGGAGAAGCTCAAGGCGTCTGGCATCCCCACTGCCGTGCATTACCCCATTCCACTCAACCGCCAACCAGCAGTGGTTGACGTTAAAGCAAAGCTGCCCGTAGGCGATACGGTGGCTGAACGGGTAATTAGCTTGCCAATGCATTCTTACCTTGACCAAACCAGCGTCTCCGCCATGGCCCAAGCAGTGGCCGACGCTTGTGCTGTGGCAGTCTGATGCTTGCCATTCTGCGCGAGCGTATCGCTGCATGTCTGCCAAGAGGGCGTCTAGCTCGTGGCATCGTCGCCTTGGCAAGCGGAACCGCTGCAGCACAGGCCATCACCGTTTGCATGATGCCTATCGTAACAAGGCTATATACGCCGGCGCAGATTGGCGTGATCTCACTATTTCTCGCGTTTTTTGGTTTCTGGTCGGCAACGCTTTCCTTGCGTTACGAATACGCCCTACTGATCGCGAGGGACGATGAAGAGTCACATGTTGTACATCGCTTAGCCGTCGTGTTGGTTGTGGTGATGTCTGTGCTTGGACTGCCGATTTTACTAGGGTTGCAGCGCACGGGCATGCTGGGTTTCGAGTTGTTGCCGAATTGGGCTCCATTTGCAGCCGTGCCCATTTTGTTGGGTTATGGGATATTCATGGTGTACCGCTCGTGGGCGCTACGCGCGGGCACCGTGAATGACATCACCAAGGCAACAATCGCCCGGTCAGCCGCCAATGCCGGCACGCGTGTGGCGCTCGGTCTTTTCGGTGGCGGGACAATAGCGTTGTTCGCCGCAGAATTCGCCGGTGCGTGGGGGGCGATGCTTGAGCTTGCGCGCAATGCCCGCAAGCACTTTGCTTCCAGCAAGCCCATCAGCATACGACGCTGTGATCTTGTTGGCGTGGCGCGACGATTCAGCAAATTTCCTGCTTTCGAAACCCCATCAACTTGGGTAAACCAGCTGGCATTGACGCTACCGTTGCCGATGGTCGCCTCATTGCATGGTGCGGCAGCTGCCGGCTGGTTCGGTCTTGCGCGTGCAATGGTCGGGATACCCAATACGCAGATAGGTAGTGCGGTCGCGGACGTGTTCCAGATGGAGCTGGCAAGCGCTTTGGTGGCGGGAGAAGCAGCACGCGCCCGTGGCTTGTTCTACAAATTGATGCGCAAGTTGGCACTCTTTGGTCTCGTGCCGTTGGTTGCCGTAATCGTATTGGGCCCATGGCTAGTGCCGTGGATTTTCGGTCAAAAATGGAAAGCGGCGGGTTGGGCGGCTGCGATCATCGCGCCGTGGCTGTACGCGGCGTTAGTAGTGAGTTCTCTAAGCCGAACCCTGTCGGTAATTCAGGCTCAGGAATACAAGTTTGTCTATGATGTAGGGGCTGCATCATTATTCATCCTGGCGTTTTTTGTTGCGAAATACACGCATCCGTCATTTTTGGAGCTTGTCAGCATCTTGTCTGGGACAGGAGTGCTTTCTTATATAATATATCTTGTCCTGCTTGTGGTGGTCGTCGAAGCACAATTGGAAACACGGTGAAATTTTTATTGGTAAAATTTACGAATAATTGGCTAGAATATAATAGCTTTAGCAGAAAACTATCTCGATAAACATTGACCAACCCTAATTAGGTGATGATATGACATTTGAAAAATGGGTACTCTCTAGCGATTGTCATACAGATTTGAATGTATGTCTGCAAGCGTTAAGACTGATTCAGAAATATACGTGTGCAAGATAGTATAAAACTACATTAGCTGGAACAACTCAAGTTTGTCGCTAGGTTGGCTCAAAATTCGAACCAAGCTGAGCGTCTCTTTGAGAAAAGCTCGACGTCAAATAGTCTGCTGTCTATCCAATGGGTGGAAATAGCCATGGCAAAGTCAAGAGGCTTACGGAAAGCTTATGGTTTCATCGTAAGTGCCTTGCTGCTGACGAGCCAAGGTGTTGCAGCCAGTCAAAGTGATTCATTTAGGAAGATCGGCGCATTCGTAGCGCCAGGGAAAATTACTGGTAGTGCGGAAGGACCATCACCAAAGATCGGCGCGCGCACCCTTTATGTCACACGTACATACCTGGGAAAGGGTATAAGTACCATGGCTATAAACCCTGCGACGGGTATGCTTAAGAAATATTCCAATCCCGTCAAAACTGAAACAACAGCGTATGGCCTATCCCTCGGGCCTGATGGCAACATGTATATGGGCACTGTTCCTAATGCTCATTTGTATCGGCTAAATACGCGCACACAGAAATTGGAGGATATCGGTATACCAATCCAAGGAGAAAAATTTGTATGGGATCTTGCAGTTGCAAAGGACGGGAAAATATATGGAGTGACATCCCCTCACTGTAGTTTGTTTTCCTTCGACCCTAAAACAGGAGTCGCGACGAATCTTGGGCGAATGAGTCGTCAGAATGAGTTTGCACGCTATATTGTTGCCGGGGGCGATGGCTATCTTTATATAGGTACCGGCTCAACCAAGGCCGGCATTATTGCATACAATATTAAATTTAGAGAACTAAAAGAAATAGTTCCGAAAAATGCAAGAGAAATTGGATTTTATCATGTTGTGAAGAATAGAAATGATGTGGTCTATGCGGTCGGCCCAAAGCTTTTCTATCAATTGCACAACGGCAATGCTGAGGAAATTTCAAAACAGACGCTTGATAAATTAATGGCGGCAGGTGTGCCTGCGACCTTGCCGAAGATTAAGGGTGATGGCGAAAGCATGCCAATCTTTCGTTTGGCAGCGGGAAGCAATGGAATAATATTCGGGTCTACAATATTGCCCATGCATATTTTTTCACTGAATACCGCGACCGGAGCATTCGAAAACTTAGGGAAATGGGGTGACGGGGAGGCATACTCCTTGCTTTGGCATGATGGGCAGTTGCTTATCGGTGCGTATGGTGCACCGACGCCGTTGATGTCATACACGCCCAGCTTGCGTGTAACAGCTGAAAGCAATGGGGCTTCTAGTAATCCAACGCAAGTTTCGTATCCATCAGCCGATGAAGGATGGAGGCCCATGGCTATTGCAGTTGATAGTAACCATATGGCGTATGTTGGATCGATTGGTGGCACGGGTCAGATTAATGGCCAATTCGACATCTGGAATCTGAAAACAAATAAGGTGCAGAGCATCCCTGGACTGATCCCAAATCAAAGCATTGTGTCGTTGACAGTAGACAGGAATGGTCTGATATATGGGGGGACAAGTATTGTCGGTGGAAGTGGTACAACACCTAAAGCAAAAAGCGCGGTGCTCTTTGCATTTAATCCCACAACTCGGCGGGTTGAGTGGCAAATCGCTCCTGTTCCTGGTGCGCCAAGCATTACAGATCTTGTTTTTGCTGTAGATGGTAGATTATTTGGATTCGCGGGAGGCACTCTTTTTGAGTATTCGCCATCATCGCATCAAGTAAGACGTTTAGCGAAGGTCGATTATGGCAACATAATTTATAACGGTGCAACAATTCTAAGTAATGGCATGATTTATGGCTTGGCGAATAAAGGGGTATTTGTAATTAACTCTTTGTCTGGAGAGACCAGGTTAGTTGCAAAAGCGCCTGAGGCAATAACTGCTGGAGCGGCTGTGGTGCGCGACGAGTTGTATTTTGCTTGTGGGTCTGATGTATTCGCATACAAGCTGCCGAACTGAGTCGTTCGTTATAGCCATGAGCCTGTAAATTTAATTGGTGCTACGAATCAATGGGAGTCTATTCTGTGGGATTGGTGAAATACACGGCGTGTTTCATGATTGCTTGGGCATATTCCAGTGTATGTATGCCGGCAGAGCAATACTAAATATCACACATAGTTGCGGGCTATCATGAATTTTTAATACTTTCTGGAAGTGACAATGATGCGTATATTGCATAGTGCAGCAATGATGACTCCGTCACGTGGACAACTTACCCAGATGACCTGGGAGCAACAGGCCGCAGAGAATGTTGGGTTGGCCTGGGATAGTCGCTTTTTCTGTCCTCGAGATTCCACTAAGCCATCGGCGATCGTACAATATTCTGATGTTGTATCATTTCAAGACCTGAAATCGTTGACGCAGAAAATAAGGTCCTGGTTCAAGTTTCGGCGTAGCTATTACGATTGGCTTGGATGCGTGCAAGATAGCTATGATGTACTTTTGCTGCGCTACAACTTTCATGACCCGTATCAGCTGGCGTTCGTACGCAAGGCGAAATGCCCTGTCTACTTTGTGCATCACACACTGGAAGTTCCTGAGCTATTTTCATCTCACACGCTGATGGGGATGGTGCGTGGCGTAGCAGACTCGTTCCTCGGCCCTGCCACTTTACGTGCGGCAACTGGAACCATTGGTGTTACGGACGAGATAGCGCGCTACGAATACGAGCGCACAGGTAGGGCCTGTTTGCGTACTGCGGTATTTCCGAATGGCGTCGAATACTCGGATGATGTGGTATTGGATGAACGCCAAGGGCTGCCAAAGTTGCTGTATGTCGCCGGGACTTTTGCGGTATGGCACGGACTCGATTTGTTGTTGAGTGCATTGCGCGAATCAAAAGAGGAATTGACTTTGCACTTGATTGGTCAGCTGTCTGAACATGAGCACCGGTTGGCTGCAAGAGATCCGCGTGTTCGTCTGCACGGCAGCATGCCACGCGAAAGTATTCGAAAGATTGCTGCGCTTTGTGACATCGGACTGTCCACTTTCGCTTTACAACGGAAAAAAATGTATCAAGCCTGCACTCTTAAAGTTCGCGATTATCTAACTATGGGCCTTCCTGTATATGCTGGTTACGATGATGTATTTCCATCGGCATTTCAGTATTACGTTAATGGTCCGGTAAGTATTGAAGCAATTGTTAAATATGCTAAATCCATGCGTAGTGTGTCGCGTCAGGTCGTGGCCGATGCAGCACGCCCCTATATTGACAAAGGCGTTTTAATGAAGGATTTGTTGAAATCTCTATCGACAGAGATGACACCAAAATGAGTAGGGAGCTGGTAATTATTCTGGCGTGGACTTTCGCCATTATGGTGCTTGTCCCAAAATTGCTTAGGCATACTGAGCTCGGTTTTTCCCCAAAAGGCCAGCGGTTTGGTTGGTGGGCACTGCTACTGTATTTGCAGTTTGTAATGGTTTTGCTTGCTCCAATATTAATAGCAATATATGGGGTTGGTGCGTTTCCGCAGTCACTATTTGTGGCGACAGATGGCCAGACTTTTAATATTAGCTTAATTGTACTATATGCGGTCACTTTGTTTTTCATTACTTTAAGTTTGTCGCTTCGCGTGGTATTCAGTAAGAAAGTAGAGTATGGGGCGTGCTGCGGCCCGCAAGATTACCAAGCTTCTCAGCGTTTTGCATTTGCAGCCATGGTGAGCGGCATGGGGATCATGATATTTGGGATTGTCTTCCTTAAATTTCATAATGCTCTGATTGATGTGCTCCTGACGGGAGATGATTTGTGGACGGTGAGGCGTGCAAACAAATACTTCACTGACCTTCCATCCATTTTTCAATATTTAATTACTGTTTCCGGTTGGATAACCGCCGTGCATGCCGGTTTTGCTTATGGAAAACGCCGGTATGCAGAGGGCGGGTTTTATACTGTGTGCACTGTGCTGTTAGCAGGTGCAGCTGGGGGCAAGGGACCTGTGCTTCAAGCCTTGATCATGATTGCATTGGCTTATGCGGTTGTGCGCCAGCGGGGCTTAAATCCGCGATCTGTAGTGCTTTTCACCGTATTGGGAATTCCTCTTGCTTTTGGTGTTTTATATTTACTTGTGTCGCTGCAAGTTCCAAGCTTGACACCTGAGTTGTTCGGGGGGTATTTGGCGAATCGTCTGGGTGTCGGGCAAATGGCTGGAACCTATGACGGAATTTCGTTTTACCAAAGTTTGGGGAGACGGGTGACAGGCGATTTTTGGATCGACATATTTCCGCTTTCCCACAGTTTTGTGCCGCATCTTTCGTACGCGCGCAAGCTTATGATGGATGTCGAAGGTTTTGCGGCAGATAATACCGGCATGAAGAATTCGTTTTTTGTGTCTGAGGCATTTGGAATGGGTGGGATGACTTTGGTTGTTATATCGCCAGTCATTGTGGGGATCTCCTTTGCAATCGGGATCAAGTTAATCGGCTGGATTTTGAAGCGCTTATTTAACGCACGCGTATCGTCCATGTACTTCATGCCGATTGCACTTGTTTCGCAAAATGTAACTGGTGATTTTTCTCAATTTCCACTGTTGCGCGGATTCTTCACGTTGATGGTCATGCTTGTAATTATCGCTATTCCGTATGTTTTGTTTGGTCGAATTCGGCAAACGCTGCCGCGCAGACACGCTTTTTTGTCGCGCGACGAAGCGGGGACGCCGCGTTCATTATGAACAATCTGTCTGTAACTTTGTATTCCAAATATGATCAGCTTGGAGCGAGTTCGCGTCTCAGGATGTATCAATTCCTTCCCCTCTTGGAAGAATTGGGCGTTTCTGTCCGAAAAAAGCCACTCTTCGGCAACGGCTATTTGAGGAATATTTACATTAATGGAGGGCGCTTGAATAAAGCTAGGGCGTTTGGGTATTACCCGCGACGTGTATTCGATGCCTTATGCGGCCGTTCTAGTGACATTACATGGATTGAGGGTGAGCTTCTTCCCTATCTTTTAGAGTCATTGTTGACAAGGTCACTGCGCCCCTATGTCGTTGAATATGACGATGCACTTTTTCATCGTTACGACCGGTCTGCAAACCGGATGGTGCGAGAGGTTCTCGGTAGCAAGATTGATCAGATCATGGCAAATGCCGCCTGTGTCATCGCCGGTAACAATTACCTTGCAGCTCATGCAATTCGTGCCGGGGCGGCACGCGTCGAAGTTGTTCCAACAGTTGTCGACCCATCCAGATATATTGTGGCTGATGATCGCTTCGGCAAAAGCCTGACGATTGGATGGATCGGATCGCCGGCTACCGAAAAATATTTGAATGTCGTTGCGGGAGTTTTGGCAGATGCCTGCAAGCGACATAGTGCCCGATTGCTTTTGATTGGTCCCCGCCAATCCGTACGGCATCTATTCCCGGGAGTTGATGTTGAAATCTGCCAATGGGTCGAGGAAGAGGAAGCGTCGATGGTGGCTAAGATGGATGTCGGCATCATGCCGCTTGTGGATACTGAGTGGGAGCGTGGCAAGTGCGGCTACAAGTTGATTCAGTATATGGCGAGCGGTGTACCCTTCATTGCATCACCGGTAGGGGTGAACGATGAAATTGCAAAACACGGCGGGGGACTGCTTGCTGACTCGCAAGAGGAATGGCGCGAAGCCATCGACAGGCTGCTTGACGATGCTCCACTGCGATCAGAAATGGGGAAGGATGGTCGTAAATCTGTGACCGATTGGTATAGCGTGGATGTACAGGCGCCGAGATTGGCTGCCATTTTTCGAGATGTCGCAAGGAATCGAGACAAACCATGTGCGGCATAACAGGGATATGGGAGAGTGGCGCCAGCGGTTCGCCACAATGTCGTGACCAGCTGCTTCGCGCCATGACTGGTGCTCTCCGTCATCGCGGGCCTGATGACGCTGGCTTTTTTGCAGACGCCAATGCCGGTATTGCACTTGGCCATCGACGCCTGTCGATTGTCGACTTGTCGCCGCTTGGTCACCAGCCCATGATGTCACCAAGTGGTCGACATGTCATCGTGTTCAACGGCGAGGTGTATAACCACGCCCGCTTGCGTCCGGAATTGGAAAAGGCAGGTTTCGCATTTCGTGGGCACTCCGACACTGAGGTCATGCTGGCGGCGATCGAACATTGGGGCTTGGAAGCTGCCCTAGACCGTTTTGTTGGCATGTTCGCTTTTGCGCTGTGGGACAAGCAAAACCGTACTTTGGTGCTTGCTCGTGATCGCCTTGGTATCAAGCCGTTGTATTACGGCTGGGGTGGATCTTTTTTCGCTTTCTCATCGGAACTGAAGGCGTTTTCGGCAATTCCTGGATTTGCAAATCAAATAAATCGTGACGCATTATGCTTGTTGTTGCGCTACAACTATATTCCTGAACCTTGGTCTATCTGGCAGCATATCTACAAATTGCCGCCAGGATGTTTTCTGCGCGTAGATGCGCAGATCGCAAGGACGCCGATGAATGTGGCGGCATTAACATCACGCATCGCGCATTTTTGGTCAGCACGGGATGTTGCAGAAGCGGGTGAGCGGGAGCGATTCAAGCTATCGGATGCCGATGCGACTGCCGAACTTGACAGGCTATTACGTGATGCAGTGAGGCTTCGAATGGAGGCGGATGTGCCGTTGGGAGCGTTCCTTTCCGGCGGAGTCGATTCGTCCGCGGTGACGGCGCTGATGCAAGTGCAGGCGTCAAGACCGGTAAAGACCTTCTCGATCGGTTTTGAAGGTGATGACTATGACGAGGCCAAGCACGCCAAGGCTGTGGCTAAACACCTCGGCACTGACCATCATGAGCTGTATGTGACTGCTCGGGACGCATTGAATGTCGTGCCGCAGTTGCCCACGATGTTCGACGAACCCTTTGCTGACTCGTCGCAGATCCCAACTTTTCTAGTATCAAAATTTGCACGCGGCACGGTCACCGTAGCTCTTTCTGGCGATGGTGGAGACGAGTTATTTGCTGGTTACAACCGCCACTTTTGGGGTGGTGGATTGCGCCAAAGACTAGACAGCATTCCGCATCCTGTCAGACGCGCGCTGTCGGGAGCATTGAGGGGGCAGTGGTTTGGTCGCTCGTTGGAGCACCTTACTCCCATGTTGCCGGCCCGTTTTCGATTGAAGAATCCGCGCGCCAAGGCGGACATGCTTGTTGACATGCTCGGCGCGTCATCCAATGAAGAGCGTTACAGATTGTTGGTATCACAATGGCGCGATCCGGCAGCCGTGGTTCTAGATGCTTCCGAGCCTCATACGATGCTTGACGATCCTTTCATGCGCGCGGTTCTGACCGATCCGGCGGAAAGGATGATGTACAACGATCTTGTCACGTATCTTCCCGGCGATATTCTTACCAAGGTGGACAGGGCTAGCATGGCAGTGGGTCTGGAAGCGCGTGTGCCGCTGCTCGACCATCGCGTGGTTGAATATGCTTGGCGCCTTCCGGTGCAAAAGAAAATACGTAACGGTCAGGGTAAATGGCTATTGCGCCAGGTGTTGTATCAGTATGTGCCGAGGGAGCTGATTGAGCGCCCCAAGCAGGGTTTCGGTGGTCCAGTGCATCAATGGTTACGTGGTCCGCTGCGTGATTGGGCTGAGTCCCTTTTAGCAGAAGACGGTCTACGGAGGGAAGGATTCTTCGATCCGGGCCCGATTCGTGCAATGTGGCAGGCCCACTTATCAGGTCGAGCCGATTCCACTTATCGATTGTGGGGCGTGCTGATGTTTCAGTCTTGGCTTAGAAACGATGGGTAGAATTTGGCATTTGCCGGTTTGTTTAAATGCTGCTTATTCGGAACTTGGCAGTTTCTCATGATTGGTTAATTTGAGGGTATGTGTGACGCATCGGTTCTTGATTATCGCTGGATTTGCTGATTCGTTGGTGCTTTTTCGCGGCGCGTTGATAGCAGAGTTGGTTGCGAATGGTCTGGAGGTTCATGCTGCGGCGCCAGGAATCAGTACGAATCAGTCAATGCGAATGAAATTGGAGCGAATGGGAGTCGTTTGTCACGATATTCCTGCGCGGCGCGCCGGAACGAATCCGGTGGCCGATCTGTGGCTGCTTTGGCGACTGGTAAAATTGATGCGGGACTTGAAGCCCGACGTAGTGTTGGGTTATACGATCAAGCCAGTAATATACGGCAGCATTGCGGCATGGCTAACGCGGGTTCCACGTCGATTCGCGATGATTACAGGCCTGGGATTTGCCTTCACAAATGGTCGCAGCGGTCGCCTGCAGAGCCTGATTCGTCAGATGTATACGTTCGCTTTGAAGCGGACCGACAAGGTGTTTTTCCAGAACCCTGACGATCATGCGCTCTTCAGGGAACTAGGTATTGTTCAACCGTCCCTTCCCGTAGCCGTCGTCAATGGCTCCGGAGTAGATGTTCAGCAATTTGTGCAAGAGCCACTTCCGAACAAGGAAGTTCGATTCCTGATGATCTGTCGCCTGCTGGGCGACAAGGGCGTGCGCGAATATGCGGCGGCAGCGCGTCTGGTTCAAGCAACTTATCCTGCGGCTCGCTTTTGTTTGGCAGGTTGGATTGATGAAAACCCAGATTCCATTGTCCAGTCGGAACTTGATGGTTGGATAGCAAATGGAGCGATTGAGTACATCGGTAGACTCGATGACGTACGTCCGGCCATCGCGTCGTGCACGGTCTATGTGCTGCCGTCCTACCGAGAAGGAACACCGCGCACGGTCCTGGAGGCCATGTCCATGGGGCGGCCAGTTATTACCACGGATGCGCCAGGTTGTCGCGAAACGGTTGTGGATGGACGAAATGGGTTCCTTGTCCCCGTTAAGTCGGTTGATGCCTTGGTCCATGCGATGGAAGCGTTTCTTTTAGATTCTACGCTTGCATCGAAGATGGGTTGGGAATCGCGCAAGATCGCAGAAACAAAGTATGACGTTCATAAGGTCAATGAAATCATGATACGAGAGATGGGGCTGGATGCGATGACCGTAGGTCGGAGTGGTCCTCATGACTGACTCCGTCGAAATGTTCGAGACAATTATCGATTTGACGCGTTCCATCTATGGCGATGGTTTCATTCCTCTGCATCGCCCAGTATTTGATGGCAACGAAAAGCAGTACCTGATCGATTGCATCGACTCCAATTTTGTCTCCTCAGTAGGAAAACGCGTCACGGAATTTGAACAGAAAATAGCCGCCTTTACCGGTGCGAAACACGCAGTAGCCACAGTTAACGGTACGGCGGCGCTGCATGTGTCGCTGCTGTTGGCGGGCGTGGAACGTGGCGATGAGGTGATTAGCCAGGCTGTCACCTTCATCGCTACCTGCAATGCCTTGAGTTATGCAGGTGCACACGCGGTATTCGTGGATGTAGATCGCGAGACGCTGGGCATGAGTCCCGATGCACTGCGAAGGTTTCTTGCTGCCCATGTTACACGCAGGAGTGGCCAAGCCTTCAACAAGAGGACCGGGAGGCGCATTGCGGCGTGCGTACCGATGCATACATTTGGCTTGCCGTGTCGCATCGAGGAAATCGTGGCGCTGTGTCGGGATTCCGGTATCACGGTGATCGAGGATGCCGCCGAATCGTTGGGCAGCTATGTGGGGCGACGTCACACTGGCACGTTTGGTAAGATGGCCACATTGAGCTTTAACGGCAACAAGGTGATCACCACGGGCGGCGGTGGCATGATCATCACGGATGATGACGAGCTGGCCGTGCGCGCCAAGCACCTCACCACTACAGCCAAGATTCCGCATCCGTATGAGTTCGTACACGATCTCACGGGCTTCAACTACCGCATGCCAAATCTCAATGCTGCACTGGGGTGCGCGCAGATGGAGGAACTCCCGCGGTTCCTAGCCATCAAGGCTGATGTGGCGCGGCGCTACGGCGAGTTTTTCGATCGGCATGACATCCAATATATGCGTGCGCCTGCGGGGACCAAGTCCAACTATTGGCTCAATGCCATTGTGCTCGATTCGCTAGCTGAGCGTGATGCATTCCTTGAATACAGCAATGCCCAAGGCGTGATGACGCGGCCGATCTGGCGGCTGATGACTCGGCTGGAAATGTACAAGGACTGTCAGCATGACGGTCTGGAAAATTCACGTTGGCTGGAGGAACGGGTGATCAACCTGCCTTCCAGCGTGCCGGATAGTGCAATAGTTGCGACTTGAGCACGGACAGCGTGTTCCGGGAGGAAGAACCTCGATGTATATGGAATCACATGAACATACTTGAGTTGATTGGCCGTACCAAGCCCCTTTTCGACACGGATGTGTCCCGGGAAGAGGCGATGCTGTCCGAACTTGTTGGTGCTGGTCGCTTTCTGGTCATCGGCGGTGCCGGTTCCATCGGCCAGGCGGTGACGCGTGAGATCTTCAGGCGCAAGCCGCGGGTGTTGCACGTGGTGGACATCAGCGAAAACAACATGGTCGAGCTGGTGCGCGACATCCGCAGCACGCTCGGTTACATCGATGGTGACTTCCGTACTTTTGCCATCGATTGCGGTAGTCGTGAATTCGATGCGCTGCTCGCATCGGGCGACGGCTATGATTATGTATTAAATCTGTCAGCGCTTAAGCATGTGCGTAGCGAAAAGGACCCCTTCACGCTGATGCGCTTGATAGAGGTAAACGTGTTGAACACGGTCAAGACGATTGAGCTGGCCGCTGCCACTGGCGCACGGAAATATTTCTGTGTATCTACAGATAAGGCGGCAAACCCGGTCAATATGATGGGAGCGAGCAAGCGCATTATGGAGATGTTCCTGATGCGCGCGAGCGAACGACAGCCGGTCTCGACGGCGCGCTTTGCCAACGTGGCATTCTCGGACGGTTCGTTGCTGCACGGATTCAATCAGCGTTTTGCCAAGCGGCAACCGATCTCTGCTCCCAACGACGTACGTCGCTATTTCGTCACGCCGCAGGAGTCGGGTGAGCTTTGTCTGATGTCCTGCCTGCTGGGTGAGAATCGCGACATCTTCTTCCCGAAGCTGAGCGAGGCTCTGGATTTAACCCGATTCTCGGATATAGCGGTGCGCTACCTCCACGCGTTGGGGTATGAGGCTTATCCATGCGCCACCGAGGAGGAAGCCCGATCGCGTGCTGCCGAGCTGACTTCTCAGAAGAAATGGCCTTGCTACTTTTTTGCCAGCGATACCACCGGCGAGAAGGATTTTGAAGAATTCTTCACCGATCGCGAGAATTTGGACATGAATCGGTTTGCTAGTATTGGTGTGATCAAAAACGCTCCGGTTTATGATCAGATCAGGCTCGAGGTGTTCATGGAGAAACTCAATGCATTACGAAATCAATCGACCTGGAGCAAGATGCCGATCGTGGACTTGTTCAATTACATGATTCCCGATTTCGCTCACAAGGAAACCGGTAAATATCTCGACGGCAGGATGTGACCATGCAGCGGTTGCTCGATGTCATTTTCTCTGGCCTTGCCTTGCTGGTGCTCTCTCCGCTGCTGGTGCCCATAGCCATCGTGCTGCGGCTTAGCGGAGAAGGTGAGGTGTTCTACGTGCAGCAGCGAGTGGGGCTTGGCGGCAAGCCGTTCGGATTGTACAAGTTCGCCACCATGCTCAAGAACAGTCCTAATCTGGGCACCGGTACTGTGACAGTGAAGGACGATCCGCGCATTCTTCCGGTGGGCAGGTTCCTACGCAAGACGAAGATCAATGAGTTGCCTCAATTACTCAATATCCTGAAAGGTGACATGAGCATCATCGGGCCGCGGCCGCAGACTCAGCGCTGCTTCGATGCTTTTCCTGCTCCTTCGCAAGCCGAGATCGTCAAGGTGCGGCCGGGACTTTCAGGAGTGGGCTCCATCGTCTTCCGCGATGAGGAAGAGCTGATGCACGCTCACGCCGATCCGGACCACTTCTATGACGAAGTCATCATGCCTTACAAAGGCCAATTGGAAGAGTGGTACGTACGGCATCAGGGTGCGCGTACGTATCTCACATGTATTGCGCTGACAGCTTGGGTCGTGCTGTTCCCGAAGTCACGCGCAGCCTGGCGGATGCTGCCTGACCTCCCGGTGCCGTCGGCCGTGCTTGAGTCTGCGCTTGAGGCCGCTGCTTGATGGAGATGGATCGCCGGGAGATTTGCAGGCAAGTCGCGCGATTGCATATCTCCTGCATCGGCCAGGGGTTTCTTCCCCAATTGGGGGAGAGGTTCCTGGCACTGATGTATGAGGCGATCGATGAATGCGACGATAGCGTGCTTATCGTATCGATGGAAGGCAAGCGCGTGGTTGGGTTTGTCTCTGGCGCGATAGGAATGAAGCCGGTCTATACCCGGATGATATGCAAATTTCCTCGCCTTGCTTGGGCTTTGGCGCCGTCAATATTCAAGCCCACGCGTATTCGGCGGATACTGGAAATAATTCGGTATGGTAGTAAAGAAAACGATTCTAGCTTGCCGCATGCCGAGCTGCTGAGCATCGCAGTAGACGCTTTGTTTCGCGGACAGCAACGAGCCGACGGGCTCTATAGCAGGTTATGTGAGTACTTCGCATCAGATGGACAGGACTCTTTCAAGATTATTGTAGGCAAGGCATTGCAGCCTGCACATCGCTTCTACACTAGGATGGGTGCTACTCCTGCCGGCGAGACAAGGGTGCATGCAGGCGATGATGCCTCGATTATCTACGTGCAGCAGCTAGCGCGTTAGGCAAACGCCCTATAGCGGTAAAATCCGTTGCCGGCGAACTAGTCGTTCAAAGCGTTTTGGCTGTTGCCAAGCAGCGTGCCAAGGGACGCATTCGAGCGAACACGGGTCGTGATATCGGAATCGTTTGCTGCCTGCAGGCTTGCGATTCCTTCCTGCTTCGCGACTTGCCGTACCCACAATCGCGTAGCCATCACGGTGTAGACGGCAACAAGTACACCGAACGCAGCAAGGTTCGCTGCTGTACCGAACAGCCTCACCACCGAACCAAAAAACGCCAATGCTGCGGCAAATGCGATCAGACAAATCAGCGTGGAACGCGGCCCCAGCCCGGCACCCATGATGATGTGATGGATATGCCCGCGATCCGGCTTGAACGGCGACTTGCCTTGGCGAAGCCGGCGATACATCACGGCCAGGGTATCGAGTACCGGCAGCGCCACGCACCACAGCACATCAACAGGTGACAGGTGTCGCGGATTGCCCTGGCTGAAGTCGATCAGGGTCCAGGCGAACAGGTAGCCCAGCACCATGCTGCCGGCGTCGCCGAGGAAGACCTTGCGGCCGACCAGGCCCAGGTTGGCGGCCAGGTAGGGCAGCAGGGCGGCGCCCATCAGCAGCATCAGGGCGGCGGGGCCATGGACCTGCGCGGCGTTGCCGTACAGCAGGATGGCGCCGATGCTGACCAGCGACAGGCTGCCGGCCAGGCCGTCGATGCCATCCATCATGTTGAAAGCGTTGAGCAGGCCGATCACCGCGACCACGGTGAACGGTATGCCCAGCCAGCCCAGCATCAGCTCGTGGCCGAACAGGCTGCCAAGGCTGTGGATGTAGACGCCGGTGGTGGCAATGACGGCGAGGATGGCGATGGTCTGCACCAGCAGGCGAGCGCGCACGCTCAGGTCGTAGCGGTCATCGAGGGCGCCCAGCAGGGCCAGCGTTGCGGCGGTGGCGAGCAGGACGTGGACGAAATGCCCGAAGCCGCCCAGCCACAGCGCGCCGGCCAGCATGCCGATGAACACGGAAAGCCCACCCACGAGGGGGATTTCGCCCACGTGGTGCTTGCGGACGTTGGGGCGGTCGACCAGGCCCAGGGACGCGGACCAGCGCACCAGGATGGCCAGGGCGGCCACCGATACGCCCGCTGCGATGGCGCAGGCCAGAACTGTCCGTGTGTCAAGCATGGGATTCTCCTCGCTTATCCCCCTTGAGGGCGGGCCAGGGCCCGTCTCGGCAGGGGCGTCATGCGGCAACCATCCTGGGCACAGCCGTGCTGCGTCCTGATGACGCGCACGAGAAGTTTCGGAGTCGTTCCCCCTGCTTGACGAGTCCTGCCCGTTCCGTGCTGCTTGCGTCAAACGTCCGGCGAGTTTATCACGCGGAACTGGCTGGGGGCTAAATGAAAATGCCCCTTGGCCGATATAGAGGGGTTTGACCTCCGGTTTTCGCAAGGCGCTACGAAAAACTGCAAACCCCGGGTGAAAAGGGTTTTCACGGCGATACTGCGCCCTTTTCATGCGGTTGCCGAAAAGGGTGTGCTGGCGCCTCAATGGAACATGAGGTTGATCGCCACCAGGGTAATGGCCAGCACCAGCAGGGTCAGCGGCAGGCCGGCGCGCAGGAAATCCTTGCCTTTGTAGCCACCGGGGCCGGTGACCATCATCAGCGCGGGATGGCCGGAACTGATCAGGAAGGTGTTGGACGAAGACACCGCCACGATCAGCGCATAGGCGGACGGGTTGCCGCCGGTGGCCACGGCCACGCTGATCGCCACGGGCACCATCATCACGGTGGCGCCCACGTTGGACATCACCTGCGAGAACAGCAGGGTGAGCACCGCCAGCGCCAGCTGCAGGATCCACGGCGAGGCCCCGCCCATGTGCGCCAGCACCTCCTGCGCCAGCCAGGCGGCAGTGCCGGTGGAGTCCATCGACCAGCCCAGCGGGATCAGGCAGGCGGTGACGAAGATGGTCTTCCAGTTGATCGCCTTGTAGGCCTCGTCCATGTTCAGCACGCCGGAGAGCAGCATGCCGATGGCGCCGGTCATCATGGCGATGGACAGGTCGAGGTGGGTGAACAGGGCCAGGCACTTGGCGGTTAGGAAGAAGCCCACGGCCTGCCAGATCTTGTTGGGCCGCTGTTCCTCGCGCGGAATGTCGGTGACTACCACCAGGTCGCGGTCCTCGGCGGTCTGCGCCAGCTCGCGCCAGCTCGAATGCAGCACCAGGGTGTCGCCGGGGCGCAGGCTCACCGAACGCACGTCGTCGCGGTACACGTGGTCGCCGCGGGTCACCGCCAGCACCGAGATGCCGTGGCGCTTGCGCAGACGCAGGTCGCCGACGGTCTGCTTGATGAAGCGCGAGCCGGGCGGGATCACCGCCTCGGAAATGCCCGCCCGGCTGGGGTTGAACAGTTCGCCGAGTTGGCGCATGCGCGGCGACAGGCGGCACAGCTGGTTGTTGGCGAACTGGTTGATCTGCTCGCGCGGGCCCAGCACGCCCAGGACCGAGCCTACCCAGATCACGTGGTCCACCGGCGGCGCCATGCGCGCCTCGTTGCCGCTCTTGATGGCCAGGATCAGCGGCGCGCCGTGCAACTGCTCGGCCTCGCCGATGCTCATGCCCACCAGCGGGCTTTCCGCGGTGACGGTGAGTTCGGCGGCCTCGCCCACGATGCCGTAGGTTTCGGCGAAATAGCTCTCGGTGCGACCGGGGGTCACCTTCTGCCGTGCGTCCTCGCGCTCGGGCAGCAGCTTGCGGGTGAACAGCCAGAAGAACGCCACGCCGGCCACCGCCAGCGCCAGGCCCACCGGGGTCACGCTGAACAGCCCGAACTTGGGGATCGTCTGCGCGCCCGGCGGCAGGTTGTTGTTGGCGCTGGCGATCAGGTCGTTGAGCACGATCAGCGGGGAGTTCGCGATCAGCGTCGTGTTGGTGGCGGTGAGGATGCAGAACGCCATCGGCAGCAGCAGCCGCGAGATCGGCACGCCGGTGCGCGCGGACAGGCGGCTGGTCACCGGGATCATCAGCGCCGCCAGCGCCTGGCTGGGGATCACCGCACTGAACAGGCTGGTGACCGAGTTGATCACCACGCCCAGCCGCGATTCCTTGCCGCGCGCCATGTGCATCACGAAGCGGGCGGTGAGGCTGAGCACGCCGGCGCGGTCCAGTCCCTCGCCCATGATCATGATCGCGATGATGGCGATCACCGCGTTGCCGGCGAAACCGTTGAACACGCGGTCGGCGGGGATCAGCCCGGTCAGGCCGATGGCCACCACCACCAGCAGCGCCACCATGTCGGCGCGGATCCATTCCAGCACCAGCATGAGCATGGTGAAGACCACCAGCCCCAGCACCAGCATCATGTCGGGGGTAAGCGTCAGCCCCACTAGCGGTCGTCCCGGCTGGGCGGGCGGTCAGGTTGGATGCGGATGGGCAGTGGAAGATTCACGCTGCGGCAGCTCGGTCCCCGTTTGCCCGCAAGTATAAGCGGCTTGTCGCACGGGCCGGTGAACACATGGCATATCCATGGTCCGCCGCTTTGCGCTTCTCCCAATGATGACGGGCCGCAGCCTTCCTCTCCGAGTGCAGGGGAGGAGGGGTAGGCAACCTTGCGGCCAGGTTGGGTTGACCCCCTCCCAACCTCCCCCTGCAAGCAGGGGGAGGAGCCGGAGCGTTGCGAGGTTGGGTCTGGCGGAGCAGCTTTTACGCACCCGCACCCGCACCCGCACCCGCACCCGCACCCGTACCCGCACCCCGTACCCGCACCCCGCACCCCGCACCCCGCACCCCGCACCCCGCACCCAGCACCCAGCACCCAGCACCCAGCACCCAGCGCGCGGAGGGCAACGAGGCTGTTGCCCCCTCCCCTGCGTGCAGGGGAGGGCTGGGAAGGGGTAGGCAACCTCGCGACCAGTTCGGTTTGACCCCACTCCCAACCTCCCCCAGCACGCAAGGGAGGGACTGGAGCATTGCATGGTCAGGCGCGGCGGTAGAGCAGGTCCCGCACGCCGTGGCCCAGCTTCAGCCCGCGTCGCTCGAAGTGGGTCTCGATGCGCCATGCCGGTTTCTCGGCGTACTGGCCGGGGGCGATGGCGTTGCGCCAGGCCGGCGCGGCCTCCATCACCTCCAGCATGTGCTCGGCATAGGGCTGCCAGTCGGTGGCCAGGTGCAGCAAGCCGCCGGGGACCGTGCGCGAGGCGAGCAGGGCGACGAATTCCGGCTGGATGATGCGGCGCTTGTTGTGGCGTTTCTTGTGCCAGGGGTCGGGGAACCAGATGCGCGCCTCGGCCAGCGTGCCGGGGACGATCTCGTGTTCCAGCACCTCCACCGCGTCGTGCTTGTAGAGGCGCACGTTGGCGGCGTCGCGCGCGGCCAGCGCGTTCATCAGCCGGCCCACGCCGGGGCCGTGCACTTCCACGCCCAGGTAGTCGCGCGCCGGGTCGTGCTCGCTGGCCCAGGCCAGCGCCTCGCCGTTGCCGAAGCCGATCTCCAGCACCAGTGGCGCCTGCCGTCCGAAGAGGGTGGCATGGTCCTGCGCGGCGCCCGTGTAGTCGATGCCGTAGCGGGCCCAGTGTTCGTCGAAGGCGCGCTGCTGGGCGGGCGTCATGCGGCCTTCGCGCAGCACGAAGCTGCGGATGCGGCGGAGGTGTCCGGAGGGAGTGTCGTCGGTCATGTCAGGCGAAACGCGTCGAGTGAATCCCTCTCCCTTCGGGAGAGGGGGCCGGCAGGCGGGTGAGGGTGCGGGCGGAGCGAATTATGGATGGCTTGCGCAAGACTTCGGCCGCGTACTGCAACCGAACCCTCACCCCCGACCCCTCTCCCACAGGGAGAGGGGAGAAAGCAGCGAATCAGCCGATGGTGCCGTCGAGCGGGCTGGAGGCCGAGGCGTAGCGCTTGCGCGGGATGCGGCCGGCCTTGAACGCGGCGCGGCCGGCCTGGATCGCCAGCTTCATCGCGTGCGCCATCAGCACCGGATCCTTTGCGCCGGCGATGGCGGTGTTCATCAGCACGCCGTCGCAGCCCAGCTCCATCGCCACCGCCGCGTCGGAGGCGGTGCCCACGCCGGCGTCGACGATGACCGGCACCTTCGCGTTCTCCACGATCTCCAGCAGGTTGTAGCGGTTCTGGATGCCCAGGCCCGAGCCGATCGGCGCGGCCAGCGGCATCACCGCCACACAGCCGATCTCCTCCAGTTTCTTGGCCAGGATCGGGTCGTCGCTGGTGTACACCATCACCTCGAAGCCGTCGGCCACCAGCGTCTCGGCGGCCTTGAGGGTTTCCACCACGTCGGGGAACAGGGTCTTCGCGTCGCCCAGTACTTCCAGCTTCACCAGGGCATGGCCGTCCAGCAGCTCGCGCGCCAGCTTGCAGGTGCGCACGGCGTCGACGGCGTTGTAGCAGCCGGCGGTGTTCGGCAGCAGGGTGAACTGGTCCGGCGGCAGCGCGTCGAGCAGGCTGGGCGCGTTCGCGTCCTGGCCGATGTTCACGCGCCGGATCGCCACCGTGACGATTTCCGCGCCGGCGGCCTGCGATGCCGCGCGGGTCTCGTCGAAGTCCCGGTACTTGCCGGTGCCGGTGAGCAGGCGCGAGGCGTAGGGCTTGCCGGCGATGACCAGCGGGTCGGCGATGTCGATGGGCTTGAGGTTCATGGGAAAGCCGGTTTTGAAGAAGCGGCCGCTGCGCGGCCGGAACGGTGCGCCAGGTCGTGCCGTTGGCCAGGCATCGACCGGGCGCGCTTACCCGCCGCCGATGGCGTGGACGATCTCGACGTGGTCGCCCTCGGCCAGCACGTGTTCCGGGTGGCGGCTGCGCGGCACGATCTCGTGGTTCACCTCCACCGCCACGCGGCGGCCGGCATAACCGGCCGCTTCCAGCAACCGGGCGAGCGTGGTGGCGGGGGCGCAAACGTGCGGCTGGCCGTTGAGCTTGATCTGCATGCGGCCATTGTAGCGGCATGCCACCGCAGGCGCCGGTGAATGCCGTGCATGCGCGGGCTTCTAGTGCTCCCGGTATGCGGGCGCCTTGCGCGCGGGCGCCGCATTGTTGCCGCGACGCGGCGCTTCCGCCGGGCGGGACGGCTGGTAGCGAGGCATCGCCGGCGGGGAGGCGCGCTGGAGTTCCGGCTGCGGCCGCCAGGCCGGGCGCGGCGCGGGCTCGCGCATGGGCTCGATCCGCGGCGGCTGGCGGAACACCGGGCGGACCGGCTCGGCGCGCGTGTAGGAAGGCGCTGGCGGCGCCTGCCGCAGGCGCTCGAAGTGCGGCGGTTGCGGCAGCATGGGCGCGCGTTCGTCGCGGTGTCCGGCCGGCGGACGGTAGGCGGTGGGGCCGCCGATGAAACTGACGCCCGGCCGCAGGCCGCCCTGCGTGGGCGGCCTGCGCTCGATGCGCGCGGTCTCGCCCGGGCGCCAGCCGCGATCCTGCGGCGAGGGATGCGCGAAGCGCGCGGAGGGAAGCTCGCCCGGGCGTAATGGTTCAGCCCGTTCGAAGCGTGGAGCCACCGGCAGGCGGCCGGCCGCGATGGGGTGGACCGTGTCATGCCAGGCGCCGGCCGGCCGCGCCGGCGGCCGGCCGGCCGCAGGAGGCGCCGCACCGCGATGGCCCAGCACGCGGACGTTGGTGAAGGGGGCTGCCGGTCCGCGTTCGCCGCGCATGGCGGCGTGCGTCGCGGCCGCGAGCGCGGCGGGCGGCGGGGTGTGCGCCACCACGGCGCGACGGAACCCGGCGACCGGCAACGTCCGCGCATGCGGCGCGCGCCATGCGGTCGACGCGCGCGGCTCGGGGCGCGGCATGCCGACGCCGCGCGTCAGCACCGGCGCGGCGGCGAGCGTGCGCGGATCCACGTGCAGGCGCCCATGCGGCACGCGCTCGCCGCTGGCGAAGGCACGGCCCGGCATCGCGGTGAAGCCGCGCGTGCGGTCGCGGTCGACGTAGCGGCCGTCGCGCGGCGGGCGGCCTGCACGATACCAGCGGTAATGGTTGTCGATGTCGTTGATGATGGTGGTGCGGTTGTAGATGTTGCGCACGCGGATGTTGGTGATGTTGACGCGCTGGTAGTACGCGCGGTCGCAGCGGTACCACGGGTTGTAGACCTCGCCCGGGCCCAGCGGGAACCAGCCCACCGGCGCGGGGCCGAAGCCGAGAGATACCCGCCAGCCGGCGCCGCCGACGAAGGCGACCAGCGCCGGCGCGTACACCGGGCGGACCATTGCCGGGCCCGGGATCCAGCCCCAGGCGCCGCCGATCCAGGCCCAGCGGCCGTAGTGGTAGGGCGCGAAGCCCCACGGCGAGTCGTCCACCCAGGTCCAGCCCCACGGCGCGATCCAGGCCCAGTGGCCGTCACGGTACGGCGCCCAGTCCGCCGCCACGTCGCGCGGATACCAGACTTCGCCGTAGCCGGGGTCGCTGCGCCAGTCGCCGTAGTCGTCCAGGTCCTGGTAGCCGACCACGTCGGTGGAGACGTAGCGGCTCGTGGCGGACTGCGCGTAGCGGCGGTCGCGCCCGGTGCACCAGGCGTCGAAGGCGTCGCCGCCGCCGAGGTCGGCGATCGACACCATGCCCAGCGAGGCGTCGTCGAACCGGTAGCTGCGGCCGGCGAACACGTCGTGCCGGGCGCCGTTCTCGCCGTACACGGTGGCCTGGCCGTCGAACACCTCGACGCGGGTGCCGTTGCCGTCCCCGTCCACGTCCACCCGGTAGGTGCCCGGGCTGTTCACCACCAGCGCCACGGTGGGGGTGTCGATCTCGTAGCTCTGGCCGGGGTCGAGGCGGCGCACGCCGAGGTTCAGGGTGCCGCGGGTCAGTTCCAGCTGGGCAAGGTTGTCGTCGAGGTTGAGCAGGCCGACGTCGGTGTCGCCGGCCATGCGCAGGCTACCGCCGCCCAGCTCCAGCTCGGCGCGCGCACCGTCGCCGGTGGACAGGCGGTCGCCGGTGGTCAGCGGCCGGTTGACGTCGGCGCTGCCCCAGTCCTGCGCGCCCGCCGGCTGGAAGCCGAGGTCGCCGGCGACGTAGGACAGTCGCGCCACCCGGTCCGGCGGGGCGGCGCCGGTGTCGTCGGCGGACTGCGCCCGGCCCGGCCCGGCCGCGAGGCCGAGCAGGAGCAGCCCGGCCAGGGCAAGCCAGTGGCGGCGGGAGACGAACCGTTCGGTGAAGACGCGCATGGGATCCTCCGCGGGCCACGACGTGCATCGACGGACCGATTATGCGCACGCCGCGGATCAGGACTTGCTTAGTTTCCCTGCCGTCCGCGCCGGCGGTTCAGCCGGCGGATATCCGGCGCTGGGCGACGATTCATGCCGACCGGTTCCCTGCGCGCGCATCGCCCTGCTACCATCCGCCGGCGACGCGGGTGTAGCTCAATGGTAGAGCTGTAGCTTCCCAAGCTACTGACGAGGGTTCGATTCCCTTCACCCGCTCCAGTTTTCCCGCCGCCGCCGCACCGGCGTCGGCACGACCGGCCCGCTCCCCACGGGCCACCCGACCACCAGCCGCAAGCGTGTGCCGATGACCGCAGACGTGATCACCCTCGGTTGGCGGGAACGGGTCGCCCTGCCTCGGCTCGGCATCGAGCGGCTGCGGGCCAAGCTCGACACCGGTGCGCGTTCCAGCGCGCTGCACGTGGACTCCCTCGACGTGTTCGAACGCGACGGCGTCACCTGGCTGCGCTTCGGCGTGGGCCTGGGCCGGAGCGCGCGCCGCGTGGCGGCCTGCGAGGCGCCGGCGCTGGGCCGGCGCGCGGTGACCGACAGTGGCGGCCATCGCGACGAACGCTGGTTCATCCGCAGCCGCATCGTGCTGGCCGGGCGTGCCTTCGAGGCCGAGATCGGCCTGGCGGACCGGCGCGGCATGCTGTTCCCGCTGTTGCTCGGGCGCACCGCGCTCGGTGGCCGGTTCAGGGTGGACCCGGCGTTGTCCTACGCGGCGGTGACGCCGGGACATGGATCAGCCGTCGCACTTTCCTTCCCGGGATGAGCCGGTAGTCGTGCACGCCGATTCCTGTCGCTGCATGTATAAGCTTGGATTACTCAATGGCATGGAGAAAAGCGATGAAACGAGGGATTGTCCTTGCGGCCGGCCTGGCGCTGGCGTTCGCTGCGGCGGCATCCGACAGTGTGCGCTTCGGAAACCAGCTGGTGGTACTCGGGGACGCGGAGGCGCACGTGCTGAAAGTGGCGGGCCGGCTCAGCCTGCGCGCCGACGTGCAGAACCAGTACGGGGCCGTGGTCGGCCATCGGCTGGATTACGACGTAGGCAACAAGACAGTATCCATCTATGTCGGTCAGGATGGACGCGTGACGAAGATCGCCGAAACGTACAACTGAGCCGTAACGGTCCAACAGCCCCGCTTCCACCGACGCCATGAAGATCGCCATCCTCTCGCGCAATGCGCGGCTGTATTCCACGCGCCGGCTGGTCGAGGCGGCGCGCGCGCGCGACCACGTGGTGCGCGTGCTCGACCCGTTGCGCTGCTACGTGCGCATCGCGCCGGAGGCGGTGGAGATCCGCTACAAGGGCAAGCCGCTGCGCGACATCGACGCGGCGATCCCGCGCATCGGCAGCACCAGCACGTTCTACGGCACCGCGGTGCTGCGCCAGCTGGAGATGATGGGCGTGTACACGCCCAACCCGTCCGACGCGGTGCTGCGCGCGCGGGACAAGCTGCGCTGCCTGCAGATCCTCGCCGCGCAGGGCATCGCCATGCCGGTGACGGTGTTCGGCGACAACCCGGACGACACCGACGACGTGCTGGCGATGCTCGGCGACCCGCCGCACGTGATCAAGCTCAACGAGGGTAGCCAGGGCACCGGCGTGGTGCTGGCGGAAAAGCGCAGCGCCTCGCAGAGCGTGGTGGAAGCCTTCCGCGGCCTGTACGCCAACTTCCTGGTGCAGGAGTTCATCGCCGAGGCGAAGGGCTGCGACCTGCGCTGCTTCGTGGTCGGCGGCAAGGTGGTGGCGGCGATGCAGCGCGAGGCCAGTCCCGGCGACTTCCGCGCCAACCTGCACCGTGGCGGCAGCGCGAGCGCGGCCGACCTCAGCGCGGCGGAGAAGCGCATCGCGGTACGCGCCGCCGGGGCGCTGGGCCTGGGCATCGCCGGCGTGGACCTGCTGCGTTCCCGGCGCGGCCCGCTGGTGCTGGAGGTGAACGCCTCGCCGGGCCTGGAGGGCATCGAGGCCGCCACCAGCGTGGACGTGTCCACCTGCATCATCCGCCACCTGGAGCGGCACGCCGCGAAGTAGCGTGCGGCCGTTCGCATTCTCCACCGTTCATGAACGGCGCGGCGGGCGGTTAACCGTCACGTAACCGGAGCGCCCCTATAAAGGCCCCACTGTTTTTTGCTCGGCACTCAACCGCAAGGTCTCGGTGGCAGCAGACGACGGTATCGGGGCAAGTAGCTTCAGCCCGGGCGGGATGGCCAATGGCCGGACGCCCGGGCTTTTTTATGCGTGCCGTTCAGCATGAACGGCTTACCCGGCGCGCCTCCGCCTATTAAGCTTGGGGTTCCGCCGGCCCGCGCCGGCAGCGTAGCGGAGCGACGCATGCGCGTACTGGTGATCGAAGACAACAGCGATATCGCGACCAACATCGGCGATTATCTGGAAGACCGGGGCCATGTGGTGGACTTCGCCGGCGATGGCGTGACCGGCCTGCACCTGGCGGTGGTGCACGACTTCGACGTGATCGTGCTCGACCTGACCCTGCCAGGCATGGACGGGCTGGACGTGGCGCGCAAGCTGCGCCACGAGGCGCACAAGCAGACGCCCGTGCTGATGCTGACCGCGCGCGACGCGCTGGAGCAGAAGCTCACCGGCTTCGAGTCCGGCGCCGACGACTACATGACCAAGCCGTTCGCGCTGCAGGAGCTGGCCGCGCGGCTGGAGGTGCTGGCGCGCCGCGGCAAGGGCCCGCAGAGCCGCGTGCTCAAGGTGGCCGACCTCACCTACAACCTCGACACGCTCACCGTGAACCGCGACGGCAAGGCAATCCAGCTCAATCCGATCGGCCTGAAGCTGTTGCAGGCGCTGATGGAGGCCAGCCCCTCGGTGGTGACGCGGCAGGACCTGGAGCAGAAGGTGTGGGGCGAGGAACTGCCCGACAGCGACAGCCTGCGCGTGCACATCCACGGCCTGCGCGCCGCGATCGACAAGCCGTTCGACAAGCCGCTGATCCACACCCGGCACGGCATCGGCTACCGCATGGTCGATCCGGATGCAGTCCAGGCGTAAGCTGCGGTTCCGTTTGGTCGTCTCGTTCGCGCTGTTCGGTTTCGGCCTCAGCGCGTTGTTTGCTTTTGCGGCATTGAACATCCGCACGCGGGTGGAGGACCAACTGGTCAACTCCAGCCTGCTGGACGATGCCAAGTATGCGAACCATTACGCCCAGGAGCACCCGGATTCGCCGGGCGTCGCCTCGCGCCTGCTCACCGGCATGACCAAGAGCGACCGCACCTTGTACAAGGCGCCGCTGGCCTGGCAGAACATGGGTACCGGCGTGCACGACATTACCGAGCAGGGTGACGACGGCAAGCCGCACCATTACAAACTGGCGGTATATCGCGAGAACCACATCATCAGCTTCGTGCGCTACGACGTCACGCGCGAGGAGCTGGGCAAGCGGCAGCTCCTGTTCAGCGTGATTGGTGCGGTGTTCCTGTTCGGCCTGCTCTCGCTGGCGATCGGCCTGTGGCTGTCGCGCAAGGTGCTCAAGCCGGTCACGCAACTGGCGCAGCGCCTGCGCGATTTCCGCAGGGCGGGCAAGGCCGAGCCGCTGGCGGGCCATTTCGCCGACGACGAGGTGGGCGAGTTGGCGCTGGCGCTGGACGAATACGCCGAGCGGCTCACCGCGATGGTCGAGCGCGACCGCGAGTTCAACTCCGACGTCAGCCATGAACTGCGCACGCCGTTGGCGGTGATCTCCAGCACCACCGAGCTGCTGCAGGGCTCGCCCGACCTCACGCCCAAGCTGGCCGAGCGGCTGAAGCGCATCGAACGCGCCTCGCGCCAGGCCACCGAGCTGATCGAGGCGCTGCTGCTGCTGTCGCGCGCCGAGCGGCGCGGTCCCACCCGCGGCGAGACCACCAACGTGGGCAAGGTC
This sequence comes from Fulvimonas sp. R45, assembly GCF_030504985.1. Taxonomy (GTDB): domain Bacteria; phylum Pseudomonadota; class Gammaproteobacteria; order Xanthomonadales; family Rhodanobacteraceae; genus Rhodanobacter_A. Next base: position 72,830 of record NZ_JASERU010000004.1, read on the forward strand.
GCCGCCGACGTGATCGAGAGCCAGCGCCCGCAGCTGCGCGGCAAGCCGGTGGAGGTCAAGCTGGACGAGCGCGAGGCGGTGAGCGTCAATGCGCCGGCCTCGGTGTTGTCGGTGGCGCTGACCAACCTGATCGGCAACGCGATCAAGTACACCCTGGAAGGCACCGTGCGGGTGGACGTGGGGCAGGGGCGCATCGAGGTGATCGACACCGGCCCGGGCATCAAGCCGGAAGACGCCGAGCGCCTGTTCCAGCGCGGGGTGCGCGGCGAGGGCGCCGGCGGCAGCGGCGCCGGCCTGGGCCTGGCCATCGTGCGCCGGCTGTGCGACCTGTACGGCTGGCAGGTGTCGATGCGCCCGCGCCAGGACACCAACGGGGCGATCGCCAGCATCGTGTTCGGCTGAGCGGCTGCGTTGGATCCTTCTCCCCCTCGGGGAGAAGGTGCCCCGCAGGGGCGGATGAGGGGCGGGTGCTCGCGGTGACGCGTGTCGAAACCCGCTTCGAAGGTGTGTTGTCGCGAGGTTGACCCCTCACCCCGACCCTCTCCCCGGCGGGGAGAGGGAGCAAGGCATCGGCAAGCGCAGCGCGGCTTTGAATCCTTCTCCCCGCCGGGGAGAAGGCGCCCCGCAGGGGCGGATGAGGGGCGGGTGCTCGCGGGAGCACTTGATCGAAGCCCGCTTCGAAGGCACGTCACCGCGAGGCCCCAGCCCCCTTCGACATGCTCAGGGCGGCGCTCTCCCCGAAGGGGAGAGGGAGAAAGGCGTCAGCACTCGATGACGTTCACCGCCAGCCCGCCGCGGCTGGTTTCCTTGTACTTGTCCTTCATGTCGCGGCCGGTGTCACGCATGGTCTTGATGACCTTGTCGAGCGAGACGCGGTGCTTGCCGTCGCTCTTCAGCGCCATGCGGCTGGCGTTGATCGCCTTCACCGAGGCCATCGCGTTGCGCTCGATGCAGGGGATCTGCACCAGGCCGCCGATCGGGTCGCAGGTGAGGCCGAGGTTGTGTTCCATGCCGATCTCGGCGGCGTTCTCCACCTGGTGGATGTTGCCGCCCAGCGCGGCGGCGAGGCCGCCGGCGGCCATCGAGCAGGCCACGCCCACCTCGCCCTGGCAACCCACCTCGGCGCCGGAGATCGAGGCGTTCTCCTTGTACAGGATGCCGATGGCGGCGGCGGTGAGCAGGTAGTCGATGATGCCGTTCTCGTCGGCCTTGGGACAGAAGCGCAGGTAGTAGTGCCCCACCGCGGGGATGATGCCGGCGGCGCCGTTGGTGGGTGCGGTGACCACCCGGCCGCCGGCGGCGTTCTCCTCGTTGACGGCGAGCGCGTAGAGGTTGACCCAGTCGAGGATGGTGAGCGGATCGCGCAGCGAGGCTTCGGGCTGGTTGCGCAGTTCCTCGGCCATCGCCGGGGCGCGGCGCGCCACGTGCAGGCCGCCGGGCAGGGTGCCGGGCGAGCGCAGGCCGCGCGTCACGCAGTCCTGCATGGCCTTCCATATCGTCAGCAGGCCGGCGCGGGTCTCCGCCTCGGGGCGCCACACGCTTTCGTTCGCCAGCATCAGCTGGGCGATGCCGAGGCCGTGTTTCTCGCACTGCGCCAGCAGCTGTTCGCCGGTGGAGAACGGGTAGGGCTGCTCGGTGGTGTCGGCGACGATGCGGTCCTCGGCGGCCTCGTCGGTGTTCACCACGAAGCCGCCGCCGACGGAATAGTAGTCGCGCGTGGCCAGCTCGTTGCCTGCCGCGTCGTAGGTGGAGAAGCGCATGCCGTTGGTGTGGAAGGGCAGCTTCTGGCGCTTGTTGAACACCAGGTCGCCCTTCTCGTCGAAGGCGATCTCGCGCTTGCCGAGCACGCGGATGCGGCCGCTGCCGCGGATGCGCTCGAGGATGCCGGGGATCGCATCGGGATCGACCGTGTCCGGATGCTGGCCCTCGAAGCCCAGCAGCACCGCCTTGTCGGTGCCGTGGCCGCGGCCGGTCATCGCCAGCGAGCCGTAGAGCTCGGCGCGCACGCGCGCCACGCGGTCCAGCACGCCCTTCTCCTCCAGCCAGCGTTCGGCGAAGCGCGCGGCGGCGCGCATCGGGCCCACCGTGTGCGAGGAGGACGGCCCGATGCCGATCTTGAACAGGTCGAATACGCTGACGGCCATGGCTGCGCTGCGAAGAGGGTGAAACCACCATTCTACGCGGTGCATCGCCATCCGGCAGTCCATTCGCGGACGAATGCGCGCGGCGTTCAGAACCGGTAGCGCAGGTCCAGCATCCAGCGGCGCGGCGCGCCGTAGTAGGCCTGGTCCCAGTACAGGCTGGTGAGGTACTTGCGGTTGGTGAGGTTGTCGAGGTTGAGCGTGGCGCTCCAGCCCGGCGCGAAGTCGTAGCCGGCCATCAGGCCCAGCAGGGCATAGCTGCCCTGGCGGGTGACGATCTCGCGGCCCTGCGTGTCGAGCGCGCCCTGGTCGCGGCGGATGGCGTCCTGCCAGCGCAGCGTGGCGCCCAGGCGCAGGCCGGGCACGGCGGCCACGCGGTAGCGTGCGGCGAGGTGGACGTTGCGCCGCGGCACATAGGTGCGCACGGCCTTCCCGTCCGGCGCGTCGAGGCGCAGCTGGGTGTAGCCCGCGGACAGTTCCCAGTCGCGGCCGAGCCGGCCGCCCGCGTCGAACTCGAAGCCGCGCGAGGTGGCGTCGATGCCGCGGTAGTAGTCGCGGTTGGTCTGCGCGTTGTGGCCGGCCGCTTCGGCGAGGTGGTCCTGCTTCGCCCGGAACAGCGCGAACGAGGCGTTGAGCGCGCCGTCGTACCACGCACCCTTGAGGCCGGCTTCCAGGTTGGAGCCGGTGACCGGGTCGAGCACGCGGTTGTCCGCGTCCAGCTGCGTCTGCGGATTGAACAGCCGCGCGTAGCTGGCGTACAGCGAGTAGTGTTTGGAGAGGTCGAGCACCGCGCCGGCGAAGGGCGTGGCGCGGGTGCGGCTGTAGGCGTTGGGCACGCCGTAGTTGGCGCCCTCGGCGCGCACGTGGGCGAGGCTGCTGCCGGTGATCAGGGTGAGGCCGTCGGCCAGGTTCCAGCGCGCGGTGAGGTAGGCGCCCTGGCGCTCGCTGCGGATGTGCGCGCCGCTGTAGGAGTCGTCGAAGTCCGGGCGCGGGAAGTCGCCGTGCCAGTCCTGCAGCGGTGGCAGCGGCTGGCCGATGGTGCCGTTGGAGTAGCCGGAAAGTTCGCTGTCGTCGTCGCGCGCCCAGTCCACGCCGACCACCAGCTCGTGCTGCCGTCCACCGAGCATGAACGGGCCGCTGGCGTAGACGTCGGCCACGTACTGCTTTTCCGCGCCGCCGTAGCGGGACGGGTAGGAGAGCAGGCCCAGGCCGGTGGCCGCGTCCGGCGTGCCATAGACGTAGAACAGGTTGCTGTCGTTGACCAGGCGGCGGTAGTTGAGCGCGGCCTTCAGGCTCCAGCCGCCGGCCAGTTCCCGTTCGAGCCGGACGAAGGCGCGGGTGTCGTCGGTGTCCCAGAACGACCAGTCGGCCGAGGTGCTGGCGGAACGGGCGTAGCGGGTGGGCGTGCCGTCGGTGTGGTACAGCGGCAGCGCGCCCCACAGGCCGCCGCGCGACGCGTTCTTCTGCGCCGTGAGGCCCACGCTGAGCAGGGTGCCGCGGCCGAGGTCGGCCTCCAGCGTGCCGGATACCACCTTGCGGCGCGGGCGGTAGCGGTCCAGGTAGCTGTCGCCGTCCTGTGCGGCGGCCACCAGCCGGCCGCGCACGCTGTGCGCCGCGTTCAACGGGCCGGACAGGTCCATGTCCAGCCGCCGGGTCGCCCAACTGCCGAGACCGAACCCCATGCTGCCCTGGAAATCCGCGGTGGGCCGCTTGCGCACGAAATTCACCGTGGCGGACGGGTTGCCGGTGAAGGCGAGCAGGCCGTTGGCGCCGCGCAGCACTTCGATGCGCTCGTAGACCGCGGTATCCAGGTCGCCCCACTGCGCCCCGTTGGCGAGGGGCAGGCCCAGGCCGTCGACGAGGAAGTGGCCCACGTCGAAGCCGCGCGCGCTGAAGTAGGTGCGGTCGGTCTCCACGCGCTCCACGTTCACGCCGGTGGTGTTGGCCAGCACCGCGTTGATGTCGTTGAGGCCGAAGTCGTCCATCTGGGCGCGGGTGACCACGCTCACCGACTGCGGCGTCTCGCGCAACGACAGCGACAGGCGGGTGGCGCCGCGGCTTTCGTGCACGCCGTAGGCATCGGGGTCCTGCGCCGCGACGGCGGTGACCTCGACGCCCTTCAGCGTCACCGGGTGGTGCTGGTCGTGGACCGGCGGCGGATCGGTTTCCGCCGCCGCCGTGGTGGCGGCGAGGCCGATGGACAGGACGAACGGCAGGCAACGCGGACGAAGACGCGGCAAAGGCATCGTGGAGAATCCTCGGGAACGGAACGGCGGGGCAGCGGCGGCGTTCCCGGATTGAATCAAATGATAATCGTTATCATTTGATGGTCAAGGGCGGCATGCCGGTTCACGTCCGCCGGGCGAGCGGCTATCGTCGTCGCCATGTCCCTGCGCTTCGTGCTCTACCAACGCGACTACTGCCACCTGTGCGACCTGGCCCTGGCCGCGTTGGCCGAGGCGCGCGCGCCGGAATTCGACAGCGTGTGGGTGGACGACAGCGCGGAGCTGGAACGTCGCTACGGCACGCGCGTGCCGGTGCTGCGCGACCTGCGCGACGGCCGCGAGCTGGACTGGCCGTTCGACGCGGCGGCGGTGCGTGATTTCCTGGACGTCAAGCCCCGCCCGGCTGTCCTCTGATCGCGTCGCCACGACTCGAAAATCCCCCTGTAGGAGCGCACCTTGTACGCGAAAGGCTCTGGCGCCTGACCGGAGCGAAGAGCCTTCGCGCACAGGATGCGCTCCCACACGGCTTCGACGGTCTGTAGGAGCGGCTTCAGCCGCGATGCTCCTGGCAGGATGTCGCGAAAAGCTAGAGGCATCGCGGCTGAAGCCGCTCCTACAGGGGGGAAGCCGGGGGCGGTTGGGGTTACGGCGACCGCTTCAGCCGCTTGAGGATTTCCTCGCGCGCCTCGCGCAGGATCGAGTCGCGGTCGAGGCCGGCGACGATCTCGGCCACCGCGCGCTTGGCGCCCTGTTCGCCCCACGACTTGCCGGCGATGAGGTAGCGCTCGGCGGCGCGGCCGATCAGCACCGTGGCGTACCAGCCCAGCGCGCCCTGCGCCGCGGCGGTGAGCACGGTGGACAGCCCCGCGCTGACGCCCTTCAGCGCCGAGGCCACCAGCTGCACGCCCCAGATCGCGCCCATCAGCGCGGCGAGCTGGGCGGAGATCACCGCCACCAGCCGGCCGGATTCCGCGCGCGTCAGCGGCAGGCCGTACACGCGCGACAGCTGCACCACCATCGCCGCGTCGAGGCCGGCGGCGGCGAGCAGGTCGGCCACGGGGACGGGGTTCAGTGCCACCGCCACGCCCTTGGCCAGGCAGTAGTTGCGGATCACCCGGCTCGCCATCGCGCGCCGGGTCGCGGCGATGCGCGCGCTGACCTGGTCGGTGAGCCGGCCGGCGTAGAGACCGGCGTTGAGCGCGGAAAGCGTCCTGCCTTCGCGCGCGGCGATGGCCAGCAGGCGCTCGCGCAGCGCGGCGACGTCGGGCGGCACCGGCTGCGCGCGCGTGGCGTCACGGCCGTGCGCGCCTTCGTCGAGCACGTGCAGCGGGGCGGGGCGCGCCGCCACCGCCAGCACGTCCTGTCCGCGCACCAGCCCCTGCGTGCGCTGGCGCAGGTGGTCGAGCAGGCTGGCCAGCTCGTCGGCGCCATAGCGGTCGGCCTTGTTCAGCGCCAGCAGCAGCGGGCGCTGGGTCGCGGCCAGGGTCTTCAGCGCGTCGAGTTCCTCGCGGGTGAGGTCGCCGTCGCAGACGAACACCACCAGGTCGCAGACCTCGGCCACCTCGAAGGCGAGCTTCTCGCGCGCCTCGCCGTCCAGTTCGTTGATGCCGGGGGTGTCGATCAGCACCAGGCCGTCGTGCGCCGCTTCGTCCAGCGGCGCCTGCGCGGCCTCGGTGGTGGTGCCGTGCAGGACGCCCACCGCGAACGCCTCGCGCCCGAGCAGCGCGTTGCCCAGCGCGGACTTGCCCGCGGAGACGCGGCCGAACACCGCCACGTGCAGTTCGCCGCGTTCCAGCCGCGCCAGCATGCTTTCGATGCGCGCGAAGTCGGCGGCCAGCTCGTGGCGCAGCGCGGGCGGGATCGCGGGGTCGTCGAGCAGGCCGCGCAGGCTGTCGGCCATGCGCGCGTCGGCGCCGGCGGCCGGTTCACCGCGCGCGGGCGCCGGCGCGGCGGGCGGGGCCAGCCGCGCGCGCAGTCGACGCCACAGCGCGTCGAGGTCCACGTGCTACTTCGCGACCAGCACCAGGTGCGCGCTGACCTTCACCTCGGCGCCGATCACCGAGGCGTCGGCGTACTGGCCGCCGCCCACGCCGAAGTCGAGGCGCTTGAGCGTGGTGGCGACGTCCAGCGTGGCGCCCTGGCCCTGCGGCCTGAAGTCCACCGCGAGGCTCACCGGCCGGGTTACCCCGCGCAGGGTGAGCTGGCCGTCGGCGACCACCTTGCCGCCGACGCGGCGGAAGCCGGTGGTGACGAAGTGCGCCCGCGGGAATTTCGCCGCGTCGAAGAAATCGGGGCCGGGCAACGCGCCGTCGCGGTCGTCGTCGCCGGTCTTCGCGCTCGACAGGTCCACGCTGACGTCGAACTTCGAGGTCGCGAGGTTGGCCGGGTCGTAGCTGATCGCCGCCGTCCACTGGCCGAAATGGCCGTCGAAGGCCTGGCCCTGGAAGGTGTCGCTGAAGCCGAGCGTGCTGGCGCCCGGCTGCACGGCATAGTCGGTGGCGCCAGCGGCGCCGGGCAGCGCCAGCGCGGCGAGCAGCAGCAGGCGTTTCATCGCGGCGGGGGTCATGTCGGGTCTCCTTCGTGCGGGGAGCGGGGAAGCGGGCGGCCGAACGGCAGCATGCGGCGCAACACGTTGTCGCGGTCGAACACGTGGTGCCTGATCGCCGCGCCCACGTGCGCCACCAGCACCAGCAGCAGCAGCCAGAACAGGTACTCGTGCACGGCATGGGCGACGTGCGCCATGTCCGGGTTCTTCGCCGCCAGCGCGGGCAGGTTGAACAGCTTGAACCACTGCAGCGGGTAGCCGTGCAGCGAGTTGAACCACCAGCCGCTGAGCGGGATCGCCGCGATCAGCAGGTACAGCAGCACGTGCGTGGCGTGCGCGGCCCGGCGCTGCCAGCGCGGCATCGGCTCGTCCGGCGGCGCGCGCTCGGTCATGCGCCAGGCCAGGCGCAGCAGCAGCAGCGCCAGCAGGGTCAGGCCGATCGACTTGTGCAGCGCGTACACGTTGATCTTCGCCATCGACGGCGACATGCCGGTCATCAGCAGGCCCCACACGCCGTTGCCGAGGATGCCCAGCGCCATGATCCAGTGGAAGGACTTGATGACCGCGCCCCATTGGCGGTCGTCGTTGCGCAGTTTCATGGCGTGGTTCCGTGGTGGGTCCGGGCGTGGTCGTCGCGGATCGCCTCGATCTCCAGCCACATGGACACGCCATGGCCGATGGAGTTCGGGAAGGCGCCGATACCGAACGCGGTGCGGTCGAGCGTGGCGGTGGCCGAGAAGCCGGCCACGGTGTGCAGGCCGTACAGGGTGCGGCCCAGCCGGTTGAGCCGGAACGGGATGTCCAGCGGCCGGCTGGCGCCGTGCAGGGTCAGCGTGCCGTGCAGCACGCCGTGGGTGGCGTCGGTGCGTTCCACCGAGGTGCTGGCGAAGTGCGCGTAGCGATCATGGCCGCAGTCGAGCAGCGAGGCGCCGCACACCGCGGCATTCCATTTCGCGTCGCCCATGTCCACGCTGGAGAGGTCGATGTCCAGCGCGGTGGCCGAACGGCTCCAGTCGTCCGCGTCGAAGCTCAGCCAGCCGCGCGCGATGCGCAGTCGGCCGAACGGCCGCGAGTAGCCGTCGTGGTCGATGCTGAAGACCACCTGGCTGTGCACCGTGTCGTAGCGGTAGTCGTGCGCGTCCGCCCACGCGGCGGCCGGCGCCAGCAGGACGGGCAACAGGAACGGCAGCCGGCGGATGGCGCGGGGAATGGGCATGCGCGAAGTCTGGCCGAACGGCCGGATCGATGCCAGTTGCGGGGCCGGAACGGATCGTTCGCGGGGCGCGGCGAACCCGCGCTGTGCCGTTCAGTCGCCGCCGGCGTGGCCGGCGTCGCGTTCGCGCCAGGCTTCCATCGTCAGCGTGGCCAGTTCGCGCAGGCGCGGCCCGTGGTCGTCGGCCAGCAGGGCCTTGAGGCGCGCCCCGGCATCCTCCTGGTCCAGCGTGTTGCGTTCGGCCAGCGAGGCGGCCAGCGCCCTCCCCATCGAGTCGAAGATCAGCGCGTAGGCGAAGGCGTGCAACACGCCGCCGCCCAGCGTGCCCAGGCCGGGGAAGGCCTTCAGCGCGTTGCCCGCCACCGCCAGCGCGATGGAGCTGCCGGTGCGCAGGGTGAGCCGCGCCTGGCGCACGAAGTCCTCCACCTGCACCTCGGTGGCGCGCACGCCGTGCAGGGCGGCCAGCTCGCGGGTGAGCGAGGCGGCCAGCGCGCCCTGGATCACCAGGTCGCTGCCCGGCGCCACCGCGGCCAGCGCGCCGACCACGGCGCGGCGCGCGTACTTGCGCACGATGCGCTCGGCTTCGGCGGCGCGGGTCTGCGTCTCCAGCGCGCCGGTGCGCTCGTGCAGGCCGGCCAGCACGGCGTGCTCGCGCAGCGGTTCCAGCTTCTCGGCGCCGGGCGCGGTGAGCCTGTCCAGCGCCTGCAGCAACGGCGCGATGGCGGGCGTGCGCTGGCGCTCGACCTGTTCCACCGAGCCGTCGGCGAGGCGGCGCTGGAAGCGCTCGCTGCCGCCGGCGCTGATCGCCACCACTGCGGCGGCATGCCCGCGCGCCTGCCGGCGCAGCCGTTCCAGCAGTTGCGCGCGCTCGGCCTCGTTCCACTGGTCGGCCTTGTTCAGCGCCAGCAGCAGCGGCTTGCCGAAGCCGGACAGCCAGCGCAGCTCGTCCGCCTGCGTGCGGGTGAGGTCGCCGGCGCAGAGGTAGACCACCGCGTGCGCGCGCAGCGCTTCCTGCCGCGCCATCGCCTCGTGCGCCTCGCCGCCGGCTTCGCGGCTGCCGGGCACGTCGGCCAGCACCAGGGGGCGGCCGTCGGGCAGGCGGCCATCGTAGTGGCGCACGTCGCGCGTGGTGCCGCCGCGCGCGTCGCTGGCGGCCAGCGCGCCGGGCGCCAGGGCCCGGATCAGGCTGCTCTTGCCGGTGGAGATCTCGCCGAACAGTGCCACGTAGACACGCTGCGCCGCGCGACGGCGGTCCAGCTCGGCCAGTTCCGCGTCGAGTTCGCCGGTGCCGGTGCCGCGTTCGCGCAGGGCGCCGATGCGCCGCTCCAGGCTGGCGCGGTCCGGCGCGGGCACCGGGCGCCGCCGGCGCCGCGGGCGCAGCAGCCACCACAGCACCGACAACCCGGCGGCGGCGAAGACCAGCAGCACCGCGCCCAGCGTCCACTGCAGCCAGGCGGGCAGGGCCAGGAAGCGCTGCGCCAGCGCCAGCGCGCGCTCGGCCGCGGCGAACAGCAGCCACAGCAGGGCGGCGACGGCGATCGCGGCGAGCAGCAGGCGGGTGCGTCGGGTCATGCACGGCAGTGTAGCGGGAGCGGCCCGCCCGCCAGGCGCCGGCTCGCCGGGCCGGCGCGGTTTTGGCATCATCCGGCGGTCGGCTGACCGCGCCGCGGAGGTCGCTGCGCCGTCGACGGGGACGAGAGGGGAGTACATGGCCGGGGCGTTTGCGCTGGGACTGGCGATGCTGCTGGGCACCACCATGCCCGACGCGGCAGCCTCGGCGGCATCCGTCGTCGCGCCGCCTGCCGTTGCCGCAGCGAACGCCGCGGGCGCACTGCCCACCCCGCAGTTCCGCCGCTACGGCACCGCGGACGGCCTGCCCAGCACCAGCGTGTACGCGGTGGCGCAGGGGCGCGACGGCGCGTTGTGGTTCGGCACCAAGGGCGGCATCGCGCGCTTCGATGGCGTGCACTTCACGGTGTTCCGCCATCGCGCGGACGATCCCGGCTCGCTGTACGACAACGGCATCGCCTCGCTGCTGGTGGACCGCCAGGGCCGCCTGTGGGCGGCCGGCCTCAATGCCGGCCTGAATCGCTACGACGAGGCCGGCGGCCGCTTCCGGCACTGGGGCCACGACCCCGCCGACCCGGACAGCCTGTCCAGCGATCGCGTGTGGGCGATCGCGCAGGGCGCCGGCGGCCGCCTGTGGGTGGGCACCGGGGCCGGGCTGGACCACCTGCGCGCCGATGGCCGCGGCTTCGACCATGTCGCGGCGCCGCCCGGGCCGGACGGCCATGTCCGACACTTCGGCACGGTGGGTGCGCTGTACGTCGACCCGCGCGGCCGGCTGTGGATGGGCTGCGACCTCGGCGTGCTGCGCCGCGATCCCGACGGCAGCTGGCACGCGATAGCGCAGGCGGACTCGGACAAGCCCATCGACGCCTGGCGCATCGACGGCGAGGGCGACGAGGTGCGCATCGCCGCCGCCGGATACCTGTTGATCGTAGGCCGGGACGACGTGGCGCGGCCGTTCGCCGCCGCGAACATCCCGAAGACCAACGTCATGGCCAGCACCCGCGACGCCTCCGGGCGGCTCTGGGTGGGCACGCAGAAGGGCCTGTTCGTGCAGATGCGGCCGGGCGGGCCGGTCACCCCGGTGAGCGACCACCCGGTGCTGTACGGCAACCTGCCCGGCACCTGGGTATGGCAGATCCTGGCCGACCGCGAGGGCGGCCTGTGGGTGACCCTGCTGGACGGCGGCGTGGCCTACCTGGCGCCGGACTGGGACAACTTCAGCCGCTTCACCCACATCCCCGACGAGCCGGGCAGCCTGCGCGACGCGGCGGCCACCACCATGGCGCGCGGCCGCGACGGCGTGCACGTCTGGGTGGGCGAGCGCCGCGGCCGCATCGACCGGCTCGACCCCGCCACCGGCCAGGTCGAGCACGTGTTCTCCGGCCTCGGCGGCGACGTGGTGGGCATGACCGAGGACGCGCGCCAGCGCCTGTGGGTGGCGGTGCAGGGCCACCTCCTGGTGTGCGACCAGGGCACCCGGAAGTGCGGCCAGGTGGACCTGGAGGATGCGGGCACCGACCACCCGCTGGAAGTGGAGCCGGGACCGGACGGCCAGCTGTACGTGCGCACCTTCGGCCAGGGCCTGTTCCGCATCGACCCCGGCACGCTGGCGGTGAGCCGCATGCCGATGGAGCGCCCGAACGAGAAGGTGCTCTGGGGCAGCCAGATGACCCTGCACGGCGGCGTGTTCTGGTACGCCAGCGACGGCGGCATGATGCGGCTGGACGCCGCGCACCGCCGCTTCGAGATGGTGCCGGGCGGCCCGGCCGGGCAATCGGTGGACGCCTTTGCGTTCGATCGCGGCGGCATCTGGACGGCCAATACCGACGGGCTCGCGCATTACCGCTACCAGGGCGACGGCCTGGCGCTCGACCGCCGGGTGGGCACCGCGCAGGGCTGGCCCGCGGCAAGCGTGGTGGACCTGTACGTCGACGCCCGCGGCCGGGTCTGGGTGTTCGGCCACGACGGCCTGTGGCGCTACGACCCGGACAGCGGCCGCTTCCGCTCCTTCGGCCTGCAGGACGGGCTCACCAACGGCGAGTTCTCGCGCGGCTACGCCCTGATGCCCGATGGCTACATCCATGCGCCCACCCTGGGCGGCGTGGTGGTGTTCGACCCGGACCGGGTGCAGGACCACTGGGGCAGGCCGCACCTGGCGATCACCGACGTGCGCGTGATGCGCGGCCGCGACTGGCACATGCTGCCGGTGCGCGACGGGGTGGCGCGCGTGGGCTGGCGCGATCGCCAGCTCACCATGCAGGTGCGCGCGTTCTCCTACGTCGACCCGGCGTCCAGCCGCTACTGCTTCCGGCTGGACGGCTTCGACAACGGCTGGCTGGACACCGGCAACCGCGGCGAGCGCGAGTTCATCGGCCTGCACGCCGGCGACTACACGCTGGAAGTGCACGCCGAGGTCACCAACGGCCATTGGACCGAGCTGGCCACGCCGTTGCGGGTGCACGTGCAGGCGCCGCCATGGCTGCGCTGGTGGGCGTGGCTGGTCTACGTGGCCCTGGCCGGCGCGGTGGTGTGGCTGCTGCTGCTGGCCTGGCGCCGGCGCATGGCGCATCGCGACCGCATCCGCATGGCGGAGCAGCAGCGCAGCGTGGCCGAGCAGGCCAGCGCGGCGAAGAGCCAGTTCCTGGCCACGCTGAGCCACGAGATCCGCACCCCGATGACCGGCGTGATGGGCATGGCCGAACTGCTGCTGGCCACGCCGCTCAACCCCGTCCAACACAGCTACGCCGAGACCATGCAGCGCTCCGGCGACCTGCTGCTGAAGCTGGTGAACGACGCGCTGGACCTGGCGCGCATCGAGGCCGGCAAGCTGCAACTGGAGACGGCGCCCTACGACCCCTGTGCGCTGGTGCAGGAGATCGGCCGCCTGCAGACCGGCCAGGCGCGCGCCAAGGGGCTGGAGTTCGACGTGGAGATCGAGACCGACCTGCCGCCGCGCGCGCTGGGCGACGTGTTCCGCATCCGCCAGATCCTGCTCAACCTGGCCAACAACGCGCTGAAGTTCACCGAGCACGGCCGGGTCACGCTGGGCGTGGGCTGCTACGGCGACGAACTGGTGTACAGCGTCAGCGACACCGGCCCCGGCATTCCCGAGAACGTGCAGGCGCGCCTGTTCGAGCCGTTCGAGCAGGGCGTCGGTCCGCAGCACCGAGCCGGCACCGGGCTGGGCCTGTCGATCTGCCGCGAGCTGACCCTGCTGCTGGGCGGCCACATCAGGCTGGCGTCGCGGCTGGGGCAGGGCACCACCTTCCGCGTGTACCTGCCGTTGCGCGAGGCCGCCTTGCCGCTCGTCCCGCTGGCGTCCACCCGCCATGCCGAGCATGCCGACCACGGCCACCGGCGGCACGTCCTGCTGGTCGAGGACGACGCCATCGTGGCGGCGGTGATCCGCGGCCTGCTGGAGCGCCAGGGACACGCGGCGACGCACGCGGCGAACGGCCTGGAGGCGCTGGCCGAACTGGCCCAGGCGCGCTGCGACCTGGTGCTGCTGGACCTGGACCTGCCCGGCCTCGACGGCTTCCAGGTGGCGCGCCTGATGCGCCAGCACGAGCCGCCGGGCCGGCACCTGCCGATCATCGCCGTCACCGCGCGCACCGGCGGCGACGACGAGGCGCGCAGCCGCGCCGCCGGCATGGACGGGTTCCTGCGCAAGCCGCTCACCGGGGCGCAGCTCGCCGCGGTGCTGGAGGCCTGGCCCGCGCCGGAAGCGGCCGCACCGGTGGATGCCAGCGAGGCCTGAGCCTGCGGCGGTGGCGCGGTTTTGGCATCATGGGCGGACGTAGTGGGGAAACGCATGCCGCCGACATTCGCGCTGAGTGCTGTCCTGGCCGCGGCCTTCGCATGGGTCCCCGCGCACGCGGCGCTTGCCGCGGCCGACGCGTCGGCCGCGCCCGTGGCGGCGCCCGCCGCGATGCTGCCCACGCCGCAGTTCCGTCACTACGGCGAGGCCGACGGCGTGCCGGCCGGCGCCGTCTACGCCATCGCGCAGGACCATGCCGGCGCGATGTGGTTCGGCACCGCCGAGGGCCTGGTGCGCTACGACGGCGTGGGCTTCAAGGTGTTCCACCACGAGCCGGATGACCCCGCTTCGCTGCCGGCGGACCAGACGTACGCCCTGTACGTGGATCGCGGCGACCGGATCTGGGCCGGCGGCGTCACCAGCGGGCTGATCCTCTACGACCAGCGCAGCCGACGCTTCCGCCAGTGGACACACGACGCGAAGAACCCCGCCAGCCTGTCCGGCGACGAGGTCTGGAGCATCGCCCAGACCCCGGACGGCGCAGTGTGGGTGGCGACCCAGCACGGGCTGGACCGCCTGCGCCCGGACCTCGCGGGCTTCGATCACGTCGCGCTGCCGGGCGAGGGAAACGGAACGGGCGGCGCGGTGCGCGCGCTGCTGGCCGACGCCGACGGCCACCTGTGGATCGGCGCGGGCAGCGGCCTGTTCGTGCGCGATCCGGACGGGCGCATCCGGGCCGTGCCGGTGGCCGGGGCGTTCCACGGCGACCTCGGCAAGGTCTGGCGCATCCAGGGCCGGGCCGGCGAGATCCGCGTGGCCGTGCAGGACGGCCTGCTGGTGATCGGCCGCGACGGCGTGGCCCGGCCGTTCGACGACGCCCGCCTGTCGCAGCTGCATGCCTCGGTCACGTCCAGCGCGCGCGACGCCCAGGGGCGGCTCTGGGTCGCCGGCACCAAGGGCCTGCTGCTGGACGACGGCGCCGGTTCGCTGCGGACGGTCGTCAGCCATCCGCTGCTGCGCGGCGGCCTGCCCAGCGACCGCATCTGGCAGGTGACGCGCGACGGCGAGGGCGGGCTGTGGTTCGCCCTCGACCAGTCCGGCATCGCCTACCTGCCGCCGGACTGGAACAGCTTCACCCGCTTCACCCACATCCCGGACGACCCGGACAGCCTGACCGGGATCTCCGCGCTGACCGTGGAGCGCAGCCGCGACGGCAAGCTGCTGGTCGGCGGCTTCGACGGCTGGCTCGACAAGCTGGACGTGGACACCGGCACGGTGGAACACCTCAGCCGCGCCCTGCACGGCAACATCACCGCGATCGCCGAGGACGCCAGGGGCCGCCTGTGGATCACCGAGAGCGGCGCGGTGTTCGAGCTCGACGGCGGCAAGGCGCGGGCGCTGGACATCGCCAGGGCGCACGTGACGCGACCGGTCTTCGTCCGCGCGGGCGGCGACGGGCGGATCTACGTGGCCTCGTGGGGCGAAGGCATCTTCGCCATCGACCCGGACAGCCTCGCCATCACCCCGGTGCCGTTGCCGCAGGGCGTGGACAACGTGGCGATCGCCGACCAGCTGAGCGTGCACGATGGCACGCTCTGGTACGCCAGCGGCGGCGGCCTGCTGCGCCTCGACCCGGGCAGCGGCCGGATGGCGATGGTGCCGGGCGTGCCGCATGCCGAGGTGACCGCGGTGGCGTTCGACCAGGGCGGCTTCTGGGCGTCGTCGCAGCAGGCGCTGTCGCACTACCGCCTGGTCGACGGCAAGGCGGTGCGCGACGGCACGGTGGACATCAGCCACCAGCCGTTCCTGCCCAACCTGATGTCGATGCGCGTGGACGGCGGCGGCAACGTCTGGCTGTTCGCCAACCCCGGCCTGTGGCGGATGGATGCGCGCACGCACCGGTTCGAGAACTTCGGCACCGCCCAGGGCCTGTCGAACACGGACTTCACCAACGGCTCGGTGGCGATGTTTCCCGACGGCACCCTGTTCGCCGCCAACGGCGGCGGCGTGGTGGCGTTCCGGCCCGGCGCGCTGTCGCGCCCCCGGGTGGCGGCGCCGCAGCCGCTGATGCTGAGCCGGCTCAGCGTGAACCGCGGGGGGCGGGTGCAGGAGCTCGACGACCCGCGCGGGCAGGCGCCGGTGCGCATCGGCTGGCGCGACCGCGACCTGCGCGTGCAGGCCCGGCTGGCTTCGTACGTCGATCCCTCCGCCAACGACTACCGTTTCCGCCTGCACGGCCTCGACGCGGACTGGGTCGACGTCGGCAGCCACGGCGAGCGCGAATTCGCCGGCCTGCCCGCGGGCGACTACACGCTGGACGTGGAGGCCGCCGGCGCCGGCGGGACCTGGTCGCGGCTGGCCGCGCCGCTGCGCATCCACGTGCAGGCGCCGCCGTGGCTGCGCTGGTGGGCGTGGCTGGCCTACCTGGTGCTGGCGGCGCTGCTGGCGTGGGCGGTGCTGCTGGCATGGCGACGCCGGCTGGCGCACCGGCACCGCATCCAGCTGGCCGAGCAGCAGCGCAGCCTGGCCGAACAGGCCAGCGCGGCGAAGAGCCAGTTCCTGGCCACGCTGAGCCACGAGATCCGCACCCCGATGACCGGCGTGATGGGCATGGCCGAGCTGCTGCTCGGCACCGAGCAGACGCCGCGCCAGCGCGAGTACACCGAGGCCATGCAGCGCTCCGGCAGCCTGCTGCTGAAGCTGGTGAACGACGCGCTGGACCTGGCGCGCATCGAGGTGGGCAAGCTGGTGCTGGAGCCGACGCCGTTCGACCCGCGCGCGCTGGCCTGGGACGTGGCGCGGCTGGAGCAGGCGCAGGCGCAGGCCAAGGGGCTGGCGCTGGACCTGCAGCTGGACGAGAGCCTGCCGGCGCGCCTGCTCGGCGACGCGCTGCGCATCAAGCAGGTGCTGTTCAACCTGGTCAACAACGCGCTGAAGTTCACCGAGCGCGGCGGCGTGACGCTGGGCCTGCGCTGGCAGGGCGACGCGCTGATGTGCACGGTCAGCGACACCGGCCCGGGCATCCCCGAGGAAAACCAGGCGCGCCTGTTCGAGCGCTTCGAGCAGGACGACGGCCCGCAGCGCCGCTCGGGCAGCGGTCTGGGCCTGGCGATCTGCCGCGAGCTGGTGGCGCTGATGCATGGCACCATCGCGCTGCGCTCGCGTCCTGGCCACGGCAGCAGCTTCAGCGTGCGGCTGCCGTTGCCGATGGCCGCCGGCGGTGCCGTGTCCGCGCCGGCGGGGCCGGCGGCGCCCGCCACCGGCGGCGATGCGCTCGACGTGCTGCTGGTGGAGGACGACGCCATCGTCGCCGCCGTGATCCGCGGCCTGCTGGAGCAGCAGGGCCACCGCGTGCGCTACGCGGCCAATGGCCTGCAGGCGCTGGCCGAGCTGGCGCAGGGGCCATGCGACGCGGTGCTGCTCGACCTCGACCTGCCCGGCGTCGACGGCCTGCAGGTGGCGCGCCTGATCCGCCAGGGCGAGGCCGGGCGCGGGCGCGTGTGGATCGTGGCGATCACCGCGCGTTCCGGCGGCGACGAGGAGGCGCGCAGCCGCACCGCGGGCATGGACGGCTTCCTGCGCAAGCCGCTCACCGGGGCGCAGCTGGCCGAGGCGCTGGCGGTCGTGTCGCGCGCCCGCGCGGCCGTGGAGGCCGATCCGGCGTGACCCCGCCGCGCGGCGGGGCGGCGCGCGCTACATGTCGAACTTGCTTACCTGGAATCCGCGCCGCTGGTATTCGCGCCAGCGCGTGCGCGAGCCTTCGCGCGCGGACGGGTCGGCCGCCACCACTTCCAGCACGCGCTCGCCGGCCTCCGCCGGGCAGTCGTCGCGCAGGTTGATCGCCAGCGGCCGCGGCGGCGTGTCGATGCCGGGCGGCACCACCAGCACCGCGGTGTCGGCGTCGTCATCGTCGCCGGCGAGCTGGTGCGGGATGAACGCGTCCTCGTCGAACGACCACAGCAGCTCGTCCAGCGCCTCGGCCTGGGCGAAGTCGCGGCACAGCACCAGCGTGGGCTGCCGCGCCGCGCAGGCCTTCTTCGCCAGCTCGCACACCAGCAGCAGCGGCTGCTCGCGGAAGCGCGGCTTGTCGATCAGGTAGAAGTCGGCGCGGGGCATGGTGGCATCGGCTCTTGATCGTCATCCCGGCGCAGGCCGGGATCCAGTTGCCTCGGTTTCCGGCGGGGCCCCAGGGCGACATCGGGTGTTACCGCCACTGGTTTCCGGCCTGCGCCGGGATGACGGTGTGCGGGTAGTCTACGCGCAGCGATCGATCAGCCACTGCGCCAGCAGCGCCACCGGGCGGCCGGTGGCGAGGCCCTTGCGGCCCTCGTCCCAGGCGGTGCCGGCGATGTCCAGGTGGGCCCAGCGCTGGCCGTCGGTGAAGCGCGACAGGAAGCAGCCGGCGGTGATCGCGCCGGCGCTCTTGCCGCCGATGTTGGCCACGTCGGCGAAGGCGGAGTCGAGCTGCACCTGGTAGTCGTCCCACAGCGGCAGGCGCCAGGCGCGGTCCAGCGTGGCCTCGCCCGCGGCGAGCAGTTCGGCCGCCAGGTCGTCGTGCTTGCTCATCAGGCCGCTGGCGTGCTTGCCCAGCGCGGTCACGCAGGCGCCGGTGAGGGTGGCGGCGTCGACCATCGCCTGCGGCTGGAAGGTGCGCGCGGTCCAGGTCAGCGCATCGCACAGGATCAGCCGGCCCTCGGCGTCGGTGTTGAGCACCTCGATGGTCTGGCCGGACAGGCTGGTCAGCACGTCGCCGGGGCGGTAGCTGTCGCCGTCGGGCATGTTCTCGGCCGCGGGCACCACGCAGGCCAGGTTGAGCGGCAGGCCCATCTTCACCGCGGCCACGAACGCGCCCAGCACGCCGGCGGCGCCGCCCATGTCGAACTTCATCTCCTCCATGCCCGGGCCGGGCTTGAGGCTGATGCCGCCGGTGTCGAAGGTGATGCCCTTGCCGACGAAGGCGTAGGGCTTCGCGTCGTCGGCGCCGCCGCGGTATTCCAGCGCGACCAGCTTCGGCTTGTTCGCCGAGCCGCGGCCCACCGCCAGCAGCGAGCCGAAGCCGAGCTGTTCCATCTCCTCGTGGTCGAGCACGCGGCAGGCGACCTTGTCGTGCGCCTCGGCGAAGGCCTGCGCCTGCGCGGCGATGTAGGCCGGCGTGCAGATGTTCGGCGGCAGGTTGGCCAGCTCGCGCGCGAAGCGCACGCCCTCGGCGATGGCGATGGCCTGGTCCAGGCCCGGTTGGGCCTCGGCGCCGGTGGCGAAGGCCAGCGCGGCCAGGGTCGGCTGGCCGGCGCCGCGCGGCTTCACGGTGGCGGTGTAGCGGTAGGCGGCGTGGTCGGCGGCCAGCGCGGCGGTGCGCACGCGCCAGGCGGCGTCCTGGCCGGGCACGTCGACGTCGGCCAGCCAGGACACCGCGCTTTCCAGCGGCAGCCGGCCCAGCGCCCGGGCGGCCTCGATGTTCACCTTCTGGAAGCGCGCGGCATCGAAGCTCTTCTGCGCGCCAAGGCCCACCACCAGCACGCGCTGCGCCGCCACGCCGGCCGGCGCGAACAGCAGGTTGACGCTGCCGGCCTTGCCGCTGATGTCGCCGCTCTCCACCTGGCGCTTGATCGCGCCGCCGGCGGCGCCGTCCACCCGCGCCGCGGCGCTGGTGAGCAGGCCGTTCTCGTACACGCCGACCACCACGCAGGGGCTGTCGACGGATTCGGGGGCGGCGGCAACGAGGCTGAACTGGAGCGTCATCGGGAAGATCCTGCGGAGCGCCGGCGGGGTGGAACCGGCTAGACTTGGGGTTTGCCGGCCGCGTGGCGGCGGCGCGAAAGCCATTGATTCTAACGCATGCTGAGCATCCTCGACCGCTACTTCCTGCGCGAGCTGGGCCAGACCGTGGCCGCCACGGCGATCGTGCTGCTGGCGATCATGTCCGGCACCACCTTCGCGCAGGTGCTCAAGCAGGTGGCCAACGGCAGCTTCCCGGCCAGCGTGATGTTCGAGGTGCTGGGGCTGAGCATGCTGGACAGCCTGTCCACGCTGCTGCTGTTCGCTGGCTTCATCGGCGTGCTGCTGGCGCTCGGGCGGATGTACCGCGAAAGCGAGATGCACGTGCTGGCCTCCTCCGGCATGGGGCCGCGCGGCCTGCTGCGGCCAATGGCGCTGCTGGCGCTGCTGCTGGCGCTGGCGGTGGGGACGGTGTCGCTGTGGCTGGGGCCGTGGGCGGCGGCGAAGTCGAACGCGGTGGTGGCGGCGGCGAACCGCTCGGTGATCGCCGCGGGCCTCGACGCCGGCCGCTTCACCGACCTGCCGGGCAAGGGCGGCATCATCCTGGTCGACACGCTCAGCCGCGATGGCAGCCGGCTGGGCCGCACCTTCATCGCCGCCGAGCGCACCGGCAAGGACGGCACGCGCCGCATCAAGCTGATCACCGGCGCCCACGGCCGGCTTTACCAGGGCAGCAGCGGCGAGGACCGCTACCTGTCGCTGGAGGACGGCTGGCAGTACGAGGTCCCGCTGGGCGGCGACAACTGGCGGCGCATGCAGTACGTGCGCAACGACACCTCGCTGTCCAACGTGCAGTCCGACGACGGGGACGACGATCCCGCCCACGCGCTGGACACCTTCACCCTGGCACGCACCGACAACGCCGACGCGCGCGCCGAGTTCGCCTGGCGCACGATTGCGCCGGCAATGGCGCTGGTGCTGGTGATGCTGGCCGTGCCGATGGCGCGGCAGAGCCCGCGCGAGCCGCGCTTCGGCCGTCTGCTGCTGGCGGTGCTGGGCTTCTACGTCTACTACCTGCTGCTGGCGTTGTGCCGCAGCCAGATCATCAAGGGCCACTGGCACCACGGCGGCTCGCTGTGGGCGGTGAGCGCGCTGGTGTTCGCGGTGGGCGCCTGGCTGTTCTCCCGCCAGTACGCGGTGCGCAAGCCGCGCGGGAGCGCCTGATGGAGGCATTGCGCATCAAGCGGGTGGACTGGCTGGTGGGCTTGAGCGTACTCGGCTCGATGCTGGCGGTATGGCTGGCGCTGACCGCCTTCGACGCGGTATTCCAGTTCCTGCAGCAACTGCGCCACGTGGGCAAGAACGGCTTCACCGTGGGCAGCGCGGCGGTGTACGTGCTGGTCACGGTGCCGCGCCGGCTGTACGAGATGTTCCCCAACGCGTCGCTGATCGGCGGCCTGCTGGGCCTGGGCGGGCTGGCCTCCAGCGGCGAGCTGACCGCGCTGCGCGCGGCGGGGCTGTCGCGGATGCGCATCGCCGCCTCCGCGGCGGGCGTGGTGGCGGCGCTGCTGGTGGCGGTGGTGGTGATGGGCGAGACGGTCGGCCCCTGGGGCGACCAGCAGGCGCAGGCGATGCAGTTGCGCCTGCGCTCCGGCGACCTCGGCATGACCAGCGGCAGCGGCCTGTGGGCGCGCGACGGCGACCGCATCATCAACGCCAAGGGCAGCGTGTTGCATCGCACGCCGGAAGGCGGCAACGAGGTGCAGCTCGACGACGTGCGCGTGTTCACGCTGACCCCGGACGGCCAGCTCAGCCGCTTCGACTGGGCGAAGACCGCCGAGCACGAGGGACGGCAATGGGTGCTCAACGGCGTGCGCAGCACCACGCTGGACGCCACCGGCACGCACAGCACGCAAAGCGCGCGCGTGCTGTGGGATTCCCGGCTCAACCCGCGCATCCTGGAACAGTCGCTGATCCAGCCGCAGTACCTGCCGATGCGCGACCTGCGCCGCAGCATGCGCTACCTGGAAGGCAACGGCGAGAACCCCGGCCCCTACGCCACCGCGTTCTGGGCGCGCGCGCTGTACCCGCTCGACGTGCTGGTGCTGGTGCTGTGCGCGATGCCGTTCGCGTTCGGCACGCTGCGTTCCGGCGGCCTGGGCAAGCGCATCTTCATCGGCATGCTGCTGGCGATCGGCTGGTATTTCCTGCAGAAGGCGATGGTCAGCTTCGGCACCGTGTACGGGGTGCCGCCCGCGCTGGCCAACCTGCTGCCGGCGCTGCTGCTGGTGGGGCTGGCGTGGCTGTACTTCCGCAAGCGCGTCTGAAGCGATGCCGCCCGCGCCGCGCGTGGTGCTGGACACCAACGTCTGCCTCGACCTGTTCGTGTTCGGCGATCCGCGCTGTGCCGGCCTGCATGAGGCGCTGCGCGAAGGCCGCCTGGAGGCGGTGACGCGCGACGACTGCCGCGCGGAATGGCATGCGGTGCTGGGCTACCCGCAGCTGGTGCTCGACGAGGCGAGGCGCGGGCAGGCGAGGTCGGCGTACGACGCCTGCGTGCGCCGCCTGCCGGCATTGCCGGCCGCGCCGCGCCTGCCGCGCTGCGCCGACCCCGACGACCAGATGTTCCTGGAACTGGCCGCGGCGGCCGGCGTGCAGGCGATCCTCAGCCGCGACGATGCGCTGCTGAAGCTGGCCCGGCGCACGCGGCGCGACGGCCTGTTCGAGATCCTGCCGCCATGGGCGTGGCGCGATCTGCTGCGGGCGTGACGACGCGCACTTGCCGCCTGTCCCGGCATCGTCCACCCTCGGGGTTTTCCTGGCGGCAGAGGTGGACCGTGGATTGGGTGGACCTGCGCAGCGACACGGTGACGCGCCCCACGCTCGCGATGCGCGCGGCGATGGCGGCGGCCGAGGTGGGCGACGACGTCTACGGCGAGGATCCCACCGTCAACGCGCTGCAGCGGCGATTGGCGGACGAGCTGGGCTTCGAGGACGCGCTGTTCGTGCCCAGCGGCACGCAGTCCAACCTGCTGGCACTGATGTCGCACTGCGAACGCGGCGACGAGTACCTGGTCGGCATGGATGCGCACACCTACAGGTTCGAGGGCGGCGGCGCGGCGGTGCTGGGTTCGATCCAGCCGCAGCCGGTCGCGCACGACGTGGACGGCACGCTGCCGCTGGACCGGCTCGCCGCCGCGATCAAGCCGGTCGACCCGCACTTCGCGCGCACGAGGCTGCTGGCGCTGGAGAACACCTGGCACGGCCGCGTGCTGCCGCCAGACTACCTGCGCGCCGCGCACGACTTCGCGCGCGGGCGCGGCCTGTCGCTGCACCTCGACGGCGCGCGGCTCTACAACGCCGCGGTGGCGGGCGGGGTGTCGGTGCGGGCCATCGCGCAGCACTTCGACAGCGTCTCGGTGTGCCTGTCCAAGGGCCTGGGCGCGCCGGTGGGATCGGTGCTGGTGGGCTCCGCGCCGCTGATCGACAAGGCGCGGCGCTGGCGCAAGGTCGCCGGCGGCGGCTGGCGCCAGGCCGGCATCCTCGCGGCGGCGGGCCTGCACGCGCTGGACCATCACGTCGCGCGGCTGGCCGACGACCACGCCCGCGCGGCGCGCCTTGCGGAGGGCCTGCGCGACATGCCGGGCGTGGAGCTGCTCGGCCAGCACACCAACATGGTGTTCGTCGGCGTGCCGGCGGAGCGCCTGTACGAGCTGGACGCCCACATGCAGGCGGCGCGCATCCGCATCAGCATCGGTTACCTGCCCACGCTGCGGCTGGTGACGCACCTGGATATCGACGACGACGGCGTGCAACGCACGTTGGAGGCGTTCGCACGGTTTTTCGCATGTTGAGGGAGGTAGGGATGGTCCGGTCATCGCACAGCACGCAGCGCCCACGCCGGCCAGGGGGCCGATGGCCGGCCGTGGTCCTGGCCTGGGGCCTGTGGATCGTCGCGGCCGCGGCGTGGGGCGGCACGCCCCCGGCTGCCGCCGGAGCGAAGAAGTTCTCCGGCAACCCGATCCTGCACGGCTGGTACGCGGACCCCGAGTCGGCGATCTTCGGCAGGCAGTACTGGATCTATCCCACCTACTCGGCGGACTACGACAAGCAGTTGTTCTTCGACGCCTTCTCCTCGCCCGACCTGGTGACCTGGACGAAGCACCCGCACGTGCTCGACGTCGGCGCGGTGTCCTGGGTGAAGAAGGCGCTGTGGGCGCCGGCGATCGTGGCCAAGGGCGGCAAGTACTACCTGTTCTTCGCCGCCAACGACATCCACAGCGACAGCGAAGTGGGCGGCATCGGCGTGGCGGTGGCCGACCGGCCGCAGGGGCCGTTCCGCGACCTGCTCGGCAAGCCGCTGGTCGGGGCCTTCCACCACGGCGCTCAGCCGATCGACCCGGGCGTGTTCCGCGACGACGACGGCCGCTACTACCTGCTCTACGGCGGCTGGGGCCACCTCGTCATCGCGCGCCTGAAGCCCGACTTCACCGGTTTCGAGCCGCTGCCCGACGGTCAGACGTTCAAGGAGATCACGCCCGAGCACTACGTGGAGGGGCCGCTGATGTTCCGCCGCGGCGGCAAGTACTACCTGATGTGGTCGGAAGGCGGCTGGACCGGGCCGGACTACTCGGTGGCGTACGCCATCGGCGACTCGCCGCTGGGGCCGTTCAAGCGCATCGGCAAGATCCTGCAGCAGGACCCGGCGATCGCCACCGGCGCCGGCCACCACTCGCTGCTGCACACCCCGGACGGCAACTGGTACATCGTCTACCATCGCCGGCCGAAGGGCGAGACCGCGGCCAACCACCGGGTGGTCTGCATCGACCGGTTGTACTTCGACCCCAGGGGTTTCATCCGGCCGGTGAAGATCACCCGACGCGGCGTCGAGCGGCATCCGCTGCGGTGAACGCCGAGGCTCCCTCCCCTGCTTGCAGGGGAGGGTCGGGGAGGGGTGCTCTTGGCCTGAGGGAAAAGCGCTACCCCCTCCCAGCCTCCCCCTGCAGGCAGGGGGAGGGGGCCGTCATCGGGCTTCTCGGCCCTTCGCCCGGTCGAACCGGCGGATGAAGTCGCGCACCTGCGGGTAGACGACCTCGCGCCAGCGCCGGCCGCTGAAGATGCCGTAGTGGCCGGCGCCCTCGATCACCTTGTGCGCGCGCCGCTTCGCCGGGATGCCGCTGCACAGGTCGTGCGCGGCCTGGGTCTGGCCGAGGCCGGAGATGTCGTCCAGCTCGCCCTCGACGGTGAGCAGCGCGCTGTTCGTGATCGCCGCGGGGTTGACCCGCTCGCCGGCCACGTCCCACAGCCCGCGCGGCAGCAGGAACTGCTGGAACACGGTGGCGATGGTGTCGAGGTAGAACTCCGCCGGCATGTCGAGTACGGCGTTGTACTCGTCGTAGAAGCGGCGGTGCGACTCGGCGTCTTCCAGGTCGCCGCGCAGCAGGTTCTGGTAGAAGTCCCAGTGCGACTGCAGGTGGCGGCTGGGGTTCATCGCGATGAAGCCGGCGTGCTGCAGGAAGCCCGGGTACACCTCGCGGCCGTGGCCGGGGTAGTTGGCCGGCACGGTGTGGATCACGTTGCCCTTGAACCATGACAGCGGCTGCGTGGTGGCGAGGTTGTTGACGCTGGTGGGGCTGCGTCGCGGGTCGATCGGGCCGCCCATCATGGTCAGGCTGCGCGGCGTGGCCTCGCCGCGCGCGGCCATCAGCGACACCGCCGCCAGCACCGGCACGGTGGGCTGGCAGACCGAGATCACGTGCAGCGTGTCGGCGCCGATGTGGCGGATGAAGCGCTCGACCAGCGCTACGTAGTCGTCCAGCCCGAACGGGCCGGCCGCGGCCGGCACCATGCGCGCATCCACCCAGTCGGTGACGTAGACCTTGTGCTCGCGCAGCAGGGTGCGCACGGTGTCGCGCAGCAGGGTGGCGTGGTGGCCGGACAGCGGCGCCACCACCAGCACCACCGGGTCGTGCTTCATCGTCTCGATGGTGGCCGGGTCGTCGCTGAAACGCTTGAAGCGCTTCAGCTGGCAGAACGGCGTGTCCAGCGCCACGCGCTCGATCACCGCGATCTCCTGGCCGTGCGCCTGCACGTCGTGGATGCCGAAGGCGGGCTTCTCGTAGTCCTTGCCGAGGCGGTGGACCAGCTCGTAGCCGGCCGCCATCCGCTGCGCCGCCGGCCACTGCGACCACGGCTGCGCCGGGTCGCCCAGCGTGCGCGCGCTGGCCTCGGCGAACTGGCTCAGCGGGCCGAGGAAGGCGCGCTGCCATTCGTGGATCTGGTAGAGCATGGGAATGCCACCGGAAGACGGAAACGCGGATTTTAGCGCGTCGGGGCCGGTCGTGCTGCGGTGCCGCATCGTCCGCCCGAGAACGCCGCGGCGCGTCAGCCCGTGCGCGCCACGAAGGTGCCGGCGGCGAGGTCGTGCAGGGCGCGGCGCCGGCGGTCGAACAGCCCGGTGCCGAACCACAGCGCCCAGGCCAGCAGCACGACCCACGCCGCGGCGCGGTGCCCCAGCCAGGGCGCCAGGCCCAGCCCCAGCAGCGGCACGGCGGCCACCAGCAGGCGCAGCATGGCCTGCGTCCACGCCACCCG
This sequence comes from Fulvimonas sp. R45, assembly GCF_030504985.1. GTDB lineage: Bacteria > Pseudomonadota > Gammaproteobacteria > Xanthomonadales > Rhodanobacteraceae > Rhodanobacter_A. Next base: position 98,592 of record NZ_JASERU010000004.1, read on the forward strand.
CGTACCGTCGCCGGCGAGCACGCGGATGCGCCACGGACGCATGCCCAGCGTCTGCCCGCCACGGCGCCACGAAAGCAGGAAGTACGCCGCCACCACCGCGCCCTGCAGCGGCTGGTACCACCAGGCGATGTGCGTCTGCGCGCCGGTGGTGATGAGCTGCCCGTGCGTGGCCAGCTCGCACAGCAGGCCCACCACCATCACCATCGCGACCACCGCGAGCAGGTCGTAGAGCAGGGCGAGCAGGCGGCGCCACAGCGGGCAGGGCGGTGCGGAGAAGGTGGTTGCGGTCATCGGCTCGCTTGCAAGGTGGGCGCGTCGTGCCCAGCATCGCGGGCATGAGCAAGGAAACTGCACCCAGTATCGCCGAAGCCGACGCCGCCAGCATCGCCGCCTTCCTGGAGCGCGCCTGGTCGGAAGACGGCCTGGCCGACCGCACGCTGGACGCCTACCGCCGCGACCTGGAAGCGCTGGCGCGCTGGTTGGCCGGGCGCGAGCGCGACCTGTCGCGCGCCCGGCGCGAGGACCTTTCCGCCTACCACGGCCAGGGCCCGGCGGCGGTGCGCACGATGGCGCGGCGGCAATCCGCGTTCCGCCGCTACTACGCCTTCCGCGCCCGCAACGAGCCGGGCTTCGACGATCCCACCCGCCTGATCGAGCGCCCGAAGGCCCCGCGCAGCCTGCCCAAGGCGCTGGCCGAGCGCGAGATCGAGGCGCTGCTCGGCGCCCCGGATGTCGCCACCACCCTGGGCCTGCGCGACCGCGCGATGCTGGAGCTGATGTACGCCTCCGGCCTGCGCGTGTCGGAGCTGGTGGAACTGCCGCTGGCCGCGCTCAACCCGCGCCAGGGCGTGCTGCGCATCACCGGCAAGGGCGGCAAGGACCGCCTGGTGCCGGTGGGCGAGGTGGCGCTGGAGCGCATCGAGGCCTACCTTGCCGGGGCGCGGCCCGCGCTGGCGAAGGGCCGCCAGCCCGCGGCGCTGTTCCTCAGCACCCGCGGCGAGGGCATGACGCGGCAGATGTTCTGGACGCTGGTGAAGCGCCACGCGCTGAAGGTCGGCATCCAGCCGAAGCGGATCTCGCCGCACGTGCTGCGGCATTCCTTCGCCACCCACCTGCTCAACCACGGCGCCGACCTGCGCGCGCTGCAGATGCTGCTGGGTCACAGCGCGCTCAGCACCACGCAGATCTACACCCTGGTGGCGAAGGAAGGGCTGAAGCGCCTGCATGCGCAGCACCATCCGCGCGGCTGAGCGGGGCGCGGCGCCGTTCACGACCCGCGCGGCGCGCTGTGCCAGAATCGCGTTTTCGCGCCGCCTCCCCACGCGGCCGACGAGGTGGACGATGTTGAGGAAATGGTTGCTGGCGGCCTGTATCGGCGGCTTCGCGCTCGGCGCCTGCGCGGCGGGCGATCCCGGCGCCGCCGCGAACGTGCCGGACGTGGTGCGCCAGGCGCTGCAGAAGTTCGCGCCGGGGCTGAAGATCGACGTGGTCGAGCCGGCGCCGCTGCCAGGCTTCTACCAGGTGATCGCCGCCGGCCAGCTGGTCTACGTCAGCGACGACGGCAAGTACATGCTGCACGGCGACCTGGTCGACCTGGCCAGCCGCAAGAGCCTGGGCGACGCCGCCTGGGCGAAGTTCCGCAAGGCGGAACTGGCCAAGGTGCCGGCGGCCCAGCGCATCGTGTTCGCGCCGCCGGACCCGAAGTACACCGTCACCGTGTTCACCGACGTCAACTGCGGCTTCTGCCGCGCGCTGCACGAGCACGTCGCCGCCTTCAACAAGGAAGGCATCGCGGTGGACTACCTGGCCTGGCCGCGCGAGGGCGTCACCACCACCAGCGGCCGGCCCACGCCCACCTACACCGAGATGGTCTCGGTGTGGTGCGCCGCCGACCGCAAGGCGGTGTTCACCGAGGCGAAGGAGGGGCATGCGCCCAAGCCCGCCAGCTGCACCAACCCGGTGAAGTCGCAGTTCGACCTGGGCGTGAAGCTGGGCGTCTCCGGCACCCCGACCATCATCGCCGAGGACGGCACCGTGATCGGCGGCTACCTCACGCCGGAGCAGATGCTGGACGCGGTGCGCAAGCACAGCGCGGGCTGAGAGCCTGTTCACGATCTCCAAGTACCTCGCGTTGGCCTCGCATGGCCGTCAGGTGGCGGTGCGTGGCGCCGGCCTGCCTGGCTGGCAGGCCAAGCCGCGCGCTGCCGCATGGCGGCCATGCGAGGCCAACCCGGAGGGCCGGGTCTGTTTGCGCACAGGCCGGCGTCATCGCTCAGTCGTGGACGGACGTCCACGCCTTCACTCTTCCTTGGCCTGCGCGCAAACAGCTCCCGGCGCGGGGCACTTGGAGATCGTGAACAGGCTCTGAGGGTCGCCGGGCTTCGCTCCTCCCCCTGCGCGCAGGGGGAGGCCGGGAGGGGGTAAACGGGCTTGCCGCGAGACTGGGCGGCCCCTCCCCGACCCTCCCCTGCAGGCAGGGGAGGGGGCATGCCGCCCGCCCGCTATGCCGTATTGCAGCATCGGGTAGAATAGGCGTTTCACTCGCACAGCGCCGTTCCCCGCATGATCGCACTCGACGGGCAGAGCGCCCTCTCGCCGTTCCGCCTCGACCGCCTCAATGCCCGCCTCGATGCCCTGCATCGCGGCGCGCGCGTGCAGGCCTCGTGGTTCGTCTATTTCATCGACGCCGATGCCGCGCCGGAAGGCGAATCGCGCCAGCGCCTGCTGGCGGTGCTGGAGGCGAAGGACGCCACGCCCGCGCCCGCCACGTTGTGGGTGGTGCCGCGGCTGGGCACGATCTCGCCGTGGTCGAGCAAGGCCACCGACATCCTGCACGGTGCCGGCTTCGGCCTGCGCCGAGTGGAGCGCGGCATCGCCTGGCAGGCGGTGGGCCTGCCGCAGCCGGGCGAACCGGCGCACGCGGCCGTGCTGGGCGTGCTGCACGATGCGATGACACAGTCCGTGCTGACCGCGCTGGAACAGGCGCAAGGCCTGTTCCTGGCCGGTTCGCCGGGTCCGCTGGTGCATGTTCCGCTGGGCGGCGACGCCCGCGCCGCGCTGGCGAAGGCCAACGCCGAACTGGGCCTGGCGCTGGCGGAGGACGAGATCGACTACCTCGCCGAGCGCTACGCCGAGCTGGGCCGCGACCCCACCGACGCCGAGCTCTTCATGTTCGCGCAGGCCAATTCCGAGCACTGCCGCCACAAGGTGTTCAACGCGACCTGGACGGTGGACGGCCAGGAACAGGACAAGAGCCTGTTCGCGATGATCAAGAACACCCACCGGCACGCGCCCGCGCACACGCTGTCCGCCTACAAGGACAACGCCGCGGTGATCGAGGGCGGCGAGGGCCGGCGCTTCTACGCCGACGCCGACGGCGTGTGGCGCGCGCACGAGGAGCAGATCGACTACGCGATCAAGGTGGAGACGCACAACCATCCCACCGCGATCGCGCCGTGGCCCGGCGCGGCCACCGGCGCCGGCGGCGAGATCCGCGACGAGGGCGCCACCGGCCGCGGCGCCAAGCCCAAGGCGGGGCTGACCGGCTTCTCGGTGTCCGACCTGCGCATCCCCGGCCACCCGCAGCCGTGGGAGGTGGAACGCCCGCTGCCGCCGCGCATGGCCAGCGCGTTCGAGATCATGCGCGACGGCCCGCTGGGCGCGGCCGCGTTCAACAACGAGTTCGGCCGTCCGTGCCTGGGCGGCTATTTCCGCAGCTTCGAGATGGAGACCGGCGAGACCGGCCTGCGCCGCGGCTACGACAAGCCGATCATGCTGGCCGGCGGCCTCGCCAACATCCGCCGCGACCACGTGCAGAAGCGCGAGATCCAGCCCGGCCACGCGGTGATCGTGCTGGGCGGCCCGGCGATGCTGATCGGCTTGGGCGGCGGCGCGGCCTCGTCGGTGGCCTCGGGCGCGTCCAGCGCGGAACTGGACTTCGCCTCGGTGCAGCGCGACAACGCCGAGATGGAGCGCCGCTGCCAGCAGGTGATCGACGCCTGCTGGGCGCGCGGCGAGGACAACCCCATCGTCAGCATCCACGACGTCGGCGCGGGCGGCCTCTCCAACGCGATCCCGGAACTGCTCAACGACGCCGGCGTGGGCGGCGAGATCGACCTGTCGAAGGTGCCCTGCGACGATCCCTCGCTGTCGCCGATGCAGGTGTGGAGCAACGAATCGCAGGAACGCTACGTGCTCGGCATCGCGCCGGAGAACCTGCCCGAGTTCGAGGCGTATTGCGCCCGCGAACGCTGCCCCTGCGCCGTGGTCGGCACCGCCACCGCCGAGCGCGTGCTGCGCGTGACCGACCCGCGTCGCGACCTCACCGTCATCGACCTGCCGATGGACGTGCTGTTCGGCAAGCCGCCGCGCATGCACCGCGACGCCACCCGCATCAAGCCGCGCGTGGACCTGATCCCGGACCTGTCCGGCATCGGCATGGACGAGGCGCTGCTGCGCGTGCTGCGCCTGCCCACGGTGGGCAGCAAGAGCTTCCTCGTTACCATCGGCGACCGCACCGTGGGCGGCCTCAACCACCGCGACCCGATGGTCGGCCCCTGGCAGGTGCCGGTGGCCGACTGCGCGGTGACCCTGGCCGACTTCGACGGCTACGCCGGCGAGGCGATGGCGATGGCCGAGCGCGCCCCGGTGGCGCTGCTGTCCAGCGCCGACGCCGCGCGCCTCGCGGTGGGCGAGGCGATCACCAACCTCGCCGCCGCGCCGATCGCCGCGCTGGGCGAGATCCGCCTGTCGGCCAACTGGATGGCCGCGGTGGGCCACCCCGGCGAGGACGCGGCGCTGTTCGACGCGGTGAAGGCGGTGGGCATGGAGCTGTGCCCCGCGCTCGACATCTCGATCCCGGTGGGCAAGGACTCGCTCTCCATGCAGACGGTGTGGAACGACGGCGAGCGACCGCAGCGCACGGTGGCGCCGGTGTCGCTGGCGATCACCGGCTTCGCCCGCGTGGACGACGTGCGCCGCACGCTCACCCCGCAGCTCAAGCTCGACCGCGGCGATTCCGACCTGTGGCTGGTCGACCTCGGCGCCGGCCGCGACCGCCTGGGCGGCTCCGCGCTGGCGCAGGTGTTCAACCGCAAGGGCGGCGTGCCGCCGGACCTCGACGACGCGCGCCGCCTGAAGGCGCTGTTCGAGCTGGTGCAGGAAGCCAACCGCGCCGGCCTGGTGCTGGCCTACCACGACCGCTCCGACGGCGGCGCCATCGTCGCCCTGCTGGAGATGGCCTTCGCCGGCCGCTGCGGCCTGGAGATCCACCTCGACGGCTGGGCCGAGGCCACGCTGCGCGCGCTGTTCAACGAGGAACTGGGCGCGGTGCTGCAGGTGGCCGCGGCCAACCGCGAGGCGTTCGAGGCGCTGCTGGTGAAGCACAACCTCGCCGGCATGAGCCATCGCATCGGCCGGCCGAAGGAGAAGCTCGGCATCAAGCTGTTCCAGGGCAGCGAGACGGTGTTCAAGTGGCAGTGGAGCGCGCTGTTCCGCGCCTGGAACGAGACCAGCCACGCCATGCAGCGCCTGCGCGACAACCCGCTCGGCGCCGACGCCGAGCTGGAATGGCGGCTGGACGACGCCGACCCGGGCATCAGCCCGAAGCTCGCCTTCGACCCGGCCGAGGACGTGGCCGCGCCGTACGTCGCCAAGGGCGCGCGTCCGCGCGTGGCGATCCTGCGCGAGCAGGGCGTCAACGGCCAGGTCGAGATGGCCGCCGCGTTCGCCCGCGCCGGCTTCGAGGCGGTGGACGTGCACATGTCCGACCTCGCCAGCGGGCGCCACAAGCTGGCCGACTTCCGCGGCTTCGCCGCGTGCGGCGGCTTCTCCTACGGCGACGTGCTGGGCGCGGGCCGCGGCTGGGCCACCTCCATCCTCTACAACGAACGGCTGCGCGCCGGGTTCGAGGCGTTCTTCGCCGACCCCGCGAAGTTCGCGCTGGGCGTGTGCAACGGCTGCCAGATGCTCAGCCAGCTCAAGGACATCATCCCCGGCGCCAAGCACTGGCCCAAGTTCCTGCGCAACGCCTCGGAACAGTACGAGGCGCGCCTGTGCACGCTGGAGGTGCTGGACTCGCCCAGCATCTTCTTCAAGGGCATGGCCGGTTCGCGCATCCCGGTGGCGGTGGCGCACGGCGAAGGCCGGGTGAGCTTCCCGTACGAGTGCAGCCCGTCCAAGTCGGGCGGCGTGGTGCGCTTCGTGGACAACCGCGGCAAGCCCACCGAGAACTATCCGCTCAACCCGAACGGTTCGCCCGGTGGCCTGGCCGGCTTCACCGCCGCCGACGGCCGCGTGACCATCCTGATGCCGCATCCCGAGCGCGTGTTCCGCAGCGTGCAGCTGAGCTGGCGCCCGGAGAGCTGGGGCGAGGACTCGCCCTGGATGCGCATGTTCCGCAACGCGCGGGTGTGGTGCGGCTGAGCCCGGGCCTGCCCTTGCCGCGATGGCCGGCGCTGCTGCTGGCCATCGCCTGGATGCTGTTGCTGGCGCTGCTGCCCTGGTGGATCGACCTGCCGCTGCTGCTGGCCCTGGCCGCGGCGCGGCTCGCCCACGCGGAACATGCGTTCGCGCGGGCGCATGATCTGCGCCGCGCGCTGCGCTGGGGCCTGCCTGGCTTGCTGCTGTCGCTGCTGCGCATGCTGGGCAGCGACCCGCGCGCCTGGGTGCTGGTCCTGCTGGCCGCGTTGGCCGGCTTCTCGTTGCTGATGCTGCTGGAAGGCTGGCTGGTTCGCGGGCATCGGCGCGGCCCGGCGCAGCCCTCGCCGGAATGGAGCGAGCTGGCGATGGCGCCGGTCGGGCCGGCGCCGGCGATCATCGAACTGCAGCCGCCCGACTGGCACGACGTGGACGACCGCCTGGCCGATCCGCGCGGCGGCGAGCTGCGCCGCGACGGCCACGCGCTGGTGCTGGCCGACGGCACCCGGCTGGACGGCGTGGCTCCGCGCTGCTGCTTCGATCCCGATGCGCGCTGGCTGGCCGTGCCGCTGGCGCCGCGGCGCGGCCTGCTGCTGCTGGACCGCCGGCGTGGCCGGCTACACCGCCTGCGCGGCTGGCAGCTGTGCGGCTGGCATGCGGGGCTGCCGTGGCTGCAACGCGGCGGGGACCGCGCGCCGCTGGCGCTGCCGCACGTGCTCGGCCACGACGAGGACGGGACGGGTTGAGGCGCGCGGCGGCATTCTCCGCCGCCGCCGTCTCCCGCATACTTGCGCGGTGAACACGCCCGCTCCCCTTTCCCCCGGGGCTTCAGCCCTGCCGCTCAGCGTGATCGTGGTGTCCGCCGACAGCGGACCCACGCTGCGCGAGGGCGTACGCCACGTGCTGGCCTGCGATGTGCCGCTGGAGCTGATCCTGATCGACAACGCTTCGCGCGACGGCGTGCCGGAACAGGTCGCGCGCGAGCATGCGGGCGACGCGCGGCTGCGGCTGCTGCGCAATGACGCCAATCTCGGCTTCGGCCCGGCGGTGAACCGCGCCGCGGCGCAGGCGCGCGGCGACGCGCTGCTGGTGCTCAATCCCGATTGCATGCTCGACGAGCCCGCGCTGCGGCGGCTGCTCGACGTGCTGGCGGGCGAACCACGGGCCGGCCTGGTCGGCGCGGTGGTGTGCGACGCGCAGGGCGCACCCGACCCCGCCTCGTACCGGCGCGATCCGCTGCTGCGGCGTGCGCTGGTCGGCCTGTTCGGCGGCCGGGGCGAAGGCGTCAACGTCGAAGGCGGCATGCCGGACCGCGTGGTCGAGGCCGAGGCGGTGTCCGGCGCGGTGATGCTGCTGCCGCGCGCCCTGTTCGAGCGCATCGGCGGCTTCGACGAAGGCTACTTCCTGCACTGCGAGGACCTGGACCTGTGCCGCCGCGTGCGCGACGCCGGCTGGCGCGTGCTGCTGGCCGGCGACGTGCGCGTGTTGCACGGAAAGGGCGGCTCCAGCCGCCACCGGCCGGTGTTCGTCAGCCGCTACAAGCACCGCGGCATGTGGCGCTGGTTCCGCAAGTTCGACCCGGCCGCGCGCAACCCGTTCGTGGCGGCGGCGGTGTGGCTGGGCCTGTGGGCGCATTTCCTGCTGCAGATCCCCGGCCAGCTGTGGCGGCTGTGGCGTCGATGAACGCGCCCGCGCGCCTGCGCCTGCTGGCGACCGTCGGCCTGCTGGCGATGACCGCCGTGTGGGGCTCCACCTTCGTGCTGATCAAGGACGTGGTGGCGCGCATGCCGGTGGCGGACTTCCTCGCCGTGCGCTTCCTGATCGCGGCGCTGGCGATGCTGGCGCTGTTCCCGCGCCATGCGTGGCGGCTCGGCCGCGGCGGCATCGCGCGCGGGCTGGCGCTGGGCGTGATCTACGGCGCGGGCCAGCTGCTGCAGACCTGGGGGCTGGCGCTGATCTCGCCCAGCGTCAGCGGCTTCGCCACCGGCATGTACGTGGTGTTCACCCCGGTCCTGGCCACGCTGCTGCTGCGCCAGCGGTTGCAGGGGCGGGTGTGGATCGCGGTGGTGCTGGCCACGGCCGGGCTGGCGCTGCTGTCGTTGAACGGCCTGTCGGTGGACGCGGGCGTGTGGCTGACCCTGGCCTCGGCGGTGTGCTACGCGCTGCACATCGTGGCGCTGGGGCAATGGTCGCGCCCGGACGACGCGCTGGGCCTGTCGGCGGTGCAGATGGTGGCGATCGCCGCCGTCTGCCTGCTCGCCACGCTGCCCCACGGCGGCCCGACCGCGCCGCCCGACCACGCGGCGTGGCTGGGCGTGCTGTACATGGCGCTGGTCGCCGGCGCCGGCGCGATGCTGATGCAGACCTGGGCGCAGGCGCACCTGCCGGCCACCCGCGCCGCCATCGTGATGACCACCGAGCCCGTGTTCGCCGCCGCCTTCGCGGTGGCCTTCGGCAGCGACGTGGTCACCTGGCGCATGCTGGCGGGCGGGGCGCTGGTGCTGGGCGCGATGTACCTGGTGGAGCTGGCACCGCGGCGCAAATCCGGGCTGCCGGCCGAGGCCGTGCACCACGAGGTGTGAGGTGGCTGGCCCGGTCGGCGCTAGAGTGCATCCACCGTCCAGCCTTGCCGGCTGGCGCTGGCGAGAAGGCCGGACGGGCCGACCATGTGGTACAGGCCGACGACGACCAGCGGCGTGCCCGGGGCATCGAGCATCTTCTCGAACCGGGGCAGCCAGGCCTGGTTGCGCGCGAACGTGAGCCGCTGCGCCAGCTCCGGGTAGGCCCGGCTGTAGCGCTCCACTTCCGCCGCCGCCAACCCACGCCGGCCCATCGTCCAGGCCTCGAAGATGCGCGCATCGGCCGCTGGCCCGGCGAGCACTTCGTCGAGCACATAGCGCAGGAACTGGACGTCCTGCAACGGCGTCAGCGCGCCGAACCAGGCCAGCACCTCGTCCTTGGTCTCGAACTCGCAGTGCCAGGGTATGCCCGCCCGCGTGGCCTGCCCGGCCAGCACCTCGCGTGCGGATTTCCCCTTCCACCCGGCGACGCGGTAGTACTGGTCCTGGAGCAGCGAACCGACGATCCACGGCCTGTACGGCGCCAGGTCGTCGAGATGCGTCTTGCAGTAGCTGGCGGCCCTGGCCAACCGCGCCTTGTCGCGCGCATCGAGCCAGGCGTCGAGGGGGCGCTTCGGGTCCATGCCGTAGCGCTGGATGAGCGCCCCTTGCGGCTGCCGGTAGACGTTGTTGGTCTCGGTCCAGAAGGACGAGCAATGCGCGAGAAGCTGTTCGATGCGCGAGTCGCGCCAGTCGGCCGGCTGCGGCGGCGTTTCGGCCGTGAGGTAGAGGTTGCGGCCACCGCGCCGGATCGACCACAACGGCCAGCCACGTGCCGCCGGTTTCGCCAGCGACTTGAAGGGCAGCAGCCCACCCGTTCCGGCGACCAGCGCGGCCGCCAGCATGCCGGCGAACTTGCGCCGGCGGATGTCGATGATGTCCATGTTCGGCTCCCGGTGTCCCAAGCGCCAAACTAGAACGGCTGGGCCGTCCGGATCAGTGCTACAAGTCATCGCCCCCGGCGCATCGCGCGGGTCTGCAGCGCCACGCGCACCAGGTACACCACGATCGCCACGTTGCCGAGCAGCGCGGCCAGCTTCAGCCAGCCGAAGCGGTGCAGGGTCTCGTAGAGTTCCAGCGGGATCAGCGAGGCGGTGGCGATCACGGTGAACCATTCCGCCCAATACTTGCCCATCAAGAGGCCCACGCCCTCGATGCCGAACAGCACGGCGTAGCCCAGCACGACCAGGCCCACCGCCACGAAACGGCTGGGACCGAACGCCTGCAGCGCGGCGACCAGCTTCCAGCGCAGGCCGCTGCTGCCGGTCAGCGGCAGGTGTTCCAGCCAGTGCACCAGGCGCTCGAAGTTTTGCTGGTGCTCCAGGTGGAAGGCCGCGATCGCCACCAGCAGCAGGCACAGCGTCTTGGCGATCTCGTAGATCGCGATGACGCGCAGGCCGGCGCGGTGCGGGTGCACGGCGGCGGGCACGGCGGCGGTGTCGTGGGTCGGAGGCATGCGGGATTCGCGGGCGGACAAGCGGCTATTGTCGTCGTACCGACGGGGATGACCAGTGCCGGAAGAATGGAGGCGCCGCGGACGAAAAAAAGGCCGCGCCGAGTGAACCGGCGCGGCATCGAGGGGAAGAGCCAGAGCCTGTTCAGGCTCTCAGCAGCAGCGCCCGCCGGTGCCCTTGTAGCGGGCTTCCTGGCGTTCGCGGAAGAACTCGGCGTAGCTGGGCACCGGGCGCTCGGGGTGGTGTTCGCGCAGATGCTTCACGTAGACCTCGTAGTCGGGTACGCCGCAGCACAGGCGGGCGGTCTGCACCGCCCACCTGCGCACGGAACGGAACGCGGTCGCGGCATCCATCGCGGCGCCCTCAGTGGCCCGCGCCCGCGCCGCCGGGCACGCTGTCCAGGGCCACGTAGGGCTCCTCGTGCGCGGTGGGGTGGTTGGTGCGCCAGGCCCTGGCGATCGCGTTCAGCGTGAAGGCCAGCATCACCACGATCAGCAGCATGAAGATACCGGTGAGCGCGGCGTCCACGTGGTTGTTGGTGACGATCTGCTGCATCGCGGCCGGGGTCCTGGCCGGCGCCAGCAGCTGGCCGTTCTGCAGCGCGGTGGCGTACTTGTCCGCCGCCGCGGTGAAGCTGATCGGGCCGCTGAGCTTCTCCCAGCCCGCGGTGAGCGTGCACACGATCAGCCAGATCGCGGGAATGCCCGGCACCCACACGAAGCGCTCGCGCTTGAGCTTCACCACCACCACCGTGGCCAGCATCAGCGCGATCGCCGCCAGCATCTGGTTGGCGATGCCGAACAGCGGCCACAGCGTGTTGATGCCGCCCAGCGGGTCGACCGCGCCCTGGTACAGGAAGTAGCCCCACAGCGCGACACAGATCGCGGTGGCGAGCAGGTTGCCGGCCAGCGAGCTGGTCTCCTTCAGCGGCTTGTGCACCAGCCCGGCGATCTCCTGGATCATGAAGCGGCCCACGCGCGTGCCGGCGTCCACCGTGGTGAGGATGAACAGCGCCTCGAACAGGATCGCGTAGTGGTACCAGAACGCCATCATGCCCTCGCCGGGGATGATGTTGTGCAGCAGCCGGGCCATGCCCACCGCCAGCGTGGGCGCGCCGCCGGCGCGGCTGAGGATGCTCTGCTCGCCCACGTCCTTCGCGGTCTGCAGCAACTGGTCCGGCGTCACCACGAAGCCCCACTGGCTGATCGTGGCGGCGGCATGCTCCACCGTGGTGCCGATGATCGCGCCGGGCGAGTTCATCGCGAAGTACACGCCCGGGTGCAGCGAGGCGGCGGCCACCAGGGCCATGATCGCCACGAAGGCCTCCATCAGCATGCCGCCGTAGCCGACCATGCGCGCCTGGCCCTCGTTCGCCAGCAGCTTGGGCGTGGTGCCCGAGGCGATAATCGAGTGCCAGCCCGACACCGCGCCGCAGGCGATGGTGATGAACAGGAACGGGAACAGGTTGCCGGCGAACACGGGGCCGGTGCCGTCGATGAAGCGGCTCACCGCCGGCAGCTGCAGCGTGGGCGCGGCCAGGAAGATCGCCAGCGCGAGCAGGACGATCGTGCCGATCTTGAGGAAGGTGGACAGGTAGTCGCGCGGCGCCAGCAGCAGCCACACCGGCAGCACCGAGGCGCAGAAGCCGTAGCCGATCAGCCACCAGGCCAGCGCCTTGGCGCCGAGGTCGAACACCGGCGCCAGCGTGGCCGAGTCGGCCACGAACTTGCCGGCCCAGATCGACAGCAGCAACAGCACCAGGCCGATGATCGACACTTCCAGGATGCGCCCCGGGCGCACCCAGCGCAGGTAGGCGCCCATCAGCAGCGCGATCGGGATGGTCATGGCCACGGTGAAGGTGCCCCACGGGCTGTGCGTGAGCGCCTTCACCACCACCAGCGCCAGCACCGCCAGCACGATCATCATCAGCACCAGCACGCCGATCATCGCCACGATGCCCGGCGCCGGCCCCAGTTCCTCGCGCAGCATGTGGCCGAGCGAGCGGCCATCGCGGCGCAGCGACAGGCCGAGGATCATGAAGTCCTGCACCGCGCCGGCGAACACCACGCCGAACAGGATCCACAGCGTGCCGGGCAGGTAGCCCATCTGCGCCGCCAGCACCGGGCCGACCAGCGGGCCGGCGCCGGCGATCGCGGCGAAGTGGTGGCCGAACACCACCCACTTGTCGGTGGGCACGTAGTCCAGGCCGTCGTTGCGCAGCACCGAGGGCGGCGCCCGGGTGGGGTCCATGCGCAGCACGGCGTGCTCGACGAACTTGCCGTAGAAGCGGTAGCCGATCACGAACACCGCGATCGCCGCGGCGACCAGCCAGATCGCATTGATCGGCTCGCCGCGCCGCAGGGCCACCACGCCGAGGCACCAGGCGCCCACGATGGCGATGGCGACCCAGAGGATCTTCGCCGCCGGGCCGGGTTTGACAGTTGCGCTGTGCATAGGGAACTCCCCTGGAAGTCCCGGCAAGGGTCTCGCCGGGCGTGGTGGGGGTCAATGCCGGGGGGCTTAGCCATTGGTCGAATGCCGGTGCGCCCGGCGCCCGGCGGCGCGTTCATGCAACGGCACGCCAGTGTCGCGCGGGCTCGGCTAAAGTCGGCGGGGCCATGGCCGGAGAGGCGAGATTGCGATGATCCGCGAGATCCTGAAGATGGGCGACCCGCGCCTGCTGCGCGTGGCGCCGCCGGTGCCCGACGCGATGATCGGCGGCGCGGAGCTGGACGCGCTGATCGCCGACATGTTCGACACCATGCACGACGCCGGCGGCGTGGGCCTGGCCGCGCCGCAGATCGGCGTGGACCTGCAACTGGTGATCTTCGGCTTCGACCGTTCCGACCGCTATCCCGACGCCCCCGCGGTGCCGCGCACCATCCTGCTCAATCCCGTCATCACCCCGCTGTCGCAGGACATGGAGGAGGGCTGGGAAGGCTGCCTCTCCGTGCCCGGGCTGCGCGGCGCGGTCAGCCGTTACAGCCTGATCCGCTACCAGGGCGTCGACCCCGGAGGCGCGCCGATCGATCGCCGTGCCGAGGGCTTCCATGCCCGCGTGGTGCAGCACGAATGCGACCACCTGATCGGCCGGCTGTATCCCTCGCGCATCACCGACTTCGCCAAGTTCGGCTTCACCGAGGTGCTGTTCCCCGGCATGGATCCCGCCGCCGACGAGTGAGCCGGTTCGGCTGGCGTGCCACCTGGCCGTCAGCCCCGGTTCGCGCGCGGCGCCTGCGCGAACCGGGCCTTGTACGCGCTCGGGCTGGTGCCGAGCTTGCGGCGGAAGTGGTGGCGCAGCGTGATCGCGCTGCCGAAGCCGCATTCGCCGGCGATGGCGTCGATCGACAGCGACGAACCTTCCAGCAGTTCGCGTGCGCGGTCCACGCGCGCCGAAATCAGCCAGCTGGCCGGGCTCATGCCGGTGGCTTCCTTGAAGTGGCGCATGAAACTGCGCTCGCTCATCGCCGCCATCGCCGCCAGTTCGGCGATCGGCTGGGGGCGGGCCAGCCGGCGGTGCATGGTGTCGATCACCTTCGACAGCGCGTTCGTTTCGCGCCTGGGCATCGGCCGCTCGACGAACTGCGCCTGGCCGCCGTCGCGGTGCGGCGGGATCACCAGCCGCCGCGCGACCTGATTGGCGATGTCGGGGCCGTGGTCGCGGCGTACCAGGTGCAGGCACAGGTCCAGGCCCGCGGCGCTGCCCGCGGAGGTGAGCAGCTGGCCTTCGTCCACGTACAGCACCGCCGGGTCGACCGCGATGCGCGGGTACCTGCGCTGCAATGCGTCGGCATAGCGCCAGTGGGTGGTCGCGCGCCTGCCGTCGAGCAGGCCGGTGGCGGCCAGCACGAAGGCGCCCGAGCAGATCGACAGCAGTCGCGCTCCGCGCGCGTGCGCCTCGCGCAGGGCATCCAGCACGCGCGCGGGCACCGGCACGTCGATGCCCGTCCAGCCGGGGATGATGACGGTGCCGGCCCCGGCCAGCCGCTCCAACCCGGCGTCCGCCATCACCCGCATGCCGTACTGCCCGCGCAGCGAGCCGCGCCTGGCGGCGCAGGTTTCGAAACGGTACCAGCCCGGTTGCAGCTCCGGCCGCGGCAGTCCGAACACCTCGGCCGCGCAGGCGAACTCGAACCCGCACAGGCCGTCGTAGACCAGCGCGGCGACCCGTGGATTGCGCATCGCCCCGGGGCGGCGCGAAGTTGGCGCAATTTGATCGACAGGTGTCATTCTTGCCAATTGTGCGCGCACCGGCGGATTCGAACAATGAGGCCTCGCCCACACCCGGAGCCGCCATGTCGAACGCCGTCACCCGCATCCCCGCCGCGCCGTCCGCCCAGGCGCTGCAGCATTTCGAGGCCGGATTCGCCTTCGAGACCGACTGCTGGGATACCCACGATGCCCTGCAGCAGGGGGATCCCGGCTTCGTGCTCGTCGATGCGCGCAGTCCGGCGCACTATGCGCGCGGCCACGTCCCCGGCGCGGTGAACCTGCCGCACGGCAAGATCGTCGAATCGCGCCTGGCGGACTATCCCGCGGGAACCTTGTTCGTGGTGTATTGCGCCGGTCCACATTGCAACGGCGCGGCGCGCGCCGCGGTGCGGCTGGCCCGGCTGGGACGGCCGGTGAAGCTGATGGCCGGCGGCATCACCGGTTGGCTCGACGAAGGCTTCGAGCTGGCGGTGGATGCCGGCCATGGCTGAGTCGCCGTGAGCGCGGCCTGCATTGTGCGGCGGGCGCGGCCCGACGACCTGGCCGCGCTGGTGGCGATGTGCGGTGAGCACGCGGCGTACGAAAGGGCGTCGTATGCGCCCGCAGGCAAGGCCGAGGCCTTGTCGCGGGCGCTGTTCTCGACCCCGCCGCGGCTGCATGCCTGGGTGGCGGAAGTGCTGGGGGAGCCGGTTGGCTACGCTACCGCCACGCTGGAGTTCTCCACCTGGCAGGCCGGCGAATTCCTGCACATGGATTGCCTGTACGTGCGCGCCGGGCGACGTGACGGCGGAACGGGCGCCGCCCTGCTGCACGCCGTCGTCGATTTCGCCCGCAGGGCCGGCTGTGCGGAGATCCAGTGGCAGACACCGGCATGGAACGCGGACGCCGCGCGCTTCTACCGCCGGTCCGGCGCGGTGGAAAAGGCCAAGCGGCGTTTCCTGCTGTCCATGGCCCAGGCGGGTGGGACAGGAGGCTAGCGGCGGGCCGGTCGCGGCCTGGACGCGCGGCGACCTGGCACGATCGCCACCGGCGCACGCCGCCGCCGGCATGCGCTACGGGCGTCGCACGGCATCCTGGTAGGCGGCGAGCAGGGCCGGGTCGTCGAACGAGCCGTGGTGGTGCACCTGCCGCCAGACGCCGTCGATGCGGCGGAACAGGCGGCTGGTGCGGATCGCCGGCTCCAGCCGCAGGCCATCGCGTTCCAGCGTGCCGCGCTCGCGGCCCACCGCGTGGAACACGTCGCCGGCCACGTGCAACGTGTAGTCGTGGAACGCCACGCGCACCCGCGACCGGCCTTCGAAGATGCGCCGGTAAACCGCGCGGATCGCCGGCCAGCCGCGTGCGATGCCGCCCAGCGGGTTGCTCATCGACACGCCGTCGCCGTCGTGCCAGTTGCGCGCCATGGCCTCGAGGTCGCGGTTGTTGAAGGCGCAGTAGAAGGCGCTCAGCGCGGCCAGCGGCGAATCGGGCTCGAGGCCGGTTTCGGTGCCGTCGATGGCGTTGGGAGGTGGCATGGACATGGATGTCTCCGGCTTGGGTGGGGGAATGGCGTGACGCCATTCTTCGCCCGGAGGCGTCCTGGGAGAATAGGCGTTAGCATGGATGCACCATCACGATATGCGGGAGAATGCCGTGGCCAGCCTGGACGACTACCGCGTCTTCGTCGCGATCGTGGAGCAGGGCAACCTCACCGCGGCGGCGCGCCACCTGCACCGCTCGCTGCAGGCGGTGAGCCGTTCGCTGCAGGCGCTGGAACAGGGGCTCGGCGTGGAGCTGATCCAGCGCACCACGCGCCGCGCGCAGCCCACCGCGGCGGGGCTGGCCTTCCACGCGCGGATCAAGTCGGCGCTGGCGGACATCGACCTGGCCCGCTCCGAACTCGCCGAGCACGGCGCGCGCATCGACGGCACGCTGCGCATCGGCGGCTCCACCCAGTTCAGCGCGCCGTACCTGGTGCCGCTGGTGGCGGCCTTCATGGAGCGCTATCCCGACGTGGCCGTGGAGCTGGTGGTGGCGGACCACCACGCCGACCTGCAGCGCGAGAAGCTGGACGCCGCGGTGCGCCTGGGCGAGCTGGCGCCCAGCCGGCTGCACGCGCGCCAGCTGGGCATGCTGCGCGTGCTCACCGTCGGCGCGCCCGGCTACTTCGCGCGGCACGGCCGCCCGCGCGTGCCGGCCGACCTGCGCCGGCATGCCTGCATTGTGCGCCGGCCGGCCCAGGATGCGCAGCGCTGGCATTACCGCCGCGGCAACCGGCGGCAGACGGTGGACGTGCGCGGCCGCTTCAGCGCGGACAACGCCGCCACCTGCAATGCCGCGGCGGCGGCCGGCCTGGGCATCGCCACCGCCGCGTCGTGGCAGGTGCGCGCGCTGCTCGACCAGGGGCGGCTGGAAACCGTGCTGGACGACTGGCAACTGCCCGGCCTGCCGGTGCATGTCGTGTGGCCGGCGGGCAGGCGGCCGCCCGCGCGCACGCGCGCCTTCATCGACTTCGCGGCGGCGCGCTGGCCGGTGGAGCCGCCGGGTTGAGGAGGCGCCATTCCACGGCAGGCGGCAATCCCTTGCCTGCCATGCGCCGTGCCGCCACCATCGCGGTCCGACACGACGGGCGGTGCACATGCGCGGGACGGATATTTCCGTGGCGACGGGCGATGCGGGTTCGCGCAACCCCGGCATCGACCTGCTGCGCGGCCTGGCCATCGTGCTGGTGGTGTTCAACCACCTCGGCCTGCGCATCCCGCTGGCGAAGACCGCGCTGGCCGCGGTGCTGCCGGGATGGCTGCTGAACCGGCTGAACTGGAACGGCTACGAGGCCGTGTACGTGTTCTTCGTGGTCTCCGGCTTCCTGATCGCGGGCAACGCGCTGCGCCGCTGGGGCAGCCTGGCGGCGATCGATGCGCGGGTGTTCTACGCGCGGCGCTTCGCGCGCATCGTGCCGTGCCTGCTGGCCTTGCTCGCGGTGCTGAGCGTGCTGCACCTGCTCGGCGTGGCGGACTACGTGATCCACCGACCCGGCCAGTCGTTGCCGCGCGCGCTGGTGGCGGCGCTGGGCCTGCACCTGAACTGGTACGAGGGGCGCACCGGCTACCTGCCGGGCAACTGGGACGTGCTGTGGTCGCTGTCGATCGAGGAGGCGTTCTACCTGGGCTTCCCGCTGGCCTGCCTGCTGCTGCGCCGTCGTGCGCTGCTGGTGCCGCCGCTGCTCGTGCTGGCGCTGTCGCTGCCGTGGGCGCGGGCGGCGCTGCACGGCAACGAGATCTGGCTGGAGAAGGCCTACCTCCCCGGCATGGCGGCGATCGCCACCGGCGTGTTCGGCGCACTGCTGGCCGCTGCCTGGCGGCCGCCGCGGCGCACCGCCGTGCTGCTGGGCTGGCTCGGCACGACGGGGCTGGGCGCGGTGCTGTTGGACGGCGGCGCGCTGTGGCACTGGCTGCGCGACGGCTACATGCTGGTGCTCACGGGGTCGGCGCTGTGCCTGCTGCTGTCCTGCCACTGGCGGCGCCCCGGCGGGCTGCTGCGCGGCTGGGGCTGGCTGCGCTCGTGGGGGCGGCTCAGCTACGAGATCTATCTCAGCCACATGTTCGTGGTGTTCGCGGTGGTGCGTGCGTATCGTGCCTGGGGCGGGGACCCGGCGCGTGGCTGGTTGTGGTACCTGCCGGCGCTGGCGCTGTGCTGGCTGCTGGGTGCCACGGTCGAGCGCGGCCTGTCCGCGCCGTGCGAACGCTGGCTGCGCGCGCGCTGGGTGCGGCCCGCCGCGAACGTCAACGCGGCCTGCCCGGCGCCCTGACCGTCCCTGCACGCCGCCTTGCGCACGCTGCCGGCGGGTTCCCCGGGAGCGCACCATGCCGCTGACAGCCTTCGGCCTCAATTGCACGCTCAAGCGCGGCGCCGAGCCGTCGTCCACCCAGAAGCTGCTCGACCAGGTATTGCAGGCATTGGGCGGGTACGGCGTCGGCTCGTCCAGCGAGCGTGCGGTGAACTGCAACATCCTGCCCGGCGTGCGCACCGACGAAGGAGAGGACGACGACTGGCCGCGCCTGCGCCGGCGCATCCAGGAAGCCGACATCCTGGTGCTGGCCACACCGATCTGGCTGGGCCAGCCCTGCAGCGTGTGCAAGCGCGTGCTGGAACGGCTGGACGCGGTGTTCGGCGAGATCGACGGGCACGGCCGCTACCCGACCTTCGGCCGCGTCGCGCTGGTCGCGGTGGTCGGCAACGAGGACGGCGCCCACCACGTCACCGCCGAGCTGTACCAGGCGCTGGCCGACGTCGGCTTCACCATTCCCGCGGCCGGCTCCAGCTACTGGGTCGGCGAGGCGATGCAGAAGACGAACTACATCGACCTGGACGAGACGCCGGAGGCGCTGGCGGGCGCGATCCGGACCCAGGCCTGCAACGCGGCGCACCTGGCGGAACTGCTGCGGGCGAAGCCGTATCCCGGGACGCGCTAGGGAGGGCGGCGGCAATCCCGCCGCGGGCGCCGCGATCAGCCGCCGCCCAGCCCGAAGTTCCAGCCGGCCTGCAGGGCGAGCATCAACACGGCGATGACCGACACGCCCGCGCGTGCCGGACGTCGCAAGTCGGGCGAGCGGGCGTACAGGGCGAGGCCGATGGCGATCGTGCCCGCCTCGAGCAGGAAGTCCGCCCACGGCGTCGCATAGAGGTGCAGGCCGGCCACCGGGCCGTGGCGCCACAGCGGCAGCCGGCTGGTGAAGTAGTCGGCGGCGACGTGCGACAGCACCAGCAGGCCGGTGCCCAGCGCCAGGCGGGCGCGACGGAAAATCAGCATCGCGGCCGCCGCGAGGACGACGGCCGCCGCGAACGCGCCGGGCAGGGTGTGCGTGTCCGGGCCGATCCCGAGTGACGGCGCCATCCCGCCCAGCACGTCGTGCAGGTCCGGCTCGATCGAGGCGAACAGCAGCCATGCCATGGGCAGCGGCCGCAGCCAGCGGCGCGAGCCGAGGGCGATGGCGTAGTGGCCCATGTACATCAGCGCGGCCCGCGCGTGAGGCGGCGGTGGATCGCGCAGATCGCGGCGCCGGGCAGGAGAAAGCCCAGCAGCATCAGTACGTCGAAATCCGGCATCGGTCTTCCCCAGGATGACAGTGCGAGACTTTCGCCATTCTGAGGAGGCGGCCGGCGCGAATCCACCGACGGCGACACGGTGCCCCTGCCCGGTTCCGGCGGGGTTTCCAGGCAGGACCGGGCGGAAAGGGTTACCGGCGGTGGCGGTTGATGGTGTCGCGCAACTCCAGCGCGGCCCGGCGCGCGGCCTGGGCGAAGTCCTCGCCGCCGCCGGCGTAGAGGATGGCGCGCGAGGAACTGATCATCAGGCCGCCGCCGTCGGCGGTGAGGCCGTGGCGCAGCACGGCCTCCACGTCGCCGCCCTGGGCGCCGATGCCGGGCACCAGCAGCGGCATGTCGCCCACGCGGGCACGCACCTGGCCCAGTTCCTCCGGCCAGGTCGCGCCGGTGACCAGGGCGCAGTTGCCGTGCGCGTTCCAGTCGCGCGCGATGGTCTCGGCCACGCGCAGGTAGAGCGGGGCGCCGCCGCAATCCAGCGCCTGGAAGTCGGCGCCGCCGGGGTTGGAGGTGCGGCAGAGCAGGATCGCGCCCTTGTCGGCGCGGTCGAGGAAGGGCTGGATCGAGTCGCGGCCGAGGTAGGGGTTCAGCGTCACCGCGTCGGCGCGGTAGCGGTCGAAGGCTTCCGCGGCGTAATGTTGCGCGGTGGAACCGATGTCGCCGCGCTTGGCGTCCAGGATCACCGGCACGCCGGGGTGCTTGTCGTGGATGTGCGCGATCAGGCGCTCCAGGGTTTCTTCCGCGCGCAGCGCGGCGAAGTGCGCGATCTGCGGCTTGAACGCGCAGACGAGGTCGGCGGTGGCGTCGACGATGGCGGTGCAGAATTCGAACACCGCATCGGGACGTGTGCGCAGGTGGGCCGGGAATTTCGCCGGCTCCGGATCGAGGCCCACGCAGACCAGCGTGCCATGCCCGCTCCAGCGCCGCTGCAGGGTGTCGTGGAAGCGCATGGCATGGGTCTCCGGCAAAAAGGGGGCGTGTAGTCTAGCGAAGCAGGCCCGGCCACGGCGCCGCCGCCGGTGTGCGGCCGCCTGGAGCACGCCGGCCTGCGCGACATTCCCGATGCGGGCGCCCGGCGGAGCAGGTTCCGTCCGCGTCGCCGCGGTCCGTGCGGAGCGCCATCGGCAGACATCCGGCCGGTTTTTCTGCGCTGCAGCGTGACATGGCGCCGCTTCGGCGTACTAATCTGCGCCGGGGACTTAGATCGATCCAAATCGGGCGGTGATTCCGGGTTGCGACGCGATGCGGAGAACCGGGGCCCGGTGGGATCGAGGGACAGGGTGGGGAGGGAGCTCGGGACGCGCGCATCGAGGCGCCGCCTGATGCCGCCGCTTTCCGCCGCACAGGTCGAGAGAAGTGGGAGCCGCCGCATGGAACCAGAAGCCATCCGCATTGCCGTGACCGGTCCGCGTGCCGCATGCGTGCCCGTGCGCGGGGAAGTGCGGCGGCGGGGCGTGGATGTCCGCCGCACGGGCGGTTCCTGCGGCCATCCCGCAGGCCGCACCGGTATCGGGCGGACGGCGGGACGCGCACGGCGCGGCGTCGACCGGCGCCAAGGACGCCAGCAGCGGTAGCCCGCGCGGAATCCGGGACAACCGGCGCGGGCGAATCCGGGTGCCCGTTTGTCGCCAAAAATTTAGATCGATTCAGTTTGAAGGAGGGGAACGACCGCACCATGCAGCCAGCAGCACGCGATCCATCGAGGGGAACACCGCGCGAACTCCATTCACCCCACGCAGGGCCATGTCGCCCGGCGAAAGGGCAGGAGAACCGCGGACAGCCGTCTTCCGGCCTTGCCGGCGCGAATGGAGTTGCCTCCGAGTCCGCCGGCAGGACGCACACCAAATGGGGATCACTGAAAATGACGCACCTTCCACACGTCCTTACCCGCAAGCCGTTGTACGCCGCGCTCGCCATGGCCACCCTGTCGTTCGCCGGCCTGGGCATGACCGGAACCGCCTCCGCCGCGCAGCCGGCCGCACCCACCGCCGCCGCGACCCCGCCGCCGCAGCAGGCGACCGACAGCACCAAGACGAAGAAGGCGGGCAAGAAGCAGGCGGATGCGACCGACACCACCAACCTGCAGACCGTCATCGTCAGCGGCTATCGCCAGTCGATCGACCAGAACCTCCAGGACAAGCGCGATTCCAACTCGATCGTCGAGGTGATCAACGCGCAGAACATCGCGCAGTTCCCCGCCAAGAACATCGCCGACGCGCTGGCGCACGTGCCGGGCGTGGTCATCACCCGCGAATCCGGCGAAGGCAAGACGGTCAGCATCCGCGGCCTTGCGCCCGAGCTGACGCTGACCGAACTGAACGGCAACTACGTGGCCTCGGCCGATACCTCGGCCGGCCTGACGCGCTCGTTCAACTACTCGATGATGCCGGCCAACATGTTTTCCGACATCAAGCTCTACAAGAGCCTCGAGGCGCGCCTGGACGAAGGCGGCATCGGCGGCAACGTGGACCTGCGCACGCGCCGCCCGCTGGAGATGAAGGCGAACGACGGCTTCGTGTCCGTCACCGGCGCGGGTTCCGACAACAGCAGCCGGATCACCCCGCAGGCCTCGGCGCTGTGGTCGTGGAAGAACAAGGACGAGACCTTCGGCGTCCTGATCGCGGGCACGTACCAGAAGCGCCGGGACATCGACTACACGGCCAATGCGTCGAGCTGGCACTGGTGGGCCAACAACTGCTCCGACCATGCAACGTGCGCCCAGCCGCCCACGGACGTGCATGGCCACCCGTACGACTCCGCCGTGGCCTCCAACATCGACCTGTGGGGCAACGGCGAGGTCGACCAGTCCGGCAGACAGTATTCGGGCTACTGGATGCCGCAGCAGTTCTCCACCAGCCGGAACCAGCTGGACCTGAAGACCAAGGGCGTCCAGGCCACCATGCAGTTCAAGCCCAGCGACCACTTCCTGCTGACGGGCAACTACTTCCGCTTCCAGCGGCAGCAGAGCCAGATCACCAATACGCTGGAGGTTCCCGAGTGGGGCCTGCCCAGCAACAACAATTTTGACGACCAGCAGGGCCGGCTGCTCGCGCCCAACGGCCTGACCTTCGATCCGTCGGGCACCGTCGTCACCGGCGCGAACTACGTGCTCCCGCCCGCGGGGCAGGGCTGCAACTCGACGACGAACCCCAGCACCGGCGCGCAGCGGCAGCCGGTGGACGTCTGCTCCACCGAGATCCCGTGGCTCAACGGCAACTACTCCGTCGAGAAGGCCACCTCGCAGACCCTCAACCTCGAGGGCGAGTGGGACGGCGGTGGCGACCTCAGCGGCACGTTCAACGTGGGCCGTACCTGGGCGACGGGCGGTCCGTCGATCGAGCTGGGCATGGCCGCCAAGCCGCGCAACTTCGTCAACGGCCAGTGGGTGGACGGCAGCAACGGGGCCGCTTGGACGCTGAACGGCAAGCCGACCATCACTGCCTCGCCGCAGGTGCTGCAGAACATGCTGGCCGGCGAAGGCCAGGTGGACCTCGGCTCGACCGGCTCCAACATGGTCAACACCGACACTTCGCAGAATTTCGCCCAGGCGGACTTCACCTGGGCCTTCGACAACGGCTGGCTGCAGTCGCTGCAGTTCGGCGTGAAGTACCGCGACAGCCACGCCTCGCAGGTGAACAACGAAGTGCGCTGGTACTGCAAGGGCACCACGTTGCAGTTCCAGACCTGCGATCCGAACGCCGGCCAGCTGCCCGCGGGCTTCCTCGAGCCGACCATGCTCAACGGCCACACCGAGGCGTACAACGACAACGTCTTCCCCGCGATCAACTTCCCCGCCTACTACAACTACCTCAACTCGACCTATGACCGGGTGATCTACAACCACCCCGACAGCAAGTCCTCGATCCAGGAGAAGATCTCCGCCGCCTACGTGCAGGCGAACTTCGACACCGGCACGCTGCGCGGCAACGTGGGCCTGCGCTTCGTCAGCACGAAGCAGGACATCACCGTCGCCGACGAGATCACCACCAACAACGCGGTGTACTACCACGACGCCAACGGCAACATCCTGATCTGCCCGGCCAGCGGCGTGAACGCCGGCGGCGGCCCCTGCGCACCGGGCGACTTCCAGTACCTGCCGCGCGAGCAGTCGGTGATCCAGACCTTCAGCAACGCCACCACCAGCAAGCGGTACAACAAGCTGCTGCCCAGCTTCAACGTCGCGTGGACCATCGCGGACAATTTCGTGCTGCGCGCCGCCGGGTCGCAGGCGATGGCCCGCGCCAACTACACCGACCTGGCCCAGCTGGGCAGCCTCACCAACAACACCCAGGCGTACTACAACGACCGCAAGCAGTTCGGCGCCCCCCCGCCGGGCTGGTACGGCAGCGGCGCCAACGTGGACCTGAAGCCGTTCACCGCCACCCAGTTCGACCTGGCGGGCGAGTGGTACTACGCCCCCGAGTCGGTCCTCGGCCTGGACCTGTTCCAGAAGAAGGTGAAGAACTTCGTCGTTCCGGTCACCGTCAACAACATCAACGTGGACGTGGGCGGCACCCAGGAAAACTTCCTGCAGTACAGCACCAACGCCAACGGCCGCTCGGGCACCTCCAAGGGCATCGAGCTCTACACGCAGCACACCTACGAGATGGGCTTCGGCTACATCGCCAACTACACGCTCAACAAGACCAACGAGACGCCCGTCTCGCTCGGCGACACCCAGGTGGGCAAGTCGGAGCTGATCGGCAGCGCGAAGTACGCGGCGAACGTGTCGCTGTTCTACGAGAAGCACGGCCTGCTGCTGCGCGTCACCAACAACTGGACCGGCCGCACCATGCAGGGCCTGGCCGCGGGCCTGCCGGTCTACACGCGGCCGTACCACCAGCTCGACCTGAACGGCGACTACGAGTTCAACAAGCACCTGATGGTGAACGCGTCGATCATCAACCTGACGCGCTCCATGCCCCGCTCGTACCTGGGCGGCGACACCACGGCGCGCCTGAACCAGCTCGAGTATGCCGGGCGCCAGTACTACATGGGCATCACGTACAAGTTCGGCACCGACGACTGAGCAACGACAGGCGGGCCGGATCCCGCCTGCTCATGGGCACCGCTCCTACTCTCCCCGGGATGCGGGCGAAGGGCCATGGATGGCCCTGCTTTTTTTTCGCTCCCGAAGCCTTGCGTGCGCCGGGCAGGGGAGAAACGCCGCCGGCGTGACGGATGACGCCTCTTCATTCACGTACACACCGGAAAGGACCATGCTTCCATTTCCCGCACGCTCTTGCCGCCGCGCTCCATCGATCCGCGGACACGTCGCGCTGGCCCTCGCGCTGGCGGCCCTCGCGCCTGGGGTCCATGCCCGGGACGGCGCCGCCGCGCACGCCGCGACGCAGGCCGTCGACGAGGCCAACCCGCTGGTCGGCACCGCGCCGCTGGACCGGCAGGCGCTGATCGGCAACGCGCCGCCGCCGGGCGAGCCGCTGTATTCCGGCATGACGTCGCCGGGCGCGAGCCTGCCGCACAGCTCGACCGAGGCGACCCCGGTCAATCTCAATGTCGACCTCAGCTATCCCGCGGGTGTCGGCATGTCCTACTACTACACCAACCCCACCATGATTGGCTTCACCGGCGGCGGCTCGACCTATGGCGGCCAGGCGTCGCCGATGATCATGCCGGTCGTCGGCGACTGGACCGTGCCGCCCGACTATGCGCAGTCGTACTACGACAAGACGAGCGAGAAGGCCTCGCCGGGCTATTACGCGGTTGACCTCGCCACCTTCCATACCCGGGTCGAGCTGACCGCCACGCAGCGGACCAGCCTGATGCGCTTCACCTTCCCGGCGAGCCATCGTTCGAACGTGGTCGTCAACCTGCGCCGCCTTGGCGGCGAGGTGGACGTGGTCGGCGACCACACCATCCGCGGCGTCAGCGCGGGCCGGCGCCCGGAACGCGACTCGGACGGCCCCTGGTTCGTCGCCGAATTTTCGCGGCCGTTCGCGGGGTTCGGCACCTTCCGCGCGGACCATGAGCACGAGGGCTACGGCATCGGCGACGCCGACGTGCAGCAGAACCGGCGGACCGTGTCCGGCAGTTATGCGGGCGCCTACGTCACCTTCGACACCAAGGCCGGCGAGCAGGTGCTGGTGCGGATCGCCCACGGACACAGCGCCGCCGAGGCGGAAGCGCGGCTGCGCGCCGAGGACCCGGACGGCGACTTCGAGCGCGTGCACGCCCAGGCGCGCGCGGCCTGGGCCAAGCTGTTCGACCGCGTCCAGGTGACCGGCGGCACGCCGAAGCAGCGCATGCTGTTCTACTCGACGCTGTACCACGCCTTCGCCAGCCCGCGGCTGCTGGCGCGCAAGGGCGAACGCTTCACCGGCGCGGACGGCAAGGTCCACGTCGCCAGTTACGACCGCTACGGCCCGGTGCCGTTCTGGGACACCGGCCGCAACCAGATCACCCTGCTGATGCTGCTGGAGCCGAAGGTGGTGCAGGACATCATGCGCTCCGAG
The DNA here is from genome assembly GCF_030504985.1 of Fulvimonas sp. R45. Lineage (GTDB taxonomy): Bacteria > Pseudomonadota > Gammaproteobacteria > Xanthomonadales > Rhodanobacteraceae > Rhodanobacter_A. Next base: position 124,848 of record NZ_JASERU010000004.1, read on the forward strand.
CTCGACATGGCGCGCGAGCGCGGCTACATGAACACCTCGTTCCACGGCGACCACGCCGCGTTGATGTACGACGGCGCGTGGCAGCGCGGCATCCCGTTCGACTACGCCGCCGCGTACGAGTACCTGCGCAGGAACGCGACCGACCCCGCGGGCCCGCGCCCGTACCTGGCCGAGTACGAGAAGAACGGCTGGATCGCCGACGTCGTGCCGCCGGGCAATCCCAGCCCGCCCTACGCTGGCGGCAAGGCCGGCGTCGCCACCACGCTGGAATACGCCTGGGACGACCACGCGCTGGCCGACATCGCGCGCCGCCTCGGCAAGGCCGACGACGCGAAGATGTTCCTGCGCCGCGCCGCGAACTACCGCAACGTGTTCGACAAGTCGACCGGCTTCATGCGCGGCAAGACCGCGGACGGCCAGTGGATCGCGCCGTTCGACCCGGGCGAGCCGTACTACAACTTCATGATGAAGGAGGCCTCGGGCTGGTCCACGCTGTGGCTGGTGCCGCACGACGTGCAGGGCCTGATCGACCTGCTCGGCGGGCGCGACGCGTTCAACGCCAAGCTCGACGCGTTCTTCTCCACGCCGTACCACCCGAAGGGCATCTGTCGCGACTGCACCGGCCTGATCGGGCAGTACGTGCAGGGCAACCAGCCGGACCAGCAGGCGGCCTACCTGTACGCCTGGAGCGGCCAGCCGTGGAAGACCCAGGCGCTGGCGCGGCGCATCCTCGCCGAGATGTACGGCAGCGACGCCAGCGGCTACGGCTTCCCCGGCATGGACGACCAGGGCTCGACCTCGTCGTGGTACGTGCTGAGCGCGATGGGCTTCTACCCCGTCGATCCGTCCACGCCCGACTACATCCTGGGCAGCCCGATCTTCGACCAGGTCCGCCTGCGCCTGGGCAACGGCAAGGTGTTCGAGATCGTGGCGCGCGGCAACTCGGCCGCGAACAAGTACATCCAGTCCGCCACGCTCGACGGCAAACCGTGGAACCGGCCCTGGTTCAGCCAGGCGGACATCGCCGGCGGCGGCACCCTGGTGCTCACCATGGGGCCGACGCCGAACAAGGCCTGGGGCGCGGCCCCGGCCGATGCGCCGCCGTCGATGTCGGCGCAGGAGCACGGCCGTCCGTGACCAGCCACCGGTTTCCCTCCCGCCCGTTCTTCCACCTAAGGAGCCGCACCATGCGCCTACTGCCGCGCCTTTTCCTGATGTCCGGGCTTGCGCTCGCATCTGGCATGGCCAGCGCAGGCCCTCCGTCCGGCGCGCACGACCTGCGCGTGATGACCTTCAACGTGCGCTACAGCGAGGCGGACGACGGCATCAACGCCTGGCCGCACCGTCGCGACCTGATGGTCCAGGTCATCCGCACCGAGCACCCCGACATCCTGGGCACGCAGGAACTGCTCCTGCCACAGGCCGACTACCTGCAGCAGCACCTGCCCGGCTACACCTGGTTCGGCATGGGACGCAACGGCAACGAGATCGATAGGAACGACAACGAGCACATGGGCGTGTTCTACGACAAGATACGCCTGAAAGTGCTTGCGTCCGGCAACTTCTGGCTCTCGGATACGCCGGACAAGCCGGGCAGCATCGGCGCCGGCCAGGTGATGCCGCGCATGGTGACCTGGGCGAAGTTCCAGGACCGCCGCAGCGGCAGGCAGTTCTACTACTACGACACGCACTTCCCCTACCGGGACGGCAAGGCGGCCGAGGCGACCCGCGAACGGTGCGCCGCGCAGATCAGGGCACGCCTGGCCAGGCTGCCCGCGTCGCTACCGTTCGTGCTGACCGGCGACTTCAACACCACGCCCGGCAGCAAGGCGCACGCCGCGCTGACCCAGGTCCTGCATGACGCGCGGATCTCGGCACCCCGCCACGAAGGCCCGGAAGGCACCTTCCACGGCTTCACCGGCCATGCGACCCAGCGCATCGACTGGATCCTCTACCGCGGCGTGAAGGCCGACGACGTGCGCACGATCACCACGCACGACGGCAAGGTCTATCCGTCGGACCATTTCCCGGTGGTTGCCGACTTCAGCTGGTAGGTGACGCGTCGACTTGCAGGGGAGGAGGTGCATCGGAATTCCTCACCGCCGCGCCGCCACTCCCTCTCCCCTCCGGGGAGAGGGCTGGGGTGAGGGGCCAATCTTGCGAAGTCGCTTGATGGTGAGGCCGTCTTTTTGGAGATCGGGGCCAGCCGTGGCCCCTCACCTCAATCCTCTCCCCGGAGGGGAGAGGAGGCAAACGCAAAAAAGCCGGGCTCAAGCCAGCTTCTTGTACTTCACCCGGTGCGGCCTGGCCGCCTCGTCGCCCAGGCGGCGCTTCTTGTCCGCCTCGTACTCGTTGTAGTTGCCGGGGAAGAACTCTACGTGGGAGTCGCCCTCGAAGGCCAGGATATGGGTGGCGATGCGGTCGAGGAACCAGCGGTCATGCGAGATCACGATCGCGCAGCCGGGGAATTCCAGCAGCGCGTCTTCCAGCGCGCGCAGGGTTTCCACGTCGAGGTCGTTGGACGGTTCGTCGAGCAGCAGCACGTTGCCGCCCTGCAGCAGGGTCTTGGCCATGTGCAGGCGGCCGCGCTCGCCGCCGGACAGGTTGCCGACGATCTTCTGCTGGTCGGTGCCCTTGAAGTTGAAGCGGCCGATGTAGGCGCGCGACTGGATCTCGAAGTTGCCGATGGTGAGGATGTCCAGGCCGCCGGAGACTTCCTGCCACACGTTGTTCTTGTCGTCGAGCGCGCCGCGCGACTGGTCGACGTAGGCGAGCTGCACGGTGTGGCCCAGCTTCACCTCGCCGGAGTCGGGCTGCTCCTTGCCCATGATCATCTTCATCAGCGTGGATTTGCCCGCGCCGTTGGGACCGATCACGCCCACGATGGCGCCCGGCGGGATCTTGAACGACAGGTCGTCGATCAGCACGCGGTCGCCGAACGCCTTGCTGACGTTCTTGAACTCGATCACCTCCTGGCCCAGGCGCTCGCCCGGCGGGATGAAGATCTCGTTGGTCTCGTTGCGGCGCTGGTAGTCGACCGAGTTCAGCTCCTCGAAGCGCTTCAGGCGCGCCTTGCCCTTGGACTGGCGGCCCTTGGCGGCGGAGCGCACCCACTCCAGCTCCTTCTCGATCGCCTTCTGGCGCGACTTCTCCTGCTGCGCCTCCTGCTTCAGGCGCGCGTCCTTCTGCTCCAGCCACTCGGTGTAGTTGCCCTTCCACGGGATGCCGCGGCCGCGGTCGAGCTCGAGGATCCACTCGGCGGCGTTGTCGAGGAAGTAGCGGTCGTGGGTGACCGCCACCACGGTGCCGGGATAGTCGTGCAGGAACTGCTCCAGCCAGTCCACCGACTCGGCGTCGAGGTGGTTGGTGGGCTCGTCCAGCAGCAGCATGTCGGGCTTGGACAGCAGCAGGCGGCACAGCGCCACGCGGCGCTTCTCGCCGCCGGAGAGCGGGCCGATCTTCGCGTCCCACGGCGGCAGGCGCAGCGCGTCGGCGGCCACTTCCAGCTGGCGCTCCAGCGCGTGGGCGTCGTTGGCGGCGAGGATGTTCTCCAGCTTCTCCTGTTCCTTGGCCAGGGCGTCGAAGTCCGCGCCTTCCTCGGCGTAGGCGGCGTAGACCTCTTCCAGCCGCTTCTGCGCGTCGAGGATCACGGACACGCCTTCCTCCACCGCCTCGCGCACGGTCTTTTCGGGATCCAGTTCCGGCTCCTGCGCCAGGTAGCCGACCTTGATGCCCGGCTGCGGGCGGGCCTCGCCCTGGAAGTCGGTATCCACGCCGGCCATGATCTTCAGCACCGTGGACTTGCCCGCGCCGTTCAGGCCCAGCAGGCCGATCTTGGCGCCGGGGAAGAAGCTCAGCGAGATGTCCTTGATGATCTGGCGCTTCGGGGGAACGATCTTGCTGACCCCGTTCATGGTGTAGATGTATTGCATGCGTGCTCCCTAAAGGCGGTCCGCAAGCCGCGTCGACGCGGCCCGGCAGGAAAAGGGGGAAAGGCCGCCGATTATCGCCGATAGGCCCCGTTCCCGCCACGGCAGGCGCCCCGAAGCGCCCGGCGCCGCATCCAGGCTGGCACAGTCGAGGCCGTCTGGAGCGGGGGCGTGGAAGGATCGTTGGCGAGATGCGCGGGCGTGCTGGTGCGGCTGGACCGCCGGCTGGGGCGGCGGGCGCAGGCCCGTGGCCGCCTGGCGGCGGGGCTGTACGAGTTCTTCTGCTTCGGCCTCAAGCAGGCCTCGGCCTGCCTGTTCGGCGGGCTGATGGTGGCGCTGCTGCTGGCCAGCTGGCGCTGGTACCCGCGCGACGCCTGGCTGGCGCGCTACGACTTCCTGACCCTGGCCGCGCTGGCGATCCAGGGCATCCTGCTGGCCGCGAAGCTGGAGAGCCGTGAAGAAGCCAAGGTGATCCTGCTGTTCCACGCGGTGGGCACGGCGATGGAACTGTTCAAGACCGCGGTGGGCTCGTGGAACTACCCGGAGCCCGCGCTGCTGCGGCTGGGCGGCGTGCCGCTGTTCACCGGCTTCATGTACGCGGCGGTGGGCAGCTACATCGCCCGGGCATGGCGGCTGTTCGACTTCCGCTTCGACCGGCACCCGCCGTTCGGCGCCACCGTGGCGCTGGCCGCGGCGACCTACCTCAACTTCTTCACCCACCACTTCCTGCCGGATGCGCGGCCGCTGCTGTTCGCGGCGGTGGCGTGGCTGTTCGGGCCGTGCCGGATCCGCTTCCGCGTCCGCCGCGCGCACCGGCGCATGCCGCTGCTGCTGGGCTTCGTGCTGGTGGCGCTGTTCATCTGGCTGGCCGAGAACGTGGGCACGCTGAGCCATGCCTGGCTCTACCCTTCGCAGCGGCACGGCTGGCACGTGGTGCCGCCGGCCAAGCTGGGCGCCTGGCTGCTGCTTATGATCATCAGTTATGTGATGGTCTCGGCACTGCACCGGCGGCCGGGCGCCGGTGGCCGCAACCACCCGGCAGCGCTACACTTTCGGGATTCTTCATCCCCGCCACCCCACGCGCAGAGGCCCGAATGTTCCCGAAGGATTGCACCATCGAAGGTTTCGACCCCGAACTGGCCCGGGCCATCGCCGACGAAGGGCGGCGCCAGGAAGACCACGTCGAGCTGATCGCCTCGGAGAACTACGCCAGCCCGCGCGTGATGGAAGCGCAGGGCTCCAAGCTCACCAACAAGTACGCGGAAGGCTATCCGGCCAAGCGCTACTACGGCGGCTGCGAATACGTGGACGTGGCGGAGAAGCTGGCGATCGACCGCGTGAAGCAGCTGTTCGCCGCCGACTACGCCAACGTGCAGCCGCATTCCGGCTCGCAGGCCAACCAGGCGGTGTACTTCGCGCTGCTGCAGCCGGGCGACACCATCCTCGGCATGAGCCTGGCGCACGGCGGCCATCTCACCCATGGCGCCAAGGTCAACCTCAGCGGCAAGATCCTCAACGCCGTGCAGTACGGCGTGGACGGCAACGGCATCGTCGACATGGACGAGGTCGAGCGCCTCGCCGTCGAGCACAAGCCGAAGATGATCGTGGCCGGCTTCAGCGCCTATTCGCAGGTGATGGACTGGGCGCGCTTCCGCGCCATCGCCGACAAGGTCGGCGCGTGGCTGTTCGTGGACATGGCCCACGTCGCCGGCCTGGTGGCCGCGGGCGTCTACCCCAGCCCGCTGCCGCACGCGCACGTGGTCACCTCCACCACCCACAAGACCCTGCGCGGCCCGCGCGGCGGCATCATCGTCGCCAGCAGGCAGGGCATGGGCGAGGCGGCCGAGGAGATCGAGAAGAAGCTGCAGTCGATCGTGTTCCCCGGCATCCAGGGCGGCCCGCTGATGCACGTGATCGCGGCCAAGGCGGTGGCCTTCAAGGAAGCGCTGGAACCGGCCTTCAAGGCCTACCAGACGCAGGTGGTGAAGAACGCCCAGGCGATGGCCAGGACCATCATCGCGCGCGGCTACAAGATCGTCTCCGGCGGCACCGAGAACCACCTGATGCTGATCGACATGATCGGCAAGGGCGTCACCGGCAAGGACGCGGAGGCCGCGCTGGGCAGGGCGCACATCACGGTCAACAAGAACGCCGTGCCGAACGACCCGCAGAAGCCCTTCGTCACCTCCGGCCTGCGCGTGGGCACGCCCGCCGTCACCACCCGCGGCTACCAGGAGGCCGACTGCGTCGACCTGGCCCACTGGATCTGCGACGTGCTCGACGCGCCGAACGACGAGGCGGTGATCGCCGCGGTGCGCGCCAAGGTCGAGGCGCAGTGCAAGAAGTACCCGGTCTACGGTTGACCTGCCGGCGTGCACTGCCCGTTCTGCCAGCACGAAGACACCCGCGTGATCGACTCGCGGCTCACCGAGGACGGCGCCACCGTGCGTCGTCGTCGCGAGTGTCCTCAGTGCGGCGAGCGCTTCAACACTTTCGAGACCGCCGAGCTGAAGCTGCCGGCGATCGTGAAGAGCGGCGAGCGGCGCGAGGCCTTCGACGAGCGCAAGTTGCGGGTGAGTTTCGAGCGCGCGCTGCAGAAGCGGCCGGTGGCCAGCGATGCGGTGGATACCGCGGTACGCGAGATCATCAACGACCTGCGCCGCAGCGGCGAGCGCGAGGTGCCGTCGCGCCAGGTCGGCGAACTGGTGATGCGCGAGTTGAAGAAGCTCGACCAGGTGGCCTACGTGCGCTTCGCCTCGGTCTACCGCAAGTTCGAAGACGTCCAGGCGTTCCGCGAGGAAATCGAGAAGCTGGAGCGCGACCTGCCCGAGCTGGAGAAGCTGCAGCTCTCGCTGCTCGGCGGCGGCGCGGGCGCCGAACCGCGCCGCCCGCGCAAGGGTTGATGGTTTTCTTCCTCTCCCCTGCGGGGAGATGGTCGGGGTGAGGGGCCAACCTCGCCCCGAGGTACGCCCGAAGCGCGCTCCAATGCCACACTATGGCCAGCCCGATCCCTGCCGCGCCCCTTCAGCGTGGCGGCGCTCTCCGGAGGAGAGAGGAAGACCCCCCATGAACTTCACCGCCGTCGATCACCTGCACATGGCGCACGCCTTGCGCCTGGCCGAACGCGGCCTGTTCACCACCCAGCCCAACCCGCGCGTGGGCTGCGTGCTCGCGCATGGCGACGAGGTCGTCGGTACCGGCTGGCACCAGCGCGCCGGTGAGCCGCATGCCGAGGTGTTCGCCCTGCGCGAAGCCGGCGAACGTGCCCGCGGCGCCACCGCCTACGTGACGCTGGAACCCTGCGCCCACCACGGCCGCACGCCGCCCTGCGCGGACGCGCTGGTCGCCGCCGGCGCGGCGCGCGTGGTGATCGCCGCCGAGGATCCCTTCCCGCAGGTGGCCGGCCGCGGCATCGAAAAGCTACGTGCCGCCGGCATCGCGGTGGAGACCGGCCTGCTGCGCGACGAGGCGCGCGAGCTGAACATCGGTTTCTTCAGCCGCCTCGAGCGTGGTCGCCCGTTCGTGCGGGTGAAGCTGGCGACGAGCCTCGACGGCCGTACCGCGCTGGCCAGCGGCGAGTCGAAGTGGATCACCGGTGCTGCGGCGCGCGCCGACGTGCAGCGCTGGCGCGCGCGCAGCAGCGCCATCCTCACCGGCATCGGCACCGTGCTGGCGGATGATCCGCGGCTGACCGTGCGGCTGGACGAAAGCCTTTCCACCGACGGGCGGGATGCAGGGGGGGCGCGAGCACCCGCCACTCACCCCGGCTCCCTTCGACAGGCTCGGGGCGGTGCTCTCCCCGGAGGGGAGGGGGAGCACTTCGTTGCGCCGTTGCGGGTGGTGCTCGATCGCGGCTTGCGCACACCGGTCGGAAGCCATGTGCTGGATGGCTCCGCGCCCACGCTGGTGCTGCATGGCGCGCAGGTGGCCGCGGCTGGCGAACGCTTTGCCCACGTCGAGCACGCGGCGGTGGCGGAGCGTGACGGCATGCTCGATCTCCCTGCAGTGCTCGCCGTGCTGGCCGAACGCGGCTGCAACGAGCTGCACGTGGAGGCCGGCCCCACGCTGTGCGGCGCGCTGTTCGCGCAAGGCCTGGCCGACGAGCTGTTGCTCTACGTGGCGCCCGTGCTGCTGGGCGACGCCGCGCGGCCGCTGCTGCGCCTGCCCGCGCTCGACGACATGGCCGGCCGCTGGCGCCTGCGCGTGGTGGAACAGCGCGCGGTGGGTCCGGACTGGCGCCTTCGCCTGCGTCCGTAGCGCGGCCGACTCCGGGCGCTTGACTTCGAGCGCGCTCGAAGTCCTAGACTCGAGCGCATGGACAGCAAGCCGATCTCGATGACCGAAGCCTGCCGGCGCACGGGCATCAGCAGCCATACGCTGCGCTACTACGAAGGCGCGGGGCTGTTGAAGAACGTCGACCGCTCGCGGGCCGGACGCCGCATCTACCGCGAACGGGACCTGCAGTGGCTGGAAATGCTGAAGGTGCTGCGCGGCACCGGCATGTCGATCCGGCGCATCCGTCAGCTGGCGGCGATGGTCGAACAGGGCGACGCCTCGCTCGAAGCGCGGATCGCATTCTTCGGCGACTGGCAGGCCGAACTCAGGCAGCAGATCACCCTGCGGCAACAGGCGTTGGCGACGATCGGAAAGAAGATCGCGCGGCACACGGCATTGCTGGAGGACTTGAAGGCGGGGCGCAAAAGGAAGCTTCCATGCATCACAAAACCGTAGTCGTCATCGGGGCCAGTTCGGGCATGGGCCTGGCGGCGGCGCGCCGTTTTTGGGAGCGCGGTGCCAGCGTCTGGATGATCGCGCGCGATCCGATGCGGCTGCACGCCGCCGCCGCAGGCATCGGGCATGAGCGCCTGCATGCGCTTCCCGCCGACGTGGCGAGCGCGGAAGGGCGCGCACGCATCCTTGCGGCCATCGAACGCATGGACCATCTGGTGTTCACGGCGGCCGACCTCGTCTACAAATCCTCGCGCGAGCTCGACGAGGCGGAACTGATGCGCGCGGTGTCCTCCAAGGTGGTCGGCCCGTACCTGCTGGCTGCGGCGGCGGCGGCGAAAATGCCCGCGGACGGCAGCGTTACGATCGTGTCCGGCATCGCCGCCGAGCGGCCGATGGTGGGTGGCAGCGTCACCGGCATGGTCAATGGTGCGATCAATGCCATGGTGCGCGGGCTTGCGCTGGAACTGGCGCCGATCCGGGTGAACGCGGTATCGCCGGGCTGGGTCGATACGCCGTTCTGGAGACAGGTCGCCAGCGACGAGCGGCGCGAGAGCCTGTTCGCTGGGATGCGCGAGAAAATCCCCACCCGCAGGATCGGCACGGTCGAGGATGTCGCGCAAATGATCGAGGTCGCGGCGTGCAACCGCGGCGTCAGCGGCAGCACGCTTTGCGTGGATGGCGGGCAGCGGCTGGTCTGAGCCGTCGTGCCACCCGCTTCCGGCTGAACGGGGCACGACACGCTGGCCGGCGGTGACGACGCTGAAACATGGAGGGCGTTCGATGGACGGACCTGATGCGTCCCGCCGCCGTGGTGCACTTCGGCCTGCTGCCGCACGCGGTAGCCGTATTGTCGCCTTGCGTGGCCGGCCTGTGCGGCGCGGCCGCCTTGCCGCAGCGCTGGCGGCCGCGGGGCGCGGTGCGGCTGCCGCTGCTGTGCCTGGTCAAGAGGCCGGCAGTCGCGTCTGGGTCGTGAACGGGCGTTCGGCGCTGGGCCAGCGGGAAAGCGATGCGGCGGTGGCGGCCAGTCTCGGCGTGCTGGGGCGGCCGCGAAGATCCATGTCGCTGGACCGGGAGATCACCGTGCTGGAATTTTCGCCGCCGGCCGGTTGAATCGCGCCATGGTCCGGCAGCAACGCGCGGTTCGCGGGCGTGGCCGCTTCGCGCGGCCAGGTGGTCGGCCGGTTGCGCTGCGCCCCCGCTCCGGCCGGGCGCGGATCGATCCACGCCCTGGCGACGATCAGTCCAGCCAGGCGGGAAACCGCGGCAGGGCGGCGATGTCGCGTGGATCGTGCGGTATCACGACCCGCGCGTGTTCGCGTGCGGCGATCGCCTCGAAGCGCCGCATCGACGCCAGCGTCTGGGCGCGGTCGGTGTTGACGCGCGGCACGCGCCGGAACTCGCGGTTCCCGCGGCTGTGGTACAGGTCGCCGGCCAGCAGCACCGTGCCGGCGTGCGGCAGGCGCAGTTCCAGCACCTGGTGGCCGGGCGTGTGGCCGGGCATGAGGAGGATGCGCACGCTGCCGTCGCCGAACACGTCCGCGTCGCCGTCGATGATGCGCTTGCGCGCGGTGCGCCAGGCGGCGACCGGCGCCAGCGATTCGAACGGCGGGGGCGCGTGGCCGGTCGCGGCATCCAGCTCCTTGCGCTGCAGGATCCAGGTGGCCTTGCCGAACAGCCTGGCGTTGCCGGTGTGGTCCTCGTGCCAGTGCGAGAACGCCAGGTAGTCGATGTCCGCGGGCTTGAGGCCCAGGGCCTTCAACTGGTCGACCAGCTTCACCCGCACCGTGCCGCGGATGCCGGGCGCCAGCTCGATGCCGCCGGGGTGGTCGGCGACGGCGTCGCCGAGCCCGGTGTCCCACAGCAGCGTGCCTTTCGGATGGCGGATCAGGAAGCACGGCACCGACATCGTGCCGGGCTTGCCGTCCAGCGCGCCGCTGTCGTCGAACATGCGCATGTCGCGGAGGTCCAGGCGGCCGCAGTCGAGCACGTAGAGGCGGATGGCGGGCGGCGCCACGGCACCGTGGGCGAAGGCGGCGAAGGCAAGCAACAGCAGCGGCAGGATGGTGCGCGCGGTGCGGCGCGGTGCGGGGAACTTCATGGCGACGTCCTCGGGGCCCTGGAATGACCTCTCAGCGGTTGAAGTCGATGGCGAGCTTGCCGAAGTGGCGGCCGGCGACGAGGTGCTCGAAGGCTTCGCGCAACTGGCCGAAGCCGTAGACGTGGTCGATCACCGGCTCCAGGCGCGTGGCCTCGATGGCCGCCACCATCCGCTCGTGCTCCTCCAGCGGCGCGACCGAGATGCCCTGGATGCGAACGCGCTTCAGCACCACCTTGGACAGCGGCAGGGTCGCCTCCATCCCGCCGAGCCAGCCGAGCACGCCGATGAAGCCGTGCATGCGCACCGCCTCCAGCGACTGCGGCAGGGTGGCCGCGCCGACGGTCTCGATCACCGCATCCACGCCGGTGTCGCCGGTGGCTTCGCGCACCAGCGCGCCCCACTGCGGGTGCTTCGCGTAGTTGATGCCGACGTCGGCGCCCAGCGCCTTCGCGCGCTCCAGCTTGTCGTCGCCGGACGAGAGCACGATCGCGCGGGCGCCGCGCAGCCTGGCGAACTGCAGCGCGAACAGGGACACGCCGCCGGTGCCGAGCAGCAGCACGGTCTGGCCGGTGGTGATGCCGGCCAGCTCCAGCGCCTGCCAGGCGGTGAGCGCGGCGATCGGCAGCGTGGCGGCCTGCAGGCTGGTCAAATGGGCTGGCGCGCGCGCCAGCGAGTACTGGTCGAAGCAGGCCAGCTCGCGCATCACGCCGGGCCCGGGGCCGCCGATCTCGGCGCCTTCCCATTCCGGTCGCATCGCGCCGGCGATCCAGCGCGACTTGTAGAACGTGGTGACGCGGTCGCCGGGCTTGAAGCGGGTCACCGCCGCGCCGACCTCCACCACCGTGCCGGCGCCGTCGGACACCGGCACGATGGGCAGCGCCACGCCGCGGTACAACTGGCCGTCCACCAGCATCCAGTCGCGGAAGTTGAGCGAGGCGGCCTCCATGCGCACCAGTACCTCGTCCGGGCCGGGGTGCGGGGCGGGCAGGTCGACCTGTTGCAGGTGGTCGAGGCCGAAGGCGGAAAGCTGGATGGCACGCATGGTGCGACTCCGTGGTGGGGATGCGGGTATGGTCCCGCCGTCGGCGGCCTGTGATAATCCGCACGAATGGATGATCTTTTGTTCACACAATGAATCAATCCTTCGAACTCACGCCTGCCCGCCTGCGCGAACTGCGCGCGTTCGCCGCCGCCGCGCGGCGGCTCAACTTCTCGCGCGCGGCGCTGGAGGTCGGTTGCACCGCGTCGGTGCTGAGCCGGCGCGTCGCGGCCCTGGAGGAAGCGGTCGGCGCGCGGCTGTTCCTGCGCACCACCCGGCGCATGGCGCTGAGCGCGCGCGGCGAGCAGTTGCTGGCGCAGTGGCAGCGCATGGAGTCGGTGATGACGGAGCTGGCCGCCGGCCTGCGCCCGCCGGACGGCGAACTGGCGGGCCGGTTGTGCGTGCACCTGCCGGCCAGCTTCGGCCGCCACCGCATCGCGACGCTGCTGGCCGGGTTCATGCGCGAGCATCCCGGGGTACGCATCGAGGCGGTGTACGACGACGCCTACGTCGACATGGTGGCCGGCAAGGTCGACCTGGCCGTGCGCCTGGGGCGGCTGGCCGACGTGCGGCTGGTGGCGCGCCGGGTGGGCACGATGCGCGTGTTCCCCTGCGCCTCGCCCGACTACCTGGCCTCGGCGCCGCCGCTGCACGACCCGGTCGACCTCAAGGCGCACCGCTGCATCACCTTCGACGGCTACCGCCGCGGCACGCTGTGGTCGTTCAGCCGGCAGCGCCAGCGCCGGGCGGTGCGCATCGACCCGGTGCTGGTATGCAACGATGCGCAGGCCATCCGCGACGCGGTGCTGGCGGGCGTGGGCATCGGCCTGCAGGGCGACTACATGGCCGATGGCCTGGTCGCCGAGGGACGGCTGGTCGAGTTGTTCCCGGACTGGCAACTGCCATCCTTCCCGATCCACCTGCTGTGGCTGCCGGGGGCGGACCGCACGCCGGCGCTGCGACGTCTGATCGATGACCTGGCCGAAGCGCTGGCGCCGGCCTGAAGGGCGTGGTGGTAGACTCCCGTCGCCGGTTTTCCGGCAGACAACCAACGACGTCTTCAGGGCGGGGCGGAATTCCCCACCGGCGGTAGGTCCTTCGGGACGAGCCCGCGAGCGCCTTCGCCGCACGGCGGAGGGTCAGCAGATCCGGTCGAACGCCGGAGCCGACGGTCAGGCCATCCCGGTTCGCCGGGGCGGTCCACAGTCCGGATGAAAGAAGACGGTTCGGCGCATGGCGCGCATCGCCGTGCGTCGGCCTCATGCCTTGGGGCGTTCTCGCATGCCACTACGCGGAGAACGTTTCATGATCCCATCCATCGCACGCCATGCGGCCACCTCCACCGGGGGGGCGCGCTGATGTTCACCGGCATCATCCAGTCCGTGGGCCGCATCGCGCGGCTCGAACCCCGCGGCGGCGACCTGCGCCTGCACGTCGATACTGCCGACCTCGACCTGGCCGATGTGCAGCTGGGCGACTCGATCGCCGTGTCCGGCGTGTGCCTCACGGCGGTAGCGTTGGAGGCGCGCGGCTTCGCCGCCGACGTCTCCAACGAGACGCTGTCGCTCACCACGCTGGGCCAGCTCAAGGCCGGCGACCCGGTGAACCTGGAGAAGGCGCTGCGCCTGGCCGACCGGCTGGGCGGGCACCTGGTGTCCGGCCACGTCGACGGCCTCGGCAAGGTGGTCTCGGTGGCGCCCGACGCGCGCTCGCAACGCTGGACCTTCGAGGTGCCGGCGAACCTGGCGCGCTACATCGCCGCCAAGGGCTCGGTGTGCATCGACGGCACCAGCCTCACCGTCAACGAGGTGGCCGGCCACCGCTTCGGCGTCAACCTGATCCCCCACACGGTGGAACACACGGCGTTCCATGCGAAGCGTGCGGGTGACGCGGTGAACATCGAGGTGGACGTCATCGCGCGCTACGTGGAGCGGCTGGTCGGCGGCGGCGAGGTGCCGAAGCTGGACGAGGCGTTCCTCAAGCAGCACGGCTTCGCCTGATTTTTGCCCCTCCCCCTGCAAGGCAGGGGAAGGCTGGGAGGAGGTGAGGCTTTTGACGTCGAGATCAGGAGCGAACCCCGCCCCGGCCCTCCCCTGCAAGCAGGGGGGGAGAACAGCCTCCAAGGAATCCCCATGGCATTCAACACCATCCCCGACATCCTCGACGACATCCGCGCCGGCCGCATGGTCGTGATCCTCGACGACGAGGACCGCGAGAACGAGGGCGACATCGTGATGGCCGCGCAGATGGTGCGGCCGGAGGACGTCAACTTCATGGTGCGCGAGGCGCGTGGCCTGCTGTGCCTCACGCTCACCGAGCAGCGCACGCGCCAGCTCGGCCTGCGTCCCATGGTCAGCGACAACACCTCGCCGTACCACACCAACTTCACCGTCTCGATCGAGGCGGCCGAGGGCGTCACCACCGGCATCTCGGCACACGACCGCGCGCGCACCATCCAGGTGGCGGTCAAGAGCGACGCGAAGCCGCAGGACCTGTCCCAGCCCGGCCATGTGTTCCCGCTCACCGCGCAGCCGGGCGGCGTGCTCACCCGCGCCGGCCACACCGAAGCGGGCTGCGACCTGGCTGCACTGGCCGGGCTGGAACCGGCCGCGGTGCTGATCGAGATCCTGCACGAGGACGGCTCGATGGCGCGCCGCCCCGAGCTGGAGGCGTTCGCACGCAGGCATGGCCTCAAGATCGGCACCATCGCCGACCTGATCCGCTACCGGCTGGAAACCGAGAAGACCATCCAGCGCGTGCACGAGGAAGACGTCGAGACCGAGTTCGGCCCGTTCCGGCTGGTGGCGTACCGCGACGCGATCCGCCGCGGGCTGCACTACGCGCTGGTGCGCGGCACGGTGGACGACGGCGCGCCGGTGCTCAGCCGCGTGCACGTGCGCAACACCCTGTCCGACGTGCTGCACCTCAGGCGCGACGACCTCGGCCTTACCGTCACCGGCGCGCTGCGCCGCATCGCCGACGAGGGGCGCGGCGTGTTGCTGGTGCTGTCCGGCGAGGACACGCCCGAGGCCTTGCTCGCCCGGCTCAAGGGCCAGCCGGCGACGCTGGCGCCGGAGGACGCGCAGCAGCAGGAATGGCGCCAGCTCGGCCTGGGTGCCCAGATGCTGGCCGATCTCGGCGTGCACAAGCTGCGCGTGCTGGGCACGCCGCGCAAGCTGGTGGGCCTGGGCGGCTTCGGGCTGGAGGTGGTCGAGCACGTGTAGGGGCCGGACAGCCCTTCGACTCCGGCCCTTCGGGCCTATGCTCAGGACGAACGGTGGAAGAGGTTGTTCACCCTGAGCGTAGCCGCAGCGGCGAAGTCGAAGGGCACCCGCCTCCCGGCTGTTCTACGATGCCCACACGATGCCCACCACCGCCGCCACCCCCATGCCGCCCATCCGCCTCCGCCTGATCGCCCCGTCCGGCTACACCCCCGATCCCGCCGCGATGGCGCGCGGCGTGGCCCGCCTGCGCGCGGCGGGCTTCGCGGTGGAAGGCGAGGAGGTGCTGCAGCGCGCGGAGCTGCGCTTCGCCGGCAGCGACGCCGAGCGCGCGGGCGACATCAACGCGCTGGCGACGGCGGCCGACTTGCCCGGCGTCGCCCTGGTCACCCGCGGCGGCTACGGCGTGTCGCGCCTGCTCGGGCACCTGCATTACGACGCGCTGCATGAACGCCTCGCCGGCTCGGACCTCGCGCTGGTCGGCCACAGCGACTTCACCGCGCTGCAACTGGCGCTGTACGCGAAAAGCGGCGTGCGCAGCTTCGCCGGACCGCTGCTGGCGGACCTCGGCGCCGAGCCGGCGGACGAGGCCACCTGGACGGAATTCCTCGGCACGCTGGGCGCCGCCTCCCGCCGCGTGGCGTGGCCGGCCGGGGACGCGGCAGACGCGGACGTGCACGGGCCGCTGTGGGGCGGCAACCTGGCGGTGCTGTGCAGCCTGCTGGGCACGCCGTACTTCCCGCGCATCGACGACGGCATCCTGTTCGTGGAGGACATCGCCGAGCCGCCGTACCGCATCGAGCGGCTGCTGTACCAGCTGCACCTGTCCGGCGTGCTGGGCCGCCAGCGCGCGCTGGTGCTGGGCGATTTCATCGACTGCCGCCCCGGTCCGCGCGACAACGGCTACGACCTGGATGCCGCGTTCGCGCAGCTCGGGCGCATGGCCGGCGTGCCGGTGGTGCGCGGCCTGCCGCACGGCCACGCGGGTCGCCAGCTCACCCTGCCGTTCGGCGCGCCGGCGCGGCTGCGCGTGGCGGGCGGGCAGGCCACGCTGGCGTTCTCTGGCTATCCGCATTTCGCCGCGCTCCACGCTCCTCCCGCCGCCTTGCAGGGAGAGGCTGGGAGGGGGTAGGCAGGCTTGCCGCGAGGTTGGGCAACCCCTCCCCCAACCCTCCCCTGCAAGCAGGGGAGGGAGCCATGGCTCCTCCGCAAAGCCCATGGAAGAGGCCGCGGCAAGCAGGCTTCCGTGCAAACCCGTAAAATGGCCGGTCCGCATGGGTTTCCGGCCCATCCAAGGAAACATCGAGACATGAACATCATCGAAGGCGATTTCGCCAAGCCCCAGGGTCGCTTCGCCATCGTCGCGGGCCGCTTCAACGGTTTCGTGGTCGAGCCGCTGGTGGCCGGTGCGCGCGACGCGCTGGTGCGCCACGGCGTGCAGGACGACGACATCGACCTGGTGCGCGTGCCGGGCGCATGGGAGATCTCCCTCGCGGCGCACAAGCTGGCGACGTCCGGCAAGTACGCGGCAGTGATCGCGCTGGGCGCGGTGATCCGCGGCAGCACGCCGCATTTCGACTACGTCGCCGGCGAATGCGCCAAGGGCCTGGCCAAGGCCGCGCTGGACGGCGGCGTGCCGGTGGCCTTCGGCGTGCTCACCACCGACAGCATCGAGCAGGCCATCGAGCGTGCCGGCACCAAGGCCGGCAACAAGGGCGCCGACGCCGCCGTCGCCGCGCTGGAGATGGTCAACCTGTACGGGAAGCTGTGATGGGCGCCCCGCAGGGCATCGACCTGGCCGCGCGCTCGCGCGCCCGCCGCCGCGCGCTGCAGGCGCTGTACGCGTGGCAGATGAGCGGCAGCCACATGAACGCGGTGATCGAGCAGTTCCGCCACGAGCAGGACATGGAAGTGGCCGACCTGGAGTATTTCCAGGACCTGCTGCGCGGCGTGGAGAAGCACGTCGACGCGCTGGACGCGAAGCTGCGCCCGCACCTGGACCGCGAGGTGGCCCAGGTCGACCCGATCGAGCGCGCCGCGCTGCGGCTGGGCGCCTACGAGCTGGCGTACCGCCCCGACGTGCCGTACCGGGTGATCCTCAACGAGGCCATCGAGGTCACCAAGCGCTTTGGCGCCGACCATGGCCACAGCTACGTCAACGGCGTGCTGGACAAGCTGGCCGCCGAGCTGCGCGCGCCCGAGAAGCGCGGCTGATGGACGCCGGCACCCAGGTGCCGGTGCTGGAAACCGCACGGCTGCGCCTGCGCGCCCATCGCCCCGACGACCATGCCGCCTGCACCGCGCTGTGGGCCGACCCGGAGGTGGTGCGCCACATCGGCGGCCGCCCGTTCACCGCCGAGGAGACCTGGCGCCGCATGCTGGCCTCGCGCGGATTGTGGAGCATGCTCGGCTTCGGCTACTGGGCGGTCGAGGAGAAGGCTGGCGGGCGCTACGTGGGCGACGTCGGCTTCGGCGACTTCCGCCGCGAGATCGAACCCTCGCTCGCGGGCATGCTGGAATGCGGCTGGGTGCTGTCGCCGCAGGTGCACGGCCGCGGCTACGCCAGCGAGGCGGTCGCCGCGGCCACCGCCTGGGCCGACGCGCATCTGCCGGGCATGCGCGCCGTGTGCCTCATCGAGGAAGGCAATGCCGCCTCCATCCGCGTGGCCGGGAAGGCCGGCTTCCGCGAATGGCGGCGCACCACCTACCACGGCGGCGCCGCGCTGATATTCGCCCATTGAGCCCCAGGCTCACCGGGCCGGGCAATCGCGGCTGTTGTCGGCGATGCCGGCGATCAGCCAGCGGCCGTCCACCCGCGCCAGGTTGAACACGTCGGTGCCGCAATGGTGCGGCTTGCCGTCGAGCAGGAAGACGTAGGGCGCCCACACCACCGCGATGTCGTCGTCGACGCTCACCCGCGGGTCGCGGATGCGTTCCTCGATGCGCGCCTTGCCCGGCTTCACGTGGTCGACGAACTCGCCCAGCGCGAGCTGCACCGGCTTGCCGTGGCGCATCAGCGTGGCCATGCCCGCAGGCAGCACCTGCGCGCGCATGCCGGCCTGGTCGTAGCGCGACATCGCGGCGAAGAAGGCGTGGACCGGCGCCAGCACGGCCGCGTCGCCGCTCGTGCTCGTGGATGACGTCGCCGCCGCCAGCACCGGGGCGGCGAGGAGGGTGAGCGACAGGACGGCGGGATGCAGACGGATGCGACGCATGGCGGCAGGCTCCGGCGGGAAAGTGGCGCCAGCCTCGCATGCGCAGGGCACCGGCGCATGCGCCGCAGGTCACGGGCTTGCGCCGCGCGCCCGCGGATGCTCTGCTCTGGAGCCGCCTCGCCGCCCAGGACCGCCATGGAATTCCGCCTGATCGACCGCATCCGCGAACGTACCGCGCAGGGGCGCGAGGACGTGCGCCTGGGCATCGGCGACGACGCCGCGCTGCTGGCCGTGCCGCCCGGCATGGAACTGGCGGTGGCGGTGGACACCCTGGTCGAGGGCGTGCACTTCCCGGTGGGCACCGCGCCGGCCGACCTCGGCTGGAAGGCGCTGGCGGTGAACCTGTCCGACCTCGCCGCGATGGGCGCCACGCCGGCCTGGGCGCTGCTGGCGCTGACCCTGCCCGACACGCTGGCACCGGCGGCGCGCGAGGCCTTCGTGGACGGCTTCGCCGACGGCTTCGCCGCGCTGGCCGGGCCGCAGCGGCTGGCGCTGGTGGGCGGCGACACCACGCGCGGCCCGCTGGCGGCCAGCGTCACGGTGCACGGCTTCGTGCCGGCAGGACAGGCGCTGCTGCGCGCCGGCGCGCGGGCGGGCGACGCGGTGCTGGTCACCGGCACGCTCGGCGACGCGGCGGCGGGCCTGGCGTCGTTGCAGCAACGCGCGACCGACCCGCGCGCGGCCGGGCTGGTCGAGCGGCTGAACCGGCCCACGCCGCGGCTGGCGGCCGGGCTGGCGCTGCGCGGCCGCGCCGGCGCCTGCATCGACGTGTCCGACGGCCTGCTCGCCGACCTCGGCCACGTCTGCGCGGCCAGCGGCGTGGGCGCGGAGATCGAGGCCGCGCTGCTGCCGCGCTCGCCCGCCATGCTGGGTCTGTTCGACGAGGACGCCGCGCTCGATTTCGCGCTGGCCGGCGGCGACGACTACGAGTTGTGCTTCACCGTGCCTGCCCAGCGCGTGGCCGAGGTGCAGGCCGACCTGGCGCGGTCGGGCTGCGGCGCCACGCGCATCGGCCGCATTGTGGCCGGCGAGGGCGTGCGCGTGCGCGGCGCGGACGGCGCATGGCTGGAAACCGCGCGGCGCGGCTGGGATCATTTCGCCGCATGAACGCCCCCGTCGAACGCAGGAACATCACCGCCACGCAACGCCGCGCGCTGCTCGCCATGCCCGCCGGCTGGATCGCCTGCGGCCTCGGCTCCGGCCTGGCGCCGGTGGCGCAGGGCACCTTCGGCTCGCTGGCCGCGATCCTGCCGTGGCTGCTGCTGCGCGAACTGTCGCTGCCGCTCAACCTGCTGGTCATCGCGCTGGGCTTCGCGCTGGGCGTGTGGGCCTGCGAACTGGCCGGCCGCGCGCTGGGCGTGGACGACCACCGCGCGCTGGTGTGGGACGAGTTCGTCGGCCAGTGGATCGCGCTGCTGCCCGCGCTGCTGGCGCCGTGGTGGGCGGTCGCCGCCGGCTTCGCGCTGTTCCGCCTGTTCGACGTGTGGAAGCCGTGGCCGATCCGCGTGCTCGACCGCCGCCTCAAGGGTGGCCTGGGCGTGATGGCGGACGACGTGGTCGCCGGCGTGTTCGCCGCGGCGGTGCTGGCGATCGCGCTGCATTTGCTGCGCTGAGGCCCCTATTCCACGCAGCCGAGACCGCGCAGGGTGGTTTCGACGGCCTGCCGCAGCGGCGTATGCGGTTCCGCCCCGAGCCATGCGACCAGGCGGCGGTTGTCCAGTTGCAGCGGCTCGCGCCACAGGTAGCGCATCTCGCCCAGTTCGCGCATCAACACCACGAACGGCGCGGCCAATCGCGTCATCCACCACGGGAAGGCGCGCAGCGGCAGCGTGGCGTTGCCGCTGGCGTCGCGCACGGCGGCGAGCAGGGCGGCCTCGTCCACGTGGTGGCCGGCGAAGTGGAAACGGGCGAAGCGTTCGAGTTCGCCCTCGCGCTCCAGCAGCCGCGCCATCGTCTCGCCCACGTCGGGCAGGTAGGCCCACGCGTGGGGCAGGCCGCGGCGACCGGGATACAGCAAGGCGCGCACGCGGCGGCTCGGCTTGACCATGGCCGCGAACCAGTTGTTGCCCGCACGCGGGCCGAAGAAGTCGCCGCAGCGCAGGACCAGGCTGCGCACGTCGCTGGCCTCGGCCAGCCGCCGTTCCATCGCCGCGCGGATCGCGCCCTTGCGGGTCAGCGGCTGCTGGGGATCGTCCTCGGCGAGCAGGGGAAAGGCATCCGGGCCATAGTTGTAGACCGTGCCCGGCAGCACCAGGCGTGCCGCGTTGGCGCGGGCCGCGGCGAGGCTGTGGTCCAGCATCGGCAGCACCAGCTTGTCCCAGTCGCGGTAGCCCGGCGGGTTCACCGCGTGAACCAGCACGTCCACGCCGGCGGCGGCCCGCGCCACGTCGTCGGCGCGCATCGCGTCGCCTTCGCGCCAGGCGATGCGCGGATCGAGGCCGGG
The DNA here is from genome assembly GCF_030504985.1 of Fulvimonas sp. R45. Classification (GTDB taxonomy): domain Bacteria; phylum Pseudomonadota; class Gammaproteobacteria; order Xanthomonadales; family Rhodanobacteraceae; genus Rhodanobacter_A. The sequence goes on from NZ_JASERU010000004.1 coordinate 145,524, forward strand.
ACGGGCGGCGTTGCGCACCAGCGCGCGCACCGCCCAGCCGCGCCGCAGCAGGGCCGCGGCGATCGCGCCGCCCGCGCCGCCGGTGGCGCCGAGGACCAGGGCTGTCTTCGAGGTGTTCATGGCCTTACTCGCTGGTTGGGTGGAGCCAGCTTGGCGTGGAACGGCATATTTGAAAATTGCCCAACATCGAACATCTGCTATAAACAAATGCATGGATGCCGATGAGCCCGGCTGGGACCTCTATCGCTCCTTCCTCGCGGTGGCGAGCGAAGGCAGCCTGTCCGCGGCGGCGCGCATGCTGGACATGACCCAGCCCAGCCTGGGTCGGCACGTGCGGCAACTGGAGGCGGCCTTGGGCGTGGCCCTGTTCACGCGCTCGCCGCAGGGGCTGGCGCTGACCGACGTGGGCGCCGAACTGGCCGAACATGCGTGCGGCATGGCCGCCGCGTCGGCCGCGTTGCGGCGTGCGGCCTCGGGCAGCAGGCAGGCGGTGCGCGGCGTGGTGCGCATCACCTGCAGCGAGGTGATCGGCGGCGAGGTGCTGCCGGCGATGCTGGCCGACCTGCGCCGGCGGCAGCCGGGCATCGTGGTCGAGCTGTCGCTGTCCGACGCCGCCGAAGACATGCTGCGCAAGGACGCCGACATTGCCGTGCGCATGCTGCGCCCCGGCCAGTCCGCGCTGGTGGCGCGGCGCGTGGGCGCCATCGGGATCGGGCTGTACGCGCATCGGCGCTACCTCAAGGCGCACGGCACGCCGCGGGTGATGGCCGATCTGCATGGTCACGCGCTGATCGGCTTCGACCGCGAGACGCCGGCCCTGCGCGCGATGCGCGGCCGCGTGCCGGGCGCGGAGGTGTTCGCGCGCCGCCACTTCGCGTTGCGCACCGACAGCGCGCTGGCGCAACTGGCCGCGCTGCGCGCCGGCTACGGCATCGGCGCATGCCAGCACGCGCTGGCCCGGCGCGAACGATCGCTGGTGCACGTGGTGCCTGCGTTCGCGCTGGATCTGGACACCTGGCTGGTGATGCACGAAGACCAGCGCGCGAACCTTCGCGTGCGACGGGTCTACGACCACCTGTTCGAGGCGCTGGCGGCCTATGCGGCCGAGGGCGCTTGAGGCGCGCTCATTTCTCGTCGTGCCCCGGCCCGTAGCGGCGATCCGGCCCGCGATACGCCGCCACGCGCGCGAGCCGCGGCGTGCCGTAGGCGAATTCCAGCAGCACGCGCAGCCTGCTCGTGCGCACCGGATCGAAGCGCGCGAGCTTCTTGTGGCCGATCGTGGTGCCCCAGGCGAGCGGCTGCCAAGCGCCGCCGTCCCAGCGTTCCACGCGGTAGTTGGCGATGTTCTGGCCGAGGGCGATCGCCTCGCCGAGTTCCAGCGTGTCGAACTCGACCGCGCGGGGCAGCGCGATTTCCAGCCAGCCGTCGTGCGCGTCGGCGGCTGCGCTCCAGTGCGTGTCGGGGTTGGCGTCGAGCACGGCCGGTGCGGCCTCGCCGCTGCTGGCACGCACCGTGGCGCCCTGCAGCAGGTCGGTGGCGAACAGCGCGGTGCGCTTCGCCGCGAAGCCCTGCAACGAGGCGATGTCCTCGGGGTCGAACAGGCCGTCGCGGTTCGGCGGCACGTTGAGCAGCAGCTTGCTGTTGCGCCCCACCGAGCTGAAGTACAACTCCATCAGCGCGTCGGGCGACTTGACCTCGCCGTCCTGTTCGGGATGCCAGAACCAGCCGGGACGGATCGACACGTCCGATTCGCCGGGGCGCCACGCGCTGCCGTGGGGATCGCCGTGGCCGAGCAGGCCGCCGACCCACGGGCGGTCGTAGCCGGGGTAGGGCACGCTGGCCGGGTCGATGCTGGACCAGCAGGTTTCGCCGGCCACGCCTTTTTCGTCGCCGATCCAGCGCACGTCGGGGCCGGCGTCGGAGAACATCACCGCGTCGGGTTGCAGCCTGCGCACGGTGGCGTGGATGCGCGGCCAGTCGTAGGCCTGCCTGCGGCCGTTCGGGCCTTCGCCGTTGGCGCCGTCGAACCATACTTCCACGATCGGGCCGTAGCGTGTGAGCAGTTCGGTGAGCTGGGCGATGTAGTAGTCGTTGTAGGCCTCGCCGCTGCCGTAGGCCTTCGCGTTGCGATCCCATGGCGACAGGTACAGGCCCGCGCCCAGCCCCTCGGCATGGCAGGCGTCGGTGAATTCGCGCACCACGTCGCCGTGGCCGTCCTTCCACGGGCTGGATGCCACCGAGTGCTTCGTGGTGGCGGTGGGCCACAGGCAGAAGCCATCGTGGTGCTTGGCGGTGAGGATCATGCTGCGGAAGCCGGCCTGCCTCGCCGTGCGCGCCCACTGCCGCGCGTCCAGCTTGCGCGGATCGAAAATCGCCGGCGACTCGGTGCCGTCGCCCCATTCCTTGCCGGTGAAGGTGTTCACCGTGAGGTGCACGAACATCGCCAGTTCCTCGCGTTGCCAGCGCAGTTGCTGCGGCGTGGGGCGCGGCCGTGGGCCGCCGGCGGGCAGGGACGCGGCGGTGGCGTGGTCGGGGCGTGGCAGGCCGAGCGCGCCCAGCGAGGCGACGGCCGAGCCGGCGAGCAGGAAGCGGCGACGGTCCATGCAGCGGTCCTCCGCGGTGGGTGTCATGCATCGGGACGACCACTATATTCAAATATGTCGATAACGTTCAAATATGATCGAAGTGCTGCCGTCGCGGGAGGGTTCGCACGCGCGCGACGGAGCGGGCTTGCATTGGCCCGACGCGCCGACGCAGCATGCGGATGACCGGTCGAGCAGCCGGTCGCCACGACACGCAGATGGAGTTCCCCATGCAATACCGTCGCCTCGGCCGCTCCGGCCTGCCACTTTCCGTCCTGTCCTTCGGCGCATGGGCCACGTTCGGCAAGAGCGTGGGCCGCTCGCTGGCGCGCGACATGCTGGCGCTGGCCTGGGACCGCGGGGTGAACTTCTTCGACAACGCCGAGACCTACGGCAACGGCGTGGCCGAGTCGCTGATGGGCGACGTGCTGGCCGACCTGCGCTTTCCGCGCGACAGCTGGTGCGTGTCCAGCAAGGTGTTCTTCGGCGCGCACGACCATCCGAAGCCGACCCAGCGCGGGCTGTCGCGCAAGCACGTGATCGAGGCCTGCCACCAGGCGCTGCAGCGCCTGCGCGTGGACTACCTCGACCTCTACTTCTGCCATCGTCCCGACCCGGACACGCCGGTCGAGGAAACCGTGGCGGCGATGGACCTGCTGGTGCGCCAGGGCAAGGTGCTGTACTGGGGCACCAGCGAATGGCCGGCGCAGGCGATCGACGAGGCGCACCGCGTGGCCAGGGAAAACCACCTCGCCGCGCCGGCGATGGAGCAACCGCAGTACAACCTGCTGCACCGCGAGCGGGTCGAGGTGGAATACGCCCCGCTGTACGAGGCCTACGGCATGGGCACCACGATCTGGTCGCCGCTGGCCTCGGGCCTGCTCAGCGGCAAGTACGACGACGGCGTGCCCGCCGACTCGCGGCTGGCGCATCCCGACTACGCGTGGCTGCGCGAGAGCGTGCTGGGCGAGCAGGGCGAGCGCGTGGCGAAGGCGCGCCGGCTGCGGCCGGTCGCCGACGAACTGGGTTGCAGCACCGCGCAGCTGGCGATCGCCTGGTGCCTGCTCAACCCGCACGTCTCCACCGTGATGCTGGGCGCCAGCCGGCTGGAGCAGCTGGAGCACAACCTCGCCGCGCTGGAGATCTTGCCGAAGCTGGACGAAGGCGTGCAGCGGCGGATCATGCAGGCGGTGGGGTGAGATGCGGTCGGTATGGTTGACAGTCAAATGAGAATCATTATCATCAACTCCGCCCTTCATCGCCGCGGAGCCGAGCCATGTCGCTGTCCACCACCCTCAGCCTTCCCGTCGAAGCGGCCGCGCTGCCGCGCCCGTTCCGCATCCTGTCGCTGAAGAAGCGGCCGGCCGGGGCGGCGCCCGCGCTGCCGGTGCAGCGGCTGAGCAGCCGCAGCCTGCTCGGTGACGCGCGCGAGCTGGTGATTGAGCATCAAGGCAGCGAGTACCACCTGCGCCTGACCCGCAACGACAAGCTGATCCTCACCAAGTAGCCGTTCCCCCCGGCCGGGCAGGGACGCCCGGCATTCTGCGCGCGGCGCGCCTCGCCTTTCCCGATCCGGCCCGCGCCGCCCCAGCGGCCGCAGCCGGACCGCCGCGGATTCCGTGCTTGCCCGAGGAGATCCCGATGTTCGGCTGGCTGGCCACGCATTCCCGATCCGCATGCCGCTTCGCGGCGCCGACGGTGCAGCGGCGTTGGTTGCGCGTGGCGCCGCCGCTGTTGGCCGAATGCCTGCCGCTGCTGGGCGACATGCTGTACGTGAGCGGCGCCGAGACGCACGCCTCACCGGACGTGCCGCCCGGCTGGCTGGCGGCGCGGCGCGAATTGTCGCCCTTGCTGCAGGCGCACTGGCTGGCCGTGGCCGGCTACGTGGGCGACGACGGGCCGCGCGAGTGGCTGGAATGCCTGGACCGCCACGGCCGCCTGCGCGCGCGGCTGCACCTGTTGCCCGATACCGACTACCTCGCCTGGGACGCGTTGCCCGCCATCGGCGTGCCGGACGTTCCGCCGGTCCGCTGCGGCTGGCTGCCGTTCCGGCCGGCGTGGGCCTGCGCGTTGCGCCTGCGCGTGCGCCGCCTGGCCGGCCTGGATGTGCTGGACGCCACGTCAGCCGGGGCGTTGTCGGAACTGGGCCGCGACCTCGCCGGGCGCATCGCGCGGGCCGAGGCGGTGCCGCTGCATTCCGCGTCGGCGGGCTGAGCCGGAAGGCCGGCCACGGCCTTCGTCCGTCGCACGGACACGGACGTCCGCCTGTCCGAGCGAGTGTCCGCGGACGCCCTCCGCTGCGGACACCCTCCTCGCAAACCCTTGATGCGGCGCGGCTTCGCAGCCAAGTCGCGGGTTGGCACGCGGCTTGCTGAAGCAGGGCAGGGCCGCACCGTATGCGGCAGGGACTGCACCATGATCCGCGACACCTCCGCTCAAGACCGCATGGTCGAGGTCAAACCCAACCCCAGGCGCCGGCTGTTGCTGATCGGCATCGGCGTGGCCGTGCTGGTCGCGCTGGCGCTGGCCACGCCCGGCATCCTGCGGCTGTTCTCCGCCCAGGCCTCGGTCAGCGCCTCGCGGCTGGCGTTCGCCACCGTGGAGCGCGGCCCGTTCGTGCGCGACATCGCCGCCGAAGGCAAGGTGGTGGCCGCCAACAGTCCCACCCTGTACGCCACCTACAACGGCGCGGCGACGCTGAAGGTGCGCGCCGGCGACACGGTGAAGAAAGGCCAGGTGCTGGCCGTGATCGACAGCCCCGAGCTGCGCAACAAGCTGGCGCAGGAGCAGTCCAAGGCCGATGCGATGCAGGTGGACTACCTGCAGGCGCAGGTCGACGCGCGCACCAAGCGCAGCGAGCTGCAGAAGGCCTTCGACAACGCCACCATCGACGAGAAGAGCGCCGAGACCAACCTCGACCGCGAGCAGAAGGCGTTCGCCGCCGGCGCCGCCACCGGGGTGGAAGTGGACCAGTCCAAGGACGCGCTGGAGAAGGCGCGCATCGCGCTGGCGCACGCCAAGGCCGACCTCGGCATGAACAACGACAGCCTGAACTTCAACATCCAGGCCAAGAAACTGGCGCACGACAACCAGATGCTGGTAGTCAAGGACCTGCAGCGCCAGGTGGACGACCTCGACGTGAAGTCGCCGGTGGACGGCCAGGTCGGCCAGCTGTTCATCGCGCCGGTGGCCACCGTGGCCAAGGACGCCCAGCTGCTCAGCGTGATCGACCTCACCGCGCTGGAAGTGGAGGTGAAGGTGCCGGAGAGCTTCGCGCGCGACCTGGCGATCGGCATGACCGGCCAGATCAGCGGCAACGGCAACACCTGGAAGGGCCTGGTCAGCGCGATCTCGCCGGAAGTGGTCAACGGCGAAGTGGCCGCCCGCGTGCGCTTCGAGGGTGCCACGCCCAAGCAGCTGCGCCAGAACCAGCGCCTGTCCGTGCGGATCGTGCTCGACCACCGCGACAACGTGCTCACCGTGCAGCGCGGCTCCTTCGTGGACGAGTCCGGCGGCAGCTACGCCTACGTGGTGAAGGACGGCATCGCCACCAAGACGCCGATCCGCGTGGGCGCCTCGAGCATCGACAAGGTCGAGATCCTGCAGGGCCTGAAGGAAGGCGACCAGATCGTGATCTCCGGCACCGACAACTTCAAGAGCGCCGACCGCGTCGCGATCAGCAGGTAAGGCATTCGCGCCCTCCCCTGCAAGCAGGGGAGGGCCGGGGGTGGGGTGCTTTTGGCCTGGCGAAAGGCACCCCCTCCCGACTTCCCCCTGCAAGCAGGGGGAGGGGAAGAAAGAAGAACCCATCCACCACCACCGAGGAACGTGAACCATGCTCAAGATGACCCACCTGTCCAAGGTCTACCGCACCGAAGTGGTGGAGACCTACGCGCTGCGCGATTTCAACATCGACGTGAAGGAAGGCGAGTTCGTCGCCGTCACCGGTCCGTCGGGTTCGGGCAAGACCACCTTCCTGACCATCGCCGGCCTGCTCGAGACCTTCACCGGGGGCGAATACCACCTCGACGGCATCGAGGTGAGCCAGCTCAACGACAACGCGCGCTCGAAGATCCGCAACGAGAAGATCGGCTTCATCTTCCAGGCGTTCAACCTGATCCCCGACCTCAACGTGTTCGACAACGTGGAAGTGCCGCTGCGCTACCGCGGCATGAAGGCGGCGGAGCGCAAGCAGCGCATCATGGACGCGCTGGAGCGGGTGGGCCTGGCCTCGCGCTTCAAGCACTACCCGGCCGAACTCTCCGGCGGCCAGCAGCAGCGCGTGGCGATCGCCCGCGCGCTGGCCGGCTCGCCGCGCCTGCTGCTCGCCGACGAGCCGACCGGCAACCTGGACACCCAGATGGCCCGCGGCGTGATGGAACTGCTGGAGGAGATCCACCGTGACGGCGCCACCATCGTGATGGTGACCCACGACCCCGAGCTGGCCGCCCGGGCGCAGCGCAACGTGCACATCATCGACGGCCAGGTCGTGGACCTTGCCGAGGACCCGCGCTTCCACGCCAGCGTGGCCGCGGCCCGCGGCAACGCCAGTCCGGCCTGAGCCACCACCGTCCACGACCCAGAGTGCCGCCCATGCGTGTGAAGCTGCTGCCCGTGCTGCTCCTGCTCGCCGTCGCCCCGTTCCCGGGGCGCGGCGAGGACCTGATGGACGCCTACCGCCAGGCCGTCGCCAACGACCCGGTGCTCGCCACCGCCGACGCGCAGCGGCTGCTGGTGGCCGAAGGCGTGCCGGTGGCGCGTTCCGCGCTGCTGCCGCAGCTCAGCGCCAACCTGGGGCTGGAGCAATCGCACGGCGGCAGCGGCGGCACCACCACCGACTCCAACGGCAACGTGGTGACCACCAGCGCGAAGGGGCATACCCGCGACCGCAGCTTCAGCGGCTCGTTGGACCAGACGATCATCGACCTGTCCGCCATCGCCAACCTGCGCGCGGCGGGCGCCGCGCGCGACGCGCAGGACCAGACCTACCAGGCCGCCCTGCAGAACCTCTACGTACGCGTGGCCCAGGCCTACTTCAACGTGCTGGTGTCGGAAGACCTGGTGGAGATCAACCGCGCCTACGAGGACGCCTACAAGCAGGAGTACGACCAGACCAGCGCGCGCTTCAAGAACGGCTTGTCGATGGCCGCGGACGTGAGCCAGTCCAAGGCGTACTACCTGTACATCAAGGCCCAGCGCATCCAGTCCGAGGACAGCCTGAAGGACGCGCGCAAGGCGCTGGAGCAGATCACCGGCAAGCCCACCGGCACGCTGAAGAAGCTGCGCGACGACCTGCCGATGCAGCCGCCCTCGCCGGACAACGCGCAGGCCTGGGTGGACGCCGCGCTGCAGACCAACCCCACGATCCTGGCCGCGCGCTACACGGTGCGGTCCGACGAGCACAAGGTCTCGGCCGCGCGCGCCGGCCACCTGCCCACGCTCACCGCGGGCGTCAGCTACAACAAGTTCGGCGCCTGGTCGAACGTGGTGCCGGGCGGCGCCGGCTACGGCCCGGCCACCACCACGGTGGGGCTCACCCTGCGCGTGCCGCTGTTCAGCGGCGGCCTCACCCACGCCCAGGTGAAGCAGGCCATCTTCCAGCGCGACGCGGACCAGGGCGTGCTGGAAAGCCAGCGTCGCCAGGCCGCGCGCGACGCCAGCAACTACTTCAACCTGGTGCAGGACGGCATCGAGCAGGTGGACAGCGCGCGCGCCTCGGTGGACGCGGCGAAGAAGTCGCTGGAATCGATGCGCGCGGGCTACGCCATCGGCACGCAGCGGCTCACCGACGTGGTGATCGCCATCCAGACCCTGGCCTCGGTGCAGAGCCAGTACACGGTGGCACGGCACCAGTTCATCCTCGACAAGCTGCTGCTCAAGCAGGCCGCCGGCACCATCGACCTGAAGGACCTGGAAGCGGTCAACGGGTTGCTGCAATGAGCGCGGGGGGCTGACGGCATGTTCGCTTACTACCTGCGGCTGGGCATGAACAGTCTGCGTCGCAGCCCTGCGTTGACCCTGCTGATGGTGATGGCGATCGGCATCGGCGTGGCCGCATCGATGATCACGTATTCCGTGTTCCGTGCCGTGTCGGGCAACCCGATTCCCGGCAAGTCGGCCCGGCTGTTCACGCCGCAGATCGATGCCTGGGGTCCTCAGCAGAACCTGCGCGGTGAACCGGCGGAGGCGCTTGGCTACATCGACGCGATGGCGTTGATGCGCGCGCACGAGGGGAAACGCAAGACGCTGCTGTATCCGGTGCAGCTCTCGGTGATACCCGGGGGCAACCGCGACCTGCCCCTGAACGCCAGCGGCTACGCGGTCACCAGCGATTTCTTCGCCATGTTCGATGTCCCGTTCCGCTACGGCAGCGGCTGGAGCGCGCAGGACGACGACGCGCACGCCAACGACGTCGTCATCAGCAGCGGGCTCGACCAGAAGCTGTTCGGCGGCGCCGACAGCGTGGGGCGCACGCTCAACCTGGGCGGCCACGACTACCGCGTGGTGGGCGTCGCCAGCCACTGGAACCCGCGCCCGCGCTTCTACGACCTGTTCAGTACCAGCGGCTTTGCCGACGAACCGGACGTCTACATGGTGTTCAACCGCGCGCTGGACCTGCAGATGCGCACCGGCGGCCGCAACAGTTGCCGCGGCTCGCTCGCCTACACGAGCTGGCAGGGCTACCTGCAAAGCAATTGCGTGTGGATCACGCCATGGGTGGAACTGGACAGTCCCGCCGAGGCCGAAGGCTTCCGCCGCTTCCTGACGAACTACGCGGCCGACCAGCAGCGCGCCGGCCGCTTCAGCTGGCCGCCCAACGTGCGCCTGCGCGACGTGGTGCAGTGGATGGACTACGAGCAGGTGGTGCCCCCGGAAAGCCGCATTTCGCTGGCGGTGGCGCTGGGCTTCTTCCTGATCTGCCTGGTCAACACCATCGGCCTGCTGCTGGCGAAGTTCATGCGCCGGGCCGGTGAGATCGGCGTGCGCCGCGCCCTGGGCGCCACGCGCAGCGAGATCTATGCGCAATACCTGGTCGAGGCCGGCACGGTGGGCCTGGCCGGCGGCGTGCTGGGCTTGTTGCTCACCGCGGTGGGCGTGTCCGGCGTGGGCATCCTGTTCCAGCCGGAGATCGCCCGGCTCGCCCGGCTCGACCCGTCGCTGGTGGGGCTCACGCTGGCCGTGGCCATCGCCGCCACCGTGCTCGCGGCGTTCTACCCGGCATGGCGCGCGGCGCACGTGCAGCCGGCCTGGCAACTGAAATCGAGCTGAGGAGAGCGCCATGAACATCCAGATCAGGCCCGTCCTCACCGCGCTGCGCCGGCACAAGGTGGGCACCTTGCTTATCGCGTTGCAGATCGGATTGACGCTGGCCATCGTGTGCAACGCGCTGTTCATCATCCACCAGCGGCTGGCCAATCTCTCCCAGGTCAGCGGCGTGGACGAGGCGGACGTGTTCGTCGTCGCCAACTACTGGGCCGACGTGAACCGCTCGACGGAGCAGGTCGATGCGCAGGTGCGCGCCGACCTGATCGCGCTGCGGCAACTGCCGGCCGTGCTCGACGCCACGCCGGCCAGCGGTTACCCGTTGCGGGGCGGCGGCTGGGACAACTTCGTCACCATGACGCCCGACCAGGTCAAGCCGACCACGGACGCGGCGGTGTACACCGGCGACGAGCATTTCATCGACACGCTGGGCTTGAAGCTCGTCGCGGGGCGCAACTTCCGCCCCGACGAGGTGATGGCGATGGGCACCCAGCAGGCGATCACCCCGCCGACGGCGATCGTGAGCAAGGCGCTGGCCGAGCGCCTGTTCCCCGACGGCAACGCGCTGGGCAAGAGCTTCTACGCGATGGGCGCCACGCCCAGCACCATCATCGGCATCGTCGACCCGCTGCACCGGCAGGGCGTGGACCAGTGGAGCAACAGCCATGCCGGGCAGGCGCTGATCTGGCCGCTGCGGGCGGACGACTCGAAAGGCATCTACTACATCGTGCGCGCCAGGCCCGGCCAGCTCGCCGATGCCATGCGCGAGGCGCCCAAGGCGCTGTACGCGCAGAGCCGCCTGCGCATCATCGACCCGAAGGACGGCGTCCAGGACTACGCGACCATCCGCCACAAGGTCTACGACAGCGACCGGGGCATGGTCATCCTCATGGGCGTCATCTGCGCGGTGCTGCTGGCGATCACCGCCGCCGGCATCGTGGGCCTCACCAGCTTCTGGGTCGGCCAGCGGCGCAAGCAGATCGGCGTGCGCCGTGCGCTGGGCGCACGGCAGCGCGACATCCTCGCCTACTTCCTCACCGAGAATTTCCTGATCAGCGCGACCGGCGTGGCGCTCGGCGTCGTGCTGGCCTTCGCCTTCAACCTGTGGACGGTGGCCCGCTTTGCGCTGGACCGCATGTCGCTGGGCTACGTGGGCATCGGCGTGGTCGTGCTGCTGCTGCTGGGCCAGGGCGCCGTGCTGGCGCCGGCGCTGCGCGCCTCGCGCGTGCCGCCGATCGAGGCGACGCGTTCGGTGTGACCAAAGCCTTGGCCTGCTCCGAAGGGGGTGGGACTTTCAAACGACGGAGAGCGGAATGTTCGCCTATTACCTGGATCTGGCCCTGCGCAGCCTGAAGCGCAGCCCCGGCCTCACCGCGCTGATGGTGCTGGCGATCGGCTTCGGCGTGGCCGCCTCGATGACCTCCTGGTCGGTGTTCCGCGCGGTGTCGGGCGATCCGATCCCGTGGAAGTCGGCCAGCCTGTTCGTGCCCCAGATCGACAACTGGGGGCCAAACGGCCGCAATCCCGACGGCGACCCGCCGAACGCAATGGACTACGCCGATGCCACGGCGCTGATGCGCGACCACCGCGCCAAGCTGCAATCGGCGATGTACCAGATCTCCCCCTCGGTGGTGCCGGCCGACGCGGCCAAGCACCCGATCAACGTCAGTGGCGAGGCGGTGTACAGCGAGTTCTTCCCGATGCTGGACGTGCCGTTCCAGTACGGCAGCGGCTGGAGCGCCAGCGACGACGAGAACCGCGCCCAGGTGGTGGTGATCAGCGACAAGCTCAACCAGAAGCTGTTCGGCGGCGCCAACAGCGTGGGCAGGAACGCCAGCATCGAAGGCCGCCAGTACCGCGTGGTCGGCGTGCTGAAGGACTGGAACCCGCAGCCGCGCTTCTACGATGTGGTGAACTCGGGCGGCTTCGACAGCGGCGTCAAGGACGTGTTCCTGCCGTTCCTGACCGCCATCCAGGCCAACCTCCAGAACGACGGCAACACCAACTGCAACGCGGTGCCCAAGGAACCCGGCTTTGTCGGCCTGCAGCATTCCGAGTGCGTGTGGATCGCCTACATGGCCGAACTGGACAGCGCCTCCGCGGTGACCGCCTACCGCGACTACCTGCAGGGCTACGCGCGCGCGCAGCAGCAGGCCGGCCGTTTCGGCTGGGCGCCGAACAACCGCCTGCGCGACCTGCGCGCCTGGCTGGACAACCAGCACGTGGTGCCCAGCGACACCAAGGTCTCGCTGCTGGTGGCGCTGGGCCTGCTGCTGGTGTGCCTGGTCAACACCATCGGCCTGCTGCTGGCGAAGTTCCTGCGCCGCAGCAGCGAGATCGGCGTGCGCCGGGCGCTGGGCGCGCCGCGCAAGGCGATCTACCTGCAGTTCCTCACCGAGGCCGGCATGGTCGGTGCGGCCGGCGGCGTGCTGGGCCTGCTGCTCACCTGCGCGGGCGTCGCCAGCGTGGGCTGGGTGATGCCCAAGGACATCGCGGACCTGGCGCGGCTGGACGTCTCGCTGCTGGTGCTGACCCTGCTGGTGGCGGTGGTCGCCACGATGCTGGCCGGCCTGTACCCGACCTATCGCGCTTCGCGGGTGCAGCCCGCCTGGCAATTGAAGAGCAACTAGCGGCGCCATCCATGGACGCACTCCTCGAGAAAAGCCGGCCAGCCCGTCGAATTTTGCAAGGAACAAGACCATGAAACTGCATCCCATGATCGCGGCATTGCGCAAGCACAAGGCGGGCGTGGTGCTGATCGCGCTGCAGATCGCGCTGACCCTGGCGATCGTCTGCAACGCCATCTTCATCATCGGCCAGCGCATCGACCGGGTGAACCGGCCCACCGGGCTGGACGAAAGCAACCTGTTCCTGGTCACCCAGCAGTGGGTGGGCGCGCCCAGCGCCGATACGGCGGACGGCGTGGCCAAGCTCGACGCCATGCAGAAGGAAGACCTCGCCGCGCTGCGCAACCTGCCCAGCGTGGCCTCGGTGGCGCCGATCAATTCGCTGCCCCTGCTCAATTCCACTTGGGCGGGTTCGGTCTCGACCAAGCCGGACCGGAAGTTCAGCGACAAGGGCGACAACGTGCGCACCGCGTACTACTTCACCGACGACCAGGCGATGTCCACGCTGGGGCTGAAGATCGTGGCCGGGCGCGCGTTCAACGCCGGCGACGTGCAGCACCAGGGCTTCCGCGACAATCCCCCGCGCCCGATCGTCATCGTCACCAAGGCGCTGGCCGACAAGCTGTTCCCGCAGGGCGGCGCGGTGGGCAAGGCGATCTACGTCGACGGCAGCAGCTCGCCCAGCACCATCGTCGGCGTGGTGGCGCGCATGCAGGTGCCAGCCACCGGCACCTGGGTCAACGGCTTCACCTGGAACGCCACCCTGGTACCGTCTCGCCTGGACGCGAACTTCGCGCGCTACGCGGTGCGCGCCAAGCCGGGCCAGATGGAAGCGGCGATGCGCGCAGTGGCGCCCACGCTGTACCAGGTGAACCCGTTGCGCGTGCTCGACGACGACAGCGTGAAGTCGTTCGCCGACATCCGCGCCCATGCCTACCGGGCGGACGTCGGCATGGCCGTGCTGATGGGCGTGATCTGCCTGATCCTGCTCAGCGTCACCGCGGCGGGCATCGTGGGCCTGACCAGCTTCTGGGTGGGCCAGCGGCACAAGCAGATCGGCGTGCGCCGCGCGCTGGGCGCGCGCAAGGCGGACATCCTGCACTACTTCCAGCTGGAGAACCTGCTGATCGCGGGCAGTGGCGCGGTGGGCGGCGTGCTGCTCGCCATCGGCCTGAACATGCTGCTGATGAAGCACTACGAGATGGACCGGCTGCCGATCCTCTACGTGCTGGTCGGCGTGGCCGCCGTGCTGCTGCTGGGGCAGGGCGCGGTGTTCGTGCCGGCACGGCGCGCCTCGAACGTGCCGCCGGTGGCGGCCACGCGGGTGGCGTGAGGCACGCGCGCCGCGCGCGCGAACGACAACGGAGGCACGGATGTTCGGCTACTACTTCAACCTCGCCCTGCGCAGCCTGAAGCGCAACCGCACGCTCACCCTGCTCATGGTGCTGGCGATCGCGGTGGGCATCGGCGCGTGCATGACCACGCTGACTGTCGTGCACCTGCTGTCGGGCGACCCGCTGCCCGGCAAGAGCAGCGTGCTGTTTTTCCCGCAGGTGGACCCGGAGAACCCCGTCGTGGGGGGCGCCACAGAGCCGCGTCCGGCGATGGATTACCGCTCGGCCATGGACCTGTGGAGCGCGCATCGCGCCGACCGCCAGGCGATCATCACCAGCAGTCCCGTGAAAGTGCGCCTGCCGGACAGCAGCCAGCCGCCGTTGATGCCGAGCATGCTCTCCACCTCGGCGGATTTCTTCCCGATGTTCGACGTGCCATTCCAGTACGGCTCCGGCTGGAGCGCGGACGACGACGCGCACCATGCGCGCGTGGCCGTGATTTCGGCCGACCTCAACCAGAAACTGTTCGGTGGCGCCAACAGCGTGGGCCGCATCCTGCGCGTGCGCGACGCCGACATGCGCATCGTCGGCGTGCTGAAGCCGTGGCGTCCCTCGCCGCTGTTCTACGACCCATGGAGCCAGAACTTCAGCAAGTCGGAGGATGTCTTCGCCCCGTTCACCAGCAGCATGGAAATCAACAAGGGCAACTTCCAGGCCTACACCTGCTGGCATGTGCCGCCATCCATGGGCGACCTGCAGAACGCCGATTGCGTGTGGGTGTGGCTGTGGGTGGAGCTGGACAGCCCGGCCAAGGTGCGCGACTACGCGCGCTTCGTGGACGATTACGCGAACACGCAGAAGTCGCTCGGCCGCTTCGCCGTGGGCAGCGAGCATGCACGGCTGCGCGACCTGATGGCCTGGCTGACCTACCGCGGCCAGGTGCCCGGCGACGTGCGCCTGCAGGCGTGGCTGGCGTCGGCCTTTCTCGCCATCTGCCTGTTCAACGCGGTGGGCCTGCTGCTGGCGAAGTTCCTGCGCCGCAGCGGCGAGATCGGCGTGCGCCGCGCGCTGGGCGCCAGCCGTGGCGCGATCTTCGCGCAGTGCCTGGTCGAGGCCGGCCTGATCGGGCTGCTCGGCGGCTTCTTCGGCTGGCTGCTGACGCTGGTCGGCCTGTGGCTGGTACGGCACCAGCCCGTGGACTATGCCCATCTCGCGCACCTGGACGCCGCCATGTTCACCGTCACGTTCGTGTTGGCGGTCGGTACCAGCCTGCTCGCAGGACTGATACCGGCATTGCGCGCCAGCCGCGTGGTCCCCGCCTGGCAACTCAAGGCACTGTGAGGAGGCCGACCGTGCAGATCAAACCGATACTCGCGGCGCTGCGCCGCCATCGCCTGGCCACCTTGCTGATCGCCGTGGAAATCGCGCTGGCCTGCGCCGTGTTGTGCAACGCCTGCTTCCTGGTGGCGCGGCGCTGGACGATGATCCAGATCAACAGCGGTGTCGACGAGAGCTCGTTGGCTGTGCTGACGGTCAACGGCTTCGACCCGAAGCTGTCAGCCGATGTGAACGCGCGCATGCTGACTGGCTTGCGGGCCATTCCCGGCGTGCAATCGGCCACCCTCATCAGCGAAGTGCCGTTCGGGCCGCAGACGGGTGCAGCGGGCGTCACGCACGAACCGGGCGATTTCAAGAACCTGATCGGCGTAGTGGATTTCGTGCTGGCCGGGCCGGGCACGTTCAAGGCATTGGGCCTGAAACTGGTCGAGGGGCGCCTGCCGCAGCCCGATGACTATCGGCCCGCCACCAGCTTCCTGCCCGACTATGCGCAGGTGCTGGTGACCCGCCAGTGGGCGGAACACGCGTGGCCGGGCGAAAACCCGCTGGGCAAGAGCTTCTGGTGCGACAAGATGCACTTCCGCGTCATGGGGGTGGTGGATCACTACGCCCGCGCGCAACCCGGCCAGTACGACCTGGGGCAGGGCGAGTGGACGGTGTTCACGCCGGTCGTGCCCGGCGGCTCGCTGTCCGGTACCTACCTGCTGCGCGCCAGGCCCCAGGACGTACAGCGCGTGCTGCAGGCGGCGCGTGCCGCCGTGCAGAAGATCGCCCCCGACGTGGTACTGGACCAGGACAACAGCAAGACCCTGAACGATCTGCGCGCGAACTACTTCAAGAGCGACCGCATCATGATTGGCCTGCTGCTCGGCGTGGTCGTCCTCATGCTGGGTGTCACCGCGCTCGGCATCGTCGGCCTCACCAGCTTCTGGGTGGCCCAGCGGCGCAAGCAGATCGGCATCCGCCGCGCGATCGGCGCCACCCGCGGCGACATCCTGCGCTACTTCCAGACCGAGAACTTCCTGATCGTCACGTTCGGCATCGCGCTGGGCATGCTGCTGGCCTTCGGGCTCAACGCGGTGCTGATGAGGTTCTACGAACTGCCGCACCTGCCGTTGCCCTACCTGCCGGTCGGCGCGCTGGCGCTGTGGGGCCTGGGCCAACTGGCGGTGCTAGGGCCCGCGCTGCGCGCGGCGGCGGTGCCGCCGGTGGTGGCGACGCGGAGCGTGTGAGGTTCCGACTCCCTCCCCTGCTTGCAGGGGAGGGCTGGGGAGGGGCGCCTTGGGTGTTGGTGAAAAGCACCCCCTCCCGACCTCCCCCTGCAAGCAGGGGGAGGAGACGTATCCCTCCCGCAAGCGGGCGAGGGGGTTCAATCACAGAGGCATGGGATGTTCGGCTACTACCTCCACCTGGCATGGCACAGCCTCCGGCGCAACAGGGTGCTGACGGCGCTGATGGTGCTGGCCATCGCGGTGGGCATTGGTGCGGCCATGACCACGTTCACCGTGCTGCACGTGCTTTCCGGCGATCCGCTGCCGGGCAGGAGCGGCGAGCTCTACTACCCCCAGATCGACCCGCAGGACGCGCGTGGGATGATGCCCGGCCCGATGCCACCGGAGCAGGTCACCCTGATCGACGGGATGAACCTGCTGCGGGCGAAGCGCGCGGACCGGCAGGCATTGATGGCGGGCGGCACGGTGCCGATCCAGCCGGATGCCTCGTCGTTCGACCCGTTCTATGTGGAGGCGCGCTACACCACCGCGGACTTCTTCGCGATGTTCGGCGCGCCGTTCCTGTACGGCCACGGCTGGTCCGGCGCCGACGACGAGGCGCATGCCCGCGACGTGGTGATCACGCGCCAGCTCGACGACAAGCTGTTCAGCGGCGCGGACAGCGTGGGGCGCGCGTTGCGCATCAAGGACACCACGTTCCGCATCGCCGGCGTGCTCGACGACTGGCACCCCAATCCGCATTTCTACGACCTCACCACAGGCGCGTACAACTACTACGAACAGGTATTCCTGCCGTTGCAGACCGCGCTGGAACTGCATTTCGACAAGAACGGCTCCAACGACTGCTGGGGCAACGGCACCGGCGGCATGCAGGGCGGGGCGTACCCTTCGGCAACCTGCGTGTGGCTGCAGTTCTGGGTGCAGTTGGACAGCCCGGCCAAGGCCGCGGCGTACAGGCAGTTCCTGGTCCGGTACTCGGAAGAACAGAAGGCGCTGGGCCGCTTCCAGCGCGCGCCGAACGTGCGCCTGCGCAACCTGACGCAGTGGCTGGATTACAACGGCGTGGTGCCGGGCGACGTGCGCCTGCAGGCATGGATGGCGTTCGGCTTCCTGCTGGTATGCCTGGTCAACACCGTCGGCCTGATGCTGGCGAAGTTCCTGCGCCGCGCGGGCGAGCTGAGCGTGCGGCGGGCGCTGGGCGCGTCCAGGCGCGCGCTGTTCGCGCAGTTGCTGACCGAGTCCGGGGTGATCGGGATCGCGGGGGGGAGCGCCGGGCTGCTGCTGGCCCTGTTCGGCCTGTGGATGGTGCGGCATCGCACGTCGGACTACGCCGCGCTGGCGCACCTCGATCCCGCGATGCTGCTGGTCACGTTCGCGCTCGCGACCGGCGCCAGCCTGCTGGCCGGGGTACTGCCCGCATGGCGCGCCTGCAACGTGGCGCCGGCGCTGCAACTCAAGAGTAATTAGTGCGCTTTCCCTGCGCGTGGAAGCGGCCATCCATGGCCGCACTGCTCAAGAAAAGCTGTTCCGATCAGAGGCATGAGGAAAAGGATGGAACTGCGACCGATACTCGCCACGTTGCGCCGGCACAAGGTGATCCTCTGGCTGCTGATGCTGGAGATCGCGCTGAGCTGCGCCATCATCTGCAACGGCGTGTTCCTGGTGGCGCAGCGCCTGCAGCACATGGACATGCCCAGCGGCATCGCCGAGCACGAGCTGGTGCAGATCCAGCAGGCGCCGATCGCGCCGCCCTCCGACCGGTACGCGCGGGCGCAGGAGGACCTCGCCACGCTGCGGGCGATCCCCGGCGTGCAGGCCGTCGGCATGAGCAACCAGGTGCCGTTCGGCGGCGCTTCGTCGAACGGCAACGTGATGCTCTCGCCGACGCAGCCGCACCGGACGCTGAGCGCCGCCGAGTACTTCGGCGAGAACCTGGTGCAGACGCTGGGGCTGCGCCTGGTCGCCGGGCGCGACCTGCGGCCGGACGAGTACGTCGATGCCGACGTGGTGATCCGGGAACTCGCCAGCGGCAGCGGCAAGGGCTTCCCGGTGCCGATGATCGTCAGCCAAGCGCTGGCCACGCGGCTGTGGCCGCAACGGAACCCGTTGGGCAGGCTGGTCTGGCTCACGCCCACGGCGAGCTTCCGCGTGGTGGGCGTTGTGCGGACGCTGGCCCGTGCGAATGCCTACGACACCGCCACCGCGCAGTATTCGATGATCATCCCCTTGCACATGGGCGCCGACAAGGACCAGAGCTACCTGCTTCGCACCCGGCCGCAGGACCGCCAGCGCGTGCTCGCCGCGGCCACCGCGGCGTTGAAGCGCGCCGATCCCACGCGCGTGGTCACGCACGCCCGCACCTACGACCGCATCCGCAGCGACTACTTCAAGGACGACCACGCGACGGCGGGCATGCTGGTCAGCGTGATCGTGGCGGTGCTGCTGGTGACGGGGCTCGGCATCGTGGGGCTGGCCAGCTTCTGGGTGGCGCAGCGGCGCAGGCAGATCGGTATCCGTCGCGCGCTGGGGGCGCGGCGCGCCGACATCCTGCACTACTTCCAGACCGAGAACTTCCTGATCGTGACGTTCGGCATCGTGCTGGGCATGGTGCTGGCCTACGGCATCAGCCTGTTCCTGATGATGCGCTACGAATTGCCGCGCCTGCCGGCCGGCTACTTCCCGGTCGGCGCGCTGGTGCTGTGGGGCATCGGCCAGCTCGCCGTGCTCGGCCCCGCGCTGCGCGCGGCGGCAGTGCCGCCGGTGGTGGCGACGCGGAGCGTGTGAGGCTTTTCATCCCCTCCGGCAGGCAGGACGGGGAAGACGGGACTCCCCGGCACGCTTGGGGAGGGAACGACCAACGGAGATGCGGCATGTTCGGCTACTACATCGACCTGGCCACGCGCAGCCTCAGGCGCAACAAGGCGCTCACCGCGCTGATGGTGCTGGCGATCGCGCTGGGCATCGGCGCGTCCATGACCACGCTCACCGTGCTGCACGTGCTGTCCGGCGATCCGCTGCCGGGGCGCAGCGGCACCTTGTACTACCCGCAGATCGATCCGCGCGACGGCCAGGGCTACCTGCCCGGCAAGACGGAGCCGATGGACCAGGTGACCTGGATCGACGGCATGAACCTGCTGCAGGCGAAGCGGGCGGACCGGCAGGCGCTGATGACCGGCGGCACCGTGGCGATCCAGCCGGACAACAGCACGCTCGACCCGTTCTACGAGGACGCGCGCTACACCACGGCCGATTTCTTCCCGATGTTCGGCGTGCCGTTCCGCTACGGCCACGCCTGGAACGCGGCGGACGACGAGGCGCATGCGCGCGTGGCGGTGATCGACGGCCCGCTCAACGACAAGCTGTTCGGCGGCGGGGACAGCACCGGGCGGACGCTGCGCCTGTCCGGCGTGGCGTTCCGCATCGTCGGGGTGGTCGGCGACTGGAACCCGAACCCGCATTTCTATGACCTCAACCGCAAGAGCTACGGTGAGGACGAGGGCGTGTACGTGCCGCTGTCCACCTCGCAGGACGTGGGCATGAACCACGATGGCGGCATGGACTGCTGGGGCAACGGCGGCGGCGGCAACACGCCCGCCCACAACGCGCCCTGCGTGTGGCTGCAGTTCTGGGTGCAGCTGGACAGCCCGGCCAGGGCCGCCGCCTACCGGCAGTTCCTCGTCAGCTATTCCGAACAGCAGAAGGCGCTGGGGCGCTTCCAGCGACCGCCGAACGTGCGCCTGCGCAACGTGATGCAGTGGCTGGACTACAACCAGGTGGTGCCCGACGACGTGCGCCTGCAGACCGGCCTGGCCTTCGGCTTCCTGCTGGTGTGCCTGGTGAACATGGTCGGCCTGATGCTGGCGAAGTTCATGCGCCGCGCCGGCGAGCTGGGCGTGCGCCGCGCGCTGGGCGCGTCGAAGAAGGCGCTGTTCGCGCAGTTGCTGGTGGAGTCCGGGGTGGTCGGCCTGGTGGGCGGCGTGGGCGGCCTGCTGCTCGCGCTGGCCGGCCTGTGGCTGGTGCGGCGGCAGCCGGCCAGCTACGCGGCCCTGGCGAACATCGACCCGGAGATGTTGTTCGCCACGTTCGTGCTGGCGCTGGGCGCGAGCCTGCTGGCCGGCCTGCTGCCCGCCTGGCGCGCCTGCCAGGTGACGCCCGCCCTGCAGCTCAAGAGCAACTGAGGTCCACCATGGAACTGCGACCGATCCTTTCCACCCTGCGACGCCACAAGATCACCGCGTGGCTGCTGGTCCTGGAGATCGCGCTGACCTGCGCGATCGTGTGCAACGCGGTGTTCATGATCGGCCAGCGGCTCGAACGCATGGACCTGCCCAGCGGCATCGCCGAGCACGAACTGGTGCAGATCGGGCTGGGCCACATCGGCAACAGTCCGGACGCCATCGCGCAGTCGCAGACCGACCTGGCGGCGCTGCGGCAGATCCCCGGCGTGCAGCAGGTGGCGGTGATCAACCAGTTGCCCTTCAGCAATGGGGGCTCGTCGAACAGCGGCATCCGGCTGAGCCCGGAACAGCAGCAGGACACGCTGGAGGCCTCGACGTACTACGGCGAAGGCGTGCTGCCCACGCTGGGGCTGCACCTGCTGGAGGGGCGCGATTTCCGGCACGACGAATATGCGGACTTCGGAACCGTCATCGCCGACCTGCGCAACGGCGACCTGAAGAACCTGCCTTCGACCATCATCGTGACCCGGGCGCTGGCCGAGCGGCTGTGGCCGGGCAAGGATGCGCTCGGCCAGACACTCTACGTCGGCAAGGGCTTGCCGTTCCGGGTCATCGGCGTGGTGGCGGACCTGGCGCGACCGAACAACCTGAACTGGGGTGTGGGGTACAGCACGGTGTGGCCGATACGCATGACGGTGGCCGACGGCTCCAGCTACGTCATCCGCACCGCGCCGCAGGACCGTGACGCCGTGCTCAAGGCCGCGGTGGCCGCGCTCAAGCAGCTCGACCCCAACCGCGTGGTGCTGGTGAAGCGCACCTACGACGAGGCGCGCCACGCCTTCTTCGCCAACGACCGCGCCATGGCCGGCATACTGGTGGGCGTGATCGTGGCGCTGCTCACGGTGACCGTGCTGGGCATCGTGGGCCTGGCCAGCTTCTGGGTGGGGCAGCGCCGCCGCACCATCGGCGTGCGCCGCGCGCTGGGCGCCACCCGCGGCGACATTCTGCGCTACTTCCAGACCGAGAACTTCCTGCTCGCCAGCTTCGGCATCGTGCTCGGCATGGCGCTGGCGTACGGCATCAACCTGTTCCTGATGATGCACTACGAGCTGCCGCGGTTGCCGGGCATCTACTTCCCGGTCGGCGCGCTCGTGCTGTGGGCCATCGGCCAGCTGGCGGTGCTCGGTCCCGCGCTGCGGGCGGCGGCGGTGCCGCCGGTGGTGGCGACGCGGGCGGTGTGAGGAAGCCTCCGCAGGGAGGCACGGTGATCGGCAACGGGGGAGGCGGAATGTTCGGCTACTACATCGACCTGGCCACGCGCAGCCTGAAGCGCAACCGGGCGCTCACCGCGCTGATGGTGCTCGCCATCGCGCTGGGCATCGGCACCAGCATGACCACGCTGACGGTGATGCACGTGCTGTCGGGTGACCCGATCCCCGCGAAGAGCGCGCAGCTGTTCCGCGTGCGCATGAACGTGTTTCCCGACGACACCTTCACGCAGGGCAAGGAGACGCCGGACAACATGACCCGCCGCGATGCCGAGGCGCTGCTGCATGACGCGCGCGCCGACCGCCAGGCGGCGATGTCGGCCGGATCGATGGTGGTGACGCCGCCGCAGGGCGAACCGCTGGGCGTGGAGGCGCGCTACACCGGCGCGGACTTCTTCCCCATGTTCGGCGCGCCGTTCCGCTACGGCCATGCCTGGAGCCGCGACGACGACGCGGCGGGCGCGCGCGTCGCGGTGATTTCCGGCGCGCTGAACGAGCAGCTCTTCGGCGGCGGCGACAGCACCGGCAAGACGCTGCGGATGGGCGACCAGGGCCTGCGCGTCGTCGGCGTGCTGGGCGACTGGGACATGAACCCGCGCTTCTACGACCTCAGCAACGGCCAGTTCGGCGACAGCGAGCAGGTGTTCGTGCCCCTGTCCACGGCGCTGGACCTCAAGCTGTCCACCAGCGGCTCGACGAACTGCTGGAACAGCGCGCCCGACCCCCATGCCGCCAGCGCGCCGTGCCTGTGGCTGCAGTACTGGGCGGAACTGGACACGCCGGCGAAGGCGGCGGCCTACCGCCGGTACCTCGACAACTACATCGCCCTGCAGCGCCAGGCAGGGCGGTTCAGCCACCCGGGCCAGGTCGAGCTGCAGGACGTGATGCAGTGGCTGGACGCCAAGGGCGTGGTGCCGTCCGACGTGCGGCTGCAGGTGTGGCTGGCGCTGGGTTTCCTCGGCATCTGCCTGCTCAACACGGTGGGCCTGCTGCTGGCGAAGTTCCTGCGCCGCAGCGGCGAGCTGGGCGTGCGCCGCGCGCTGGGCGCCTCGCGCCGCGCGATCTTCCTGCAATGCCTGGTCGAGGCGGGCATGGTGGGGCTGGTCGGCGGCGCGTTCGGCCTGGCGCTGGCCGGGCTCGGGCTGGTCCTGGTGCGCCACCAGCCCACCGACTACGCCACCTTCATCCACATGGACCTGCGCATGCTGCTGGGCACCTTCGCGCTGGCCCTGCTGAGCAGCCTGCTCGCCGGCCTGCTGCCGGCATGGCGGGCGATGCACGTGGCGCCCGCCGCCGCGATCAAGTCGAACTAGGGGATGCCGATGCACTTTCGCCACATACTCAGCGCCCTGGGTCGCCATCGCATTGCCGTGTGCCTGCTGGTGCTGGAGATCGCCTTCTCCTGCGCGGTGGTCTGCAACGCGCTGTTCCTGATCGGCACGCGGCTGGAGCGCATGCATCGCCCCACCGGCGTCGACGAGCCGCACCTGGTGCAGGTGGACGTGCACAGTGTGACGCCGGGCACGGCGGAGGCGCTGATGGCGCAGACGCGCACCGACCTGGCGACGCTGCGCGCCCTTCCCGGCGTGACCGGGGTCGCCATCGTCAACCAGACCCTGTTCGGCGATTCGATCGGCTTCAGCGGCGTCAGCCTCAGCGATGACCCGAAGGCGCCGAGCATCCCGGTCACCCAGTACATGGGCAGCGCGCAGCTCGCCGGCGTGCTGGGCCTGAAGCTGGCGGCGGGGCGCTGGTTCAGGCCCGACGAATTCATCGGCTACGAGCAGCTCAGGAACGGCGCCACCGGCGTGCCCGTCATCATCACCCGCGCCATGGCCGGGCACTTCTTCCCGGGCCAGTCGGCGGTGGGCAAGACCATCCACGCCTTCGGCACCAACCGCGTGGTGGGCGTGGTGGACCGGCTCGTGCAGCCCCGCGACTACGGTCCGGCGGAGTACTACGGGTACGCCATGCTGTTCCCGGTCGAGATGCCGTACCCGGGCGGCACCTACCTGGTGCGCGTGAAGGACCCGGCGCAGCGGCAGGCGGTGATCCAGGGCGCCCTGCGTGCGCTGAAGGCCGACGGCCCGCTGCGGCTGGTGTCGCCGAAGTACGCCACCACGCTGGAGGCGGAGCGCGGCAAGTACTACCGCAACGACCGCGCCATGGCCTGGCTGCTGGCTGGCGTGTGCCTGCTGCTGCTGGTGGTCACCGCGGTGGGCATCGTGGGCCTGACCAGCTTCTGGGTGGCGCAGCGGCGCCGGCAGATCGGCATCCGCCGCGCGGTGGGCGCCACCCGCGGCGACATCCTGCGCTACTTCCAGGCCGAGAACTTCCTGCTGGCGACCTTCGGCATCGCGCTGGGCATGCTGCTGGCCTACGGCCTCAACCTGCTGCTGATGCTGCACTACGAACTGGGACGGTTGCCCGCGTACTACTTCCCGGTCGGCGCGGCGGTGCTGTGGGGACTGGGGCAGCTGGCCGTGCTCGGTCCCGCGCTGCGCGCTTCGCGCGTGCCGCCGGTGGTGGCGACGCGCAGCGCGTGATTTTCCCTCTCCCGATGCGGGAGAGGGTGCCCCGGATGGGGCGGGAGAGGGTTTTCCAGCAAAGGAGCTTGGCGTGTTCGGTTATTACCTCGACTTGGCCCTGCGCAGCCTGAAGCGCAACAGGATGCTGACGGCGCTGATGGTGCTGGCCATCGGCCTGGGCATCGGCGCCAGCATGACCATGCTGACGGTGCTGCACGTGATGACGGCCGACCCCGTTCCGGGCAGGAGCGCGAGGCTGTTCTACCCGCAGGTCGATCCGCAGCCGATGGAGAACTACAAGAAAGGCGAGGGGCCGCCGGACCTGTGGACCTGGACCGACGCCATGAACCTGCTGCACGACGGCAAGGGCGTGCGCCAGGCGGCGATGTCCGGCGGCCAGGTGACGGTGGTCCCGCCGGGCGGGGTGACGCGCGCCTTCAATGCGCATGCGCGCTATACCACGGCCGACTTCTTCGCCATGTTCGGCCTGTCGTTCGCCGACGGCGGCGGCTGGGATGCCGGCGACGACGGCAAGCGGGCGCGCGTGGCGGTGATCACGCGCCAGCTCGCGGACAAGCTGTACGGCACGCCGCATGCTGCGGGTCGGACGCTGCGGCTGGGCAAGTACGATTTCCGCGTGGCCGGCGTCGTCGACGACTGGCATCCGGTGCCGCACTTCTACGATCTGAACATGGGCGACTATGCCGATCCGGAGCAGGTCTATGTCCCGCTCGGGACGGCCATCGGCCTCAAGCTTTCCACCATGGGCAGCATGAGCTGCTGGGGCGATTTCCCGCAGGACGGCGACATGGCCAAGGCATCCGGGTGCATGTGGATGCAGTACTGGGTCGAACTGGACACCCCCGCCCAGGTCGCGGCGTATCGCCAGTATCTCGTGCACTACTCGGAAGACCAGAAGCAACTGGGCCGTTTCGAGCGGGCGCCGAATACGCGCCTGCGCGACGTGATGCAGTGGCTGGACTACAACCACGTGGTGCCCGGCAGCGTGCAGTTGCAGACCCTGCTGGCGCTGGGTTTCCTGCTGGTGTGCCTGGTCAACACGGTGGCCCTGCTGCTGGTGAAGTTCCTGCGCCGAGGCGGCGAGCTGTCGGTGCGGCGGGCCATGGGCGCCTCGCGGCGCTCGGTGTTCGTGCAGTTGCTGGTGGAGGCGGCACTGGTGGGGTTGGCCGGAGGCGTCATCGGCCTGCTGCTGTCGCTGTTCGGCCTGTGGGTGGTGCGGCAGCAGCCGACCCAGTATGCCGGGCTGGCGCACCTGGACACGACGATGTCGGCGGCAACGTTCGCATTGGCGGTCTGCGCGACCTTGCTGGCGGCCGTATTCCCGGCCTGGCGCGCCTGTCGCCTGGTGCCGGCCCGCTTGCTGAAGACGCAGTGAGGCCATGGCCATGCTTCCCATCGTTTCCGCACTGAAGCATCACAAGACCACGGTCGTGCTGGTGGCGCTGGAAATCGCGCTGACCTGCGCCATCGTCACCAACGCGCTGTTCCTGATTCGCGACCGGCTGGCCTTCATGCACATGACGACCGGCGTCGCCGACAACGAGCTGGTGTGGGTGCGCACGCAGACCCTCGACCTGGGCCAGGAGGCCGACAAGGATTCCCACGCGGGCGTCGTCGCCGCCGACCTGGCGGCGCTGCGCGGCCTGCCCGGCGTCGAGTCGGTGGCGATGACCAATGCGTTGCCGCTGGGCGGCAGCTATTCCAGCACCGTCGTCTACAGGCGGCCCGGCGACAAGTCGGATTCGCTTTCCAACGTGGTCGAATACCTGGGTTCGCCCGGCATGCTGAGGACCCTGGGCATCAGCTTGTCCGAGGGACGCGACTTCCAGCCTCGCGAATACTCGGACTATCAGACTTTCGGCCAGAAATCGCCGCCGCCGACGGCGGTCATCGTCACGCGCAGTTTCGCGCAGCAGATGTGGCCGGGCGAGGACCCGCTGGGCAAGCCGATCTATCTCGGCGAGCAGGGCGAGCATGCCACGTACGTGGTGGGCGTGGCCGGGCATCTGCTGAACCCGGCCATCAACAAGTACCAGGGCATCGACCGCGGCATGATCCTGCCCGTACGGCAGGTGAGGGACAACAGCGCGTACGTATTGCGCGTGCGTCCGGACGCACGCGCCAGCGTCGCCCGCGCCATACCCGGCGCGCTGCAGCAGGTGGACCCTGCCCGCAAGATCGAGGCGCATGTCTATACCGACACCATCGCCCAATACTTCCAGGGCGACCGCGCCATGGTCTGGCTGCTGCTGGTGGTGATCGGCTGCCTGCTGACGCTGACTGCGCTGGGTGTGGTCGGCCTGTCCAGCTTCTGGGTCCAGCAGCGCACGCGCACCATCGGCATCCGCCGCGCCATCGGCGCCACGCGGCACGACATCCTGCGCTACTTCCTGGCCGAGAACTTCCTGATCGTCAGCCTGGGCATCGTGGCCGGCAGCGCGGGCGCCGTGGGCCTGAACCTGTGGCTGATGCACCACTACGAGTTGCACCGCATGCCGCTGTCGTGGCTGCCGATCGGCGCCCTGGTGCTGTGGCTGCTGGGGCAACTGGCCGTGCTCGGCCCCGCGCTGCGCGCGGCGGCGGTGCCGCCGGTGGTGGCGACGCGCAGCGTGTGATTTTCCCCTCTCCCGATGCGGGAGAGGGCGCCCGGGGGGCGGGTGAGGGACAGGGCGGAGCGCGGCGTCGCGCTTCGGCCGAACCCTCTCCCCCGGCCCCTCCCCCGGCGGGGGAGGGGAGCAAGACGTGGCCTCTCCCGAAGGGCGAGGGTTTTCGAGCAAGGGAGCGTGGAATGTTCGGCTACTACCTGGATCTCGCACTGCGCAGCCTCAGGCGGCACATGGTGCTGGGCGTGCTGATGATGCTGGCCATCGCGCTGGGCATCGGCGCCTCGGTCACCATGCTGGCGGTGCTGCACAACCTGTCGGGCAATCCGTTGCCCGGGCGCAGCGACGTGCTGTTCCATCCGCAGGTCGATCCGCGGCCTGAGGATCTGCCGGGCGCGAAGGACGAGCCGCCGGACGACCTCGCCTACGTCGATGCGGTGAACCTCTACCGGCTCGGCATCGCGCCGCGCCGCGCGGTGATGAGCGGCAACTGGCTGCCGGTACGCAAGGATGCACCGGACAGCCCGCTGGCGATGTATACCGATCGCGCCACCACCGCCGACTTCTTCGCGATGTTCGGCGTGCCTTTCCTCTACGGCTCGGCCTGGTCGGCGCAGGACGATGCCGGCCACGCGCAGGTGGTGGTGCTGTCGCGGGCGATGAACCAGCAGCTGTTCGGCGGCGGGGACAGCGTGGGCAAGACCCTGGTGATCGCCACCAAGACCTTCCGCGTGGCCGGCGTGATCGACGACTGGAATCCGCAGCCGCATTTCTACGACTTGAACGACGGCGCCTTCGGCAAGGCCGAGCAGATGTACCTGCCGTTCTTCACCTGGCTGGATCTGCCGCAGGATTACGGCTACGGCCCGATGGACTGCTGGGGCAACGATCCGAACGCGGGCGCGCACGATCCGAAGGCGAAGCAATGCACCTGGGCGCAGTTCTGGGTACAGCTGGACACGCCCGCGCAGGTGGCGGACTACCGCGCCGCGCTCGTGCAGTACAGCACGCAGCAGCACCAGCTGGGCCGCTTCCAGCGCGCGCCCAACGTGCGCCTGCGCGGCCTGCTCGACTGGCTGGACCACAAGCACGTGATCCCGGTGACCGTGCGCATGCAGACCTGGATCGCCTTCAGCGTGCTGCTGATCTGCCTGGTCAACACGGTGGGCCTGATGGTGGCGAAATTCCTGCGCAAGGCGGGCGAGATCGGCGTGCGCCGCGCGCTGGGCGCTTCGCGCCGCGACGTGTTCGCGCAGTGCCTGGTCGAGGCCGGCGTGGTGGGCGTGGCCGGCGGCCTGCTCGGCCTGCCGCTGGCGTGGCTGGGCCTGTGGATGGTGCGCCAGCAGCCGGTGAACTTCGCCGCCTCCGCGCACCTCGACCCTTCCATGCTGGGCGTGGCGCTGGCGCTGGCCGTGCTGTCGGCACTCGGCGCCGGCCTGTGGCCCGCCTGGCGCGCCTCGCGCGTGGCCCCCGCCTTGCAGGTGAAGTCGCTATGAGAATCCTGTTCCAGATCCGCCCCATCCTCGCGGCATTGCGCAGCCACAAGACGGCCGTGATGCTGCTGATGCTGGAGATCGCGCTGACCATGGCGGTGCTCGGCAACCTGGTGTTCGTCGTCTACGGCACCGTCCAGCGTTCGCGCGTGCCGACGGGCGTGGACGAGAGCCGCATCGGCGTGATCCAGAGCATCGGCGTGATCGGCACCGCCAACAGCGGAACCATCGAAAACGACCTCGCGGTACTGCAAGCGGTGCCGGATGTGGTGGCGGCCACGTATGGCGGTCCGCCGCTGTGGTTCACCCAGCGCGATTCCGTGTTCCTCGATCCGTCCCACGGCCACAAGCTCGGCAGGGTCTACGAGTTCCAGGGCAGCCAGGGGCTGAGCCGCACGCTGGGTGCGCGCATCGTCCATGGCGTGGACCTCGACGACAACGAGATACCCGCCGTGACCAGGTACACGCCCACCATGGAGATTCCCGTCCTGATGACGAAGGCCCTGGGGCAGCACCTGTTTCCGGACGGTCGTGCGCTGGGCGGCGTCATCTACGACAGCGGCAACAACCCGTTGCGCGTCGTCGGCATCGTCGACCACTTGCGGGGCAGCATCACCGGCAGCCCGGACGACGACTGGTCCATCGTGACCGAGTTCATGTACGGCCACCAGGATGGCGGTGGCGGCTTCATGATCCGCGTCCGCGATGCCGCGCAATTGCCGGAGGCGTTGCGCGCCGCGGCTGCCGCTTTGCAAAAGGCCAACCCGGGCCATGTGAGCAACAAGACGTTCACCATGGCCGAGCTGCGTGCGGACTACTTCAAGAGCGACCTTGCCTCCGGCCGCATGCTGGTGGCGATCCTGCTGATCCTGCTGGTGGTCACCGCGCTGGGCGTGAGCGGGCTGGCCAGCTTCTGGGTGCAGCAGCGGCGCCGGCAGATCGGCATGCGCCGCGCGCTGGGCGCCACGCGGCGCGACATCCTGCGCTACTTCCAGGCCGAGAACTTCCTCATCGTGAGCGGCGGCGTGCTGCTCGGTGCGGTGTTCGCCTATGCGCTGAACCTGTTCCTGATGCGCCGCTTCGAACTGGCCCATTTGCCGGCGCATTACCTGCTGGCCGGCGCCGTCGTGCTGTGGCTGCTCGGCCAGCTGGCCGTGCTCGGCCCGGCGCTGCGCGCCTCGGCGGTGCCGCCGGTGGTGGCGACGCGGAGCGTGTGATGTTTTTCCCCCTCCCCGAAAGGGGAATCCCGGATGGCGGAGGTGAGTGATGTTCGGTTACTACCTGGACCTCGCGTTGCGCAGCCTGAAGCGCAACAAGGTGCTTACCGCGTTGATGGTGCTGTCGCTGGCGCTGGGCATCGGTGCCTGCATCACCACCACGACCGTGTTGCGGCTGCTTTCGGGCGATCCGTTGCCGCAGAAGAGCGACCGGCTGTTCTATCCGCAGGTCGATCCCAACGGCAAGCAAGGCTATATCGCCGGCCAGACGGAACCACCGTCGACGATGCCTTACATCGACGCGATGTACCTGCTGCACGCGCGCCGGGCGAAACGGCAGGCGGTGGTGGCGTTGACCTCGGGCAAGATCGCGCCGCAGCGGGCCAATGAACGGCCCTTCTACAGCGACGGGGTGCAGACCACGGCGGATTTCTTCGGCCTGTTCGACGCGCCCTTCCAGTACGGCGGCAGCTGGACGGCGGCGGACGACGAGGGCGGCGCCCAGGTGATCGTGATCGCGGGCTTCCTCAACCAGAAGCTGTTCGGCGGCGCCAACAGCGTGGGCAGGACGATCCGCATGAATGACCACGACTTCCGCATCGTCGGCGTGCTCAAGCCGTGGTCGCCGCAGCCGCGCTTCTACGCGCTGGACCTGGGCGGGCACGACTATGGCGGCGACGGCGACGCGATGTTCCTGCCGCTGAAGACCGCCATCGACCTGAAGATGGGGCCGCAGGACCTCGAGTGCTACGACACGGTCACCAACATGGACGACCTCGCGGCGGCGCCGTGCCGGTGGCTGGGCGTGTGGGTGGAACTGCCGGACCAGGCCGCGGTGGCCGACTACCGCATGTTCCTCGCCAACTATGCGCGGGAGCAGGTGGCCCAGGGTCGCTTCAGCCGCGACGAGACCGCCATGCTGGACCTGGTGGACTGGCTGCGCCACGAGCAGGTGGTGCCCGACGACGTGCGGCTGCAGGCCGGCCTGGCGTACGGCTTCCTGCTGATCTGCGTGCTGAACACGGTGGGCCTGCTGCTGGCCAAGTGCCTGCGTCGCTCGCGCGAGATCGGCGTGCGCCGCGCGCTGGGCGCCACGCGCGGCGCGGTCTTCGCCCAGTTCATGGTCGAGGCCGCCATCGTCGGCCTGGTCGGCGGCGTGCTGGGCCTCGGCTTCGCCGAGCTGGGCCTGTTCGGCATACGCCACCAGCCCGCCGAGTACGCCAGCCTCGCGCACCTGGATGTGTCGATGTTCCTGTTCACCTTCGTGGTGGCGCTGCTGGCCAGCCTGGTCGCCGGCCTGCTGCCCGCGTGGCGCGCCTGCGCAGTGGCGCCGGCACCACAGCTGAAAGCCAGTTGAGGAGATGCCCATGGAAATCCGTCCGATACTCGCCAGCCTGCGCAAGCACCGCATCCCCACCGTGCTCATCGTGCTGGAGATCGCGCTGACCTGCGCGGTGCTC
This sequence comes from Fulvimonas sp. R45, assembly GCF_030504985.1. Classification (GTDB taxonomy): domain Bacteria; phylum Pseudomonadota; class Gammaproteobacteria; order Xanthomonadales; family Rhodanobacteraceae; genus Rhodanobacter_A. Next base: position 176,668 of record NZ_JASERU010000004.1, read on the forward strand.
TGCAACGCGGTGTTCATGATCGGCCAACGCGTGGCCGCCATCCGCCTGCCCAACGCCATCGACGAGCGCAACCTGAGCATGGTCACGCTGGGCGGCACCGACGAGAAAACCTCCGGCAGCGACATCCCGCGCAACCTGGCGGCGCTGCGCGGGATTCCCGGCGTGCAGTCCGCGGCCGTGGTCAGCACGCTGCCGCTCAGCCACAACAATTGGGGGTGGAGCTTCGGCACCAGGCCGGACGCGTCCACCTTCGACAAGAAGACGGTCAACTTCTCGCTGTTCTTCCTCGGCGAGGGCGCCGAGCAGGCGCTGGGCCTGCGTCTGCTGGAAGGGCGTTTCTTCAACGCCGACGACTACGCGGGCAGCTCGTTCGGCAGCGCGCCCCTGCCGGAGACGCACGTGACCCTGGTGACGCGCAGCGTGGCGGAGCGGCTGTGGCCCGGGCAATCGGCGCTGGGCAAGACCTACTACTCCATGCCGCACTACTACACCGTGGTCGGCGTGGTCGCCGACGTGCTGCGGCCGAACATCGGCAGCCAGGGCGAGGACTGGAGCTACTACAGCGCCTTCTTCCCGCTGAGCGCGGGCGGCTCCAAGGGCAACCTCCGGCGCTACGTGCTGCACAGCGCGCCGGGCGACCGCGGGCGCGTGATGCGCGCGGCGGAGCAGAAGCTGGCCGCGCTGAATCCCAACGGAGTGACCAAGGGCATGCTCTACACCGACATGCGCGACCAGTACTTCGCCGACATGCGCAGCATGGCGTGGATGCTGGTGCTGGTGTGCGCGGTGATGCTGGCGGTGACCGCGTTCGGCATCGTCGGCCTCACCAGTTTCTGGGTGGGCCAGCGGCGCCGGCAGATCGGCATCCGCCGCGCGGTGGGCGCCAGCCGCGGCCACATCATGCAGTACTTCCAGACCGAGAATTTCCTGCTCAGCGGCGCCGGCGTGGTGCTGGGCATGGCGCTGGCCTACGGCATCAACCTGTACCTGATGCGGCACTACGAGACCGCGAGCATGCCCTGGTACTACCTGCCGGTCAGCGCGGTGGCGTTGTGGGCCCTGGGCCAGCTCGCGGTGCTCGGTCCCGCGCTGCGCGCTGCGGCGGTGCCGCCGGTGGTGGCGACGCGGAGCGTGTGAGCTTTTCCCCTCTCCCGCCTGCGGGAGAGGGGAGCAAGGCATGGCCTCTCCCGCCCGCGGGAGAGGGGGTTCGATCAAGGAGGGATGCAATGTTCGGCTACTACCTCGACCTGGCATGGCGCAGCCTCAAGCGCACACCGATCCTCACCGGCCTGATGGTTCTGGCGATCGGCCTGGGCATCGGCGCGTCGATGACCATGCTGACGGTGCTGCACGTGATGACGGACGACCCGCTGCCAGGACGCAGCGCGCAGCTGTACACGCCGCATCTCGATCCGCTGCCGCTGGATCACAAGCGACGCGGCGATGGTCCCGATGCCAGCGACAACCTCACCTGGCCCGACGCGATGGCCTTGCTCAAGGCGCATCGCGCCACGCGGCAGGCGGCGATGGCGGGCGGTTCCCTGCTGGTGCGTCCTGGCCGTACCGATTTGCGGCCGTTTTACGTGGACGGCCGCTACGCCACCGCGGATTTCTTTGCGATGTTCGGCATGTCGTTCGAGCACGGCAGCGGCTGGGGCGCGGCGGACGACGCGGCCGGTGCGCGGGTGGTGGTGCTGGGCGAAACGCTGGCGCGCAAGCTGTTCGGCGGTGCCGACGCCGTGGGCCGGACGGTGCGGCTGGGCGACAGCGATTTCCGCGTGACCGGCGTGGTGGCCGACTGGGCGCCGCAGCCGATGTTCTATGCCGATGCTTCGGTCAAGCGTTACAGCGATGCCGACCAGTTCTTCCTGCCGTTGTCGGCGGCGGTCGATTTGAAGCTGGACGTCAACGGCAATTTCAGCAGCTGGGGCCAGGATCATGCGGAAACGCGCATGACCAGCCCCACCACGACCTGGCTGCAATTCTGGGCGCAGCTGGACACGCCCATGCAGGTGGCCGCCTACCGGCAATACCTGGCCGACTATTCCGCGCAGCAGAAGGCGCTGGGCCGCTTCCAGCGGCCGCCCGCGAACGCGAAGCTCTACGGCCTGATGGACTGGCTGGCGCACGAGAACCTGGTGCCGAACGACGTGCGGCTGCAGCTGTGGCTGGCATTGGGTTTCCTGTTCGTCTGCATGCTCAACATCGTGGCTCTGCTGCTGGCCAAGTTCCTGCGGCGCAGCGGCGAAATCAGCGTGCGCCGCGCGCTAGGGGCGGGGCGGCGCGACATCTTCGTGCAACTGGGCATCGAATCCGCCTTGATCGGCGTGGCCGGCGGCGCGCTGGGCCTGCTGGTTGCGCAACTCGGCTTGTGGAGCATCCGCCAACGTCCCGACGACTACGCGCATCTGGCGCAGATGGATGGGGCGATGCTGCTCGGCACCCTGGTGCTGGCCGTGCTCGCCAGCGTGCTGGCCGGCCTGTTGCCCGCGTGGCGTGCCTGTCGCGTGGCACCCGCACTGCAACTCAAGGGTGTGTAGGAGCGCGCCTTGCGCGCGATGGAGCCGGCGACCGGCTCCCGTCACCGAAGACAGGAAACCGCCATGCAAATCCGTCCCATCCTTTCCACCCTGCGCCACCACAAGCTCACCGCCATCCTGCTGACCCTGCAGGTGGCGTTTACCTGCGCCATCGTCTGCAACGTGGTGTTCATGGTGGTCAACCGCGTGCATCGCATCGGCGTGCCCACCGGTATTGCCGAAAACGAGCTGTCGGTGATCCGCAGCACCGGCATCGAGAAGAACGAGAACGCGCAGGCGCAGCATGCCGCCGACCTGGCGGCGCTGCGGGCGATACCCGGCGTGAAGTCGGTGGTGGCGGTGAGCTATTCGCTGCCGCTGAACCAGGACGAGTCAACCAGTGGCATCTGCCCCAGCAAGCAGGCGCTGGATCGCGCGATACAGCTCAATTCGATAGATGGCAGCGGTTGCCTGGAACCCAGCGTCTACGACGGCACGCCCGGTTTGATCGACACGCTGGATTTGCATCTGGTCGCGGGGCGGGATTTCCGGCCGGGCGAGTACGTGACCCAGGGCAAGCCCCCCGTTACCATCATCACGCGCGCCTTGGCGCAGCACATGTATCCGGGGCAGTCGGCGTTGGGGCAGAGCATGTACGACGGCGACAGGTTCATCCGCGTCGTGGGCATCGTCGACACGCTGTTGCGCCCGAACCTGCGCCAACCGGGCGTCGACTACGACAGCATGATCCTGCCGCAGCTGCCCGACGATTCTGTCGTGACGTATGTGCTGCGCAGCGCGCCGCAGGATCGCCAGCGTGTGCTCGCGGCCGCGGCGGCCACGCTGGTCAAGGTCAACCCGAACCGCATCATCAATCCGAAGCGGATGCAGGCCTACAGCCAGATCCGCGCCGCCTACTTCCAGCGCGACACCACCATGATCGGCCTGCTCGTCGCCTCCACGCTGGGCCTGCTGTTCGTCACCGCGCTGGGCATCGCGGGGCTGGCGAATTTCTGGGTGCAGCAGCGCACGCGCAGCATCGGCATCCGCCGCGCCATCGGCGCCACGTGCGGCGACATCCTGCGCTACTTCCAGGCCGAGAACTTCCTGATCGTCGGCGCCGGCGTCGTGCTGGGCGTACTTCTGGCAGTGGCGCTGAACCTGCTGCTCATGACGCACTACGAGCTGCCGCGGCTGCCGCTCTGGTACCTGCCGGTGGGCGCGCTGGTGCTGTGGGCGCTGGGCCAGCTCGCGGTGCTGTCGCCGGCGTTGCGCGCCTCGCGGGTGCCGCCGGTGGTGGCGACGCGCTCGGTGTAGGTGCGCACCCCGTGCGCGATGGTTGAAGCCAAAAGCCATCGTGCCCGAGGCGCGCTCCTGCAGAAAGGGAAACGAGGGGAGACGGATGTTCGACTACTACCTGCGACTGGCCCTGTGCCGCTGCCGGCAGAACGTGCCGATGATGCTGTTGCTGGTGCTGACCATGGCCATCGGCATCGCCTCGTGCATGACGGCGATGACGATCTTCCGCGCGCTGTCCGGCGCGCCGCTGCCGGGCGTCAGCCCCTACCTCCACGTGGCGACCATGGACGCGCGCGAGGCGGTGGACAAGGACAACCCCGACTACAAGCGGCCGGACAGCCTGCTCAAGCTGGCCGATGCGAAGGCCCTGGTCGATGCGCACCGCGCCGTGCAGCAGGTGGCGGTGGCGCAGAGTCTGACGCGGCTCGGCAACCCGGACGGCGACACGTCCTCGCAGGCCTACGGCCTGATGGCCTATGGGCCGGCGCTGCAGACCTTTGGCGTGCCGCTGCGCTACGGGCGCCCGTGGACCGAGGCCGAGCAGTCCTCGAACGCGCCCGTGGTGGTGATCGACACGCACGTGGCGCAGAAGCTGTTCGGAACCGACGACGCGGTCGGCCGCAGCGTCACGCTGGGGCAACGCAGCTTCCGCGTGATCGGCGTGATCGCGCCGTGGGCGCCGCGCATGCAGATCTTCAACCTGGGCCAGAACGCGGGCGGCGTGACGGGCCAGGACGAGAACTTCTTCGTGCCCGCACAGGCGTCGCTGGACGCGGGCGTGGGGCCGTTCACCTCCGGCGAGTGCGGCAAGGACGCGCCGGTGGTCAGCTTCCAGTCGGCGACGGTGGCGCAGTGCCGCTGGATGGAAACCTGGGTGCGGCTGGGCACGCGCGCCCAGGTGGACGCCTACGACCGCTTCCTGGCCGGCTACGCGAACGCCCAGCATGATGCCGGCCGCTTCGCCTATCCGCCGCAGGCGACGCTGTACGGCACCCAGGCGTGGATGACGCTGAACCACGTGGTACCGGATGACGTGCACCTCAACCTGATCCTGGCGGGAGGCTTCCTGCTGCTGTGCCTGGTCAACGTGGCGGGGCTGCTGGCCGCGCGCTTCCTGCGCCGGCAGGGCGACGTGGCGATCCGCCGGGCGCTGGGCGCCTCGAAGCGCGACGTGTTCATGCAGCACCTGGTGGAAACCGGGCTGCTCGGCCTGGCCGGCGGCGTGCTGGCCCTGCCGTTGACCTGGCTGGGCCTGTGGATCGTGCACATGCAGCCGGTGAGCTACGCCGATGCGGCCCGTTTCAGCCCCGACACCTTCGTGGTGCTGTTCGCGCTCTCCGTGGCCGTGGGCCTGCTGGTCGGCATCCTGCCGGCCTGGCGCGTGTGCCGGCAGCCGCCGGCGTTGCAGATCAAGATCGCGTAAGGGAGCCGTCATGCGACACATCGTCAAACCCTTGCTCCGCCACCGCATGATGCCGCTGCTGGTCGTGCTGCAGGTGGCGCTGGCCTGCGCCATCGCGTGCAACGCGCTGTTCCTGCTGCAGCAGAAGCTGGTACCGATCGTGTCCCCGGACGGCGTGGGGCACCCGGACCGCCTGCTCGTGGCGTGGAACATCGCGCCGCGCGGCCAGCCCTGGCCGACCAGCCGGCTTGGCCAGGTCGCGTCGGAGCTGCGCGCCATCCCCGGGGTGACGTCGACCAGCGTGGCCGGCTCCTGGCCGATGGAAACCGTGGCCCAGATGAACGGCAGCGTGATGGGCGAAGGCGAGCACGCAGCCAGGGCCGACGCCGCGGTCTACATCGGCAACCACATGGTCGACACCCTGGGCCTGAAGCTGGTGGCGGGGCGCGATTTCAGCGCCGCCGAGGAGGGCGTGGCCTACACGGGCATCGGCATCGACGCGAGTGGTCCGGCGATCATCACGCGCGCGCTGGCGAATCGGCTGTTCCCCGGCGGCGACGCCCTGGGCCATGTCGTGCGCATCGGCGACCAGGCCGATGCGGGGCGGCGCACGGTGGTGGGCGTGGTCGAGCACCTGATGCGCAACAAGTTCGGCCAGGACGACCGCGAGAACATCGACTACAGCATGCTGTTCCCGGGCATCCCGTCGAACTGGCCGATGCCGGTCTTCGCGGTGCGCGCCCGTTCGGCTGCGGAAGTGGACGGCGTGCTCGGGGCGGTGAAGGCCGCCATCAAGCGCGACCTCGGTCCCGACATGATCCAGGGCATCGATCCCGCCTACGAGACCTATGGCAGGCTGCGCGACCGCGCGCTGGCGCAATCGAGGGCCGCCGTGTGGCTGTTGTCCGGCGTCAGCCTGGTGGTGCTGGTGGTGACCCTGGTCGGCATCATGGGTCTCACCGGCTACTGGGTGCAGCAACGCACCCGGCAGATCGGCGTCCGCCGCGCGCTGGGCGCGCGGCGCCGGAACATCCTGCGCGAAGTGCAACTGGAAAACCTGCTGGTGGTGGGCAGCGGCGTGTTGCTGGGCCTGGCCTCGGCCTATGCCGTCAACCTGTGGCTGATGCGCCATTACGAGCTGGCCCGCCTGCCGTGGCAGTACCTGCCGCTGGGCGCCGCCCTGATGCTGCTGCTCGGCCAGCTTGCCGTGTTGTCGCCCGCGCTGCGCGCCTCGCGGGTACCGCCGGTGGTGGCCACCCGGAGCGTGTGATGCGCCGCGATGTACCTGGGGCGCCGGTCATGGCAACCTTTTCGGCCCGGGCCGCATCCATGCGGCCATGTGCAGGAAAAACATGCGAACCGTACTGATCATCGACGACAACCCGGCCGTGGGCGAGGCGCTGTCGCTGCTGCTGTCGCTGCACGACATCCGCCCGCTGGCGGCGCTGAACCCGGAGGAGGGCATGGCGGCGCTGGCGCGCGAACGGGTGGACGTGGTGATCCAGGACATGAACTTCACCGCCGACACCACCTCGGGCGAGGAGGGCGTGGCGCTGTTCCGGCAGATCCGCGGGCAGTACCCCGACCTGCCGGTGATCCTGCTCACTGCCTGGACCCACCTGGAAACCGCGGTGGAACTGGTCAAGGCCGGCGCCGCCGACTACCTGGCCAAGCCGTGGGACGACAGCAAGCTGCTGGCGACGGTGGAGAACCTGCTGGAGCTGTCCGAGTCCACCCGCGAGGTGAGCCGCGCCCGGCGCGAGCGCCAGCGCCGGCGCGAGGCGCTGGAGCAGAAGTACGACCTGGACGGCCTGGTGTTCGCCTCCGACGCGATGGCGCGTACGCTGGAACTGGCCTGCCAGGTGGCGCGCTCGGACGCCTCGGTGCTGATCACCGGCCCCAACGGCGCGGGCAAGGAGCGCATCGCGGCGATCGTGCACGCCAACTCGGCGGTGAAAAAGGGCCCGTTCGTGGCGGTGAACTGCGGCGCGCTGCCGGGCGAGCTGATCGAGGCCGAGCTGTTCGGCGCCGAGGCCGGCGCCTACACCGGCGCGAACAAGGCGCGCGAGGGCCGCTTCGAGCTGGCCGACGGGGGCACGCTGTTCCTCGACGAGATCGGCAACCTGCCGCTGCCCGGCCAGATGAAGCTGCTGCGCGTGCTGGAGACCGGCCAGTTCGAGCGCCTCGGCTCCGGCCGCACGCGCCAGGCCAAGGTGCGCGTGCTCAGCGCCACCAATGCTGATCTCAAGGCGATGATCCGCGCCGGCAGCTTCCGCGAGGATCTCTACTACCGCCTCAACGTGATCGAGGTGAACCTGCCGCCGCTGGCCGAGCGCACTGACGACATCCTGCCGCTGGCCGAGCATTTCCTCGGCGGCCGCGCCGAACTGTCCGAGGCCGCCCGCGAGGCGCTGCTCAACTACCCGTGGCCGGGCAACGTGCGCGAGCTGAAGAACGCGATCGAGCGTGCCGCGCTGCTGGCCGTCGACGGCACCATCGCGCCCGGGCAGCTCAACCTGCCGCAACACGTCTCCACCGCCGCGGTGCGCAACCTGGACGAACCCAGTCGCGAGGCGGTCGAGGCCGCGCTGGGCAAGGCCGGCGGCGTGGTGAGCCGGGCCGCGCAGTCGCTGGGCCTGTCGCGCCAGGCGCTGTACCGCCGGATGGAACGGTACGGTCTGGGCGCGCAGGAGTGACGTCCGCGCTTCTGGCAGTGGTGGCCGGACCCCGTGCCGGTGTAGAAGGGGGCGTCGTCCATGGAGCCCTGCCATGCGGTACCCGCTCTTCCCCGTGCTGCCGGCGATGACAGGCAGGCCGCCGTCGCCGCGCCTGCCGCGCGAGGCTCGCGCATGCGCCGGCTGAACTCCCTGGAAGGCCGCCTGACCGGCCTGCTGGCGCTGGCCGGGTTGTGTGGCGTGCTGCTGCACGCGGGCATGACCGAGTGGCCGTTGCCGCAACTCGCGGCGTGGGCGCACAGCGAACTGAAGCTGGATCTGCCGGGGCTCCACGGCACCGACATCTACATCGTGCTGCTGGCCTGCCTGCTGCTGATGCTGCCGCTGGCCTGGTGGCTGGCGCACGGCGTGATGGGGCCGTTGAAGCGCCTGCTGCGCGCGCTGGAAGGCGCGGTGGCCAGCTACCGCGACGGCGATTTCAGCTTCTCCATCGCGGTGCGCCGGCGCGACGAGCTGGGCGAGCTGATCCGCATGCACAACGCGCTGGGGCAGACCCTGCGCGAGCAGCGCCAGAACCTCGCCCAGCGCGAGCTGCTGCTGGACACGGTGGTGCAGAACACGCCGGTGGCGCTGGTGCTCACCGACGCCGGCGGCCACGTGGCCTACGCCAACATCGCCGCGCGGCACCTGTTCAACGAGGGACGCAGCCTCAACGGGCTGGACTTCGGCAGCCTGCTGGCCGGGTCGCCGGAGGCGCTGCGCCTGGCCGTCGCCGGCCAGGAGGACGCGCTGTTCACCGTGGACATGGACGGCAGCGAGGAAACCTTCCATCTCTCCCAGCGCGCGTTCCGGCTGCAGGGTCGGCCGCACCGGCTGCAGCTGTTCCGGCGCATGACGCGCGAGCTGTCGCGGCAGGAGGTGGCGGCGTGGAAGCGGGTGATCCGCGTGGTCAGCCACGAGCTGAACAATTCGCTGGCGCCGATCTCCTCGCTGGCGCATTCCGGCGCCGAGCTGGCACGGCGTGGCCAGACCGAGCGCCTGCCGGGCGTGTTCGCCACCATCGGCGAGCGTGCCCGCCACCTGCACGGCTTCATCGACGGCTACGCGCGCTTCGCGAAGCTGCCGGCGCCGCGGGTGGCGCCGGTGGAATGGCCGGCCTTCCTGGACGGGCTGGCGCTGCACTGCCGCTTCCGCCTGGTCGGCAAGCTGCCGGAACGGCCCGGCTGGTTCGATCCCGCGCAGATCGAGCAGGTGCTGATCAACCTGGTGAAGAACGCGCACGAGGCCAGCGGCGAGGAAGGCGGCGGCGAGGACGACGTGACCCTGGCGCTGGCCGTGGTCAATCGCGAGCTGCGCGTCGAGGTGGCCGACCGCGGCCCGGGCATGAGCCAGAACGTGCTGGCGCAGGCCCTGCTGCCGTTCTATTCCACCAAGCGTTCCGGCACCGGCCTCGGGCTGGCGCTGGCGCGCGAGATCACCGAGGCGCACGGCGGCCGCATCGCGCTGGCCAACCGCGCCGAGGGCGGCCTCAAGGTCACCCTGATGCTGCCGCTGGAGCCGGCCTGACCGGCACGGGCGTTACGTAATCACGTAACCGGCGCCGGCGCGCTTCTCGCCTATACTGCGTGCTTCCATCTGGAGGGGAGTCGGGTCATGGGAAGCCTGTTTGCGCTGGTGGTGGTCGTGGTCGTGGTGATCGTGCTGGTGAAGCTGGTGCGCATCGTGCCGCAGGGCTACGAATGGACGGTGGAGACGTTCGGGCGCTATACCCGCACGCTGACGCCCGGCCTGCATTTCCTGATCCCGGTCTACCAGACGGTCGGCCGCCGGATGAACATGATGGAACAGGTGCTCGACGTGCCCTCGCAGGACGTCATCACCAAGGACAATGCCGTGGTGCGCGTGGACGGCGTGGTGTTCTACCAGGTGCTGGACGCGGCCAAGGCCGCCTACGAAGTCGCCAACCTGGAGCAGGCCTCGCTGGCGCTGGTGATGACCAACATCCGCACCGTGCTCGGCTCGATGGACCTCGACGAGTCCCTGAGCAAGCGCGACGCGATCAACGCCCAGCTGCTGCGCGTGGTCGACGAGGCCACCCACCCGTGGGGCGTCAAGGTCAACCGCATCGAGATCAAGGACATCGCGCCGCCACGCGACCTGGTCGATTCGATGGCGCGGCAGATGAAAGCCGAGCGCGAGAAGCGCGCCAACATCCTGGAGGCGGAAGGCTTCAAGCAGGCCGCGATCCTCAAGGCCGACGGCGAGAAGCAGAGCACCATCCTGGCCGCCGAAGGCAAGCGCGAGGCGGCCTTCCGCGCCGCCGAGGCGCGCGAGCGCTCCGCCGAGGCGGAGGCGAAGGCCACCACGATGGTGTCGGAGGCGATCGCCAACGGCAACGTCAATGCGCTGAACTACTTCGTCGCCAACAACTATGTCGAGGCGCTGAAGGTGCTGGCGCAGTCGCCGAACCAGAAGATGCTGTTGCTGCCGGTGGAGGCCACCGGCGTACTCGGCTCGCTGGCCGGTATCGCCGAGCTGGCGAAGGAGTCGCTGGGACAGCAGCAGGCGAAAAGCGGCATCCCTCGCGTGCCGCCGCCGGCCGGCTGATAACGTGGACTCCCTCTCCCGCTCGCGGGAGAGGGGCCGGGGGAGAGGGCCAACGGAGCCAGGAGCATGGACAAGCTCATCCACGCCAGGACGATGCGTTCCGAGCAGACGCTCGCGGTGCAGAAGCTGTGGTATCGCCTGCGCGCCCATCGCTTCATGGCCTGAAGTTCAAGCGGCAGAAACCCGTCGGTCCGTACATCGTGGATTTCATCTCCTCGAGTACGGACTGGTGGTCGAGGTCGGCGGCAGCCAGCATGGCGAGCAGGTGGACTACGATCAGCGACGTGACCGATGGCTGCAGACGCAGGGGCGGGTGGTATGCGGTTCTGGAACCACGATGTGGTGGAGCGGGTTGAAGGCGTGCTGGAGCGGATTGCACAGGCCGTTGAAGAGCGTGCCCTCTCCCCCCGACCCCTCTCCCGCAAGCGGGAGAGGGGAGTAACGCGGCGCTCCCAGCCCATTGGCGCCTGCGGGCAGAGGTGTAGGCGACGCTCCTAGCCCCTCGCCCGCTTGCGGGAGAGGGGTTGGGGTGAGGGCATCAACAACGCAAGGCGCATAAGGAAGCACGAACATGTCGGGACCGATCGCAACGCATTACCTCTGGTGGATACTCGCCCTGGTGCTGATCGCCATCGAAGTGGCCGCGCCGGGTTATTTCATGTTGTGGATCGGCATCGCCGCCGCGGCGACGGGCGTGTTGCTGTGGGCGTTCCCGGGCATGTCGCTGCTGGCGCAGGCGATCGCCTTCGCGCTGCTGACCTTCGCCTCCTGCGCCGTCTACGGCTTCTGGCTGCGGCCGCGGCTGCGCCGCCGCGAGCCGGCGGCCGAGCGCCTCAACCGCCGCGGGGAACAGATGGTCGGCCGCCGCTACGTGCTGGTGGAAGCCATCGTCAACGGCCGCGGCAAGGCGCAGGTGGGCGACGGCCAGTGGCTGGTCAGCGGCCCGGACCTGCCGGCGGGTCGCACGGTGGAGGTGGTGGCAGTGGACGGCGTCATGCTGTCCGTGCGCGCCGCGGACTGATGCCGGCACCGGCCGCGGCACGGTTTCTGGACTTCGCCGCGGCATTTGTTTTCAATCAGGCGGGCCGCCACGGAACCGCCATCGCGCCCACCGAACGCATGCAGACCGCCCCCTCACGCCGGCCCCGCGCCGCCCACCGCCCATGAACGGGACGCCGCCCGTCGCGCCACCGGCCACCGCCGCGCTGAACACGCGCATCGCCTTCCTGGTCGAGCTGGCGCGCCGGCTGCACAAGTACGGCACCTCGGCGCCGCGGCTGGAGATGGCGATCGCCGGGGTGGCGCAGCGGCTGGGACTGGTCGCGGAGGTATGGTCCAGCCCCACTGCCATCATCATCTCCTTCGCCGACCTGGGGCAGGGCGAGGAAGGCCTGGCCCAGGTGACCCAGGTGGTGCGGCTGTCGCCCGGCGACGTGAACCTCGAGCGCCTGTGCCGCGCGGACGACATCGCCGACCAGGTGACCGACGGCAAGCTGGGCCTGCGCGAAGGCTTCCGCCAACTGCGCGCGCTGGACTTGCCGGACACCCGCCGCGAGCAGGCCAAGGTGGTCGCCAGCTATGGCCTGTCCGCGGCCAGCATCGCGGCGCTGTTCCTGCACAGTTCGTGGGTGGACGTGGTGGTGGCCGCGGTGGTCGGTGTGCTGATCGGCTGCATCACCGTGTCGTCGGCGACGCGGCCGCGGCTGGCGGTGGCCAGCGACGCGATCAGCGCGCTGGTGGCCACCACGGTGGCCATCGTGGTGAGCGCCCTGGTGGTGCCGCTGGCGATCAAGTCGGTGGTGCTGGCCGGGCTGATCATCCTGGTGCCGGGCATGTCGTTGACCACCGCGGTGCGCGAGATCTCCAGCCAGCACCTGGTGTCCGGCATGGCGCGCATGGGCGGGGCGATGTCCACCCTGCTGAAGCTGGTCTTCGGCACCCTGGCGGCGACGCAGCTGTGCCAGGCCTTCGGCATCGAGGCGCGCGACTTCGTGCTGGCGCCGCTGCCGGCCTGGACGGACTATCCGGCCCTGTTGGTGGCCGCGGTGGCGTTCGCCATGCTGTTCCGCGCGGCGCGGCGCGACTGGCCGGTGGTGATCCTGGCGGTGGTGGTCGGCTACCTCACCACGCGCTGGGGCGGCGAGATCTCCGGCAAGCTGCCGGCCGCGCCGTTCGGCGTGTTCCTGGGCGGCCTGCTGCTGGCCGCGCTGGCCAACCTGTACGCGCGCTACGCGCACCGTCCCGGGGCGGTGGTCCGCGAACCCGGCATCCTGCTGCTGGTGCCCGGCAGCGTGGGCTTCCGCAGCGCGTCCTACCTGTTCGAGCGCAACACCGCGCTGGGCATGGACACCGGCCTGCTGCTGGTGACCCTGCTGGTGGCGGTGGTGGCAGGGCTGATGTTCGGCGACCTGCTGGTGGCCCCCCGTCGTTCCCTGTAGGCAGGGAACGACGGGATACGAAGGCGGCCGGAAAATCCCCCGCGCCCACGGTGCGTCGCCGCCCGGCCCGTTCGCTCCCTCTCCCGCTTGCGGGAGAGGGTTGGGAGGGCTCGACCTGCGACAGGCTCGCTTTCATGCATCCACAAAAAAGCGCCGACCCAAAGGCCGGCGCTTCTTCGCAAGGCTCAAGGCGAACCGGCGATCAGATCGCCAGGTCCTTTTCCTTCTTGCCGGCCTTCAGCGCATCGTTGAACCAGCGCGGGCGCTTGCCACGGCCCGACCAGGTCTGTTCCGGGTTGGCCGGGTTGCGGTACTTCGGGGCCACCGTGCCGGTGCTGCGGCGCTTGGCGCGGCCCTGGCCGAAGATGTCCTCGAAGCTGTAGCCCTCGGCCTTGATCAGCGCGTGGACCTTCTCGCGCAGCTTGGCGACCTTTTCCTTGCGCAGTTCGCCCTGGCGCTGCTGGGCCTTGCTGATCAGGTCGTTGAGCTGGTTATGGTTGAGATTCTTGATATCGACGGCCATGAAAAGGCTCCTGGCAAATGATGATGTACAGGCGGGCCATGCTAATGGGAATGCATGGCCCGCGTGACGGACATTCTCACCCAGATAACCGGCAATTGCAAAGCCAGTTAATCGGTTCGCAATCGCCCAATAGGCCGCTGGTCACGGTTTTTTGGCGTTGCCTGTTAATCGCGGCGGACAAAACCGGGCGGCCCATGCAAAAGCGGCCATGCAGACAGGCGTTTCCCGGCCATGGGCAAAACCCTCATTCCGCCAGCAGGGCGAACAGCTCCGGGCGGACCAGGGCGCGGCTTTCGGAGGCCTGGCGGGCGCGGTATTCCAGCGTGCCCGCGGCCACGCCGCGTTCGCTCACCACCACGCGGTGCGGAATGCCGATCAATTCCATGTCGGCGAACATCGCGCCCGGGCGCAGGCCGCGGTCGTCCAGTACCGCCTCGATGCCTTGTTCCTGCAATTCGCGGTACAGCGCCTCGGCGGCGGCGGCGACCTCGGCGTTGCCCTTGGGATTGATCACGCACACCGCCACGCGCCACGGCGCCATCGGTTCGGGCCAGACGATGCCGGCCTCGTCGTGGCACTGCTCGATGGCGGCCGCCACGATGCGGCTGACGCCGATGCCGTAGCAGCCCATCTGTATCACGCGGGCCTTGCCCTGGTCGTCCAGCACGGTGGCGCCCAGGGCTTCGGCGTACTTGCTGCCGAGCTGGAACACGTGGCCCACCTCGATGCCGCGGGCGAGGCGCAGCGTGCCCTTGCCGTCGGGCGAGGGATCGCCCTCGACCACCTGGCGCAGGTCCTCGACGCGGGTGAGGCGTGCGTCGCGTTCCCAGTTGGCGCCGGTGTAGTGGGTGCCATCGGCATTGCCGCCGCAGACGAAATCGGCCAGTGCCGCCGCGCTGCGGTCCACGATCACCGGGATGGCACCGGGCAGGCCGACCGGGCCGATGAAGCCGGGCCGGGTGCCGGTGGCGGCAAGGATCTCCTCCTCGCTGGCCAGCACCGTTTCGTCGGGCAGCTCGGCCAGCTTGCCGGCCTTGATCTCGTTGAGCTCGTGGTCGCCGCGCAGGCACAGCGCCACCAGGCCGTCGCGGCCCTTCACCAGCAGGGTCTTCACGCACTGCGCCGGCGATACACCGAGGAAGGCGCTGACCTCGGCGATGGTCTTCTGCGTGGGCGTGTCGACGCGCTGCAGCGCGGCGGCTGGCGCGGGGCGGCCGGTGGCCGGCGCCAGCGCCTCGGCCTTCTCGATGTTCGCCGCGTAGTCGGAGCCGTCGGAGAACGCGATGGCATCCTCGCCGGAATCGGCCAGCACCTGGAATTCGTGGCTGGCGTTGCCGCCGATCGCGCCGGTGTCGGCCTGCACGGCGCGGAACTTCAGGCCCAGCCGGGTGAAGATGCGCGCATAGGCGTCGTACATCGCCTGGTAGGTCTCGGCCAGCGATTCCTGGGAGAGGTGGAAGGAATAGGCATCCTTCATCAGGAATTCGCGCGCGCGCATCACGCCGAAACGCGGGCGGATCTCGTCGCGGAACTTGGTCTGGATCTGGTAGAAATTGACCGGCAGCTGCTTGTAGCTGTTGAGCTCGTTGCGCGCGTAGTCGGTAATCACTTCCTCGGCGGTGGGCGCATAACAGAATTCCTGCTCCTTGCGGTCGCGGATCTTCAGCAGTTGCGGGCCGAATTTCTGCCAGCGGCCGGTTTCTTCCCACAGTTCCTTCGGCTGCACCGTGGGCATCAGCATTTCGATGGCGCCGGCGCGGTCCATTTCCTCGCGCACCACGTTTTCCACCTTGCGTAGCACGCGCAGTCCCAGCGGACTCCAGGTATAGAGGCCGGAGGCGAGCTTGCGGATCATGCCGGTGCGCAGCATCAGCCGATGGCTGGCGATTTCGGCGTCGGCGGGGACTTCCTTGACGGTGGCCAGGTGGAATCGGCTGAGGCGCATGGGCGTGATCCGGGGGCAAAGGCGCCGATTATAGCGGCGCGCCTGGCCGGATCGCGCCGCGCGGCGCCGGGGAAAGGCGAATCAGCTCGCGCAATAGCGCTGGTATTGCGCCTGGGCGTCGTCGATCTGCTGCTTGCGCTGGGCGTCGTCGATCACTTTCTGCTGGCCGTTCGTCTGCATCACCACCGGGCCGCTGCCCTGCAGCGTGGCCAAGTTGCTCTTCAGCGACGCGCACAGCCTGGCGCGGTTGGCGGGGGTGTCGGCCACGGTGGCGGGCGCGGGCGCAGCCGGCGACGCGGCGGCGCCACCCTCGGTGTTCGGCGCGGGCGTGACCGGTTCCACCGAGCCGCTGACGGTGACGCGGCTGTACCGGGTGCCGGTGGGCGGCGGCGTCTGCGAGTAGTGCACCGTGCCGTGGGTGTCGGTCCACTTGAACACCTGCGCGCAGGCCAGTGGCGCGGCCAGCAGCAGGACAACGGCGAGGGGAAGGCGGCGCATGGGATTCTCCCTGGGAACCCGCCTAGTTAACAACCCGTTCGCCCGGGACTCAAGCGGGGAATGGTTTACACTGCGCGCATTCCGTCACGGATTGCTCCATGAGCGACAGTACGCCCGTCCGGCGGCCCCGCCATCGCGGCATCTACCTGCTGCCGAACCTGTTCACCACCGGCGCGATGTTCGCCGGTTTCTACGCCATCGTGGCCAGCATCGGCGGCCGCTTCACCGACGCCGCCGTGGCGGTGTTCCTGGCCGCGCTGCTGGACGGCATGGACGGACGCGTGGCGCGGCTCACCGGCACGCAGAGCGAGTTCGGCGTGCAGTACGACTCGCTGTCCGACCTGGTCAGCTTCGGGCTGGCGCCGGCGCTGGTGATGTACAACTGGTCGCTGGCCGGCCTGCGCGACTACGGGCCGCTGTGGGCCAAGGTCGGCTGGGCCGCGGCCTTCATCTACGCCGCCTGCGGCGCGCTGCGGCTGGCCCGCTTCAACACCCAGGTGGGCGTGATCGACAAGCGCTACTTCCAGGGCCTGGCCAGCCCCGCGGCGGCGTCGGTGTGCATGTCCTTCGTGTGGTGCATGGAGAAGTCCGGCGTCACCGGCGACGAGGTGTGCTTCCTGATGCCGTTCATGGCGGCCATCGTGGGCCTGCTGATGGTCAGCCGCTTCCGCTACTACAGCTTCAAGTCGCTGCCGATGGGCGACCACGTGCCGTTCGCGTGGATCGTCACGGCGGTGTTGCTGCTGGTGCTGCTGTACCTGGACCCGCCGCGGGTGCTGCTGGCGGTGTTCTCCATCTACCTGCTGTCCGGCCCGGTGCTGACCCTGTGGGGGCTGGCCGCGCGCCGCCGGCGCCCGCACCGGGGCGGGGCATGACGCAGGCGGCGCACCGCGCGCGGCTGCTGCGCGCGTTGGGCGTGACGCCCTGGCGCCGGCGCGCCGCGCCGGCGGTGCCGGAGCGGGAATCATCCGTTGCCGCCATGCCTGCGGCGGAGCCCGATTGCGTGGTGCTGCTGCCGGCCGGCTGCGCGCCGCGCGAACTGGACCTGCTGGGCCGCGCCTTCCTGGCGTTCGGCCCGCGGCTGGCGCGCGCGGCGCGGATCGAGGTGGGCGCGGCTCCCCTGCAGGCGCCGCGCGCACGGGCCTACCTGGCGCTGGGCGAGGCGCAGGCGCACGCGCTGGGGCGCGACCTGCCGGCCGAGTGGCTGCACCAGGCGCACGTCGTGCTGGCCGACACGCCGGCCGTGGTGCTGGCCGGCGGCGACGGCAAGCGCCGCCTGTGGAGCGCGTTGCGCGCGCTGCGCCGCGCGCTGGCCGCGCACGGCGGCTGACATGGTCGCGGTGGCCCCGCCGGCGACGGAGATGCGGCTGATGCGCCGCGAGGATCTTCCCGCGGTCGCCGCGCTGGAAACCGCTTCCTACGAGTTCCCCTGGACGCAGGGCATCTTCGCCGACTGCCTGCGTGCCCGCCATCCGTGCTGGGTGCTGTGCGTGGACGGCGCGGTCGCCGGTTACGGTGTGTTGTCGGTGGGCGCGGGCGAGGCGCACGTGCTGAACGTGTGCGTCGGCCCGGACTGGCGCGGCCGCGGCCTGGGCCGGCACCTGCTGCGGCGCCTGCTCGACGTGGCGCGCTGGAACGGCGCGCGGCAGGTGTTCCTGGAAGTGCGCCCGTCCAACCCGGTGGCGCAGGCGCTGTACCGCTCGCTGGGCTTCCACGAGATCGGCCGGCGCCCGCGCTACTACCCGGCGAAGGACGGGCGCGAGGACGCCATCGTGATGACGCTGGAACTGCCGCAGGGCGCGTGATGACGCGCCCCGGGGTTCAGCCGCCGAGCTTCTGCGCCTGCTCGCGCAGCGCAGCGAGCTGGACGCCCCAGTCGGCGATGCGCTGGCGCTCCTGCGCCACCACCTCGGCCGGCGCGTTGGCGACGAAGCTGGCGTTGCCCAGCTTGCCTTCGCACTTGCGGATCTCGCCTTCGACGCGGGCGATCTCCTTGGCCAGGCGCGCCTTCTCCGCGCCCAGGTCGATCAGCCCGGCCAGCGGGATCAGCACGCGCAGCGAACCCACCACCGCGGCGGCCGCGGCGGGCTCGTTGGCGCCTGCCTCGATCCACTGCGGTGCCTCGGTGCGGGCGAGGAAGGCGATCTGCGCGGCGAACTTGGCGGCGCGCGCGCGATCGCCGGCGTCGCCGTCGGCCAGCAGCAGCGGGATGGTCTTGCCCGGCGCGATGTTCATCTCGGCGCGGATCCTGCGTATGCCGGAGAGCACCGCCTTGAACCACTCGATCTCGGCCGTGGCGGCATCATCGGCCGCGAAGTCGGCGGCCTGCGGGTAGGGCCGCGCGTAGACGCTGTCCCCGGCCAGGCCCAGCTGCGGCGCCACTTCCTGCCAGATCTCCGCGGTGATGAACGGAATGACCGGATGCAGCGCGCGCAGCACGGCCTCCAGCACCACCAGCAGGGTGTGGCGGGTGGAGGCTGCGGCGGCCGCGTCGTCGCCGTTCAAGGCCGGTTTGGACAGTTCCAGGAACCAGTCGCAGTACTCGTTCCAGACGAACTCGTAGAGCGCCTGCGCCAGCAGGTCGAAGCGGTAGGTGGCGAAGTGCCCCTCGACCTCGGCCAGGGTCTGCCGGAGGCGCGTGAGGATCCAGCGCTCGGCCTCGGTCGCTGGCATCGAACCCCTCTCCCATTGAGAGAGGGGTTGGGGTGAGGGTGCGGTCGAGCCGGAAGGCTGCGCTCCGCCCGAACCCCCTCCCGGCGCATTCGCGCCACCCTCTCCCGGAGGGAGAGGGGAGACATTCATCAGCACGAAGCGCGCCGCGTTCCACAGCTTGTTGCAGAACGCCTTGTAGCCTTCGGCGCGCTTGATGTCGAAGTTGATGGTGCGGCTGTAGCTGGCCAGCGCGGCGAAGGTGAAGCGCAGCGCGTCGGTGCCGATCGCCTTGATGCCCTCGGGGTATTCCTTGCGGATGCGCTTCTCCACCTTCTCGCGCACCTGCGGGATCAGCAGCGAGCGGGTGGACTTCGCCACCAGCGGTTCCAGCGCGATGCCGTCGATCAGGTCGAGCGGGTCCAGCGTGTTGCCCTTGGACTTGGACATCTTCTGGCCTTCGGCGTCGCGCACGATGGCGTTGATGTAGACCTCGCGGAACGGCACCCGGCCGGTGAAGTACAGGGTCGCCATCACCATGCGGGCGACCCAGAAGAAGATGATGTCGAAGCCGGTGACCAGCACCGCGCTGGGCAGGAAGACCGTGTCCGCCTGCCAGTCGGCGACGACCTCGCCGCGCTCGTTCCGCACCGGGCCGTCCATCGGCCAGCCCAGGGTGGAGAACGGCCACAGCGCGGAGCTGAACCAGGTGTCCAGCACGTCCTCGTCCTGGCGCAGCGCCCCCACCGGCGCGACCTGCGCATGCGCGCGCGC
Organism: Fulvimonas sp. R45; assembly: GCF_030504985.1. Lineage (GTDB taxonomy): Bacteria > Pseudomonadota > Gammaproteobacteria > Xanthomonadales > Rhodanobacteraceae > Rhodanobacter_A. The sequence goes on from NZ_JASERU010000004.1 coordinate 195,997, forward strand.
ATCGGCCTCGTCCTCGCCCACGAAGATGTGGCCGGCCTCGTCGTACCACGCCGGGATGCGGTGGCCCCACCACAGCTGGCGGCTGATGCACCAGTCCTGGATGTTCTCCAGCCACTGCGTGTAGGTGGTGGTCCAGTTCTCCGGCACGAAGCGGATTGCGCCCGAGCGCACCGCTTCCAGCGCCGGTTCGGTGATCGCGGTGCGCCCGCCCGGGCGGCCGTCGGCCTGCGCGTCCGAGGTGAGGTCGACGAACCACTGGTCGGTGAGCATCGGCTCGATCACCGCGTCGGAACGCTGGCTCACCGGCACCTGCAGCTTGTGCGGCTTGGTCTCGACCAGCAGGCCGGCGGCCTCCAGGTCGGCCAGCACGGCCTTGCGCGCGTCGTAGCGGTCGAGGCCGCGGTACTTCTCCGGCGCGTTGTCGTTGACCCTGGCGTCGAGCGTGAAGACGTTGATCGGCTCCAGCCGGTGGCGCTGGCCGATGGCGTAGTCATTGAAATCGTGTGCCGGGGTGATCTTCACGCAGCCGGTGCCGAACTCGCGGTCCACGTAGTCGTCGGCGATCACCGGGATCTCGCGGCCGCTCAGCGGCAGGCGCAGCATCGAACCGACCAGGTGGGCGTAGCGCTCGTCCTCCGGGTGCACGGCCACCGCCACGTCGCCCAGCATGGTCTCCGGGCGGGTGGTGGCGACCACCACGCTTTCCGCGCCGTCCACGGTCATGTAGCGGATCGACCACAGGTGGCCGTCGCGCTCGACGTTGTTCACTTCCAGGTCCGACACCGCCGTGCCCAGCGCCGGGTCCCAGTTCACCAGCCGGTTGCCGCGGTAGATCAGTCCGGCGCGGTACCACTCGACGAACACCTTGCGCACCGCGGCGGAAAGGCCCTCGTCCATGGTGAAGCGCTCGCGCGACCAGTCGGCGGCGGCGCCCAGCCGGCGCATCTGGTTCGTGATGGTGGAGCCGGATTCCTGCTTCCACTGCCACACGCGCTCGACGAAGGGTTCGCGGCCCAGGTCGTGGCGCGTCCTGCCCTCGGCGGCGAGCTGGTTCTCCACGATCTTCTGCGTGGCGATGCCGGCGTGGTCGGTGCCCACCTGCCACAGCACGTTCATGCCGCGCATGCGCTGGTAGCGCACCAGCATGTCCATCACGGTCTGCTGGAAGGCATGGCCCATGTGCAGCGTGCCGGTGACGTTCGGCGGCGGCAGCAGGATGCAGTACGGCTCGCCCTGGCCGGAGGGCCGGAAGTCGCCGCCGGCTTCCCAGCGGGCGTACCAGGTCGATTCGATCGTGCCGGGCTCGAAGCTCTTTTCCATCGGGGACTCGCGCTGGCGCGCCGTGGCGCGGCGCGCTGAAGTGGACGTGAAAGCGGCCATTGTACGGGCCGGCGGCGGGGCTGCCAAAACCCGCCTCTGCCCCGGCCGGGCCATGCCGCCGCCCGCCGCCTGCCCCGGGCGCATGCTGTCCTGTCCGGGCCGCCGATGCGAGAATGCCCGGATGAACCTGCTAGCCATCGAAACCGCCACCGAATCCTGCTCCGTCGCCCTGGTGCACGGCGAGGAAGTGATCGCGCGCAGCGAGATCGCCCCGCGCCGCCACGCCGAGCGCGTGCTGCCGATGGCCGACGAGCTGCTGGCCGAGGCCGGGCTGGGCCGCCACGCGCTGGACGGCATCGCCGTCGGCCGCGGCCCCGGCGCGTTCACCGGCGTGCGGCTGGCGGTGTCGCTGGCGCAGGGCATGGCATTGGCGCTGGACCGGCCGGTGGTCACCGTGTCCTCGCTGGCCGCGCTGGCGCTGGAGGCGCCGGAGGACGACGCGGCCGTCCTCGCCGTGATCGACGCCCGCATGGGCGAGCTCTACGCCGCCAGCTACCGCCGCGACGGCGACGGCGGCCTGGTCGCGCTGGACGACGAGCGCATCTGCACCGCCGGAACACTGGCGCTGCCCGAGGCCGCGGCCTGGCACGTGGTCGGCAGCGGCTGGACCACCTACGCCGACGTCCTGCGCGAGCGCCTCACCGGCGAACTGCGCTCGGCCGAGGGCGAACGCTACCCGCAGGCCCGCCACGTGGCCGAACTGGCCGTGCGCGAGTTCCGCGCCGGCCGGGCGCAGGCGCCGGAACTGGCGCTGCCGGTCTACCTGCGCGACAAGGTGGCGCTGACGCTGGCGGAGCAGGGCAAGGGTTGAGGCGGATACCCGTTGCTCCCGGCCGGCCGGGGGCTTGCGGTACGGGGATGACGCCCGCCCGGGCGTGGACGATCAGGAGCGGACCTGCCCTTGCCCGGACGGTGGACGCGCCCGCTGCCGCCGCGCGCGGTCGAGGTCGGCCGGCGTGTCCACGTCGGCCACGTCGAGCGGCATGCGTTCGACGCGCGGGCCCTGGCGGCGGAGCCAGGCCTGCGCGCCTTCCGCTCCGCGCCATGCGGCGAGTCCGGGGAGGCAGTCGGCGGGGAACAGCACCGGCGGCCCGGGCTCGCCGGCATGGTCGGCGGCGAAGATGCGCATGGGGTCTTGCGCGTGGCGTTCGAGCATCGTTTCCAATGCGCGCGCATCGAGCCATGGGTGGTCGGCCAGGCACACGAGTGCCGCCGAGGCATCGGGAAAGCGGTCGCGCACGGCGCGGATGCCGGCGCCCAACGATGCGCCCAGGCCGTCTCGCCAGTCGGGGTTCGGCACGCAGGCCGCGGGCAATCCGGCCAGCGCGGCGGCCACGGCATCGCCGCCGGCGCCGGTCACCACCAGCAACGGATGCTGCAGGCGCAGCAGCGTGCGCGCCACGCGCCGGACCATGGGTTCGTCATCGATGGACGCCAACTGCTTGAGCGCGCCGAAGCGGCGCCCCGCGCCGGCCGCCAGCAACACCACGACCGGCCCTTTGCCGGCGTTCATGCGTGGACGGCGCCGGTGCGCGCCCGCAGTGGGCCGCCGGCGCGGGCACGCTGCACCGCCAGGATCTCCGCGGCGATGGACAGCGCGATTTCCTCGGGCGTGCCCGCGCCGATATCCAGCCCGGTCGGCGCGCGCAGTTCCCATGCGGGCGCTTCCAGCGCGTCGAGCAGGCGCACGGCCCGCCCGCGCGAACTGAGTGCGCCGACGTACGCCAGCGGCACCTCCTCCAACGCGCGCAGGTAGGCGGTATCCCGCTCCAGGCCGTGGGTCATCACCACCACCGCGGTGTGCGGATCGAAGGCGACGGCCTCGCACAGGCGGGCCGGTTCGGCGCAACGGGTCGCGGTCCCCGTCGGCAAGCCGGAAACGTCGAGCCGACGCGGATCGTTGTCGACCAGCACGGCCTGCCAGCCGAGCGTGCCAGCCAGCCGCAGCAGGGCGTGCGACGTCGCGTTGCCGCCGATCACCACCAGCGCGTGGGGCGGCTGCACCGGTTCCAGCAGGACTTCGTCATGGCCGTCCGCACCCGCGATGGCGGCCACCGTGGCGCGTTCCGGCCGCGGCCTGGCCAGCGCGGCGCGCAGCGCATCGCACGTGGGCGCGTCCGCCCCCGGGCCATCGGCGAGCGCGTGCCGTGGCGCGAGGACCATGCCGTCGCGCGCGAACCATGTCGCCAGCGTGGCCGGCCGCCGTTCGCGCAGGCAGACACCGAGCGGCGCGAGCCATCGCAGCGCACCGGTTCGTTCGACCGGCTCGATCAATAGTTCCAGCTCGCCGCCGCAGCCCATCTCCATCAGCACGTCCAGGCCCGACGCGTCGTTGTAGGCCACCCGCAAGGGCTTGCCGTCGCGGATGACGGAGAGGGCGCGCTCGACGATGTCGCGCTGCGGGCAGCCGCCGGAAAGCGCGCAGACCACGCGCCCGTCGGCATGGACCAGCATCCGCGTGCCGGCGTGGCGGAAGGTCGAGCCGCGTGTCCGGATCAGCGTGGCCAGCGCGGCAGTCGGCGCGCCTTCGGGCAGGCCGCCGACCGCGTCGATCAACGCCCGCCACTCCGCCGCGCTGCTCATGGACGACGGGCGGCGCGGGCGACCGCGGGGACGTCATGCATGGGCCAGCGCCGCCTTGACACGCTCGGGCCGGAACGGCTTCTGGCGCAGGCGTATGCCGGTCGCGTCGTAGACCGCGTTGCTGATGACCGCCGCGGTGGGGCAGGTGGACGGTTCGCCGCCGCCGTTCGACGGGTATTCGGCGCTGTCGTTGACGAACACCATCTCGATGCTGTCGGGGATCTCGTTGAAGCGCAGGATCGGATAGCTCGCCCAGTCGCGGCTGGTGACGTGCGCGCGGTCGAAGGCGATCTCCTCGTGCAGCGTCCGGCTGATCGACTGGATGATGTTGCCCTCGATCTGGTTGCGCAGGCCGTCGGGGCTGACCACCAGCCCGCAATCGTGTGCCACCACCACGCGCTTGACCCGGATCCCGCCGGTGTCGCGGTCGACCACCACGTCCGCGATGGTGGCGACCCGGCTGCCGTCGCGGTTGACCCAGGCGATGCCGCGGCCGGTGGCCAGGCGACCGGACTGCTTGCCCCGGAATGCCGGACGGCTCTCCCAGCCGTACTGCCGGGCGGCCGCCTTCAGGACCGCGATCGCGCGCGGCTCCTTGAGGTACTTCAGCCGGAACGCCAGCGGGTCCTGCCGCGCTGCCGCGGCCAATTCGTCGACGAAGGCCTCCATCGCGTAGGTGGTCTCGAACTGTCCGGGCGCGCGCATCCACGAGGTGATCAGGCCGACCCGGCCTTCGCCATGCGAGACGACGTCCGCATGGTCGAACTCGTACTCGTACTGGATCGCCGCGTCGCCCAGGTGGATCTGGCCGACCGGCTTGCCGATCAGCTCGGAGGCCAGCAGGCGCGTATCGCTGTACGTGGGCACCCACATGTGGTGGCGCCACGCGACGACGTTGCCGGCATGGTCCAGCGCACCCTCGAGATCCTGCACGATGGGCGGCTCCTTGGGATCCCAGCCATGCGAATCCCAGCGCATCCACTGCACGCGCACCGGGCGCCCGACGGCGCGCGACATGATCGCGGCGTCCGCCATCACGGGTTCGAGGCCGTTGCGTCCGTACTGGCCGGACGCCTCGACCCAGTTCACCACGACGTTCTCGACCGGGAGGTCCAGCAGCTCGGCCATGTCGCGCCGCGCCTGGTGCGGCATCTGGGTGCCGGCCCAGAATTTCGCGTAGCCCTTGCCCACGTCGGCGATGGCGAGTTCCGGGCCGATCGACCCGTGGGTCTCGAACGGCGTGCAATAGGTGGCCTTCAGCGTCTTCGCGGCGCCGCGCAGGGCCGCGTCGACATTGCCACGTTTGGCCACCGTGGTGTCCTTGCCCGACGCATGCCGCAGCGTGTCCCAGAGCGCGTCCGCCGCCGGCAGGCCCCGCCAGTCCGACCACTTGGCCTGGCCGTCCGCGGGACCCTTGCGCACCCGCTTCGAGCCCAGTTTCTCGGCCGCCTTGATCGCGCCCCATTCGGTTTCCGCGACGACGCCCAGGAAATTGCGCTGGCGCACCACCGCGACGAAGCCCGGGATGTCCCTGAGGCCGCTCTCGTCCACCTCCAGCAGGTCGGACCCGATGCCGTAGGGCCGCACGACGCGCCCGTGCAGCATGTTCGGCACCTTGACGTCGTGCACGTAGGTGAACTCGCCCGTGACCTTGCCCGGGATGTCCTTGCGCGGGACCGAGGTGCCGACGATGGTGTATTTCGACGGATCCTTGGGTCTGGCGTCCGGCGCCACCTTCATGTCGAAGGTCTTGCCGGTCGCCCCGATCGTCATGTCGAGGCGCTTGCCGTCCACCAGCTCGCCGTAGGTGATACTGCGGCTCTTATCGCCGTGGCCCGAATCGCCCCCGACGGAGACGACGCCGTCGCGCACGGTGAGCTGTTCCACCGGCACGCGCAGGCGTTTGCTCGCCATCGACAGCAGGACCTGGCGGCCCGCGGCCGCGGCGTGGCGGATCTGCGGGCCGGCATAACGGACCGCCATGCTGCCGTAGGTCGGTCCCTGGTCGACCGTGCTGGTCGTGGTGCCCATCACCACGTACAGCCGGTCGAACGGGAAGTCGAGTTCCTCGGCCGCGATCTGCGCCAGCGCGTTGGGCGAGCCGTTGCCCTGTTCGACCTTGCCCGTGAACAGCGTGGCGGTGTTGTCGGGGTGGATCGCGAGCCACGCATCCAGCCTGGCCGGATCCACCGCCGGGAATGCCTGTGCAGCCCCGCTCGGGCTGGCCGGAATGCGGGTGGCAGGCTGTTCGGCCATCGCAGCCAGTGGCCCGAACAGGCTGAAGCCCAGCACGAGGCCACCCGAGGTCTTGAGGAACTGGCGGCGGCTGGCGTCGAAGTCGGAGGTGCCGGGGACGGCTGCGGATTCGGGACGCGCGTTCATGGCGCATGCTTCCAGTGCTTCGCGGCGCGCTCGACGGCGCGGACGATGCGCATGTGCGTGCCGCAGCGGCACAGGTTGTTGTCGAGGGCCTGCTTGATGTCGTCCCGGCTCGGGTTCGGGTGTGCGTCGAGGAACGCCTGCGCGGTCATGATCATGCCGTTGATGCAGTAGCCGCACTGCACGGCCTGCTCGTCGATGAAGGCCTGCTGCAGCGGGCCCGGCTTGTCCACGCTGCCGAGCCCCTCGAGCGTGGTGATCGCGCGACCCTCGGCGGCGGCGGCCGGGAGCACGCACGAGCGCACCGCCGCGCCGTCCAGGTGGACGGTGCACGCGCCGCACTGCGAGAGGCCGCAACCGAACTTGGGGCCGTGCAGCCCCAACTGGTCGCGCAACACGTACAGCAGCATCGTGTCGGGCTCGGCCTCGACCGCGTGCTGCTTGCCATTGACCTTGAGGTGGATGGTGCCGGGCATGGTCGCTTCCGTGGGTCGATCGACAGATCACCTCCGGAAAATATCGCGCTCCATATGTAAAATCATGGTTATGTCGCCGGGGCTGAAACGGCGGCTTTCGCCGGGCCTTACAGCCGCCCGATCAGCAACTGCACCGCCAGGCTGCTCACCGACACCGCCGCCCACACGCCCAGCCCGAGCAGGATCGGCCGCGCGCCGCTGGCGACCATCCGGCGCAGGTTGGCGGACAGGCCGATCGCGGTGAGCGCCACGATGATCAGGAATTCGGCCAGGTCGTGCAGCGCGGGCAGGAGCGCGGCCGGGACCAGGCCGGCGGTGCGGATCGCCGAGGCCACCAGGAACCACAGGATGAACCACGGGAAGATGCGGCGCAGGCTGAAGTCGGCGGCGCCGCTCTTCTTCTCGCGCGCGGCCACCGCGAAGGCCAGGATCAGGCAGATCGGGATGATCAGCGTGGCGCGGGTGAGCTTGACGATGGTGGCGTAGTCGCCCGCGGCGCTGCTGTAGCTGTAGCCGGCCGCCACCACCGAGGAGGTGTCGTTGATCGCGGTGCCGGCCCACAGGCCGAAGCCGAGGTCGCTGAGGTGCAGCAGGTGGCCAAGCAGCGGGAACAGCAGCACCGCCACCACGTTGAACAGGAAGATGGTGGAGATCGCGAACGCGGTGTCGTGTTCGTCGGGCTTGATGATCGGCGTCACCGCGGCGATCGCCGAGCCGCCGCAGATCGCGGTACCCACGCCGATCAGGATCTTCAGCTTGTCGTGCACGCCCAGCCAGCGGCCCAGCGCCCAGGCGCTGAGGAAGGCCACGGTCAGCGTCACCAGGGTCACCGACAGCGATTCCAGCCCGGTCTTCGCCACCTGGGTGAGGCTGAGGCCGAAGCCCAGCGCGATGATCGACCACTGCAGCACCTGCTTGCCGCCGAAGGCGATGCCCGGCGTGAAACGCGCGTCGGGCGCGAACAGGTTGCGCACCGCGATGCCGAGCAGGATGCCGAACACCGGCCCGCCGACCAGCGGCAGCAGCCGGCCCAGCCACCACGCGGCGAGCGCGATGGCGACGGCCAGCAGCAAGCCGGGCGCACGGCTGCGCAGGGTGGGGTGGGTGGCGATGGTGATCGGGGTGGCGCTCATGGGGAAGGCGAAGCGGTGGGTGCGGCCATTGTCCGCGTTGCCGCTTATCAGGAAAATTTGGAATATCTAATTCGCCGTATAAAATAAGCTGATGATCAATGTCAGTCCGCGCCAGCTCGAGGTATTCGTGCAGATCGCGCTGCATGGCAGCGTGCGCGCCGCGGCCGAGCGGCTGCATCTCACCCAGCCGGCCGCCAGCATGGCGCTGGCCGAGATGGAGCGGCAGCTCGACGCGCCGGTGTTCGCCCGCGAGCGCGGCCGGCTGCGGCTGAACGCGCGCGGGCGCGAGCTGCTGCCGCTGGCACAGGAACTGCTGGAGCGCTACGCCGAGTTCGGCCGCCGCGGCGCCGGCGATGCCGCGATGCCGACCGGCGAGCTGCGCATCGGCGCCAGCAACACGGTGGGCAACTACCGCGTGGGCGAACTGCTCGGCGCCTTCGTGCGCAGCCACCCGCAGGTGGCGGTGCGGTTGCGCGTGGCCAACACCGACGCGATCGCCGCCGCGATGCTGGACCACAGCCTGGACGTGGGCTGCGTCGAAGGCCCGGTGGCGCATCCGTTGCTGGAGACGCGCCCCTGGCGCGACGACGCGCTGGTGGTCTGCGCACCGCCCGACCACCCGCTGACGCGCCGGCGCAGCCTGAAGCCCGCCGATTTCGCCGGTGCGCGCTGGGTACTGCGCGAGCCCGGATCGGCCACCCGCGCCACCAGCGAACGCGTGCTGGCGCAGTTGCCGGCCGGCGAGACGGTGCTGGAACTGGACCAGATCGAGGCGATCAAGCAGGCCGTGGCGGCCGGGCTGGGCATCGCCTGCCTGCCAGAGGTGGCGGTGGCCGATGCCGTCGCCACCGGGCGGCTGAAGGCGCTGCGGACGCCGTTCCTGGACCTGCGCCGCAAGCTGTGGCTGCTGCTGCACCGGGAGAAGTACCGCGGCGCGGTGCTGGAGGCGTTCCTGGACACGGTGGTGGAGAGCCCGTCGCCTTGAATCGCGGGATGACGGGCAAGCCGTCGCGCGTCAAGCTGACGCGGCGGGGGCGAAGCCCGGGTCCAGGTGGGTGAGCAGGGTCTCCACGTCCTCGTGGGTGGCGGCACGGAGCAGGCACGGGGCGGCGGCGCGCAGCGCGGCGTGGTCGAGCCCGGCCAGCCGGTCGCGCACGTGCAGCAGCTGGCTGGGATGCATGCTGAACTCGGTAAGGCCCAGCGCCAGCAGCAGCGCGGTGAAGCGCACGTCGCCGCCGATCTCGCCGCACAGGCTCACCGGTTTGCCGGCGCGCCGGCCGCAGGCGATCACGTAGCCGATCAGCCGCAGCAGCGCCGGCTGCAGCGGGGTGTAGATGTTGTCCAGCGCGTCGTTGCCGCGGTCGGCGGCGAGCACGTACTGGGCCAGGTCGTTGGTGCCGATGGCGAGGAAGTCGGCGTGGTCGAGCAGGGCGCGCACGTTGAGTGCGGCGGCGGGCACCTCGATCATCGCGCCCAGCGGCAGCTTCTCGGGCAGGTCCACGTGCTCGCGCTCCATCTCCTGCCGCGCCAGCTTGAACAGCGTGCGCACCGCGATCAGCTCGTCCGGCTGGGTCACCATCGGCACCAGCACGCGCACCGGGCCGTAGCAGGCGGCGCGCAGGATGGCGCGGATCTGCGTGGTGAACACGGCCGGGTAGCGCAGCGACAGGCGCACGCCGCGCACGCCCAGCGCCGGGTTGTCCTCGCCGCGCAGCACCAGGCCGGCGGCATCGGCCTTGTCGGCGCCGAGGTCGAGCGTGCGGATGGTCACCGGCAGGCCGCCCATGCCGAGCACCAGGTCGCGGTAGGCGATGAACTGCTCGTCCTCGCTGGGCAGGCCTTTCTGGCGCAGGAACAGGAACTCGGTGCGGTACAGGCCCACGCCGTCGGCGCCGCGGGCGCGGGCCAGCGCCACGTCGGCGGAGGATTCGGCGTTGGCCAGCAGGCGCAGGCCGACGCCGTCGCCGGTGCGCGTGGGCGCGTTGGCCAGGGTGGCCAGGCGGCGGCCCTCGGCGGCCGATTCGCGCTGCCAGGCGCGGTAGCGCGCCAGGTCCTGCGCGGTGGGATGCACGATGGCCTTGCCGTGCTCGCCGTCGAGCAGGATCAGGTCGTCGTCGTGGATGGTCGAGAGCGCGTCGCGCGTGCCCACCAGCATCGGCAGGCCCAGGCTGCGCGCCAGGATGGCGCTGTGCGAATACGGGCTGCCGGAACTGCCCACCACGCCGAGCAGTCCGTTGCCGGCGAGGTGCGCCATGTCGGCGGGGGCGATGCTGTCGGCGATCAGGATCTCGCCCACGCGCGCGGCGAGCTTGCGCTCCTCGGCGCTGGTCTGGCGCTGCAGCGCGGAGATCACCCGGGCGATCACCTGGTCGATGTCCTCCCTGCGGCTGCGCAGGTAGGGGTCGTCCATCGCCTCGAACACCGCGGCCAGCCTGTCGCGCTGCTTCTTCAGCGCGGCGCCGGGGCGGTAGTGGCCGACCCGCACCAGGTCGTCCAGCCCGCGCAGCAGCTCGGCGTCGTCCAGCAGCAGGCTGTGCGCGTCGATGAACTCGTTCACCTCGCGCGCCAGCGCGCCGTGCAGCTTGCCGCGCAGCTCGCGCAGTTCCTGCCGCGCGGTGTCCAGCGCGCGGTGCAGGCGTTCCAGCTCGGCCTCGACCTCCTCCTCGGCCAGCGGCCGGGTGTCCACCGCGTAGCGGCTGGGCTGCACCAGCCGCGCCCGGCCCAGGGCCATGCCCCGGGAGGCGACGGTGCCGGGCAGGACGTGTCTCATGGGGCGGTCCCGCCGGGACCGCGGGGAATGGGGAACGGGCAACGGGGAACATGGAGGCCTTCGCGGGCGGCCATGGCGACGCACGCGCCGGCCGGGGCCGACACGCCGTCGCAGGCCCGCCCGTTCCCCGTTTCCCGTTCCCCGTTCCTCGCTCCCATCACATCCCCTCGTCGAACTTGCGCTCGAACAGCGCCACGACCGCGTCCAGCGCGGCTTCCTCGTCCGGGCCCTCGGCGCGCACGGTGAGTGGCGTGCCGAGGCCGGCGGCCAGCATCATCACGCCCATGATGCTCTGCGCGTTGACTTCGCGGCCCTTGCTGACCAGCCACACCGTGGACTTGAAGCCCTGCACCAGTTGCACCAGCTTGGCCGAGGCGCGCGCGTGCAGTCCGAGCTTGTTGGATACGACGATGTCCTTCTCACGCATGATCGATGAAGATTCCCCCGCGGCCGCCGGTGGCGGCGATCTCGGCCAGTTCGTCCAGCGGTTTGTCCGCGTAGTTCAGCACGCGCAGCAGCATCGGCAGGTTGAGCCCGGAGACGCAGCGCAGCCGCACGCCGAGCGGGCCCAGCGACAATCCGATGTTGCATGGCGTGGCGCCGTACAGGTCGGCCAGCACCAGCACGCCGTCGCCCTCGTCCAGTTCGCGCGCGTGGCGGGCGGTGAGCGAGCGCATCACGTCCGGGTCGGCCTGCGCGGGTACCTCCACCGCGGCCACCCGCAGCGGCAGCTTCGGCATCACGTGGCGCGCGGCGGAGATCAGCGCCTGGCCCACCGCCTCGTGCGTCATCAGCAGCACGCCGGCGCTCATGGCTGCGTGCCCGGCTGCATGCGTCGTCCGGTCATGGCTTCAGTCCAGCTCGCGGTGGAAGGTGAGCACGCTTTCGCGATGGTCGCGGTAGCGCGCGGCGAGCTGTTCGACCAGGTACACCGAGCGGTGCCGCCCGCCGGTGCAGCCGATCGCGATGGTGACGTAGCTGCGGTCGTCCTGCTCGAAGCGAGGCAGCCAGGCATCCAGCCAGCGCGCGGTGTCGGCGAGGTATTCGGCCACCAGCGGCTCGTTGTCCAGATACTCGCGCACCGGCGCGTCCTTGCCGGTGAGCGGGCGCAGCCGCGGCTGCCAGTGCGGGTTGGGCAGGCAGCGCGCGTCGAACACGAAGTCGGAATCCAGCGGCAGCCCGCGCTTGAACGCGAAGGACTGGAACATCAGGGTCAGGCCCTTGGTGGCCTGCGCGTAGCCGGTGGCGACCAGCCGACGCAGCTGGTGCACGTTGAGCTCGCTGGAATCGATCACCTTCTCGGCGATCGCCATCAGCGGGCGCAGCAGGCGGCGTTCCTTGCCGATGGCGTCGGCCAGCGACATGCCACGCGTGGCCAGCGGGTGGCGGCGGCGCGTTTCCGAGTAGCGCTTGAGCAGCACGTCGTTGCGGCAGTCGAGGAAGATCAGGTGCGGCTGCACGCCGGTCGCGGCCAGCTCGGAGAGGATCGTGGGCAGGTGGGTGAAATCCGCGCCGCGGTTGCGCACGTCCACGCCCACCGCGATGCGCCGCCGCCGCCCGGCGCCGCGGCCCACCGCGTCCACCAGCTGCGGCAGCAGGGCCGGCGGCAGGTTGTCGACGCAGTAGAACTCCAGGTCTTCCAGGGCGCGCAGCGCCACCGTCTTGCCGCCGCCGGACATGCCGGTGAGCACCACCAGGTGGGTGGCGCGCGGATCGAAGCGTTCCGTGCCGGGCAGGGTGTCGTCGTCGATCATGCGTTCACCAGGGAGGCAGCCGGCGCATCTGGTGCGCCTGGCGGTCGATGAAGGTCTGCGCGGGGTCGATGCCCTTGCTCTTGAGCATGTGGCTGCGCACGGCGGCTTCCACCAGCACCGACAGGTTGCGGCCCGGCGCCACCGGCAGGGTGATCATCGGCACCGGCACGTCGAACACCTCGCGGTGGCCGGTGTCGCCGGTGAGGCGGGTCAGCGCGTCGATCTCCTCGCCCTCGCGCAGCGGCTTGAGGTGGATGATCAGGCGCATGTACTTGGACGTCTTCACCGCCGTGTGGCCGAACATCTCGCGCACGTTGAGCACGCCCAGGCCGCGCACCTCCAGCAGGTCCTGCAGCAGCTCGGGGCAGGTGCCGTCGATGACGTCGGGCGCGATCAGGGTGAACTCGGGCGCGTCGTCGGCCACCAGCCGGTGGCCGCGGCTGACCAGTTCCAGCGCCAGCTCGCTCTTGCCCGAGCCGGCCTCGCCGGTGATCAGCACGCCGATCGAGAACACTTCCAGGAACACCCCGTGCAGGGTGAGCTTGGGCGCCAGCATGCGCGCCAGGTGGTACTGCAGCCAGGTCAGCAGCTCGTGGCCGCGCTTGGCGCTGAGCCACAGCGGAGTGCCGGTTTCCTCGGCCACCTCGCGCAGGTCGGAGGGCACCGACTGGTCGCGGGTGACGATCAGCGCCACCGGCTGGCTGGCGGCGATCTTGTGGATCGCTTCCCAGCGCTGGCGCGAATCCAGGCCGTCGAGGAAGTTCAGCTCTTCGCTGCCGATGATCTGCACCTTGTTCGGGTAGATCACGTTGAGGTAGCCCACCAGCGAGGGCCGGCGCGACTGCGCCACGCCCGGCTCCAGCGTGCGCGACTCGCCGCGCATGCCGGCCACCCAGCGCAGTGCCATGCGCTCGTGGACGCCATCGTAGAGTTGTCGGGCGGTGAGCCGGTCCAAGCGGGATTCCCTTGCGTGCGTTCGCGGGGAACATTGTGCCAGCTTGGCGCTGCGGGTGTGTTCAGCCGGTGTGGGCGGCGCGGGGAAGGCGGTGGGCGCCGGAGGCGCCGCGGACCCGCTCCCGGAGCCGGGGCGGGTCCGCGGGACGGTCGGGCTCAGCCGTACTGGCGCTCGTCGCGCACCTCGCGCTGGTGCTTGTCGGAGATCTTCTCGCGGTGCCGGCGCAGCTGGGCCACCAGCTTGTCGAACAGGGTGTCGATGGAGGCGTACATGTCGGCCTCGGCCGCTTCCGCGTGGAAGGTGGCGCCGTTGGCCTTCAGCGTGCCGTCCGCGCGCTGCTGGAGCTTGTCCAGCGAGAGCACGACGGTGAGGCTCAGCAGGCGGTCGTCGAGGCGGGTCAGCCGGTCGAGCTTCGCGGCCGCGTGCTCACGCAGGGCCGGGGTGACTTCGATCTGCTGGCCACTGAGTTGGAATTGCATAGGCGCCTCCTGTGGTGTGCCGCCGTGGCGGCGTGGTTCCGGTGCGCCGGTATCGGCGCGCCTTGAAGCGACTCGATCTTCCTTATTGGGACGTTTTGCGCATGGGCAAGTTCCGCGCTGCGGTCAGCTTGCCCGCATGCGTTCGTTGGAGCTGGGTATGCGCAAGGCCTCCCGGTATTTGGCGACGGTGCGGCGGGCCACCTGGATGCCCTTGCGGCGCAGTTCCTCGGCCAGCGCCTGGTCGGACAGCGGCCGGCGCGCATCCTCCGCGTCGACCAGCTTGCGCAGCATGGCCTGGATCGCCGTGGCCGAGGCGCTGCCGCCGTCCTCGGTGGACACGCCGCTGGAGAAGAAGTGCTTCAGCTCGAAGGTGCCGCGCGGCGTGTGGATGTACTTGCGCGTGGTGACGCGCGAGATGGTGGATTCGTGCATGCCCACCTCCTCGGCCACCTCGCGCAGCACCAGCGGGTGCATCGCCTCGGGGCCGTAGTCGAGGAAGGCGCTCTGCCGGCGCACGATCGCCTCGGCCACCTTGAGCAGGGTCTCGGCGCGCGATTCCAGGCTCTTCAGCAGCCAGCGCGCCTCCTGCAGCTGGCCGCGCATCCAGTTCGCGTCGTTGCCGCGCGCCTGCGCGATCAGGCTGCAGTAGTGCTGGTTGAGGCCCAGCCGGGGCTGGCTGTCGGGGTTGAGGCTGACCTGCCAGCGGTGGCCGATCTTGCGCGCGTAGACGTCGGGCGCGACGTATTCCACCGGGGTGGCGTCCAGCGCGGCGCCGGGGCGCGGGTCGAGGCTGCGGATCAGCGCGGCGGCGGCGGCGGTCTCGTCCTCGTCGGCGCGCAGGCGCCGGGCCAGGCGGGGGATGTCGTTGCGCGCCAGCAGGTCCAGTTCGTGTTCCACGATGCGCAGGGCCAGCCCGCGCTGCGGGGTGGCGTCGGGGTCGAACTGCTCGAGCTGCACGCGCAGGCAGTCGCGCAGGTTCAGGCTGGCCACGCCGGTGGGGTCGAAGCGCTGCAGCTGGCGGCGCACCGATTCCACCTCGTCGAGGCTGGCGTGCAGGTCGGCCGGCAGCGCGGCGAGCACGGATTCCAGGCCTTCAGCCAGGTAGCCGTCGTCGTTCAGCGCGTCGATCAGCACGGTGGCGATGGCGCGCTGGCGCGCATCGAACGGGCTGAGGTTGAGCTGCCACAGCAGGTGTTCCTGCAGCGTCTCGGGCGCGGCGTTCTGGGGCTCCAGGCCTTCGTCGTCGCGGCCGTTGGCGGCGCTGCCGGTGCGGACGCTGGAGAAGTCGATCGGCTCCTCGGCGGTGCCCTCGGATTCGGCCCACTCGCCCTCGCCGTCGCCGGTGCTGTCGGCCGCCGGATCCGGCGCGGGCGCGGCGGCGAAGTCGCCCTCGTCGCCGGGCTCGGCGTCCTCGGCGAATTCCAGCAGCGGGTTGCTCTCCGCCAGCTGGCGCAATTCGGCCTCCAGCTCCAGCTGGGACAGCTGCAACAGACGGATGGCCTGCTGCAGTTGAGGCGTCAGGGCGAGCTGCTGGTTGAGGCGGAACTGCAGTGCGGTTTTCATTACCCGCCGGGCGACATGGAACTGGCTTCCATCGTAACCCTTCGCCACCGGGGCGGCCATAGCCGCGCGGATCGCCGGCGCGCGGAAGGGTGGCGGCGTGAACGGGCTCTCACGCGGCGTGCGAAGCGCTCCGCGGTGCGCTCAGAGGCGAAACTCGCGGCCCAGGTAGACCTCGCGCACCTTCTCGTCGGCGAGGATGTGCGCCGGCGTGCCGCGCGACAGCACCTCGCCGTCGTTCAGGATGTAGGCGCGGTCGCAGATGCCCAGCGTCTCGCGCACGTTGTGGTCGGTGATCAGCACGCCGATGCCGCGTTCCTTGAGGTGGCGCACGATGCGCTGGATCTCGCCCACCGAGATCGGGTCGACGCCGGCGAACGGCTCGTCCAGCAGCATGTAGCGCGGGTTGGCAGCCAGCGCGCGGGCGATCTCCACGCGGCGGCGCTCGCCGCCGGAGAGGCTGACGCCCTTCTGCTCGGCGATGTGCGCGATCTTCAGCTCGTCCAGCAGGCTTTCCAGCTCGGCGGCGCGCTTGCGCGCGTCCAGGTCCTCGCGCAGTTCGAGCACGGCGAGGATGTTGTCGGACACGCTGAGGCGGCGGAACACCGAGGCTTCCTGCGGCAGGTAGCCGATGCCGAGCCTGGCGCGTGCGTGCATCGGCAGGCCGGTGATGTCCTGCTTGTCGAGCTTGATGGTGCCGCCGTCGGCCTCGATCAGGCCCACCACCATGTAGAAGCAGGTGGTCTTGCCGGCGCCGTTGGGACCGAGCAGACCCACCACCTCGCCCTGGCGGATGGAGAACCCGAAATCGCGCACCACCTGGCGCGCGCGGAAACGCTTCTGCAGGCCTTCGGCGGACAGCATGGGTCAGCGCTGCCCCTGCGGCGCGACGGAAGCGGCCGGCGCCGGCGTGGACGTGGCGCCGGCGTGCTGCCTGGGCAGGAAGGTCATGTGCACGCGGCCATCGCTGCCGCTGACGCCGGTCATCTCGCTGGTCTCGGTATTGTAGGTGAGGGTGTCGCCGTGCGCCTCGCCGCGGCCCTTCTGCTGGACGAAGGCGTTGCCGGTCAGCACCGCCACGCCGGTGTCGTTGTTGTAGTCGAGCTTGGCGGCGTTGCCGATCATCAGGTTGCCGCTGTCGTCCAGCTGCTGGATGTGCGCGGGCGTGCCGGTGACCACGATGTGGTCCACGTTCTGGTCGGCGTCGAAGTGCACGGTCGCCTTGTCGCCGGTGACCTTCATGGTGCCCTGGGTGATCACCACGTTGCCGTACAGGGTGGCGGTGCTGTTGGGCGCGTACTTGCCGTCGAAGCGGTTCGCGTTCTCCACGTTCATCGGCTTCTGGCGGTCATCCCTGCGCGCCAGCGCCGGCTGCAGCATGAGCAGGCCCAGCGCGATCGCGCCGAGGCGAAGCAGGCCGCGGGTGCGGGACGAAGGTGCCGTGGACGTCATGGAGCAGCTCCAGGTGATTGTCGTCGAGTTCGGCGCGCATGCCGACGCCGTTCATTCTACTGGCGCCCTGCGTCATCTGCGCCGGTGCCTCGGTTTCCATGCGGTTTTCCTTGGGAAACGCGGTGACGTCGGCGGTGTCCAGGGTCGCCTCCGGCGTGTCGCCGAAGGCGGGGCGGCGCATGTGCACGGGGCCCTGCAGCTTGAGCAGGGTGCCGGTGTGGTTCACCCAGCCGTACAGCGAGTCGCCCTGCCAGTCGGGCACGCCCGGGTTCTTCGAGGCCAGCACGAAGCGCGGCGAGATGATGTAGAGCGACTCGTCGCCCTCGCGGCGGTCCAGCCGCGGTGCGCGCATGCTGAAGCTGGGCCGGCCCTGCGGGTCGTACGACCACATGTGGAAGTCGGTGAGGGTGTAGCCCGAGCGCGGCGGGCCCACGAAATCGTTGGCCTTCGGGCTGGGCGCGATCCACCACAGCACGGCCTGCAGCGCGCCGGCGGCCAGCGCCAGCAGCACGATGCCGGTGGCCAGCTTGCGGTCGCGCAGGTAGTCGCGCAGGCGCGCGAGCGGGCTCACCGCCAGCGCTCCCGTTCGGCACCGGCCTTGCCCTGGGCGTGCAGGATCAGGTCGCACACCTCGCGCGCCGCGCCCATGCCGCCGGCCAGGCGGGTCTGCCAGTGCGCGGCCTCGGCCACCCACGGGTGCGCGTTGGCCACCGCCACGGCGAGGCCGGCCACGCGCATGGGGGGCAGGTCGGGCAGGTCGTCGCCGACGAAGGCGGCGTGCTCCGGCGCCAGCCCCAGCGCTTCCAGCAACTGCAGCAGGCAGGCGCGCTTGTCGCCCTGGCCCTGGTAGACGTGGGCGATCTCCAGTTCCTCGGCGCGCAATGCCACCGGATGGCTGATCCGGGCGGTGATGAAGGCCACCTGCATGCCGTTGGCCTGCAGCCGCTTCAGGCCCAGGCCGTCGTGGACGTGGAATACCTTGGTCTCGCGGCCGTCCTCGCCGTACCACAGGCGGCCGTCGGTGAGGGTGCCATCCACGTCGAAGGCGACCAGGCGGACCCGGGCGGCGCGGGCGAGCAGGTCGGCGGGCAGGTCGGCGAGGTAGCGGGACATGCGGGAGCCGTCAGACCACGCGGGCGCGCAGCAGGTCGTGGATGTTCAGCGCACCGACCACGCGCTCCGCCTCGTCCACCACCAGCAGGGCGTGGATCTGGTGCTTTTCCATCAACTGCGCGGCCTCGATCGCCAGCTTGTCGGCGCCGATCGCCTTGGGGTTGCGGGTCATCAGCTCGGCCACCTTCGCGTTGCGCAGGTCCACGCCGTCGTCGTCCAGCGCGCGGCGCAGGTCGCCGTCGGTGAACACGCCGAGCAGGCGGCGGTCGGCATCGACCACGGCGGTCATGCCCAGGTGCTTGCGGGTCATCTCCACCAGCGCCTCGGTGAGGCTGGCGTCCGGCGCCACCGCGGGGATGCCGTCGCCGGTGTGCATCACGTCGGCGATGTGCAGCAGCAGGCGGCGGCCCAGGCTGCCGGCCGGGTGCGAGCGGGCGAAGTCCTCCGAGGTGAAGCCGCGCGCCTCCAGCAGCGCGATCGCCAGCGCGTCGCCCATCACCAGCGCCGCGGTGGTGCTGGCGGTGGGGGCCAGGCCCAGCGGGCAGGCCTCGGCGGAGATGCTGACGTCCAGGTGCACGTCGGCCTGCTGCGCCAGCGAGGACGCCGGGTTGCCGGTGAGCGCGATCAGCGGGATGCCCTGGCGCTTGATCACCGGCAGGATGAACAGCACCTCGTCGGTCTCGCCCGAGTTGGACAGCGCCAGCACGATGTCCTGCGGCAGGATCATGCCCAGGTCGCCGTGGCTGGCCTCGCCGGGATGCACGTAGAACGCCGGGGTGCCGGTGGAGGCCAGGGTGGCGGCGATCTTGCGCCCGATGTGGCCGGACTTGCCCATGCCGGTGACCACCAGCCGCCCCTGGCAGCCCAGGATCAGCCGGCAGGCGTCGACGAACCCGGCGCCGATGCGCGGCTCCAGCGCGCGGATCGCCGCCGCCTCGGTGGCGATGACGGTGCGCGCGCTGCGCACGATGGCACCGGCGTCCATCGGCGTGGTGCGGGCGGTGGCGACGGGTGCGTTCATGCGTCCTCTGGGGGCGTGGGGCGGGACAGGCGGGCCGGGAACGTGTCGTTTCTGCGGCCGCGGATTTCCATTAACATGGCATATTCCCATTCTATCGTGATGCCCGACGCCGATGGCTGCCGTTGCGGGAGCCGGCGTTCAGGATCACCCCCGGCGGACGACCGATGGACGCAGCCAGCATCCAGGCAATGATCGAGCAGGGCCTGCCCGGCGCCCGCGCGGACGTGCGGGGCGACGACGGCGTGCACTTCGAGGCCGAGGTGGTGGCCGCGCAGTTCGCCGGCAAGCTGCCGCTGGCGCGGCACCGGCTGGTCTACGCCACCCTGGGCGAGCTGATGGGCGGGGCGATCCACGCGCTCGCGCTGAAGACGCTGACGCCCGAGGAAGCCGCCGGGCGCCGCTGACGGCTGCCGCGGGTTCCCGGGCCCACATACATTCTGCAAGGACAACGATGGCCAAGATCCTCATCAGCGGCGGCGTGCCGCTCCAGGGCGAAGTCGGCATCTCCGGCGCCAAGAACGCCGTGCTGCCGATCCTCGCCGGCTGCCTGCTGGCCGACGAGCCGGTGACGATCAGCAACGTGCCGCACCTGCACGACGTCACCACCACCATGGAACTGCTCGGCCAGATGGGCGTGCAGCTGGTGCTGGACGACCGCATGAAGATCCAGGTCGACCCGCGCCCCGCCGACCGCTACTTCGCCCCGTACGAGCTGGTGAAGACCATGCGCGCCTCGATCCTGGTGCTGGGGCCGCTGGTGGCGCGCTTCGGCCAGGCCGAGGTCTCGCTGCCCGGCGGCTGCCAGATCGGCTCGCGCCCGGTCGACCAGCACATCCGCGGCCTGCAGGCGCTGGGCGCCGACATCGTGGTGGAAAACGGCTACATCAAGGCGAAGGCGAAGCGGCTGAAGGGCGCGCGCATCGCCATGGACATGGTCACCGTCACCGGCACCGAGAACATCATGATGGCGGCGGCGCTGGCCTCCGGCACCACGGTGATCGAGAACGCCGCGCAGGAGCCGGAGGTGGTCGACCTGGCGCACTGCCTGGTGGCGATGGGCGCGCAGATCGAGGGCGCCGGCACCTCCACCATGACCATCCACGGGGTGGAACGCCTGCACGGCGCCGAGTACGAGGTGCTGCCCGACCGCATCGAGACCGGCACCTTCCTGGTCGGCGCCGCGATGACCGGCGGCAAGGTGCGCGCCCGCGGCGCCCGCGCCGACACCCTGGACGCGGTGCTGGCCAAGCTGGAGGAGGCCGGCGCGCACATCGCCACCGGCCCGGACTGGATCGAGCTGGACATGGGCGGCCGCCGGCCGAAGGCGGTCAACCTCACCACCGCGCCGTACCCCGCGTTCCCCACCGACATGCAGGCGCAGTTCACCGCGCTCAACTGCGTGGCCGAGGGCGTGGGCGTGATCACCGAGACGGTGTTCGAGAACCGCTTCATGCACGCCCACGAGCTGCAGCGCCTGGGCGCCGACATCCGCCTCGAGGGCAACGCCGCGATCATCCAGGGCGTCGATCACATGAGCGGCGCGCCGATCATGGCCACCGACCTGCGCGCCAGCGCCTGCCTGGTGCTGGCCGGCCTGGTGGCGCAGGGCGACACCACGGTCGATCGCGTCTACCACATCGACCGCGGCTACGAGAACATCGAGGAGAAGCTCGGCGTGCTGGGGGCGAGGATCCGCCGCCTGCCGAGCTGAAAGCCGGCGCGCCACGCCACGCAGGCGGCGCCAGAATTTCGCCTACGGCTGGCGGTAGCCGGTCAGTTCCAGGGTGAGGTCGCCGCCATCGCTCTGCGACAGCTTCACCGGCACCGGGTACTTCTTCGGCGCGTACCAGGCGTCGAACGGCTTGTCCGAATCGGTGCGCGCCACGCGCTCGGCCTGGTAGCTGCCGGCCGGCACCTGCACCGTTTCCTCGCCCTTCACCTGGAAGCGCTGCTGTTCCACCCGCTGCTTCACGCCCACCGGGACGGTCACGCTGCGCTTGCCGTCCTGCAGCGCCAGGCCCAGCGCCAGCGGCAGCGCGTTGCGGTCCACCATGCCGGGTGCGGTGGGGTAGTCGAACGACTTGCCGTTGTCGGTCACGCTGACCCGGTGCGCGTTCCAGTCCGCGACGAGGTGGCGCTGCCTGCGCTTGATCGCCGCCTCCATCCGGTAGTCGTAGCCGAGCGTCTCGGGCATGCCGCCGGTCCAGCGCAGGCGGCTGCTTTCGCTGGAACTGGCGCCCAGCATCGCGGCCAGTCCGGAGGTGCCCTCGATGCGGTTGCTGTAGTCGTAGGTGCCCTGGCCATCGGCCTTGAACTGGATGGTGGCCTGGCCGATCGCCTCGCCGCCGCGCAGCACGCGGTAGGTGGCGGTGAACGGCGCCGGCGGGTCGGCCGCGAACGCGGCGGTGGCGGCGAGGGCCAGCGCGAGGCCGGCGGCGAACGGGTGGAAGCGGCGATGGCGTGTCATTCGGCCGAGTCTACGCGGCCCACCTGAACGCGGCGTGGAAATCAGGGAGCCAGCCGGTCGCCATCCAGGCGCAGCGGCCGCGCCAGCGGGCGGCCGTCCAGCGTCACGCCGTCCACGCCCAGGGCCAGCCGGCGTTCGGCGATCAGCCGCACCACCGCCGGCAGCAGGCGGTGTTCCAGCGGCAGCAGGCGGGCGGCGAGCGCGTCCTCGTCGTCACCCGTCTCGACGGCCAGCCGCGCCTGTGCGATCAGCGGGCCGCCGTCCAGTTCGGCGGTGACGAAGTGCACGCTGGCGCCGTGCTCGACGTCGCCGGCGTCCAGCGCGCGGCGGTGCGTGTGCAGGCCGCGGTATTTCGGCAGCAGCGAGGGGTGGATGTTGACGATGCGCCCGGCCCACGCCGACAGCGCCGCGCCGTCGATGATGCGCATGAAGCCGGCCAGCACCAGCAGCCCGGCGCCGCTGGCGGCGATGCGGCCGAACAGGTCGAGGTCGTAGGCGCGGCGGTCGGGGTAGCCCTTCGGCGACAGCGCCAGGGTGGGGATGCCGGCCGCCTCGGCCAGGCGCAGCGCGCCGGCATCGGCCTTGTCGCTGGCGACGAGGGTGAACTCCACCGGCAGGCTGCCGGCGTCGCGCGCGGCGATCAGCGCGGCGAGGTTGCTGCCGCGGCCGGAGGCGAGGACGGCGATGCGGAGGGGGGCGGTCATGGATGCGTCTGCCTGAATCCGTTCTCCCTGAGCGTAGGCGCATCGCGCCGGAGTCGAAGGGCCCTTCGACTTCGACCCTTCGGGTCTACGCTCAGGGCGAACGGGGATGGATGGATTTCAGCCGATGTGGACGCGCTCGTCGCCCGCCGCCTTCACCACCTCGCCGATCACCCGGCTGGCCAGCCCGTGCCTCGCCAGCAGCACCGCGGCGGCGTCCACGGCGTCCCGCGGCAGGATCACGGTGAAGCCCACGCCGCAGTTGAAGGTGCGCCACATTTCCTCGCGCGCCACCTTGCCTTCGCGCTGCAGCCAGTCGAACACCGGCGGCAATTCGATGGCGGCGGCGTCGAGGGCGAGGCCGAGGCCGTCGGGCACCACGCGGATGATGTTTTCCTTCAGTCCGCCGCCGGTGATGTGCGCCATGCCGTGGATGGCCGGGCCCTGGGTGGCCAGCAGGTCCAGCATGGGCTTCACGTAGATGGTGGTGGGGGCCATCAGCGCGTCGGCCAGGGTCGTGCCGCCCAGGTCGAGGTCCAGCGGGTGGCCTGCGCGCTCGAGGATCCTGCGGACCAGCGAGTAGCCGTTCGAATGCGGGCCGCTGGAGGCCACGCCGAGGACCGCGTCGCCGGCGACGACGGCTTCGCCGGTGAGCATGCCGGCCTTCTCCACCGCGCCCACGGTGAAGCCGGCCAGGTCGTACTCGCCGGGCGGGTACATGTCGGGCATCTCGGCGGTCTCGCCGCCGATCAGGGCGCAGCCGGCCAGCTCGCAACCCTTGGCGATGCCGCCCACCACCGCGGCGGCGGTGTCCACGTCCAGCCTGCCGGTGGCGAAGTAGTCGAGGAAGAACAGCGGCTCGGCGCCCTGCACCAGCACGTCGTTCACGCACATGCCGACCAGGTCGATGCCGATGGTGTCGTGGCGGCCGAGCTGCTGCGCCAGCTTCAGCTTGGTGCCCACGCCGTCGGTGCCGGAGACCAGCACCGGCTCGCGATACCTGTTGCCCAGCGCGAACAGGCCGCCGAAGCCGCCCAGCCCGCCCATCACCTCCGGGCGGAAGGTGCGCCTGACCAGCGGCTTGATGCGTTCGACGAGGGCGTTGCCGGCGTCGATGTCGACTCCGGCGGCGCGATAGGTGAGGGCGTCGGACATGGCGGGGAACCGGCCTGGAAAACGCGTAATGATAGACGTTGGGGGCCGGATTGGGCAGACTTCGGTCGAGTTTCCCCCAAGGTCCATCCCCATGCGCCTGCCGCGTCCGCTGATCGCCTTCCTGCTGCTGGGCCTGGCCGCGCTGGCGCCGCTGGGCGCGTTCGGCCAGGCGTCGTCGCCGTATTCCGTCACCGTGCCGGTGCCCGACACCAGCGAGGCGCAGCGCGACCAGGCCTTCGCCACCGCGCTGACGCAGGTGCTGGCGCGGATCTCCGGCGGCCAGGACCTGCGCGGCAAGCCCGGCTACGACGACGCGCTCAAGAACGCCCCCGGCATGGTGCAGCAGTACCAGTACCAGCGTGCCGGCGGCAACCCGCCGGGCCTGCTGCTGCAGGCCACCTTCGACAGCGGCGCGGTGCGCCGCACGATCGCCCAGATGGGCGCCAGCAGCGCGGGCGTGAAGCCGCCGGTGCTGCTGGTGGTGCAGGGCGCCGACGGCAAGCCGCTGGGCAAGGACGCGCTGGCGCCGCTGGCCTCGGCCGCCGGCCAGCGCGGCTACGAGGTCGTCTACGCGGACGATCCCTCGCAGCTGCCCGCGTTCGACAAGCTGGCCGCGGCCGATCCCGGGGCGCTGGCGGCGGTGTCAGCCCGCTACCGCACCGGCCTGGTGCTGCTGGGCCGGCTGCATGACGGCGGTGCCGACTGGACCCTGGTCAACGGCGGCCAGACGCAGCAGTGGAGCGACCAGGCCAGCGGCGATGCCCTGCTGGCGGACGCCGGCAATGCCGTGGCCGACCGCGTCGGCCGCCGCCTGAACGTGATCGGCGCCGGCACGGTGGAAGGCAAGCTGTGGGTGACCGGGCTGAATTCGGCACGGGACTACGCCGGCCTGCTGGCCGCGCTGCGCGCCGATCCCTCCGTGCAGGCCGTGACCACCGTGGGCGCGCAGGACGACGGCGCCCTGCTCGACGTGAAGGCCGGCCTGCCGCTGCCGGCGCTGGCGGCGGAACTGGCCGCCGGCGGCCATCTGCTGGAAAGCCACGAGCCGCACGCCGGCGCCGACGCCAGCCTGCGCTGGCTGCACTGAGCGCGGAGCCGGGGCGGTGCCGGCCGCATCGCGCTCGCCCTGGCGGCACCTGCCCAACGCCATTTCGCTGCTGCGCATCGCGCTGGTCGCGCCGATCGCGTGGTTGCTGCTGGCGCGCGCCTGGTTGCCGGCGCTGGGGTTGATCGCGCTGGCCGGCGTCTCCGACGGGGTCGATGGCTTCCTGGCGCGCCGCTGCGGCTGGCAGAGCCGCCTGGGCGGCGTGCTGGACGGATTGGCCGACAAGCTGCTGCTGGTCGCCTGCTTCGTGCTGCTGGCCTGGACGGGCGTGGCGCCGGCCTGGCTGGCCTGGGCGGTATGCCTGCGCGACGCCAGCATCGGGGCCGGCGCGCTGCTGTGGCGGGTGCTGGTGGGGCCGCTGCAGCCGCAGCCCAGCCGGCTGTCGAAGGCCTGCACGGTGCTGCAGATCCTCTACCTGCTGGACGTGCTGCTGGACGCCGCGGGCTGGCCGGCGCCGCCGTCGACGCCGCTGGCGTGGCTGGTGGCCGCGCTATGCGCGGCGAGCTGGCTGGACTACGCGTGGAGCTGGTCGCGCCGTGCGTGGCGTGCCTCCCGCGAACGCTGACAGGCGCCCGGCATATAAGCGACACTTGGATACCGTACCGACGACGGACCGTACCCGCATGCACCACGACCCCTCGCGCGACATCGCCCGCCGCTGGCAGCTGCTGGCCATCGCCGCGGTGCTGCTCGGCCTGGTCTGGCTGCTGGCGCCGGTGATCATGCCGTTCGCCATCGCCGCCATGCTGGCCTACCTCGGCGACCCGCTGGCCGACCGGCTGGAGCGCCTGGGCCTGGGGCGCACGCTGGCGGTGAGCATCGTGTTCGTGGTGCTGCTGCTGCTGACGGCCGGCGCGTTGCTGCTGCTGGTGCCGCTGATCGCGCGGCAGGTGCAGAACGTGGTGGAGAATTTCCCGCGCTACCTGGAATGGACGCGCGACACCGCGCTGCCCTGGCTGCAGCACAAGCTGCACCTGGACCCGCACGCGCTCGACACCGACCGCCTGATGGCCATGCTGAAGGAGCACATCGGCTCGGTGGGCAGCGTGCTGGGCAAGCTGTCGCGCTCGGGCGTGGGCGCGGTGATGTGGCTGACCAACCTGGTGCTGATCCCGGTGGTGGCGTTCTACCTGCTGCGCGACTGGGACCGCCTGGTGGCGTGGATCGACCGCATGCTGCCGCGTTCGATCCAGCCGACCGTGGCGCACCTGGCGCGCGAATCCGACGCCGTGCTCGGCGCCTTCGTGCGTGGCCAGCTGCTGGTGATGCTGGCGCTGGGCGTGTTCTACGGCGCCGGCCTGGGGCTGGTGGGGCTGTCGGTGGGGCCGCTGATCGGCATGGTCGCCGGCCTGCTCAGCTTCGTGCCGTACCTCGGCTTCATCACCGGCTTCGGCGCCGCGATCATCGCCGTGCTGGTGCAGTACGGCGACTGGACCCACCTGTTGCTGGTGTGCGGCGTGTTCGTCGTCGGCCAGTTGCTGGAGGGCTACGTGCTGGTGCCACGGCTGGTGGGCGAGAAGATCGGCCTGCACCCGGTAGCGGTGATCTTCGCGGTGCTGGCCGGCGGCTACCTGTTCGGCTTCCTGGGCGTGCTGCTGGCGCTGCCGGCGGCGTCGGTGATCCTGGTGCTGCTGCGCTACCTCAACGAGCGCTACCAGCAGAGCGGGCTGTACACCGAGCCAGGGCCGGAGGACCCGGTGCTGGCCGAGGTGGACGTCACCGTGACCACGCCCGATGGCCAGCAGGGCACGGCCAGTGTGGTGGCAAGGGCCGACGACGACGGGGACGCCGGCGCTTCGCGATGATCCCGCAGCTCCCGCTCGCCCTGCGCTGGCCGCGCCGCCAGCGCTTCGACCATTTCCATGCCGGTGCCAATGCCGCCGCGCTGGCCGCCGTCGAGGCGCTGGCGCGCGCGCCGGGCGCGCCGTGGGTGTACCTGCACGGCCCTGCCGGCAGCGGCAAGAGCCACCTGCTGGTGGCGGCTTGCCAGGCCGCCGGCGCCACCGGCCGTACCGTGCAGTACCTGCCGCTGGCGACGCTGGCCGACCGCGCCGCCGCCCTGCGCGGCGTGGCCGGCAGCGCGCTGCTGGCGCTGGACGACCTCGGCGCCATCGCCGGCGAGCGCGGGGCGGAGCACGCGCTGTTCGACCTCTACAACCGCGCGAAGGCCGAAGGCGCGGCGCTGCTGTTCGCGGCCGGGGCGGCGCCGGCGCAGCTGGGCCTGGGACTGCCCGACCTGCGTTCGCGCCTGGGCGCCTGCACCCAGTTCGCGCTGAAGCCGCTGGACGACGGCGAACGCCGCGACGTGCTGAAGCGCCAGGCCGCCGCGCGAGGCATCGAACTGGACGACGCGGTGTTGGACTGGCTGTTCGCCCGCCACACCCGCGACCTGGGCGCGCTGCTGGACCTGCTGGACCGGCTCGACCGCGCCTCGCTGGCGGCGCAGCGCCGCATCACCGTGCCGTTCCTGCGCGGTTTCCTGCGCGAGGCGGGGGCGGACTGACCGGGAGAATCGCCATGGCATCGTTCCGATCGGGCTTTCTGGCATGCGTTGCCGCCATGGGCATGGCCACCGCCGGCGCCGGGCAGGCGCGGCCGGGCACGCAGGCGGCTTACCCGCCGGTGTTCACGGGGACCTACGCGATCCGCATTTGCCACGGCGCCTGCATGGAATCCAATCGGCCGTTCCGCACTGGCACGCTGGTCTTGCTGGGCCAGCCCGTGCGAGACCGGCGGGGGCACGTGCTGCGCGTGTCCATGGAGACCCGGCCGGCCAACGGTTGCTTTGTCCTCGCCGCTGCCGGGGAGCGCCCGGTTCGCGGCTGGATCGCGTGGAGCCCGCAGCGGGACAGCGCGGATGCCATCAGCTTCCAGCTGTACCGCTCGCCCGATGGCGGCTATGGGGTCTGGCTGAAGCTCTCCGCCGCCGGCCTGGAAGGGAGAGGCTCGGTCTGGGGCGGCGCCGTGGACGAGACCGTGCATGCAACGGACGACCACGCGCCGCTGCCGTTCGACGGCATCGTGGCCGAGCGCGTCGGCGACGCCGACCCGGCCCTTTGCCCGGTACCGGCGCAGGCATCCGGCTAGTCGCCCGAGTCCTCGGCCTCCTTGCCCTTGTCGACCAGTTCGCGCACGCGCTGGCCGCCCTTGTGGCCGAGTTCGGAATAGCCTTCCGGGCCCAGCTGTTCCCTGCGGATCTCGCCGCCCTTGTGGCCGCCTTTCTGCCCGGCCTCGCGGACCGTCATGTCGCCCTGGTCGTGGTGCTGCCTGTCGTTGCTGGCCATGATCTTCTCCCGTCGGAGCGGCCGCGTCGGCGGCGCGGCCGCGGGGTTCATTCGTGGTGGCGGCCTTCGCCGCGGCGCTCGGCCTCGTGGCCTTCCTCGACCAGCTGGCGTTCGCGCTGGCCACCCTTGTGGCCGCCTTTCTGGCCGGCTTCGCGCACGGTCATGTCGCCGCGACCCTCGTCTTCGCGGGCGGCGTGCCGACCCTGGTCGGCAGGGTGCTTGTCGGGATTCATTCGGGTACTCCTGTGACTGCCTCATCGGCAAGACAGGGCTTTGCAAGGCGGATGCCAGTGGTCCGGGTGCGGCGTGGCGCGGGTTGCGCCGGCATGGCGGCAACCCGCGCGGGAAAAACATTCCGGGCCGGAAAGTTGTGCCGGCATGGCGGCGGAAGGCGCCGGGGCGCCTTCCGGGCGGACGATCAGGCCTTCAGCAGGCCCGGGGTGGCGTGCGCGCCGATCGTCTCCGTCATCGCCTTGGCCACCGGCAGGTTGCCGGCGATCAGGTGGCCGCTGGCGGGCAGGCCGTCGCGGCCGGCGAAGTCGCCGTAGCGGCCGCCGGCCTCGTGCACCAGCAGCACGCCGGCGGCCATGTCCCAGGGCTTGAGGCCCAGTTCGAAATAGCCGTCGTAGCGGCCGGCGGCGGTGTAGGCCAGGTCCAGCGCGGCGGAGCCGGAACGGCGGATGTCCTCGGCCTGGGCGAGCAGGGCGCGGGTCATCGCGAGCTGGGCGTCCAGGTGCGCGCGCTGGCGGTAGGGGAAGCCGGTGGCGATCATCGCGCCGCCCAGGCCCTCGCGCTTGCTGACGCGGATGCGGCGGTCGTTGAGGTAGGCGCCATCGCCCTTGCTGGCGGTGTACAGCTCGTTGCGCAGCGGGTCGAACACCACGCCGTAGACCGGCACGCCCTTTTCCACCAGGGCGATGGACACGGAGAAGTGCGGGATGCCGCGCAGGTAGTTGTGGGTGCCGTCGAGCGGGTCGATCACCCAGGTGAGCGGGCTCTTGCCGATGGCGCCGCCTTCCTCGCCGAGGATGGCGTGGTCGGGGTAGGCGCGGCGCAGTTCCTTGACGATCTCGGCCTCGGCCAGGCGGTCGACCTCGGAGGCGAAGTCCATGCGCTGCTTCTCGACGACGTTGAGGCCGTCGATGCGGTTCATGTAGCGCAGGATCACGTTGCCGGCGGCACGCGCGGCGCGCACCGCGATGGTGATGGCGGGTCGGGTCATGGCTTCGGCTTTTCGAAAGAACGGGTTGCGGCCGGCGATTCTAGCAGAGGCGGGGCGTTTCCGGCTCGCCCGCGGCGGGGCGGGCGGGGCTTGGGCTATGCTCGTGGGCTGTCCCGAACCGATCCGCCGCCCATGAATCCTGCCGTCGACCTGGCCCCCCTGTTCCGTTTCGTGCTGGTGCGCACCTCGCACCCGGGCAACATCGGCAGCGCGGCGCGGGCGATCCGCACCATGGGTTTCGCCCGGATGGAACTGGTGGCGCCGCACCGCTTTCCCGACCGCGAGGCGGACGCGCTGGCCGCCGGCGCCGACGACGTGCTGGCCGGCGCCGGCGTGCATGCCGGGCTGGTCGAGGGCCTGGCCGGCAGCACCTTCGCGCTGGGGCTGTCCGCGCGCCGGCGCGGGATCAACCTGCCGGAGCTGTCGCCGCGCGAGGGCGCGGCCCAGGCGCGGGCCGCCGCCCTGCGCGGCGAGCAGGTGGCGCTGGTGTTTGGCAACGAACGCACCGGACTGGAGAACGACGAACTGGCGCGCTGCCACGCGATGGTGCGCATCCCCAGCGTGGAGGACTTCAGCTCGCTGAACCTGTCGCAGGCGGTGCAGGTGATGGCCTACGAACTGCGCATGGCGCTGCTGGGTGGCGAGGCGCCGCCCGCGCCGCCGGAGCACGACCACCCGCCCGCCGACGCGGCGAAGATGGAGCGCTTCTACGAACACCTGGCGCAGACCCTGGACGACATCGACTTCCACAAGGGCCGCTCGCCGGAGACCATCATGCTGCGCCTGCGCAAGCTGTTCCAGCGGGCCCAGCCGGACGAGCGCGAGCTGCGCGTGCTGCACGGCATCCTGGCGGATGCGCAGCGGATGGCGACGCTGGCGGGCGAGGGGCGGCGGGGCTGAAAAGTGGTGCCTGGCCCCCTCTGCCGTTCTCCCTGAGCGCAGGCCGCCAGGCCGAAGTCGAAGGGCGCGTGCGCCATGGCCCTTCGACTCCGCTTCGCTACGCCCAGAGGGAACCGGGAACCTGGGAGGCAGACGGTAAGGCGGTCGTTCAGCCGGTCTCTTCGTCGCCGGCCTCCGCGGCCGCCGGCGCCAGCGTCACCAGCAGCTTGTCGATGCGCGCACCGTCCAGGTCCATCACCTCGAAGCGGATGCCCTGCCACGCATAGGTCTCGCCGACCTGGGGGATATGGCCCAGCGCGGTCATCACCATGCCCGCGGCGGTGTGGAAGTCGTGTTCCTGCTCGCCGGGCAGGCGGTCCACCTTGAGCAGCTCGCGCAGGTCGTCGGTGGGCAGGCTGCCGTCCACCAGCCAGCTGCCGTCGGCGCGCTGCACGATCGGCGCGCTTTCCTCGCCGCCGCCGTGGCCGAGCTGGCTGGCGCCGACGACCGCGGCGAGCAGGTCGTTCAGCGTGACCAGGCCCTCGATGTCGCCGTATTCGTCCACCACCAGCGCCATCGGCGTCTCGGCGTCGCGGAACTCCTCCAGCAGGTCCAGCGCGCGCGCGGTGGCCGGCACGTAGAGCGGCTTGGCCAGGGTGCGGAACAGCTCGGGCGCGCCCTGGGCGATGCCGCCCAGCAGGCTCTTCACCTCCAGCACGCCGACGATGTCGCTCTCGTCGCCGCGGAACACCGGGTAGCGCGAGTAGGGCGTGTCGTGCATCACCTGCACGTTCTCGCCGCGCGGCGCGGCGATGTCCAGCCAGGCGATCCGCTTGCGCGGGGTCATCACGCTGTCCACGGCGCGGTCGCCGAGGCGCAGCACGCGGTTCACCATCGCCTGCTCGTCCATGTCGAGCACGCCCTGTTCGGCGCTCTCGGCCACCAGCAGGCGGATTTCCTCCTCGGTCACTGCATCGCGGCCCTTGGTGCTGATGCGCAGCAGGCGCAGCAGCAGGCCGCTGGACGCGTTGAGCAGCCACACGAACGGTGCGGTGGCGCGCGACAGCACCAGCATCGGCATCGCCACGTAGCCGGAGACCCGTTCCGGGGCGGCCAGCGCCAGCCGCTTGGGCAGCAGCTCGCCCACCACGATCTGGATGAAGGAGATCAGCACGAAGCCGAGCACGATGCCGACGACCCGTGCGTAGGGCGCCAGCCAGACCAGGCCGTGGCCGTGGCCGTGCAGCAGCGTGGCGATGTGGCCGCCCAGCGCGTCGCCGGCCACCGCGCCGGTGATCAGCATCACCAGGGTGATGCCGACCTGCACGGTGGAAAGGAAGCGTTCCGGCGCCTCCGCGTGGCGCAGCGCCATGCGGGCGTTGCGGCTGGTGCGGGCCATCTGCTTGAGGCGGCTCTTGCGCGAGGCCACCAGCGCCATCTCCGACAGCGCGAAGAAACCGTTGCAAAGGGCCAGGACGAAGACGAGCGCGATTTCGGTCAGCATCGCGACGGGCAGGGACGGGGCGACATGGGCGAGAGTGTAAGGCCTGCCGCGGCGGCCTTCACCCCGCGCCCGCGGCATTCCGTGACGGCGCGCAATGGTGCGGTGCAGGGTAACTGTCCTGTAACATCGCGCCATTCCGACCGCCAGGCGCAGCCCGCATGTTTTCACTGCAGACCATCTTCGGCAAAGGCGACAAGTTCTATGACCTGCTCGAACGCAGCGCCGACGCCGCCCACGAAAGCGCCAGGGCCCTGCACGGACTGGTGACCCAGGCCGACCACACCCCGGTGATGGCGGAGTTCGCCGCCGCGCGGGCGCGCGAGAAGGCGCTGGCCACGCAGATCAGCGAGGAACTGGTGAACACCTTCGTCACCGCGCTGGACCGCGAGGACATCGAGGCGCTGAACACGGCGCTGTACAAGATCCCCAAGACGGTGGAGAAGTTCGCCGAGCGCTACGACATCGTGGCCTTCCGCCTCGCCGGCGTGGATTTCGCCCAGCGCGCGCTGGTGCTGGAGCGCTCCTGCGCAGTGGTGCGCGAGATGATCGGCGAGCTGCGCCGCGGCCTGCGCATCGACCCGGTGAAGAAGCTGCAGGACCGCCTGCAGACGCTGGAGTCGGAAGGCGATCGCATGCTGCTGGCGCCGTACCGCACGCTGTACGTGGAAGGCAACGACGCCATGCGCGCGATGCTGGCGAAGGACCTGTTCGAGCTGCTCGAGAAGGCCATCGACAAGTGCCGCGACGTCGGCAACATCGTCTATTCGATCGTGCTGAAGAACTCCTGAGGCCGCCGCGATGAGCCTCGGTCTGGTCGTGGTGGTGGTGCTGATCGCGCTGGCCTTCACCTACATCAACGGTTTCCACGACACCGCCAACTCCATCGCCACGGTGGTGGCGACCAAGGTGCTTTCGCCGGGCCAGGCGGTGCTGCTGGCGGCGGTCACCAACATGATCGGCGCGCTGTGGGGCACCGCGGTGGCCGCCACCATCGCCGCGGGCATCGTCAACACCGGCATGGTCGAGGCCGGGCCGCAGCTGCTGGTGTGCGCGCTGCTGGCGGCGATCGCGTGGAACCTCCTCACCTGGTGGTTCGGCCTGCCGTCCAGTTCCAGCCACGCGCTGGTGGGCGCGCTGGTGGGCGCGGCCATCGCCAGCGCGGGCGGCGACTTCGGCGCGGTGATCTGGTCGCAGGGCGGCGCGCACTGGTGGGAAGGGCACGGCGTGATTCCCAAGGTGGTGGTGCCGATGGTGGTGTCGCCGCTGATGGGCTTCGCCCTCGGCTTCGTGCTGATGGGCGCGCTGTACGCGCTGCTGGCGTGGTTCTCGCGCCGCACCGGCTTCCTGCACCGCTTCGGACGCACGCCGTTCGTCAACGGCTTCTTCGGCAAGGCGCAGATCGCCTCGGCCAGCGCGATGGGCCTGGCGCACGGCATGAACGACGCGCAGAAGAGCATGGGCATCATCGCGCTGGCGCTCGCCGGCGCCACCGCGGCGGGGCAGTTCGACCACCTGCCGGTCTGGCTGCACTTCCTGCGCATCCAGGGATCGGCGAACGGCGGCTTCGCGGTGCCGGCGTGGGTGGCGGTGGTGTGCGCGCTGACCATGGCGGCCGGCACCGCCGGCGGCGGCTGGCGCATCATCAAGACGCTGGGCCACAAGATGGTGCGGCTGCATCCGATCAACGGCTTCGCCGCCGAGGGCAGCTCGGCGCTGGTGATCCTGGTGGCCTCGGTGTTCGGCCTGCCGGTGTCCACCACCCACGTGGTGTCGTCCTCGATCATGGGCGTGGGCGCGGCGAAGCGTTCCAACGCGATCCGCTGGTCGGTGGTGCAGCGCATGGTGTGGGCGTGGATCCTGACCCTGCCGATCACCGCGCTGATCGCGTTCGGCTTCGTGCGGCTGGCGCAGTGGCTGGCGTGAACGATGCCTAGAGGCTGTCGCCGCCGTCGGCGATGGCGCGTTCGAGCTGGTCGCCGAGCACGCCCAGCTCGCCGATCAGGCGACTGAGGTCGGCCTCGTCCAGCAGCTCGTAGGGGCGGTTCTCGCACAGGTGCAGGAACGGCGAACCGTCCAGGTCGGCCACCGCCAGGAAACCGCAGCGCTGCTCCCAGTTGAAGCGCAGGCAGCGGCGCGGGTCGACGCCAGCCAGCGGCCCGACCGGGGTGGATACGCGCAGGTAGCGGCGGCCGTCCTCGCCTTCCAGCTCGGCCAGGTAGATGCCCTGGTGGCGGCCGTCCGGCAGGCGCAGGTCGAAGCTGATCAGGTAGGGATCGTTCTGGCGCAGCGCGTAGAGGCTGCCGACGTGGGAGCGCACGGCTTCGAAATGGTGCATGCGGTGCTCCCTGGTGGCCGGCCCGGCCGGCGATGCGCCGATGGTAACCTGTCGCCACCCATGCCCCAAGCCGCCGCCATGCAGGACAGCCACGCCCGCGTCTACGCTGCCATCGCCGCCATCCCGCCCGGGCGCGTCGCCAGTTACGGCGCCATCGCCGCCCGCGCCGGCCTGCCGGGGCGGGCGCGGCTGGTGGGCAAGCTGCTGGGCGAGGTGCCCGACGGCATGGAGTTGCCCTGGTTCCGCGTGCTGCGCGCCAGCGGCGAGATCGCGCTGCCGAAGGGCAGCCGCGGCTTCCGCGAACAGTGCCGGCGGCTGCGCGCGGAAGGCGTGGAGGTGACGAACGGCCGCGTGGCGCTCGGCGCGTTCGGCCTGGACGCGGATGTCGACCGTGCGCTGTGGGGCATGCCCGGCTTCTGAAGCGCCCTTGACCGACATGACCCGGCGGCGCGCGCCGATCGGTGCGCCGGCCGGGTTTGCTAGCATGCGTGCGATGCCTTCCTCGCCCCTCGACATCCTCCACAGCGTTTTCGGCTACTCCAGCTTCCGCGGCCAGCAGCAAGCCATCGTCGAGCACGTGGCCGAAGGCGGCGACGCGCTGGTGCTGATGCCCACCGGCGGCGGCAAGTCGCTGTGCTACCAGATCCCCGCGCTGCTGCGGCAGGGCACCGGCATCGTGGTGTCGCCGCTGATCGCGCTGATGCAGGACCAGGTGGACGCGCTGCGCGCGGCGGGCGTGGCGGCGGCCTACCTCAACTCCAGCCTCGACGCGCCGGCGCAGCGCGAGGTGGAGCGGCAACTGCTGGCGGGCGAGCTGGACCTGCTCTACGTGGCGCCGGAGCGCCTGCTCACCGGGCGCTTCCTCGGCCTGCTGGAGCAGACCGGGGCGGCGCTGTTCGCGATCGACGAGGCGCACTGCGTGTCGCAATGGGGCCACGACTTCCGCCCCGAGTACCGCGAACTCACCGTGCTGCACGAGCGCTTCCCGCACGTGCCGCGCATCGCGCTCACCGCCACCGCCGACCCGCGCACGCGCGAGGAGATCGTGGAGCGGCTGGCGCTGGCGGGCGCGCGCCAGTTCGTCTCCAGCTTCGACCGGCCCAACATCCGCTACCGCGTGACGCTGAAGCACAACCCGCGCACGCAGCTGATGCAGTTCCTCGACGGCCACCGCGGCGAGGCCGGCATCGTGTACGCGCTCAGCCGCAAGAAGGTGGACGACACCGCGGCGTGGCTGGCCGAGGCCGGCATCGAGGCCTTGCCGTACCACGCGGGCCTGGATGCCGCCACGCGCGCGAGGAACCAGCAGCGCTTCCTGCGCGAGGACGGCGTGGTGATGGTGGCCACGGTGGCCTTCGGCATGGGCATCGACAAGCCCGACGTGCGCTTCGTGGCGCACCTCGACCTGCCGCGCAGCATGGAAGGCTATTACCAGGAGACCGGGCGCGCGGGCCGCGACGGCCTGCCCGCCGAGGCGTGGATGATCTACGGCCTCGCCGACGTGGTGACGATGAGCCAGATGATCGCGCAGTCCGAATCGGCGGACGAGCGCAAGCGCATCGAACGGCAGAAGCTGGAATCGCTGCTGGCCTACGCCGAGGCCACGCGCTGCCGCCGCGAGCTGCTGCTGGGCGCGTTCGGTGAGGATTACCACGGCCCCTGCGGCCGCTGCGACAACTGCGTGGAGCCGCCGAAGACCTGGGACGCCACCGTGCCCGCGCAGAAGGCGCTGTCGGCGGTGTACCGCAGCGGCCAGCGCTTCGGCGCCGGCCACGTCATCGACATCCTGCGCGGCGTGGACAACGAGCGCATGGTCCAGCTCGGCCACGACCGGCTCAGCACCTTCGGCATCGGCGCCGACATGGACGAGAAAGGGTGGCGTTCGGTGTTCCGCCAGCTGCTCGCCGCGGGCCTGCTCGCCACCGACGCGGAAGGCTACGGCACGCTGCGGCTCACCGCGGCCAGCCGCGACGTGCTGTTAGGGAAGCAGGACGTGCACCTGCGCGAGGATGCGAAGCCGGTACGCTCCGCGCGGCGGCGGCGCGACAGCCAGCTGGTCACCGGCGCCAACCTCGGCATCGAGGCCTACGAGCAGCCGCTGTGGGACGCCTTGCGCGCCCTGCGCACGCAGCTGGCGCGCCAGCAGGGCGTGCCGCCCTACGTGGTGTTCCACGATGCCACCTTGCTGGCGATGCTGCGCGCGATGCCTGCCAACGAGGACGAGCTCGCCCAGGTCAGCGGCGTGGGCGAGGCCAAGCTCAAGCGCTACGGGCGCGATTTCCTGGCCGTGATCAACGCGGCGGAGTGAGGCGCCCGCGGTGGCGCGCTTGTGCGCGTCACCGGATGTCCTTACAACGGTGGTCGCGCCGGCCGGCGCCGCGAGCACGGAAACCGCCACCGAGGACCGCCCATGCACGAAGCACCGCTCATCGCCACCCTCGTCAGCGGCATCGTGCTGGCCTTCGTGTTCGCCGCGCTGGCGCACCGGCTGAAGCTGCCCGCGCTGGCTGGCTACCTGCTGGCCGGCGTGGTGGTGGGCCCGTTCACCCCGGGCTACGTGGCGGACGGCCATATCGCGCACGAGCTGGCCGAGGTCGGCGTGGTGCTGCTGATGTTCGGCGTGGGCCTGCACTTCTCGCTGAAGGACCTGCTGTCGGTGAAGTCCATCGCGATCCCGGGCGCGCTGGGCCAGATGGCGGTGGCCACCGTGCTGGGCCTGCTGCTGGGCTGGGCGCTGGGCTGGCCGTTCGCGCAGGGCTTCGTGTTCGGCCTGGCGCTGTCGGTGGCCAGCACGGTGGTGCTGCTGCGCGCGATGGAGGAGCGCCGGCTGATGGAGACCGAGCGCGGCCGCATCGCGGTGGGCTGGCTGATCGTGGAGGATCTCGCGATGGTGCTGGCGCTGGTGCTGCTGCCCGCGGTGGGCGGCGCGCTGGCCGCGGGGCAGGGCGTCTCGTTCGCCGCGCTGGCCGGCACGGTGGGTCTGGCGATCGGCAAGGTGGCGCTGTTCGTGGCCTTGATGCTGCTGGTGGGCAAGCGGCTGATCCCGTGGATACTCGCGCGGGTGGCGATCAGCGGTTCGCGCGAGCTGTTCCGCCTCGCGGTGCTGGCGATCGCGCTGGGGGTGGCGTTCGGCGTGGCCGGCGTGTTCGGCGTGTCGTTCGAGCTGGGCGCGTTCTTCGCAGGCATGATGATGGGCGAGTCGAAGCTGGCGCACGACGCGGCCGAGGAGACGCTGCCGCTGCGCGATGCGTTCGCGGTGCTGTTCTTCGTCTCCATCGGCATGCTGTTCAACTACCGCGTGGTGCTGACCGAGCCGCTGGTGGTGCTGGCGGCGCTGGCGATCATCGTGCTGGGCAAGTCGCTGGCGGCGCTGGGCATCGTGCTCGCGTTCAAGCGGCCACCGCGCACCGCACTCACCATCGCGGTGAGCCTGGCGCAGATCGGCGAGTTCTCCTTCATCCTGATCGGGGTGGGCGTGGCCCAGCAGATGGTGTCGAAGGAGGCGCAGGACGTGCTGCTGGCCGCGGCGATCGTGTCGATCCTGCTCAACCCGCTGCTGTTCAAGCTGCTCGACCGGGCCAGGCCGTGGCTGGATGCGCGCGAGGCGGCGCAGGTGGCGGCGGATGCGGTGGCGGTCGTCGCCGACGAACCCGCCCCCGAGCGCGCCGATGACCTGGCTGGCCACGTCGTGGTGGTGGGCTACGGCCGGGTCGGTCGCCTGCTGTGTGGGGAACTGCTCGGCCGTGGCAGTCCGCTGCTGGTGATGGAGATGGAAAGCGAGCGCATCGAGGAATTGCGTGCACGAGGCATTCGCACCGTCTCCGGCCATGCCGCGCGCGACGAGGCGCTGGCCGCCGCCAATCTGGCCCATGCCGCCGCGCTGCTGGTGACCGCGCCGGACGCGTTCGAGGCGGGCGAGATCGTGCGCGTGGCGCGCCAGCTCAATCCGCGCCTGCTGATTCTGGCGCGCGCCGGCTCCAGCGCCGCCGCCGCGCACCTGCGCGGGCTGGGCGCGGACCTGGTGGTGTCCGGAGAGCACGAGATGGCGCGCAGCATGCTCGAGCGCCTGGACGCCGTGCCTTCAGGCCATGAACAGGCGGGCTCCGTGGCCGCTCAATAGGCCGCGCACCAGCGCGGCAGCAGGACGCGCGACACGTGCGCCAGCGGCGCCTCGGCATGGCGGCGCCAGGCGTCCAGCGTCAGCGGCAGGCGCGCCTGCGGCCACGCATGGCGCAGGGCGGCGAGCGCGTCTTCGGCGGAGTCGTGGCGGCCGCACTCGAGGCGGTCGTGCAGCGCGCGCCAGCGGCGGCCGTGCTGGACGATGCGGAACAATCCGACTTTCGATGGGAACACGTACTGGGTGGTGGGCATGGCGGCATCCTCCATGAGGGTGGATGCAGCATGCCGCGCGGCGATGACGCGGCCGTTGCCGCGCCGGGTCGGCCCGATGGCGATGGGGTGGCGTGGCGATGGCCCGGAGATCGTGAACAGGCTCTCAGCGCGCCCGGCAATCCATGCCGCGGGCCGATGCGATGGTTTCGCCGGATTTCAGCGGAGCCAGCGTGGCCTGGCGCAGACCCTTCGCCCACCACTGCCAGCCATCGCCGACGTAGCGCGCGCCGTCCGCGGAGATGGCCTGGCGCAGGCGATGGCTCCGGCCGTCCAGCACCAGCACGGCGCTGTCGCGGTCGGGATAGGCGGCTTGCACCTGGCGACCGTCGCTGCAGGTGTAGGTGACGGTCGGGGTGACGGACTGGCCCAGGCGGTGGCAGGCGGCCAGCAGCAGGGCGGCGGCGAACGGCAGGGCGCGGCATGCGGTCATCGGACAGGCTCCATGCCGGACGGCGGCAGCATCGCGGCGAGCGCGTGATGCTGGGTCGTCGCGGCCATTGGCGGGATATTGCATCGAGCAATGCTACTGCTGCGCGGCGGCCGGCTGGAAAGGCTTGATGGCATAGGCGGGCGGCTGGTCGCCCGGGCCGCAGACCTGACCGGCGAAGGCGGCGGACAGCATGCGCCCGTCCACGACCACGCCGAGGTAGGCGGGCGCGAGGCAGCGCCCATGTTCGTAGACGTCGCCGGAGACCCAGCGCATTGCGCTTTCCACCTGCGCGCCCGGCGCCAGCAGCAATGCCGCCGCCGGCGCCTGTTCGGGTTGCGCCACGGTGCGCAGCGGCTGGTGCGAGGCGTCCAGGAACACCGCCTCGGGCAGGGCCGGCAGGCTGCAGGGCGAGATGCCCGCGTTGCGCAGCACCAGCATGGTGCCGGAATGCGACATGCCGTCGAACATGCCGTCGCGCCGGTCGAGTTCGAAGGCGAGCTGGTCGGCGGTGCAGGCAGCGGAAGCGGTGGAAGGCGCGGCTGGCCCGGCGCCCGTTTGGGGCCCGGGGCCGGATGTCCGGGAGCAGCCTGCCACGGCCAGTGCGAGCCAGAGGGCGGGCGTCGTGAGCGTGAAGGTTCTGTGCATGTCGCGCGGGTTCCATCGGGCCAGCCGGCACTGTAACCGGGCCGATGGGTGAACGCCGCGTGGAGGCAGGCTGGCGGCAGGCTGTCGCCGGTGCAGCCGCAGGCAGAGTGCAGCCCTGGAGCACACACGGACGCCACGATCCGGTGCTACATTCCGGTGACCATCCAGAGAGGAGGGTTTGCCGATGTCGCGTAGCATGCTTGCAGCAGCAGCTTTGACTTTAGTCCTTGGTTGTACCGCGGCGTGGGCCGCCGAGCCCGTCCAGAGCAACGATCTGGGCAAGGCCTGGCCGAACGCGCCGGATGTGAGCCGCAGTCCTGATTGGCACGTCTACGTGTTCCAGCGCAACGGGATCCGCTACGTGCAGGTGAACGATCT
This sequence comes from Fulvimonas sp. R45, assembly GCF_030504985.1. GTDB lineage: Bacteria > Pseudomonadota > Gammaproteobacteria > Xanthomonadales > Rhodanobacteraceae > Rhodanobacter_A. The sequence goes on from NZ_JASERU010000004.1 coordinate 235,549, forward strand.
CAACGGCAATGTCCGCGGTGCCTTCGGGACTGCGAATGGAACCTACCTGGTGCTTCCCATCGGCAGCGATTCGAGCCGCGTGCTGACACCCACGCAGGGCAATGTGCCGACCAATGTGGGTGAGACGGTCTACCAGGACAACCAGGTGACGCTCAATGTGGCAACGGACCCGACGACGGGCGCGGCGGCGTTGCTTGCCACCTGTACGGATCCGGACGAGTGCGCGGCTCATGTGCAATCGGGTTCGAGTAATCCATGACCGCCAGCGCATCCGTGTCGCGCAGGAAGATGGAGATCCGGTGAGACACCGGGGTGAGGCGCTCGTGCACCTTGCCCCGGAAAGTTCCTGCGCGGTTCCGGATCGAGGATAGCCCGAAGCCGCACACGCCCAGCCGCGAGAGCATCAGCCGCCGGTCCATCGACGGCCGCTCTCCGGCGGGCGTTCCGTTGCCGAGCGAGCCCGTTTCCAGCACCAGCGCGACCCAGCGCGCGCCGCACCAGGTACCGGCGCGCAGCGTCAGGCGCAGTTCCACCCATGTCCTGTCCGGCCTTGCGAACTGGTAGGCCACCGTTTCGCAGGCCAATCGGTACACCGCGAGCTGCAGGTGCGGGCTCAGACGGTCCAGCCCGTCGCCGATCGGCACGAAGCCGTAGTGGATGCCGAGGTCGTCCATCAGTGAATGGATCGGGCCCTCGCGCAGGGTCTCGAGCATGCCGCGGGTCTGCCAGGCGCGGGGGAACAGGCCATCGACCAGGCGGTGCACCTGGACGTTGCTGCTGATCGATTCACGCCGGTGCAGGTGTTCCTCCGATTCGCTGAGGAAGTGCCGGAAGCGATCGACCAGCTTCAGGTGCGCATCGAGCAGGCCGCGCCCCATGCTCTCGAACGCGTCAGCGGTCTGGCGCATGCGGGCTTCGCTCATGATGTAGCCCTCCTGCGCGAGTTCCAGCGCGCGCAGGGTATCCAGCCGTTCCTCCTCGTCGCGCCGGTGCAGCAGGCTGATGTGCGCGCCCCACAGCAGCATGCTGGAGACCGCGAAGGCGATGAAGGCCTGCGCCTGCATCGTCGCCGGATCGCGCAACTGCTCGATGGTCAGCGCCACCGCCACGCTGGAAAGCGTGCCGCTGACCGCCGCGCCCTTCCAGCCGTGGCGGAACGAGAACCACACCACCGGCACGAACAGCGCGATCTGCGCCACCTGATGGAAATCGCCGACGCTGAGGATCGCCACCCAGCAGAGCAGGGCGGTCAGCGGCAGCAGCAGGCCCAGGCCTTCATGGACCGGCCGGCTCGTGCGCAGCGCGCCCAGCAGCTTCGGCCATGTCCAGTGCTGGTCCTTGAAGGTCTGCAGGCCGGCGAGCACCAGCGGGGTGACGGTCAGCACGCCGAGGAAATTGCCGAGGAAATAGCGCGTCAGTCGCGGCAGGAGACCGGGCGCATCGTATGCCGGCGGCACCCGCATCAGGTAGACGGTGCCGGTGAACAGCACCATCCACAATCCGGAGACCACCAGGGTCAGGGCCAGCAGGCGGTTGACATGGATGGCGCGGCCGCGTTGCGTGACGATGGCGCGGTGGCGGTGGAACCAGAACACGACCGGCATCGCCAGGGCGATCGGCGGAAGCATGTTCAGCACGGTCCAGGCCGGGCCGTAGGTCGAGCCGCACTCGTAGCTGGATACCCCGAGCGACGCGACCTCGCCGACCACCAGCGCGGGCCAGTAGCGCACGGGCACCAGCAGCAGGCAGGTGAGGCGCAATCCCGCGGGCAGGAACCACTGCGAGAACGAAAAACCGCGCAGCAGGGTATAGGCGAGCCCATAGAGGGCCGCCACAGCCAGACTGCGGATGAGATACGGAACGAACCCTTTTCGCATGCCGGACCTCGTACACAAGGCGGACGATGACTTCGATGCCGGAGCGGCTCGATCCGGGCCGCACGGAATGCGCCGCCCCATGATATGCCATTCGTGAGACGCCGGCGTGACGGCGTTCTCACGGGCGCCTTTCGTCCGGCGGAACGGCTCCCGACAACGAAAAGGCCCGCTCGGGGAGCGGGCCTGTCGCGTGCATGGTGGCCGGGGACGGAATCGAACCGCCGACACGGGGATTTTCAATCCCCTGCTCTACCAACTGAGCTACCCGGCCGGAAAAACGCGCGGCGCGCAAAGTCGCGCACCGCGTGGGAGCCGCGCATTAAAGCCGATGCGCCGGAAGGCGTCAAGACTCGGCGTCGGGCGGTACGTAGCCCGGGACGGGGGCGACATCGCCGCCGAACAGGAATTTCTCCATCTCGCCGGCGAGGAACTGGCGCGCCTTCGGGTCGAGCGGATTGATCCGGTTCTCGTTGATCAGCATGGTCTGGTGCGCCAGCCATTGCTGCCAGGCGGGCTTGGAGATCCCGGCATAGATGCGCTGGCCCAGCGGACCGGGCCAGGGAGCGAAGTCGAGGCCTTCGGCGTCGATGCCGAGCTTGGCGCAGTGGACGGTACGGCTCATCGGTTCGGGTTCCTCACAGGCTCTGCAGCAGGCCGCGCACGGGCGCGGGCAGGCCCAGCGCGGCAAGGTCGCCGGCGTCGCACCAGCGCAGGTCGGGATGATCGGCGATGCCGGGCAGCGGCGTCGCGCCGTCGAACAGCAGCGGCTCGACGACGAGGCGGTAATGGCTGAATACGTGCACGAACGGCGCCAGCGCCTGCGCGTCGTCGATGCGTGCGTGCCGCTGCGCCGCGCGCCAGGCGGCGTCGGTGTCGGCGGCCTCGGGCAGGCTCCAGAGACCGGACCACACGCCTTGCGGACCGCGCCGTTCCAGCAGCACGCGGCCTCGGCCGTCGCGCAGCAGCAGCAGCACGGTGGCACGCTCGGGCAGGGCCTTGCGCGGCCTGGGGCTGGGCAGTTGCGCGGTGAGGCCGTCGCGCCGGGCCACGCAGCCCGCGGCCAGCGGGCAGGCCTCGCACGACGGCCGCGAACGCACGCAGACGGTGGCGCCCAGGTCCATGATCGCCTGGGTGTAGTCGGCCACCCGCGCGGCCGGCGTGTGCGCGTCGGCATGCCGCCACAGCTGCTTCTCCACCGCGCTTTCGCCCGGGTGGCCGTGGATGCCGTGGTAGCGCGTGAGCACCCGCTTCACGTTGCCGTCGAGGATGGGGAAGCGCAGCCCGTGCGCCTGGGCGAGGATGGCGCCGGCGGTGGAGCGGCCGATGCCGGGCAGCGCGGACAATGCGTCGAAGTCGTGCGGCAGCTCGCCGCCGTGGCGTTCCACGCACCGCTGCGCGGCGCGGTGCAGGAAGCGCGCGCGGCGGTAGTAGCCCAGGCCGGACCACAGCGCCAGCACCCGGTCCTCGTCGGCGGCAGCGAGGTCGCGCAGGGTGGGCAGCGCCTCGACGAAGCGGTGGAAGTAGGGGATGACCGTGGCGACCTGGGTCTGCTGCAGCATGACCTCGGACAGCCACACGCGATAGGCGTCGCGGCGGCCGTCGGCGGCCGCCTGCTGCCAGGGCAGGTCGTGGCGGCCATGGTCGTCGTACCAGGCCAGCAGGGCATCGGCGACGGCGCTCATCGCTTCTTCGGGCTCGCGGGTTTCGCCGCCTTCGCCGCTGCGGGCGGCGCGGCGGCGCTCGACGCCGGGACGGCGTCGCCGGCGCGCACGCTGAGTCCCTCGACGTGCACCCCGCCCAGGTCAAGGCGGGCGATGTCGATGCTGCCGTCGGCCGGTGGCACGGCCAGCTGGGGATCCTGCGCGGCGTCGCCCAGGCGCGACCACCAGTGCGCCAGCGCCAGCGGCGGCAGGCGCAGGTCCACGTGGTTGCCGGCTCCGTCCAGCTTCAGCGCCAGCAGCAGCGGGCTGCGCTGCCCGGCCGGGGTGAGCGTGAGCGAGGTGGCGTAGCTGCCTCCGGCCTGGTCGCGCAACGCCCCGTGCAGCTGCAGCGAGGCGTCGGCGGCGCCGTGCCAGCGCGCGCTGCCGGCCAGCTGCAGGCCGAGCCGGCTGCCGTGCGACAGGTGCAGCGCGATGTCGTCCAGCTGCAGCGCGCCGCCCTGCATGCGCGGGGTGGCCGAGAGCTGCCAGCGCACGGGGGTGTCGTCGGCGGTGTCGGCGGACAGGTCGAGCAGGAACGGCAACCCCGGCATCAGGCTGCCGGCGTCCAGCGACACGTGGTCGAGCAGCAGCCGGTCGCCGCTGACCACGCTGCCCTGGGCGATGCGCACGCCGGTGTCGATGCGCGGCACCTGCAGCGGCGCGCTGGCCGGCCGCGCCGGCAGCGCGGAAAGCCAGGACTGCAGCGCGTCCAGGTCCACCCGCGGCGAATCGATCTCCAGCTGGGAGATTGCGGTGGGGCCGCCGAACAGGGTGCGCCACGGCAGCGCCAGGCGCCCGCGCGCGGCGAGCAGGATCGGCGTGTTGGCGCCACGCGCGTTGAGCGTGAGCCCTTCCAGTTCCAGCGCGGGATGCGGGAACAGGGTGGGATGGGCCGGGCTGGCCAGGCTCAGTTCCAGCCCGGCGTCGCGCGCCTGCGCCTGCAGCATCGCGGTGAAGCGCTCCGGTTGCAGCAGCAGGTACAGCGTCACCAGCACCGCCAGCGCCACCGCGGCGGCGACGCCGCCGCAGGCGAGCAGGGCCAGGCGCAGGCGGCGCGGCAGCGTCATGGCTGGCCGAGGCGCGCCGGCAGCAGGCCGTCGACGAAGGCCGCGGCGTCGAACGTGCGCAGGTCGGTGGCGCCTTCGCCCAGGCCCACGTAGCGGATCGGCAGGCCGAACTCGCGCGCCAGCGCGAACACCACGCCGCCCTTGGCGGTGCCGTCGAGCTTGGTGACCACCAGGCCGGTGACGCCGACGATCTGGCGGAACTGGCGCAGCTGGCTCAGCGCGTTCTGGCCGGTGGTGCCGTCGATCACCATCAGCACCTCGTGTGGCGCCCCGGGATCGAGCTTCTTCAGCACGCGGGCGATCTTGCCCAGCTCGTCCATCAGGCCGCCCTGGGTGTGCAGGCGGCCGGCGGTGTCGGCCACCAGCACGTCGGCGCCGCGCGAGCGGGCGGCCTGCAACGCGTCGAAGATCACGCTGGCGGCGTCGGCGTCCTGGCCCTGCGCGATCACCGGCACGCCGTTGCGCGCGCCCCAGGCTTTGAGCTGCTCGACCGCGGCGGCGCGGAAGGTGTCGCCGGCGGCCAGCAGCACCTCGCGGCCCTCGTCGCGGTAGCGCCGCGCCAGCTTGCCGATGGTGGTGGTCTTGCCGACGCCGTTGATGCCCACGGTGAGGATCACGAACGGCTGCCGGCCGGCCACGTCGAGCGGCCGCGCCACCGGCTCCAGCCGCGCCAGTAGGGCCTGGCGCAGCGCCGCCAGCAGGGCGTCGGCGTCGGCGAACTCGCGCTTGTGCATGCGCCGGCGCAGGTCCTCGACCAGCTCGGTGCTGGTCTCGATGCCCACGTCGGCGGTGATCAGGGTGGTTTCCAGCTCGTCCAGCAGGTCGTCGTCGAGCTTCGGGTGGCGCACGAACAAGGCGCCGAGGCTGCGCGCGAAACCGCTGCCGGACAGGCGGTCGCGCCAGCTGCGCTTCGCCGCGACGGGCGAGGCGGCGCCGGCCGGGGCTTCCGCTTCGGCGGGGACCGGCGGCGCAACGGCTTCAGGCGTGGCCGGGGGCGACGCGGCCGGTGTCGCGGCGGCAGTGTCGGCCGTGGTTTCGGCGGGCGCTTCGGCCGGCGGCTGCGGCGTCGTGCCGGCGTCCTTCTTCTTCCAGAACTTGAGCATTGCGGCGGGGATTCGGAGACAATGGGCGGCATGCTAACACCCCCTTCCAGACCGCCCGCTGAGCCGCGGCGCGGCGGCCCCGCTGGCCGGGTCCGCCGCGCATGAGCGCCCGGCCCGGGCGCATCCGCGTCATCGGCGGCCGCCTGCGCAATTCCCGCCTCGACGTGCCCGCGCTGCCGGGCCTGCGGCCCACGCCGGAGCGGGTGCGCGAGACCCTGTTCAACTGGCTGGCGCCGACCATCGCCGGGGTACGCGCGCTGGACCTGTGCGCCGGCACCGGGGCGCTGGGCATCGAGGCGTTGTCGCGCGGCGCGTCCGAGGTGCAGTTCGTCGAGCGCGACGCGCGCGCGGCGGGCGCGATCGCGGACAACCTGGCACGGCTCAAGGCGACCGGCGGCAGCGTGGCGACGGCGGATGCGGCGGCATGGCTGCGCGGCACGGCGCGGCCGTTCGGGCTGGCGTTCCTCGACCCGCCGTTTGCGCTGGCGCTGTGGGACGGGCTGGCCGGCCAGCTGGAGCGCGGCGGCTGGCTGGCGGACGGCGCGCAGGTCTACGTGGAATCGCCGCGCGACGCGGCGCTGGCACTGCCGTCGAACTGGCAACCCTGGCGCGAGGGCGCGGCCGGCGAGGTACGCTTCGCGCTGTATCGCCGGGTCGGCGGGCTTCCGTTAAGCTAGGGCTTCCCCCATCGGTCGCCCACGCTTCGTGAACAAGCCGCCCGTCAACACCCGCCTGGCCGTGTATCCGGGTACCTTCGACCCGATCACCAACGGCCATGCCGACCTGGTCGCCCGCGCCGCGCCGTTGTTCGAGCGGGTGGTGGTGGCGGTGGCCGAGAGCCCGAACAAGGGCAAGGGGCCGGGCTTCAGCCTGCACGAGCGCATCGCGCTGGCGCGGCTGGCGCTGGCCGACCTGCCGAACGTGGAAGTGCGCGGCTTCGACAGCCTGCTGGCCAGCTTCGTGGCCGAGATCGGCGCCGGGGTGATCATCCGTGGCTTGCGCGCGGTGTCCGACTTCGAATACGAATTCCAGCTGGCGAGCATGAACCGCCATCTCATCCCGCAGGCGGAAACGCTGTTCCTCACGCCGGCGGAGCAGTACAGCTTCATTTCCTCGTCGCTGGTGCGCGAGATCGGCCGCCTCGGCGGCGACATCTCCGGTTTCGTGCATCCGGCGGTGCAACAAGCCATGCGGCAGCGCTGGCACAAGAGCCAACAGAAACCCGAAGGGGATCATCATGCGTAAATTCGCCTACCTCGCCACCACCCTCGCGCTGACCGGCTGCCTGGCCCTGACCGCCTGCAACCAGCAGGACGACAACCAGCAGGCCACCGCCCAGGTGCAGAAGCTGACCCGCCCGGCCAACCCGAACGACACCAAGGCCTGGAACGCCTACCTGGTCCAGCTGGTGCAGTCGCACCTGGACGGCATGACCGCGGCGCAGCCCTATCCGTACCTGGTGCCGGCCGGCGACGACGACGAGGCCAAGGCCCAGTACGACCGCCAGCTCGGCAACGTGCAGGACACCGTGGCCCGCGGCGTGCTGCCGGGCAACCTGCTGGCCTTCGCCGGCCCCAACTCCGGCAAGACCGCCGACCTGGTGACCGCGGCGTTCAAGGACGCCAAGCCCGGCTCGTTCAAGGGCGTGATCGTGCTGTTCATCGGCGACCAGGCCGACCAGCAGCGCGTCGAGGACGCGGTGAAGCCGACCGGCGCCACGTTCCGCTTCGTGCAGATGTAAGAGAGCCACGGCGGCTGCGGGACCCGGCGGCGGAGCAGCTTCGCCGCCGGTGCGCGTTCCCCCGCGGCCGCCGCGCACCCGCATGTCCCTGAAGATCCTCGACACCTGCGTCAACTGCGACGTCTGCGAACCGGTCTGCCCGAACAAGGCGATCTCGCTCGGCGAGGAGTACTACGTCATCGATCCCGCGCTGTGCACGGAGTGCGTCGGCCACTTCGACGAGCCGCAGTGCGTCGAGGTGTGCCCGGTCGAATGCATCCTCGTCGACGACGAGCGGCCGGAGTCGCGCGCGGACCTCGAACTCAAGTACCGCCACCTGATGGAGAGCAAGCCATGAACCTCGCGTTGCGCTGGCGCATCGTCCTGCTGGGCCTGGCCTTCACCGCCGCGCCGGCCTTCGCCGCCGGGGCCACCGCCGCGCCGGCCACCACGCAGCCGGCGGCCGCGCCGCTGGCGCAGCGCCCGGGGCATGCCGCCATCGCCAGCGCCAACTTCCTCGCCACCAACGCGGGCTTCGAGGTGCTGGCCAAGGGCGGCAACGCCTTCGACGCCGCGGTGGCGGTGGCCTCCACGCTGTCGGTGGTGGAGCCGGAAAGCTCCGGCATCGGCGGCGGCTTCATGGCCACGCTGCATGTCGCCAAAACGAACCGCGACGTGTTCCTGGACGCGCGCGAGACCGCGCCGGCGGCAGTCAATCCCAAGGATTACCTCAACCCCGACGGCACCCCCAACCGCGACGCCGCGCTGAAGGGGCCGCTGTCCGCCGGCATCCCCGGCGAGCCGGCCGGCCTGGTGTGGCTGGCGAAGCACTACGGCAGGCTGCCGCTGAAGGACTCGCTGGCGCCGGCGATCCGCATCGCCCGTGACGGCTTCAAGCCCGACCCGCGCCTGCTCGCCTCGATCAAGGGCGAGCAGAAGGATCTCGAACGCTGGCCGGCGTCGGCGGCGAAGTTCCTGCCCGGCGGCAAGCCGCCGGCGGCGGGCGCGGTCTGGCGCGACCCGAACCAGGCGCGCACCTGGGAACGGGTCGCCGAAAAGGGCGACGCCGGCTTCTACCAGGGCGAGACCGCGCGCAAGCTGGTCGCTGCGGTGCGCGCGGCCGGCGGCAACTGGACGCTGGCGGACCTGGCCGGCTACCGCGCCAAGGAGCGCCAGCCGATCGTCATCGACTACCGCGGCTACCGCATCGTCACCGCGCCGCCGCCGTCCTCGGGCGGCGTGGCGATGGCGGAGATCTTCAACATCCTGTCCGGCTTCGACCTGTCGAAGATGGACCAGGCGCACCGCGTGCACACCATCGTCGAGGCGATGCGCCGCGCCTTCCGCGACCACAACGACTACCTCGGCGACCCCGACTTCGTGAAGATGCCGCTGGCGATGCTGTTGTCGCCGTACTACGCCGACGGCCTGCGCCAGAGCATCCTGCCCGACCGGGCCACGCCGTCGTCGATGCTGCCGCACGGGCCGGCGCACGATCCGGGCATGCACACCACGCACTTCTCGATCATCGACAAGGACGGCAACATGGTGGCGATCACGTCCACCGTGAACTACATCCTCGGCTCCACCTTCGTCGCCGGCGACACCGGCGTGCTGCTCAACGACGAGATGGACGACTTCGCGCTGGTGCCGAACAAGCCCAACGTGTACGGCCTGCTCGGCAGCAAGGCCAACGCGCCCGAGGGCGGCAAGCGCATGCTGTCGTCGATGTCGCCCAGCATCGTGATCGGGCCGGAGCGCACCGCGGTGATCGGCTCGCCGGGCGGCTCCACCATCATCACCCAGGTGATGGAAGGCATCCTGCACTTCGTGGAAGGGCAGAGCGCGCAGCAGATCGTGTCCGACAAGCGCTTCCACCACCAGTTCCTGCCCGACGTGGTGGACGTGGAGGACGGCGTGTTCGACGCCGCCACCAGCGCCGAGCTGAAGCGGATGGGTTACACGTTGAAACCGCGCGAGCCGTGGGGCTTCATGAACGTGGTCACCTGGGACCGCCGCACCAACACCCTGGACGCGGCCAGCGATCCGCGCCGGCCGTCAGGGCTGGGCAAGGTGCAGTAGGAGCGCACCCTGTGCGCGAAGGCTCTTGGTCCCGGTCCGCGCCAGAGCCTTTCGCGCGCGGGGGCGCTCCAGCAAGGCTCCGGTACGGGGCTTCGGGACGTCATCGGGAGTGAGCATGGAATTCTGGTCGATCCTCGGCAATTCGCAGCAGCTCGATGGCGGCGCCATGTTCGGCAACGCGCCGAAGGCCTTGTGGTCGCGCTGGATCGCGCCGGACGCGCAGAACCGCATCCCGCTGGCCTGCCGCTGCCTGCTGGCGAAGGACCTCGACGGGCGCAACGTGCTGTTCGAGACCGGCATCGGCGCGTTCTTCGAGCCGTCGCTGCGCGAACGCTACGGCGTGGTCGAGGAGCGCCACGTGCTGCTCGACTCGCTGGCCGAAGCCGGCCTCTCGCACGAGGACATCGACGCGGTGGTGCTGTCGCACCTGCACTTCGACCATGCCGGCGGCCTGCTCGCCGCGTGGGAGCAAAGCCAGCCGCCGCGACTGCTGTTCCCGAACGCCGCCTTCGTGGTGGGCGCGGCGCACTGGCGGCGCGCGCTGCAGCCGCATCCGCGCGACCGCGCCTCGTTCATCCCCGAACTGCCGGCGCTGCTGGAACGGAGCGGGCGGCTGGAACGGGTCGAGGGCGAACATTCGCGCACGCTGGGCGAGGCGGTGCGCTTCCATCATTCGGACGGCCATACGCCCGGGCTGATGCTGGCCGAGGTGGGCGGCGTGGTGTTCTGCGCCGACCTGATCCCCGGCCGCTTCTGGGTGCACCTGCCGATCACCATGGGCTACGACCGCTATCCCGAGCAGCTGATCGACGAGAAGCACGCCTTCCTCGACGACAAGCTGGCGCGCGACGTGCGGCTGTTCTTCACCCACGACCACGAATGCGCGCTGGCCAGCGCGACCCGCGACGAGCGCGGCCGCTACGGCACCGCCGGGGAACAGCGCGAACTGCGCGGCTGGCGTCCCGCCTCCGCCTGAGCCGCATGCCGGAGATCCGATGAGCCACGACACGCCTCCTCGCCTTCCGTTCGCCCCCCTGGCCCTGCCCGCGGCAGGCGTGGTGCTGCTGCTGGCCGGCCTGCTGCTGGCGGGGCTCACCGAGCGCGGGCTGGCCCGTTTCCATGCCGCCGCCATGCGGCATGGCGGGCAGGTGCTCGACCTCGGCGCCGACGGCGGGCCGCAATCCGGCGACCAGGGCCTGATGGTGCGCGTGAGCGGGAAGGTGCAGGTGGTGGAGTCGCCGCTGGACGCGCAGTTCAACCAGCAGGTGGACACGCCCGAGCTGGTGCGCCGCGTGGCCATGTTCCAGTGGCACGAGGTGAGCGCGGGCGGGCCGCCGGTGTACGAGCAGGACTGGATCGACCACCCGGTGGATTCGTCCGGCTTCGCCCCCGGTCATGCCAACCCCGGGCGTTTCCCGCTCGAGGGGCAGCGCATCGATGCGGGCCAGGTGCGGGTGGGGCGCTTCGTGCTGTCGCCCGAGATCCAGCGCGCGCTGCCCGGCAGCGTGCCGGTGTCGCCGGACATGCGCCGGCTGCCGGCCAACCTTGCCGCCAGCTTCAGCCTCTACCACGACGCCCTGGTGACCAGCGCGAACCCGTCGCGCCCGCAGATCGGCGACCTGCGGGTGAGCTGGGAGGCGGTGCCGGCCCAGGCCGTGACCGTGGTGGCCCAGGTGGACGGCAACCGCCTGGTGCCGGCCGGCCACACCGCCGACGGCAAGGGTTTCGAGGTGCAGGTGGGCGATCGCCCGCTGGCCGGCATGTTCCCCGACCTGCCGCTGCCGCCGGCGTTCGCCTGGCCGCGCCGCGTGCTGGCCGTGCTGCTCGCCGCGCTGGGGCTGGGCCTGCTGCAGCGCCAGCGCCGCGGCGTCGTGCGGCCGCTGCCGGCGCTGGCCACGGGCGTCGCCGCGGTGGGCGCGGTCTCCGGCCTGTGCTGGCTGGGCACCGCCGTGGCCACGGCGGCCGGCTGGTTCGTGCTGGCCGCGCTGGGCATCGCGCTGGCGGCATGGCTGCACGGCGGCCGCCGGCTCTGAGAGCCTGTTCAAGATCTCCCCGTAGCTCGCGTTGCCTTGCCCTGGCCGCCAGGTGGGAGTGCGTGGCGCAGCGCCTGCCTGGCTGGCAGGCCAAGCCGCGCGCTGCCGCATGGTGGCCAGGGCAAGGCAACCCTTCGGGCCGGGTCTGTTTGCCCGCATCCCCGCGTCATCGCTCAGTCGTGGACGGACGTCCACTCCTTCGCTCTTCCTTGGTCTGCGCGCAAACAGCTCCCGGCGCGGGCCACGGGGAGATTTTGAACAGGCTCTGAATCGTCAGGACTCCGCCTGCCGCCGGCCAGCATCGGCAGCGATGCTGTGCGCTTTCGACCACGGAGCCCCGCCATGCCTTTCCGATCACTGACCGTCGCCGTCCTGTCGCTCGCCCTGGGGCTGCCCGCCGCCGCGTCCACGCCGCCGGCTTCCCGGGACATCGACCGCAGCCAGTGGAACGCGCCGCAGAAGCCGTCCCGCATCTACGGCAACACCTGGTACGTGGGGCCGTACGGCCTGTCCTCGATCCTGGTCGACACCGGGCGGGGGCTGGCGCTGTTCGACGGCGACCTGCCGGAGTCCGCGGCGGTGATCGAGGCGCACATCCGCGCGCTCGGCTTCCGCGTGCGCGACGTGAAATGGATCCTCAACTCGCATGCCCATCCCGACCATGCCGGCGGCATCGCGGCGCTGCAGGCCGCCAGCGGCGCCCAGGTGCTGGCGAGCCGGGAGGGCGCGCGCGAACTGGAGCTCGGCGGCGCCTACCGCGCCGACCCGCTGTACGGCTGGGCCGCCAAATACCCGCCCGTGAAGGACGTGCGCGTGGTGCGCGACGGCGAAACCCTGCAGCTCGGCGGCGTGGCGATCACCGCGCACTACACGCCCGGCCACACGCCGGGCAGCACTTCGTGGACCTGGGCCTCGTGCGCCGGCAAGCGCTGCCTGCACATGGTCTACGCCGACAGCCTCACCGCGGTGAGCGCGCCGGGCTACCGCTTCATCGACCACCCGGCCTACGTGGCCGGTTTCCGCAAGACCCTCGCCACCGTGGCCGCATTGCCCTGCGACGTGCTAATGACGCCGCATCCGGACGCCAGCGGCTTCTGGGAGAAGGTGGCCCGGCGCGGGTCGGCCGACGACGTGGCGCCGCTGGTCGACAGCCGCGCCTGCCGCGACTACGCCGCCGCCGCCGCGAAGAACCTCGACGCGCGGCTGGCGGAGGAGCAGGCAGGGAAGGCGAAGTAGGCTCTCAGCCCGGCGGCCGTTTCTCGGCGAAGGCGAAGACGTGGTCGGCCCAGCGCGTGGCCTTGAGGTAGGCGGCCGCGACGCGGCGCGCCTGCTGCGGCGGGATGCTGCCGTCGCCGGGCATGCGGCCGGCTTCCCACAGCCGCACCTGGTGCAGCAGCGGCGCGAACGGGCCGCCGCGTTCCAGCAACGCCGCGCGGATCTCCGGCGCCAGCGGCAGGTGCTGCAGCACGAAGTCCATCGGCGCGCACATCAGGCTGTCCAGCAGCGAGAACAGGCCGGCGGTGAAGGCCATCTCGCGCTGCGGCTGCGGCATGCCCTGGGCCAACTGCTCGCACATCTGCGCCCGGATCAGCGCGGCGCGCAGCAGCTCCGGCGGGCGGTCGCTCATGCCGCTGAGGCTCAGCGTGGCGATCCAGTTGCGCATGCGCGACAGCCCGAAGAAGATCGCCGCCTGCTCCACCGACTTGATCCGGCAGGGCAGCGCGAAGTAGGCCGAGTTCACGCAGCCCAGCAGCTTGTAGCTGAGGATGGCGTCGTCGCGGATGATCTTGCCCAGCTCCACCGGGCCGGAGTTCTCCTCCTCCAGCGCGCGCAGCAGGCGCAGCACGCTCAGCCGGTTTGCGCTCAGCACCGGCACGTCCACCTTCTCCGGCAGCAGCAGGTAGCCGCCCTGCATGGCGGCGAACGGCAGCGCGATGCAGCGGTGGCTGGAGGCGCGGTCGTCGACCCGGCCGGCGACCACCTTGAAGCCGCGCTTGTCCAGTTGCGCGCAGCGTTCGGCGAGCAGCGCGGGCGCGGTGCCGGCGGCGTCCAGGCGCACGTAGCGGGCGTGGCGCAGCAGCTGGGCGCCGGGCGTGTCGGGCCCGGGCGGCGGCGCCGCGCCGAGGTCGAACAGCAGCGCGCAGCCGCGCTGCGCGAGCTGGACGAGGCGGGCCAGCAGCGCCTCGTCGCCGGCGTCGCCGGGAACGACCACCAGGCCGATGCGCGGCTGGCGCAGCACGTAGTCGGCCTGCTCCAGCATCAGCCCGGGCGACAGGCGCAGGAAGGCCGGGTTGCCGCGCGTGAGCTGGGCGATGGAGCCGTCGATGAGGGTCGACAGCAGGCGGTGCATCGGCGCGTCGTCGCCGTCCTCGTCCGCCTGCAGCAGCAGTTCGTAGGCCACCAGCTGCTGGTGGCGATCGAGCATCGGCACGCGCACCACCGGCAGCGGCGCGTCGGGTGTCGTGGCGACGGAAAGGGCGGCGGCGGTCTCGGTCATGGTGTCCGTGGTGGATGCGCGGGCCGGCGATGGCCCGGGTGTCGCGCCGGGCGGGCGGCCGGGCTCAGGCCTGCGCCAGCGGCGAAGAACGGCGCGCATGGCGCAACTGGCCGGCCGGGCCGTAGACGTCCGCGTCGGCGCTGGCGCCGGTGAGCACCGCCAATGCGCGCCGCACGTGCTGCAGGCGCTGCCCGATCAGGCGGCCGTTGCGCTGGTTGGTGCGCTGGCATTCCTGCAGCAGTTCCAGCACCCGCGACCACGCCCCGCGCGGCATGGCCGCGGACGGGGACGCCTGCGCGAGCTGCCGGCGCTCGGTTTCCAGCTGCTCCAGCCGGCGCAGCAGTGCCTGCTTGGCGTCGCCGCTGCGGTCGAGCGCGGCGGGGTCGGCCTGGTCGAGCGCGGCGCGCTCGTCGGCCAGCGCCTGGCGCAGATCGGTCGCGGCCGCCTGCATGTCGGCGACCACGGCGGACAGGGCCTCGCCCAGTTCGGCGCGCAGTCCGTCGCTCATGGCTTGCCGGCGAGCTGCCGTTCCAGCGATGCGAGGCGGTCGGCGATGCGGCCGGCGTCGACCGTGTAGCTGCCATCGGCCAGCGCCTGGCGCAGCTTCTCCACCCGCTGGGCGTCGATCCCGTCGCCCTTGCCGGCCTGGGCCAGCGCGTGCAGCGAGCGCGCCGATTCGGTGAGCTTCACGCTGTCGCCCGCCGGCGCCGGGACGGCGGCGTCGGACGCGGCGGGGGCGTTCTGCGGGGCCGTCGCGCCGGGGCCGTTCTTGGCCTGCGGCAACGAGGGCATGCCGTTCGGTGTGATGGTGGTGTTCATGGCGGGTCCTGTCGGAATCTGCGGCCTCACGGGCAGGCTATCGGCGGGCGGAAGGCGAACTTGAGCGGCTCACGGCAGCGCCTCGACCAGGCCGGTGCCGCGCACCACGCCGGTCACCAGGCGGCCGGAGCTGTCGTTGCGCACGCGCAGCCGCGCACCGACGTCGCCGCCGCCCAGCGCCACGCCGCCGGCGCGTGCCTCGACGCCGCCGAGGTCGGCGATCAACTGTACATGGTCGCCGGCGGCGACCGCGCGGCGGCCGGCGAGGTCGCCGGGCGCCAGCACCCGGCCCGCACCAAGCGGGTGGGCGAGGGTGCGGTCGCGCAGCTGGTCCAGCCGTTCGACGTAGCCGTAGCCCAGCCGGGCGACGTCGAGTTCCTCGCGCCGCACGTCGCCGGCGCCGATGCCGTCGCCGCGCTGCAGCGGGCGGGTGGTGACCAGCACGTCGCGGTAGAGCTGCACGTCCACCGGCACGCGGATGCGCCAGCCGTCGGCCACCGGGCAGCGCAACTGCACGCCGACGCGGGCGCCGATGCGGTCACGGGCGGGCATGCTGGCCTGCAGCGGCCGCGGACAGGCGGGCAGGCGCAGGCGGCCGTCCAGCGGCCCGGCGCGTACCTCGACGCGGACGCCGGGCTGCTGCAGGCGCGCGCGCAACCAGCTTTCCGCCTGCCGCTGCAGCGACGCGGTCGACTGCATGGCGCCCGCGTGCGCCGCCGACGGCAGCGTCAGCGCGAGCAGCAGCAGGACCGCGCGCCGGATCATGCGGCGGGTTCGGCGAGCAGGGCGCCGAGCTGGCGCTGGATCGTGTCGCGTTCGGCCTCGACCCGCTCGGGCCATGGCGCGGCCTGTTCGCTGCGCCCTTCGCAGAGCAGCTCGGCGAAGGCCTGGCTGTGCTCGCCCAGGCGCGCGCCGGCCTGCACCAGCAGCTCGGCGGCCGGGTGTCCCGGCCGCCACGCCGCGAGCCGGCCGATGGCGCGCTCGAGCACGCGGGTGTCGAACCAGCGGCGGTCGAGCGCGGTGGGCTCGCGCAGCGCCAGGTCCATCGCCTGGCGCAGCGCCAGCGCGGATTCGCGCACGGTGAGGCTGAGGCTGGCCGGATCGTCGCCGCCCTGGCTGTCCAGCCAGTCCAGCCCGAGGCGGTGGCCGAGCACGGCGGCGCGGCTCATCGCCTCGCCCTGGCGGCGGGCTTCCTGCGCGCGCCGGCGCAGCACGCCGAGGGCTGCCTGCACCGCGGCGGCGCGCGCCTGCTGGGCGTCGTGGCCCTGCTGCACATTGCGGATGCGCTCGACGGCCACCTGCAGCGCCTCGTCGCCGCGGCGCAATGCGCCTTCGGCCTGGCCGACGCCGTGCTGCGCGCGCTCGAGCTGGCGCAGGCCGTGCTGCACGTCGTGGTCGAGCTGCTGCGAGAACCCGCCGATCGCGCCGGCCACCGTCTCGATGCCGGCGGTGGCCTCGGCGGTCTTCTCGGCCAGTTGCTTCACTTCGTCGGCGACCACCGCGAAGCCGCGCCCCGCCTCGCCGGCGCGCGCCGCCTCGATGGCCGCGTTCAGCGCCACCAGGTTGGTCTGGTGCGCCAGTTCCTGCACGCAGGCGGTGAGGCGGCGGATCTCCTCCGCCTGGGCGGCGAGGCGTTCGCGGTTGCGGTTGAGCGTGGACAGCGCCGAGCGGGTCAGGCGCAGCTGGCCGTCCAGTTCGCCGACACCGGCCTGGGCTTGGGCGCCGGCGGCCTGGGCGGTGCCCACGCCGCTGGCGGCCTGCTGCAGCATTGTCGAGATTCCGGCGCCGGCGTCCGTCAAGCGGTCGACGCCTGCGCGGCCTTCGGCGACCGCCTGGTCCAGCGCGCCCTGTTCGCGCGCCAGGCCCTGTGCGGCGGTCAGCAGCAGGCTCTGCTGCTCCAGCGTCTGCAGCGCGACGCCGGCGGGCGCGCGGGCGGGGCGGGGCGGCAGCGAGGCCAGCAGGCGCGCCAGGCGCGGATGGCGCCGCGCCAGGCGCGCGAGCTCCGCCTCGTCACCGTCGGCGGCGGCCTGGACCAGGGCGGCGAGATGCTGGCTCCG
The DNA here is from genome assembly GCF_030504985.1 of Fulvimonas sp. R45. Lineage (GTDB taxonomy): Bacteria > Pseudomonadota > Gammaproteobacteria > Xanthomonadales > Rhodanobacteraceae > Rhodanobacter_A. The sequence continues at coordinate 252,504 of NZ_JASERU010000004.1, forward strand.
TAGGAAAGGCATGGACGGCTGGGTTCCTGGAATGGGAGGGACTCCCATGGATCGTCGGCAAGCGCCGGAACTTGAGAAGCAATGCATGTGCCAGCTCAAGTCCGGGCGCCGCCGGCCGATAGTCCCGGCGGGTTTCCTCGGACGGCGGATATCGGCATGGCGGGTGCGTTGCTGGACAGTGTGGAGCGCTACACGCGCCTGGCCGGGCACAACCGCGTGGCGATGCTGCTGTTCCGGCTGGGCGACGGGCAGGCGTTCGCCATCAACGTGTTCAAGGTGCGCGAGGTGCTGCGCCGGCCGCCGCTGGAGCGCATGCCCGGCGCGCACGGGCTGCTGGCCGGCAGCTGCGACTACCGCGGCCGCACCATCCCGGTGATCGACCTGGCCGCCGCGCTGGGCTATCCGCCGCTGCGTGATGCGCCGGCGTCGCATCTGGTCGTCACCGAGTTCCAGCGCAGCGTGCAGGGCTTCCTGGTGTCCGACCTGGCGCGCATCGCGCATTGCGAGGGCGGTTCGCTGGAAGCGCCTTCCGATGCGCTGGGCTTCGGCCCGTGCATCAACGCGACGACGCGCATCGACGGCGCGCTGGTGGCGGTGGTCGACGTGGAGCACGTGCTGGCCGGGCTGGAGGAGGCGCCGCCCGGGCTGGCCGCCGGATTGCGGCGCACCGCGGCGGAACGGCCGCTGTCGCCGCGCCGCGTGCTGGTGGTGGACGACTCGCAGGTCGCGCGCCGGCGCCTCGTGGAGCTGTTCGACCAGATGGACATCGAATGCCTGCTGGCCAACGACGGGCGCGAGGCGCTGGCGCGCCTGCGCGAGCTGGCCGCGCGACCCGCGGCGGAAGGCGTGCGGCTGGTGGTGTCGGACATCGAGATGCCGCGCCTGGACGGCTATGCACTGACCCGCGCGATCCGCGAAGCGCCGGAGCTGCGCGGGCTGAAGGTGCTGCTGCACAGCTCGCTCAGCGGTGTGTTCAACCAGGCGCTGGTGGACGAGGTGGGCGCGGACCGCTTCGTGGCGAAGTTCCAGCCCGACGTGCTGGCGCAGGCGGTGCTGGACCTGCTGCCCGGCTAGCCGCGACGGCTTTCCGTCGCGCATCGCGCACGCGGTCGTGGCGCGCATGGCGCAGGCCGCGCCGCCACGCGGTTTGCGGCGCCATGGCACGCCTCTTGCCAGAGGCTTCCTGCGGCCGGTGCCGCGGGGAACACGCTATGAACCTCGACAACCTCTTCGGCATGCACACGCAGGCGCTGGCCTTGTGGCAGCGGCGCGCGGAGGTGCTGTCCGGCAACCTGGCGAACGCCGACACGCCGGGCTACCTGGCGCGCGACGTGGATTTCCGCGCGCTGCTTTCCGGCGCCGGTGCGGGTGCGCCGCTGCCGCTGGACACGACCTCGCCCGGCCAGATCGGCGGCGCGGCTCCGGGCGGCGCGATGCCGCTGTCCTACCGCGTGCCCACGCAGCCGAGCCTGGACGGCAACACCGTCGACAGCCAGCTGGAATCGGCGGCCTTCGCCGCCAACGGCGTGCACTACCAGGCGAGCCTGGCCTTCATCACCGCGCAGATCCACATGCTGCGCACCGCGATCACGGGAGACCAGGGCTGATGTCGCTGTTCAAGATCTTCGACGTGGCCGGCTCGGGCATGGCGGCGCAGTCGCTGCGCCTGAACGTGGTCGCCAGCAACCTGGCCAACGCCGACAGCGTGGCCGGCTCGCCGGACGCCGCCTATCGCGCCCGCGAACCGCTGTTCGCCGCCGTGCAGCGGCAGTGGCAGGGCGCGCAGGCGCAGGACGGCGCCGACGGCGTGCAGGTGCGCGGCATCACCGAGAGCGCGGCGCCGGTGAAGGCGCAGTACGAGCCGGGCAACCCGATGGCCGACGCCGACGGCTACGTCTACGCCAGCAACGTCAACCCGGTGGAAGAGCTGGTGAACATGATCTCCGCCTCGCGCTCGTACCAGAGCAACGTCGAGGCGATGAACACCGCCAGGCAGCTGATGCTCAAGACCCTCACCCTCGGCAACTGATCCCGGAGCGCACGGCATGATCGACACCAGCAACACCACCGGCGCCGCGTCGGGCGCGACGGGCGGCGCGGCCACGCCGAAGGGCACGATGTCCCAGGCCGACTTCCTCAAGCTGATGACTGCGCAGCTGCAGGCGCAGGACCCCACCCACCCGGTGGACAACACCCAGTTCGTGTCGCAGATGGCGCAGTTCAGCCAGCTCTCGGCGACCCAGCAGCTCGACACCGACCTCAACACGCTGAGCGGCAATTTCAGCAATGCCGCGCAGGCGGCGCAGGTGATCAATTCCGCCAACCTGGTGGGACGCGAGGTGATGGTGGGCTCCGACACCGCCGCCTACGACGGGCAGGCGGTGTCCGGCGGCGTCAACGTCAGCGTGCCGGGTCGGGTCGTGGTGACCGTCAGCGACGCGGCCGGCCACGTGGTGCGCAGCATCGACCTGGGCAACCGCGGCGAGGGCCTGGCGAAGTTCGACTGGGACGGCACCGACGACGCCGGCAAGCCGGTGGCGGACGGCAGCTACACCCTCGCGGCCACCAGCGGCGGCACCGATCTCGCCACCTACGTGGCCGGCACGGTCGAGGGCGTGGGCTACGGCGGCAGCGGCGTGGGCACCTACCTGCAGGTGGCCGGCGTCGGCGGCGTGCCGCTGGCGCAGGTCGCCCAGATCCTCTGATCCGTCCCAACCTCCAACCCCAGCGAGGCATCCGACATGTCCCTCAACACGGCACTCAGCGGGATCAACGCGGCGCGTTCCGATCTCGACGTGATCTCCAACAATATCGCCAACGCCAACACCACCGGCTTCAAGGGCTCGCGCGCGGAATTCGCCGACGTGTTCGCGGTGACCGGGCTCAACCTCAGCGCCACCTCGGTCGGCAGCGGCGTGCGCCTGGCGCAGGTGGCGCAGCAGTTCACCCAGGGCGACATCGAGACCACCGGCAACAGCCTGGACATGGCGATCAACGGCAACGGCTTCTTCGTGATCGACACCGGCAACGGCGTGGCCTACACGCGCGCCGGCGACTTCCACGAAAGCCCCACCGGCACCGTGCAGACGGTGGACGGCTACGCGCTGCAGGTCTATCCGCCCAACGGCATGGGCGGCTTCAACACCAGCACGCTGGCCGACCTCAACCTGGTGTCGGCGCAGAGCTCGGCCAGCGCCACCTCCCGAGCGGGCATCGTGGACAACCTGCCGGCCAGCGCCAGCCTGCCGGCCACCGCGACCTTCAGCCCCGCGGATGCGACCAGCTACAACGACGCCAACACCTTCAGCGTGTACGACTCGCAGGGCGGCGCGCACCAGGCCACGGTGTACTACGTCAAGACCGGCACCAACGCCTGGAACACCTACCTGTACGTCGACGGCAAATCGGCCAACCCGGCGGCGCCGCTGTCGCTGCAGTTCGGCACCGACGGCCAACTGACCGCGCCGGCCAACGGGCAGCTCGCGTTCCAGCCGGTGGACCTGGGCAACGGCTCCAACCCGCTGTCGCTGACCCTGGACTTCACCAAGAGCACGCAGTTCGGCACCGCCTACAGCCCGGGCACGATCACCCAGAATGGCTACGAGGCCGGCGTGCTGGCCAGCATCGACGTGGACAAGCAGGGCGTGGTGACCGCGGCGTACTCCAACGGCCAGCACAGCCAGCTCGGCCAACTGGCGATGGTGAACTTCACCAACCCGCAGGGCCTGGCCCAGCAGGGCAGCGCCAACTGGACCGCGACCAGCAGCTCGGGCACGCCGATCATGGGCGCGGCCGGCAACGGCCAGTTCGGTTCGGTGCAGTCCGGCGCGCTGGAAAGCTCCAACACCGCCGACACCACCGCGCAGCTGGTCAACATGATCCAGGCGCAGCAGGCCTACCAGGCCAACGCGCAGATGCTGTCGACCGACAACTCGCTGACCTCCACGCTGTTCAACGCCATCTCCAGGTAGCCGCCGGCATGGACCGTTCCATCTACGTGGCGATGACCGGCGCGGCGCAGATCCTGCGCGCGCAGGACGCGGTGAGCCACAACCTGGCGAACGCGTCCACGGTCGGCTTCAAGAGCGAGCTGTACGCGTTCCGCAGCGTGCCGGTGGCGGGCGCGGGCGCGCCGTCGCGCATCAACGCGGTGGCGCAGGGCGTGGGCCGGGACCTGCGCCAGGGCGCGGCCATCGCCACCGGACGCGCGCTGGACGTGGCGGTGAAAGGCCCGGGCTGGATCGCGGTGCAGGCGCCCGACGGCAGCGAGGGCTACACCCGGGCGGGCGACCTGCGGCTGGCCGCGGACGGCAGCCTCAACGACGCACGCGGCAACCCGGTGCTGGGCAACGCCGGGCCGATCGTGCTGCCGGACAGCGCCCGCGTCAGCATCGGCGCCGACGGCACCCTCTCCACCATCCCGCTGGGCGAGAAGCCGGACACGCTGGCCACGGTGGACCGCATCCGCCTGGTCGACCCCGACCCGGCCTCGCTGGTGCAGGGCGGCGACGGCCTGATGCACCTGGCCGGCGGCGGCCAGGCGCCCGCCAGCGACGCCGTGACGCTGGCGTCGGGAACGCTGGAAGGCAGCAACGTGGACCCCTCGACCGAACTGGTGCGGATGATCGCGCTGTCGCGCCAGTACGACATGCAGGTGAAGTCGATCAAGAGCGCCGAGGACGACGCCGACGCCACCAACAAACTGCTGCAGGCGGACTGACGCCGCGGCGCACCGGGAGTGAACGATGTTTTCATCGCTGTGGATCGCCAAGACCGGACTCGACGCGCAACAGACGCGCATGGACGTGATCTCGAACAACCTGGCCAACGCCAACACCACCGCGTTCAAGAGCTCGCGCGCCTCGTTCCAGGACCTGATGTACCAGAACAAGGGCCAGCCGGGCGGCCAGACCACGCAGCAGACGCAGTCGCCGTCGGGCCTGATGCTGGGCACCGGCGTGCGCGTGGCCGGCAGCGAGAAGCTGTTCACCGAGGGCAGCGTGACGCAGACCGGCAACTCGCTGGACGTGGCCATCCAGGGCCGCGGCTTCCTGCAGGTGAGCCTGCCCGACGGCAGCGTCGCCTACACCCGCGACGGTTCGCTGCACACCGACGTCAACGGCCAACTGGTCACCGCGGACGGCTATCCGCTGGAGCCGTCGATCACCCTGCCGAACGGCGTGCAGAGCATCACCATCGGCAGCGACGGCACGGTCAGCGCCACCAGCGCCGGCTCCACCACGCCGGTGCAGCTCGGCACCCTCCAGCTGGCCGACTTCGTCAACGAGGCCGGGCTGCAGCCGATGGGGCAGAACCTCTACCTGGAGACCGCCGCCAGCGGCTCGCCGCAGACCGGGCAGCCGGCGCTCAACGGCATGGGTTCGCTGGCGCAGGGCTCGCTGGAATCGTCCAACGTCAACGTGGTGGAGCAGATGGTCGACATGATCGAGACCCAGCGCACCTACGAGATGAACTCCAAGGCGATCAGCAGCGTGGACGCCATGCTGCAGGACCTGACCGACAAGATGTGAGCGCGAAGATGCACGCCTTCATCCGCCGCTTGCCACGCCTCGTCGCGCTGGCGCTGCCCGCGCTGCTGGCCGCCTGCGCCCTGCAGCCCCGGCACGACGATCCCGCCTGGGCGCCCACGCCGCCGCAGCAGCCGGTCGTGGCCGCGGCCGACGGCGCGATCTACCACGACGCGCAGGGACTGGAACTGTTCTCCGACCCGCGCGCGCACCGCGTGGGCGACATCCTCACCATCGCGCTGGTGGAGAGCATGCAGGCCAGCAAGAAGGCCAGCACCAGCACCAGCAAGAAGGACAAGGCCGGCATCGACGCGCCGGTGATCCTGGGCCACGCGCTGTCGGTGGGCGGCAAGGCGGCCGCCATCGCCACCGGCGCCGACCGCAGCTTCGACGGCTCCGGCGACAGCAGCCAGAGCAACCAGCTCAGCGGCTCGATCACCGTGACCGTGGCGCAGCGCCTGGCCAACGGCAACCTGGTGGTGCGCGGCGAGAAGTGGCTGACCATCAACCAGGGGCGCGAACTGGTGCGCGTGGCCGGCATCGTGCGGCCGCAGGACATCGGACCGGACAACAGCGTGCCGTCCACCCGCGTGGCCGACGCCCGCATCGTCTACACCGGCCGCGGCACGCTGGCCGACGCGAACCGCCAGGGCTGGCTGTCGCGCTTCTTCAGCTCCGGCTGGATGCCCTACTGATGGAGGCCGCCATGCCACGCGGAACCCGCACCGGCGGCTTGCGCCGGATGCTGCGGCGGCTCGCGGCCGCCGCGTTCGCCTGCCTCGCGCTGGCCGCGCCGGCGCGGGCGGACAAGGTGCGCGACCTGGTGCAGGTGGCCGGCGTGCGCAGCAACCAGCTGATCGGCTACGGCCTGGTGGTGGGCCTGGACGGCTCCGGCGACCAGACCACCCAGGCGCCGTTCACCACGCAGAGCCTGGAGAACATGCTGCAGCAGTTCGGCGTGCACGTGCCGGCCACGGCGCGCCCGCAGCTGAAGAATGCCGCCGCGGTGACGGTCACCGCCACGCTGCCGCCGTTCGCCAAGCCGGGGCAGGCGATCGACGTCACCGTGGCCTCGATCGGCAACGCGCGCAGCCTGCGTGGCGGCGAGCTGCTGCTGACGCCGCTGCGCGGCGCCGACGGCAACGTCTACGCGATGGCGCAGGGCAGCGTGGTGGTCGGCGGCGTCAGCGCGCGCGGCAACAGCGGCTCCAGCGTGCAGGTGAACATTTCCGACAGCGGGCGCGTGCCCAACGGCGCCACGGTGGAACGCAGCGTGCCTTCCTCGTTCGGCGAGGGCGGCGCGCTGGTGCTGAACCTCGACACCCCGGACTTCACCACCGCGGCGCGCATCGCCCAGGCCATCGACCAGGCCTACGGCGCCGGCACCGCGCAGCCGGTGGATGGCGGCTCGGTGCGCGTGCGCGGTCCGCAGGACCCGGCGCAGCGGGTGGCCTGGCTGGGCATGATCGAATCGCTGGACGTGCAGCCCGGCGAGGCGCCGGCGCGGGTGGTGGTGAACGCGCGCACCGGCACCGTGGTGATCAGCGCCAACGTGCGCGTGAGCGCCGCCGCGGTGGCGCACGGCTCGATCCAGGTGACGGTGAGCGAGCAGCCGCTGGTGAGCCAGCCGGCGCCGTTCGGCAACGGGCAGACCGCGGTCGTGCCCAGCAGCAGCGTGCAGGTGCAGGAGAACGGCGCGCACATGTTCCGCTTCGGACCCGGCGTGGACCTCGACACCATCGTGCGCGCGGTGAACCAGGTCGGCGCCTCGCCCAGCGACCTGATCTCGATCCTGCAGGCATTGAAGCAGGCCGGCGCGCTGCACGCGCAGCTGGTGGTGATCTGATGGGCGTGCCGGGTGACGTGCTGCAGAGTGTGGGCACCTGGACCGACCTGTCCGGGTTCGACGCGCTGCGGCAGTCCGCCCGCGCCGACGGCAAGGCGGCGCTGCCCGTGGTGGCGCGCCAGTTCGAGGCGATCTTCACCCAGATGATGCTGAAGTCGATGCGCGAGGCGGGCATGGGCGACGGCCTGTTCGACAGCGAGGCCGGCGACGCCTGGCGCGACCTGTACGACCACCAGCTGGCGCTGGAGCTGTCCAGCCACGGCCGCGGCTTCGGCATCGCGCGGATGCTGGAGCGCCAGCTCGGCGGCGGCGCGTCGGCAGCACCCGCATCGACGACGGGCGACGCGCCGCCTGCGCCGCCCGCCGACGGCTGGCGCCAGCGCCTGGACGGCGTGCTCGACGCCGCCCGGGCGGCCGGCAACAAGGTGCTGCCCTGGCTGCCGCGCGACGCGCAGGACTTCGTGCGCGAACTGGCGCCCTACGCGCGCCGCGCCGCGCGCCAGCTGGGCGTGTCGGTGCGCGCCGTGCTGGCGCAGGCGGCGCTGGAAACCGACTGGGGCCGGCGCATGCCGCGCGGCACGGACGGCCGCAGCAGCAACAACCTGTTCGGCATCAAGGACGGCGGCGGCTGGGACGGCGACTGCGCCAGCGTGCCCACGGTGGAATACGAGGACGGCATCGCCGTGCGCCGGCAGGCGCGCTTCCGCGCCTACGCCTCGCCGGGCGAGTCCTTCGCCGACTACGCGCGGCTGCTCGGTGGCAGCCCGCGCTACGCGCAGGCGCTCGGCCATGGCGACGACGTACGCGGCTTCGCGCAGGCGCTGGTGCAGGGCGGCTACGCCACCGATCCGGACTACGCGGGCAAGCTGGCCGCGCTGGCCGACAGCCCGGCCATGCGGCAGGCGCTGGCCGCGCTCAAGAATGCGCCGCCGCCGCCGAACTCCTGACACGACATCGCACAGGCACCATCCCCATGGCCAACCTGCTCAGCACCGGCATCTCCGGACTCAGCGCCGCGCAGCTCGCGCTCAACGTCGTCGGCAACAACATCGCCAACGTCGACACGCCCGGCTACAGCCGCCAGAGCACGGTGCAGGCCGACCGCGTGGGGACCGCCGTCGGCGGCTTCACCATCGGCGGCGGCGTGGACGTGACCGCGGTGGAACGCGCCTACAGCCGCTACCTCACCACCGCGATGTGGAGCAGCCATTCCGGTTTGCAGGGCGCCAGCACCGGCAACGCCCTGGCCGGCGCGCTCAACGGCATGTTCACCGGCAGCGGCAACCTGCAGACCGCGCTGGACGGCTTCTACGGCGCCTTCGGCACGCTGGCCGGCGCGCCGGGCGACGCCTCGCAACGGCAGGCGCTGCTGGGCAAGGCGGCCGCGCTGGTGGCGAACTTCAACACCCTGGGCCAGCAGCTCGACCTGCAGCGCAAGCAGGTGAACACGCAGGTGGCGCAGACGGTGGACAGCATCAACGCCGCCACCGCCGGCATCGCCAGGCTCAACCAGCAGATCGCCCAGGCCAGCGCCGGCAGCGGCGCGCCGAATGCGCTGCTCGACCAGCGCGACGCGCTGGTCAACACGCTGTCCGGCTACCTCGGCATCACCACCGCGTTCGACAGCGACGGCAGCCTCAGCGTCTACAGCGCCAGCGGGCAGAACCTGGTCAGCGGCGTGCATGCCAGCGCGCTGTCCGCCGGCGGCAACGCCTACGACGCGTCCACCACCGACGTGTTCGACGGCGCGGGCAACGACATCACCGGCACGATCGGCGGCGGCACGCTGGGCGCGCTGCTGAACTACCGCGGCAACGTGCTGGCCCCGGCGCAGAACCAGCTGGGCCTGGCCGCGCTGGGTCTGGCCGCCAGCGTGAACGGCCAGCAGGCGAAGGGATTGGACCTGCACGGGCGGCAGGGCGCGGCGATGTTCACCGTGCCGTCGCCGGCGGTCGCCGGCGCCCGCGGCAACCAGGGCGACGCCACGGTGGCGGCGTCCGTCGACGACGTGGCGCAGCTCACCGGCGCGGACTACGTGCTCGGCTACGACGGCAGCCAGTGGCGGCTCGCCACCACCGGCGGGCAGAGCGTGCCGCTCACCGCCAACCCCGACGGCAGCCTGTCCGCGGCCGGCCTGCGCTTCACGGTGTCCGGCGACGCGCAGGCCGGCGACAGCTACCGCATCGCGCCGAGCCGCGACGCGGCGGGCGGACTGGCGCTGGCCCTGTCCGACCCGTCCGGCATCGCCGCCGCCGCCGCGCTGGTCGCGACGCCGGGCAGCGGCAACACCGGCGCTGCCACCGTCGGCTCCGTCGCGGTGACGGACACGGGCGCCGCCGGCCTGCTCGACGGCGCCACGGTGACGTTCACCTCGGCCAGCGATTACGCGATCACCGATGCCGGCGGCACGCTGCTGGCCAGCGGCAGCTACACGCCCGGCCAGCCGATCGCCGCGAACGGCTGGCGCCTCACCCTCGGCGGCACGCCGGCGGCCGGCGACAGCTTCGCCGTGACGGCGAACACCGCCGGCCTGGACGACAATGGCAACGCGCTGGCGCTGGGCGCGCTCGACGATGCCGGCGTGCTGGACGGCGGCAAGACCTCGATCATGGACGCCTATGCCGGCCTCACCACCCAGGTCGGCGACGCCGGCAGCCAGGCGCAGGACGAATTGGCCACGCAGACCGCGCTGAACAACCAGGCGGTGTCCGCCCAGCAGAGCGTCTCCGGCGTCAACCTCGACGAGGAGGCGGCCAGCATGGTGCGCTACCAGCAGGCCTACCAAGCCTCCGCGCAGATCATCTCCACCGCGCAATCCATCTTCTCCAGCCTGATCGACGCCATCCGGAGTTGAACGCATGCGCATATCCATCAGCTGGGCCTATCAGCAGTCGCTGGCCACCATGCAGGCGCAGCAGAGCGCGCTGGCCGCGAGCCAGAACGAGGTGAGCACCGGGACGCGCGTGAACCTGCCCTCCGACGACCCGGCCGCCGCCGCGCAGATCGTGGGCATCGGCCACACGCTGGCGCAGAACACGCAGTACGCCGCCAACATCGCCGGTGCCAACACGCGCCTGGCCACCGAGGAAAGCACGCTCGACTCGGTCACGGACCTGCTCGACCGCGCGCGCACGCTCGGCCTGGGCGCGCTGGACGGCTCGCTGTCGGCGCAGGACCTGCAGGGCATCGGCACCGAGCTGGGCCAGATCCGCGACCAGCTGCTGCAGTACGCCAACGCCCGCGACGCCAACGGCAACGCGCTGTTCGCCGGCACTGGCGACAGCAAGGCGCCGTTCGTGCGCAACGCCGACGGCTCGGTGAGCTACCAGGGCACCGCCGTGCAGCAGAGGGCGGCGATCGGGCACGGTCTCACGCTTCCCACCGGCGACACCGGCGCCGCGGTGTTCATGGACATTCCCGCCGGCAACGGCGACTTCGTCGCCAGCGCGGGCGCGGCGAACCAGGGCAGCCTGGTGGTGGGCGCCAACAGCGTCACCGACCCGGCCCGGTGGACGTCGTCCGTCGCGGCCGCGGGCGGCGGCTTCACCATCAGCTTCGGCGCGGGCGGCCACTGGACCGTGCAGGACGCCGCCGGCAAGCCGCTCACCGACGCCGCCGGCCAGCCGCTGGGCGGCGACTACGCCGACGGCGGCAGCATCGCCTTCGAGGGACTTTCGATCAGCCTCTCCGGCACGCCGGCCGCCGGCGACACCGTGCACGTGACGACCGGCACCACGCAGAACGTCTTCGCCACCCTGGACGGGATGATCGCATCGTTGCAGGGCGGCAACGCCACGCAGCTCGGCAACGCGATGAACCGCCAGCTGGAATCGCTGGACCGCACGCTGGACACGGTGGCCTCCACCCAGGTCGCGATCGGCGGCCGGCTGGACGTGCTGGGCCAGCAAGGCGCGGCCTACGCCAGCCTCGGCGTGACCTACCAGTCCGCGCTGTCCAACGCGCGCGACGCCGACCCGTACCAGGCGATCAGCCAGCTCAGCCTCCAGTCCGCCGCGTTGCAGGCCTCGCAGCAGGTGTTCGTCGCGGTGAAGTCGCTGAGCCTGTTCAACTACCTGCGCTGAGAGCCTGTTCACGATCTCCGGGCATCGCGTAAAGCGTGTCTTTGCTCGTCATCCCGGCACAGGCCCACTGTTGTCCGGACTATTTCCTGCCGCTGGATGAGCTCCTCCCCCTGCGCGCAGGGGAGGGAGTCTTCTTCGCTCTCCCTTCGAGGCAGCCGGCAGTCTTCCGCGCACGCTGTTTGCATCGCGCGTCCGCACGGAACGGATGCATGCGGCTGTCAAGACGCATGCATCCGTTCCGTGCTCAAGAAATGCCAGGTGACGCCGAAAAGCTTCCCGAGGCGGTTGGCACTCCGGATGGAGCACCGCCGGAACGCTATCCGACAGCTCCATGACCGACATCACTAGGAGACCTCCATGTCACTGGTCATCAACACCAACGTTTCTTCGCTGAACGCGCAGAACAACCTGTCCCGCTCGCAGAGCGCGCTGGCGCAGGCCACCGAGCGCCTGTCCTCGGGCCTGAAGATCAACAGCGCCAAGGACAACGCCGCCGGCTACGCCATCTCGCAGCGCTACACCACGCAGATCGGCGGCCTGCAGCAGGCCAGCGCCAATGCCAGCGACGCCATCAACCTGGCGCAGACCGCCGGCTCCGCGCTGGACCAGGTCACCGCCAACCTGCAGGCGATCCGCGACCTGGCCGTGCAGTCGGCCACCGGCACCTATTCCGACAGCGACCGCGCCAGCATCGACCAGGAAGTGCAGCAGCGCCTGGCCGAGATCACCCGCATCGCCAACCAGACCACCTTCAACGGCTCCAAGGTGCTGGACGGCTCGCTGGGCACCAAGAGCTTCCAGATCGGCGCCGACGTGGGCCAGACCATCTCGGTCAGCCTCAACACCAGCGTGAAGGCCGGCGACATGGGCCAGCTGGCCGAAGTGTCCACCGGCGACATCAGCGGCATCTTCGGTTCGACCACCACGACCACGGCGGCGACCGCGGGCTCGAGCACCGGCAGCGCGGCGCCAGGCAGCTTCGACTTCAGCACCACCAACGCCTCGTTCACCGTCGACGGCCACGCCGTGAACCTCACCACCAACGTCACCAACATGGCGGGCCTGGTGAGCGCGGTGCAGGGCAAGCTGGACGCGGCTGCGGCCGGCACCTATTCGGTGGGCATCGACGCCACCACCGGCGGCCTGAAGATCAGCACGACGGCGACCGGCGCCGCGGCGGCGGCCCCGGTGATCGCGGGCACCGACGCGTCGACCATCTTCGGCACCGTCACCACGGCCGCCGGCCAGGACGCGACCACCACCACCACGGCCGCGCCGGACCTGTCGACGGAAGGCTTCTCGATCAACGGCACGGCGATCGACCTGACCGGCGTGAAGAGCCTGCAGGACCTGTCCGACGCGATCAACGCGGCCGGCATCAACGGCGTGAGCGCGGCGGTGAGCGGCGACGGCAAGGGCCTGGAGTTCTATTCCAGCGCCGCGCTGACGATCGCCGACACCGGCGCCCACGTGATCGGCGCCAATGCCAAGGACGCCAACACCAGCGCCACCTACGCCGCGGGTACCGCGGCCGCCGCCGGCGGCTCGCTGGCCAAGGGCAGCGTGGCCACGGTGAACCAGGCCAACGACCTGATCTCGCGCGTGGACGTGGCGCTGAAGGCGGTCAGCGACTTCGCCGCCCAGCTCGGCGCGGTGCAGAACCGCTTCCAGTCCACCATCTCCACGGTGGCGGCGCAGACCACCAACCTGCAGTCCTCGCAGTCGACCATCCAGGATGCGGACTTCGCCGCGGAAACGGCGGCGCTGAGCAAGGCACAGGTGCTGCAGCAGGCCGGCATCTCGGTGCTGGCGCAGGCGAACTCGCAGCCGCAGCAGGTGCTCAAGCTCCTGCAGTAACGGAGCAGGGGGCGGCCCGGCCATGGTCGTCGACAGGCGACCATGGCCGGCCGGTTTCGCGGGCATGCGCGGCGGCGCCCGGCATCATTCTTGCTGGTCATGCCGGGAAGACGGAAAGGCGCCGCCACGCCGTCACCTCGTAGGAGTTTCGCGATGACCACCATTTCCGGCACCGGCAACGGCGCGCTCGCCGCCTTGCTCGGCTCCATGGCTTCGGGCAGCGGCACGGGCAGCGGCTCGTCCACCACCACCGGCACCGACTCGGGCACCACGACCGGTTCCGGCCTGCTCAGCTCCGCCGGGCTGGGTTCGGGCCTGAACGTGGACGCGATCATCACGGCGCTGGTCAACGACCGCAAGGCGGGGCCGCAGGGGCAGATCGCCGCGCGCGCCACGCAGGACCAGAACCTGGAAGCCGGCCTCAACGGCCTGAGCACCGTGCTCACTTCGCTGCAGGCGGCGCTCGCCGGCATCGGCACGAGTTTCTCCGGCTTCGACGCGGCGTTCTCGAACGCCGACGTGGGCACGGTCACCGCCGCCGCAGGCGCGGTGCCGGGCCGCCATGACCTCGTCGTGAGCGCGCTGGCCACCGCGCAGAAGCGCATCGGTCCGGCACTGGACGCCGGCGCGCCGGTGGGCGAGGGCACGCTGCAGATCGGCGTGGGCAGCAAGAGCATGAACATCGCGGTGTCGGCCAGCAACACGCTGGCGGACATCGCCAAGGCGATCAACGGCGCGAAGGACAACCCGGGCGTCACCGCCACCGTGCTCAACGGCACCGGTGGCGCGCAGCTGGTGCTCAGCTCCAACGCGACGGGCACGGCGAACGCCTTCACGATCAGCGCGAACGCCACCAGCAGCAGCGGCCTGCTCGATCTCGCCAACGCGCTGGGCACGGCGGGCCAGAGCGAAGCCGCCGACGCCCAGTTCAACATCGACGGCGTGGCGATGAGCAGCGCCGGCAACACCGTGGGCGACGCGCTCGACGGCGTCACGCTGGACCTGGAAGCCACCGGCAGCACGCGGCTGACGGTGAGCCGCGACACCGCCGGCATCCAGTCCGCGGTGCAGCAGTTCGTCACCGCCTACAACGCCTACGCCAGCACCACCGGCCAGCTCAGCAGCTACGACACCGGCACCGGCAAGGCCGGCCTGCTGCTGGGCAACGCCACCCTGCTGTCGGTGAAGCGCCAGGTTTCCGACGTGCTGGGCGGCGCGGTGCCGGGCAACGCGCTGGGCACCCTGGCCAAGATCGGCATCACGCGCAACGCCGACGGCAGCATGTCGCTGGACGCGAACGCGTTCGACGCCGCGCTGTCCTCCGATCCGGCCTCGGTGCAGGACCTGTTCTCCGGCGCCGGCGGCTACGCGACGCGCATGGGCAAGACCATCGACACCTTCGCCGGCGCCAACGGGATCATTCCGTCCCAGCTCGCCAGCCTGGACAAGGACCTCGACGCGCTCAACACCCAGACCATCGCGCTCAACCAGCGCATGAGCGTGTACCAGGCCCAGCTCAGCGCGCAGTACACCCAGCTGGACAAGCTGATGTCCCAGCTCAAGAACACCAGCAGCTACCTGACCCAGTCGCTGGAAGCGCTGAACAAGAACAACGGCAACAACAACTGAGCGGAACGCGACCATGAACCAGGCTTATGCCCGCCAGGCCACCGCCATGTACCGCCAGAACGGCGCCCGCAGCGAGGTGGAAGGCGCCGACGCGCACCAGCTCACCGCGATGCTGTTCGACGGCGCGCTCGACCGCATGGCCCAGGCCTGCGCGCACATCCGGCACGGCGACGTGGCCGGCAAGGGGCAGTGCGTCTCGCGCGCGGTGGCCATCGTGGGCGAACTGCGCGCGGCGCTGGACCACGCCGCCGGCGGCCAGCTCAGCCAGCGCCTGGACGCGCTGTACGGCTACGTGACGCAACGCCTGCTGCACGCGCAGTTGCATGACGAGATCCCGGCGCTGGAGGAATGCATGCGCCTGCTCGCGCAGGTGCGCGACGGCTGGCGCGGCATCCGCGGCGACTACCTGGCCGCGCAGGCGGCGCCATGAGCGCGGACGCCCGCGCCGGACTGGACCACGCCGGATTGGAGCAGGCGCTGGCGCTGGGTGGGCGCATGCTCGCCGCGGCGCGCGACGGCGACTGGGCGCAGGTCGCCCGGCTGGACGCGGCGCGCCGGCGGCGACTCGGGCGCGGCCATCCCGGCGACGATCGCAGCCGGGCGCTCCTCGCGCTCATGCTGGAACACGACCGGCAGGTGCTCGCGCGGGCGGGCGAGGCGCGCGACCGCCTGCGCGCCGAGTTGGCGGAACAGTGCGGGCGGCGCCACGCGCTGGATGCGTACGTGGCGGTGGCGCGCGCCGTCGCCGTGCGCTGAATCCATGGCGCGGCAATCATCCGGGGACGACGGCATGGGCGATGAAGCCTGGCAGGCGTTTTCGCAGCGCGTGGCCTACGAGGACACGCTGCCGCTGGCGCTGGGACCGCGCGACGGCACGCCGCCGGCCCTGCTGGAGGAACGCAACCTGCACGTGCTCGCCACGCTGGCGACGCTGGAGGAACGCCGCGTCGAAGCCGGCGAGGACGCGACCCCCGTGCTGCTGGAACTGGCGCGGCTGGACAGCAAGCTCAACGTGCTGATGGAGATCGTCGGCCGCCTGCTGATGCCCGACGCGGCGTTGCCGCCGCGCGCGCCGGTGCGGCTCAACGCGTCCGGCGTCGGGATTCCGGCGTCGCTGCTCGACCCCGCGCGCCAGGCGGGGTTGCTGAAGCTGCACTTCGACGCCTGCCGCGCGCTGCCGCTGGTGCTGCCGGTGCGGTTCGAACGCCTGTATGACGAAGGCCGCGCCTTCCTCGCGTTCGACGGGGTGGGGCAGGGTGTCGGTGAGGGTCTGGAGCGGGTCGTTTTTCGTCAGCATCGCCGCAAAGTGGCGGAAGCCCGTCAATCGGCTTCCTGAAAGGGTGCGCGGCGCCAAAATGTTCATGTGATGTTCATCACATAACGAAACATCAATGGCCATGAAATTTGATGTGGTCGGCAGTTTCCCTGCTTTCCGAAGATTCCACGGAAAGCATTCATAAAGTATCGAAATGTATGAATTATGTCCCGCCGCGCCGGTGGCCCGGGCGTCGCGGGTTGGGTCCGGCCGTGGCCGCGAGGCCCCGTGTCGATCGCCTTCCTTGGCCTGTTTCTTGCGACGTTCCCCCGCGAGAGGGGGCGCCAGGGAACTGGACGCTCAGGAAGACCGGGCGCGTCAGGAAGGCGTCGTCAGGTCGGTAGTAAAAGGGCACGCACGCACCATGCAAACATTCGACATCCCCGTCATCGAGGCGGACGCCATCCGCGCCGACGCCGTCTTGTCGGCACTCCATTTCCTCGGCTACCGGCCGCAACTGCACGACGACTGCCAGGCGATGCCTGCCGCGTCGGCGGATTGGCGGGCCATGTACGTGGGCCACGTCGACGACGTGGAGAAATTCAGGCACCAGTTCGCGCGGTTCGGCGGGCACGACCGGCCGTTGCCGATCCTGCTGGCGGCCGACTCGCCGCTGGCCGGGCGGCTGCCCGACCTGGCCGCGCGCCACTCGATGCGGGTGGAACTGCTCGACTTCCCGCTGGAATACCGGCAGGTGGCGCAGGCGCTGCAACGCCTGTCGGCGCTGCCGGTGGCGGGCAACCCGTTCGCGCACCGCTTCGTGGGGCGCTCGGCGCCGATGAGCCGGGTGTACGGGCTGATCCGCCAGGTCGCCCCGTTCGATTCCAGCGTGCTGGTGCTGGGCGAGTCCGGTACCGGCAAGGAAATGGTGGCGCGCACCATCCACGAATGCTCGCCCCGCCGCGACAAGCCGTTCGTGGCGATCAACTGCGGCGCGATCCCGGCGGAACTGCTGGAGAGCGAGCTGTTCGGCCACGAGAAGGGCGCCTTCACCGGCGCGATCAGCGCGCGCAAGGGCCGCTTCGAGATGGCCGAGGGCGGCACCCTGTTCCTGGACGAGATCGGCGACATGAGCCTGCCGATGCAGGTGAAGCTGCTGCGCGTGCTGCAGGAGCGCGCCTACGAGCGCGTGGGTGGCAACCGCACCCTGCGCTGCGACGTGCGCATCATCGCCGCCACCCACCGCAACCTGGAGCAGGCGATCGAGCGCGGCCAGTTCCGCGAGGACCTGTTCTACCGCCTCAGCGTGTTCCCGCTGGAGATGCCGGCGCTGCGCGAACACCTGGACGACCTGGAGGAACTGGTCGCCGAGTTCAACCACCGCCTGCGCCGCCGCGGGCTGGGCCCGGCGCGCTTCGGCGCGGGCGCGCTGCGCGCATTGCGCGGGCACACGTGGCCCGGCAACGTGCGCGAGCTGTCGAACCTGGTCGAGCGCATGGCGATCCTGCAGCCGAACCGCGAGATCCGCGCCGCCGACCTGCCGGAGAAATACCGCGGCGCGCTGCCCGTGGACGAGGCCCGCGGCGCGGCGCTGATCGCGCTGATGGAAGGCGACGGTTCGCCGGCGTCGCGCGACGCCGGGCCGGACCCGGCGACGCTGCTGCCGGAAGGCGGGCTGGACCTGAAGGACCACCTGGCCGACATCGAGGTGGGGCTGATCCGCCAGGCGCTCGACGCCACCGGCGGCGTGGTGGCGCATGCCGCCAAGCTGCTGCGCATGCAGCGCACCACGCTGGTGGAGAAGCTGCGCAAGTACGGCCTGCAGGGCGGATTGCCGGCGGCGTGAGCGGTGCGGGGGCGTGGCACGCCTCGTGCTTCATCCCCCGCACCGAAGCCACGCGCTGGAAAACCGCCATGAGCCGGATCGACGTCGACAACCTGCTGTCCCAGATGCGCCAGATGACGGCGCAGATCCAGACGCCGCGCGCCGCGCCGGAAGGCGCCGCCGGCGCGCCGGCGCAGGGCGGCTTCGGCGCCCTGCTCAGGCACTCGATCGCCGACGTCGCGCAGAACCAGCTCGAGGCCGGCCGCCTGGCCGCCGGCTTCGAGCGCGGCGTGCCCGATGCGGATCTCGGCCGCACCATGGTGGCGATCCAGAAGGCGCAGCTCTCGCTGAGCGCGATGAACCAGGTGCGCAACAAGCTGGTGGACGCCTACAGGGATGTCATGAACATGCCGATATGAACCGGCATGCGCCGGCCGACCCCATTCTTTCCCCGCACCCCGCCAGTGACGAGCCGTATCCATGGCAGACAACGCCATCGCGCCAAGCACCCACGCCTCGCGGCTGCAGCCGCTGAAGCAGACCCTGCGCAACCCGGCCGCGCGGCAACTGCTGCTGCTGGTGGGCGTGGCGGCCGCGGTGGCGCTCGGGGTGGCGGTGGTGCTGTGGTCGCGCGGGCCCAACTACGCGCTGCTGTACGCCGGGCTGGAACAGAAGGATGCGGCGGCGGTCACCCAGGCGCTGCAGGCGGCGGGCACGCCCTATCGGCTGGGCGCGGACGGCTCCTCCATCATGGTGCCGGCGGCCAGCCTCGCCGCCGTGCGCCTGAAGCTGGCCGGGCAGGGCCTGCCGCAGGGCGTGGCCGGCACCGGGGCGGAGCAGGCCGCGGATTCGCCGTTCGGCATGAGCGACCTGGCCGAACGCACGCGCTACCGGCAACTGCAGGAGACCGACCTCGGCAACACCATCGCCAGCCTGCAGTCGGTGCGCTCGGCGCGGGTGCACCTGGCCATGCCGCAGCCGTCGGCGTTCATCCGCGACAGCCATCCGGCCAGCGCCTCGGTGCTGGTGACGCTGTACCCGGGGCGGCGGCTCGACGCCAGCCAGGTCGCCGCGATCGTGCACCTGGTCTCTTCCAGCGTGCCCGGGCTGGACGCGGGCGAGGTGTCGGTGGTCGACCAGCAGGGCCAACTGCTCACCGCCGGCGACCCGGGCAGCCCGGCGGCGCTGGGCGACCAGCACCTGCGCCTGGCCACGCGGATGGAGAACAGCTACGCGCAGCGCATCGAGGACCTGCTGACCCCGCTGGTGGGGCCGGGCCGGGTGCGGGCGCAGGTGTCGGTGGACCTCGACTTCAGCCAGAGCGAGAAGGCCAGCGAGACCTACGATCCGGACCATCCCGCACTGCGCAGCGAGCAGACCAGCAGCGAGCAGCACCGCGGCGACGTCGCTGCGGGCGGCGTGCCTGGCGCGCTGAGCAACCAGCCGCCGGACACCGCGGCCCGGCCCGCCGCCGCGAAGCCCGGCAAGGCCGCGGCCACGACCGCCACGACCACCACCGCGGCCGCGCCCACCGAGACGTCCAGCAGCGCCACCCGCAACTACGAGCTGGACCGCACCATCAGCCACGTCAGCGCACCGGCCGGCCGGCTGCGGCGGCTCAGCGTGGCGGTGCTGGTGGACAACAAGCTGGCCGCGGGCGCGAACGGGCAGGACAAGAGCGTGCCGTTCACCGCCAGGGAACTGGAACACCTCACCGAGCTGGCCAAGAACGCGGTGGGTTTCGACGCGGCGCGCGGCGACAGCGTCACCGTGATCAACCAGCCCTTCCAGCAGGCGCCACAGGAGCAGGCGCCGGCCGACCGGCCGTTCTGGCAGCGTCCCGGCATGCCCGACCTGATCAAGCAGGCGCTGGGCGCGCTGATCGCGCTGGTGGTGGCATTCGGCCTGCTGCGGCCGCTGCTGCGCGGCGTGTTCAAGGGCGCCGCCGTGCCGGCCCCGGCCGCGTTGCCGGTGCAGGTGGCCGCGCTGGCCGGGCGCATCGCCGACGCCCCGGCCGAGGACACGGTGCGTCTGGGCGCGCCGTCGCCGGAGGGCTACGAGCAGCGCATCCACATGGCGCGGCGGATGGTCGACGACGACCCGCGCCAGGTGGCGCAGGTGGTGAAGAACTGGGTGGCTGAAGATGCCGGCTGACACGCACATCAGCGGGGCGCAGCGCGCGGCGATCCTGCTGCTCACGCTGGGCGAGAAGGACGCGGCCGAGGTGCTGCGCCACCTCAACGCGCGCGACGTGCAGGCGGTGGGCTCGGCGATGGCCGCGCTGGGCAGCGTCAGCCGCGAGCAGGTCGAGCAGGTGCTGGCGCGGCTCAACGACGACATGGGCCGGCAGACCGCGTTCGGCGTCGGCACCGAGGAATACATCCGCAAGATCCTGGTCAACGCGCTGGGCGAGAACAAGGCCGGCGGCCTGATCGACCGCATCCTGCTCGGCCGTTCCAGCAAGGGGCTGGAATCGCTGAAGTGGATGGAGAGCCGCGCGATCGCCGAGATGATCGCGCAGGAGCATCCGCAGATCATCGCGCTGGTGCTGGCGCATCTCGAGCCGGACCAGGCGGCCGAGGTGATCGGCTACCTGCCCGCGCGCGTGCGCAGCGACGCGGTGATGCGCATCGCCACGCTGGACGGCGTGCAGCCGCATGCGCTCAACGAGCTGGACGAGATCATGGAGCGCCAGTTCTCCGGCAACACCAACAAGCTCAAGTCCGCCACCGTGGGCGGCCTGAAGGCGGCGGCCAACATCCTCAATGCGATGGAATCCAGCCGCGAGGCGGAGCTGATGGCGGCGATCCGCGGCCAGGACGCCGGCCTGGGCGGACGCATCGAGGAACTGATGTTCGTGTTCGACGACCTGGCCGAGCTGGACGACCGCAGCATGCAGGTGCTGCTGCGCGAAGTGCCGTCCGCGCGCCTGGTCACCGCGCTCAAGGGCGCCGAGCCGGTCGTGCGCGAGCGGATCTTCGCCAACATGTCCAAGCGCGCCGCCGACATGCTGCGCGACGACCTGGAGGTGAAGGGCCCGGTGCGGCTCAGCGAGGTCGATGCGGCGCAGAAGGAAGTACTGGGCGTCGCGCGTCGGCTGGCCGACGCCGGCGAGATCACCCTCGGCTCCGGCGGCGACGAGCTGGTCGGATGAGCGCATCGACCGGACGCGACGCGGCGCCGGCCGCCACCCGCTGGGAACCGCCGCTGGTGGGCGTGCCGAAGGCGCCGACCGAGGCGCCGCGCGCCCAGGCGCCGACCGTGGCCGAGCTGGAGGCGCTGCAACGCGCCGCGCATGACGAGGGCTACGCGACCGGGCTCGCGGAAGGCCGCGCCGACGCGCGGCACGAACTGCGGCGGGCGCTGGCCGGCTTCGAGGCCCTGCTGGCCGCGTCGGCGCGGCCGCTGCAGGCGCTGGACGACGCGGTCGAGCGCGAGCTGGCGCAGCTGGCGATGGTCGCCGCGCGGCGGGTGGTCGCGCACGAGCTGCGCACCGATCCGGCGCTGGTGGCGCGGGCGGTGCGCGCGGCCGCGGCAGCGCTGCCCGCCGCCACGCGCAGCCTGCGCGTGTACCTGCAACCGGACGACCTCGCCCTGCTGCGCGGACTGGACGCGGCCGAGCCGCACTGGGAACTGCGCGCCGACCCCGCGCTGGCGCGCGGCGACTGCCGCATCGAGAGCGACAGCTCGCGCCTCGACGCGCGCGTGGAGACCCGGCTGGCCGCATTGGTCGACGCCGTGCTCGGCGACGACGGGGCGACGCCATGAACGCCCCGGCGGACGACGCGTCACGGCGCTGGCGCGGGCAACTGGCGCGGCGCACGCGACGGGCGGAAGCCGCCGCCATGCTGGTGGCGGACGGCCGCCTGCGCCGGGTGGTCGGCCTGATGCTGGAGGCCGACGGCTGCGAGGCGCCGCTGGGCGCGCGCTGCCTGGTGGCCGCCGCCGACGGCGCCGAGCTGGACACCGAGGTGGTGGGCTTCGCCGACGAACGCCTGCTGCTGATGCCGGTGGGCGAGCTGCACGGCGTGCTGCCCAACGCGCGGGTGCGGCCGTGCGTGCGCGGCGGCGGCCTGCCGGTGGGCGAGGCATTGCTGGGCCGGGTGGTGGGGCCCGACGGCGTGCCGCTGGACGGCCTGGGCCCGCTGGCGGCGGACGAACACGCCGCGCTCAAGCGCGAGCCGATCAACCCGATGGCGCGCAAGCCGATCGACACCCCGCTGGACACCGGCGTGCGCGCGATCAACGCCATGCTCACGGTGGGCCGCGGCCAGCGGCTGGGCCTGTTCGCCGGCTCCGGCGTCGGCAAGTCGACCCTGCTCGGCATGATGACGCGCTACACCGACGCCGATGTGGTGGTGGTGGGGCTGATCGGCGAGCGCGGGCGCGAGGTGAAGGAATTCGTCGAGCACACCCTGGGCGAGGACGGCCGGCGCCGCGCGGTGATCGTCGCCGCCCCGGCCGACGCGCCGCCGCTGCGTCGCCTGCGCGGCGCGCAGTACGCCACCGCCGTGGCCGAGTGGTTCCGCGACCGCGGCCGGCGCGTGCTGCTGCTGATGGATTCGCTCACCCGCTACGCGCAGGCGCAGCGTGAGATCGCGCTGGCGATCGGCGAACCGCCCGCCACCAAGGGTTACCCGCCCTCGGTGTTCGCGCTGCTGCCCGCGCTGGTGGAACGCGCCGGCAACGACGCCGAGGGACGCGGCTCGATCACCGCGTTCTACACCGTGCTCACCGAGGGCGACGACTACCGTCACGACCCGATCGCCGACGCGGCGCGCGCGATCCTCGACGGCCATGTCGTGCTCTCGCGCGACCTGGCCGAGGCCGGCCACTACCCGGCGATCGACATCGAGGCCTCGATCAGCCGCGTGATGCCGGCGGTGGCCGCGCGCGACCACCTGCGCGCGGCGCAGCGCTTCCGCCAGCTCTACTCCGCCTACCGCCAGCAGCGCGACCTGATCGCGGTGGGCGCGTACCAGAAAGGTTCCGACCCGCAGCTGGACCGCGCCATCGCGATGTGGCCGCAGCTGTGCGGGTTCCTGCAGCAGGAGGTCGACGAGCCGGTGACCCTCGCCGGCGCCGTCGATGCGCTCGAAGACATCGCCCACGGAGCCCCCGCATGAAACCGCGTTCGCAGAGCCTGTTGCCCGCGGCGGAAGTCGCGCACCGCAAGAGCGAGGAAGCCATGCAGCATTTCGGCGCGCAGCAGAGCCGGTTGTCCGCCGCCGAGCGCCAGCTCGCCGAGCTGCGCCGCTACCGCGAGGAATACGCGGGCCACGCGGACGGCGGCGTGCCCGCGCACCTGCTGCAGAACCGCCGGCATTTCGTCGATCGCATCGACGAGGCGATCAGCCAGCAAATCCACGAGATCGCGCGGCGCCAGCGCATGCTCGACCTGGCCAGCGCGGCCTGGCGCGAGGCGCTGGCGCGCGAGCGCGCGCTGGAAAGCGTGATCGAGCGCGCCAGCGAGCGCGAGCGCACGCACGAGGAGCGCCGCGAGCAGCGCGACATCGACGAGCGCATGCAGCACCGCGCGCCGCCCCGGACACGGCACACCTGAGCCATGCCGGTGAGCGCACCGATCCCGCCATCCACCGCCGTGCCCGCGTGCGCGGGCGGCGCCGCACCGCGCACGGACGCGTCCGATCCGCACGGCTTCGGCCGGCAGCTCGATGCGGTGCGCGGAGCGGGCGAAGGCAACGCGAAGGCGGCGGGCCGGGATGCGTCGCCCGCACCGGCACCCACGCCTGCACCGCCGGACGGAACCGGCCAGGCCGCTGCGCGAAACGGCGACGACGACGATGCCGACGATGCCGACGACCGCGGCGCCGCCGTGCCGCACGGGCACGACGACGCGGCGCCCGTTGCACCGCTGGCCTGCTGGCTGGGCATCCCGGTCGTGCCCGTGGCCGCCGCCGCAAGCGCCGCGACGGCGGCGGGCGTCGCGGCATGGTCCGGACGCCTGGCGACGACCTTGCCCGCCGGCGGCGCCGGTGCTGCGCAGGCCGTCACCGCGGACGCACCGTCCATCGAGGTGGATGCAATGGGCGCGGCCTTGCCGGCGACCTTCGCGCCGGCTTCGCCAGCGGTTGCCATGCCGCCCGTCGCCACCGCCGCCGATGGCGACGCGAAGGCGCGCATGGACGACGACCTGGGCGACCTGCCCATCGCACCGCAACCCGCCGCCTCCCCGGCGGCGCCGGCGCCGGCGCCCGCGCCGCACGTGCTTGAACTCGCCGCTCCGGCCGGCGGCACGGCGTTCGCGCAGGAGCTGGGGCAGCAGGTGGTCTGGCTTGGCGCGCAGGGCGTGAAGCAGGCCAGCATCCGGCTGCACCCGCAGGCGCTGGGCACGCTCGAGGTGAAGGTCAGCCTGGGGCACGACGGCCGCGTCGACGTGAGTTTCGCCGCGCAGCATCCGGCGGCGGTGGCGGCGGTGCAGCAGAGCCTGGGCCAGCTCGACCTGATGCTGGCCGGCCAGGGCCTTTCGCTGGGCCAGGCGCAGGTGGGGCAGCAGGGCACGGACCGGCGCGACGGCCACGTCGCGCGCCGCGATGCCGGCACGGGCGACGAAGCCGTCGCCGAAACGCCGGGCGTGGCCGCCCTGTCGTCGGTGGCGAGCGGGCTGCTCGACATCTTCGCTTGAGAGCCTGTTCAAGATCTCCCCGTAGCTCGCGTTGCCTTGCATGGCCGCCAGAGCCTGAACAGGCTCTCGGGTGGTCGTGCGTGGCGCCGGCCCGCTGGCGTGACGCCGCGTCGGCGCGCGTCAAGAAAGCGGCGCCGTCGTGGCGCGATCCGCCGCAGGCGCGGCGGCACAAGCCACGCGCAGGCTGGCATGCGGATTGCATCGAGGCCTCGCGAAGCCGCGCCAGCCGGTGCGGAACGCAGCCATGAGAGGAGCCGAGGTTTGTCGACGCCCAACGAAGAGCCCAGCCGCGACGAGGCACCCGCACCGCGCAAGGGCGGCAAGGGGCGGGTCGCGACCGCGGCCATCGCCGTGCTCGCGCTGTGCGGCGCCGGCGCCTATGCGCTGCACGCCTCGCACGCGAGAGGCGCCGCCGCGGCCGCGACGGAAGAAGGCCGGCCCGCGCTGTACCTGCCGCTGGATCCGCCCTTCGTGGTGAATTTCCAGAACCGGCAGGCGATGAGCTACCTGCAGGTGGGCGTGACCCTGATGGCGCGCGACCCCGCCGCGATCCAGGCGGCGAAGGACGCCGACCCGGTGATCCGCAATGCCCTGGTGATGCTGTTCAGCAGCCAGGACTACGCCGAGCTGAGCAGCACGCAAGGCAAGCAGAAGCTGCGCGAGCAGGCGCTGGAATCGGTGCGCAAGGTGATGCAGGCCAGCCCCGGGCGGCCCGGCATCGACGCGCTGTACTTCACCAGCTTCGTGATGCAGTGATGAGCGACCTGCTTTCCCAGGAGGAGATCGACGCCCTGCTGGAAGGCGTGGACGGCGGCGCGGTGGCGACCGGCGGCGACGAGCCGCCGCCGCCCGGCGCGGTGACGGCCTACGACTTCACCCAGCAGGACCGCATCGTGCGCGGCCGCCTGCCCACCCTGGAGATGGTCAACGACCGCTTCGCGCGCTACTTCCGCACCGGCGTGTTCGGCGTGCTGCGCAAGACCTGTGAAGTCGCGGTGCTGGGCGTGCGGATGCTGAAGTTCAGCGAGTACGTGCACGGCCTGGCGGTGCCCAGCAACCTCAACCTGGTGAAGGTGAAGCCGCTGCGCGGCACCGCGCTGGTGGTGATGGAGCCGCGACTGGTGTTCACCGTGATCGACAACTTCTTCGGCGGCGACGGGCGCTTCCACGCGCGCATCGAGGGCCGCGACTTCACGCCCACCGAGAACCGGGTGATCCAGATCGTGCTGGCCGAGGTGTTCGCCGCGATGGTGGAGGCGTGGGCGCCGGTGCTGCCGCTGCAGTTCGAGTTCCTCAACGCCGAGATCAACCCGCAGTTCGCCAACATCGTCAGCCCCACCGAGACGGTGGTGGTGTCGCGTTTCCACGTCGAGCTGGACGGTGGCGGCGGCGAGATCCACCTGACCATGCCGTACTCGATGGTGGAGCCGATCCGCACCCTGCTCGACGCCGGCGTGCAGAGCGACCGCGTGGAGCGCGACGAGCGCTGGCTGGAATGCCTGCACGAGGAGGTGCTCGACGCCGAGGTCGAGCTCGGCATGCTGCTGCTGGAGGCCAGCCTCAGCATCGGCGAGTTCCTGCAGTTGCGCCCGGGCGACGTGATCCCGGTGGCGCGGCCCGGCCTGTGTACGGTGTTCGCCGAGGACGTGCCGATCTTCCGCGGCCACTACGGCCAGTCCAACGGCCGCGGCGCCGTGCGCTTCCACGCCAGGGCCAGCCGCCGCGAGGCGCAGGCGGCCAGCGAGTTTTCCATCGGGAGTCCCACCGCATGACCCACAGCAACGAAGCCGGAGCCGCCGTCGAGGCGGCGGGCCGGCCCGAACTCGGCGCGACCGGCCTCGCCGCCGACGTCAACCTCGACATGATCCTCGACGTGCCGGTGACGCTGGCGATGGAGGTGGGGCGCACCCGCATCAGCATCCGCAACCTGCTGCAGCTCAACCAGGGTTCGGTGGTGGAACTGGACCGCGCCGCCGGCGAGCCGCTGGACGTCTACGTCAACGGCACCCTGGTGGCGCACGGCGAGGTGGTGGTGATCAACGAGAAGTTCGGCATCCGGCTCACCGACGTGATCAGCCCGGCCGAACGCGTGCGCAAGCTGCGCTGATGGCCGCGGCCGCCTTCATCGCCGCCGCGCCGGCCGCCGCGGACGCCGTGCCCGGGTTGGGCGGCGAACTGCTGCGGGTGGTGCTGAGCCTGGCCGGCGTGGTCGTGCTGATCTTCGTGGCCGGCTGGCTGAGCCGCCGGCTGCAGGGCCGTCCCGCTGGCGGCGGGCGCCGCATCCGCTGCGTGGAGAGCTGCGCGGTCGGCGCGCGCGACCGGCTGCTGCTGGTGGACGCCGACGGCAAGCGCCTGCTGATCGGCGCGGGGCCGGGTGGCCTGCGCACGCTGCACGTCTACGAGGGGGCCGCCCCGGCCGCGTCGGAGATCGCGGCCGCGCCGACGCTGCCCGGTTTCGCCGACGTGTTGGCGCGCTGGAGGCGCCCGTGACGGCGCGGCTCGCCACGCGCCTGCGCCGCGTGCTGTTCGCGCTGGCCGTGCTGCTGGTGCTGCTGCCGGCCGGCGCCGCGGCGCGCCCGGCCGCGCCGGTCGCCGCGCCGGCCGCGTCCGCGGCGGCCTTGCCGGCTGCCGGCATCCCGGTGCTGACCGTGCGCGACGCCGGCGGCGGCGCGAAGAACTGGACGCTGTCGCTGCAGGTGCTGGCGCTGATGACGGCGCTGACCCTGATCCCGGCGCTGCTGCTGATGATGACCTCGTTCACGCGCATCATCATCGTGCTGGGTTTCCTGCGCCAGGCGCTGGGCACGCAGTCCACGCCGCCCAACCAGGTGCTGCTGGGGCTGGCGCTGTTCCTCACCCTGTTCGTGATGTCGCCGGTGTTCAACCAGGCCTGGCGGGACGGTGTGAAGCCGTACGCGGACGGCCAGCTGAGCGCGGAGCAGGCGCTGCCCGCCGCGGCCGCGCCGTTCAAGCGCTTCATGCTCGACCAGACACGCGACGCCGACCTGCAGCTGTTCACCCGGCTGGCGCACGAGCCGCCGTACGCGGACAAGGCCGCGGTGCCGTTCCGGGTGGCGATGCCGGCCTTCGTCACCAGCGAGCTGAAGACCGCGTTCGAGATGGGCTTCCTGCTGTTCATCCCGTTCCTGATCATCGACCTGGTGGTAGCCAGCGTGCTGATGTCGATGGGCATGATGATGGTGTCGCCGGTGACCATCGCGCTGCCGTTCAAGATCATGCTGTTCGTGCTGGTGGACGGCTGGTCGCTGCTGCTGGGCACGCTGGCCGGGAGCTTCTTCACATGATGCGCGCCGCCCTTTCTCCCTCTCCCCGCCGGGGAGAGGGTCGGGGTGAGGGGCGGGTGCTCGCTCCGAGGTCGAGCCGTGCGATCGCTCCGCTGGAGCCCGTCGCAAGCCCCGGCCCCTCACCTCAATCCTCTCCCCGGGGGGGAGAGGAGGCAAAGGCGGCTGCGCCAAATTCTCTTCGATCCTCTCCCCTGCGGGGAGAGAAGGCACGAGCGAGCCGCCCATGACGCCCGAGTCCGTCATCGCCTTCGGCCAGCACGCGCTCTACGTGGCGATGCTGGTGGCCGCGCCGCTGCTGCTCACCGCGCTGGCGGTGGGCCTGCTGATCGGCGTGATCCAGGCGGCCACGCAGATCAACGAGATGACGCTGAGCTTCATCCCCAAGCTGGTGGCGATGGCGGTGGTGGGCGTGATCGCGGGGCCGTGGATGCTGCGCACCCTGGTGCAGTTCACGCGCCATCTGATCGAAGGCCTGCCGGGCGTGCTGCGATGAACACGGTGGACCTGGCGCAGCTGCCGCTGTGGGCCGACCGCGCGATGTGGGTGCTGGCGCGCGTCGTGGGGTTGTGCCTGGCGGCGCCGGTGTTCGGCTCCAGCGTGGTGCCGGTGCGCGTGCGCGTCGCGGTGGCGGTGCTGCTGGGCCTGGCGCTGCTGCCGCTGGCGCCGGGCACGGTGGACCCGCTTTCCGCCGCCGGCGTGGCGACGCTGGCGGGGCAGGTGCTGATCGGCGCCACGATCGGCTTCGTGCTGTGGTTGGCCTTCCAGGCGGTGGCCTATGGCGGGCAGCTGGTGGCGCAGACGATGGGGCTGGGCTTCGCCGAGACCATCGATCCGTCCGGCGGCGGCAGCTCGCCCACGCTGGGCCAGTTCTACCTCGCGCTGGTGACGCTGCTGTTCCTGGCGATGGACGGCCACCTGCGGCTGGTCGCGCTGCTGGCGGAAAGCTTCCGCCAGCTGCCGCCGGGCGCCGGCGCGGTGCCGGCGGCGGGCCTGCACGCGGTGGCGGCGTTCGCCGGCGCGCTGTTCCTGGGCGCGGTGCGCGTGGCGCTGCCGGCGCTGACCGCGCTGCTGGTGGTGAACATGGGCTTCGCCGCGATCAGCCGCGCGGCGCCGTCGATGAACCTGTTCGCGGTGGGCTTCCCGATCACGCTGTGCCTGGGCTTCATGGCGCTGTGGCTGTCGCTGCGCAGCCTGCCCGGCGCGTTCGAGGCGGTGCTGGACCGCGCCTGGGCGCTGATGCGCGCACTGGCCGGAGGCTGAGCGATGGCCGAACACGACGAGCAGGAGCGCACCGAACAACCGTCCGAGAAGCGCCTGCGCGAAGCGCGCGAGAAGGGCGACGTTCCGCGCTCGCGCGACCTTTCCGGCGCGCTGGTGACGATCGCCGGCGTGGCCGCGCTGATGGCCGCCGGTCCGCGCGCCTGGTCGCACGCGCAGCGCATCTACCGGCTCGGCCTGGACTACGACCGCGCCGCGCTGTTCGCCGGCGGCCTGCCGGCGCATGCGCTGGGCGCGGCGGCGCGCGAGGCGCTGCTGCTGTTCGCGCCGGTGGCGCTGGCCACCATGCTGGCGGCGCTGGGCGCGCCGCTGCTGCTGGGCGGCTGGAGCTTCAGCGCCGAGGCGCTGCGGCCCAAGCCCGAGCGGCTGGACCCGGTGGCCGGGCTGGGCCGGATGCTGTCGCTGCGCGGCGCGGTAGAGCTGGGCAAGTCGCTGCTGAAGCTGCTCTTCCTCGGTGCGGCGCTGGTGCTGCTGCTGTGGCACGCCAGCGCGGCGATGCTGGCCACCGGACGCGGCGCGGTGGGCGCGGGCATCGCCGCGTCGCTGGCGCTGCTGGGTCGCGCCGCGCTGCTGTTCGGCGCACTGCTGGCGCTGCTCGGCGGCATCGACGCGCTGTACCAGAAGTTCGACCACGCGCGCCGTCAGCGCATGACCAAGCAGGAGCTGCGCGACGAGTCGAAGGAGACCGACGGCAACCCCGAGCTCAAGGGACGCATCCGCCAGGTGCAGTTCCAGCTGGCGCGCCGGCGCATGATGCAGGAGCTGCCGAAGGCCGACGTGGTGGTGACCAACCCCACCCACTTCGCGGTGGCGCTGCGCTACGACGACGGCCGCATGCGCGCGCCGCGGGTGATCGCCAAGGGCGTCGACGAGCTGGCGCTGCAGATCCGCCGCGTCGCGGCGGAGCACCGCATCCCGCAGGTGGAGGCGCCGCCGCTGGCGCGCGCGCTGTACGCCACCACCGAGATCGACCGCGAGGTGCCCGCCGCGCTGTACGTGGCGGTGGCCCAGGTGCTGGCCTACGTCTACCAGCTGCGGCAGGCGGCCGGGCAGGGCGCGGAGCCGCCCGTGCCGCCGTCGCCGCAGGTCGACCCGGACCTGCTCGGTCCCTACAAGGAGTAGCGCGTGTCCGCTTCCGATACCCTGCAGACGCTCCACCAGCTGGGCCGCCGCGGCATCGGCGCGCCGGCGATGCTGCTGGCCGCGCTGGCGATGGTGATGCTGCCGCTGCCGCCGTTCCTGCTCGACATGCTGTTCAGCTTCAACATCGCGCTGTCGCTGGTGATCCTGCTGGCGGTGATCTACGTGATGCGGCCGCTGGAGTTCGCCGCGTTCCCCACCGTGGTGCTGGGCGCCACGCTGCTGCGGCTGGCGCTCAACATCGCCTCCACCCGTGTGGTGCTGCTGCACGGCCACGACGGCCCCGGCGCGGCGGGCAAGGTGATCGAGGCGTTCGGCGAGTTCGTGATCGGCGGCAACTTCGCCGTCGGCCTGGTGGTGTTCGCCATCCTTACCATCATCAACTTCGTGGTGGTGACCAAGGGCGCCACCCGCGTGTCGGAGGTGACCGCGCGCTTCACCCTGGACGCGATGCCCGGCAAGCAGATGGCGATCGACGCCGACCTCAACGCCGGCCTGCTGACCCAGGAACAGGCGCGCGAGCGGCGCCAGGAAGTGCGCGAGGAGGCGGACTTCTACGGCTCGATGGACGGCGCCTCGAAGTTCGTGCGCGGCGACGCCACCGCGGGCATCCTGATCCTGCTGATCAACATCGTCGGCGGCTTCATCGTCGGCGTGATGCAGCACGGGCTGTCCGCCGGCGAGGCGGCGCGCACCTACACCCTGCTCACCATCGGCGACGGCCTGGTGGCGCAGGTGCCGGCGCTGATGCTGTCGATCGCCACCGCGGTGATCGTCACCCGGGTGTCGAAGTCGCAGGACATGGGCAAGCAGGTGCTGGGCCAGGTGTTCGGCCAGCCGCGCGCGCTGGCGGTGGCGGGCACCGTGCTCGGCGTGATGGGCCTGGTGCCCGGCATGCCCAACCTGGCCTTCCTGCTGCTCGGCTCCGCCTGCGGCGGCGCCGCGTGGCTGCTGCACCGGCGCGAGCGCGAACGCCGCGAGCGGCTGGCGCAGGCGGCGGCGCAGCCCGCCGCGCCGCCCGCCGCGGAGCGGCTGGAGCTGGGCTGGGAGGACGTGATCAGCGTCGATCCGGTCGGGCTGGAGGTGGGCTACCGGCTGATCCCGCTGGTGGACCAGAACCAGGGTGGCGAGCTGATGGGGCGGATCCGCTCGGTGCGCCGCAAGCTGTCGCAGGACCTCGGCTTCCTGGTGCCGGCGGTGCACATCCGCGACAACCTCGACCTCGGTCCCGACACCTATCGCATCGTCCTGATGGGCGTGCCGATGGGCGAGGCCGAGGTGCACCATGGCCGGCTGCTGGCGATCAACCCCGGCCGCGTGCACGGCACGCTGCAGGGCATCGCCACGCAGGACCCGGCGTTCGGGCTGGAGGCGGTGTGGATCGAGCCGGGCCAGCGCGAGCTGGCGCAGGGCTACGGCTACACCGTGGTGGACCCGGCCACGGTGATCGCCACCCACCTCTCGCACATCCTGCAGGAACACGCGCACGAGCTGCTCGGCCACCAGGACGCGCAGCAGCTGCTCGACCGCCTGGCGCAGTCCGCGCCGCGGCTGGTGGAGGAC
This sequence comes from Fulvimonas sp. R45, assembly GCF_030504985.1. Lineage (GTDB taxonomy): Bacteria > Pseudomonadota > Gammaproteobacteria > Xanthomonadales > Rhodanobacteraceae > Rhodanobacter_A. The sequence continues at coordinate 284,458 of NZ_JASERU010000004.1, forward strand.
CTGGTGCCCAAGCGCCTGCCGCTGGGCGTGGTGGTGAAGGTGCTGCAGAACCTGCTGGCCGAGCGCGTGCCGATCCGCAACATGCGCACCATCGTCGAATCCCTGGCGGAGCATGCGGGGCAGAGTCAGGATCCCGGCGCGCTCACCGCCGCGGTGCGGGTGGCGCTGGGCCGCCAGATCGTGCAGGAAATCGCCGGCCTGGCCACCGAGATCCCCGTCGTGACCCTGGCGCCCGAGCTGGAACAGATCTTGCTGAGCTCCCTCTCGGGAGGCGGCGTGGCCGGCGCCGCGGTGGAACCGGGGCTGGCCGACCGCCTGCAGCAGGGCGTGGCGGAAGCCGCGCGGCGGCAGGAGCTGAGCGGCGAGCCGGCGGTGCTGCTGGTGCCGCCGCAGCTGCGGCCGTGGCTGGCCCGCTTCACGCGGCACGCGGCACAGAACCTGCACGTGCTGGCCTACAACGAAGTGCCCGACAACCGCCGCGTGCGGCTGGTGCAGGCACTGGGGAGGTAAGAGCGAATGAAGATCAAGCGGTTCGTCGCACCCGACATGCGCCAGGCGATGGCCCAGGTGCGCGAGGACCAGGGCGCGGATGCGGTGATCCTGTCCACGCGCCGCGTGCAGGACGGCATCGAGGTGATCGCCGCGCTCGACTACGACGAGGCGCTGGTGCGCCAGGCGGCCCGCCAGGGCGCGCCGCTGGACGTGGCGCCCGCGGCGCGCCCGCTGCCGCCGCCGCTGTCGCCGCCGCTGTCGCCGCCGCCCGCGGCGAAGCCGGCGGAGGCGAAGCGCGCCAGTCCGCCGCGCGAACGCAGTGCCGCGCCCGCGACGGCGGAGCCGGCGCCGCACCCGCTGATCGAGCAGGCCGCGCAGGACGCGGCGCGGCTGCGCAGCGAGCTGGGCAGCCTGCGCGAGCTGCTGGAATCGCAGCTGTCCAGCCTGGCCTGGAACGACATGGAGCGCCGCCACCCGCTGCGCGCGCGCGTGCTGCGCGACATGACCCGGCTCGGCATCGAGCCCGACGTGGCGCGCCGGCTCGCCGACGACCTGCCCGACCGGCTCAGCCCCGAGCAGGCGCGCTACCTGCCGCTGGGCGTGCTGAGCCGGCGCCTGGTGGCGACCGGCCGCGACGTGGCCGACGCCGGCACCACCGTGCTGATCGGCCCCACCGGCGTGGGCAAGACCACCACGCTGGCCAAGCTCGCCGCGCGCGCGGTAATGCGCCACGGCGCCGCCCAGGTGGCCCTGGTCAGCACCGACGACTACCGCATCGGCGCCGCCGCGCAACTGGAGCACTACGCGCGCCTGCTCGGCGTGCGCGTATTTCCCGCCTACGACGCGGCCAGCCTGCGCGAGGTACTGGCGGTGCTGCGCGGCCGGCGCACGGTGCTGATCGACACCGCCGGCGTGGCCGGCCACGACGTGCGCCTGCAGCAGCAGGTCGCGCTGCTGCGCGACGCCGGCGAACTGCGCACCTGCCTGGTGCTGGCCGCCAACGCGCAGGCGCTGGCGCTGGACGAGGCGGTGCGCGCCTACCGGCCGCTGCAGCCGCAGTCGTGCATCCTCACCAAGCTGGACGAGGCGCCGAGCCTGGGCGGCGCGCTGTCCGCGCTGATCCGCCACGAGCTGCCGCTGGACTACGTCGCCGACGGCCAGCGCGTGCCCGAGGACATCGCGGCGGCCGACACCCGCGCGCTGGTGTGCCGCGCCGCGCGGGTGATGAAGAACCCGGCCGCCGAGGCCGACCACGAGCTGCTCGCGCAGCGTTTCGGCATGGCCATGGCCTGAGGTGGCGACGATGAACCAGGCATGGGGTCTGACCCATCTGTTCCCGGAACGGGCCGCGCGGCACGGCGGCGCTGCGGCCTCGCGCGCGTCGCCGCCGCCGCCGCGCCGCTGCCGCACCATCGCCGTGGCCGGCGGCAAGGGCGGCGTGGGCAAGTCCACGGTGGCGGTGAACCTGGCGATGACGCTGGCCATCGCCGGCCGCGAGACGGTGCTGCTCGACGCCGACCTCGGGCTGGCCAACGTGGACGTGCTGCTGGGGCTGACGCCCACGCACCACATCGGCCACCTGCTCGACGGCAGCCGCCGGCTGGAGGAACTGCTGATGCCGGCGCCGCACGGCCTGCGCGTGGTGCCGGCCGGCTCCGGCACGCGGCGGCTGGCGCAGCTGGGCAACGGCGAGCACGCGGCGGTGATCCGCGCCTTCGACACCCTGGCCGCGCCGCCGGAATTCCTGCTGGTGGATACCGCCGCCGGCGTGTCCGACAACGTGGCGATGTTCGCCGCCGCGGCCGACGACGTGGTGCTGGTGGTGTGCGACGAGCCGGCCTCGCTCACCGACGCCTACGCGCTGGTGAAGGTGCTCAGCCGCGACTTCGGCGTGCGGCGCTTCCGCATGGTGGCGAACATGGTCGGCAACGCCGGCGAGGCGCGCCAGCTGCACGCGAAGCTGGCGCGGGTCAGCGACCGCTTCCTGGACGTGGCGATCGACTTCGCCGGCATGGTGCCGCGCGACGAGTTCCTGCGCCAGGCGATCCGGCGCCAGGCCGCGGTGGTCGACGCCTGGCCCTCCAGCCGGTCGGCATTGGCATTCAAGCAATTGGCGGGTGCGGTCGATACATGGCGGGAACCCGGTTCCCCGTCGCGCGGCCGCATCGCGTTCTTCGATGGACAGGATGCGTCGCCGGCGGGGTGGTGAGATGAGCGTGGCCTCCGAATATCTGCAACTGCAACGCGAGAGCACCGACGAGCTGGTGCGCCGCCACGCGCCGCTGGTGCGCCGCATCGCCTATCACCTGATGGGGCGGTTGCCGTCCAGCGTGGACGTGGACGACCTGGTGCAGGCCGGCATGATCGGCCTGCTGGAAGCCGCGCGCCACTACGCCACCGACCGCTCCGCCAGCTTCGAGACCTACGCCGGCATCCGCATCCGCGGCGCGATGCTGGACGAGCTGCGGCGCATCGACTGGACGCCGCGCTCGGTGCACCGCAAGGCGCGCGAGGTGGCCGAGGCGGTGCGCCAGATCGAGCACGAGACCGGCGCCGACGCCAGCGACGCCGAGGTGATCCGCAGGCTCGGCATCGACGCGGCGGAATACCACCAGATCCTCGCCGACGCCGCGGGCGCGCGCCTGCTCAGCCTCACCGCGCCCGACGACGCCGACGACGGCGGCGCGGCGCTGGAGGTGCCCGACCGCAGCGGGCTGGAGCCGCCGGCGCAGGCCGAGGACGAGCGCATGCGCGCGGCGCTGGTCGAGGCCATCGGCGGGTTGCCCGAACGCGAGCAGCTGGTGATGTCGCTGTACTACGAGCAGGAGCTGAACCTCAAGGAGATCGGCGCGGTGCTGGGCGTCACCGAATCGCGCGTCTGCCAGATCCACGGCCAGGCGCTGATCCGCCTGCGCGCGCGGATGTCCGGCTGGCGCGAGGACGGCGGCGCGACCGCGCCCGGCACGCCCGGCCGCGCCCCGTCCGCCGCCCGCGCCGCGCCGCGCTGACGCCGATGCCTTTTCCCTCCATCCCCCGTTCCCTGATTCCCGAGGAAGCATGGACAAGAACATGAAGATCCTCGTGGTGGACGACTTCTCCACCATGCGGCGCATCGTGCGCAACCTGCTGGTCGAGCTGGGCTTCAGCAACCCGCTCATCCAGGAGGCCGACGACGGCGACAACGCGCTGGCCCTGCTGCGCGGCATGCCGTTCGACCTGGTCGTCACCGATTGGAACATGCCGAACATGACCGGCATCGACCTGCTGCGCGCGATCCGGGCCGAGCCCGCGCTGAAGGCGCTGCCGGTGCTGATGGTCACCGCCGAGAACAACCGCGACCAGATCATCGCCGCCGCGCAGGCGGGCGTGAACGGCTACATCGTCAAGCCGTTCACCGCGATCACGCTGAAGGAAAAGCTCGAACGCATCTTCGAGCGCCTCGCCGCCCAGGGAGCCTCCGCATGAACGCCGCCGCCAGCCCCTTGCTCGGCCACGCCCTGCCGCCGGAACTGCAGCAACTGCTGAGCAGCCCCGACGGCGCCGCCTTCGAACAGGCGCTGGACAGCCTGGTGCGCGAGCGCGAGCAGCGCCTGTTCCGGGCGCTGGGCCTGCTGGCGCGCGACCTGCACGACGCCGTGCGCCGGCTCGGCAACGAGCTGGCGCAGGAAGGCGTGCCCGACAGCGTGGCCGACGCGCGCCGGCACCTGCATGACGTGCTCGACATGAGCGCCCGCGCCGCCCACCGCAGCTTGGATTTCGCCGAGCGCATGCGACCGCAGGCCGAGGCGCTGCAGCGCAACGCGGCGGCCCTGCTCGCCGCGGACGGCGCGGACGCCGCCGCCACGGCGCTGGCGCGGCAGGCGGACGGCTTCGCCGGGCAGTGCCGCGAAGGCCTCGCCGACATGGTGCTGGCGCAGTCGTGGCAGGACCTGTCCGGGCAGCGCATCAAGAAGGTGGCCGGCTTCATCGGCAGCGTGGAATCCTCGCTGCTGGAACTGGTGCGGCTCACCGGCGCGCTGGCCGGTGGCGAGGCCCCGGTGGCCGCGGCCAAGGTTTCCAGCCAGGACGAGGCCGACCGCCTGCTCAGCGAATTCGGCTTCTGAGCGCGGGCGCGATGGGCCCCATGCAGGACGGCGAGCTGCGCGACGATTTCCTGGCCGAGGCCGGGGAGCTGGTGCAGCGCCTGGGCGAACAGCTGGTGGCGCTGGAAGCGGCGCCGCGCGATGGCGAGCTGCTCAACGCGGTGTTCCGCGCCTTCCACACCGTGAAGGGCGGCGCCGGGTTCCTCGCGCTGGAGCCGATGGTGCAGCTGTGCCACCACGCCGAGGACCTGCTCAACGAGGCGCGCAACGGCGCCGTGCTGCTGGCGCCGGCCCAGGTGGACGCACTGCTGGAGGCGCTGGACCGGCTCGGCGGCATGCTGGACGCGCTGGCCGGCGGCCAGCCGATGGCGGCGCCGCCGGACGCCTTGCTGCAGCGCCTGCGCCCGCCGCCGGCCGACGCGCCCTCGATGGCCGCACGGGTAGCCGCACCTGCGCCGGCCACGGGCGGTGGCATCGACGACGACGAGTTCGAAGCCCTGCTGGACAAGCTGCACGGCACCGGCGGTGCGCCCGGCGCGCCGGCGGACGCCAAGGCGGCCGACGGCATCGACGACAGCGAGTTCGAGGCGCTGCTGGATACGCTCTATGGCCGTGGCGGCGCGCCCGGCCAGTCGCCGACGACGGCCGCCGGCGGCATCGGCGACGAGGAATTCGAAAGCCTGCTGGACACGCTGCATGGCAAGGGCGGCAGCCCGGGGCGCGCGGCGGCGCCCGCCGCCGAAGCAGCGCCACCGACCGCTCCTGCATCCGCGCCGCGCGCATCCGCATCCATGGAAAGCACCGTGCGCGTGGACACCGCTCGGCTCGACGCGCTGGTCAACCGCGCCGGCGAACTGGTGCTGGTGCGCAACCGGCTGCTCAGCCTGGCCGCGCGCAACGGCGACGAGGCGCTGGCCGCGGCGGCGGGTGAGCTGGACCGCGTCGCCGACGAACTGCAGGGCGCGGTGCTGGGCATGCGCATGCAGCCGGTGGGCCGGCTGTTCCAGCGCTTCCCGCGCATCGTGCGCGACCTGGCGCGCCAGCTCGGCAAGGACGTGGAACTGCTGCAGGAAGGCGAGGACACCGACCTCGACCGCGGCCTGGTCGAGGCATTGGCCGACCCGCTGGTGCACCTGCTGCGCAACGCGGTCGACCATGGCCTGGAGGCGCCGGACGAGCGCGTCCGCGCCGGCAAGCCCGCGCGCGGCCGGGTGCGGCTGGCCGCCTGCCAGCGCGGCGAACGCATCGTGATCCTGGTCGCCGACGACGGCCGCGGCATGGATCCGGAGGTGCTGCGGCGCAAGGCGGTGGAGAAGGGCGTGATCGACGCGGCGCAGGCCGCGCGGCTGGACGAGGCCGAGTGCCTGGAGCTGATCTTCCGCCCCGGCTTCAGCACCGCCGGCGCGATCTCGGACATCTCCGGCCGCGGCGTCGGCATGGACGTGGTGAAGACCCGCGTGGCCGAGCTCGGCGGCACGCTGCAGGTGCGCTCGCGCCCCGGCCACGGCAGCGAGCTGGAGCTGACCGTGCCGCTGACCCTGGCGATCGTGCGCGTGCTGATGGTGCGCGTGGGCGCGCGGCTGTTCGCGCTGCCGCTGGGCAACGTCGAGGAGGTGTTCGAGCTGGCCGCCGGGCAGGACGGCCTGCTGGACGGCCGCCCGGTCGCCGCGCACCGCGGCCGCGCGCTGCCGCTGGGCGACCTCGCCGGCTGGTCCGGCGCCGCGCCCGAGCCGGGCCGGCACGTGGTGGTGCTGCACGTCGGCCACCTGCGGCTGGGCTGCCTGGTGCACGCGGTGCTCGGCCGCGAGGACGTGATGGTGAAACCGCTGGGGCCGCTGTTCGACGGCGTCCGCGGCGTGGCCGGCGCCACCGTGACCGGCGACGGCCGGCTGGCGCTGGTGCTGGACCTGGCGGGCCTGGCCGGCGACGGCGGCCCGCTGCTACCCATTCTGCGAGCAAGCGCCTGACATGGACCCCATCAGCATCATCGGCACGATCCTGGCCTTCGCGGTCATCATCGTCGGCACCCTGCTCAAGGGCTCCAGCATCGAGGCGCTGTGGAACCCCGGCGCCTTCGTCATCGTCTTCGCCGGCACGCTGGCGGCGGTGATGGTGCAGAACCCGGGCCGCGTGCTGCGCCGCGCCGTGGGTATGGCGCGGATGATCTACCAGCCGCCGCGGCACCGCCCCGGCGACCTGGTGAGCCGCGTGGTGGGCTGGAGCGAGATCTCGCGGCGGCAGGGCCTGCTGGGGCTGGAACCGCAGATCGACGCCGAGGCTGACGGCTTCGTGCGCAAGGGCCTGCAACTGCTGGTGGACGGCGGCGAACCGGAGGCGATCCGCGGCGCGCTGGAACTGGAACTGGACACCCGCGAGCAGATCGACATGGCCGCCGCGCGCGTGTTCGAGAACGCCGGCGTGTACTCGCCGACGATGGGCATCATCGGCGCGGTGCTGGGGCTGATGGCGGTGATGCAGAACCTCACCGACCCCGGCAAGCTCGGCCACGGCATCGCCGCAGCCTTCGTCTCCACCGTCTATGGCGTGTCGCTGGCCAACCTGCTGATGCTGCCGATGGCGGCGCGGCTGAAGACGCTGATCGGCAAGCAGACGCGCATGCGCGAGATCCTGATCGAGGGGCTGGTGGCGATCGCCCAGGGCGACAACCCGCGCCAGATCGAATCCAAGCTGCAGGGCTTCCTGACATGAGGCGCCGGCACCGCGAGGAGAAGCTCAACCACGAAGCCTGGGCGATTCCCTACGCCGACCTGCTGACCTTGCTGCTGGCGTTCTTCGTGGTGATGTACGCGGTGTCGGTGGTCAACGAAGGCAAGTACCGGGTGATGTCCGAGTCGATCATCGAGGCGTTCAACGGCACCGCGCGCCACGTCGCGCCGGCGCAGGGCAACACCGCCATGCCGGTGGCGCCGGTGCCGGCGCGCCACGCGCCCGCGCCCTCGCGCGCCACGGTGATGCCGCGCCTGGCGCTGCCGCTGCCGACGCGCAACGTGATGGCCTCGGCGATGCAGCAGGGCGCGCTGAACGACCCGGTGGGCGAGCAGCGCAACCTGGAACGCATCCGCGACCAGGTGCGCCAGGCCCTGCAACCGCTGATCGACCGCCGCCTGGTGACGGTGCGGCCCAGCAAGGACTGGCTGGAGATCGAGATCCGCACCGACATCCTGTTTCCCAGCGGCGTGGCGCAGCTCTCCGCGCAGGCCGGCCAGGTGCTGCGCAAGCTGGCCGGCATCCTGGCGCCGTTCCCCAACCCGCTGCGGGTGGAGGGCTATACCGACGACGTGCCGATCAACACTGCGGTCTATCCCTCCAACTGGGAACTGTCCGCGGCGCGTGCGGCCAGCGTGGCGCGGCTGTTCGCCGAGCACGGCGTGGACCCCGACCGGCTGGGCATCGTCGGCTGGAGCGAATACCGTCCCGCCGCCGGCAACGACACCGCCGAGGGCCGCAACCGCAACCGCCGCGTGCTGGTGGTGGTGCTGGGCAACCGCCACGTGCCGTCGCGCTTCGGCACCGACGCGAACGGCCTCGGCCGGCTGGTCGAGGCCACGCCGGCGCCTGCCGCCTCGTCGTCGCCCGCGCCGGCAGCGGTGCCGGCGGAGGCACCGGCAGGGAACGCCGCCACCGTGGTGGTCACCGCATCGCGCATGCCCGGCGGCAAGCCGCGCGGCGGGCGCGGCTGAGCCCATGCCCCAGGAGACCCGGCCCATGAACACGACGGACGCACCGGTGACGCCGGCGCTGCGGCGCTGGCTGGTGTTCCGCATCGCCGCGCAGGCGTACGCCGCGCCGCTGGAGTGCGTCGGCGAGGTGATCCGCGACGGCGATGCCACGCCGGTACCCGGCGCCGCACCCGAACTGCTCGGCATCCGCCACCTGCGCGGCCGGATCGTGCCGGTGCTGGACGGTGCCCGCCGCGTCGGGCTGGCGCCCGACGCCGACGCCGATCCGGAGCAGGCGCGCATCGTGGTGCTGGTGCATGGCGCACACCGCATCGGCCTGCGCGTGGACGCGGTCGGCGAACTGCTGGAAAGCACGCAGGAACCCGCGCCGCCGCCCCCCGGCCGCGTCGCCCGCGACGACGATCCGGTCGAAGGCGTGCTGCCGCTGCAGAGTGGCTTTGTGGCGTTGCTGGATGTGCGGAGGTTGTGCCGGCTGGCGGGTTAGGCGGATGCCGGTGGCATGGTGCCGGGGGACGAACCGCAAGGCTGACATGGTCCCGCGTCAGCCCGGAGATACTTGTGCATGCCGCCTGGGCAAGGCCGTCGACCGGCCGGTCATCGCAAGGATTTTGAGGTTGACACGCCGCCGGGGCGAACCTGATGCTCCAGCCGTCCGCGCGCTCACGGAGGGGAGGCCGCCACCACGGCGTGGTGAAGAGCAGCCAGTATCTTGGTGGTCAGGATGCACGATGCCTTTCGCTCGATAAAACTGAACGGGATCAGCGTCAATGCTGATGGGTCAGTGTCCTTTCAGAACGCCTCGCTTCTGAGTGCCACCTGGCAGTTCGCGCCCTGGCGGGCCAGTGCCTGATTCGGACAACTTCGGCTTTTGCACGAACGGTGGTACGAGTCCCCGTGCCGCAGCACGGGGCCTGCTATGGGTGAATAACCTGGAGGAGACGTCATGTCTGGCAAGAATGTATAGACCGGAGACATGGGTAACAGGTGTGCCAGGACATGGGTTACACCTCGGCAGGTGTTCTGACCTGCAGGAGGTGCCATTCCATGCCTTGGAAGGAAGCGACACCGATGTCCCAGCGCAGAGAGTTTGTCGCCTTGGCCCACGGCCACGGCATAAGCGTGGCCGAGCTGGCCCGCCGGTTCGGCATCAGCCGCAAGACGGCCTACAAGTGGCTGCATCGCGAAGCGGCCGGTGAGCCCCTGGAGGATCGCTCGCGCCGCCCCCTGGCCTCGCCGACGCGCACCGGCGAGGCCGTGACCGCTGCCGTGCTCGCCTTGCGCCACCAGCACCCGTGCTGGGGCGGACGCAAACTGCACCGCGTGCTGTGCGACGAAGGCCACACCGAAGTGCCAGCGCCCAGCACGATCACCCATGTGTTGCGTCGTCACGGCCTGATCGCACCGGACGCGCCGGGCACCCGCCGCCCCTGGCAGCGCTTCGAACACGCCGCGCCCAACGACCTGTGGCAAATGGACTTCAAGGGCACGGTGCTGGTGGGCCGTGGCCGGTGCGATCCGTTGACGGTGCTGGACGACCATTCCCGCTACAACCTGGTGTTGCAAGCGACCACGAACATGCGCACGGCCACGGTGCAGGACATCCTCACCGAGACCTTCCGTCGTTACGGCCTGCCGGTGCGCATGAACATGGACAATGGCTCGCCCTGGGGCAGTCCCGGTGGCGATTCGCGGGGCCTGTCCGCCCTGAGCCTGTGGCTGGTG
>NZ_JASERU010000050.1 GCF_030504985.1 Fulvimonas sp. R45
GCGCCACCGGCAACGCCGCCGCGTGGTTCACCGGCAACCAGCACGCCGGCGTGCTGTCCGGCTTCAAGAGCCAGGACCTGGGCACCAGCGCCACCGGCACGGGCGGCTACCGCCAGCTGCGCTTCGACGACACGCCCGGCCAGGGCCATGCCCAGCTCGCCACCACCGACCACGAGAGCGCGCTCACGCTCGGCCACTTCAAGCAGCTGGACGACAACGCCCGCCAGGCCAACCTCGGCTACGGCGCCGCGTTGTCCACGCTGTCCCAGGGCGCCCTGCGCGGCGGCGCCGGCCTGCTGCTCGCCAGCGGCCCCGGCGCCAGCCAGATGGACGCCGCCCCAGCCATCGACGTGCTCGACCAGGCCATCCAGCTCGCCAAGGGCCTTGCCGAGGTGGCGCAGAAACAGCAGGCCGGCCTCGACGGCGAACCCGCCCCCGACACGCTGAACGCCCTCGCCGCGCAGACCGCGCTCGCGCAGGAACTGGCCG
>NZ_JASERU010000005.1 GCF_030504985.1 Fulvimonas sp. R45
GCGACGCCTGTTGCAACTGGCCAGCCGGCTCAACCCCAAGCAACTGGCCACCAGCAAGCGCGGCCCCAGGAAGAGCCGAGCTAACGCGGGCTATGTCGACGGTACCCTCGCCCGGTCACACGTCTCCACCGCGCGGGTCATGGCTGAGGCGAAGAAAAGACGTTGAAAGGCATGGGTCTGAGAGCCTGTTCACGATCTCCGCGTAGCCCGCGCCGGGAGCTGTTTGCACGCAGGCCAAGGAAGAGTGAGGGCGTGGGCGTCCGTCCACGACTGAACGATGACGCCGGCCTGTGGGCCAAAGCAAGGCCACGCGGGCCACGCGGAGATCGTGAACAGGCTCTGAGGTGGCCCCATGCTGGCGCCTGTCCGGTCAAGGCCGGGTCGCGGCGACGGCACGGGGCGCGGGGCGCGCCTTCACGTGCCGGGCAGTTGCGCGTCGAGGAAGGCGTAGACGTCGGCGAACTCCGCCGCCTCGGCGCCGAGCGAATGCTGGATGCCGTGCCCGCCGTTGGCGTCCGTGCGGATCCACACCGGCCGGCCGCTGGTGTCGTTGGCGCGCAGGCGGGCGGCGAACTTGCCGGTTTCCCAGGGCGCCACGCGGCTGTCGTTGAGGCCCACGTCCATCATCACCGCGGGGTAGGCGGTATGCGGCCTGATCTGCTGGTAGGGATCCATCGCCAGCATCCACGGGAAATCCGCGGCCTTGCCCGGGTCGCCCATTTCGTTGACCTGGTTGGCGCCGTTGGGCTCGTGCAGCAGGCGCACCGGGTTGAGCAGGCTGACCATGAACAGGGCGGCGCCGAACGCGTGGGGGTAGTGCGTCACCGCGCCGCCGATCAGCAGGCCGCCGGCGCTGCCGGAGATCAGCGCGGTACGCGCGGGCTGGCTGTAGCCCAGCTCGCTCAGCCGCGCCACGCCGGCGACGAAGTCCTCCACGCCCTTGTGCTTGTTCGGTCCCTTGCCGGCCAGGTGCCAGGCCTCGCCTTTCTCGCCGCCGCCGCGCACGTGCGCATAGGCGAAGACGTTGCCGCGCTTGACCCATTCCAGCCGCACCGGCTTGAACGACGGCACGACGGGCAGCCCGTAGCTGCCGTAGCCGAACAGGATGGCGCGGTGGGAACCGTCGAGCTTGATGTCCTTGCGGTGCAGGATGGTCAGCGGCACGCGGGTGCCGTCCTTGCTCACCAGCTCGGTCTCGGTCGCCTCGATCATGCTGTAGTCGGCCGGGCTGGCCTCGTCCTGGCCGAGGCCGTGCAGGGTGCGGTCGGCCGGGTCGTAGCGCCAGGATTTCGGCGGCGTGGTCCAGCCGCGCAGTTCGAGCAGGAAGCCGTCCTCGTCGCCGTCGGCATGGAACAGCGAGGCGGCGCCGGCCAGCGGCATCGGCACCGTGTCGACCTTGCCACTGCGGTAGTCGATGCGGCGCACGCCGTCGATGCCGTCGCGCGACACCTTCACGTACAGTGCGTCGCGCGCCGGCGCCACCTGTTGCGTGTCGTAGAGGCTGAGGCCGACGATCATGTCGTCGCCCTGCAGCGGCAGGATGGAGCGGGCGTCCCTGATCGTCGCTCCCGGGCGCGACAGGTCCAGCGCCAGCAGCTCGCCGTTGGAGCGCGCGCGGGTGGAGACCAGGTAGAGCGTGTCGCCGTGGATGGCGGCCGACTGCACCTGGTCGTCGAGGTTCGCGATGCAGCGCCAGTGCGCGCCGGGCTTCACCGCTTCGGCCTGGGTCGTCACGCAGAAGCTCTGGCTGGCCTGCGCGCCCGACGCCACGCCCAGCGCCCAGCGCGAGCCGGCGGGGAAATCCACGGTCGGGAAGCGGTTGGAAGGTATCGGGAACGACGGGTTGCTGCCTTCGCCGGTGCCGGCGCGCAGCAGGACCGGGTCCTGCGCCGCGGGCGTGCCCAGCCGGTGCAGGCGCAGGCGCATGTCCTGCAGCGGGTCGCCGCCGGTGCGCTGCCCGGGCGGCGCCATCTGGGTGTAGGCGAAGCCGCTGCCGTCGGGCAGCCAATCCGCGCCGAACTCGCCCCACACCGGTTCGACCGCGTCGCCGGTCGGCTTGCCGCTGGCGACGTCGAGCACCTCCAGGCGGGTGACTTCGTTGCCGCCGTGGTCGATGTCCACCGCCACCTTGCGGCCGTCCGGCGAAGGCACGAACACGGTGATCGAGGCGTGGCCGCCGTCGCCGGCGAGCGTGCCGGGATCGAGCAGCACGCGCTCGCGGCCGTCCGCCTCGCGCACCATCAGCGTGCCGTTGCCCTGCGCGGCCTGGCGGATGAAGAACAACCGCCCGCCGGCGTAGCGCTGGGCACGGTGGATCACCGTGCCGCCGCTGGTCGCCTGCAGCGCCTGCTGCCAGGCCTTCAGCGTGGGCAGCGCATCCAGCTTCGCGCGCGTGTAGGCGCCCTGCGCCGCGAGCCAGTGCTGGAACTCGGCGTTGTGCTCGCCTTCCATCCAGCGGTAGGGATCGTGCAGGGTGACGCCGAAGACGTGGTCGACCACGTCCGCCGCGCGCGTCGGCGGCGGTCCGTCGGCCTGCGCGGCGAGCGCGGGCGGGGCGCACAGCGCCAGGACGCAGGCCATGGCGGCGAAGCATGGCGGAAGGGAGCGGTGGTGCGGGGGCACGCGGCGCATGGCCATCTCCTGGCGGGAATCGTTCCGGAGAGTATTCCTCCTGCCGGGGGCGGGACACGGCCATCGGTCACGCCGTACGCGGCGCGTGACGGACACCCCGGAAAAACACACCGCCGCCGCCCGTCTTGCCGCGCCGGCGACAGGGGCTTGATGGCGACGCGACGATCCCGACTGGCGCCTGGGCGGCTGCACCCCGCCTCCACGCGGCCGACACGGCGGGCCGGGATCATCGCCGCCAACGGCCATGGGCACGCCGACCATCGGTTCCCGGCATGGCCACGCGGAGAGAACGGCATGACCCGGACGCAAGCGCCCGCCCGCAAGGACGACGGGCTCCCGACCTGGAAGGCACTGGTCGCCGGACCGGCGCCGCTGCTGCTGCCGACCGCCCACGACGCGCTCACCGCCCGGCTGGCCGAGCGCGTCGGGTTCAAGGCCTACCAGGTGGGCGGGTTCGCCCTCGACGGCGCCCATTACGGCGTGCCGGACATCGACCTGACCCATTTCGGCGAGAAGTCCGCGGTGATCCGGCAGACCATCGGCGCGTGCTCCCTGCCGGTGCTGGTGGACGGCGACGACGGCTACGGCGACGTGAAGAACGTCACCCGCACGGTGCGCGGCTACGAGGCGATGGGCGCGTCGGCGATCTTCATCGAGGACCAGCAGGCGCCCAAGAGCTGCGGCCAGGAAGGGCGGAAGAAGGTGATCCCCGCCCGGGTCATGGTCGGCAAGATCAAGGCCGCGCTGGCCGCCCGCCGCAGCCCGGACATGTTCATCCTGGCGCGTACCGACGCGCGCAGCGCCATCGGGCTGGACGAGGCGATCCGCCGTGGCGCGCAGTACCGCGACGCCGGCGCCGACGGCCTCTACATCGAGGGACTGGAAAGCGCGCGGGAGCTGGAGCAGGTCGGCAAGGCGCTGGAGGGAACGCCGCTGGCGACCACGATGATGGAGGGCGGCGGCAAGCTGCCCTGGCTGTCGCCGGCGGAGATCGGCGGCTACGGCTTCTCGATGATCCTGTACCCGACCACGGTGCTGTTCCGGGCGGCCCGGGCGATCGAGCGGGCGCTGGCGGACCTGCTCGCCGGCAAGCCGATGGCGTCGGAGGACGCCATGGACCGCACCGGCTTCGAGGAGGTCGTCGGCAAGCCGGAATGGGCGCGGATCGAGCAGATGTTCAAGGTGGAATGAGCGCGGCGGCGGGCCGACGCCGGCTGAACGCGCGACCGCCGCCGGAGCGGTCGTCGCCGGCCGCGCGGCCGCTTCGGGGTATGCTGGCGCGACGCCGTGCGCCGAGGCGGTGCGCGGCATCCCTCGCCCATCCACTGGACCCGACGCCATGAACATGTCCCGCTCCCTGCTCACCGCCGCGCTGGTCGCCGCCGCGGCTGGTCTTTCCCTCGTCCCCGCGCCGCCGGCGCGCGCCGCCACCGGCACCGAGCTCGGCGGCAACCCCGTGCCGGGCGTCTGCATGCTCTCGCGCGAGGCGGTGTTCGCGCAGTCCAAGGTGGGGCAGGCCGCGAGCGCGCGGCTGAAGCAGCTGGCGCAGCAGCAGCAGTCGGCGCTGGACGGCCAGCGCAAGCCGCTGGATGCCGACATCCAGGCCTTCCAGCAGAAGGCGCAATCGCTGACCGAAGCGCAGCGCAAGCAGCAGGGCCAGGCGCTGCAGCAGCGCATGCAGGCGTTCCAGGGCCAGGTGAACCAGCTTGACGGGCGCATCCAGCTGACCCGCGGCAAGGTGATGCAGCAGATCGGCCAGCAGGCCGAGCCGATCGTCGCCACTGCCTACAACAGCCACCACTGCGGCCTGCTGCTGAACCGCGACGCGGTGCTGGGCGGCAACACCACCAACGACCTCACCAGCGACGTGGTGCAGGGCCTGGACCGCAAGATCACCTCGCTGAGCTTCAACCTGGAGCCGCTGCCGGCAGGCAACGGCAAGTAAGAGCCTGTTCACGATCTCCAGGCACCTCGCGCCGGGAGCTGTTTGCGCGCAGGCCAAGGAAGAGTGAAGGAGTGGACGTCCGTCCACGACTGAGCGATGACGCGGGCCTGTGGGCCAACAGACCCGGCCCTCCGGGTTGGCCTCGCATGGCCGCCATGCGGCAGCGCGCGGCTTGGCCTGCCCGCCAGGCAGGCCGGCGCCACGCACTACACCTGACGGCCATGCGAGGCCAACGCGAGGTACTTGGAGACCGTGAACAGGCTCAAAGCCGGCGGACGCGGGCGGGCCGGATGCTAGAGTGTCCGGCCCGCCCCCGATGCCAGCACGGAGCCCGCCCGAGATGACCACCCGCAGCTTCTACCCGATCGGCACGCCCGGCACCCCCTGGGGGCCGCAGGAAGTGGCCGAGTGGCGTTCGCGGCAGGTGCGCCGGCGCAGCTACGCGGTCGACGTGCTGGAACGGATCGGCGCCCTGCGCGCGCGCTTCGACGTGGCCGAGTACGGCCAGCTGGACTACGCGCCCGACAGCTACCCGCTGTTCCTGGTGCGCAGCCGCGAATGGCGCGACGAGCTGCCGGTCGCGCTGGTGACCGGCGGCGTGCATGGCTACGAGACCAGCGGCGTGCACGGTGCGCTGCAGTTCCTGGAACGGGACGCGGCGCGCTACGCGGGCCGGTTCAACCTGCTGGCGGTGCCCTGCGTGAGCCCGTGGGGCTACGAACGCATCCACCGCTGGAACGCGGACGCGCTCGACCCGAACCGCAACTTCCGCGAGGACAGCCCCGCGCAGGAGTCGGCGGCGCTGTGGCAGCTGCTGGCGCCGCTGCACGGACGCGTGCGGGTGCACATCGACCTGCACGAGACCACCGACAGCGACGAGAGCGAGTTCCGCCCCGCGCTGGCGGCGCGCGACGGCAAGCCGTTCGAGCCGGGCACCATCCCCGACGGCTTCTACCTGTGCGCGGACAGCGCGCGGCCCGAGCCGGCCTTCCAGCAGGCGGTGATCGACGCGGTGGCGCGGGTCACCCACATCGCGCCGGCCGATCCCGACGGCACCATCATCGGCTCGCCGGTGGTGGCGCACGGCGTGATCGAGTACGCCTGCCGCGAACTGGGCCTGTGCGCCGGCATCACCGACGCGCACTACCGCACCACCACCGAGGTCTATCCCGACAGCCCGCACGCCACGCCGGCGCAGTGCAACGACGCGCAGGCCGCCGCGGTGCGCGCGGCGCTGGACTACGCGCTGGCGCACGCCTGACATCGGCGCCGGCCGCGCGACGCGGTCGGCGCCGCAACCGGCAACAGGCGCTCAGACCACCGAGCGCACCACGCCGCCGTCCACGCGCACGGCGGCGCCGGTGGTGGCGGAGGCCTGCTCGGAGGCGAGGTAGACCGACAGGTTCGCCACTTCCTCCACCGTGGCCAGCCGGCGGATCAGCGAGCTGGGACGGTGGGTGCGGATGAAGTCGCGCTCGACTTCTTCCAGGCGGGTGCCCTGCTCGGTGGCCAGCTTGCTGAAGAAGGCGCCGACGCCTTCCGAGCGGGTCGGGCCGGGCAGGATCGCGTTGACGGTGACGCCGGTGCCGGCCAGCGTCTCGGCCAGGCCGCGCGACACCGCCAGCTGCGCGGTCTTGGTCGTGCCGTAGTGGACCATCTCGGCGGGGATCTGCACCGCTGATTCGCTGGAGACGAACTGGATCCGCCCCCAGCCGCGCCGGGCCATGCCCTGCGCGTAGTGGCGCGCCAGGCGCACGCCGCCCAGCACGTTCACCTCGAAGAAGCGCAGCCAGTCCTCGTCGGGAATCTCGAAGAAGCCCTTGGGCTCGAAGATGCCGAGGTTGTTGACCAGGATGTCCGCCTCGGGCACCTGCGCGATCAGTCGCGCCGCGCCTTCGGCGGTGCCCAGGTCGCCGGCGACGCCGGTGAGCTGCGCGCCCGGCGCGTCGGTGGCGATGGCGGCGATGGCCTGGTCCACGCGCGCCTGGCTGCGGCCGGTGACCACCACCCGCGCGCCGGCCCGCGCCAGGCCGGTGGCGATGGCGCGGCCGATGCCGGCGGTGGAGCCGGTGACGATGGCGGTGCGCAGGCTGAGATCGATGTGCATGGGACGGCTCCGGAAGGGGGAACCGCCGATGTGGTTCCGGGGCCGGGCGGACTCAATGCCTTGCCGGCTTCCATTGCAGTTCGGTGAACACCGGGAAATGGTCCGACGGATAGCGCTTGCCTTCGTGCGTGGTCACGGTGGCGTAGCTCAATGGCTTGAAGCCGCGCTCCAGGATCCAGTCGATGCGCTGGTCGGGCACGCCGGTGAAGTCGTGGAAGGTCTTCTCCGGCCCGGTGGGGTGGGCCACGGCCGCGCGCGCGTCCTGCAGCGCCTTGGTCAGCATGGCGTAGACCTGGCTGGACGGATCGGTGTTGAAGTCGCCGGTGAGCACCACCGGCGTGCCGGCCGGCAGTTTGGCGATGCGCGCCGCGATTTCCGCCGCGCAGCGGTTGCGCGCCTCGACGTCCTGCTCGCGGTAGGGGAAGTGGGTGTTGTAGTAGTAGAAGATGCGGCCGTTGCGGCGGTCCTCGAACTTCGCCCAGGTGACCATGCGTGGCATCGGGTGGCCCCAGCTGATGCTGCCGGGCACGTCCGGCGTGTCGGACAGCCAGAAGTTGCCCGATGCCAGCACGCGCAGGCGGTCGCGGCGGTAGAACACGCCCATGTGCTCGTCGCCGTCGCCGCCGTAGCGGCCCTCGCCGAACCACGTGTAGCCCGGCAGCTTGCTCACCAGGTAGTCGCCCTGCTGCTTGTACAGCTCCTGCGTGCCCATCACGTCGGGGTGCTGCTCGCGGATGGTGCGCACCATCAGGTCGCGGCGCAGCTCCCAGCGGTTGGGCCCGTCCTTGGCGGCGAGGGTGCGCACGTTGAAGCTCATCACGCGCAGGGTCTGCGCGGCGAGTGGCGCGGCGAGGCAGGTCATGGCGAGGAGGGCGGTCGCCCAGCGGTGTAACCGGCGCATGCGGTGCTCCTGCAGTGGATGACCGCGACAGCCTAGCGCGTCGACTCCGCGGGCGCAGCCGCTGGGCTTCACCCGCGCACGACGCGCCCGCGATCATGGCCGCGGGCATTCCTTGCTACAGTCGCGGCTCGTCACCAAGGAGCCGCCATGCGCCTGCCTCTCGCCGCTTTCCTCGCCCTGGCCATCGCCGCGCCCGGCGCCGGCGTGGCGGCCGTGCCGGCCGCCGGCCCGGCGCTGAAGATCCCGCCGGTCCGCTACCAGCAGCGCACCCTGCCCAACGGCTTGCAGGTGCTGAGCATCGAAGACCACTCCAGCCCCACCGTGGCGGTGCAGATGTGGTACCACGTCGGCTCCAAGGACGACCCCGAGGGCCGCTCCGGCTTCGCGCACCTGTTCGAGCACCTGATGTTCAAGAGCACGAAGCACATGCACGCCGAGCAGATGGACCGGCTCACCGAGGACGTCG
Organism: Fulvimonas sp. R45; assembly: GCF_030504985.1. Classification (GTDB taxonomy): domain Bacteria; phylum Pseudomonadota; class Gammaproteobacteria; order Xanthomonadales; family Rhodanobacteraceae; genus Rhodanobacter_A. The sequence continues at coordinate 8,051 of NZ_JASERU010000005.1, forward strand.
GCGGCGCCAACAACGCTACCACCGGCGACGACGTCACCAACTACTTCGAGGTGGTGCCGTCCAACCACCTGCGCACGCTGCTGTGGGCCGAGGCCGAGCGGCTGTCGAACCTCAACGTGGACGAGGCGAACTTCAAGTCCGAGCGCGCGGTGGTGGAGGAGGAGTACCGCCAGAGCGTGCTGGCCCAGCCGTACGGGCGGCTGTTCAACGCGATCGACGTGCATTCCTTCGCGGTGCACCCGTACAAGCGCCCCACCATCGGCAGCATCCACGACCTGGAAGCCGCCACGCTGGCCGACGTGATCGCCTTCCACAAGACCTTCTACCGCCCGGACAACGCCACCCTGATCGTCGCCGGCGACTTCGAGCCGAAGCAGCTCGACGCCTGGGTGAACCAGTACTTTGGCTGGATCCCGAAGCCGGCCGCGCCGATCCCCCAGGTCGCCGCGCAGGAGCCGGCGCGCACGCGCGACGCGCGCTACACCGAGACCTCGCCCACCGCGCCGCTGCCGGCGGTGGCGATGACCTGGCTGATCCCGCCCGCGTCCAGCCCCGACTCGGCCGCGCTGAACGTGGCCGCGGCGCTGCTCGCCGGCGGCGATTCCTCGCGTCTGCACCAGTCGCTGGTCTATCGCGGCCAGGTCGCCTCGCAGGTAGGCGTGATGGCCGACCAGCGCATGGGCCCGGGCCTGTTCACCGCCTACGCCATCCTCGCCAGCGGGCATGAGCCCGCGCAGGCCGAGCAGGGCATCCGCGACGGCATTGCGAAGCTGGCCGCGGGGCCGGTCGACGCCGCCGAGCTGGACAAGGTGAAGACGCAGCTGCTCACCGACGCGCTGCGCCAGCGCCAGACCGCGCAGGGCAAGGCCTTCGCCCTGGGCCAGGCGGCGCTGATCGAGGGCGACCCCGCCGACGTCAACACCGACCTCGACGCGCTGCAGGCGGTCACCGCCGCCGACGTGCGGCGCGTGCTGGAGCAGTACGTCACCGGCGCGCACAGCGTCACCATCGACTACCTGCCCGAGCCGGCCGGAAAGACGGCCAAGGAGAGCGCACGATGACCGCCCGCACCACGCTCGCCGCCGGCCTGCTGTCCGGCCTGATGACCCTGGCCACGGGGGCGCAGGCCGCGTCGCCGCCGGCCGAACGCTTCCCCGGCGAACCGCCGCCGCCCGGGCCGGCGCCGGTGCTGCGCCTGCCCGTGCCGCAGCAGCACACCCTGGCCAACGGCCTGCAGGTGGTGGTGGCGCGGCGCGAGGGCCTGCCGCTGGTCACCGCGCACCTGATCGTGCGCGCCGGCAGCGAGACCGATCCCGCCGGCGAGGCCGGCCTGGCCGCGCTCACCGCCACGCTGCTGACGCGCGGCGCCGGCGGCATGGGCGCGCCCGAGATCGCCGCCGCCGCCGAGGCGCTGGGCGGCTCGCTGGACGCCGGGTCCGGCTGGGACGAGTCCGACGTGGACATCACCGTCACCACGCCGAAGCTGCCCGCCGCGCTAAAGCTGATGTCCACCGTGGTGGAACATCCCGACTTCGCGCAGGACGAGCTGGACCGCGCGCGCAAGCAGACGGCCGACGACCTGCGCCTGCGCCTGTCGCGCCCCACCGGCATGGCCGCCCTGCTGGCGCAGCGCGCGGTGTTCGGCGACGGCGCCTACGGCCATTCCGCGATGGGCACGCCGCAATCGCTGCCGCGCATCGCGCGCGCCGACGTGGTGCGCCAGCACGCCACCTGGTACCGCCCGGACAATGCCATCCTGGTGCTGGCCGGCGACATCGACCTGGCCACCGCCACGCGCCTGGCGGAAACCGCCTTCGGCGGCTGGAAGGCGCCCGCCGCGGCGTTGCCGGCGAAGCCCGCCGGCGTCGGCAAGGGCGACGCGCCGGCGCTGCTGGTGGTGGACCAGAAGGGCGCGGGCCAGGCCGGCGTGGTCGCCGCGCACCTGGGCATCCGCCGCGGCGACGCCGACTTCTACGCCGGCGAGGTGGCCAACGCGGTGCTGGGCGGTTCCTACTCGGCGCGGCTCAACGAGGAGATCCGCATCAAGCGCGGATTGAGCTACGGCGCGTCGAGCCGGCTGGATGCGCGCCGCGATCCCGGCCAGTGGATGGCGGTGGTGCAGACCAAGAACCCCTCGGCGGCGCAGGTGGTGCAACTGGTCGGACAGGAGTTCGACCGACTGGCGCAGGCGCCGGTGCCGGCCGCCGAGCTGGCCGCACGCAAGGCCACCCTGGTCGGTGGCTACGGCCGCAGCCTGGAGACCACCGGCGGCCTCGCCGCGCAGGTGGGCGAGCTGGCGCTGTACGGCGTCCCGCTCGACGCGGTCGGCCAGTACATCCGGCGCGTGCAGGCGGTGACGCCGGCGCAGGTGCAGGCCTTCGCCAGGGCGCATCTCGGCGACGCCGGCACCCGCGTGGTGGTGGTGGGCGACGCGGCGCAGTTCGGCGCCGCGCTGAAGCGCACGCACCCGCGACTGGAACAGGTCGAGTACGACGCGGTGCGGCTGGACGCGCCGCACTGAGGGAATCCCGTCGCGCCGGACACGCATGCCTGTCCGGCGCGACCGCCAGCGCTTGCATCGCGCACGGCATCTGCGTACCCTGCGCGCTCCCATCCACCCAGCCACAAGGAGGACTCAGCCATGAATGTCGTTGTTGCCGCCTCCGCCGGGTCGATGCGCGCCTGATCGTTTCCGCCAGCTTCGCTGGCGCGTTCCATCCCTCGCTTCGCACCCCGGCGTCCGCCGTTCTCCCGCGGGAGGACGCGTCCTGTTCCGTTTCGGGGTAACGCATGCCTTTCCAGAACTATTCCCTGCACCAGCTCGGCTGGCGGCCGCAGTACGCGCGCGAGTTGGCGCTGGACGATTTCGAGGCCGGCTATCCGGCGCGCGTGACCGCACTGCGGCACGGCAGCGTGTCGTTGCTGTCCTCGCGCGGCGCCGGCACGGCAGCGCTGGCGTGGCACCTGGCCGGCGCCGGCATCGTCCCGGGCGATTGGGTGATGGTGGCGCGGGCGGGCGGATGCGTGTCGACGCTGCTGCCGCGCCACTCGCTGCTGGCGCCCGCGGCGGCGAACCTCGATACCGTGTTCGTGACCGGCACGGTTGGCCCGGGCCTGGACGTGCCGCGGTTGCAGCGCGACCTGGCGCTGGCGCGTGCCGCCGGCATCGCGCCGGTGCTGGTGCTGGACGGCGTCGGCCGGACGGGGGACGCGCCCGCCCGCCTCGACGCGCTGCGCCGCTGGCTGCCGGTCGCGGACGCGGTGGCGCTGGACGGCGCCGATCCGTGCGCGGCGACGCGGCTGGCGCCATGGCTGGAGCCGGGCTGCACCGTGGCCTTCCTGGGCGGAGCACCGGCGCTGTCCGCCCGGCTCGCCGCCACCGGCATGCGGCACGGCACGATGATCGCCACGGCCGGCGGCGCCTGGGTGGTCGACATGCCGGCGTCGCGCCCGCCGCTCGTGTGCGAGGAGCCGGAGGCCTGCCCCGTCGCGCCCGTGAAGCGGGTGGCGTCGGCCGGGCTCGCCGGGCGGACCTGAGCGCGGTTCCCGGCGCTGCCCGGCCGCGTGCGCCACGGCGCGGCGGGCATCGTATGCTTGCCGTTCCCCCGCCGCGCGAACGCCGCGGCCCAGCCCTGCGAGGTGGACATGAAGTTCCTGATGATGGTCTACAGCGACGACACCCTGCTGCAAGAACTGCCTGCCGGCGAGTTCGAGACGCGCATGAAGGGCTGCTTCGAGCACGCCGACGAACTGCAGGCCGAAGGCAAGCTGCTGGGTTCGCAGCAGCTGGAGCATCCGGTCACGGCGCGTTCGGTGCGCGTGCGCGACCAGCGCGCCAGCGTGGTGGACGGGCCGTTCGCGGAGACCAAGGAGTACCTGGCCGGTTTCAACCTGATCGAGGCGGCCGACATGGACGAGGCGATGCGGATCGCGATGTCGTTCCCGTGGGCACAGACCGGCTGCATCGAAGTGCGGCCGGTGCGCGACATGGACATGGTGCGCCAGCGCGTGGGCGCGCCCGCCGCGGCCTGACCGCGCCGCTCGATCGCGGGTTCAGTCCGCGACCGGCCGCCGCGGCTTGCGCGGTCCGGGCGCGGAACGCCGGCCCTGCGCGGCGTCGATGGCGTCGATCCAGCCGGCGTGCGCGTGCGGGAAGGCGTCGGCGTAGGGCACGTAGGGCTTGATGTCGAGGATGGGCGTGCCGTCGAGCAGGTCCATGCCGCGCACCCGCAGCACGCGTTCCTCCACCGACAGCAGTTCCACCGCGGACAGACCGATCGCGTTGGGCCGGTGCGGCGAGCGGGTGGCCAGCACGCTGCGCTTGCCGCCGCCGCGGGGCGGCCGCACCTCGGCCTTCCAGCCTTCGCTGCGGTGGAAGGCGAACAGCAGCCACAGGCGCTCGAAGCCGGCGAGGTCGCGGAAGGCCTCGGCGGGCAGGTCGTCGACGAAGGCGACCGTGGCCTCGGCGGCGCGGCCGGTCTCGGTGCCTGCCGTCACCGTGGGCTGGTGCGGCGCGTCGATGCGCCGCGCGTAGGGCGAGCGGGCGTAGGCGATCGGACGGAAGCTGAAGGCGGCGGATGCGGTCATGGCAGGCCGTGGAGGGCCGCCGCGCGCACGGCGCGACGGTGCTGCCGCATGGCGGTCAATGCCGCGGGTCCGCGCCGGTTTCCGGTGCGTGCGACTCCACCACCATGTCGAGCACGTAGGCGAACGACGGGGCGTCGGCGGGCGGGTTCTTGATCGCATAGCGCTTCACCCGCAGCACGTTGCGCACGCCGGCCTGGTGGGTGTAGCCCTCGATGTCCTGGGCGAGCGGGTGCCATTCGCCGGGCGTGCCGCTCTTCAGGCCGTTGGCGGCGTAGTGGATCTCGCGCACGTCGAGGCACTGCTTGCCCGGCATCAGCGGGTGGTTGCACGGCACGGTCTGCGGCGCCACCTCGAGGAACTCGGTCGTGCCCTCGCCGCCGTAGCGGGTCTCCGGCGTGGGCTGGCCGGTGAACAGCAGCGTGGCGCCGTCGGCGGTGGTCAGTCGCAGCTCGGGCTGCGCGCCCCGGTGCAGCAGCTCGAACCCCAGCGTGCCCTGCAGGCGCCGGCTGGCGTCGCGCTCCATCGCCATCAGCGTCTTGTCGGCGCAGAACATCATGGTGTGGTTGAGCGGACCGATGGCGAGCTTGTGGCCCTCGACGCGGTAGCCGCCGCCCATGGCGTTGCAGGCGTGGCTGATGCTCATGCGCCCGTCGGCGAAGTCCAGCTGCAGCGGGCGGGACGGCTTGGCGAACAGGTCGTCCAGCCGCCGGCCGTCGGCACCGGTGGCCTGGCTGAGTTGCCAGTGGTACTGGCCCAGCGTGCGCCCGGGGTCGGCGGCGCGGGCGGCATGGGCGAGCATCGGTGCGCAGGCGAGCAGGGCCAGCGAAAGCCGGGGCAGGCGACGGATCATGATGCGTCCTCCATGGATGGCAGGTGATCAGCATACGCCGCCGGCGCCGCTGCCGGCCGGATGCGGGATAAACACGCGCTTTGCGGGTCATGGGCGGGAAAAAAAGCCCCCACCGGGGTGGGGGCCAAGGGCACGTCCGGGAACGTGCGGGGTGCCGGCCGGCGGCCTGCGCGGGGGCGGGTAGCCCGGCAGGCCACCGACGGGCGGGGTTGGGCCGGCGGGGACCGGCCCGGACCGCGGGAAGCCAACGGGGAGGGCGGCTTCCCGCGGGGCCGCGCGGGTTTCCCCGCGCGGGTCGAACGAAAGGTCTCCGGTCAGGTCTCCGGCGCGCCCCGCTTTCCCGGCCCGGTCGCCGGGGGAAGGCCTTGTGCGGGTTCCTGCGCCACGTCGATGAAGGTGTTGATCGACAAGCGCCCCGCCAGCGGATCGGGCGGTGGGACGCGATCGTTGTCGATGCAGGCCGAATGCAGCGAGTTGCGCCGGTACACGAGCATGCGGTTGAACGCGGCATCGGCCCTGGCGGTCTGTTCGAACAGCGCGGTGTCGCCGTTGATGTAGCCCGGCGGCGGTGCGTTGCCGCCCTGGCCTTCCGCCTCGAGTCGCCGGAAGTAGGTTTCGCGGCGCGACGGGTCGATGGACTCGAACCCGGTGCCGCGGTGACGGTAGAACGCGGTGCCGCCCCAGTCGCCGCGGAACAGGTAATGCACGGTGGCCAGCCCGTCCCGGTCGGACGAGTCGATGTGCGGCACGCGTTGCAGGAAGCTCAGCGCTTCCGGCGGCGTGGCCACCAGCGAGTAGTGGCACATCGAAAAGCGGAAGCGGCCACGCGGGATCCCGAAATGCTCCTGCAGCAGCGGATCGAGCACCGATTCGAGGAAGGGCTGGTACATGGCCGGCGCGGGGGCGCGCTGGCCGGGAAAGTACCTGCCCTTGCGGTCGAAGGCCCGGCTCACGGCCCGGCGCACCAGGCGTTCGGGATCGGCGACGAGATGGTCGATGACGAGCAGGACCGCACCCTCGTTGCCGAGGATGCGTTTCTCGACGCGCATGGCCGCATGGGGCTGGATCAGCATGGCGCGGAATGCCCGGAAATCGTGAAGAACGGATGGCGGACACGATGCCGCCCGGCGCCCGGGCTCACGCCGCGGGCCGGTGCATGTCCCACACCCCCGGCGCCGCCTTGCAGTAGCGGTCGACGAAGGCCTGCTGCGGGGGCAGCTGCGGGACGGTGCGCTCGATCGGGCCGCGGATGCTGTCGAGCAGGCGGCGCAGGTCGGCGTCGGACAGCTCGCGCGGCAGCGGGTGATGCTGCTTCGGGACGATCCCCTGGCCCAGCAGCACGTGTATCCACGAAGTGGTCGCGAACAGCTCGCCCGGCTCGTACCAGACATACGCGCGGTCGCGCCAGGCGTCGATGCGCAGCTGCAGCGAATCCGGCAGCTTCATCTCGCGGCAGTCCGTCCACATCTTTTCCGTGCGCTGGTTGGCGTGGTAGTGCAGGACGATGAAGTCGCGCACGTGTTCCAGCTCGCGGCGGCAGGTGTCGTTGTAGAGGTTCACCAGCGAGTCGGGGATGCCTTCGGACGGGAACAGCTCGACCAGCTTCATGACCGCGCTCATCGCCAGGTGGATGCTGGTCGATTCCAGCGGCTCGATGAAGCCGCTGGCCAGGCCCAGCGCCACCACGTTCCTGTTCCAGGCCTTCAGGCGGCGGCCGGTGCGGAAGCGCACCTGCCAGGGGTCCTTGACCGGCTCGGCGCCCACGTCGCGCAGCAGCTTGGCCTGCGCCTCGTCGTCGGACATGTAGCGGCTGTCGTACACCAGGCCGCAGCCGACGCGATGCTGCACCGGGATGTGCCAGCGCCAGCCGGCCTCGTGGGCGATGGCGCGCGTGTACGGCACCGGCGACGGATCGACGGAGCGGGTCTGCACCGCGATCGCGCGGTCGCAGGGCAGCCAGTGGTTCCAGTCCTCGTAGCCGGTCTTCAGGGTCTGCTCGATCAGCAGGCCGCGGAAGCCGGTGCAGTCGATGAAGAAGTCGCCCTCGATCACCTGGCCGTCTTCGAGCACCAGGGCTTCCACGTAGCCGCTGTCGGGGTTCTGCCGCACCTGCTGGATCTTGCCCTCGACCTGGCGGATCCCGCAGGGCTGGAACTTCTCGCGCAGGAACTTGACGTAGAGCGCCGCGTCCATGTGGTACGCGTAGTTGATCTTGGGGTCGTCGACGATCGCGAAGCGGTCGGCGAGCGAGGCCATCGCCTCCAGGCTGTACTCGTGCAGTTCCGACTGCATGCCGCGGCGCACGCTTTCCAGCCAGAATTGCTCGAAGCCGGCCACCAGCGTGCCCTTGCCGGTGATGCCGAAGGGGTGGATGTAGCGGTGGCCGGGCCGCACGAAGTTCTCGAACGAGATGGACAGCTTGAAGCCGCCGGCCACCGCGCGCAGGAATTCCTGCTCGTCGATGTTCATGAACCGGTGGTAGTTGCGTATCGGCGGCACGGTGGCCTCGCCGACGCCGACGGTGGCGATCGCGGAGGACTCGACCAGCGTGACCTCGAGCTGCTCCCTGAGCTGGTAGGCCAGCGTGCTCGCCGCGATCCACCCTGCCGTGCCGCCGCCGGCCACCACCACCTTGCGAATCCTGTCTGTACCCACGTCTGTGTCTCCCCCACTCGATCGTGCATCGTCTTGCCCTGCATGGCAGGGTCCGGTATCACCTGGAACCCGGCCGGCCCCGGCACGACGGGCGGCGCACGGGCCGCCTTTCGGCATGGCCGGCGTTCATCGGTTCAATTGGTTGATCAGCATGGCCCGCAATTGCCGGATCCGGGTCTCGTCGAGCGGACCGAGCACGTCGCGCGCCGCCTCGGGCAGGTGCGCGCCGGCCTGCCCGGCGGGACCGAACACGTAGTAGTCGAAGATCGCCCGCCAGGCGCGCTTTTCCCGCTCGGGGCGGTCGCGGATGCTCCACAGCGCGTGGTACAGCGCATGCATCGGTGTCGGCACGTGCGCCGGCATGCTGCTCCACCAGTAGTTGAGCAGCACGTTGAACGGCTCCAGCCCCTCCACGTGGTGCCACCACGGGTTGGGGATGAAAACGGCGTCGCCGGGTTCCAGCACCGCGCCTTGCGCCGCGGCCAGCGCGTCGCGGAAGCGCGGGTGGCGCGCGAAGTCGGGCGCGGCGAAATCGACCACGCTGACGGCCTGCCCGCCCGGCGTCGGCTCCAGCGGCCCCGGGTAGAGGTTGGCGATCTGCTCGGGCGGGAACAGCGTGAACCGGCGCCGGCCGACGGCATTGCACGCGATGTTGTTCATCGCGTCGTAATGCGCCGAGGCGATGGTGCGGTTGCCGATCCAGATGCGCGGCGGCGCATCGATGCCGCAGGCGGCGAAATCCAGGTCGCCGGCGTCGCGGAGACCCGGCAGCAGGGCGTCGACCGGAGCCGATGCCATGTACCAGGTCGGCGGGCGCGGGTCGTCGAGGTGGGCGGCGAGGGCGTCGAGCAGCTCGTCGAGGCTGCCGCGCCGGACCTCGCAATTGATCCGGGTGTAGTCGTCGCTGTAGAACACCCGGCCGGCGATGTCGGGGGCGCCGTACGAATACTGGACGGGGCGCTGGTTGTAGTACCCGCGGAGGCAGGCCATGGCGTCCGCCGCCGAGCGCCGGCCCGCCTGCGTCAACGCCCAGTCGCGCACCAGGCCGCGCAGCACGACGGGCTGTCCCGCGTCGAGCAGTTCGTCGATGGGCAGGGCATCGGGCCGGACGTCCGATCGCTCGCGGATGCTGGCTGCAGGGGGCGTCATCGCCGTCAGCCCGCGTTGGCGGCGGCTTCCTGCCGGCCCAGGCGGCGCTGCTTCTCGGCCATCAGCCGGCGCAGGTTGTGCATGGATGCCATGACCAGGTAGGCGCCCTCGAGATAGCCCGCGCGGTGCAGCGCATGCAGCGATGCGGCGTCCAGCGCGGCGAGCCGTTCGCGGTCGATGCCCAGCAGGCCGGTGACGTTGGCGCCGTGTCCGGCGTCGAACGTGATGTCGAGCGTGACCGGTTGGATCAGGCCCAGGGCGTCGAAGGCCCGGTACATCGCCTTGCCGCCTTCCACGCCGTCGCGGATGCCGCGCAGCACCGTGGTGACGTGCTCCAGGTACGGACTGTTGCCGCCCTGGGGAAGAAAGACCGGTTCGCCTTCGCGGAAGTTGACCCGCGGATGGTCCAGGTCGACGCTGATCACGGCCTCGCTGCGCAACTCGCCGTCGACGTTCCGTTCCTGGAAGCCGACCAGGAACGGACCCCTGGCGACGTGGCCGGGCAGGTAGCCCGCGTTCCAGCGCCCGTCCTGCAGATACAGGTTTTCGTCGTGGCTGAAGCCCAGCAGGACCACGGAGCGGTACTCGCCGCTCGCGCCGTCCTGCTGGAAAAAGATCGGGTATTCGCGTACCAGTTCGGCGTATTCGGTGGGGTAGGCCGGCACCATGCCGATGGCGTCCCCGAACGCCTCGCCAAAGCGCGTGGCGACGCGCAGGTCCTTGTGCGCCACGTTGTTGAGCAGTTCGTACCGCGCCATTCCAGTCCCCGAGGATCGCCTTGCGCACTATTTTCGAAACATCGGCAACCGGTCAAGCTGCCGCATGGCAGGAGAAAGCGGAGGCCGCCACGACTGCGGCGGCCTCCTTTCCGTGCCCGTACCGGGTCGGGCTCAGAACTTGTAGCGCACGCCGAGCTCGTAGCGCGGCTTCTGGTCCTCCAGCCTCACGAACTCGCTCTCCGTGCGTGCGCGCCAACGCACGTCCTCGCCGGTCAGGTTGATCCCGTCGAACTGGAACGACAGGTGGTCGTTCACGTTGTAGCCGATGCTCAGGTCGTACTGGTGGTACGCGTCCACGTAGTACGGATTGCGGCTGTTGCCGTTCTGGTTGGTCGCGGTCAGGAACTTGCCGCGCCAGTTGTAGGCCAGGCGCACCGAGAAACCGTACTTCTCGTACATCAGCACGGCGTTGGCGCTGTCGCTGAGGCCGGTCAACGCGAACTGGTCGACGCCCGGGTCGCCGGCATCGTTGTAGTGCACGTCGCCATTGACGATGGTGTAGTTGGCCTGGATGCCGAAGCCGGTATCGCCCAGGAAGTACTGGCCGCCGAGTTCCCAGCCGTGCAGCATGGCGCTGTGCTGGTTGGCCGGCTTGGTGACGGCGAAGTTGTACAGCGGATCGTCGGGGTTGGCGGTGACGTCGTACTTGCTTTCCAGGGCCAGCGACTGGGCGTCGGTGCCGTTGTATGCGGCCAGGCCGCCGGTCTCCGGGTTCGACAGCATCGCCACCGTGGCGAACAGCGTCGTGTCGTTGACTGCGCACGGCACGCCGCCATTCTGGGCCGTGCAGGCGGCGCTCTTCAGGAACGCCTCGGCCTGCTGCGCACGCGGGCCCGAGGTCGGGTCGCGCTCGCCATACAGGTTCTCGTCCGTCACTGTGGTGCCGATGAAGTTGGCGACGCGCTTGTCCCAGAACGTGACCGACACGTAGCTGGACTTGGCGAAGTACCACTCCAGGCCCAGGTCGAGGTTGTCGGACGTCAGCGGCTTCAGGCCCGGGTCGTTGTCGTTGCCGGTGGCCTGCGACGACGCATTGATCAGGGTCGAACCGGTGGGAGCGTTCGCGTTCGCGCCTGCGTACAGGTTGCCGTACGGCACGCGCGCGATGGTCTTGCTGTACGACGCACGCCCCTGCAGCGAGTCGGTGAAGTTGATGCTGAAGTCGATGTTGGGCAGCAGGTTGCTGTAGCTGCCGCTTCCGCCCACCGGCTGGACCTGGGTGCCGGTCGGATTCTGGAAGTCGTTGTTCGACTGCCAGATGATGCCGCTCGGAACGCCGATCATCGAGGAGGAGCTGACGTCGGTCTGCTCGTAGCGCAAGCCGAAGCGGGTGGTGGTCGGCATGTCGCCGATCTGGCCGTTCAGCACGAGCTGCCCATAGGCCGCCCGGGTGTTCTCGATGACGGTGTTGTTGGCCGCCAGCATCGGGCTGACCCTGTACGAGGCGCCCGGATACTTGCCGACGGCCCATTGCGCGAGGTCGTCCGCGTTGCCGATCCAGGTGCTCCGCGCGATGCCGCTGGTGTTGTAGCCATCGAACAGGCCGACGGTGTCGACGGCATGCAGGTGATCCATCAGGTCGGGATACTCGCCCGCGTCGTCCACGCCCCAGGAGCCAAGGTTCGAGGAATTCTGGGCGGCTTGGGTGCGGTGCAGCTTCGTCTTGGAGAAATCGGCGCCGAACTGGAAGCGGCCGTTGTCGAACTGCAGGTCGCCGCCGAACCTGGCTTCCTTGACCTCGGTGGTCTGCGCCTGCGCGTCGATGCGCAGGGGCTGGGTGCCGATGTTGTTGGCCGCGAACGGCACGTTGACCTGGCCGGCGCCGGTGGCATTCGCGGTCGGGTACCAGGTGCGGGTGGCGATCGGCAGGCCGTTGTTGAAGAAGAACTCCTGGCCCCACGAGCCGCCGCACTGCGGGCCGGTGGCGCAGTTGTTGCTGCCGGCGATGCTGATCTGCGTGGCGCCGCCGCCCGTCAGCGGATCGTCGGGCAGGCTGCGGCTCTTGGCGTCGTGCAGGTCCATGGTCAGCGTGAGGCCGTCGTTGACGACCCACTCGGTGTTGAAGCCGATGTCGTCCAGCTTGTAAAGCTGGTCGTAATGCTCCTGCTCCATGCCGAAGTCCTTGGTGCCGACGACATCGCGGATGTACGTCGGCGTGGCAACGGCGCCGCTGGTGTCGAACGTCACGTCGCTGAAGTCCTGCTGCTGCAGCCACATGCTCTGCTCGCCGCGGTTGGCCTGGATGTGGTACCTGGAATACAGGTAGTCCAACGTCATGGTCACGCCGTCGATCGGCGCGAGCTGGAACACCGCATGGGCGTTCTTGCGCTTGCTCGTGAAGTCGTAATACGCGTAGCGGACGTCGTTGGGAATCGCGTACAACTGCCCTACGCCGGGCTCGTTGACGATATGGGTCTGGGTGCTGAATCCGTTGGGATTTTTGGTGGGGTCGGTGGTATTGATGCCCGGCCAGCGCTGCACGGCCCAGGTGTTCTCGGTCGACTGCACCGAGCCGCCGTGGCGCCTGTCGAAGCTGGCGTCGATGCCGATACCCCAGGTCTTGTCCGGGTTGGCGTAGCTGAAATTGCCCGAGAAGTCCGGCGTGATGCTGTTGCCGAACGGTTCGGAGGTGTCGTAGATGCCCTTGGCGCCGACGGAGGCGATCACCTTGCCGCCGGGGTGGTCGAACGGACGGGGGGTCTGGATGTCGATGGTGGCGCCGATGCCGCCGCTGGCCACGTCGGCCCGGCCGGTCTTGTAGACCTCCAGGGCGCTGATGCCGTCGGGCGACAACTGGGCGAAGTTGAACGAGCGCGTGCCGCCGTCGACGTTGCCGAGCGGCACCTGGCCGGGTGCGCCGAAGGCGTCGGCGCCGGGAATGGTACGGCCGTCGACGGTGACCATGTTGAAGTCCGGCCCGAAGCCGCGGACGGTCACCTGCGAGCCCTCGCCGTTGCGGCGGTCGATCGACACGCCGGTGATGCGCTGCAGCGACTCGGCCAGGTTGGTATCCGGGAACTTGCCGATGTCCTCGGCGCTGACCGCGTCGACGACGCCGATGGCGTAGCGCTTGATGTTCATCGATTGCTCGAGACTGTTGCGCACGCCACTGACCGTCACGGTCTGCAGCGTCGTCGTCGTCTTCTGCGCGTCGTCGTCCTTGGCGGTCTTCTGCCCGGCCTGGGTGGCCTTCTGCCCGGCCTGGGGGGGCGGGGTGCCTGGATTCTGCTGGGATGGTGCCGCCTGCCCGTCGGCAAACGCGTTGCCTGATGCGAGCACGGCGAATATCGCGCCGTAGAGCGCCGAATAGCGATACTTCATTTCAGGTCTCTCCCCATGGAATGAAATTTGTGATGCCCGCTGGGGGCACGTCGGATCTGGTTGCCGACGCCGCCGGTTTACCGGATCATGACAGCGCTGTCAATTAAATTGATAGCGCTACCACTCTACCCTGTGTGGCGCGGGCTGTCTGCTGAGGACATTTGGTCATAAGCGGTCGGCGCGCCGGCGGGTGTGGCGCGTCCGCAGCTGGCCATGCGTGCTCCGGGGGGGGGGGCGTCGCGCCGCCAGCGAAAGCAGCACGGGAGACCCATGAGGACACGTATCGAGGATGTGGCGCGCAGGGCGGGGGTTTCGCCCAAGACCGTGTCGCGGGTATTGAACAACGAGCCGAACGTGCGCGAGGCGCTGCGCGAGCGGATCCTGGAAGCGGTGAAGGCGCTGGGCTACCGGCCCAACCCGTCGGCGCGCAGCCTGGCCAGCCAGCGCTCGTTCCTGGTCGCGCTGCTGTACGACAACCCCTCGCCGTACTACGTGATGGAGGTGCAGGGCGGCGTGCTCGACGCCTGCGACGCGCAGCGCTACAGCATGATGGTGCGGCCGCTGCCGTCCGGCGCGCCGGACTTCCTGGAGCGGGTGGAGGCGCTGCTGTCGCAGTTTCGTCCCGACGGCCTGGTGCTGACGCCGCCGATCGCCGACCACGTGGCCCTGCTCGCCCTGCTTGCCGCGCGCGGCGTGCCGCATGCGCGCATCTCGCCGGAAAACCGCGACGCGGGCGTGGGCGCCACCCTGGACGAGCGCGCGGCGGCGCGCGAGATGGTGCGGCACCTGGTCGCGCTGGGGCACCGGCGCATCGCGCACATCACCGGCCACCACGCGCACGGCGCCAGCGGCTGGCGCCTGCGCGGCTACCGCGAGGGGCTGGCGCAGGCGCACCTGCCGTACGACCCGGCGCTGGTGGTCGAGGGACTGTTCTCGTTCGACTCCGGCGTGGCGGCCGCAGGCCGGCTGTTCGCGTTGCGCCGGCGCCCCACCGCGGTGTTCGCCGGCAACGACGACACCGCCGCCGGCGTGATGTGGGCGGCGGCCGAGCGCGGGCTGGCGGTGCCGCGCGACGTGTCGGTCTGCGGCTTCGACGACACCCCGCTGTCGCGCCAAGTGTGGCCGTCGCTCACCACGGTGTGCCAGCCCAGCCAGGACATGGGGCGCATCGCCACGCAGCAGCTGCTGCGCGCGATCGAGGGGAACGCGGAAGGCGCCATGGTGTCGGTGCCGTTCGCATTGCGCCTGCGCCGCTCGACCGGGCCGGCGCCGCAGCGCAGGCGTGGGCGGCGCGATTGAGTGGCGCGGCGCGGCCGGCTGCAGGGGCGGGGGAGGGGATGGGCTTCGCCGCGATGCCTGGAGTGGATGATGCACCCGCACGCGGCTCGGCCAGACCAATTTGACAGCGCTGTCATTTTCTGCGGATACTCGATCGAAACCCATCGAAGCGGCGTGCGTGCGCGTCGCCGTGCCCGGTCGTGAGGAGAGTTGCCGTGCGGTTTGTCTTTCGTGATGCAGGCGTGTCGTGGTGCGGCTGGATGCTGGTCGCGGGTCTTTCCGCGGCGGCGGTGGGCGTGGTCCATGCCGCCGCCGCCGGGCCGGCCGGCGAGGCCGCGACGACGGTGCACCCGGCGCAGTGGCCGAAGGTGGCCTGGCCGCTGCCGCGCGACGCGGCGCTGGAGCGCCGCGTGCAGGCGCTGATGGCGAAGATGTCGCTGCGCGACAAGGTGGGCCAGGTGATCCAGGCCGACATCGGCAGCGTGACGCCGGAGGACGTGCGCACCTACCGGCTCGGCGCGATCCTCGCCGGCGGCAATTCCAAGCCCGGCGGCGGGCTGCTGGCTGGCCCGGCGCAATGGCTGGCGCTGTCCGACGCGTTCTACCGCGCCTCGGTGGATACCCGCGGCGGTGGCGTGGCGATCCCGGTGCTGTTCGGCGTGGACGCGGTGCACGGCAACAACGACGTGCTGGGCGCCACCATCTTCCCGCAGAACGCCACGCTGGGCGCCGCGCGCGATCCGGAACTGATGCGCGCGATCGGCGCGGCCACCGCCGAGGAGGCGCGCGCCGCCGGCATCGACTGGACCTTCGCGCCCACCCTGGCCGTGCCGCAGGACGACCGCTGGGGGCGCAGCTACGAGGGCTATTCGGAAAACCCGGCGGTGGTGGCCAGCTACGCGGCCGCGGTCGTCGAGGGATTGCAGGGCAGGCCGGGCACGCCGCAGTTCCTCGACAGTAGCCACGTCATCGCCTCCGCCAAGCATTTCCTCGGCGACGGCTCGACCAAGGACGGCAGGGACCAGGGCGATGCCGAGGTCAGCGAGACCCGGCTGCGCGAGATCGCCAACGCCGGCTACCCGCCCGCGATCGCGGCCGGCGTGCAGACCGTGATGGCGTCGTTCTCGAGCTGGAACGGGGTGAAGATGAGCGGCGACAAGGGCCTGCTCACCGACGTGCTGAAGCGGCGCATGGACTTCCAGGGCTTCGTGGTCGGCGACTGGAACAGCCACGGCCAGGTGGCCGGCTGCAGCAACGTGGACTGCCCGCAGGCGATCGATGCCGGCCTGGACATGTACATGGCGCCGGACAGCTGGCGCGGGCTGTACGAGCACACGCTGGCCGAGGCGAAGTCGGGCGCGATCCCGATGGCGCGGCTGGACGACGCGGTGGCGCGCATCCTGCGCGTGAAGCTGCGGCTGGGCCTGTTCGAGCAGGGCGCGCCGTCGACGCAGCCGCTGGGCGGCCACTTCGAGCTGATCGGCAACGCGGCGCACCGTGCGCTGGCGCGGCGCGCGGTGCGCGAGTCGCTGGTGCTGCTGAAGAACGCGCACCACCTGCTGCCGCTCGACCCGAGGCAGCGCATCCTGGTCGCCGGCGACGGCGCGGACAACATTCCCAAGCAGAGCGGCGGCTGGACGCTGACCTGGCAGGGCACCGGCACCACCAACGCCGATTTCCCGCACGGCGAGTCGATCTGGGCCGGCATCCGCGACCAGGTGCAAGCCGCCGGCGGCACGGCCGAGCTGTCGGTGGACGGCGATTACGCGCGCAAACCCGACGTGGCGATCGTGGTGTACGGCGAGAACCCCTACGCCGAGTTCCAGGGCGACGTGCCCACGCTGGCGTTTTCGCCCGGCGACGACACCGACCTCGACCTGGTCCGCCGCCTGCGCGCGCGGGGCATCCCGGTGGTGTCGGTGTTCCTGTCCGGGCGGCCGCTGTGGGTGAATCCCGAGATCAACGCCTCGGACGCCTTCGTCGCCGCGGGCCTGCCCGGCAGCGAGGGTGCGGGCGTGGCCGACGTGCTGCTGCGCGACGCCGCCGGCAAGGTGCGGTACGACTTCCACGGCAAGCTGGCCTACTCGTGGCCGCGCACCGCGGTGCAGACGCCGCTCAACGTGGGGCAGAAGGACTACCACCCGCAGTTCCCGTTCGGCTACGGCCTGACCTACGAGGACGACGGCGACCTCGGCAAGCTGCCCGAAATCTCCGGGCTGCCGGCCAACGTGGCCGCGCCGGGCGTGTATCTCGAGCGCGGCAAGCCGGTCGGCGGCCTGGCGCTGGTGCTGGAGTCCGGCGGCGCCGCGCAAAAGGCGGCCGCCACGCCCGCGGCGACCGCCGACGGCCGCCTGCGCATGGTGGCGGAGGACTACCGGCGGCAGGAGGACGCGCGGCGCTTCGCCTGGTCGGGCGACGCCGCGCTCGCGCTGCGCGCCGGCAAGGCGCTCGACCTCGGCCGCCAGGCCAACGGCGACGTGCTGCTGGTGGCCACGATGAAGATCGACGCGCTCGGGCCCGGCCGCGTCACGTGGGGCATGGACTGCGGCGCGCACTGCGCCGCGCGCGTGCCGGTGGACGCGGCGCTGGCCGCGCTGCCGAAGGACCAGTGGCTGCGCGTGGGCATGCCGCTGAAGTGCTTCCAGCGGGCGGGCGCGGACATGCGCCGCATCGACGTGCCGTTCCGGCTGGAGAGCGCGGCGCGCGGCGCGATCAGCCTCGCCCGCGTGGCGCTGGGGACGGACGTGGACAGCACGCTGCCCTGCGGCACGAAGTAACGCGCCGATGTGCGCCCTCTCCCCCGGGAGAGGGTGTGGGCGGACTCCGCGCAAGCCCGGGGCTCCGCTCCAATCCCGATCCTCGCCCCGGCCCCTGCGGCGGGGCTTCGCAGGCAGGGCGGCGCGAAGCCGGTACCAACGACGATCCATCATCCAACCGGGGACACCATGAACGCCATCGCCCAACCGCTCGTCGCGCGCCCGCGCACCGCCATCGTGCTCACCTGCGGCCTCGCCGCACTGGCCGGGCTGATGTTCGGCCTGGACATCGGCGTGATCTCCGGCGCGCAGCAGTTCATCCAGAAGGAGTTCGGCGTCGGCGACCGGACGATCGAGTGGATCGTGAGCGCGATGATGCTGGGCGCGGCGATCGGCGCGCTGGGCGCCGGCTGGCTGTCCGCCGCGCTGGGGCGCAAGCGTTCGCTGGTGCTCGCCGGCGCGCTGTTCGTGGCCGGCTCGCTGCTGTGCGGCGGCG
This sequence comes from Fulvimonas sp. R45, assembly GCF_030504985.1. Taxonomy (GTDB): domain Bacteria; phylum Pseudomonadota; class Gammaproteobacteria; order Xanthomonadales; family Rhodanobacteraceae; genus Rhodanobacter_A. The sequence goes on from NZ_JASERU010000005.1 coordinate 25,922, forward strand.
CGTGGTCGCCGGCGGCGCTGATCGTGGCGCGGCTGGTGCTGGGCCTGGCGATCGGCGTGGCCACCTTCACCGCGCCGCTGTACCTGGCCGAGGTGGCGCCGGAGCGCATCCGCGGCGCGATGATCGGGATGTACCAGCTGATGATCACGCTGGGCATCCTGCTGGCCTTCCTCGCCGACACCGCGCTCAGCGCCAGCGGCAACTGGCGCTGGATGCTGGGCGTGATCGCGATCCCCGGCGCGCTGTTCCTGCTCGGCCTGTTCCCGCTGCCGGAAAGCCCGCGCTGGCTGGTGATGCGCGGCCGGCGGGCGGAGGCCGAAGTGGTGCTGTGCCGCCTGCGCGGCGACGCGGCCCAGGCGTCGCGCGAGGCGGGCGAGATCAAGGCGCAGTTGCGCACGCCGCAGCGCGGCTGGCACCTGTTCCTGGAAAACCGCGACTTCCGCCGCTCGGTGGGCCTGGGCGTGCTGCTGCAGGTGATGCAGCAGTTCACCGGCATCAACGTGGTGATGTACTACGCGCCGCGCATCTTCCAGGGCATGGGCTACGCCACCGGCGCGCAGATGAAGTTCACCGCGCTGGTGGGCCTGGTGAACGTGCTGGCCACCTTCGTCGCGATCGCGCTGGTGGACCGCTGGGGGCGCAAGCCGATCCTGTATGCCGGCTTCGCCACGATGGCGACGGGGCTGGGCATCGTCGGCGCGCTGATGCATGCGGGCCTGGCCACGCACGGCGAGCAGTGGCTCGCGGTGGCGATGCTGCTGGTGTTCATCGCGGGCTTCGCGATGTCGGCCGGGCCGTTGATCTGGACGCTGTGCTCGGAGGTGCAGCCGCTGAAGGGCCGCGACTTCGGCATCGCCTGCTCCACCTTCACCAACTGGGCGGCGAACATGCTGGTGGGACTCACCTTCCTCAGCCTGTTGAACGGCATCGGGCAGGCGGAGACGTTCGGGCTGTACGCGGCGCTGAACGTGCTGTTCCTGGTGTTCACCCGCTGGCTGGTGCCGGAGACGCGCGGCGTGTCGCTGGAGCGGATCGAGCGGAACCTGATGGCCGGGAAGCCGTTGCGGCGCATTGGGCGATAGACCATGCGCCTTTCGTCCTCCCTGCGACGGGAATAGAAGGCCGGACAAGGCGGGCGGGGGCCCTTGCGCGGGTTGCGCTATGCTGCCGCGCTTCCTCCCGCGACGACGCGCTTCCCCATGCTCCGACTGATCGGCTTCGACGGCGACGACACGCTGTGGCACAGCGAGGACTACTACCGGCGCGCGAACGAGGCCTTCGCCGCCATCGTCGGCCGCTACGCAGACCTGGACGACGCCGACGTGCACGCGACGATGCTCGCCACCGAGCGGCGCAATCTCGCGCTGTTCGGCTACGGCGCCAAGGGCATGACGCTGTCGATGGTGGAGACCGCCATCGCGGTCACCGGGGGACGCATCGCGGTAGCCGACATCCACCGCCTGATCGAGATCGGCAAGGACGTGCTGCAGCACCCGGTGGAACTGCTGCCCGGCATCCGCGAGGCGGTGGCGGCGGTGGCGGAGGCGCACGCGGTGGCGCTGATCACCAAGGGCGACCTGTTCCACCAGGAGCGCAAGGTGCGCCAGTCGGGCCTGGCCGGGCTGTTCGGCCGCATCGAGATCGTCTCGGAGAAGGACGGCGCCGCCTACCGCCGCGTGCTGGCCGAGTTCGACCTCGAGCCGGCGCAGTTCGCGATGGTGGGCAACTCGCTGCGCTCGGACATCGAGCCGGTGCTGCGCCTGGGCGGCTGGGGCGTGCACATGCCCTACCACGTCACCTGGGCGCACGAGCTGGACCACGGCGTGGGCGAGGGCGACGCGCGGCGGATGGTGGCGGTGGACACGCCGGCGGGCATTCCCGCGGCGGTGGCGGAACTGGCGGCGCGGGCCGCGCGATGAATCACTCCGCCGCGGCGGGCGCGTCGTCGCCGAAGCCGGTGTAGTCCTCGGGGAACACCGGCGTGCCGTCGTCCTCCAGCCCCTGCAGCGCGGCCAGCGCATCGGCGGCCGCCTGCTCGGCCACGGCCTGTTCGCGGAAGCTGCGGTTCTCGCAGATCGCGTAGTACACCGGGAAGCCCGGCCCGAGCGGCGTCACCGCGAGCCAGGCGGTGTAGCGCGAGCCTTCCAGGCTGGCGCCGGAACGGACGCGGTATCGGTTGAACGTACGCTCTGCCATGACATGCCTTCCACGCGGGAGGGGCAAGTATACGAGCCCGTCCGCGATCACCAAGCCACCGCATGCGCATGCTCGTGCCCGCCGATGTCCGCTGCCCGTATTGCGGCGAAGGCATCGCCATCCTGCTCGACCCCTCCACCGACGGCCAGGAGTACGTCGAGGACTGCCAGGTGTGCTGCCGGCCGATCGCGGTGCGCGTGGACCTCGACGACGACGGCATGCCGCACGCCAGCCTCGGGCGCGAGGACGAGGGGTGAGGGCGCAAGCCCGTCATTCCGGGAAAAGCCCACTGCCGTCCGGGCGAATTCCTGCCGCCGGATGAACGCCTCCCCCTGCTTGCAGGGGGAGGTTGGGAGGGGGTAACGCTTTGGCTTTCAAGCCAAGAGCACCCCTCCCCAACCCTCCCCTGCACGCAGGGGAGGGAGCCTGCCCCGCTTCGCCTTCGAAGCAGGCGGCAGTCTTGCCCGCACTCCTGCTTGCCGATCTTCGGTGCAGGTTCGACCGGCATCAACACCTATTCCGGCTTTGCCGGAATGTCGGCATGGGCGTCGGCGCGTCGAGGCGCTGCGATCAGGGCGGTGCTTCGGTACAGCCGCGTCCGTCGCTACGGTGCCGTCGCAGCTTCGGCGATGCCGATGCCCGCCTGGCGCAGGGTTTCCCGCAAGGCTTCGTCCCCGCCCGCCGCCACCGGCCGCGAGAGATCCCACAGCACGGTCGCGCGGAAGCCCAGCGCCACGGCGTCCTGTGCCGTCCACAGCACGCACACGTCGCGCGCCAGGCCGCACACGGCCACCTCGTCCACGCCGCGCTCGCGCAGCCAGCCGGCCAGGCCGGTGGGCGGGCGCGTGCCTTGCGGGCCGTGGTTCTCGCGGAAGGCGCTGTACGAATCCACCTGCGGGTCGCTGCCCTTGCGCAGCACCAGGTCGGCCGCGGACCAGTCGATCGCTGGATGCAGCGCCGCGCCCGGCGTGCCCTGCACGCAGTGGTCCGGCCACAGCGTCTGCGGCTGGCCGTGCAGCTCGATGCGCTGGAACGGCGCCGTGCCCGGATGCGCGCTGGCGAAGGAGGCGTGCCCGGCCGGGTGCCAGTCCTGCGTGGCCACCACGTGGCGAAAGCGGCGCCGGCGCAGCAGGCGGTCGATGCCCGGCACGATCGCGTCGCCTTCGTGGCAGGCCAGCGCGCCGCCGGGCATGAAGTCCGGCTGCACGTCGACGACGATCAGGGCGGCGTTCGGCGGCATCGCGTTCGGCATGGGCGTGTGGCGGGGCGGGGGAGGCGCTAGTCTAGCGCGGGGCGGACGTCGCCCGGCTCGCGGGGGAAAGGCGCAGGATGGAATACGACCAGTCGTGGATGGGGTATGGCGTCGTCGGTGGCCTGGAGGCCGGCGCGATCAGCCTGGCGGTCGGCTTCCTGCTGTACCTGCTGTTCCATGCGATCGGCCGGCGGCGCGGCTGGGGCTATGGCCCGCGCGTGGGCTGGTCCTACCTGCTGACGCTGGTGCCCACCGCCAGCGGCGACCTGTGGAACCTGTTCTACTTCAACTACACCTCCGGCCTGCAGTCGCTGCAGCTGCTGCACGCCAAGCTGGCCGAGGTCCACGATCCCGACGGCATCGGCACCCGCGTGCTGTTCGAGCTGCTCGGCGCCGCGGTCGGCGTGTACGTGGCCTGGGCGCTGTGCAGCGGGGACTGGAAGCGGCGCTTCTTCGGCGGCAAGTGAATCCTGCCGCGGTCCACGGGCGTCGCTCACAGCACCGGATCGAACAGCCTCGCCACGTGCATCGCCAGCCGCCGCAACCAGGGGGCGTCGTCGTACTCGGCTTCGGCGACTTCCGCCGCGTGGCCGAAGTCGGTGCGCAGCATCGCTTCCACCGCCGCGGCGAAGGCGGGATCGACGTTCAGCGCGGCGATCTCGAAGTTGAGGCGGAACGAGCGGCTGTCGAGGTTCATGCTGCCGACGGCGGCGGTGTCGTCGTCCACCAGCAGCACCTTCTGGTGCATGAAGCCGGGGCCGTGGCGGAACACGCGCATGCCGGCGCGCACGGCGTCGCGCGCGTGCAGCGCGGAGGCGAGGAACACCGCGGCGTGGTCGGCGCGCGAGGGGATCAGCACGCGCACGTCCACGCCGCGGAACACCGCCAGCCGCAACGCGGCCATCACCGCGTGGTCGGGCACGAAGTAGGGCGTGGTCAGCCATAACCGCCGGCGTGCGGCGTTGATCGCGGCGACGAAGAACAGCGAGCAGCTTTCCTGCCGGTCGGCGGGGCCGGTGGCGGCGACCAGGGTGTGCGCGCCGCCCCGGCCGGGCGGCGGCGTGCGCAGCGGCGGCAGCGCACCGGTGACCCAGTGCCAGTCCTCGGCGAAGCTGCGCTGCAGTTCGCCCACGGCTGGGCCGCGCAGTTCCAGGTGGGTGTCGCGCCAGGGCGCCAGCGGCGGCTTCAGGCCCAGGTACTCGTCGCCCACGTTGAGGCCGCCGAGGTAGCCGACCGCGCCGTCCACCACCACGATCTTGCGGTGGTTGCGGAAGTTGAGCTGGAAGCGGCTGTGCCGTTGCCGGGTGGCGAACGGGTGGATAGCCACGCCGCCGGCGCGCAGCGTCTCCACGTAGTGGCGCGGCAAGGCATGGCTGCCGATGCCGTCGTACAGCACGCACACGTCCACGCCGGCGGCGGCCCGCTCCAGCAAGGCCTGCTGCATGCGCCGGCCGAGGCCGTCGTCGCGGAGGATGAAGAACTGCACCAGCACGCAATGCCGCGCCTGCGCGATGGCGGCGAGGATCGCCGCGAAGGTGGCTTCGCCGTCCACCAGCAGGCGCAACTGCTGGCCGGGATGGAAACGGGTGTCCAGCATCGCGCACAGCGCGGCATAGGGCGCGCAGGCCGGCGCGGCGGTCCCGTCGCCGCGCGGCTGCGTCAGCGCGAGCTGGTGGCGGTGGCGGCGGTGCTGCACCACGTAGCCGAGGAAGCGCCGGCGGCCGAGGTAGAGGTACGGCACCAGGGTGATCCAGGGCAGCAGCGCCAGCCCGAGCGCCCAGGCGAACGCGCCCTGCGGCGTGCGGGTGTGCATCACCGCGTGGGCGGCGGCGCACAGGCCGGCGAGGTGGACCAGGGCGACGACGAGGGTGAGCGGCAGCGGCATGTGCGCAGCTTAGAGCCTGTTCACGATCTCCAGACACCTCGCGTTGGCTTCGCATGGCCGCCATGCGTGATCAACCCGGAGGGTCGGGTTGCTTGGCCGTCGCCGCGCACTCAGGCCGTGCGGCCGCCCTCGCCCAGCATCCGGTCGGCCAACTGGCGGGCCTGCTGGCGGATCTCCGGCATCGCGGTGGTTTCCCACAGGGTGCCGCGCAACAGGCCGCCGATGGCGAACAGCCGCGACCACGGGCGGCCGTCGTGCAGCAGGCGGCCGTCGGCGTCGGCGCGCCAGCCCAGGCCGAGCGGGTCGGACTCGATGTGGCCGTTGGTGAGCAGTTGCCGCACCAGCGGGTGCGGCGTGCGGCGCACGTCGAAGTCCATGCCGGTGGTCTGGATCGCCAGGTCCGCGTGCAGCGGCGGCAGGGCGCGGCCGGCGTGGGCCAGTTCCAGGCGCAGGCCGCCGGCGTCCGCGGTGGCCGTGCGCAGTCGGCCGCGCAGCAGGCGCAGGCGGCCTTCGCGTTCCAGCGCCCGGATGCCGTCGGCGGCGGCGGGTGGCATGCGATGGCGCGTGCGCTCCCAGGCCCAGCGCAGGTGGCGCAGGAAGCGCGCCCGTTCCTCGTCGGGCAGCGCGGCCCATAGCGCGGGCGTGTGCGGGCGCAGGCTGTCGAGCACGGCGCGCCAGTCGTCGAGCGGTGCGCAGGCCTCGCGCAACTGGCGCAGCCAGATGCGCACGGACGGCGCGTCGAGCATCGCCGTGGGCAGCGTGTCCGCGTCCTCCGGCGGCACGGCCGGCTGCTCGTTGTGCGCCTCGGGCAGCCGGCCGTGGCGCGAGACGGCGGTGAAGCGCGCCTGCGGCCAGCGCGCGGCCAGTTCCAGCAGCACGTCCACCGCGGTGAGGCCGAGGCCGAGCACGGCGACCTCGCGCGGCGCCGCATCGTCGACCGCTCCGGCGAGGAAGCGCCAGGGTTCGACCACGTAGCGGCCGTCGGCGAGCGTGGCTTCGGCCACGCCGGGCAGCGGTTGTGGCGGCAGCGTGCCCAGCGCCAGCACGACGGCTTCCACCCGGGTCTCGCTGTCGCCGTGGAACACGGTGACGCCGTCGGCTTCCGGCACCACGGCCTGCACCGCGAACGGCAGCATGTGCACGTCGTGCCCGTGCGCGCCGGCCTGCGCCAGCGCGCCGGCGGTCTCGGCCTCGAGGTAGTCGCCGTACAGGCGGCGCGGCAGGAAGTCGGTGGCGGCGATGGCGGGGTCGCCGCGGCGCGCGTATTCGAGGAAGCCGTTGGGGCGGTGCGCGAACATGCCCATGGAGGCGGCGCGCACGTTCAGCAGGTGGCGTTCGGAGCGGGTGGCATAGGCGACGCCGCGGCCGGGTGCGGCGTCGCCGCCGGTGTACCAGTCCAGGTGCAGCGGCTGGCCGGTGCGGCGGCTCAGCAGTTCGCTGAGCAGCGACGCGCCCGCGGCGCCGCCGCCGATGATGGCGACACGTCGGAACATTCGGCTCCCCGCTTGGCCCTCAGACGCGCAGCGCTCCGTCGATGCGCAGGTGCGCCGGTTGCACGCGCCAGCGTCCGCCGCGCGCGTCCGGTTCGTAGGTGTTGCAGTCGGCGAGGTCGCCGCCGTAGACATGCAGGCTCAGCGCGACCTCGTGGCGCGACAGGTTGCGGCAGCGGTGCATGCTGGGCGGGTCGGCGTCGAACCAGTGCGCGTCGCCGGGGCCGAGCCAGTCGCGCCCGCGCAACTGCCAGCCGTCACCGGTGGCGGGGCGCGTCCACGCTTCCACTTCCAGCGCACCGTGCAGGCTCATCTCCAGGCCCCACAGGCCGCCGTGGTCGTGCGACGGCGTGGCATGGTTCGGCGGCCATGCCAGCAGCAGCACGCTCAGCGGCGACGGGCCGCCGCGGCGCGCCAGCAGCAGGCGCCGCAGGCCGCGCGGCGTTCGGCGCAGGCCGGCCAGGTCGGCCGCGATGGCGCCGGCGTCGCGGTGCACCACCACGCCCAGTTCGCGGGCCAGCGCGGCGAGGTCGGGATGCGGGTCGCGCGCATGCGCCAGGGCGATGTCGCGCAAGGCCTTCAGGTGGTGTCGATGTCTGCTCATGCGGGCAGGCCATGGGGAAAAGCGGCGGCCAGTGGAGCATGCCCGCCGTTAAGAGGCCGTTTGCAATCCGCATGACTTCCGCACCATGGAAAACCCGTTGCGCGGGACTAGCATGGGGGCCGTAAACCTTCGCGCGCGCCGCGGCATCCAAGCGCGTGCAGGCGGATGTCTCCCGGGCGCCGGAATGATGCCCGCGGGGTCGCCATCACACGGGTTTCCGGAGGAACGGACATGATCGAGCTGTGCGTGGGACTGGTGGTTGCGGCGGTCGCGCTGTGGCTGGTGTTCGCGGCGATCGGCGTCGTGTTCAAGCTGGTGTTCGCGCTGGTCGGCGGCGTGTTCGGCCTGCTGGCCGGCCTGCTGGGCCTGCTGGTCGGCGGTGTGGTACTGCTGGCGGTGGCGCCGATCGTGGCGCTGGCGCTGCTGCCGTTCTGCCTGCCGGTGCTGTTGCTGGCGGGGCTGGTGTGGGCGATCGCCCGCGCCGCGCGGCACACGCCGGCGGCGCACCCGACGCATTGATCCGGAGCGGGCGCGGCACGCCGCGCCCGCCAGGCGTCAGAGCCTGTTCAAAATCTCCCCGTGGCCCGCGCCGGGAGCGGTTTGCGCGCAGGCCAAGGAAGAGCGAGGGAGTGGACGTCCGTCCACGACGGAGCGATGACACCGGCCTGTGGGCAAACAGACCCGGCCCTCCGGGTTGCCTTGCCCTGGCCGCCACGCGGCAGCGCGCGGCTTGGCCAGCCAGCCAGGCAGGCGCTGCGCCACGCACTCCCACCTCGCGGTCAGGGCAAGGCAACGCGAGCTACGGGGAGACTTTGAACAGGCTCTCACATCCCGCGCAGGGCGAAGCTCACCGGCACCTGCGCCCAGGCCCGCACCGCGCGGCCGTCCACCCTCGCTGGGCTGAAGCGCCAACCGGCCAGCACCTGCTCTCGCGCGCTGCGGTCGAGCAGCGGGTAGCCGCTGGTCCGCGCGACCCGCACGTCCAGCGGCTTGCCGCTCTCGTCCACCAGCACGCGCAGCAGCACCGTGCCCTGCATGTGCCGCCGCAGCGCCTGCACCGGATAGCGCAATGGCGCGGCGCGATAGGCGAGGCTGGCCTCGACCGGCGCCGGCGCGGCGTCGCCGATGGGCGCGGGCGTCGCCGCCGGCGGTGCCGGCGTGGCAGCCAGCCGGCCTTCGTCGGTGGGGGCCGCGACCGGCGGGGTGGCCGGTTTCGGCATGACGCGCGGCGTCGCCGGCAAGGGCTTCGGCAGTGGCTTGGGCAAGGGTGGCGCCGGCGGCTCGGGCGCCGGCCTGGGTGCGGAGATCCAGTCGATGAGGGTGGTGTCGTGCGCGGCGCGGGCCCGCGGCACGGACGGCGCCTGCGGCCGGAGCGCGACGAGCAGCAGCGAGAGGTTGAGGGCGAGGGTGGCGCTGAGCGCGGCGATGCGCGCCGGTTCCGGGCGCGCGCGGTGAACGACAGCCAGGCTTGCGGACGACATGGCGACCTCCTGACGACGATGCGGGTTGTTGGCGAGGCACGCTGCCGGGGAAGCAGGGGGATCGTGCGTCGCGGCTCCAGCCTATGCCCGGGGCGTGGCCGGTGCAACAGGATCGCGACGGCCGTATGGACGTCCGTGGCCGGCGCAAAAAAAGAACCCCGCGCGGGCGGGGCAGGGGAAGGCGGGCCTTGGGGAGGTCTGGCCCGCGATTGCACTTTGCGCAAGGCCGGCTTGCATGCGCGTGCAGCCGGCGTGAGGACCCGTTTAACGTGCAGTACCGGTCGGGCCGTCCGACCATACGCAAAGGTATGCAAGGCGCCGCCTGCCCGCTAAGGTAGGCCGCATGCGGCGCCGCGAGGGCGTCGTTCGTCCGGGAGCCGCGCATGACCGCCACCACCCCATCGTTGCCGCACTACGCCTGGAGCGACGAACTGGCCAGCAGCCTGATCCACGGCGCCGGCATCCTGCTCAGCATCGCCGGGCTGGCCACGCTGGTGGCCTTCGCCGCCCTGCATGGCGATGCCCGCGCGGTGACCGCCAGCGCGGTGTACGGCAGCTCGCTGATCCTGCTGTACACCGCCTCCACGCTGTACCACGCGGTGCGCCACGAACGCGCGCGGCGCCACCTGCGCACCCTGGACCACATCGCGATCTACCTGCTGATCGCCGGCACCTACACGCCGTTCACCCTGGTGGCGCTGCCTGGCGCATGGGGCTGGGGGCTGTTCGCCGCGATCTGGTCGCTGGCCCTGCTGGGCAGCGCGCTGGAGCTAGGCCTGCTGGGCCATCGCCGCGGACTGGCCGTGCTGCTGTACGTGGCGATGGGCTGGGTGGGCATGGTGGCGTTCAAGCCGCTGCTGGCGCACCTGCAGCCCGGCGGCATGGCGCTGCTGGTCGGCGGCGGCGCGGCCTACACGCTGGGCGTGCCGTTCTACCTGTGGCGGCGGCTGCCGTACCACCATGCGGTGTGGCATGCCTTCGTGCTGGCCGGCAGCGTGCTGCACTTCCTCGCGGTGCTGCTGTACGTGCTGCCCGGCGGAGCCTGATTCAGCCGATCCACCAGGCGAACGCCGCCAGCCCCACCATCAGCAGCGACAGCACCAGTTTCAGCAGCGCGCCGAACAGCAGGCCCAGCCACGTGCTGATGCCGACGTGGGTGGAGCGCAGCACGCTGCCGCTGGAGCCGAACTCGCCCAGCAGCGCGCCCACGAACGGGCCCAGCACCAGCCCCGCCAGGCCGAAGAACATGCCGACCAGGGTGCCCAGGCTGGCGCCCCAGATCGCCGCCTTGCTGGCGCCCACCCGTTTCGCGCCCAGCGAGGCGGCGACGAAATCCACCACGATGCCCAGCGCGGCCAGCGCGCCCAGCAGCAGCAGCCACCACAGGCCCAGGTGGCGGTAGCCGTCCACCGCCGCGGCCAACCAGATGCCGCCGAAGATCATCGGCAATCCGGGCAGCGCCGGCAGCATGGTGCCGATCAGGCCGCCGGCGACCAGCGCGGCGGCGAGCAGGTACAGCGCGATGTCGAGCATGCGGGCGTCCGTGATGCGGCGGCCGGGCCGCGTCTCGGCCACAATAGCCGATCATGCCGGCGCGGCGGCAGGCCCGCCGGGCCGCATCGAACGGTGTACCGGATGTCCAGCGAAACCATCCTGCTCAAGGCCGACGAGCTCGGCCGCATCGAGGTCGTCGAGCGCGACGGCGTGCGCGCGGTCCGGCGCGACGTCGGCGCCGCGCGCTGGTGGGCGCGCGTGTTCGCGCGCCGCGCGGCCGCGCGCGAGGCGCGGGCGCTGGTCCGGCTCGACGGCGTCGACGGCATTCCCGCCCTGCTCGGCTGGAACGGCCGCGAGCTGCTGCGCGGCTACATTGCCGGCCGGCCGATGCAGCAGGCGCGGCCGCGCGACCGCGCCTACTACCGCGACGCGCTGCGCCTGCTGGCGCGCCTGCACCGGCACGGCATCGTGCACAACGACCTGGCCAAGGAGCCGAACTGGCTGGTGCGCGAGGACGGCCGCCCCGCGCTGGTGGATTTCCAGATCGCCTGGACCCGCGGCCGCCGCGGCGCGCTGTTCCGCCTGCTCGCGCGCGAGGACCTGCGCCACCTGCTCAAGCACAAGCGCACCTATTGCCCGGACGCGCTGAGCGCGCGCCAGCGCGCCATCCTCGCCGCGCCCGCGCCGCATTCGCGGCTGTGGCGCGCCACCGGCAAGCGGCTCTACAAGCTGGTCGCGCGGCGCGTGTTCGGCTACTGGGACAACGAGGGCAAGGGGCGCGTGCGCGACTGAGGCGCGTCGTCCTGCCCGTCATTCCGGCGCAGGCCGGAGACGCTTTTCAACAGACGAAGGTCTGGTCATCCAGCAGCGGAAGCGGTAGGACTTCGCGACAACCGTGCACTGTCGTCACTGGATTCCGGCCTGCGCCGGAATGACGGGCAGGACGACGCGCCGCGCCTGGCGGATCCGGGGCCTGGTCACTTCTCCACGAACGCCCGCTCGATCACGTAGTCGCCCGGCTCCCGCGTGCGCGGCGACGCCTGGAAGCCGCGTCCGTCGAGCAGCGCGCACAGGTCATCCAGCATCGCCGGGCTGCCGCACAGCATCGCGCGGTCGGTTTCGGGGTTGAGCGGCGGCAGGCCGGTGACCTGGCTCATCACGCCGTCGGCGATGGCGTCGGTGATGCGGCCGCGGTTGCGGAACGGCTCGCGCGTCACCGTGGGGTAGTAGATCAGCTTTTCGCGCACCAGCTCGCCCAGGTACTCGTGCCGCGGCAGCTCGTGTTCCAGGTAGTGCGCGTAGGCGAGGTCGTCGACGTGGCGCACACCGTGGGCCAGCACGATCTTCTCGTAGCGCTCGTAGGTGTCCGGGTCGCGGATGATGCTCATGAACGGCGCCAGCCCGGTGCCGGTGCCCAGCAGGTACAGGTGCCTGCCGGGCTTGAGGTCGGTCAGCACCAGCGTGCCGGTGGGCTTGCGCGTGACCATCAGCGGATCGCCGGGCCTGAGGTGCTGCAGGCGCGAGGTGAGCGGGCCGTCCGGCACCTTGATCGAGAAGAACTCCAGGTGTTCCTCCCAGGCGGCGCTGGCGATGGAATAGGCGCGCATCAGCGGACGGCCGTCCACCTCCATGCCGATCATCACGAACTGCCCGCTGTCGAAGCGGAAGCCGGGGTCGCGCGTGGTGCGGAAGGAGAACAGCGTGTCGTTCCAGTGCTGCACGTCGATCACGTGCTCGGTCGCCATGGCTACCATGTTTCGTCGTCTCGATTTCAGGCCGGGGGAAAGCGCGCCGCCGCGCATGGCGGCGACGGGACTCGCGTGGGAGGGCGGTGTGCCGGTGGACCTGGCGAGTGGCCGCGCGGTGCGCGGCGGTGGCGGCATTTTACGCGATCCGGGGCCTCGCCGCCTGCCGTGTTCTCCGGCATCATGCGCGGATCAGGGGATCGGGGAGCCGCATGGAACAGAACGTCACGCCGCACGTGCGCGAACACCACGTGCACCAGCGCCACTTCGACCGCCTGGTGATGCTGTCCGACGGCGTGTTCGCCATCGCGATGACGCTGTCGGCGGTGGAGCTGCGGCCGGAGGCGAAGCCGGGCCAGACGCTGCTGCAGATCTGGGGCCTGCCGCTGCTGGCCTATTTCCTCACGTTCTTCATCCTTGTCACGGTGTGGCTGCAGCATCGGCGCTCCCTCGCGCAGCTGCGCCGCACCGATCACACGCTGACCCTGATCACCATGGTGCTGCTGAGCCTGGTGGCATTGATGCCGGTGCTGATCCGCGCGATGGTCACCACGGAAAGCGGCCTGGCCCCGGGCGTGGGACTGACGGTCTACGCCTTCGCGCTGCTGCTGGTCAACGTCTGCCTCACGGCAGGCTGGGGCTACGCGGCCTTCATCGGCGGACTGGTACCGGACATGCCGCGGCCGAAGGCCTGGGGCTGGCTGCTGCACGACGTGTTCGCCACCCTGACATGGGCCGCGATCGGCTGCTGGCTGCTGCACCTGGTGTGGGCCGCGGTGCTGGCAGGGGCGCTGGCGCTGGCCGCGCGCATCGCCTCGGCGCGGCTGGCGCGCCAGGAGACGGCCGCGGCCGGCTGACCTCCACAGCGGCGTCCCGATCCGGGACAATGGCGGCCTGATGAACATCACCGCTCCTGCCGAATCCGCCGAGCCCTGGCGCCTGTCCGTCGCCCCGATGATGGACTGGACCGACCGCCACTGCCGCTACTTCCACCGCCTGCTGTCGCCCCACGCGCGGCTGTACACCGAGATGGTGACCAGCGCGGCGCTGGTGCGCGGGCGGCAGTTGCGCCTGCTCGAGCACAGCCAGCAGGAACACCCGGTGGCGCTGCAGCTGGGCGGCAGCGAGCCGGCCGAGCTGGCCGAGGCGGCGCGCCTGGGCGCGCGGGCCGGCTACGACGAGATCAACCTCAACGTGGGCTGCCCGTCCGACCGCGTGCAGTCGGGCCGCTTCGGCGCCTGCCTGATGCGCGAGCCGGCGCTGGTGGGCGACTGCGTGAAGGCGATGCGCGACGCGGTATCCGTCCCGGTGACGGTGAAGTGCCGCATCGGCGTGGACGACCAGGACGACTACGCCGGTCTGCAGCATTTCACCGAGACCATGCTGGAGGCCGGCGTCGGCGTGCTGGTGGTGCATGCGCGCAAGGCCTGGCTGAAGGGCCTGAGCCCGAAGGAGAACCGCGAGATCCCGCCGCTGGACTACGGCCGCGTGTACCGGCTCAAGCGCGAGTTCCCGCAGCTGGTGGTGGCGATCAATGGCGGCGTGACCACGGTGGAGGAGGTGTGGGCGCACCTGGAGCACGTCGACGGCGTGATGCTCGGCCGCGCCGCCTACCACGATCCGTACCTGCTGGCGCGGCTGGAGTCGGCGCTGTACGGCGAGCCGCTGCCCGCGCGCGAGGACGTGCTGCGGCGCCTGCGCCCCTACGTCGAGGCCGAGCTGGCGCGCGGCACCGCGCTCAAGCACATCATCCGCCACCTGCTGGGCCTGTACCAGGGCGAACCGGGGGCGCGCGGCTTCCGCCGCCTGCTCAGCGAGGGCGCGCACCGGCCCGGCGCCGGCTGGCCGCTGCTGGAGCGGGCCCTGCCGGCGCGCTACGCTGTGGCATGACGGGCGCCGGCCGGCCGGCATTCAGGCCGGGTTTTCCAACATGGGACGATGGCCGGACCTGCCGGCGCGATCACGACACGACATGGCCCTGAGATTCCCCCGCGCGGCGGCGCACGGCGCCCCGTACATCCTGGCAGGCCTGCTGGCCGGATTGCCGCTGGCCGCCCTGGCGACCGCGCAGCAGCCGTCCGCGGCCTCGCTGGACGAGGCGGTGATCCAGGTGCAGCAACAGACCGGCGGCCGGGTGCTGTCGGCCGAGCAGCGCCATGTCGGGCGCCGGCTGGAGTACCGCATCAAGGTGCTCACGCCCGAGGGGCACGTGAAGGTGGTGGCCGTGTCGGCCGATACCGCTCATGCTCCTTCCGCGGCATCATCCACCAAGAATCCCGCCGGCAACGGCGCGGGCAACAAGGAGAAACACTGATGCGCATCCTTCTGGTTGAAGACGAAGCGCCGCTGCGCGAGACCCTGGCCGCGCGCCTGAAGCGCGACGGCTTCGCCGTCGACGCGGCGCAGGACGGCGAGGAAGGCATCTACATGGGCCGCGAGGTGCCGTTCGACCTGGCGATCATCGACCTGGGCCTGCCCAAGATGTCCGGCATGGAGCTGATCAAGGCCCTGCGCGAGGCCGGCCAGCGCTATCCCATCCTGATCCTCACCGCGCGCGGCGGCTGGCAGGACAAGGTCGAGGGCCTGAAGCAGGGCGCCGACGACTACCTGGTCAAGCCGTTCCATGTCGAGGAACTGCTGGCGCGCATCAACGCGCTGGTGCGCCGCGCCAGCGGCTGGTCCAAGCCGGTGCTGGCCTGCGGCCCGATCAAGCTGGACACCACCGCGCAGACGGTCTCGGTCGAGGGCAAGCCGGTCGACCTCACCAGCTACGAGTACAAGGTGCTGGAATACCTGATGCTGCACGCCGGCGAACTGGTCTCCAAGGCCGACCTCACCGAGCACATCTACCAGCAGGACTTCGACCGCGATTCCAACGTGCTGGAGGTCTTCATCGGCCGCCTGCGCCGGAAGCTGGACCCCGAGGCGACGCTCAAACCCATCGAGACGGTACGTGGACGCGGATACCGCTTTGCCATCCCCCGCAGCGAAAACGACGACGACTGAGCCCGAGCCGCCGCCGCGCCCGTTTTCGCTGGCGGCGCGCGCGGCGCTGGCCACCGGCCTGGTGCTGGCGGCCTTCCTCGGCGCGATCGGGCTGACCCTGTCCAAGACCAATGCCGACAGCGCGCGCAACGCGCTGCAGGACCGGCTGCAGAACTTCGTCATCGCCTATATCGCCGGCACCGACGTCAGCCGCTACGGCCACCCGCTGCTGCCCGACGCCACCCCCGACCCGCGTTTCTCGCGGCCGGGCTCGGGCCTGTACGCGGTGGTGCTGGGCGACCGCGGCTTCCGCTGGGAATCGTCCTCGGCGATCGGCCGCGACTTCGGCTTCCTGAAGCCGCTGGCGGTGGGCGACCACGAGTTCTCCGGCCCGGTGGACACCCGCATGGGCCGGCTCTACTACTACAGCTGGGGCGTGGCCCTGGACCTGCCCGAGCGCAAGCCGGTGCACCTCACCTTCACCGTGGCGCAGACCGAGGAACAACTGGTCAGCAGCAACGCGGTGTACCGGCGCAGCCTGGTCGGCTGGCTGGCCACCCTGGGCGTGCTGCTGATCGTGCTGCAGCTGCTGCTGCTGCGCTGGAGCCTCACCCCGCTGCGCAAGGTGGCCAGCGACATGAGCCGGGTCGAGCGCGGCGACAGCGACCACCTGGACAGCCAGTACCCGCTGGAGCTGACCGGCCTCACCGAGCGCATCAACGGCTTCATCGACAGCGAGCGCGAGCAGCGCACCCGCTACCGCAACACCCTGGCCGACCTGGCGCATAGCCTGAAGACCCCGCTGGCGGTGATCCGCTCGCAGGTGGAGGCCGCCGCCGCCGAGCGACCGCAGCTGCGCGACGCGCTGCTCGACCAGGTGCGCCGCATGGACGAGCTGGTGGCCTACCAACTGGCCCGCGCCGCCACTTCCGGCCGGCAGACCTTCGCCGCCGTCGCGGTGCCGCTGGCCGGCCACGCCGAGGACCTGGTGCGCAGCCTGGAGAAGGTCTACGCCGCCAAGAACGTGCTGTGCGAGTTCGACATCGAGGACGCCGCCGCCTTCCACGGCGAGCAGGGCGACCTGCTGGAGCTGATGGGCAACCTGCTGGAGAACGCCTTCAAGTGGGCCAGCCACCACGTGCTGCTGGTGGCCAAGGTGCAGCCGCAGGCGGGCCGCCCGCGCCCCGGCCTGTGGCTGAGCGTGGAAGACGACGGCCCCGGCATCCCCGAGGACAAGATCGAGAAGGTGCTGCAACGCGGCGTGCGCGGCGACGAGCGCGTGCAGGGCCACGGCATCGGCCTGTCCATCGTGCAGGACATCGTGCGGGCCTACCGCGGCGAACTGGTGGTGGACCGCTCGCCGGAATTCGGCGGCGCCCGCTTCAGCGTGCGCTTCCCGCCGAGCTGAGCACGGCCGGGCGGCGCGCACGGCGCCGGAGGCCGGCAGGCCAAAGAGGGGCTTACTGGATCGAGCCGGGCAGCAGCGACTGCCAGCCCAGGTTAGCGTGGTGCGAGTGCGCGGGGGTGTCGTCGCCGCCGCCGCCATGGATCGTGCCGTCGCCATCGCCCTTGGGAGGCGTCGGCGCCGTGGCGTGCGCGCTGCCGCTCGACGAGGGGCGCGAGAGATCGACGATGTCGCCGCCGCCGGCGGCCGAAGCGTGGGCGCTACCGTCGGCGGCGCCCTGGGCGCAATCGCCCGCACCGGTCGTGACCGCATCGGCGGCGGTGGCGGCATGGGCGCTGGCGATACCGCCCAGGCCGATGACGCATCCGATCAGCAGGTGTCTGGCACGCATGGCGATCAACCCCTTGATGACGCACAGGCAGCCCACGGATCGTCCCAGAAATGTCCGGTCGATGCCAGTGCCGGCCGGGCGGGCGGCTGCGGCGGGCGGCAACCGCTAGAATTCCGCGATGACCTGTCCGAATTTCCCCTCCGGGCGCCGCTGATGCTGGCGCCGCAACTGCTGGCCGTGCTCGCCGCGGGTGAGACGGTGTCCGGCGCGCGGCTGGCCGAGGCGGCCGGCGTGTCGCGCACCGCGATCTGGAAGCAGGTGGAGGCGCTGCGCGGCCGCGGCGTGCCGATCGAGTCGCGCGGCACCGCCGGCTACGGCCTGCCGTGGCCGTTGCAGATGCTGGACGCGGCCCGGATCCGCGCCGCCCTGCCCAAGGCCGCCCGGGCCCGGCTGGGCGCGCTGGACCTGTACTGGGAGATCGACTCCACCTCCAGCGAGCTGCAGCGCCGCGGTGCGCAGGCGCCCGACCTTAGCGTGGTGCTGGCGGAGACGCAGAGCGCCGGCCGCGGCCGGCGCGGCCGCACCTGGCTGTCGCCGCCGGGGCTGAACCTGTACCTGTCGTGCCTGAAGCGCTTCGACACCGGCGTCGCCGCGCTCAGCGGCCTGTCGCTGGCGGTGGGGGTGATCGTGCTGCGCGCGCTGGACGCGCTGGGGGTGCGCGGCGCCGGGCTGAAGTGGCCGAACGACGTGCTGGCCCGCGACGCCGACGGCCGCCCCGGCGGCAAGCTGGCCGGCATCCTGGTCGAGCTGTCCGGCGAATACCAGGGACCGTGCGCGGCGATCATCGGCATCGGCCTCAACCTGCGCCTCACCCCGGCGCTGCACGCACAGGCCGGCCAGCCCGCCTGTGACCTCGCCACGCTGTGCGATGGCCAGCCGCCGGACCGCAACCACGTGGCCGCCGCGCTGATCGCCGCGCTGGCCGACGGGTTGCCCGCGTTCGAGCGCGAAGGCTTCGCCGCCTTCGCCGGCGACTACGCCGCGCACGACCTGCTGCGCGGCCTGCCGCTGCGCCTCAGCGGCGCGCTGGGCGAACTGGAAGGTACCGGCGCCGGCGTGGACGCGCGCGGGGCGCTGCAACTGCGCACCGCCGGCGGCCTGCGCCGCATCGACAGCGCCGACGTCTCGGTGCGCCGCGCATGAGGCTGCTGCTCGACCTCGGCAACACCCGCCTGAAATGGGCGCTGGCGGCGGACGGCGAATGGCCGGCCCGCGGCGCGGTGTCCTGGGACGAGGACGTGGCCGTCGCACTGGAACGGGCCTGGCGAGGCCTGCCGCCGCCGGCTCGCGCATTCGGCGCCTCGGTGGTGGACACGGCGCGCGAGGCACAGGTGGCCGGGATCGTCGCCGGCGCGTTCGCGCGCGAGGTCGCCTGGCTGCGCACGCCCGCCGTCGCCTGCGGCGTGCGCAACGCCTACGCGGAGCCGCAGCGGCTCGGCGTGGACCGCTTCCTGGGCATGGTCGCCGCCCGCGCCGACGGTGCCTCGCCCTGCGTACTGGCCGGCATCGGCACCGCGCTGACGCTGGACGCGCTGGCCGCGGACGGCCGCCACCTCGGCGGCCTGATCGCGCCCGGTCCGCGGCTGATGCAGCAATCCCTGCTGGGCGCCACCGCGCGGGTGCGGCCGGAACGGCCGGGCCGGGTGCTGGAGGCGGCCGACAACACCGCCGACGCGGTCGCCTCCGGCTGCTGGCAGGCGGCGGTGGCGCTGGTCGAGCGCTTCGCGGCGCGGATGGCGCCCGGATTGGGCGGCGCCCCGCAACTGGTCGTGCACGGCGGCGACGCGGCGGAACTGCAGGCGCTGTTGTCGCTGCCCTCACGCCACGCGCCGGACAGCGTGCTGCGCGGTCTGGCCGTGTGGGCCGGTCAGGCCGGCTGACGTGCGCGGACGCGCACGCCGCGCCGATGCGCTGCCCTAGAATGCGGCGCAACCCGTTCCCGATGGATGGCCGATGTTCCTGCGCCTGCTCTTCGTCTTCCTGATCACGCTCAACATCGCGGTGGGCGCGTGGCTGCTGCTGGGCCAGGACGAGTCGCTGGGACGCAGCGCCACCGACCCCGGCGTGCCCGAGCTGCACCTGCTTTCCGAGCAGGCGCCCGCGGCGGCGCCTGTCGCCGCCGCATCCGTCGCGCCGGCGAAGCCGATGGCGCCGTCGGCCAGCTACGCCTGCATGACCCTGGGCCCGTTCGCCACCCCGCAGGACCTGCGCAGCGCCCGCGGCCTGCTGGCGCGCGAGCTGGTGCGCGCCCGCGCGCGGCAGGAGCAGACCACCGAACTGCGCGGCTGGTGGGTGCACCTGCCCGCCAGCGGCAGCCGCGCGCAGGCATTGGCGGAGGCGCGCAAGCTGCAGGCGAAGCACATCACCGACTACTTCGTGGTCGGTTCCGGCGACCAGCAGAACACCGTGTCGCTGGGCCTGTTCAAGGACCCGGCCAACGCGCACAAGCGGCTGGAGCAGGTGGTCGCCGCGGGCTTCCCGGCCCAGCTCACCGAGCGCAGCGAACAGGTGCCGCAGTACTGGCTGGACCTGGTGGTGGCCGACAGCGCCCACTTCGACTGGCGCAGTCGCATCCCCGACCCCAGCGTGGGCTCGCACAGCAGCGGCTGCTTCTGACCGCGCGTTGAGCCGCCGTCCGGGCCTGCTAGAATCGCCATCCGTCGCCGGTATAGCTCAGTCGGTAGAGCAACTGATTTGTAATCAGTAGGTCCCCAGTTCGAATCCGGGTGCCGGCACCATCCCCGAAGCTTTCGGTTCCACTCTCCGATGGATGGATTCCCGCGCCGGCGGAAGTTCCGGTGGGCATGGGGGCATGGCGCAAGCCATGTTGACAGCGCTGTCAAACGATGATGACATGGCGCGCGAGCCGACCCGGACCGGGTGGGCGGGGGTGAGGGCGATGGCGCGACTGCGCTGATCGGATGGCGGTGGCGGCACGGCCGGACGGCCGTGCCGCAATGCGCCGCGTCACGGCCGTGCAAGTCCGCGGCGCTAGACTGGTGGGCCACAGAGACTCCACCGGAAAGCATCATGGACAAGCAGACGATTGCACTGGTCGGCGTACCGACCGACATCGGCGCCGGCCACCGCGGCGCCTCGATGGGCCCCGAGGCCCTGCGCGTGGCGAAGATCGGGGAGCGGCTGCAGCAGCGCGGCTTCGACGTGGTCGACCGCGGCAACCTGCATGGCCCGCACAACCCCTGGCAGCCGCCCACGGACGGCTATCGCCACCTGCCCGAGGTGGCGGCATGGAACGCTGCCGTGCACGAAGCGATCCATGCGGAACTGGCCGGTGGGCGCCTGCCGATCATGCTGGGCGGCGACCATTGCCTGGCGATCGGCTCGATCAGCGCGGTGGCGCGGCATTGCCGCGAGCAGGGTCGCAAGCTGCGCGTGTTGTGGCTGGACGCGCACACCGACTTCAACACCGCGCTGGCCACGCCCACCGGCAACATCCACGGCATGCCGGTGGCCTGCCTGTGCGGCAACGGCCCGGCCGAGCTCACCGGCATCGGCGGCCACGTGCCGGCCACCCGGCCCGACACGTACCGCCAGATCGGCATCCGCTCGGTGGACGATCCAGAGAAGAGGCTGGTGCGCGAGGCCGGCATGGACGTGTTCGACATGCGCCACATCGACGAGGTGGGCATGAAGCGCACGATGGAGGAGGCGCTGGCCGGCGTGGACGCCGACACCCACCTGCACGTCAGCTTCGACGTGGATTTCCTCGACCCCAGCATCGCGCCGGGCGTGGGCACCACCGTGCGCGGCGGCCCCAACTACCGCGAGGCGCAGCTGTGCATGGAGATGATCGCCGACACCGGCCGGCTCGCCTCGCTCGACATCGTCGAGCTGAACCCCGCATTCGACAAGCGCAACGCCACCGCAAAGCTGGCGGTGGACCTGGTGGAGTCGCTGTTCGGCAAGTCCACGCTGATCCGCATCTGAGCCTTCGCTTGAGCCCCTCGCCCGCTTGCGGGAGAGGGGTTGGGGAGAGGGCCGGGACTTGCGCCGCCGTCCACCGTACCCGCTTCGCCTGCCGGCACCTTCTCCCCGGGGGAGAAGGGTTGCAGCCCGGGACACCGCTCAGTGCGGCAGCGCCTCGTCCAGCAGCGCGAACAATGCTTTCCAGTGCCGTTCCGCCGCCGCTTCGTCGAAGGCGGGGTGGTCGGGCACGGCGTAGCCGTGGTGCGCGCCCCTGTAGATCTCGACCCGATGGTCGATGCCCGCCGTGGCCAGCGCCTGTTCGAGCAACTGCTTCTGCGCTTCGGTGAAGTGCGCGTCCTCGTCCGCGCCGGCCACGTACACGCGGCCGGTGATGCCCTGCACGTGGCGGTGCGGGCTGCTGGCGTCGTCGGTGGCGAGGCCGCCGCCGTGGAAGGAGGCGATGGCGGCGAAGCGGCCGGGGAAGGCGCCGGCCGCGGTCAGCGCGATGTTGCCGCCCATGCAGTAGCCGGTGCAGGCCAGGCGGCCCGGCTTGACCTCCGGGCGCGAGGACAGGAACCCGGCGGCGGCTTCGGCGTCCGTGATCTTGGCGTCGCGGTCGAGGCTGCCGACCAGCGCCATCAGCCCCTTCTTCGCCTCCGGGTCGGCGAACACCCTGGCGGGCTCCATCGGCGCGTAGCGACCGTGACGATAGTAGAGGTCGGGCAGCAGCACCGCGTAGCCGCCGTCGGCCAGGCGCCGGGCCATCGCGTGCAGGGCCGGGCGGATGCCGAGGCCGTCCATGAAGAACACCACGCCCGGCCACGGCCCATGGCCGCCGGAGGGGGTGAGCAGCGTGGCCGGGCAGGTGCCGTCGCGGGTGTCGAAGGTGAGCTCGAGGCTGGGCATGGGATGGCTTCGCAGGTGGTCGGGAAGGCTGCCATTATATGAGGGTTTCCTCATGTATTTCGATGCGTCCGGACTCGGCGACCCGCCCGGGGAGGCGTGCGGCCGGATGTCGTACACTGGGCTTTTAGCTTCGCGAAGCGACATGCAGACCCGAGTCCTCACCGGCATCACCACCACCGGCACGCCGCACCTGGGCAACTACGTGGGCGCGATCCGCCCGGCCGTGGCGGCCAGCCGCCGCGCCGACGTGGACGCGTTCTACTTCATGGCCGACTACCACGCGCTGATCAAGAGCGACGACCCCGCGCGCATCGAGCGCTCGCGGCTCGAGATCGCGGCGACGTGGCTGGCCGCCGGGCTGGATCCGCAGCGGGTGACGTTCTACCGCCAGTCGGACATCCCCGAGATCCCCGAGCTCACCTGGTTCCTCACTTGCGTCACCGCCAAGGGCCTGCTCAACCGCGCGCATGCCTACAAGGCGGCGGTGGACAGGAACGCGGAGGCGGGCGAGGACGCCGACGCGGGCGTCACCGCGGGCCTGTACATGTACCCGGTGCTGATGGCCGCCGACATCCTCGCCTTCAACGCGCACAAGGTGCCGGTGGGGCGCGACCAGATCCAGCACATCGAGATGGCGCGCGACATCGCGCAGCGTTTCAACCACACCTACGGGCGCGAGTTCTTCGTGCTGCCGGACGTGGTGATCGAGGAACAGGTCGCCACGCTGCCGGGCCTGGACGGCCGCAAGATGTCCAAGAGCTACGACAACACCATCCCGCTGTTCGCCGGCGGCGCGAAGCAGCTGCGCGAGGCGATCCTGCGCATCGTCACCGACTCGCGTGCGCCGGGCGAGCCGAAGGACCCGGACGGCTCCGCGCTGTTCACCCTCTACCAGGCCTTCGCCGGCGCCGACGAAACCGCCGCGTTCCGCCAGGCGCTGCTCGACGGCATCGGCTGGGGCGAGGCGAAGCAGCGGCTGTTCGAGCGCATCGAGGCGGACGTGGCGCCGATGCGCGAGCGCTACGAGGCGCTGATCGCCAGGCCTGCCGACATCGAGGACATCCTGCGGGCGGGCGCGAAGAAGGCCCGCGCCACCGCCACGCCGCTGCTGGCCACGCTGCGCGAGGCGGTGGGCCTGCGCTCGATGGCGAACCTCGCCGCGCCGGCGCGTTCCACGGCGCCGGCCGCGTCGAAGGACAAGCCGCCGCGCTTCGCCAGCTTCCGCGACGAGGACGGCCGCTTCCGCTTCCGCCTGTTCGCCGGCGACGGCGAGGAACTGCTGCTGTCCGCGCCGTTCGCCGACCCCAAGGCCGCCGGCGTGCTGCAGAAGCGCCTGCGCACCCTGGGTGGCGCGGCGGCCGAGCTGGTGCCGGGCGAACGCAACGCCAGCCTGCGCCTGGACGGCGAGGAGGTGGCCACCACCCCCGACCACGCCGACGCCGCGACCCGCGACGCGGCCCTGGCGCGCCTGCGCGAGGCGCTGGACCGGCTCGCCGCGCAGGACTGAGCGCGCGATGCGCTACCTCGCCCTGCTGCTGCTCGCCCCGGTGCTGCTGGTGCTGGCCGCGCTGTACTGGTTCGGCCCGCCGGGCCGGCGTGGTGGTGCGGCGCGTCGCATGTACGACCTCGTCGTGCTCTCGCTCGCCGTCGCGACGGGCGTGTGGCTGGCCATGGCCGGCTTCGACAGCGTGCCGGAGCAGGCGATGGATGCGCTGGGCCGCGCCAGCGGCGGCATCTGGAAGCAGGTGCTGCCCGCGCTGTACGGCTACGGCGCCTTCAGCGGCGTGCTGGCGCTGGGCCTGCTCGGGCGCTTCCTGCTGTTCCGCCGGCCACGGAACCAGCAGCCCGGCTGAGCGCCATCCTTCTCCCTCCGGGAGAAGGTGCCGGCAGGCGGAGGAGGGTCCGGGCGGAGCGGGCGCAGTGAACCGCAGCGCAAGCCCCGGGCTTCTCCCCAACCCCTTTCCCGCAAGCGGGCGAAGGGTTCGGAAGTTACGCGAGCCTTGCAGGGCGACTCCCTCTCCCACGTGTGGGAGAGGGTGCCGGCAGGCGGGAGAGGGGCTTCTTCGTTGGCCATGTTCCGCCTGCCCCTAGGCCATCAGTCAGGCATGACGCCAGCAGGTATTTGCGGCTAAATGGCCGGCGGATGTCGCCGCCCCGGGCGACACGCACCCCCGCTTTCGCCGCGCCGCCACCGGCGCCCCGTGGAATTTTTCCGAGATGCGCCTCGCCGGCCTGCTGCTTGTGCTCCTGTCCGCATGGCCGATGGTCGCCGGCGCCGTCGACATCGACGGCCGCCTCGCGCCCGGCGAGTGGAAGGATGCATTGCACATCACCGGTTTCCGCCAGGTGCAGCCGCTCACCGGCCAGCCGTCCACGCTGCCCACCGAAGCCTGGGTGCTGGCCACGCCGCAGGGGCTGGCGGTGGCGTTCCGCTGCGCCCAGCCGCCCGGCGTGCCGCGCAGCAGCCAGCGCGTGCAGCGCGACTTCGAGGACCAGGTGGACCGGGTGAACCTGATCGTCGATTTCAACGGCGACGGGCGCACGGGCTACAACTTCACGGTCAGCTCCACCGGCGGCGTGTACGACGCCGTGATCACCAACGAGACCAACTTCAACAAGGACTGGGACGGCAACTGGAAATCGGCCGTCAGCCAGGACGCGCAGGGCTGGACGGTGGAGATGCTGATTCCCTGGTATACGGCGCCGATGCAGCGCGGCCGCGACGGCAAGCGCAGCATCGGCCTGTACCTCGACCGCGTGGTGGCCGCTACCGGCGAGCGTGTGGCGTGGCCCGCGGCCAGCTTCCAGCGCGCGCGCTTCCTGTCCGACTTCACGCGCGTGGAGGTGCCGCAGTACAGCCAGGCGCTGCTGGCGATCACGCCCTACGTTTCCGCCGTGCACGACGACGTGCGCGGCAGCAACCACTTCGAACGCGGCGCCGACCTCTTCTGGAAGCCCAACGGCCAGTTCCAGCTGACCGCCACGGTCAACCCCGACTTCGGCCAGGTGGAAAGCGACGACCTGGTGGTGAACTTCGGCGCCACCGAAACCTACTTCAGCGACAAGCGGCCGTTCTTCACCGAGAACCAAGGCATCTTCGATTTCAGCCTGCTCGACGACAACAGCCAGCTGGTCTACACCCGCCGCGTGGGCGGCCCGGCGGACGACGGCCGCGGCGCCAGCCCCATCGACGCCGCGGTGAAGCTCAACGGCAGCGTGGGCGGCACCAGCTACGGCCTGCTCGCCGCCGACGAGGGCGACGAAGCCGGGCGCCGCTTCGCCGCCGCCCGCGTGGTGCATGACTTCGGCACACAGAGCCTGGGCCTGATGCTGACCCGCGTCGACCGCCCCTGGCTGGGCCGCGACGCCAACGTGGTCGGCATCGATGACCACTGGCGACCCACGGCGGGACTCACCGTGGCCGCCAACGTGGTGGGCAGCGACATCGCGCAGGACGGCCGCCACACGCGCGGCAGCGGCGCCACGCTGCTGGTCGACGCGGACCACGGCGACGGCTGGCGCGAGCAGTGGGCGGCCATGCACTTCAACGACCGCCTCCAGGTGAACGACTTCGGCTACCTGGAGCGCAACGACCTGAACTACGCGCACTGGGAGGTGCGCAAGCGCTACACCGACCTGCCAGCCGGTTCCGCCTACAGCTCGCACGACTGGCGCGTGCGCGTGGACGCGCTGGACGACACCGCCGGCCTGCGCCTGCGGCGGCAGCTGCGGGTCGAGCGCAGCAGCGGCCTGCGCAACGGCGGCACCGAAGACATCGAGCTGAACATCAACAGCGCGGCCTGGGACGACCTGCTGACCCGGGGACACGGCGCGCTGCACCTGCCGCCCACCTTCGACCTCACCATCGAGCGCAGCAGCCCGCGGCACGGCGACTGGTCCTGGAAGCTGCAGGCGGAAGCGGCCAGCGCCGGCCTGGGCGGCAACCACAGCGTGGGCTACACGCTGGAATTCATTCCCACCTATTTCGTCAACGACGCCTTCAGCGTGTACGCCGGTCCCTACTACCAGCACGTGCCCGACTGGCTGGTGTGGCAGCACGACAACCTGGTCGGCCGCTACGACCAGCGCACGCTGGAACTGGAAGCCGGCTTCGACTGGAGTATCGGCAACCGCCAGGAGCTGCGCATGAAGCTGCAGGCGCTGGGCCTGGACGCGCGGTCGCGCGGCGCCTACCGCGTCGGCGCCGACGGCCGCGCCGTCGCCAGCGACGATGCCGTGGACGACTTCGGCGTGCGCAACCTGGGCCTGCAGATCCGCTACCGCTACGAACTCGCGCCGCTGTCCTACCTCTACGTGGTGTACGGCCGCGGCGGCTACCTGCTGGACGACGACAGCCGGGGCCTCGGCGTGCGCCGCCAGTTCGGCAACAGCTTCGCCCTGCGCGACGACGACCAGGTGCTGGTCAAGCTGAGCTACCGCTTCGACATCTGACGCCCGTGCATGCTCCCTCGCCTGCTGGCAGGGGAGGGGTCACCAAACTCGCGGCAAGCCCGGCTACCCCCTCCCGACCTCCCCCTGCAGGCAGGGGGAGGAGCCGACCCCACACGCGCCATGCGTTCCCCCGCCCCTGCGTGCAGGAGAGGGCCGGGGAGGGGTCACCAAACTCGCGGCAAGCCCGGCTACCCCCTCCCGACCTCCCCCTGCAGGCAGGGGGAGGAGCCGACCCGACGCGCCACGCATTCCCCCCTCCCCTGCGCGCAGGGGAGGGCTGGGGAGGGGTCAAGCAATCTCGCGGCAAGGTCTGTCCCGCTCCGCTTCCTCTCCCCTTCGGGGAGAGGATCGAGGTGAGGGGCGGGTGCTCGCGAAAGCGCGTCAAGAACGGAGCTCGGGGCAAGAGTGGCCCCTCACCCCTCACCCCCAGTCTCCTTCGACAGGCTCAGGACAGCGCTCCCCCCGGCGGGGAGAGGGAGCAAAGCCTTACGGCGAGGGCGTACCCGGCACTGCCACGCTGGCGGCGGGCGCCGGCGCCGCGTCGGCGCCCGGTGGGGGCAACACGAGCTGAGGGTTGGCCTGCTGCTTCTCCAGCTCGCTGATGCGCTGCTTCATCGCATCGAGCTGGCTGCTGGTGCTGCGCAGGTCCGCGCTCAGCGTCACCGCCTGCTGCTTGGCCTGCTGCTGCGCGGTCGCCACCTGACGGGCCTGCTGCTGCTGGTAGCTGGCGTCCTGCTGCAGGTTCTGCAGGTGTTCGCGATTCAGCGCGATCAGGTGCTCGGCGTAGGCGTTGCCGGCCTGCAGGCGGATGGTGTCGATGTCCACCTGGGCCAGCTTCTGGGTCTGCCCGGCGAAGCTGAGGTACAGGCTTTCCGCGGTCTCGTAGGAATCGGTCTGGATCACGCGCCAGAACTGCTTGCCGTGGAACAGCGCCACGTAATAGCTCAGCTTGTCGGTCTGGAACAGCAGGCTGGCGCCGTAGGTGGCGTTGTAGGTGGTGCGCAGCTCGGTGAGCTGGTGGCTGTCGATCAGCTGCTGCAGGTTGGCCACCGTGGCGCTGGGCGGCGCGCCGCTGTCGCCGGCCGAGGGCAGCGGCGCGGACGGAGCCGCGGCTTCAGTGGCAGGGGCGGCTGCGGGCGTGGCCGTCGAGGGCGCGGCATGCGACCAGAACGGCGAGGACGCGCAGGCCGACAGGGCCACGCATGCCAGTGCCGTCGCGATGGCCAGTGCCACGTGGCGCCGAGGGCCCGCGCTGCGAGTCGTTCGATTCATCCCCTGCATCCCCTTGAGTTGCGTTCGGTCCGGACTGCCCTGCGCATGCCGGCGCATCCCTGGCCGCAGCGTAACCCCATGAAGTCTAAAGGCAGCAGGCCCGGGGTCAAGGGGCGGGGCTGTGACGGGTGGAGCAGGTCAGTAGACAAGCTGGGCGCCGTGGCATTGGAGGGATTGGAGATTGACGTCCACACGGCCCGGATCGGAGCCGAGAAGCTGGGTCACGGTGGGCTGCAATACCTGCTCGCCGACCTGGTTCAGAAGCGGATTGAGCAGGTCGATGACTTGCGCCAGAGGTGCAAGCAAGGCGTTCGAAGCAGTGTTTTGGGCATTGACCTGCTGCGTTTGGCTCAATGCATTGGAGATAATTTGTTTGCAGCCATTAACGCTTGGATTTGGTTTCAACAATCCAGGGTAGGTGCATCCATCGCCAGTAACTGCTCCTAATACTCCCCCGAGCAATTGACCAACGGAATTTACTAAGCCGGTGACCAAGTTGCTGAGAGCAGGCAAGAGTGCGCTGGTTTGAGATGAGATGGGCTTGCTTATTAGATCCTTTACGGCGTCAATGTGAGATTTACGGCCAGCTGGAGAGCTGTCATCAAAAGTACCGGAATTTGCCCACAGGTCGTTGACCATGGTGCCGATGTCCGGTTGCGCGGGAGCCTGGCCGTCTGCAGGAAGAGCATTTCCCAGCAGCAGATTGAGAATGCCATCCATCAGGCTGGTGACCGTGTCTCCTAGGTCGAGGTTGGCATGGATGCTGCCAGTCTCACCTTGATGAAGCGTCAGGTCACCTTGGCCGGTGATGCCTTGAATGTGGGCCGAGCCGGCAATGATGGGCGTGCCCAGGATGCTTACGAGCGTCTGGCTCTGCAGGTTCGTTTCGCACGATTGACTGGTCGACCCGACCGAGCTGTCGTCGAGCTTGCCGACGCACAGGTTGAGCAGTGATGCCGTAGTCCTGATGGTGGCCGTCGGGTTCTGGGCATCGCCGTCGCACAAGCTGGTCAATACGCCCTTGCCGTTGGTGACATCCACGTTGATGGGAATGTCGACATTGGTGCCGACGAGGCTGAGTACGGAACCGAGCAACGGTATGGCCGACGTATCGATATGCAGGTACACGCGAAGTTGTGCCGTATAGGCAGTGGCACCGACGCCGCCGATGGCAATCGACGGTGGTTCGATCAGCGTGACGTGCCCGGTAACGCCGGGGATGGGAATCTGCAGGTCGGCGAAGTGTTGGCTGTTAGCGACTTCCAGTCCCACATTGACCAAGTCGATGGCGCTGAGCTGGGCATTGAGGGCGGATTGGGCGTCGGCCGCATCGACGAGCGCGAACAGACCGCGCTGGGCACTGGAAGTGCCAAGCTGGATCAACGTACCGCCAGCGGCCTCTGCCTGTGCCTTGATGATGCCGAGAGCGGTCAGGGCCGCCTGCGCCAGCTTTTGCTGGCCGCCCAGATAGGCCATGGCGTCCAGCAGGTCGCCGATGCTGACCTGCTTGCCGGCAAGCACGTTGTTCATGGTGCCTACGTCGGCAATGCTGGTGACGTCGACGCACAGGCTGGCGTTTACATGGCATAGGCCGTCCAATAGACCGCTCGGCGTAACACGAAGGTTCGCGAGACCGTCGGGGCCTACCAGTGCCGTCTCATCCACGTTCAAGCCGAGCAGTTTCAGGATGCCGGGCAGGGTGCCGCTATTCTGCAACTCCAGCAATTGGGAATCGACGGAGAACGCGGCGACGGGCTGGCTGTTGATGGCCACGGCTTCCGCGCTTACGTTCGGCAAGGCTCCCGCTAGACCCCAGATCGAGGGCACCGGGCGTGTCGCGACCACCTTGACCGCATTGGGGTTGGTACCGCTCGTGCTGAAACCGTCGCTGCCGCTCTGGACCGGAGCGGTCCAGGTGCCGCAGGCGTTGGTAGCCAGCGAGCCGCCAAACTTGTTGTCCGAAGTAGCGTTGTCGCTGGCTGCGGCGGTCGCCTTGCCGCAATCGGGCAACTGCTGCGCTCCCGACAATGCCGCCAAATCCGCCACCTTCTGCGCATCGCGGTGAGCCCAATACAGATACCCCACCTCCACGATGCCGAGGATGGTGATCAGCCCCAGCAGCATCAGCATCATGGCGACGGCCATGGAGCCGCGCTGGCGCTGGCGCACCTGACGAGAACCGGGTGCCTGCATGGCGTTATCTCCCGTTGCCGTTGCTTCCGTTCTTGCCCACGGTGGTTTCGAAGAATTCGGGGATGGGGTGGTTGAAGCTCTGCAGGTAGCGGCGGTAGCTGGCGGTGGCCTCGTCGCCGAGCATCGGCAGGGCGTGGCCGGCCTGGCTGCCGTCGGCCTGCAGGCGCAGGAGCTGACGGGTGACGGAGCCGATGTCGCCGGCGTCGGCGGACATGGGCGCCACGGCTTCGGCCGGCGCGGGCGGCGGCGGAAGCGCCTGCGGCGCCGGATCGGCGGCGGCGGTGGCCGGGAGCGGCGCCGGCGCGGCAGGTGCCGGCGCGGGCATCGGCGCCGGGGCGGGCGTGGTGGCCGGCGCGCGGCCGTCCATCATGTGGCCGGTGATCGGGGTCTGCTGCGCGGCGGCGGGCAGGGCCAGCGCCAGGCCGAGCGCGGCAAGCAGGGCGACGGGACGGGCGGGCAGGTTCATGGGTTGACCTCGCGGTTCGCGGGTGGATTGCCGAAGCGGTCGAGTACGCCGCCGGGAATGCCGGTGATCTCGTTGGGCACCGGCACGTGGCGGGGATAGGCGTGCGACGCCGTCGTGCCGGCGGCGGACGCGGGGATGGATGCCCTGGAAGCGGCGGCGACGGTCCGGGACGCCATCGCGGTGCGCAGCTGCAGGGCCATGCGGTACACGGCGTCGCGGGTGGCCTGCGGCAGCTTGGCGCCCTGCATGAGCGCGTCGGCGCGTTGCGGCTGGTTGGCCAGGATGGCCCACAGCGCGAGGTTGGAGATGGCCTTGATGTCGCCGGGCGCGAGCTGCGCGGCCTTGGACAGCGGCTCGCGCGCGGCGTCGACCTGGCCGGCGCGCAGGCGCGCGTAACCCAGGTCGCTGAGGTAGGCGGGGTTGATCGGTTCCAGTTGTACGGCCTGGACGAGCGCCTGCTCGGCGTCGGCCTGCCGGCCGGCGGCGGCGGCGATCAGGCCCAGCCCGTGCCACGCGGCGGCGGCCTGGTCGCCGTGCAGCAGGCCGCGGTAGATCGGCGTGGCGGCGTCGCCCTGGCCGGTCTCGCGCAGCGCATCGGCCTGCAGGCGGCGCAGTTCCGGCGAGTCGCCGTAGCGCAGGCGGTAGGCGTCGATGTGCGCCAGCGAGGCGTAGTACGCGCCCTGCTGCTGCATCTTGCGGATGAGCTGGAGGTAGACGTCCTTGTTGTCGTGCGGCGAGGTGCCCGGTTCCACCAGGCTGGGCGCGGCGGCGGCGTGGTTGGGGTAGCCGCTGTGGATGCCGCAGGCGGCGAGGAGCAGGGTGGTGGCGAGGAGGATGGCGTTGCGGCCTCCTCCCCCTGCGTGCAGGGGGAGGTCGGGAGGGGGTAGGCGGGGTTGCGTCGAGGTTGGGTGACCCCTCCCCAGCCCTCCCCTGCCAACAGGGGAGGGAGAGTGCGGCGTGTGGCGGAGCGTGCGCATGTCAGTGCCCCCCGAGCTTGGACATCGTGCCGATCAGCGAGACCACGGCGGGGCCGGCCAGCACCAGCATCAGCGCGGGAAGCAGGGTGAGCATCATCACCACGGTCATCTTCACCGACAGCTTGCCGGTCTTCTCCTTCATGGTCATCTTGCGCTGCTCGCGCAGGCGCTCGGCGAACTGGCGCAGCGGCTCCTGCACCGCGCCGCCGTGCTCGTGCACCTGCACGATCACCTGCACCAGGCTGCGCAGGTCGTCGTTGTCGAACGACTCGGCCAGGCGCCGCAGCGACTGCGCCCGCGGGCGGCCGTGCATGTAGGCGGTGTTGGCGTCGCGCAGTTCGCGGCCCAGCACGGGCAGCACGGTGGGGAAGCGCTCGGCGATGGTCTGCAGGCTCTGGTCCATGCTGAAGCCCACGCCCTGGAACAGGCGCAGCAAGTCGATCAGCAGCGGCAGCTCGTCGGTGGCCTGCCGGCGCAGGCGCTCGGCCCAGGCGCTCAGCACGAACTTCGGCAGCAGCACGCCGGCGGCCAGGCCGGCCGCCAGTTCGGCCGCCGCCTTGACGCCGCTTGGGCGCAGCCACAGCGCCACGACCACCGGCAGCAGCAGGGCCAGCACCAGGCGCAGGCCGAGGTAGGTGGCGCGGCCGGCGGCGGTGTTGCGGTTGGCCTGGTCCAGCAGCAGGCGGTCTTCCGGCGCCAGCAGCGCCTTGCCCAGGCCGCCGTGTTCGAAGCGGCGGCCGATGGCCTGCAGCGCGTCGAGCACGCGCCGACGCAGGCTGCGGGTGTCGCGTTCGTCGGGGGGCAGGGCCAGCGGCTGGTGCTGCAGGGCACGTTCCATCACCTGCGCCTGCTGGCGGTCGCTGCGGTAGCGCGCGAGCGCGCCCAGCGCGAGCACCAGCACGCCGAGCGCCAGCGCGACCAGGGCCAGGACGAGCAGGGCCGCGGCGCTCACAGCGACTTCGCCAGCCGGTACAGCAGGAAGCCGCCCAGCAGTTCCAGCGCCAGCGCGACGAGCAGGATCTTGTGGCCCAGCGGCTGGTGGAACATCGGGTTGAAGAACTGCGGATTCATCAGGGTCATGAAGGTGGCCACCACCACCGGCAGCAGGCCGAGCACCCAGGCGGACATGCGCGTCTCGGAGGTGATCGCGCGCAGTTCCTGCTGCGCCTGTTCCAGGTCGCGCATGAAGTCGCTCATGCGCTGCAGGATCTGGTCGGCGCGACCGCCCATGCGCATGCCGGTGCCCAGCACCACGTGCAGCAGTTCCAGCGCGTGCAGCCGGTAGGGACGCGCGGCCAGTTGCAGCGCGCGGTCCAGGTCGTGGCCGGCGCGCACGGAACTCGTCGCGCGGTCGAGCACCGCGCGCAGCGGCATCTGCACCGAGCTGGCGGTGACCTGGAAGGCCATCGGCAGGCTGTTGCCGATGCTGGCAAGGCGCACCATGCCGTCGAGGAAGTCCGGCAGCTGGCGCAGGATCTGCTTCTGCTGCTTCTCGATGCGTGCGCGCAGCCACAGCCACACTGCGGCGGCGTACAGCGCCAGCATCACCGGGAAGGCCCAGGCGGTGCCGATGCGCCAGGCGGCCAGCGCGGCCAGCACCACGCCGGAGACGCCCACCAGCAAGGGCACGCGCAGGCCGGGCGGCAGGCCCGCGCGCAGGCACAGGGCGTCGGTGGGCAGGCCGTCGCGCACGCGCGGCAGGCCCGGCGCCGGCGCCGGCATGGGTGGCGCGTGGGGCATGCCGCCCAGGCTCCGTTCCACCCGCGCGAGGCTGCGGCGCTGCTGCTCGCGCGCGGCGGAGCCCCACCACAATTCGACGGCGGCGGCGAGCGCCAGCATCACCAGGCTGAGCAGGGCCAGCGCCTGGATCACGGCAGCACCCCGCCGGCGTCGCGCAGGAACTGGCGGAACTGTTCCAGCTTGTGCGTGTGCGGATGGAAGCCCAGGCCCGGCCAGCGGTCGTGCTCCTTGCCGTCCATGTCCACGAAGGTCTCGTGGCGGTACATCTCCTGCGTGGTGATGATGTTGTCGCCCACGCCGGTGACCTCGGTGATGGAGGCGATCACGCGGCGGCCGCTGCTGAGACGGGCGATCTGCACGATGAAGTCGATCGCGCTGGCGATCTGGCGGCGCAGGCTGTTCTCGCTGCCCTGGAAGCCGGCGAAGCCGGACAGCATCTCCAGCCGGTACAGCGCGTCGCGGGGGGAGTTGGCGTGGATGGTGGACATCGAGCCGTCGTGGCCGGTGTTCATCGCCTGCATCATCTCCAGCACCTCGGCGCCGCGCACCTCGCCCACGATGATGCGGTCGGGCCGCATGCGCAGGCTGTTGCGGACCAGGTCGCGGATGCCCACCGCGCCGCCGCCGTCGAAGCCGCCCAGGCGGCTTTCCAGGCGCACCACGTGCGGATGGTTGAGCGACAGCTCGGCGGTGTCCTCGATGGTGATGACGCGCTCGTTCTGCGGGATGAAGCTGGCCAGCGCGTTGAGCAGCGAGGTCTTGCCCGAGCTGGTGCCGCCCGAGATCATGATGTTGCAGCGGCCCAGCACCGCGGCCTGCAGCAGGGCGCGGATGGCCTTGTCGAAGGTGCCGCGCGCAAGCAGCTCGTCGGGGGTGAACGGGTCCTTGCGGAACTTGCGGATGGACACGCTGGGGCCGGTGACCGACAGCGGCTCGATGATCGCGTTGAGGCGGCCGCCGTTGGGCAGGCGCGCGTCCACCATCGGGTTGGATTCGTCCAGCCGCCGCCCCAGCGGCGCCAGGATGCGCCGCACGATGCGCAGCAGGTGGCGGGTGTCGCTGAAGCGCACGCCCGGCTCGCGCTGCAGCACGCCGCCGCGCGAGACGTACACGTCCTCGTGGCCGTTGATCAGGATGTCCTCGACCTCGGGGTCGGTGAGCAGGTCGTCCAGCGGGCCGAAGCCGGTCAGCTCCTTCACCAGCGCGGTGGCGACCTTGCGCATCTCGGTCTCGTTCACCGGGATGCGCCACTCCTGCACGAAGCCGGCGGTCTCGGCCTCCACGTACTTGACCACGGTGTCCTGCGCCCACGAGCCGATGTCCAGGCGCTGGTCCTCGATGCGGTTGAGCAGGAACTCGTGCGCCGCCGACAACACGTCGTGGAAGTGCTGGGTCTGCTCGAACGGAATGTCCGGCCCGTCCATGCGCGGCGTGGCTTCGACGCGCTTCAGCGCGGCGGACAGGCGGGTGCCGGTCGGGTTCATGGTGTCTTCCATCGGGGACCTCCCCCAAGAGCCTGGTCATGATCTCCAAGCGCCCCGTGCCGGAAGCTCGCGCGCAGGCCAAGGAAGAACGAAGGAGTGGACGTCCGTTCACGACTGGGTGACGACGACGCGATACGGGCGGGCGAACCCGGCCCAGGTGGATATCTCCGGACGGCCCGCATGTGGTTGCGCAATCCCGCAGGCGCAGCGCCAGCCGCCGCCATGCGGCGGCCGTTCGACGATGGCAGGGGATGCCTGGAGATCATGGCCGGGCTCTGAAGAGTCTTTTCCACGCCGGCATGGCGACGGCGTCGCCCGGCGCGCCGGTGCGCAGTCGCGCGCGCAGGGGCGCCAGCGCGCGGATGTACGGATCGCGCGGCGCGGCCTGGTGCAGCAGCAGGCCCTGGTTGGCGCTGGCGCGCAGCGGGCGCGGCCGGTCCGGCAGGGTCGCCAGCAACGGCAGGTCGAAGCGCTTGGCGATCTGCTCCGGGCCGAGGCCGCAATCGTCGTCGTGGCGGTTCACCACCAGCCCCAGCCGGCGGTCGTGTGCGCCGGCCTGGCCCAGTTCGCGCAGGCAGGCGTCCAGCGACACCACCGCGGCGATGCCCTGGTCGACCACCAGCCAGATCTCGTCGGCGGCGCGCAGCAGCGCGGCGGGCACCAGCCGCGTGGGCAGGCCGCCGAGGTCGCACAGCAGCAGGTCCACGTGCTCGCGCAGTCGTTCGATCAGCAGGCCGGTCTCGATCGCGTCCGGCGGCGGCAGGGTGGCCTGCGCGCCCTGCGACAGCACGGCCAGCCGGCTGGCGCCGTGCCGCGACAGCGCGCTGCGCAGCAGCGTGGCGTCGATGCGGCCGGCGTTGCGCAGCGCGTCCGCGTAGTGGAAGTCGCCGGCCACGCCGAGGTAAAGCTCGGCATCGCCCGCGGGTTGGCCCAGGTCCAGCAGCAGCGCCGGCGGCGTGGCGTCGGCGGGCGCGGGCTTCGGCGCGGGCGGCATCGCCAGCGCGCCGAGGTGCGCGGCCAGCGTGCTGCAGCCCACGCCGGGCCGCACGCCCAGCAGCAGCACCAGCTGGCCCTGCCGGCGCGGCGCCGGCGAAGGCGGCTGCGCGCGCGGGCTCGCGGGCGCGTGCAGCGCGTGCTCCAGCAGGCCGCGGATCTCCTCGTCGCCGGCATCCATGTCGATGAAGTCCAGCACGCCCGCGCGCAGCGCCGCCAGCACGCCGCTGGCGTCGCCGGCCGCGGTGGAGCCCACGCCGAACAGCGGCAGGCCGGGCGACAGCGCGACCAGCTGGCGCGCCAGCTCGGTGGAGGCGACGGCGCTGTCCGAGGCGTAGTCCAGCAGCACCAGCTGCCGCCCGTCGTGTTGCTGCTCCCAGCGCTCGGGCGAAAAGCGGCGACTGTCTTCCCAGTGCACGCGGGCCAGTTCGCGCAGCCGTGCAGACAATCGCTGCGCACGCTTCTCGTCCGGTGAATAAAACAACACGTCCACGCCGGGCTCCAGCTTGCTCAGGGGGAGGATGGAAGCAGTCGCTTGCATGACGGCGGCCCGCTCAGCGGGAGAACCCCGGCATCTGGTCGGGGCCGGCCGGGTCGAGCAGCCAGCTGCCCCAGACCGACGGATCGTCCGCCGTCTCGCGCTGGCCGGGCAGCGGCAGCGCGGTGCCGCGGGCGATCGGCCGCACGAGGTGCGGCGTCACCATGATCACCAGTTCCTTGTCCTGGCGGCTGTAACGCAGGTCGCGGAAAAACGCGCCGATGATGGGGATGTCGCCCAGCAGCGGGATCTTGTTCACCTGCGAGGAAATGCTCTGGCTGACCAGGCCGCCGATCACGAAGGTCTCGCCGTCGCCCAGCTCCACTGTGGTGTCGGCGCGGCGGGTGGTGATGGCGGGCACGGAGACGTTGTCGAGCACCAGCGCGTTGCTGTAGTCCAGGTCGCTGGCTTCGGGTGCCACCTTCAACGCAATGCGGTCCGGCCCCAGCACCGTGGGCGTCACGGTGAGGCCGATGCCGAACTGCTTGTAGGTGATGGTGGTGGTGCCCAGGCCCTGCGGTTCGGGAATCGGCAGCTCGCCGCCGGCGAGGAAGCTCGCGCTCTGGCCGGACAGCGCCACCAGGGTCGGCTCGGCCAGCACGCGGGCCATGCCGTCGGCCTTGAGCAGGTTCAACGTGGCCGACCAGTTGTGGGTCGCCGAACTGGCGACGACGCTGAAGGCCGAGGAAATGGCGCTGCCTGCGTCAGGCGACGAGCCGCCCGAGGGACTGGTGATGCCGTACTTGAACCCGCCGTTGGTCTTCTGGAAATTCAGGCCGAACTGGTCCATCGCCGTCTTGTCCAGCTCCACCACCTTCACGTCCACCTGCACCACGCCGCCGCTGGCGACGGTGGAGATGTCGGCGACGGCACCCTTGGCGCCGGCCGCGTCGGCGGCGGCCGCACGCGCCTGCTCGTGGTCGAGCAGGGTGGGGGTGCTGCCGCTCAGCAGGGCCTGGCCGTCCTGCGCCGCGATGTGCAGGCCGCTGTCGTCCCGTTGCAGCACGCCGCGCACGCGCACGCTCAAGCGTTGCGGCGTGCTGTCGCCGCGGCGCCACAGAAGCAGCGTGGTTTCGCCGGTGCGCTTGCCGACCAGCAGTGCCTCGTTGCGGCTGCCCCCGAGCCGCACCAGGTCCACCACCGACGGATCGGCGATGGCGATGCGCTGCAGGTCCGCGGGCAGGCGCCAGGGGCGCTGTTCGTGTGTCTGCAGCGTCACGTCCGCATCCGCCGTCGCGGCGACGATGGACGCCGACGGCAGGGCCAGGGCCAGGCCGGCGACCAGCAGGCGCCAGCGGGGAAGTTGCCGGGCTCGGAAGGCCATGGAGGGAATCCGTCGCGTCATAGTGAATGGGCCTGGGTGCCGCGGATGATTTCCACGCGCGGTGCGGTGCGTACGGGGCGCCTGGCCGTGGCGGGCCCGGCGTGCGCCTTGCCGGCCAGGCCTTCGCCGTCGATGCCGGCGAAGGCGCGGTTCTCCGGCAGGTCCAGCGCCTGGCGCTGCCCGGCGTCCAGCTTCGCCAGCGGTGCGAGCACATGTTGCGGCTGCGGGAACAGCGCGCGGTCCGGCTGGCCGTCGTCGCCGGGATGGCGCAGCGCCAGCGCCAGCTTGCCGTCCTGTGCGCCCAGCAGCAGCTGGTCCACCTCGCCGACCGGCACGGCCAGCACGGCGGTGCGTGGTTGCGGCGGGTTTTCGCTGGTGGCCTTGGCGGCCTTGTCGGACGCCGAGTCCGACACCTCGGCGGGCCTGGGCAGGTCGCGGCTGCCGTAGGCCAGCACGCGCAGGCGCGACAGCAGCAGGCGGGTCTGGGTCTGCTCCTTCTTCTGGCCGTAGCTGGCCGTGCCCGGTTTCAGGCTGAGGAACACATCCACGTAGTCGCCGGGCAGGACGCGGTTGCCCGCGCCGGCCTGCTCGTCCACCGGCACCGCCAGCGCGCGCTCGCCGGGCTTCAGCGCCATCGCGACGCCGTGCGCCAGCAGGTTGGCGGTGATCGGCGTGTCCTTGCGG
This sequence comes from Fulvimonas sp. R45, assembly GCF_030504985.1. GTDB lineage: Bacteria > Pseudomonadota > Gammaproteobacteria > Xanthomonadales > Rhodanobacteraceae > Rhodanobacter_A. Next base: position 63,806 of record NZ_JASERU010000005.1, read on the forward strand.
ATGTCCACCAGCGGCACGTCGCCGACGACCGCGTCGATGGCCGTATAGCCATCCGGAAGCTTCTGTGCCGCCGGCACCAGGTGCAGCGACGAGGCGGCGATGGGCTGGCCCGCCGGCAGGTCGCCGGCCGCCGCCACGACCGAGACCGTGGATGTCCCCGCAGTGTGGCCTGCAGGCATGGCAGCGTTAGTGCCGGCTTGCACGACCGCAGGCCGCGCAGCGCGCCTGCCAAGGCTGAATGCCGCGATGGCCAGGATCACGGCCACGACGACCAGCAGCAATGCGGCGATGCGGGTGAATTTCTGCATCGTGAATCTCCCCTGGCCGAGGACCCGGTCCTCAGCCTCCCGAAGTGTCGATCTGGATGGTGGCGGTGCTGCTGAGTGGTTGCCCGATCACCCAGCCATAGACGGTTTTCGTGCCGGGCAGGAAAGGGTGGTCGTCGTAGTCGAACGAAGTGGTCACGGTGATGCACTGCACGCTGGTCGGCGCGCCGCTGGCGCATGCCGCAGGGGCGGACACGGTGATCGGTGCGCTGCTGCAATCCGGGGTTTCGCCCGAGAACGTGATCAGCCATTGCATGGATTGTTGCGCGGCCTGGCAGGCATAGGACTGGCGTTGCGCATCGGTGCCGTAGTGCAAGGCGGCGCGTGCGCCGTTTGCGGCGGCCAAGGTCAGGGATTGCTTGGCGGCGAAGATGAGTACGCCGGACAAAGTGAACAAAACAAGCGGCACCATGCCGAACAGGAACACCAGTGCGAACTCGATCGCCACCACGCCACGTTGCTTGCGCCAGTGGCGCAGCAAAAGCGAATGAGGTGTGGTGGTTGAGATGTTCATGGTGTTTACCAATGCAGCAGTACCGGATTGAAGATGACAATCAGGCTGCCCACGCCGAGCCAGGCGGCATAGGGCAAGCCTTGGCGACCTTGGCGCACAGCGGTCAGGCGTTGACCGAAGGCCGAATTTGCAAACCAGTTTTGTGTAACCCCCAAGCCGGGTACGGCCTGTGTCAGCACATTACGCGACAGCAAGATTAACAATGCGTGTACGCCGGAGATCAGGCTTGCGATGATCCAGATGGGTATCAGGGCAGTCGCACCAAGTAGAAAGCCAAGAACTGCAAAGAACTTCACATCACCGGCGCCCATCCAGCCGAAAGCATGCAGTGGCAAAAGGGCGGTCAATCCGGCCAATAAACCTAATAAGGCGGGCCATGGTGGCCCGCCCGTGCCTTGTATCCAATCTATGATCAGTGTGCCCACTCCAAGCAGTAGCGCTCCGAACAGCCACATGTTTGGAACACGCCGTGCATATAGATCGCTGACTATGACCATTGCGCCAAGCAGTGCGGCCAAGGCGATAAGAGGATTGGGGGGAATGGGCATTCTCTATTCCCGATCAATTGAATAGCGGCTGGCTGAGTGTCTATTACGAAGTAGTGGAAATGCCTGTGTTTGTGGTGATAAGCGCCCAAAGATTCTTAAAGAAATTCGTGAGCGGATCTTTGAAGGCTGTAACAATAATGCCGGCCACAATCGCCGCCAAAATCCCATACTCCAACGCTGTAATCCCATCTTCCTCGGCCAGGAACTTGCGGATAGACATGTTCATCTGAGTTTCTCCTCGGAGCCCCTCGACTCCCCTGCGGTTGACACTCCCGCCGTCATCCCCACGGATGGCTGTGCGGCTGCGCGACATCCCGCTATCGCGAATGGCCCACCCGGGCCTTGGGCATGTCCGCGGTGGATGGCGGGCATGCCGGATACGTTGGTACCCGGGAAATTCGATGCATAAGCTGTGCCGCCTGCATGCGCACGATGCCAGGCGACGAAATGGAATGGAACGATGGAGCCGGAATGGGCACGGCCGTGCGGATGGCGACCGCCGAAGGCGGCGCTGGAAGTCCCTGTTTCGGCCGTCCGGCCGTTTGGATTGTCACTTCCATAAATCCCCCTGATCACCGGGGCCGCTCAGGGCGCCTGGTAGCTCTCGAACACAAGTGTCTCCATGCGGATGGTGCGTTGGTACACAAAAACGGCACTTTTGGACTTTTCGTTGTGAAGGCGTCTTCACATTTGCGGGCAGGTTTTGGTGGTACGCATAGCGTGTGCCGAAAACGTGCATAAGTACCGGGATGCAGCCGCTTTAATGGAGCGAACGGCCAGCAGGGAAGTCTGCGTAGAAGGATCTCCGCAGACTCGTCGTCACGGGGGGAGCTTCGCGGATCATGGCAGTCGCCAGTTGGGACACCACGCAGGCGTGCGACCTGATTTCCCTCGGCAGCGCGCTGCACGTGTGCGAGATGGAGCTGGTGTTGCTGGATGCCAGCGGTCCCCGCGCGGCCGTGGATTCCCGGGTGTTCAGCGAGGCGATCTTCTGCAGCGGCGAAACCGGCTTCCCGTTCCGCGGCCGCTTCGTGCTGCCGGTGGACTGGTGCATGATCGGCCATATCCACCACACCCCCGAGGGCAGCTGGTGCCACGGCACCGACCTGCGTTCCGGCATGTCGTTCACCGTGATGCCGGAAGGCATCAGCGAGTTCATGCTGCGCGCGGGCAGCCGCGTCAGCGCGGTGCTGGTGCCGCTGGAGCAGCTGCGCCGCAAGTTCGCGGAGCTGGAGCCGCACCAGGGCGACATCCCGGCGCGCCTGCTCTCCCTGTTCACGCTCTCGGACGCCGCGGTGGCGCATGAGCTGGGCGTGCGCTTCGAGCAGATCCGCAGCCGCCTGATCGAGCGACGCGGGTCCAGCGACGAGGAAGCGCTGAAGGGGGAGGACGTGGACGCGCTGCTGGAAAACCACCTGCTGGCCGGCCTGTCGGCGCGCGCGGAGGACCGCCCGCAATGCACGCGCGGGCGCCGCGCGCACTACCTGATCGTGCAGCGCGCGGAGCAGTTCATGCGCGCCAACATGCGCCAGGACATCTATATCAACGAGATGTGCAATGCCGCCGGCGTGAGCGAGCGCGCCCTGCGCTACGCCTTCGACGACCTGCTGGGCATCTCGCCCAACCGCTACCTGTCGATGCTGCGGTTGTGCACCGCGTGCCGCAGCCTGTCGCTGTCCGACGCCAGCCGGCGCTCGGTGAAATCCGTGGCCTTGAGCTGCGGCCTGTGGGACCTCTCGCGCTTCGCCGACCATTACCGCCGCGTCTTCGGCGAGCTGCCGCGCGACACGCTGATGCGGGCGCCGGGGATGGAGCCGTTGTCGGCTTCCGCTTCCTGATCCGGTCGGTTCCTCCATGGGTTTTTGTCGTGGCGGTCCCTTGTCCGGGCCGGCGTGCCGCGAGGTTGTCGACCCCTCCCCGGCCCTCCCCTGCAAGCAGGGGAGGGAGCATGCAGCGCAACGCGCGGGGATTGGCTCCTCCCCCTGCTTGCAGGGGGAGGCCGGGAGGGGGTGACCGGGCTTGCGGCAAGGCCGGTGTTCCCGGCTTCCACGCTTTATATATATGGAGACGTCCTCCGCGCGCGCCGCATCGTGCCTGACGCACGCCCGTTTCCCGCGTTTGCCGCTTACGTGCATGTGCTTGCCGTATTCGCGCAGCGCCTTGCCGGATACACATAGGCCACTGCCGGTTCGGCGTATTGGCCGTCCATACGGCCCTGTCTAATCATCCCCGGTGCGTCTGCAAGCGCAGACGCGTGTCCACGTCAGTTCGCGTGTTGACCTGCAGGGCGGTGCCGGCCGGTGCCGAAAGCAGGCCAAGGGGGTAACCATGAACCACATCTATCGCCTCGTCTGGTGCAAATCCCGCAACGCCCTGGTGGCGGCTTCCGAGTTGTCGTCGAGGTCGCACGGCGGAATCTCCGCCTCGCCGTCCAGGATGAAGGCGGCCAGGCTGATCTCGCTGGCCGTGCTGGGCGCGGGCAGCCTGGTCTATGCCACTGGCGCATTCGCGCAATCGACCGGCAATTCGAAGCTGGACGACCTGCAATCGCTGGTCAGCAAGTACGACGCACCGGTGGTGGGATCGTCCGCCGCCTCGGGCGTGGCCGACGTGGCCGGCGCGCCGGTGACGGTGGTCGGCCAGGTGGTGAAAACGACCCTCGCGGCCGTGCAGCCGGCGCACGTCGGCGCGCACGTGTCGGTTTCGCAGGCGCGCTTGCATGCCGGCGCCCATGTTTCCACGCCGTTGGCGGGTGCCTATGCCGGGGCCCACCTGAGCCAGCAGGGCATCGGTGCCGGTGCGGGCGTGAGCCTGCATCCGCAGATCCTGGCTGGCGCGGTATCGGGCGTGACCCATGCCGCCGCCGGATTGCCGGTGGCGGGCAAGCTGCTGTCCGGCGTGGATGGCGCGGTCGACACGGTGGCGTCGGCCGTGCCGGCGATCCACGTGGGGCTGGGTACTACGCTGCATGCGCCGTCCCCGATCGAGCCGATGGCGGCCGACCGGCGTCGCGATGCCGTGGTCTCCGACCGCGCCCGCTCGCTCGGCATCGCCGATGGCAGCGGCCTGCCGGTGCTGGGCGGCGTGATCGACACTGCATCGAAGCTGCCGGTGGTCGGTCCGGTCGTGGCGCAGGTGGGCGGCGCGCTGGGCGGGGTGACCTCGGGCGGCGGCGGTGACCTTACCGGGACGGTGGGCAAGGTCGTGGGCGGCGTGGTGGACACCACGTCGAAGCTGCCGGTGGTCGGTCCGGTCGTGGCGCAGGTGGGCGGTGCGCTTGGCGGGGTGACCTCGGGCGGCGGCGACCTTACCGGGACGGTGGGCAAGGTCGTGGGCGGCGTGGTGGACACCACGTCGAAGCTGCCGGTGGTCGGCCCGGTCGTGGCGCAGGTAGGTGGCGCGCTGGGCGGGGTGACCTCGGGCGGTGGCGGTGACCTCACCGGGACGGTGGGCAAGGTCGTGGGCGGCGTGGTGGACACCACGTCGAAGCTGCCGGTGGTCGGCCCGGTCGTGGCGCAGGTGGGTGGCGCGCTGGGCGGGGTGACCTCGGGCGGCGGCGGCGACCTCACCGGGACGGTGGGCAAGGTCGTGGGCGGCGTGGTGGACACCACGTCGAAGCTGCCGGTGGTCGGCCCGGTGGTGGCGCAGGTAGGTGGCGCGCTGGGCGGGGTGACCTCGGGCGGCGGCGGCGACCTCACCGGGACGGTGGGCAAGGTCGTGGGTGGCGTGGTGGATACCACGTCGAAGCTGCCGGTGGTCGGCCCGGTCGTGGCGCAGGTAGGTGGCGCGCTTGGCGGGGTGACCTCGGGCGGCGGTGACCTCACCGGGACGGTGGGCAAGGTCGTGGGTGGCGTGGTGGATACCACGTCGAAGCTGCCGGTGGTCGGCCCGGTCGTGGCGCAGGTAGGTGGCGCGCTTGGCGGGGTGACCTCGGGCGGCGGTGACCTCACCGGGACGGTGGGCAAGGTCGTGGGTGGCGTGGTGGATACCACGTCGAAGCTGCCGGTGGTCGGCCCGGTCGTGGCGCAGGTAGGTGGCGCGCTTGGCGGGGTGACCTCGGGCGGTGGTGATCTCACCGGGACGGTGGGCAAGATCGTGAGCGGCGTGCTGGGCGGGAGCCCGGGGCACCAGGATCTGGGTACGGCGCTGGGCACGGTCGTCGGCGGCGTGGTGAACAACGGCGCGAAGCTGCCGGTGCTCGGTTCCACCGTGGCCAGTGTCGGCCAGGCGCTGAAGACGGCGACGAACGGCGGCAACATCGGCAGCGGCCTGCAGGGACAACTGGGCATGGTGCTGGGCGACACGGTGAATTCGCTGTCGCACACGCCCGGCGTAGGTGACGTCGTGGCCAAGGTGGGCCAGACCCTGGGAGAGACGACTGCGCAGATCGACGCGAAAGACAACGGCAGTGGTGTCGGCGACCTTGCCGGCGTGGTCGGCAAGGTGGTCGACGGCGTGGCGGGCGCCACGTCGAAGGTGCCGGTGGTCGGTCCGGTGGTGGGCAAGCTGGGCGACGTGCTGGATTCGACCACGTCGGGCAATGGCAACGTGCTCGGCACGGTCGGCCAGGTGGTCGACGGCGTGGCCGATGCCACGTCGAAGGTGCCGGTGGTCGGTCCGGTGGTGGGCAAGGTCGGCCAGGTGCTGGATTCGGCCACGTCGGGCAACGGGGACGTGCTCGGCACGGCGGGCCAGGTGGTCGACGGCGTGGCCGACGCCACGTCGAACGTGCCGGTGGTCGGTTCCGTGGTGGGCCAGCTCGGCAACGTGCTGGGCGGCGTGACGACCGGGCAGGGCGGCGGCCTGCTGTCCTCGCTGACCGACAACGCCGTCTCGACGGCGACCTCGCCTGCGTCCACGGCGGCGCTCTCGCCGCTGGCGGCGCCGGTGGTGCCGCCCCCCAGCGGCACGCCTTCCGGCCTGATCATCGGCAACGGCGGCGTGGTGGGCACGGCGACGCAGCTGCTCGGTTCCACCGAGAGCTCGCTGTTCACCAATTCCAACCCCGACGGCTACATCAGCAACGGCAGCCTGAAGGTGAGCAATGCCAATTTCACCCAGGGCTATTCGACGCTGAACCTGCTCGGCTTGCCGGTGGTGAACTCCACCCCGGTGGGCACGGTGCTCACCACCACCGACGGCACGGTGCTGGGCGGCACGGGCACCAATTCGCACCTCACCCTGATCGGTGGCGTGACCTCGGGCAACTACATCTCCAACATCAACAACGGCGCGGCCGGCGGCCTGCTCGGCCTGCTGTTGCCGAAGAACGCGCCGGCGTGGGCGTCCACCTGCCTCAACGTGCTGGGCGTGCTGAAGGAATCGTGCTGGGCGGTGAACGCGGCGCAGGACTACCAGGTGCTGGTGGGCGACGGCGCCTCGGCCAACGGCTCGAAGGAAGTGGTGATCGGCACCAACGCCAGCCACACGCTGCCCACGCAGGACGCCAGCCAGGCCTTCCCGGGCAGCGGCGCCAACGATCCGAACAACCCCACCGGCGTGCCGACCGCGGACTACGCGGCGCGGCTGGGCCATTCGGTGGTGATCGGCGACGACGCCTCGGGCACGGCCAACGCCCAGACCATCCTCGGCGCCGAGGCCACCGCCAGCGTGGCGAACAGCGTGGCGCTGGGCTACAAGTCGGCGGCCAACCGCGGCGCGCAGGCGAACTACAGCGCCTACGGGCTGGCCGCGCCGCAGAACTCAGCGGGCGAGGTGTCGATCGGCGCCCCGGGCGCGGAGCGGCAGATCACCAACGTCGCCGCCGGCAGCGCCGACACCGACGCGGTGAACGTGGCCCAGCTGAAGTCCGTGGCCACCACCGCCGACAACGCGGTGCAGTACGACAGCACGGCGCACACCTCGGTGACCCTGGCCGGCCCGGCCAGCACCGACGGCGGCGTCACCGGCGGCACCACCATCGGCAACCTGCACCAGGGCGCGCTCGGCGCCACCAGCACCGACGCGGTGAACGGCAGCCAGCTGTTCGCCACCAACATGTCGCTGGTGAAGTACATGGGCGGCACCACCCACTTCGACCCGACCACCAACACGTGGACGGCGCCGACGTTCACCATCACCTCGGTGGCGACCGACGGCAGCACCACCAAGGGCAACTACGACAACGTGACCGACGCGTTCGCCGCGGTGGACGGCTCGGTGAACAACCTCAATACCCGCATCAACAACATCGATACCGGCGGCGGCATCAAGTACTTCCACGCCAACTCCAGCGGCGTCGACGCCAAGGCCAACGGCACCGACAGCGTGGCGGTGGGCCCGTCCGCGGTCGCCGACGGCAACGGCAGCATGGCGATGGGCAGCGGCGCCACGGCCAGCGCGGACAACTCGGTGGCGATAGGCACGGGTGCGACGGCGAAGAACGGCAGCGCGGTGTCGATCGGCAACGGCAACACGGCCGATGGCGACGGCGCGGTGGCGATGGGCGACCCGAACACGGCCACCGGCCAGGGCGCGGTCGCGCTGGGCTACAACAACCAGGCCACTGGCCAGGGCGCGGTCGCGCTGGGCTCCACCTCCGTCGCCAACGGCGCCAGCGCCATCGCCATGGGCGACAGCGCCAACGCCTCGGCGGCCGACGCACTCGCCTTCGGCGCGGGCGCCACGGCCAGCATGGCCAACAGCATCGCGCTGGGCGCGGGTTCGGTGACGGGAGTGGGTGCACTGAGCAACTACGCGGCCTACGCCCTGACCACGCCGCAGAACTCCAGCGGCGAGGTGAACGTGGGCAACCGCCAGATCACCGGCGTGGCCGCCGGCAGCGCCGACGACGACGCGGTGAACGTGGCCCAGCTGAAGGCGGTGGACGCACACATCAGCGGCACCGACAAGCTGGCGGTGAAGTACGACGCCGATACCAACGGCAACGCGACCAACACCATCACCCTGGTCGGCAACGGCAGTGGTGCACCGGTGCTGATCACCAACCTCAAGGCGGGCGCGGAAAGCGCCACCAGCACCGATGCGGTGAACGGCTCGCAGCTGTGGCACTGGACCCAGGACACCACCAACCAGTACAGCAACTACAGCCTGTACAACGACATCCAGAACATCCACCCGGGCACGGGCAGCGTGAAGTACTTCAACGTGAACTCCACCGGCCCCGACTCCAGCGCCTCCGGCAGCGACAGCATCGCGATCGGGCCCTCGGCCAAGTCCAGCGGCAAGGACAGCGTGGCGATGGGCAACGGCGCCGATGCCTCGGCGGACAACGCGGTGGCGATCGGCGCCAACTCGGTGGCCGACCGCGCCAACACGGTGTCGGTGGGTAGCGCCGGCAACGAGCGGCAGATCACCAACGTGGCGGCCGGCACCGCGAACACCGACGCGGTGAACGTGGGCCAGCTGAACTCGGCGATCGACACCACCACCAAGGGCACGGTGCGCTACGACACCAACACCGACGGCAGCATCGACTACGGCAACGTCACGCTGGGCGGCGGCACCGGCGATACCACGATCCACAACGTGGCGGCGGGCACGGCGCCCACCGACGCGGCCAACGTGGGCCAGGTGCAGCAGGCGATGGACTGGTCGAAGAACTACACCGACCAGCGCTTCAGCCAGGTCGACGGCGAGATCCAGCGCATGGGCCACCGCGCCGACGCCGGCGTGGCGGCGGCGATGGCCGCGGCGGGTCTGCCGCAGGCCTACGAGCCCGGTCGCAGCATGGCCGCGGTCGCGGCCGGCTCGTTCCGCGGCGAGTCGAGCATCGCCGTCGGCGTGTCGACCATCTCCGAGGGCGGGCGCTGGGTCTACAAGCTGTCCGGTTCGGCGAACACGCGCGGCGACGCCGGCGTTTCCATCGGCGCGGGCATGCAGTGGTGAGCCGCATGCGCCGCCGGTATCCAGGGACAATCATCAAGGGGGTGTCATCATGTACGGGATGATCGAGTGCAAACGGGCGGCGTGGCCGGCCCTGCTGGCCGGCGCGCTGCTCGCCGCCGGCTGCAGCACGGCGGGCAGCAAGTCGTCCACCAACGCGGAAGGGGTGACCTTCCCCAATCCGGACCGCTCCACCATGCCCGAGGGCGTGTTCGTGAACCTGGAGAACCTGCGCAAGGTGGCTCCGGGCATGACCAAGAAGCAGCTCTACGCGCTGCTGGGCCAGCCGCGCTTCGACGAGGGCGTGGTGGGCGTGCGCAAGTGGAACTACATCTTCAACTTCCGCAAGTCCGACGGCAGCGGCGACTACTTCAGCTGCCAGTACCAGATCCTGTTCGACAAGCAGGACCTGGCCGAGCAGTTCTACTGGAAGCCCGAGGCCTGCAAGGCGGTGCTGGAGACGCACCACGCGGCGCCGAAGCCCAAGCCCGCGCCGCTGCCCGCGCAGCCGATCCGGCTGTCGTCCGACGCCCTGTTCGGCTTCGACAGCGCCACGCTCACCGCGGACGGCCGGGTGAAGCTGGATGGCCTGCTGCAACAGCTGCGCACGGCCAGCCTGGTGCAGAACATCGACGTGGTGGGCTACACCGACCGCATCGGCAGCGACGGCTACAACATGAAGCTGTCGCAGCGCCGTGCCGAGGCCGTGCGCGACTACCTGGTGCAGAACGGCGTCCCCGCGGGCGCGATCCAGGTGGAAGGTCGGGGCAAGGCCGACCCGGTGGTAGAGTGCCACGACCGGAAGCGGCCGGCGCTGATCGCGTGCCTGGCGCCGAACCGGCGCGTGGAGCTCTCCGGCATCGCCAAGCCCGCGCATTGACTTGACCCGGACAACGGCGAGTCTGCCCTGATCGGCACCGTGGGCGACACAAGGACCAGGCAAGTCGTGTCGTACGCGTCGCGCTCCACCCCCTGTAGCCACGCTCCCACGGTGCCGATCAGGGCAGACTCGTCGCCATGTCCCCTTCCCGGGGGCATGGCGGGTACTCGCAGGGCGAGGGCGGAGGCTTGCAAACGCCGCGTGGGCTTTGCGTGAAGGCGCGGATCATCCGGACGTCCGGACGGCCGTCCGCGGTGCCGGTCAATCCCAGCGGTTGAGGTGCGGGCCGAACGCGGCGCGCTGCTTGTGCACCACGCAGAAGCGGTGGCCGGTGGGCGCCTCCATCACCCACCAGCGCCCGCGCACGAAGCCGACGCGCCTGGCGCCCAGGGCTTCCAGCCGGGCCACCTCGGCATCCAGGTCGTCGGTCTCGATGTCCAGGTGCACGCGGCTGTCGTGGTCGACCTTCTGCAGCAGGATGATCGGCTCGTCTTCGGCCGTCCGCAGTTCGGCGTAGCGGCCGTCGCCGTCCTGGTCGAAGGTGGCGACGGGCTTGCCCAGCACCGCGCTCCAGAAGCGCGCCGCGGCGGCGAGGTCGTCCACGCGGCTGTCGAGGACGAGGGTGCAGAGCCGGCTGTGGTGCATGGAGGGGCTCCTCCAGGGAAGGCGGCCCGATTCTGGCCCGGCATCCGTGAAGAAAGCGGTGTCCCGCCCGGAACGAAAACGGGGCGCCTGGCGGCGCCCCGTTCCGTATGGCCCGGCGGATCGCCGGCTCAGTTCGGGCGGGCCAGGTCGTCCAGCAGCGCCTTGAGGAAGCGCGCGGCCTCGCCCCCGGTGGCGGCGCGGTGGTCGAAGGTCAGGCTGATCGGCATGCGACGGTGTACCTCGATGCCGCCCATCACCGCCACCACGTCGTGGCTGAGCTTGCCGGCGCCGACGATGGCCACGCACGGCGGCACCACCACCGGGGTGGCGTAGCGGCCGGCGAACATGCCGAAGTTCGACAGGCTGATGGTGTAGCCGGAGAGCTCCGACGGCGGGATGGAGCGATCCTCCACCTGCGCGCGCAGGCGCTGGATGCCGGCGCGGATGCCGGCGCCGTCGAGCACGTCGGCGTTGCGCAGGGCCGGCACGAACAGGCCGTCGTCGGTGTCCACCGCGATGCCGATATCCACGTGCGGGTGCATCGTGCGGCTGAGGTTCTTGCCGTCGAACCACGCGTTCAGCGCCGGCACGGCCTTGCAGGCGGCGACGATGGCGCGGATCAGGCGCGCGGTGATGTCCTGCTTGCCGATCCAGGCGTGCAGGTCGGCGTCGTCGACCAGGGTGGTGGGCACGACCTGCGCGTGCGCGTCGGCCATCACGCGGGCCATGTTGCGGCGCACGCCCTTGAGCTGTTCGGGCTGGCCGCTGGCCTGCACCGACGGCGGCGCGGTGCGCACCGGCTTGCCGGCGAGCGAGATGGGGCCGCGCTGGTCTTCCCTTCTCCCTTCGAGAGAAGGTGCCCGAAGGGCGGATGAGGGTTCGGGCGAAGCGAAACGTTGCGCTCCGGCCGCACCCTCACCCCTAGCCCCTCTCCCGGAGGGAGAGGAGAGCAAGGGCGCGCTGCCGTTGGCGGCGGCGTCCTTCACGTCCTTCATCGTCACCACGCCGTCGGCGCCGGTGGGGCGCACGCGGGCGAGGTCGACCTTGAGCTTCTTCGCCAGCGCGCGCACCGCGGGCACCGCCTTCACGCCGCCGATGCTGGCGGCCTGCTCGACGTGCACGGTGTTGCCGCTGACCATCGCGCCCACCACGGTGCCTTCGTCCTCGCGGTCGGCGGCGGCCTTCACCTCGCCGCCTTCGTCCGAGGCGACCACCTTGCCGCCGTCGTCGGGCGCGGGGCTGCCCACGCTCTTCTTCGGGCCGTGGTGGTGGCCGGTGGACTCGGCCTCGGCGCGCTGCTTGGCGTTCGGGTCGGGCTCGAAGTCGGCCAGCGCGGCGCCGGTCTCGATCACGTCGCCGGCGGCGCCGTGCAGCTTCACCACCTTGCCGGTGTACGGCGAGGGCACCTCGACCACCGCCTTGGCGGTCTCCATCGACACCAGCGGGGCGTCGAGCTTGATGGTGTCGCCTTCCTTCACGTGCCACTCGACGATGGTGGCGTCGGGCAGGCCTTCGCCGAGGTCGGGCAGGTGGAATGTCTTGATGTCGGCCATGATCGGAATTCCGGAAGTTGGAGTGTTCGTGGGTGACTCCCTCCCCTGCGTGCAGCAGGGGAGGGCAGGGGAGGGGTCAAGCCGTCATGTGGTACGGCGTTTTGTCGGTGCCGCCCCCTCCCGGCCTCCCCCTGCAAGCAGGGGGAGGAGCAAAGGTGTCAGCTCGCCGCCAGCGTGCGCTTCGCCGCGTCGACGATGCGCTCCACGCTGGGCAGGTACTTCATCTCCAGGCGGAACAGCGGGATGTGCGTGTCGGGGCCGGTGACGCGTTCGACCGGCGCGAGCAGGTCGTACATGCATTCCTCGGCCAGGCGCGCGGCGATCTCGGCGCCGAAGCCGGCGGTCTTCGGGGCCTCGTGCACGATCACGCAGCGGCCGGTCTTCTGCACCGACTCGGCGATGGTGTCGAAGTCCAGCGGGGTGAGCGTGGCGACGTCGATCACCTCGGCGCTGATGCCCTGCCTGGCGAGTTCGTCGGCGGCTTCCAGCGTCTCCTTCACCTGCGCGCCCCAGGTCACCAGGGTCACGTCGGTGCCGTCGCGCAGCACGAAGCACACGTCCAGCGGCAAGGCCTCGCCGTCGTCCGGCACCTCTTCCTTGTACTGGCGGTAGATGCGCTTGGGCTCGAAGAACATCACCGGGTCGGGATCGCGGATCGCCGCCAGCAGCAGGCCGTAGGCGCGCGCGGGCGAGGAGGGCAGCACCACGCGCAGGCCCGGGATGTTGGTGAACAGGTGCTCGTTCGCCTCCGAGTGATGCTCCGGCGCGCGGATGCCGCCGCCCCACGGGGCGCGCCACACGGCCGGCACGGTGATGCGGCCGCGGGTGCGGTTGCGCAGGCGCGCGGCGTGGCAGGCGATCTGCTCCATCATCGGGTAGATGAAGCCTTCGAACTGCGCCTCGGCGACCGGCTTCATGCCCTGGGCGGCCAGGCCCACGGTGACGCCGGCGATGGTGGTCTCGTCCAGCGGCGTGTCGAGCACGCGCAGCTCGCCGAACTTTTCCTGCAGGCCCTGGGTGGCGCGGAACACGCCGCCGTTGACGCCGACGTCCTCGCCCAGCACCACGACGCTGTCGTCGTGCTTCATCTCGTAGGCCAGCGCCTGGGTGACGGCTTCGATGAGAGTGATCTGTGCCATGGCTCAGTGACCCTTGGTTTCGAGCGAAAGGACGTACTCGCGCTGCTTGGCGAGATCGGCGGGGATTTCGGCGAAGGTGTAGTCGAACATCGCCGTCACCGGCTGCGTCCTGGTCTCGAGGTAGGCGTTCACCTCGTTGTCCATCCACTCGTCGCACTCGGCCTTCCAGGCCTCCTCCTTCGCGTCGTCCCACACGCCCTTGGCCACCAGCCAGCTGCGCAGGCGCTTCATCGGCTCCTTCGCCCAGGCGTCCTTCACTTCCTGCTCGCCGCGGTAGCGGCGGGCGTCGTCGGCGGTGGTGTGGTCGCCGAGGCGGTAGGTGACCAGCTCCAGCACGCTGCCGCCCTCGCCGTTGCGGGCGCGCTCCAGCGCGTCTTCCATCGCCTTGCGCACGGCGATGATGTCGTTGCCGTCGACCTGGATGCAGTACAGGCCCGCGGCGATGCCCTTCTGCGCCAGCGTGGGCGCGCCGGACTGGATCTTGCGCGGCACCGAGATGGCCCACTGGTTGTTGACGATCACCGCCACCAGCGGCAGGTTCTGCGCGCCGGCGATGTTGATGGCGCCGTAGAAATCGCCCTTGGACGAGCCGCCGTCGCCGATGGTGCACACGGCCACGCGCTTCTCGCCGCGGATCTTGAACGCCAGCGCGCTGCCTGCGGCATGCAGGCACTGCGTGGCGATCGGCACCGACCACGCGAAGTCGTGGCGTGCCGGCTCTTTCTGGTAGTCGTTGCCGCGCTCGTCGCCGCCCCAGTACATGTAGACCTCGCGCGGCTGCACGCCGCGATAGAGCTGCGCGCCGTATTCGCGGTAGCTGGGGGCGAACACGTCTTCCGGCTTCATCGCGCTGCCGATGCCGACGTGGGCGGCCTCGTGGCCGAGGCAGCTGGCGTAGGTGCCGAGCTTGCCGGTGCGCTGCAGCGCCACCGACTTGGCGTCGAACACGCGGGTGGACATCATCAGCTTGTACAGCTCGACCATGTGGTCGAGGTCCTTGGCGAAGGCGGGCAGGTCCTTGCGGACCTGCTTGCCCTCGGCATCGAGGTATTGCAGGTACTCGATCTCGAACTTGGCGGCGATGGACACGACTCGCTCCCGGTGGGTTTTGATGGGGGTGGGAGGCGGCGGCCCATCCAGCGGGGCCTTGCGCGCGGAAATCCCTTGAAAAGACAGCGATTGATAGCAGGGGCGCATGCTGCGCCGCAAGGTACGGTGCAGCATGCGATGGCGTACGGCCCCGGGCGGCGCTGCGGTTAACATGGGCCTTTTTCGGGACGTGCGGAACGCCATGGCGGAGAACCAACGCGACCTCGAGGCCGGCATCGAACGCGACCTGCACGGGCGCATGACCTATGCCGGCTACCTGCGCCTGGACACCCTGCTGTCCGCGCAGAAACCGCTGTCCGATCCCCCGTACCACGACGAGATGCTGTTCATCGTGCAGCACCACGTGGCCGAGCTGTGGCTGAAGCTGGTGATCCACGAGCTGCGCGCCGCGATGGATTTCCTGCGCGCCGACCGCGCCGACCCGTGCCTGAAGGTGCTGGCGCGGGTGAAGCAGATCCAGCGGCAGCTGTTCGAGCAGTGGGCGGTGCTGGAGACGATGACGCCGCACGAATACCTGGCCTTCCGCGACGCGCTGGGGCCCTCGTCCGGCTTCCAGTCGGCGCAGTACCGCACGGTGGAGTTCCTGCTCGGCAACAAGAACGCCGACATGCTGGACGTGTTCGCGCACGACCCGGCGGCGCAGGCGCTGCTGCACGACACGCTGGCCGCGCCCGGCCTGTACGACGAGGCCTTGCGCTGGCTGGCGCGCCGCGGCCACGCGGTGCCGCGGGAAGTGCTGGAACGGGACGTGGCGCAGCCATGGCGGTTCCACGAGGCGCTGCTGCCGGTGTTCCGCCGCATCTACGAGGCGCCGGAAAGCTTCTGGGCCGAGTTCCATCTGTGCGAGACGCTGGTGGACATCGAGGAGAATTTCCAGCTCTGGCGTTTCCGCCACATGAAGGCGGTGGAGCGCATCATCGGACACCGCCGCGGCACCGGCGGTTCCTCCGGCGTGGGCTTCCTCAAGAAAGCCCTGGACCTGACCTTCTTCCCCGAACTGCTCGACGTGCGCACGGTACTGGGCACGTGAAGCACGGGCAGGAGCGGTTCGTTACCATCCATCGCTGTCGCACGAGTCGCGGCAGCCACAAGAAGGGGAACGCATGAGCCAGACCATCGAGGCCGCCGCCGGCGCCACGCCGGACTACCCGCAGCTGTTCGGCCACCCGCGTCCGCTGTGGATGCTGTTCATGACCGAGTTCTGGGAACGCTTCGCGTTCTACAGCGTGAGCTGGGCGCTGGCGCTGTACATCGTGGCGCAGTTCTACCACGGCGACAGCTCGGGTCAGGCCTGGGCCAGCGCGATCTTCGGCGCGTACACCGCGTTGATCTACGGCACCGGCATCTTCGGCGGCTGGGTGGCGGACAAGCTGATCGGCTACCAGCGCACCATCCTGCTCGGCGCCGCGGTGATGGCGGCGGGCCTGTTCGCGCTGGCGGTGCCGTCGCGCCTGATGCTGCTGCTGGGCCTGGCGCTGGTGATCGTGGGCGACGGCCTGTTCAAGCCGAACATCTCCTCGATGGTGGGCCAGCTCTACGGCCGCGACGATCCGCGCCGCGACCGCGGCTTCACCCTGTTCTACATGGGCATCAACGCGGGCGCGCTGGTGGCGCCGCTGCTCACCGGCTGGATGGCCGCGCAGTTCACCGACACGCCGATGCGGCAGAACTTCCGGCTGGTGTTCCTCGCCGCCGGCGTGGGCATGCTGCTGAGCCTGCTGTGGTTCTGGTTCGGCCGCCGGCAGCTCAAGGGCGTGGGCCGGCCGCTGCCCGGCGCGGAAAGCCGGCTGCGCGTGCTATGGGTGTTCGCGGGCGTGGTGGTGGCGGTGCCGGTGGTGTACTGGCTGCTGTCCGGCATCGGCGCGACCGGCCTGCAATGGGTGCTGGGCCTGCTGTTCGTGGTGGTGGCCGCGATGCTGCTGGTGGAGGCGGCGCGGCACGACCGCGTGCAGACGCACCGGGTGATCGCGATGCTGATCATCTTCGCGTTCAACGTGCTGTTCTGGATGTTCTATTACCAGCTCGGCACCACCTTCAACTTCCTCGCCGAGAACCTGGTGGACCGCACGATGTTCGGCGGCTGGGTGTTCCCGGTGGGCTGGTTCCAGTCGGTGAGCCCGCTGGCGATCATCGTGTTCGCGCCGATCGTGGCGCTGGTGTGGGGCCGGCTGGACCAGCGCCGCATGGAACCCTCGATCCCGCGCAAGTTCGGCTTCGGCCTGCTGTTCAACGCGCTGGGTTTCCTGGTGCTGGTGTACGCGCTGTCGAAGCTGCTGGGCGCGAACGGGCTGATCCCGTTCTGGCCGCTGGTGGCGTGCTACGTGATGCAGACCCTCGGCGAGCTGTGCCTGTCGCCGATCGGCCTGTCGATGGTGACCAAGCTGGCGCCGCCGCGGCTGGTGGGCTTCGCGATGGGCGGCTGGTTCCTGTCGCTGGCGGTGGGCGGCAACCTGTCCGGCCTGTTCGCCAGCCGCATCACCGGCGAGCACGGGCTGACCGCGGCCGCCGCGCTGAGCGGGTTCACCTTCAGCTTCTGGCTGCTGCTCGGGGCGGGCGTGGTGTTGCTGCTGATCGCGCCGCTGGTGAACCGGCTGATGCACGGGGTGAAGTGACTTTTCTCCTCCCCCTGCTTGCAGGGGGAGGCCGGGAGGGGGTAGGCGGGCTTGCCGCGAGGTTGATGGCCCCTCCCCAGCCCTCCCCTGCGAGCAGGGGAGGGGGCCGTGTGCTCCCGTGCGGGGAGGGGGCGGTCAGCCTTCCGGCGGCATCAGCTTGTCGAGGATGCGGCGCAGCCACGCCTGCTCCTCCGGCGCGAGCCGCGCCAGCAGCTGCCGCTCGCGCTGCCGCGCCATCGGCGCCACCTCGTCATGGATCTTCCAGCCGGCGGCGGTGAGGCCGAGCACGGAGCGGCGCTTGTCGTCGTGGTGGATGTGCCGGCGCACCCGGCCGGCCGCCACCAGCCGCGCCAGTGCGCGGCTCACCGCCACCTTGTCCATCGCGGTGCGCTCGGCCACTTCGCGCGCCGAGAGCCCGTCGAAGCGCGCCAGCACCGCCATCACCCGCCACTCGGTGACGCCGAGGTCGTGGCGCGCCTGGTAGTCGTCGGCGATCGCCTGGCTGACCGTGTTCGACACGATCGAGAGCTGGTAGGGCACGAAGCTTTCCAGCTCCAGCGGGGCGTGGTCGGGGTGGCGTTTGACGGGCATTGCCGCGTCGCTCCTTGCAAATGGTTTCATATGAAACTATAACGGGTGCGGTCGTCCATGATCGCGAAGGTCAGGCGTGCGGTCATCCATGGCTGCCGCGTGCCTTATGCGGCCATCCATGGCCGCAAGAGTCAAAAAGCAGCCATCCATGGCTGCACTTTTCACCAAGAGCAGGCATCACATTAGCGTTCGCCGTGCGAAAAGCACCGTGGCGCGGCCTGTTTCCATCGTAGCCCGCCGGAGAGATTCCATGACAGCCCAACCCAACCTCGGCATGCAGGTCACCACGTTCGAGAACCCGATGGGGATCAACGGCTTCGAGTTCGTGGAGTTCGCGGCGCCGGCCGGTCGCGCCGGCGAGTTGCACGCGCTGTTCCGCAATATGGGCTTCAGCGCGGTGCTGAAGCACACGCGCCGCCCGATCACGGTGTACCGCCAGAACGACGTGAACTTCCTGGTCAACGAGGACCCGGATGCCTTCGCCGCCGATTTCGCCGCCAAGCACGGCCCCTGCGCCTGCGGCTTCGCGATCCGCTTCCGCAAGCCCGCGGGCGAGGTGCTGGACGCAGTGCTGGCCAACGGCGGCGAGGCGGTGGACCACAAGCCCGACAGCAAGGCGGTGGACGCGCCGGTGATCAAGGGCATCGGCGACTGCATGCTGTACCTGGTGGACCGCTATGGTGACCAGGGCAGCGTCTACGGTGACGACTACGTGCCGGTCGAAGGCGCCGAGCCGGACCCGAAGGGTTTCGGCCTGACCTTCATCGACCACCTCACGCACAACCTGTACTACGGCAACATGGCCAAGTGGTCGGCCTACTACGAGAAGCTGTTCAACTTCCGCGAGATCCGCTACTTCGACATCAAGGGCGCCAAGACCGGCCTGGTGTCGAAGGCGATGACCGCGCCGGACGGCATCGTGCGCATCCCGCTCAACGAGTCCACCGACCCGAAGAGCCAGATCAACGAATACCTCGACGCCTACCACGGCGAGGGCATCCAGCACATCGCCTGCTTCACCGACAACATCTACGACACGGTGGAGGCGATGCGCGCGCAGGGCGTGGAATTCCTCGACACGCCGGACACCTATTTCGACGTGGTGGACCTGCGCATCCCGGGCAACGGCGAGGACGTGCCGCGCCTGCGCAGGAACAAGATCCTGATCGACGCCGACCCGGAGACGAAGAAGCGCCTGCTGCTGCAGATCTTCACCCAGAACTGCATCGGCCCGATCTTCTTCGAGATCATCCAGCGCAAGGGCAACGAGGGCTTTGGCGAGGGCAACTTCCAGGCGCTGTTCGAGAGCATCGAGCGCGACCAGATGAAGCGCGGGGTGCTTTGAGGTCTGGGAGGTCGCAGCCCCTTCGACTTCGGCCCTGCGGGCCTACGCTCAGGGCGAACGGTTCATGTATACCCTCACCGTTCGCCCTGAGCGTAGCCGCGTAGCGGCGAAGTCGAAGGGCTCACCACGGAGAGCCGGACATGGAATTCGTCCTCTACATCCTCGAATGCGCCGACGGCAGCTTCTACATCGGCCATACGGACGATCTGGACAGGCGAATGGAGCAGCACGATCAGGGCAGGGGTTGTGCCTATACCGCGACACGGCGCCCCTTGAAGCTGGTCCATGCGCAAGGCTTTGAAACCCGTTACGAGGCACTGACCATGGAGCGCAAGCTGAAAGGCTGGAGCCGGGCCAAGAAGCTGGCGTACATGGCCGATGACTGGGAGGTCATACGTACCTTGTCCAAAGGCAAGCACAAGCATCAACGGTAGGTGCCGGGCGCTTCGACTCCGCTTGCTACGCAAGCTACGCTCAGCGCGAACGGTGCACATTATTCGTTCGTCCTGAGCGTAGGCCCAAAGGGCCGGAGTCGAAGGACTGGCAGGACTAGAACGCCACCCGGAGCATTCAAAGTGAACGCGCCACTCCACTACCAATCCGGCTTCGCCAACGAATTCGCCAGCGAGGCGATCCCCGGCGTCCTGCCCGAGGGCCAGAACTCGCCGCAGCGCGTGGCGCACGGCCTGTACGCGGAGCAGCTGTCCGGCACCGCGTTCACCGCGCCGCGGCACGCCAACCGCCGCAGCTGGCTGTACCGCATCCGCCCGGCGGCCATGCACCGGCCGTTCGAGCCGCTGGCGCACGCCACGTTCCACAACCGCTTCGACGAGGCGCCCGCCACGCCGAACCAGCTGCGCTGGAGCCCGTGGCCGCTGCCCGAGGCGTCCGCCGATTTCATCGATGGCCTGGTCACCATCGCCGGCAACGGCGGCGCGGCGGAGCAGGCGGGCATCGGCATCCACGTCTACGCGGCGAACCGCTCGATGGAGGGGCGGTTCTTCTATGACGCCGACGGCGAGCTGCTGATCGTGCCGCAGCAGGGCCGGCTGCGCCTGGCCACCGAGCTGGGCGTGCTGGAGGTGAAGCCGCTGGAGATCGCGGTGATCCCGCGCGGCGTGCGCTTCCGGGTGGAACTGCCGGACGGCGCGGCGCGCGGCTACGTGGCGGAGAATTTCGGCGCGCTGCTGCGCCTGCCCGACGCCGGCCCGATCGGCGCCAACTCGATGGCGCTGCCGCGCGACTTCCTGGCGCCGGTGGCGGCGTACGAGGACGTCGAGGGCGATTTCGAGCTGGTCGCCAAGTTCCAGGGCGCGCTGTGGCGCGCGGCGATCGACCACTCGCCGCTGGACGTGGTGGCCTGGCATGGCAACTACGCGCCGTACAAGTACGACCTCACCCGCTACAACACGGTGGGTTCGATCAGCGTGGACCATCCCGACCCGTCGATCTTCACCGTGCTGACCTCGCCGTCGGACACGCCCGGCACGGCGAACATGGATTTCGTGATCTTCCCGCCGCGCTGGCTGGTGGCCGAGCACACCTTCCGCCCGCCGTACTTCCACCGCAACGTGGCCAGCGAGTTCATGGGCCTGGTCGAGGGCGCCTACGACGCCAAGGCCGGCGGCTTCGCGCCCGGCGGCATGAGCCTGCACAATTGCATGAGCGGCCATGGTCCCGACGCGGCCAGCTTCGAGAAGGCCAGCGCGGCGGACACGGGCAAGCCGGATCACATCGCCAACACCCTGGCCTTCATGTTCGAGACGCGCAAGGTGATCCGCCCCACGCGGCAGGCACTCGACGCGCCGCAGTTGCAGGTCGACTACTACGAGTGCTGGCAGGGCATCCGCAAGCACTTCGACCCGTCGCGCGTTTGAACGAATCGGAGCACACGCAATGAAGCTTGGAAGTCTGAAAGAGGGCGGCCGCGACGGCACCCTGGTAGTGGTCAGCCGCGACCTGAAGTGCGCGGTGAAGGCCACGGGCATCGCGTCCACGCTGCAGGCCGCGCTGGACGACTGGTCGAACGCCGCGCCGCGGCTCAACGCGCTGTCCGACGCACTGAACGCCGGCAGCGCCGACGGCGCGTTCGACTTCGACGTGGCGAAGCTCGCCGCGCCGCTGCCGCGCGCCTACGAATTCGTGGACGGCTCGGCCTACCTGCCGCACGTGGAGCGCGTGCGCCGCGCCCGCGGCGCCGAGGTGCCGAAGTCGTTCTACACCGATCCGCTGATGTACCAGGCCACCAGCGCCGGCTTCCTCGGCCCCCGCGATGACGTGGTGGTGCCCAGCGAGGATTACGGCATCGACCTGGAGGCCGAGGTGGTCGTGGTCACCGACGACGTGCCGATGGCGGCCACGCCCGCTGAGGCGTCCGCGCATATCCAGCTGGTCGGCCTGGTCAATGACGTCAGCCTGCGCGGGCTGATCCCGGGCGAGCTGGCCAAGGGCTTCGGTTTCCTGCAGTCCAAGCCGCGCTCGGCGCTGTCGCCGGTGCTGGTGACGCCGGACGAGCTGGGCGAGGCCTGGCAGGGCGACAAGCTGCACCTGCCGATGCGCACCTGGCTCAACGGCCAGTGGTTCGGCGAGGCCGAATGCGGCGTGGACATGCAGTTCAGCTTCGCCGAGCTGGTGGCGCACGTGGCGAAGACGCGCCCGTTGACCGCCGGAACGATCGTCGGTTCCGGCACCATCGCGAACGAGGACACGTCCAAGGGCGCCTCCTGCCTCGCCGAGCAGCGCACGGTGGAAACCCTGCGCGACGGCAGGCCGTCGACGCCGTTCCTGAAGTACGGCGACACGCTGCGCATCGAGGTCACCGGCAGGGATGGCGCGTCGATCTTCGGCGCCATCGAGCAACGCGTCGCGCCGCCAGCGCGCTGAGCGACCGGCGGGCGGCATCCTCCCGGCCGCCCGCTTCCCTCCTGCGGAAAACGCGTTGGCAGTCACAACGCGTGCCTGCGGGCTGTGGCAGTTTGCCGCGGTCTGGAAAGGAGCGGTCGGGTCCGGCATCTGCGCTTCACGGATGAAGGCCCTGGCTGCAAGTCAGGACACACAAGGGGGAATGCCGATGTCACGTCCGATGATCGCCGCCGTTGCGGCGGCCGCGTTGTTGCTTGCCGCCTGCTCGGGCAGGCCCGTTTCCGATGCTTCCGCCGCCCCGGCACCCATCGACGCCGGTCCGCCGCAGGGCCCGCCGATCCACGCGGTGCTGGCCAGCCCGCCCGACGTGCCGCCGCCGATCCACCGCGACCATCCGGCCCGGGTGATCGTCGACCTGGACGTGGTGGAGAAGACGATGCCGATCGCCGACGGCGCCACCTACACGTTCTGGACCTTCGGCGGCACGGTGCCGGGCAGCTTCATCCGCGTGCGCCAGGGCGACACGGTGGAACTGCACCTGCGCAACCCGCCCGGCAGCCGCATGCCGCACAGCATCGACCTGCACGCGGTGAGCGGCCCGGGCGGCGGCATGGACGCCAGCGAGACCCTGCCGGGGCACGAGTCGCAGTTCAGCTTCAAGGCGCTGCACGCCGGTCTGTACGTGTACCACTGCGCCACCATGCCGGCCGGCATGCACATCGCCAACGGCATGTACGGGCTGATCCTGGTGGAACCGCCGGAAGGCCTGCCGAAGGTGGATCACGAGTACTACGTGATGCAGGGCGACTTCTACACCGCCGGCGCCTACCACGCGAAGGGCCCGCAGGCGTTCGACATGCAGAAGGCGATCGACGAGCGGCCTACCTACGTGCTGTTCAACGGCCGCGAGGGTTCGCTGACGGGCGCGCACGCGCTCACCGCGAAGACCGGCGAGACGGTGCGCCTGTTCGTGGGCAACGGCGGCCCCAACCTCAGCTCCAGCTTCCACGTGATCGGGGAGATCTTCGATCGCGTGTGGCAGGGCGGCTTCACGCACCCGCTGGAGGATGTGCAGACCGTGCCGGTGCCGCCGGGCAGCGCGGTCACGGTGCAGTTCCGCACGCCGGTGCCGGGCACCTACACCCTGGTGGACCACGCCATCTTCCGCGCGCTGGAGCAGGGCGCGGCGGGGCAACTGGTGGTGGGCGGTCCGGGCGATCCGCTGGTGTATTCCGGCCGCCAGGCCGACCGCCTCTACGCCGGCGGCTCCGCCGCGACGGCGCAGGCGCCCGCGGCGGCGCACGATCCGCTCGCCAGCGGGCGCCGGCTGTTCGACGGCACCTGCGCGGCCTGCCACCAGGCGAACGGCGAGGGCGTGCCGAACGTGTTCCCGCCGCTGGCGAGATCCAGCGTGCTGGCGGCCGACCCGCAGCGCGCGGTGGGCATCGTGCTGCACGGCCTGCATGGCCGGCTCACCGTCAACGGCCACGACTACGACTCGACCATGCCCTCGATGGCGCACCTGGCCGACGACGACATCGCGGACATCCTCACCTACGTGCTGAACAGCTGGGGCAACCCCGGCGGCCGCGTCAGCGGCGACGAGGTCGCGCGGGCGCGCCGCGCCGGTGGCGATGCGGCGGTGGCCGCCGGCGCACCGTAGACCGCGCGGCGCCCGGTCCGCCGGGCGCCGCGACGTGCGGTCGCAGGAACTCGCGGGCATGGCGCCGGCTGCGTATCATGGCCGTGCCCGCAGCGTCTGCCTGCCATGCCCATGCCCCTGCATCCCACCGGTCACCTGCATCCGCTGCCCCGGCCGATCGCCGACGACGGCGACGCGTCCCGGTTCTGTTCCACCTGCGCATTCTCCGACGCCTGCGTCGCGGTGGGCTACGGCAAGCCCGAGCTGGCCGAGCTGCATTGCCTGGTGGAGCACGTGGGCCCGTTCCGCGCCGGCGAGCACGTGTTCCGCACCGGCGATCCGTTCCGCGCCATCTACGCGGTGCGTGAGGGTTCGGTGAAGACGCGCCTGTTCGACCGCGACGGCAACGAGCAGGTGCTGGGCTTCTACCTGCCGGGCGAGGTGGTGGGGCTCAACGCGATCTACCCCGAGCACTTCCCGTGCGACGCGGTGGCGCTGGAGGACACCCGCTTCTGCCGCTTCCTGTTCCCCGCCATGAGCGCGCTCGCGGCGCGCCTGCCGGCGGTGCAGCGGCACCTGTTCCGGCTGATCAGCAAGGAACTGGGCGCGGTCTCGCTGCTGGCCGGCGACCACAGCGCCGACCAGCGCATGGCCGCGTTCCTGCTCGACCTCTCCGCCCGCTACGCGGCGCGCGGCTACTCGCCGGTGCGCTTCCACCTCAGCATGTCGCGTGGCGATATCGCCAACTACCTGCGCCTGGCCGCCGAGACAGTCAGCCGCGTGCTGACCCGTTTCCGCACGCAGGGCCTGATCGGGCTGGAGGGCCGCGACCTGCTGCTGCGCGATCCCGGCCGCCTGCGCGAACTGGGCGCCAGCCTGCTGCCGGAATAGCGTGGCCTGATCCAGGTCAGGGCGGAGCGGGGCGTGCCTTGCGAGCATGGCGCCGGGGCAGCCGCGATGCGATGCGGAAGGCCCGGCCTCGCTTGAAAGCACGGCACATGCAGGCAACCTGGCCAGGCCTCACCCGGCCGCACACACCACGACCCATGCGCGACACATCCGCCACCACCGAAGAAGCCACCCTCGCGCGCCTGCTCGCCGCGGCTCCCCATCGCCCGCTGTTCCTCGCCGGCACCATGGCGGTGCTGCTCTCCATGGCCTGGTGGACACTGGAGCTGGCGTCACTACGCTTTGGCTGGGACCGCTGGCCGCAGCCGCCGGTCCCGCCCGTGTGGGGCCACGCCGTGCTGATCCAGTACGGCCTGTTCCCGCTGTTCATGTTCGGTTTCCTGATGACCACCTTCCCGCGCTGGATGAACGGCCCTGCCGTGCCGCCCGCGCGCTACCTGCCGGTGGCCGGCGGCGTGCTGGGCGGCTACGCGCTGGCGAACATCGGCTTGCTGGGCATGCCATGGCTGCTGGAGGGCGGCCTGCTGCTGATGCTGGCCGGCTACGTCGCCGGCGTGGCCACGCTGGGCGGCGTGCTGCGCGCGGCGGCGGAGCGCAACCGGCACGGCTGGTCGTGCTTCACCGCGTTCTGCGTGGGCACGCTGGGGCTGGCGTTGTTCGCCGCCTGGCTGCTGTGGCCGTCGCTGCCGGCCGGCGTGGGCTGGCTGGCGGTGAAGCTGGGTACCTTCGGCTTCCTGCTGCCGGTGTACTTCACCGTCTGCCATCGCATGCTGCCGTTCTTCAGCGGCAACGTCGCGAAAGGGCGCGGCTACGTGATGCGGCGGCCGGCCTGGAGCCTGCCGCTGGCGTGGGCGTTGCTGCTGGCGCACGCGCTGCTGGACTGGAGCGGGCGGGCGCGCTGGCTGTGGCTGTGCGACGTGCCGCTAGCGGTGCTGTTCGGCTGGCACGCACTGGCCTGGCAGCCGTGGAAATGCATGCGGCCGGGCCTGCTGGCGGTGCTGCACATCGCCTTCGCCTGGCTGCCGGTGGCGTTCGTGCTGTACGCGGTGCAGGACGTCGCGCTGGCCGCCGGCGGACGCCAGGTGCTGGGGCTGGCGCCGCTGCATGCGCTGGCGATCGGTTTCTTCGGCTCGATGCTGGTGGCGATGGTGACCCGCGTCACCCACGGCCATTCCGGCCGGCCGCTGCAGATGGGGGCGGTGCCGTGGCTGTGCTTCGCACTGCTGCAGGCGGTGGCGCTGCTGCGCATCCGCGCCGAGCTGGGCGGCGACCGCTACCTGTGGCTGGTGGTCGCCGGCGCCGGCTGGCTGGTCGCCTTCCTGCCGTGGGTGCTGCGTTCGGCGTGGATCTACCTCACGCCGCGCGCCGACGGCAAGACGGGTTGAGGGCGGCGGCATGCAAGGCCTGATCGCGCCGTATTACCCCTGGATCGTGCTGGTGCACCTGGCCTGCGCGATCGTGTTCGTGGGCGCGGCGGCATTCGAGGTGTTCGCGCTGGAGGCGCTGCACCGGCACTTCGACGCCACCACCATGCAGCGGATCGAGAGCGCGGTGATGGCGCGGGTGCGCCGCTACATGCCATTCGTGGTGCTGCTGCTGTTCGCCAGCGGTGGCCTGTTGTTCGACCTGCGCTGCAACGGCATCCGCTGCATCGGCGATACGCGCTTCGGCGGGTTCCTGCTGGCCAAGGTGATCCTGGCGTTCGGCGTGCTGGGGGTGTTCGCCAACGCGGTGTGGGCCGGCGCGCGGGGGCGCATGGACGCCTGCCGCTTCCGTCATACGCACCGCATCGTGCTGGCGATGATGGCGGCCATCGTCTTCCTGGCCAAGACCATGTTCTACTTGTAGGCCCTTTCCCCCCATCGCGAGGTATGTCATGTCCACCGTCCATTTCAAGGGCCAGCCGGTACGCGTCGACGGCAGCTTTCCCGCGCCCGGCAGCCAGGCGCCGGCGTTCCGCCTGGTCGGCAGCGACCTGTCCGAGGTCACGCTGGCCGGCTTCGCCGGCAAGCGCAAGGTGTTGAACATCTTTCCCAGCGTGGACACCGGCGTGTGCGCCGCCTCGGTGCGCCGCTTCAACGAGCTGGCGGCGAAGCTCGACGACGCCGTGGTGCTGTGTATCTCGGCCGACCTGCCGTTCGCGCAGGGCCGCTTCTGCGGCGCCGAGGGCATCGAGAACGTGCGCATGCTGTCGCTGATGCGCGGGCGCGAGTTCCTGCGCGACTATGGCGTGGCCATCGCCGACGGCCCGCTGGCCGGCCTGGCCGCCCGCGCGGTGGTGGTGCTGGACACGCACGACAAGGTGATCCACGCCGAACTGGTGGACGAGATCACCCACGAACCGAACTACGACGCAGCACTGAAGGCGCTGGGCTGAGCTGTCGTTCGTGAAAATCGCGGAGGCCCGTCGGTAGAGCCGCGGGCCTTCGTGCTTTTGCGCAGCGGTTGCTCGCCTGCAGCGGGCTTTCGGACGCCTGCCGGCGCCCGAGTTCCTTCTCTTTGCTGGCCCACGTCACCGCAGGAGCGGTGGCAAACGGCGAAGCCGGCCCGAAGGGCGGAGGGCAGGATGCCCGGAGTCAAGAGAAGGAACCAAGAGAAATGGCCTTGTGGAGCCCGCCGCCCCTACAAGCCGTGGCGCTCGAGGTGTCCTGGAACTTGCGTGACACCGCACGTTCTACCGACGGCCACGCCGCGCCGTCGCCGATCACTGAGGTCAGGGAGGGATTGCCGCGGCCGACCGCTCTCCGGTTGCTCCACGCTGCGAGGCTTACTCCAGCATCGCGAGTCGCTTCATGCTGGCTTCTCATTCCATCCCCTCACCACCGTCATTCCAGCGAAGGCTGGAGGTGCTTTTCAACAGACGAAGGTCTGGTCATCCAGTGAAGTGTTCGTGCGCAGCACGCAAAATCACGGGACGCGCCGCGTGTCTCCTCAGGACTTCACCCCCACCACCGGAATGCCGAACGGCCGCGCGTCCAGCCGGTCGGGCAGGCCCATGCCCATGCGCAGGCTGCGGCCGATGCGGTCGGCGTAGTCGAGCATCTGCGTGGCGGCGGCTTCGTCCAGCACTTCGCGGGTAGTCTCGCGCCACAGGTCCAGCCAGCGCACGAAGTGCTCGGCGCGGATCGCGGGCTGGGCGCGGTGCACCGCCATCGGGTTGCCGCGGTAGCTGGCGGTGCGCAGCGCCACCGAGCACCAGAACGAAGTGAGCAGGCGCTTGTGCTCCGCCCAGTCGTGCACGGCGGCGTTGAAGATCGGGCCGATCGAGGGATCGGCGCGCACCTTGTCGTAGAAGCGGTCGACCAGGGTGGCGATGTGCGTTTCGTCGAGCGTGGCGGGCGTGTTCATGGCGGGGGCGTGCGGGAAGGTCCGGGGTTCGATATGGGGGCGGTCGGCTCGTCCTCCAGCAGTGGCAGCACGGCGGGCGTGTCGAGGTCGTCGAACTGCTGGTGGTTCACCGCCCAGAAGAAGATCGCCACCGCGGCCAGCATGAGCAGCAGGGTGACCGGGATCAGCACCAGCAGGGCGTTCATGCGCGCGCCTCCCGCCCGGTGCGCAGGGCGTTGAGCACCACCGCCAGCGAGCTGAGCGACATGCCGACGCCGGCCAGCCAGGGCGGCACCAGCCCCAGCGCCGCGAACGGGATGGCGCAGAGATTGTAGGCCAGCGCGCCGCGGCGGCTGCCGTCGACCACCCGGTGCATGCGCCGGGCCACGGCGCGCGCGCGGGCGAGGCCGTCGAGGCGGCCGTCGAGCAGCAGCAGGTCGGCGTGCGTGCGGGCCGCTTCGGCGCCTTCGGCGAGCGCGGCGGAAACATCGGCGCCGGCCAGCACCGGGGCGTCGTTGCCGCCGTCCCCCACCACCAGCACAGTGCGGCCCCGTGCGCGCAGCTCGCGCAGGCGTTCCAGCTTGTCGGCGGGCGACTGGCGGGCGTGCCAGTCGCCGATGTCCAGCCGCGCGGCAAGGTCGGCCACGCGGCCGGCGGCGTCGCCGCTGGCGATGGCGGGCACGAGGCCGTCGGCGCGCAGCGCGGCCAGCGTGCGTGCGGCGTCCGCCCGTGGCTGTTCGTCGAAGTGGAAGATCGCCAGCGCGCCGCCGACGTCGGCCAGCCACAATGCGCCATCGGCGGCGTCGGGGTCGGCCACTCCGGCCAGGGCCAGC
Source organism: Fulvimonas sp. R45 (assembly GCF_030504985.1). GTDB lineage: Bacteria > Pseudomonadota > Gammaproteobacteria > Xanthomonadales > Rhodanobacteraceae > Rhodanobacter_A. The sequence continues at coordinate 92,487 of NZ_JASERU010000005.1, forward strand.
GCGTGGCCGGCGCGGCCCAGGCGCAGCCGGCGGCCGTCGACCACGCCCTCGATGCCGCCGGGACCGACCTGCACGTTCCATGCGCGCGGGGGCGTGGCATCGCGTGCCGCGTCGGCCAGCGCGCGTGCCAGCGGATGGGCGCTTTCGCGCGCCAGCGCGGCGGCCAGGCGCAGCATGGCGTCGGGTGCGTCGCCACGCGGGGTGCGGATGCGCCCGCGGTCCAGCGTGGGCACGCCGAGCGTGCCGGTCTTGTCGAACAGCGCGGTGTCCGCGCGTGCGAGTGCGTCCAGCGCCGCGCCGTCGGTCACCAGCACGCCCTGCCGCGCCAGCGCACCCAGCGCGCTGGCCAGCGCGGCCGGGCGGCTCAGCGCGAAGGCGCAGGGGCAGGCCACCACCAGCACGGCGACGGCGGCACCGAACGCGCGAGCAGGGTCGACCAGCAGCCAGCCCAGCGCGGTGGCCGCGGTGAGCAGCAGCACGCCCGCCACGAAGCGGGCGACCGCGCGCTGGTCTGCCGGCGTGACGACGGGGCGCGCCGCGCGGGCATGCGCGCCCAGCGCCTCCATCCGCGCCGCGGCAGTGGCGTCGCCACCGGCTTCCACCCGCAGGTCGGCCGGGCCGGCGAGCAGCAGGCTGCCGGCCAGCAGGCGTTCGCCGCGGCGGCGCGGCTGCGGGCGCGATTCGCCGGTGAGCAGGGATTCGTCTAGCGCGGCGTACGCGCTTTCCAGCACGCCGTCGGCGGGCACCACGGCGCCCTCGGGGACGTGCACGCGGTCGCCGGGAACCAGTTCCAGCGCGGCGACGGTTTCCAGCGCGCCGTTGGTGCGTCGGCGCTGCGCCAGCAGCGGCATGGCGTCGGCCGCGGACTCGCCCAGCGCGCCGCTGCGGTGGCGCGCGCGCAGTTCCACGTAGCGCGCGGCGAGCAGCAGGAACACGAACATGCCGATCGAGTCGAAATAGATCTCGCCGCGGCCGCGCAGCGTGGCGAAGGCGCTGGCGAGGAACACCAGCAGTACCGCCAGCGCCACCGGCAGGTGGATGCCGATACGGCGCGCATGCAGCTCGTGCAGCGCGCCGCGGTAGAACGGCAGCGCCGAATACGCCACCACCGGGATGATGGAGAGGAAGCCCAGCCAGCGGAACAGGCCGCGCGTGCTGAAGTCCTCGAACTCGGTGGCGCCGAGGTAGATCGCCAGCGCGTAGCTCATCACCTGCATCGCGCACATGCCGGCCACCAGCAGGCGCTTCAGCGCGTCGCGCATTTCGTCGTCGCGGGCGTCGTCGATGCGGGCGCGGCGCAGCGGTTCGGCGGGACAGTGCTGGCGGGCGCAGGCATCGAGCAGGGCGGGCAGCGGGGTGAGGCGGGCGTCCCAGGTCACGCGCACGCGGCGTGCGGCGACGTCGATCGCCACGCGCCGCACGCCGGGCAGCGCGTGCAGCGCCTGCTCCAGCCGCAGCACGCGGCGCGGGTCGTCCAGCGCGGGCACGCGCAGGGCGATGTCGCTGCGACCATCGCGGCGCGGGCGCAGCACCTGCGCCGCGAGCCGCGGTTCGGCCCATGCAGCGGCGTTCATGGCGGCGTGCCGTGCGCGCTGCGTGCTGCGCTGGGCACGCCGAACACCGCGTGCGGGGCATCCGGCAGCGGCGTGTCGGCGTGGCGCGCGCTCACCGCGATGATCCACGCGCAGCCGGCCAGCGAGGCGAGGAACACCGCCGCGCCGAGCCACAGCACCGGCTGGCGGTACCAGGCTCCGGATGGCCCGGCAGGACGTGGCTCACGGCGTGGCGGCATCGGGGTGCGAGAGGTGGTAGACGTAGGCGGCCAGCACGTGGATCTGCCCGTCGTCGAGGCGCTTGTCCCAGTCCGGCATGTGGCCCTGGCGGCCGTCGCGGATGGTGGCCTCGATGTCGGCCAGGCGGCCGCCGTGCAGCCACACGTGGTCGGTGAGGTTGGGCGCGCCCACGCCCTGGTTGCCCTTGCCGTCGGGACCGTGGCAGGCCGCGCAGGTCGCCTTGAAGATCGGCTCCGCCGTGGCGGCCATCTTCGCGTCGTGCGGTGCGCCGGACAGGCCGAGCACGTATTGCGCGAGGTTCTTCACGGTGGGCTCGCCGAGGCTGCCCCACGGCGGCATCACGCCGCCGCGGCCGTCGTGGATCGAGGTGGCGATGTCCTGGCCGGTGCCGCCGTACAGCCAGTCGGCGTCGGTAAGGTCGGGCGCGCCCAGCGCCTGGTTGCCCCTGGCGCCGCGGCCGTGGCAGGCGGCGCAGTCGTCGTCGAACAGGCGCCGGCCCAGCTGCTGCGCGGCGGGATCGCCGGCCAGCTGCTCGACCGGGTACAGCGCGAAGCGCCGCATCAGCGGTTCGAGCTTCGCGTCGTTGGCCGCCACGGCGCGCGCCAGCTCGCCGTGCGCGGTCCAGTGCAGCAGGCCCTTGTGGTTGCCGAAGCCGGGGTAGAGCACCAGGTAGCCGATGCCGGCCACGAACATGCTGGCCGACAGCAGCAGCCACCAGCGCGGCAACGGGCGCAGGCCCTCGCGGAGGGTGCCGTGCGCCCACACGTGGCCGGTGGTCTGGTCGGGCAGCGAGGGGATCTTCGCGCGCGGGCCCCACAGGAACAGGAACAGCGTGATGCCCAGGTTGAGCACCACCAGGAACATCACCCACAGCGACCAGCCGGTGCTCATCGGCGTGCCTCCCGCGCATCGGCGGGCGCGCCCGCAGGCAGGTCCTCGTCCTGCATCGGCAGCCTCGCCATGTAGTCGAAGGTGGGCTTGTGGCGCCTGCGCCAGGCCCAGATCCAGATGCCGATGAAGACGAGCATCAGCAACGTGGTGATGACGCCGGCCACGTGGCCCCAGGCCGGGTTCATGGCGTACCTGCCTTGCCGACCTTGGCGGTGGCGACGGCGGGGTGCGGCTCGTTGTCGATGCCCAGGCCCTGCAGGTAGGCGACCAGGGCGTCGAGTTCGGTCTTGCCCTTCACCTCGACGGGGGCGGCGGCGATGTCGGCGTCGCTGTACGGGTCGCCCAGCCTGCGCAGCACGCGCATGCGCGCCTGGATGTCGGCGCCGTCGATGGCGGCCTTCGCCAGCCACGGGTAGCCCGGCATGTTCGATGGCGGCACCACGCTGCGCGGGTCCAGCAGGTGCATGCGCTGCCAGTCGTCGGAATACTTGCCGCCCACGCGCGCCAGGTCCGGCCCGGTGCGCTTGGAGCCCCACTGGAACGGGCGGTCGTAGACCGATTCCTCGGCGGTGGAGTAGTGGCCGTAGCGCTGGGTTTCGAAGCGCAGCGCGCGGATCATCTGCGAATGGCACAGGTAGCAGCCCTCGCGCACGTAGATGTCGCGGCCGGCCAGGCGCAGCGGGTCGTAGGGCCTGACGCCCGCCGGCGCCTTCACCGCGTGCGCCTCCATGAACAGCGGGGTGATCTCGGCGAGGCCGCCGAAGGAGACCATCACCGCGGTGAAGATGCCCAGCGCGGCGGCGTGCTTCTCGATGAATTCGAAATGCCTGTAGGCCATGGCCTTCTCCTCAACCAGCCACCGGCAACGGCGCGGGCACCTGGTGCGGCACCGGCTCGGGGATGGGCACGGGGATCGGCTGGATGATGCGGGCGCGCGCGTCGGCGGCGGTGTGCCACAGGTTCCAGGCCATCACCCACATGCCCGACAGGATCAGCGCGCCGCCCATCCAGCGGACCAGGTACATCGGCCTGACCGCGATCAGGCTGTCGAGGAAGGCGTACTTCAGCGAGCCGTCCGGCAGCGTGGCGCGCCACATCTCGCCCTCGGTGACGCCGGCCGTCCACATCGCGCCGACGTAGAACAGCGTGCCCAGCATGTGCAGCCAGAAGTGGATTTCCATTGCCTTGTGCGAGTGCATCGCCGGGCGGCCCAGCGCGCGCGGCGCCATCGCGTACAGCGAGCCGATGGTGATCATCGCCACCCAGCCCAGCGAGCCGGAGTGCACGTGGGCGATGGTCCAGTCGGTGTAGTGCGACAGCGAGTTCACCGTCTTCACCGCCATCATCGAGCCTTCGAAGGTGGCGGCGGCGTAGAACACCAGCGCCATCACCATGAACTTCACCGCCGGGTCGGTCTTCAGCTTGTGCCACGAGCCGTTGAAGGTCATCAGCCCGTTCGCCGCCGAGCCCCAGCTCGGCATCAGCAGCACCAGCGAGAACGCCATGCCCACCGACTGCACCCAGTCGGGCAGGGCGGTGTACATCAGGTGGTGCGCACCAGCCCACATGTAGACCGAGATCAGCGCCCAGAAATTGACGATGGAGAAGCGGTAGCTCCACAAGGGCTGCTGCGCCTGGCGCGGCACGAAGTAGTACATCATCCCGAGGAAGCCGGCGGTGAGGAAGAACGCCACCGCGTTGTGGCCGTACCACCACTGCACCATCGCGTCGACCACGCCGGAGTAGATCGGGTAGGACTTGGTCCACGACACCGGCACCGCCAGGTTGTTGACGATGTGCAGCAGCCCCACCGCGATGATGAAGGCGCCGTAGTACCAGTTCGCCACGTAGATGTGGCGGATGCGCCGGCGCGCCAGCGAGCCGAAGAACACCACGCCGAAGCCCACCCACACCGCCGCGATCAGGATGTCGATCCACCATTCCGGCTCGGCGTATTCCTTGCCCTGGGTCAGGCCCATCGGCATGGTCAGCATCGCCAGCACGCAGGAGAGCTGCCAGCCCCAGAAGGTGAACGCGGCCAGCCGGTCGAACGCCAGCCGGGCGTGGCCGGTGCGCTGCACCACGTAGTAGCAGGTGCCCATCAGCGCGCTGCCGCCGAAGGCGAAGATCACGCCGAAGGTGTGGTCGGGGCGGATGCGGCTGAAGGTGAACCAGGGCAGGTCGAGGTTCAGCGCGGGCCACATCAGATCGGCGGCGGCGTACAGCCCCACCGTCATGCCGACGATGCCCCATATGGCCGAGGCCAGCAGGAACTGGCGGACGACCTTGTCGTTGTAGTACTCGGTGTGCGGCATGGCGCCCCCGTGACGGTTGGCACCATTGTCGACGGGCCCCGGCGCGACCCCCTTGACCTGGGTCAGGCGGCTGCGACGGTTCGCCGCCGATGCCGCCGCGGCGCGATGTCGCAGGCGCCGCGGCGGGCAACAAAAAGCCCGCGCCGGCAGTGCCGGCGCGGGCCGTGTCGAGCGCTTGCGGGGCGTCCGGCCTTACTTGGCCACCACGCGCACCATCTCCAGGCACTTGTTGGAGTAGCCCCATTCGTTGTCGTACCAGCTCACCACCTTGACGAAGGTGGGGTCCAGCGCGATGCCGGCGTCGGCGTCGAACACCGAGGTGTGGGTCTCGCCGCGGAAGTCGGTGGCGACCACCTTGTCCTCGGTGTAGGCCAGCACGCCCTTCAGCGCGCCCTGGCTCTGCGCCTTCATCTCCGCGCAGATCTCGGCGTAGGTGGCGGGCTTCTCCAGCTCCACGGTCAGGTCGACCACCGAGACGTCGGAGGTCGGCACGCGGAAGCTCATGCCGGTGAGCTTCTTGTTGAGCTCGGGGATCACCACGCCGACGGCCTTGGCCGCGCCAGTGGACGACGGGATGATGTTCTCCAGGATGCCGCGGCCGCCGCGCCAGTCCTTGTTGCTGGGGCCGTCGACGGTCTTCTGGGTGGCGGTGGCGGCGTGCACGGTGGTCATCAGGCCGCGCTTGATGCCCCACTTGTCGTTCAGCACCTTGGCCACTGGCGCGAGGCAGTTGGTGGTGCAGCTGGCGTTGGAGATGATCGCCTGGCCGGCGTAGCTGGCGTGGTTCACGCCGAACACGAACATCGGCGTGTCGTCCTTCGACGGCGCCGACATGATCACCTTCTTCGCGCCGGCGTCGAGGTGCTTCTGCGCCGCTTCCTTGGTCAGGAACAGGCCGGTGGACTCGATCACCACGTCGGCGCCGACCTCGCCCCACTTCAGGTTGGCCGGGTCGCGTTCCTGGGTCAGGCGCACCTTCTTCCCGTTGACCACCAGCTGGCCGCCCTCGACCGACACCTCGCCCTTGAAACGGCCGTGGACCGAGTCGTAGCGCAGCATGTAGGCGAGATAGTCCGGCTCGAGCAGGTCGTTGATCGCCACGATCTCGATGTCGTTGCCGAAGTTCTGCACCGCGGAACGGAACACATTGCGGCCGATGCGGCCGAAACCGTTGATGCCGACCTTGATGGTCATGGGACAGCGTCCTCCAAACGATGGGGAAACAAGGGCCGCGGGCGGCGGCCGGGAAACGCGATTCTAGCGCGGAACCCGGCGGCACGCTGGCGGGCTTGTGGCAGACTGCGGCGCCTGTCCTGCAGGAATCCCGCCATGCCGTCCCGTCGCCGTCGTCTCGCCGCCGCGCTGTGCGCGGGCTTGCTGCTCGCCCCGGCCGCGCAGGCCTGGGGGCCGCTGGGCCACAGCATCGTCGCTGCGCTGGCGCAGCGGCACCTCAGTCCCGCCGCCGAGGCCGAGGTGGAGCGCCTGCTGGCGCTGGAGCACGTGACCGTGCTGGCCGACGTGGCCAGCTGGCCCGACCAGATCCAGGACGACCCGGCCGAGCAGGCGCTGTGGAAGCGCACGCGCAAGCTGCACTACGTCAACTTCCGCGGCGGCCCGGCATGCGATTACGTGCCGCCGCGCGATTGCCGGGACGGCGAATGCGTGGTGGGCGGGCTGGCGCGCTACGTGGCGATCCTGCGCGACCGCTCGCAGCCGGACGCGGCGCGGCTGGAGGCGCTGAAGTTCGTGGTGCACTTCGTCGGCGACATCCACCAGCCGCTGCACGCGGGTTACCGCGACGACCTGGGCGGCAACCGGTACCAGGTGCAGTTCGAGGGACAGGGCAGCAACCTGCACCGGGTCTGGGACTCGGGGATGCTGAAGACGCGCGGCCTCGACTGGAAGGCCTACGCGGCCAGGCTGGATGCCGAGGGTCCGGTGGCGCTGCCGCCGCCGATCGCGCCGCTGGACGATCCCTACGCCCAGTGGGCGGAGGAATCCTGCCGCATCACCCGGGACGTCTATCCGTCCGGACATGCGGTCGGTCCGCGCTACGTCGAGGCCGAGCTGCCGGTGGCCGAGCGCCAGCTGCGCCTTGCCGGGCGCCGGCTGGCGGAGGTGCTCAACACCGCGCTGGGCAAATGATGCGCACCGGTGCGTGCAGGCGCCGCGGCTTCTGATAATCTCGCCGGATGACCAACGACACACGCAGCCGCCGCACCCGCATCGTAGCCACCCTGGGCCCCGCCACCGACGCGCCGGGCATGCTCGGGAAGATCATCGCCGAAGGGGTGGACGTGGTCCGCCTCAACCTTTCCCACGGCCAGCCGGACGACCACCGCGCCCGCGCCGCCGCGGTGCGCGACGCGGCGGCCGCCGCCGGTCGCGAGGTGGGCATCCTTGCCGACCTGCAGGGGCCCAAGATCCGCATCGAGCGCTTCGCCAACGGCCCCATCGAATTGCACAACGGCGACCTGTTCGTGCTCGACTGCTCGCCCGACGCCCCGCCCGGCGACGTGAACCGGGTGGGCGTGAGCTACCACGACCTGCCGCGCGACGTGCGCCCCGGCGACGTGCTGCTGCTGGACGACGGCCTGGTGGCGCTGACCGTGCGCGAGGTGGCCGGCGCAGAGGTGCGCTGCCAGGTGCTGGTGGGCGGGCGGTTGTCCGACCGCAAGGGCCTCAACCGGCAGGGCGGCGGCCTGTCCGTCTCCGCGCTGTCGGACAAGGACAAGGCCGACATCAAGCTCGCTGCCGAGATCGGCGCGGATTTCCTCGCGGTGTCCTTCGTGCGCTCGGCCGCGGACATGGACGAGGCGCGCCGGCTGCTGCACGAGGCCGGCGGCAACGCCGCGCTGGTGTCCAAGATCGAGCGCGCCGACGCGCTGCCGGTGCTGGGCGAGATCATCGACGCCTCCGACGTGGTGATGGTGGCGCGCGGCGACCTGGGCGTGGAAATCGGCGACGCCGAGCTGCCCGGCCTGCAGAAGAAGATCATCCGCGAGGCGGTGGAGCGCAACCGCGCGGTGATCACCGCCACCCAGATGCTGCAATCGATGGTGCGTTCGCCCATCCCCACCCGCGCCGAGGTGCTGGACGTGGCCAACGCGGTCATCGACGGCACCGACGCGGTGATGCTGTCGGAGGAATCTGCCGCCGGCGCGCATCCCGACAAGGCGGTGGCGGCGCTGAACCGCATCTGCCTGGGCGCCGAGCGCCAGTTCGAGCCGAAGGAAGACCTCTCCAGCGCCCGTCACCGCCTCGACCGCACCGACCAGGCCATCGCGCTGGCCTCGATGGTGCTGGCCGGCCAGCTCGGCGTGCGCGCGATCGTGGCGCTGACCGAATCCGGCGCCACCGCGCAGTGGCTGTCGCGCTACCGCAGCGCGGTGCCGATCTACGGCCTGTCGCCGTTCGCCGCCGCGCGCCGCCGCATGCTGCTGCTGCGCGACGTGCAGCCGGTGGAATTCAGCCATGGCGAGAACCAGAGCATGGCCGCCGCCACCCGCGCCGCGGTGCGGCTGCTGTTCGAAAAGGGCAGGCTGGACGAGGGCGACAGCGTGGTGATCACCTACGGCGACCGCATCGGCCACGTCGGCGGCACCAATACGCTGAAGCTGCTCGCGGTGGGCGCCGATGGCATGGTGGACAGCCTGCGCGACCTGTAGACGCCGCCGTGCGGCAGGACGATTAAACTGTCACGGGCATCCCACCCGTCCTGCGCAGGAGATCCGCATGAACACCCAGACGCGCCGCCTTTCCCTGTCGCTGCTGCTGGCTTCCGCCATGCTCTGCGCCGTCCCCGCACTGGCGCAGAACACGCGCAAGGTCGGCCCGCAACAGCTCTACAACTACTGGATCCGCCTCAACACCCAGGTGCAGGTGAACATGCCCAACAGCGGCAAGAACCTGCTCAAGCCGGGCTGCGTGGCGGTGAGCTACGTGATCGGCTCCGACGGCGTGCCGATGGACGTGAAGGTGCGCAAGGTGGTGCCGGAGAGCGACCTGGGCCCGGCCGCGGCCAGCGCGGTGACCAATTTCCGCTTCGGGCCCTCGCTGACCAACCGCAACCACGAGCCGGTGGCGACCTATTACGTGGTGCCGTTCAATGCACCCGGCGACCAGGCGGCGCGCGACAAGCTGATGGCCCCCTGCGCACTGCCAGGCTACGACCAGGGCTGACCCGCCGCCCACCGCCTGCCCTGGCGGGATTTCCCGGTGCCCGCCGCGTCCGGCGCGCCGCCGTGCCGGCGCAAGGCGTTCCCGCTACAATGCGCGGCTTCCAGCCTTGCCGGCCCGTTCTCCGGGCGGTATCCACCCTGCGCGGCCGTGGCCGCCACCGTTTCGCGGAGTCGTCATGAGTATCGAAGATCTCGAAAGCATCGCCCTGGCGATGGTTGCGCCCGGCAAGGGCATCATCGCCATCGACGAGTCGACCAACACCATCAGGAAGCGCTTCGAGGCGGTCGGCATCGAGAACAACGAGGAGAACCGCCGCGCCTACCGCGAGCTGCTGCTCACCACGCCGGGCCTCAACGAGCACATCTCCGGCGCGATCCTGTACGACGAGACGATCCGCCAGAAGACCCGGGACGGCGTGCCGTTCACCGAAGTGATGAAGAAGGCCGGCATCATCCCCGGCATCAAGGTGGACAAGGGCCCGGTGCCGCTGGCCGGCTTCCCCGGCGACGTGGTCACCGAGGGCCTGGACGGGCTGCGCGAGCGCCTGCAGGAATACGCGAAGCTGGGCGCGCAGTTCGCCAAGTGGCGTGCGGTGATCAACATTTCCGAGGACAACCCCAGCTCCACCGCGATCGAGGCCAACTGCCACGCGCTGGCGCGCTACGCCGCGCTGTGCCAGGAAGCCGGCCTGGTGCCGATGGTCGAGCCGGAGGTGATCATGGACGGCGACCACAGCATCGAGGTCAGCTACGAAGTGCACGAGGCCGTGCTGCGCAGCCTGTTCAACTCGCTGTACGAGCAGAACGTGATGCTGGAAGGCACCATCCTCAAGGTCAGCATGGTGATCCCGGGCAAGGACTGCGACGAGCAGGCCGGCGTCGAGGAAGTGGCCGAGGCCACCGTGCGCGTGCTGAAGACCTGCGTGCCGGCCTCGCTGCCGGGCATCGTGTTCCTCTCCGGCGGCCAGACCGACGAGCAGTCCACCGCCCACCTCAACGCGATGAACCGCATGGGCCCGCACCCGTGGCCGCTGTCGTTCTCCTACGGCCGCGCCATGCAGCAGGCCGCGCTGAAGCTGTGGGCCAAGGACATGAAGGCCAACTACGCCGAGGCGCAGAAGACCGTGCACGCGCGCGCCCGGGACAACGGCCTGGCCGCGCTGGGTCAGTGGAACGGCAAGTAAGCCACCGCTCCCGCCTCCGCACGAAAAACGGGCGCCTCGCGGCGCCCGTTCCCGTTTCCGGCCTGTGCCGTTTCGATCAGAAGCGGTATTCGGCGCTGACCGAGACCATGTCGGTGCTCAGGTCCACGCTGTGCTTCTTGGCGTCGTAGTAGTCGTAGTTCAGGCCGACGCTGACGTTGTTGCTGAAGTCGTAGCCGACGCCCGCGCCGGCGTACCAGCTGGTGTCGTCCAGACTGTGGCGGGTGGGCAGGTCGTTGTTGCTCAGGCCGTGGCCCTTCCAGCCGTAGATGCCGGTGCGCGCGCTGACGTACCAGTTCGGGCTGAGGTTGAAGTGACCGTTCACGCCGGCGGTCCAGCCGTGCAGCTGGCTCTTGCCGCGCTCGACGACCGGCTTGCTGTTGAAGATGTTCTTGGCATGGATGTTGCCGAGGTCGTTGTAGCCGGCCTCGACGCCCAGCGCCACCGACGGGTTCACCGCCCAGCGATAGCCGCCATTGATGGCGTAGCCGGTGTCATGGCCGTCGTACGGGCCCTTGTCGATGGAGGTGCGGCCGACATTGCCGTTGACGAACCAGCCGCCGTTGCCGGTGGTCGGCGCGCTCTGCGCGAAGACGGCCGGCACGGCCATCAGGCCGGCGGTGGCGAAAGCGAGGGCGAGCAGCGACTTTTTCATGGAGTGTCTCCTGTTATTGACTGGACGGCGACCGGGCGCATGGGGAAAGGGGCCGGTGCCGGAGCCTCGCCGGTGGGGAAATGGCGGGGCACGTTTTCTTAGATGAAGGGCGGAGCCGAAGATTCAACCAGGCAGAAAAAATTATTAAGTATCGATTAATAAGAAAAATCTGGTTGCATGCGACTTGTTGTAATCATTGAAGAAACGGGCGCCGTCCGGGCGCCCGTTCCGTGCGGTCGAAAAGCCGTTCCAGCTCAGAAGCGGTATTCCGCCGACACCGTGTACACGCTCGGGTCGAGCTTCAGACCCTTGCCGGAGGCGCCGTAGTAGTCGTAGTTCAGGCCCATGCTCCAGTTCGGGCTGAAGTTCACGCCCACGCCTGCGCCGGCGTAGTACTTGGTCTTCTCGAGATGGCGGAATTCGGGGTTGTCGCCCTGCGTCAGGCCCTCGGCCTGGGCGTAGAAGGCGCCGCCGCGCAGCTCGCCGTACCAGCTCGGGCTGAAGTTGTAGCGCAGGTCGAGGCCGGCGGTGCTGCCGCGCAACTTGGACTTGGTGCCCGGCAGGCCGTTGTAGGCGCCCGCGGCCTTGACGCGGCCGAGGTACTGGTAGCCCACCTCCACGCCCAGCGAGGTCTCCGGGTTGATCGCGAAGCGGTAGCCGCCCTTCACGCCGCCGGCGGCCGCGCCATCGTCGTAGTGGCCCTGGTTCACGTGGGCGTAGCCCGCGTCGGCGCTGAGGTACCAGCCCTGCTGGGCGGTGTGGGTGGCGTCCTGGGCGAACGCGGCGGGAACGGCCGCCGCACCGGCGGCCAGGGCAAGGGCAAGCAAAGTCTTGTTCATGGGGTGATCCTCTTGTTTTTGATGTGCCCGCGGCGCCTTGGGGAAAGGGGATGCCGCGGCCGCGCCGTCCTGCGACGCCGGACCATTAGATCGAAGCGGGCCTGAAGGGTTTCAATACCAGACGGTATAGAATTAAGGCCGGGTTAAGTCACGTTTGCATGGCGACATGCTCATGTCGTATCGGCGACAATGCGCGTCTTGTCCCGACAGTTCCCGGAGATTCCCATGACCACCCGCCGCCAACTCGCCAATGCCGTGCGAGCCCTCGCCATGGATGCCGTGGAAGCGGCCAATTCCGGTCATCCGGGCATGCCGATGGGCATGGCCGACATCGCCGAGGTGCTGTGGAACGATTTCCACCGCCACAACCCGGCCAACCCGCACTGGTTCAACCGCGACCGCTTCATGCTCTCCAACGGCCACGGCTCGATGCTGCAGTACGCGCTGCTGCACCTCACCGGCTACGACCTGCCGATGAGCGAGCTGAAGCGCTTCCGCCAGCTGCATTCGAAGACCCCGGGCCACCCCGAGGCGCACGAGACGGTGGGCGTGGAAACCACCACCGGCCCGCTGGGCCAGGGCATCGCCAACGGCGTGGGCTTCGCGCTGGCCGAGAAGGTGCTGGGCGAGCGCTTCAACCGGCCGGGCTTCGACATCGTCGACCACCACACCTGGGTGTTCTGCGGCGACGGCTGCCTGATGGAAGGCATCTCGCAGGAGGCGATCTCGCTGGCCGGCACCTGGAAGCTGGGCAAGCTCACCCTGGTCTACGACGACAACAACATCTCCATCGACGGCGAGGTGCCGGGCTGGTTCACCGACGATACGGCGGCGCGCTTCGAGGCCTGCGGCTGGCATGTGGTGCGCGGCGTGGACGGCCATGATGCGGAGAAGATCAAGGCCGCGCTGGCCGCCGCCAAGGCCGAGACCGGCAAGCCGAGCCTGGTGATCTGCAAGACCATCATCGGCTTCGGCGCGCCGAACAAGGAAGGCAAGGAGTCCAGCCATGGTGCGGCGCTGGGCAAGAGCGAAGTCGCCGCCGCGCGCGACATGCTCGACTGGCGCTATCCCCCGTTCGAGATCCCCGCCGAGATCTACGCCGGCTGGGATGCGAAGGAAGCCGGCGCGAAGCGTGAGGCCGAATGGAACGCGCTGTTCGCCGACTACGCCAAGGCGCATCCGGAGCTGGCCGCGGAGCTGAAGCGCCGCCTGGCTGCCGAGCTGCCCGCCGACTGGGCGGAAAAGTCGCAAGCCTACGTCGAGAAGCTGCAGGCCGAGGGCCCGGACGTGGCCAGCCGCAAGGCCTCGCAGATGACGCTGAACGCGTTCGGCCCGCTGCTGCCCGAGCTGATCGGCGGCTCGGCCGACCTGGCCGGTTCCAACCTCACCCTCTGGAAGGGCTCGGTCAGCGTGACCGAGGCCAGCCCCGACGCCAACTACATCCACTCCGGCGTGCGCGAGTTCGGCATGACCGCGATCGGCACCGGCCTGGCCCTGCATGGCGGCTTCATTCCGTACGACGCCACCTTCCTGGTGTTCTCCGACTACGCGCGCAACGCGGTGCGCATGAGCGCGCTGATCCCCGCGCATTCGATCCACGTCTACACCCACGACTCGATCGGCCTGGGCGAGGACGGCCCCACCCACCAGCCGGTCGAGCACCTGGCCAGCCTGCGCTACATCCCCAACAACCGCGTGTGGCGCCCGTGCGACGCGGTGGAATCGGCGGTGGCGTGGAAGGTGGCGATCGAGCGCAAGGACGGACCCTCCTGCCTGGTGTTCTCGCGCCAGGCGCTGAAGCACCAGCAGCGCAGCAGCGAGCAGGTGGCCGGCATCGCGCGCGGTGCCTACGTGCTGTCCGATCCGGCCGATGCGAAGTTCAAGGCGATCCTGATCGCCACCGGCTCCGAGGTGGAACTGGCGATGGAGGCCGCGCGCACGCTGGCCCAGCAGAACGTGCCGGTGCGCGTGGTGTCGATGCCGTGCACCGAGGCGTTCGACGCCCAGCCGCTGGAATACCGCGAAGGCGTGCTGCCCGGCTGGTGCCGCGCGCGCGTGGCGGTGGAGGCGGCGTACGTCGACTTCTGGCGCAAGTACGTGGGCCTGGACGGCGAGGTGGTCGGCATGACCACCTTCGGCGCCTCCGCCCCGGCCGATCAGCTGTTCGACTACTTCGGCATCACCGTGGCCAACGTGGTCGATGCGGTGAAGCGCGTCGCCGGCTGAACAACGGCCTATCGCCACGAGAGAGGCGGGCCATGGCGGCCCGCTTCTTTCGTGCAAGGGCAAGGGATTTCAGGTCATCCCGAGCGAAGTGGCCGCGCCGAACGCCACCGCCATCACCGCCGCCACCGCCAGGCACGCACTCGCCGGGCGGATCCGCCGCGCGTCGTAGCGCGGGATCAGTCGCCACAGCAGCACGACGCCGAGCAGCATGTCGGCCACCAGCGCCAGCCGCAGCGCGCCTGAGGCGAGCAGCGCGCCGTAGGGCGGCGCCACGTGCCCTTCGTGGATCGCCACGCCGCCCACCATCAACGCGCCGGCCAGGGTCCACAGCAGGCAGGCCAGGTAGACGCGGTTGAACACCGGCGGCCCGTGCTCGCACCAGCGCAGCACCACCCAGGCGATCAGCGCGCAGAACAGCGCGCCGATGGAGCTGTAGAGCACCCACCAGACCAGGCTGCTGAGCAGGGTGAGCAGGCCGGCGGTCATGCGGAGGCCTTGAAGCCCAGCTTGCGCAGCAGTTTCTCCATCAGCCAGGCCGGGCCGACCAGCAGGTAGGACAGGTCGGTGAGGAAGCTGGGGCGGCGCCCTTCGTAGTGGTGGCCGATGAACTGGCCGATCCAGGCGACCACGAACACTGCCACCGCGAGCCAGCGCAGGTGGGCGGGGCCGAGCGCGCCGTACAGCAGGTGCGTGACCAGGCCCAGCACGGCGAAGGCGACCAGCAGCCCCGCCGCCAGCCGGTGCGAGCGGCGCCAGTACCAGTAGAACGCCAGCACCATCGCCAGCACCGCCCAGGCGCCGGGCTTGAGGTAGGCGGGCGGCACTGGGACCGTCCACAGCAGCGCGATCACCGCCCATACGATGGGCGGCACGCACAGCCAGTGGAGGCGCTGGTTGACCGGGTTCCGGTGGTCGTTGCTGTAGCTGTCGAGCCAGTCCTGCATGCTGCGCATGGAAGCCTCCCCGTGGGCCGTCAGTGGGCGCCGCCCCTGGATAGCAGGTTCAGCACCAGGACGCCAGCGACGATCAGCGCGATGCCGATGCCGCCGGCCAGATCGATCTTCTGCCGGAACGCCACCGCGCCGATCAGCGCGATCAGCACCGTGCCCGCGCCCGACCACACCGCGTAGGCGATGCCCACCGGCATCCGCCGCAGGGTAAGGCTGAGGAAGTAGAACGCGGTGGCGTAGCCGGCGACCACCAGCACGCTGGGCCAGAGCCGGCTGAAGCCTTCGCTCGCCTTCAGCGCGCTGGTGCCGATCACCTCGGCGAGGATGGCGACGGCGAGCGACAGCCAGGCGTTCATCGCGTCGTCAATCCAGTCGGATGCCGGCGAGCCGTTCCAGCGCCTCGGCGTACTTGGCGCGGGTGCGCGCGATCACCTCGGCGGGAATCGCCGGGCCGGGCGCCCGCTTGTTCCAGTCCAGCGTCTCCAGGTAGTCGCGCACGAACTGTTTGTCGTAGCTGGGCGGGCTGATCCCCACCCGGTACTGGTCGGCCGGCCAGTAGCGCGAGGAGTCGGGCGTGAGCATCTCGTCCATCACGTACAGTTTGCCGTCCGTGTCGGTGCCGAACTCCAGCTTGGTGTCGGCGAGGATGATGCCGCGCCCGGCCGCGTAGCCGGCGGCCCAGCGGTAGATCGCCAGGGTGGCGTCGCGCACCTGGCCGGCCAGCTCGCGGCCCACCGCGTTCGCCACCGCGTCGAAGCTGACGTTCTCGTCGTGGTCGCCCACCGCGGCCTTGGTCGAGGGCGTGAAGATCGGTTCCGGCAGCTGTTGCGCCTGCTCGAGGCCCGCGGGCAGGGCGATGCCGCAGACCGCGCCGGTGCGCCGGTAGTCCTTCCAGCCCGAACCGATCAGGTAGCCGCGCGCGATCGCTTCCACCGGCACCGGCTTCAGCCGCCGCGTCACCACCGCGCGCTTCGCGTACGGCGCAGGGTCGACGCCGGCCGGCAGCACCTCGGCCAGCGGCACGTCGAGCAGGTGGTTGGGCATCAGGTGGGCGGTCTGGCCGAACCAGAAATTGGAGATCTGCGTGAGCATCTCGCCCTTGCCGGGGATCGGGTCGGGCAGCACCACATCGAACGCGGACAGACGGTCGGTGGCGACGATCAGCAGGCGGCGGTCGTCCAGCGCGTAGACGTCGCGCACCTTGCCGCGGTGGATCAGGTCGAGGCCGGGCAGGTCGGCTTGCAGCAGGGTGGTGGGCACGGGCGCTCCGGGGACGGCGGGGAAGCATCCATTGTAGCGGCCAAGTGCCGCGGCGGCGGCGCCCGCGGCGCGGGACGGCGCTGCTAGAATCGCCGCTTTGCCGCCCATCCTGCTGCCGATGCGAACCGTATCCATCGTCGCCCTGAGCCTGGCGTTCGCACTGCCGGCCATGGCCGCCTCCCCGGCGAAACCCGCCCGGCTGGGCCTGTGCGCCGCCTGTCACGGCGAGGACGGCATGGCCCGCGTGCCGGGCGCCCCGAATCTGGCCGGGCAGCGCCTGGACTACCTGCGCAAGGCGCTGGCGGACTACCGCGACGGCCGTCGCGACGTGCCGGTAATGCGCGCCGCCGTGGGCCCGATGAGCCCGGTGGACCTCGACGCGCTGGCGCGGTGGTACAGCGCGCAGGCGCCGCGCGCCGCGGCGGGGGCGCAGCCGTGAGCTACACCTACACGATCTGGTTTGCGCTGGCCGGCCTGCTGCTGGGCCACGGCTTCGTCGGCGCGGCGGTGGGCGGCATCGTCGGCTTCGTGCTGGACAACCTGCGCTTCAGCCAGCGCCGCGCCGCCACGCCGGAGGCGGGCGGCTTCGTGGTGCCGCTGTTCGCCCTGCTGGGCGCGGTGGCCAAGTCCGACGGGCGCGTCTCCGAGGCGGAGATCGCCGTGGCCGAGCGCATGATGGCGCGCATGGGCCTCGGCGCCGAGCAGCGCCAGCAGGCGGTGGCCAGCTTCAACCGTGGCAAGCAACCCGAGTTCGACGTCACGCCCACGATCAACGAACTGCGCCAGTGGGTCGGCCTGCGCCGCGACCACGCCTTCCCGGTGCTGGACGTGGTGATCGAGACCGTGCTGGCCGAGGGCAACCCCTCGCCGGAGAAGATGGCGATCCTGCGCCAGCTCGCCTTCGCGCTGCGCGTCAGCGACATGGAGCTGATGGCGCTGATGGCGATGAAGGGCTACGTGTGGAACGCCGGCTCGCGTGGCCGCGGGCCGGGTGCGGGCGGAGGCTACGTGCCGCCCACGCGCAACACGCAGGGGCCCGATCCCTACGCCGTGCTGGGCATCACCCGCGACGCCGACGACCGCGCCGTGAAGCGCGCGTACCGCAAGCTGATCTCCGAGCACCACCCCGACCGCCTCGGCGACCTGCCCGAGGAGATGCGCAGGCGCGCCGAGGCCCGCGCCAGCGAGATCAACGCGGCCTACGAGCGCATCAAGGCCGAGAAAGGCTTCAAGTAGCCGGTGCCCGTGCCAAGCGCGCCATCCACATCGCTCGCCCTGAGCGCAGGCCCGCAGGGCCGAGGTCGAAGGGTTGCCCACCAGCCCTTCGACTTCGCTGCGCTACGCTCGGGGCGAACGGCTCAGACAAAACGACACAGGTCCCCGCCATGAGCAAGCAGACCCCCGTCATTGCCCCCTCCATCCTCTCCGCCGACTTCGCGCGCCTTGGCGAGGACACCGCCGCCGTGCTGGCCGCGGGCGGCGACTGGGTGCACTTCGACGTGATGGACAACCACTACGTACCCAACCTCACCATGGGCCCGATGGTGCTGAAGGCGCTGCGCGGCTACGGCATCACCGCGCCGATCGACGTGCACCTGATGGTGAAGCCGGTGGACCGCATCGCGCCGGACTTCGCCAGGGCCGGCGCCAGCCTGGTCAGCTTCCACCCGGAGGCCAGCGAGCACGTGGACCGCACCATCGGCCTGATCCGGGATTCCGGCTGCCAGGCCGGCCTGGTGTTCAACCCGGCCACTTCGCTGGACTGCCTCGACTACGTGCTGGACAAGCTCGATCTGGTGCTGATCATGTCGGTGAACCCCGGCTTCGGCGGGCAGACGTTCATCCCGATGGCGCTGGAGAAGCTGCGCCGCGTGCGCCGCATGATCGACGAACGCGGCCTGGACGTGCGCCTGGAGATCGACGGCGGCGTGAACGCGGACAACATCGGCGCGATCGCCGCTGCTGGCGCCGATACCTTCGTGGCCGGCTCGGCGATCTTCGGCGCGGCCGACTACGCCGCCGAAATCGCCGCGATGCGCGCGGCCATCGCGCGCGGGGCTGAGCGGGCATAAAAATCCCGGCGGGGCGGGGGCCGCGCCGGGAGCAAAACGCGTCAGGGACGCTTGAGGAGAGCACCATCGGCAGGCGCTGCGTCGCCGCGGTCGTGGAGGCTCAGGCCAGCGCCCGCGGCGGCGCGTTCCACGGCCATGGAAGCGCGCCTGCCACAGGATCGGACAGGCCTTCCGGCGTTTGGTTCCCGAGCGGATAAAAAATCCCCTCCGCGCGGGGAGGGGATGAAGGAACGGCGGGAAAGCCGTGAAGAGCCGGGGGATGTAGTGGCGCGGGACCGTCGTCCCTGGTCGCGGCGGCGTGCCTCCCTGCACGCCGCCGCGCCTGCGCCTTCCACGGCAACCATGAATCGGCGGGCTACAGCATCAGCAACAGGGCCAGCAGCAGGGCGCCCAGCGCCAGCGCCACGCGCAATGGCTCGAAGTGGTGCAGTTCGGCGTTGGGGTCGGGGTGGTCGGCGTTCATCGGGGCGTCCTGTGCGGCATGGTGCCTATCAGGCGCCCACGGGCGGTCGGTCCGGCGACCGCGGCCGGGCGAAGCGGCGACGGGATCGGGCAAAATGCGGGCAGGGCCGGTGCGCGGCTTGCGCCCGGGCGGGCCGCATAGCACGCTGCGCGCCAACGTCATACAGGAACGCCGCCATGGGCCGCAGCATCGCCATCGTCGAAGACGAACCCCTGATCCGCGCCAACTACGTCGAAGCGCTGAACCGCTTCGGCTATGACACGCGCGGCTACGGCTCGCGGCAGGAGGCCTCCAGCGCGTTCGGCGCGCGGCTGCCGGAATTGGTGATCATCGACATCGGCCTGGGCGACGAGCCGGAGGGCGGCTTCGACCTGTGCCGCGAGCTGCGCGCGAAGTCGCCCACGCTGCCGATCATCTTCCTCACCGCGCGCGACTCGGACTTCGACGTCATCTCCGGCCTGCGCCTGGGCGCCGACGACTACCTCAGCAAGGACACCAGCCTGCACCAGCTCGCCGCGCGCATCGCCGCGCTGTTCCGGCGCATCGAATCGATGAAGGCGCCGGCCAGCAGCGAGACGGTGATCGAGCACGGCCCGCTGAAGCTGGAATCCGAGCGCATGCGCGTCAGCTGGAACGATGCCGAGGTGCCGCTCACCGTCACCGAGTTCTGGATGGTGCACACCCTGGTGCGCTTCCCCGGCCACGTGAAGAACCGCGACCAGCTGATGCGCGAGGCCGAGCTGGTGGTGGACGACGCCACCATCACCTCGCACATCAAGCGCATCCGCAAGAAGTTCATCGCGGTGGCGCCGGAGTTCGACGCCATCGAGACCGTGCACGGCGTGGGTTACCGGTGGAAGCCGTGAGGCGTCGCGCTGCGGGCTGGGTCGCGCTGGCGCTGGCCGCCTTCGCCGCATCCGCGGCCGCCGGCACGTCCGGCGACGTGCTGGCGCGCGGCGCGCGCGACGGCGATGCGCCGGCCTGGGCCATCGCCGTGGCCACGCCCGCCGGCTGGACGCGCGATTGCTGTACCTATGCCCGCGCCATCGGGGTGGACGCGGTGCTCTACCAGGGCGAGTGGAGCGGCAAGCCGCAGCGGGTGATGGTGCTCAACGTGTGGCCGCGCACATTGCCCACGCTGGACGCCGAGCTGGACGCCGACCGCAGGCGCTATCTGCAGCGCGACCCGGCCGCAAAGCTGCGCAGCTTCGCCATCCCGCACGCGGCAATGCCGTGTCGCGCCACGGTGTACCAGGGCAGCGACCATGTCGACGACGTGGTCGCGTTCTGCGATCCCGGCCAGGCCAGCGGTATCCGCCTGAGCTGGTCGATGAGCTTCGACGACGACGATCCCGCGATGCGCCCGCTGCTGGACGACTTCATGCGCGTGGCGGTGGCCACGCGCTACCGGCGCGACATATCGCCGCCCGCCGCGAAGCGCCGATGACCCTGCGCCGCAAGTTGCTGCTGGTCGCGCTGTGCACGCTGGCGCTGCCGGTGGCCGGCTGGCTGTACGTGCGGCAGATGGAGACCCTGCTGCGCGAGGGGCAGGCGCAGGCGCTGGTCGCCTCGGCGCGCGCAGTGGCGCGCAGCCTGGTCGCCATCGGCGCGCCGCTGCCCGCCGCCGGCGACGGCTGGTACGTGCAGCCCGCGGTGAACCCGATCACCATCGACGGCTACGGCGACGACTGGGCGCCGATGACGCCGTGGAGCCAGCCGCTGGGCACGCGCGGCAAGCTGCTGCTGGCCAGCGACGCGAACGGTTTCTACCTCTACGCCGACATCCGCTGCGCGCGACGTACCCGCGCCGATGCCGACGACCCCGGTGCGCTGCATGCCGATCACCTGATCCTGCTGCTGGGCAATGCCGCGGGCCAGCGCCGCTACCTGATCGCCAGCGCCGCGCCCGGTCCGCTCGAGGCGCTTCCACTGGACGCCCCGGTGCCCGGCCTGCCGGACCGCATCGACGCCTGGTGGCAGGAAGACGGCAGCGGCTACCGCGTCGAACTGCGCCTGTCGCCCGCGCTGGCGCTGGACCGCCTGGGCGTGGGCGTGTACGACGGCCTGGCCGGCGGCGATCCGCTCGCCGCCGACGTGCGGCCGCTGCTGCGTTACTCCGATGCGCTGTCGCACGAGCTGGCCCGGCTCGCGCCCGACAACATGCACGTGCGCGTGCTGGCGCCGGGCGGCTGGCTGCTGGCGCAGAGCGGGAGGCTGGGCAGTGGCGGACGCCAGCCGGGCTGGTTCGCCTCGCTGGTCTACCGCTCGCTGCTGGCCGACCGGCTGCAGGACGCCGAGCCGTGGGCCGAGCAGGCGCCGCGGCTGGATCTGCCCGAGGTGCTGAAGGCGCGCGCCGGCACGCCTGCCACTGTGTGGCGCTGGGGCGAGCAGCGTGGCACCGTGGTGCTGACCGCGGCGGTGCCGATCGGCGCGCCACGGCATCCCTCCGGCGTACTGCTGCTGCAGCAGGCCAGCCGGGCCGTGCCGCTGCTGGCCAACCGCGCGCTGTTCGGCCTGCTGCTGACCAGTTTCGGCGTGCTGCTGGCGGCCGGCATCGTGCTGTTCGCCTTCGCCACCCGGCTGAGCCTGCGGCTGGGGCGGCTGCGCGACGCCGCCGAGCGCGCGCAACTCGACGACGGGCGCCTGGACGGCCACCTGCTCGGAAGCCATTTCCCGATGGCGGACGCCGAGGACGAGATCGGCGACCTGGCGCGCAGCTTCGCGCGGCTGTTCGAGGTGGTGGGCGGCTATACCGACTACCTGCGCACCCTGGCCTCCAAGCTCTCGCACGAGCTGAACACGCCGCTGGCGATCGTGAAATCCTCGCTGGACAACCTGGAACACGCCGGTTTGCCGCCCGCGGCCCAGCCCTACCTGGCGCGCGCCCGCGACGGCACCGCGCGGTTGGGCGCGCTGGTGCGCGCGATGAGCGAATCCAGCCGGATGGAACGCGCCATCGCTGCCGCCGAACCCGAGGACGTGGACCTGCGCGAGGTGGTGCGCGGCTGCGCCGAGGCCTACCGGCCGCTGGCCGGCAGCCGCCGGCTGGAATGCGTGCTGCCCGAGGCGCCGCTGCGCCTGCACTGCGCGCCCGAGCCGATCGCGCAGGCGCTGGACAAGCTGTTCGACAACGCGCTCTCGTTCACACCGCCCGACGGCTGGCTGCGGCTGAGCCTGCATGCCGTGGAGGGCGGCGCCGAGATCGAGCTCGCCAACCAGGGCCCGCCACTGCCCGCGGCGATGCAGGGCCGGCTGTTCGACTCGCTGGTGAGCCTGCGCGACAAGGCCACCCCGGGCGACGCGCCGCACCTGGGCCTGGGTCTGTACGTGGTGCGGCTGGTGGCCGAACGCCACCGTGGCGTGGCTGCCGCGCGCAACCTGGATGACGGCAGCGGCGTGGCCTTCAGTCTGCGCCTGCGCGGGATGCCGCGGCAGCGGCTGGGTTGACCCCGCTCCGGGCTTGGCGCACTCGTCAATGGGTTGCATCGAACCGATCGGTCGGCGCCGCGATGCATCGACTCAAAGAAAGAGGCGGCACAAGGCCGCCTCTTTCTCCGTACAGGCTCCTGTCCCGCGATCAGAACTTGTAGTTCAGTCGACCGAAGAACGTGCGACCGTACCAGTCGTACTGCGAGGCGTACAGCGGCGTATTGCCGATGGTGGTGCCTGCGGTGGCCGAGATCAGGTCCGGCTGCTTGTCGAACAGGTTGCGCACGCCGAGCATCACGCCCCAGTTACCCTTCTCGTAGGTGGCGGAGACGTTGTGCAGGAACTGCCACCCGGCCTTGATGTCGCGTGCTGCACCCTTGTAGCCCGAGTAGGTGAAGGTGCGATCCAGGTCCCTGTTGATCGTGGTGCTGACGTAGCGGCCCTGCCAGGCGAAGGTCCAGTCGCCGCGCTTCAGGCTGACATCGGCGATGCCTACCGTCTTGGGGCGGCCGATGTAGCCCACCTGATTCTCCTTGGTGAAGCCGCTGGCCTCCGCGCTGCTGAACAGCAGGGTGGTGTCTTCCATGGTGTAGGTCACCTGCGCATCGGCCGACAGCTTGCCGAACGAGAAATCGCGATCGTAGTTGATCTGCAGGTCGTAGCCGCGCGTGCGCTCGCTGTTGATGTTGATGTACCGGCTGTAGATGTCCGTGATCATGAACGGATTGCCGGGATCGTCAGCGGGGTTGCGCTTGAACTGATCGCAGAACATGTTCGGGTAGACTGCCGAACCGTAGCAGCCGCCGATGATGTCGCTCGCGCCCAGGTACGTGATCTCGCCACGTACCCGATAGTCGAAGTAGTCCAGCGCGAGGTTCAGGTTGGCGAAGGACGGCGTCCACACGAAGCCTACGGTCTTGGCGCGCGAGGTTTCCGGCTTGACGCTGCCGTGGTTGCCGATGGTATGGATGGTCGCGCTCGAACCTCCGCTTGCGGAGTAGTCATCGGGGATGCCGGCGGCGGCGCAATGCGCGCGGATGCGATCGTTGGTGCTCTCGCCCCACAAGACGCAAGGATCGATGCTGGTCTGCGACGCATAGCCGGTCTGGTCGCCCAGGTACTGTTCATACAGGCTAGGTGCACGGTAGGAGGTGCCCAGCGTGCCGCGCAGGCGGAAGGTGGGGGTGACCTGCCAGTTCAGGCCGGTCTTCCACACGCCGTCGTGGCCATCCACGCTGCCGTACTTGAACAGGCGGCCGGACAGGTTGACCGACAGGGATTCCACCGCCGGCAGTCCCTTCAGCAGGGGCACGTCGATTTCGCTGAAGATTTCCTTGACGTTGTCGGTGCCGTGGGTGCGCTGTGCTGAGGAATATCCCCACACCATGCCTGTGGTGGTCAGTTCGCCCGGCTTGTCGTCGATCATGGAATGGCGGTATTCGGCGCCGAATGCGGCGCTGACGTCACCTGCCGGCAGGGTGAACAGGTTGCCGGTGGCCACGGCATTGATGGTGGCCTGCGTGTACACCGTACTGCCTTCGTTCCATACGCCGATGGTGTTGATCAGGTCGCGCATCCGGGCGCCGCTCAGATAGTCCGGATCGAAGTAGTTGACGAGGGGATCGCCGGAGTCCGCGTAGCTCAGATCACCGGTCTTGGCGGTATCGATGTCCAGATGGCGATAGTCGCCGCTGGAACGGCTGTAGCCAGCGTTGATTTCCCACGACCAGCTGTCGGTGGACGTGAACAGGCCTTCCAGCTTGGTGGTGCCGTACAGATAGTTGACCGACTCCGTGCCCTTGTCCAGGAACGGCATGATGGGCTGGTAGAGATTGGAATAGTCGCTCTTGAGGGGGCCATCGGAGACCAGCGGGAAGAACTGCCGGTACGAGTGAGTCTGGCTGGTGCGATGATTGAGCAGCCATTGCGTCTTCCAGTTCACGCTGCCGAAGCTGAAGTCGGTGGCGGCGTATGCGCTGACACGTTGGCGCGCGCTGATGGCGTCGCTCTCGCCGTAGAACGGATAGTTCAACACATCCTCGTAATAGGCCTGGCCGCCGTTCGCGTAAGTGGGTGTGGGGTACGGACGCGGGTGGTAGCCATGGAACGGCCCGACAGTGCTGCCGTCCTTCGAGGGAACGTAGCGGACCCTGGAATCGAGGTACTTGATGATCGTGTTTGCGTACAGATTGTTGCAGCCCGCCAGGCCGGAGCCTTGCAGAATGGAGTGATCGGCGCGGTCAATGCGCTGGCCGTCCTTGCCCCAGACCATGTCCTGGTTGCATTTAAGAAAGTCGCGGTCGCCCACTTGCAGTGCCTTGAGCTTGTCGAACTGCACCGCGGCCACGACGCTGCCGCTGTCGAAGTTCCAACCGTTGCCGAAGGAGAAGGTGTACTGCTCACCGCCGCCGTGTTCCGGAAGGCTGGTGGCCACCGTCATCTCCGGGCGATCCATCCTCTTCTTGGTGATCAGGTTGACCACGCCGGCCAGCGCGTCCGAACCGTAGATCGAGGACGAGCCGTCCTTCACGATCTCGATGCGCGAAAGAATGACCTGGGGAATCACGTTGAGGTCGAACGCGCCGACCTGGCCGCGCGTTCCCGCCGGTCCAGGGCGCTGGCTATCGAGCAGTACAAGGGTACGGCTGGCGCCCAGGCCGCGCAGGTTGACTGACTGCACGCCGGTGCCGCCCTCGATGACATAGCCGCCGAACTGGCCGTTGATCTGCGTGGAGCCGGCTGCGGCGGCCGTGGTCATCAGTATGTCGGCAGTGTCGAACTGACCGGCGGCAACACTGGTCTTGATGTCGATCACTTGCACCGGCGAGGTCGTCTCGTATTCCGGGCGCTTCAGCAGGGAGCCGGTTACGGTGACCGTTTCAAGCTGCTTGGCCTTGTCCTTGTCGGTCGTCTTCGACGCATTGGTATTGCTGGTCGTCTGGCTCCCGGACGCGCCAGCAGGCGATTGATCCTGCGCGAAAGCAGGCATGACCTGCAGTGCGGCCACCACGGCGATGGCCAGCGGCAGGCGCTGAAGCCCGCGTTGCACGAACTTGCTCATGGATTTTCCCTCCCCTAGTGAAACGCAAATGTTTGCTACCGTATTTTGTTACGGTTCAGTGAATGTAGCGGCACCCTGCCTTGGTCGCAATATTTTTCGAATAGGCGAAAGCGCTCCGTCAATGGCGGGCGAGCCCGCAGTCCTTGTCGAGGTAATTCGCGATCAGCTCGAGGGTTTCCCGTTGCTGGCGCGGGTACCACGGCATGCTGTGCGGCATGTCCGCGATCACGTGGTACTGGGCCGGGACGATGTCCTTCACGGCCTTGTAGAAATCGCGCGGATGGAAGGGGGGCACGCGCACGTCGCGGTCGCCGCCGAACAGCATGATGGGCAGGTGGGCCTTGGCGGTGTTCTGCATTGGGTCCATGCCCTTCACCGTCTGTCCCTGCAGGATGCGTTGCAGGCGGTTGTCGCTCCACGAGGTGCCCAGCCGCCCGAGGTTGGCCACCGGCGCGCCGGCGATCGCGCACTTGAACGGGGAGGGCGAACGGACGTCGGCGGCGATTGCGGCGAAGCCGCCGTAGGAGTAGCCGAAGATGGCGATGCGGTCCTTGTCCGCGATGCCCTGCGCAATCAGCCAGGCGGCGCCGTCGTCGTTGTCGTCGGACATTTTCAGGCCCCACTGCTTGTCGCCCGCGAGCCACAGGCGACGCCCGAGTCCTTCGGAACCCCGATACTGCGGACGGAGCACCGCGTAGCCGCGCGAGGTAAGCAGAGGCACCCAGCCGGAGACGTCCCAGCCCAGGTAGTCGCGCGCCCAGGGACCGCCGTGGGGCATGACGACCGCCGGAGCCGGCGCGTCGCCTTTCTTCCAGCCGGCCGGCAGGTCGAGGATCGCGGGGATTTCGAGGCCATCGCGCGCCGTGTAGCTCACCCAGCGCTCGTCACCCGTCAGGCCCTTCGCGAGCCAGGGGCGCGTGCTGCCCAGGCTCACGACCTTCCTGTCATGCAGCAGGTGATAGGCCGTCGGGGTGCTGGCGCTCCCGGTACTGAACAGCACGGTTGAAAAGTCGTCCGTGTAGTCGGAAATCGCGACCTGCTGGCCCGGGAACGCATTCTTGATGCCGTCCTGTATCGCCTTCAGCGTCGGGTCGACATAGATCGTCTGGCGGTACGGCCCGTCGACGACGAAGCCGACCACCTGGTTGAAGTTGCTGCGCCGGGTGCTGAACAGCAGCGCGCCGATGGAATAGTCCTTGTCGGCGACGACGGGTTCCGGGTCGTACTTGTGCTGGGTCGGGTCGTACAGGCGAGCCTGGACCTTGTCCGAGAACTGGTCAGTCAGCACGTAGTACTTGCCGGTGGCGTCGTCGATGCCGGCGATGTCCACCGTATGCCGGTCGGAGAGTCGGGTGGTCAGCGGAGCCTGCGGCTCGAACTGCCCGGACTTGCCGTTCAGCAGCTGGACCCGCTGTTCATAGTCGCCATCGACCGGGACGACCTCCGTCTTGGCGAGCACCTTGCCGGTGCGCGAGTCGAACAGGGCCGGCGTGGCGCGGGCGCCGCCGCGGAACAGCAGTTCCGTGTCCTTGGTCTTGAGGTTGTAGAGGAAGTAGCTGGAGGTGAGGCTGAGTTCGTTCAGCTGCCGGATGATCACCTTGTCCGGGTCCAGCGGCAGCATGTTGACCAGCGAGGCGGTACCGCTCAGCTCGAGGCAGGTCTGGGTCTGCTGGCTGATGCCCAGTTTGCGGGTGTTGCTGGCGAAGGCCTCGTCGAAGGTCTTCTGGTCGTCGTCCGTGAGGTAGGCCTTGGTCATGAAGGTCCGGGTTGCCCCCGTGACCTTGCCCTCGCCGCAGCCGCCGAGTTCGCCGGTCCATTCCTGGCGGGCGACCGCCAGGATCTTGCCTGCCTTCAGCGCCGCGGCGGCGATGAATTTCATGTGGTCACCGGAGGGCGTGACCACCTTGGGTCCGGATGACAAGGCATCCGTGTTCCACAGGGCCAGGGCCGTCTCGTCGGGATTCCTGGGCGATGGAATCAGGGCGACCAGGTGCTTGCCATCAGGACTCATGGATACCGATTGCAGTGCCGGCAGGCGTGCCAGCTCCTCGACGGGTATGGCCTGCGATGCGTGGGCCGGGCCGTGAACCAGGGCTGCTGCCAAGGTGCCGGCAAGCAAGGTCCGGCAGAACGTGTGCCACATGTGTGGATCCCCAATTGTCCCCAAGATTTTCGCTAGCCGTCGAAAAATGCGAACTGGCGAACGAAATTGCGAAGGTAGCAGAAACCGTGGGGCTGGCAAGAGCGCATGATCTTGAGGTTTCGGCGCAAGTGGCCGTACGTGAGCGCACGGTCCGGATCCGCCGACGAGTACGGAGGAGGGCGTCGATTGGGAACGCCTGGAGCGCCATGTCGCCAAGCGGCCGGACCGATCGGCGGCTCCGGCAAGCAATTCGGCGTCACATGTCGCGCAGGGTGAGCCGCCGCCAGCGATGGCGATCCTCCGGCGGCGCCTTTCGATTCCCGCCATCGCTGCCTCTACAATGGCCGCTCCCCCGTTTGGCCATCCGGACACCTACGTGATTTCCCGAGACGACTTCGATGTGCTGGCGGCGCAAGGCCATACCCGCATCCCGCTGGTGCGCGAGGTGTTCTCCGACCTCGACACGCCGCTGTCGGTGTACCTGAAGCTGGCCGACGGGCCGTATACCTTCCTGTTCGAGTCGGTCGAGGGCGGCGCCACCTGGGGACGCTATTCGATCATCGGCTTACCGGCGAAGCGGGTGTTCCGCCTGCGCGGGCACGCGCTGGAGGTGGAGGACGCGGGCGAGATCGTCGAGCGCCGCCACCTCGACGACCCGCTGGGCGAGATCGAGCGGCTGCGCGCGCAATACACCGTGCCGCGCCTGCCCGAGCTGCCGGCCTTCACCGGCGGCCTGGTCGGCTATTTCGGTTTCGAGACCATCGGCTACATCGAGCCGCGCCTCGCGCAATGGGACCGCGCCGACGAGCTGGGCACGCCCGACGTGCTGCTGATGCTGGCCGAGGAAGTGGCGGTGTTCGACAACCTCAAGGGGCGGCTGTACCTGATCGTGCACGCCGACCCGTCGCAGCCGCAGGCCTATGCGCAGGCGCAGCGGCGGCTGGATGCGCTGGTGTACCGGCTGCGCCAGGGCGGCGCGGCGTATCCGCAGCTCACCCAGTCGGTCGCGCTGGACGAGGGCGACTTCAAGTCCTCCTTCACCCGGGCCGAGTTCGAGGCGATGGTGGAGAAGGCGAAGGAATACATCCGCGCCGGCGACATCTTCCAGGTGGTGCCATCGCAACGGCTCAGCGTGGGCTTCAACGCCCGGCCGGTGGACGTGTACCGCGCGCTGCGCGCGCTGAACCCCTCGCCGTACATGTACTTCGTCGATCTCGGCGGCACCCAGATCGTCGGTTCCTCGCCTGAAATCCTGGCGCGTCTCAAGGACGGCAAAGTGCTGGTGCGCCCGCTGGCCGGCACGCGCAAGCGCGGCGCCACCGAGGCGGAGGACCAGGCGCTGGAGGCCGAGCTGCTGGCCGATCCGAAGGAACGCGCCGAGCACGTGATGCTGATCGACCTGGGCCGCAACGACATCGGCCGGATCAGCGAGACCGGCACGGTGGAGGTAAGCGAATCCTTCGTGGTGGAGCGCTACTCGCACGTGATGCACATCGTCTCGCAGGTGCAGGGCACCGCGAAGCCGGGGCTCGGCTACATGGACGTGCTCAAGGCCACCTTCCCGGCCGGCACGCTCAGCGGCGCGCCGAAGATCCGCGCGCTGGAGATCATCCAGGAACTGGAACCGTACAAGCGCAACATCTACGCCGGCGCGATCGGCTGGATCGGCTGGTGGGGCGACGCCGACACCGCCATCGCGATCCGCACCGCGGTGATCCAGGACGGCCGCCTGCACGTGCAGGCCGGCGCCGGCATCGTCTACGATTCCGATCCCGCGGCCGAGTGGGAAGAGACGATGAACAAGGGCCGCGCGCTGTTCCGCGCGGTGGCGCAGGCGGCGCAGGGGCTGTGAGCGCCGGCCCGCGGAACCTCGCGGTGTGTGTGGCGCTGGCGCTGGCGCCGGCCGTCTCCGCGCACGACACCTGGCCGGACACGCCGCTCGCCCGCACCCAGGCGCTGGCCGAGCTGCAGACGCTCAACGCCGAGCTGCTGAGCCATCCCAGCGCCACGCTGACCCTGGAGCACTGGTGCGGCGCGCATCGCCTTGCGGTGCCGGCGAAGGTGGTGGCGCATCGCCTGCAGGGCAGGGACAAGCCGCTGCCGCCGGACGGGCGCGCGCTGCTCGGCATCGGCCCGGACGAGCCGGTGCGTTACCGTCGCGTCCGACTGGCCTGCGGCGACACGGTGCTCTCCGATGCGGACAACTGGTACGTGCCATCGCGGCTGACGACGACGATGAACCGGCAGCTCGACACCACCGACGTGCCGTTCGGCAAGGTGGTGCAGCCGCTGCACTTCCGCCGCCGAACGCTCTCCGCCGAGCCGCTGTGGTCGCCGCTGCCGCCGGGCTGGGACAGCGGCGCGGCATTGCCGCCGGCCAGCAGCCGGCCGTTGGCAATCCCGCCCCATGTACTGCAGCACCGCGCCCTGCTGTACACGCAGGACAACCGGCCTTTCAGCCTGGTGGTGGAGAGCTACACCGCGAGCGTGCTGGTTCACCCCTGAGGCAGCGCCGAACGGGTGAAGTGGCGCCATGCTCGCGCCGCATGCACGAGGTACTCCATCTCCGCCGGTGGCGACCACTGCCCGAGTCGTCATTCCGGCGCAGGCCGGAATCCAGTAGCCGTATGGCTTGAACGGGCGTGGTCGCCACTGGATGACCCGACCTTCGTCTGTTGAAAAGCGCCTCCGGCCTGCGCCGGGATGACAGGCAAGAGCGCGAGGTGGGTATGCGCTGCACGCCTTTGCGGCGTCACCTCAATCCGCCGGCGGCGAGGGCGCGGCGCAGGTATTGGCCGTCGGCTCGATCTGCTGCACGAGGTTGTAGAGGATGCGCAGGTCCTGCGCGTCCAGGGTGTCGCCCTGCATGCCGCGGAAGTGATGGTGGAAGGAGCGCACGACGGCGGCGCGGTCGTCCAGCGCGTAGCCGACCACGGCCATCGCCATCCACGGGTCGAAGCCGGGCGGTGGGTCGCATAGCGGGCCGCTTGGCCAGCGCCCGAAGCCGGCCGCGGCCAGCTGCGCCCAGGGGAAGTACGGGCCCGGATCGTCCTTGCGCCCGGGGGCGAGGTCCTCGTGGCCGATCACCTGGGTGGGCGGGATGTGCAGCCGCGTGGTGAGGTCGGCGAGCAGGCGCAGCAGGCTGTCGATCTGCGCCTGGGCGAACGGCGTGTGGCCGTCGTTGTCCAGCTCGATGCCGATCGAGGCGGAGTTGAGGTCGGTGATGGTGCCCCAGCGGCCCGGGCCGGCCTGCCAGGCGCGCAGCTGGTCGGGCACCAGCTGGTAGACGTGGCCGTCGCTGCCGATCAGGTAGTGCGCGCTGACCGGGCCGCCGCTGTTGCGCGTGCGCAAGGTGTCGAGCGCCTCCTGCGCGGAGTGCTCGTCGGTGAAGTGCAGCACGATCAGCACCGGCCGGCGGATGTCGTAGTTGGGCGAAGGCACCCAGGTCGCCAGCGGGTTGCGCGGCGGCGCGTGGGCGCAGGCGGCGAGCAGCGCGAGCGCGAGCAGCAGGGCGGTGGTGCGCAGGAGGCGGGGCGTGGGGAGTGTCTGGCGCATGGCGGTGGGCTTCACGGGTGGCTTTTGCTCGTCATTCCGGCGCAGGCCGGAGGCGCTTTTCAACAGACGAAGGTCTGGTCATCCAGTGAAGCATGCGTGCGAAGCACACGAAACCGATTTTGCGTGCTTCGCACGAGTCGTTTGACTGGATTCCGGCCTGCGCCGGAATGACGGTGAGGGTCGGGTGGCGGTCATGGTCAACGCAGGAACGGCTCGGCAATCGCCAGCACGGTGCGGTAGGGCTCGGGATTGTTGCGGTTGCTGAGCAGGACCACCGTGAGGTGCTGCTTCGGCCAGCGCACGATCACGTTGCGGAAGCCGATGCTTTCGCCCGAGTGCCACAGCGTGTCGCCGGTGATGCGCCAGCCATAGCCGTAGTCGGCCTGGTACGGCTCGCCCACGACCTTCGCGTGCGGGCTGAAGGCGAGCTTGCGCGAGGCGTCGCTGAGCAGGCGGTCGTCGTAGAGCGCGGCGTCCCATTTCGCCAGGTCGTCGATGCTGGAGTAGATGCCGCCGTCGCCGCGGGTGGCGCTGGTCAGGTCCTGGTCGGTGCGTTGCCATTGGCCGTTCGCCTGGCTGTAGCCGTAGGCGCGATGGGGCACGGTCTTGGCGTCGTGCACGTAGAGCAGGGTGTGGTCCATGTGCAGCGGCCTGAAGATGCGCCGCGCGAGGAAGTCCTGCAGCGGCAGGCCGGACGCCTTCTCCACCACCAGGCCGAGCAGCACGTAGCCGGTGTTGCTGTAGCGGTAGGCGCTGCCGGGCGGGAAGTAGCCGTGCGTGGTGGCGCCGATCATGCGCAGCACGTCGCCATCGTCGAGCTGTTTCGTGGTGCCCGGCGGAATCAGGTCCTCGTAGTCGAGCAGGCCGCCGGTGTGGCAGAGCAATTCGCTGAGCGTCACCTGGTCGGTGAAGGCCGGCAGCGAGGGCAGCCAGTGGCGGATCGAGTCGTCGAGCTTCAGCTTGCCGTCCTGCGCCAGCAGCAGGATCGCGGCGGCGGTGAACTGCTTGGTGACGGAGGCGAGGCGGTAGTCGGTGGCGGAGGTGGCGGCGACATGGTGTTCCAGGTCGGCCATGCCGTAGCCGCGGTCGAGCAGCGGCTTGCCGTCCTTGACCACCAGCAGCGAGGCGCCGGGGACGTCGCCGGTGTATTTCTGCATCAGGCGGTTGGCGTTGCGGATGGCGTCGGCGGTGGAGGCGTGGGCGATGCCGGCTACCAGCAACAGTGAGGCAAGGGTTGTGGCGACGCGCATGGCGGTTCTCCGGAGCGTTGATGCTTTAGCCCCTCTCCCGTCGGGAGAGGGGTTGGGGTGAGGGTTCGGTATCGCTGCAACGCCCGGCTTTGCCCGTACCCTCACCCGCCTGCCGGCACCCTCTCCCGACGGGAGAGGGATTCGGGCATGCAGGGTACGGCAGTGATGAAGCGATCATTGCACCGGCACGTCGTACAACGTGTGCGGGGCGGGCTCGGGCGACAGGGTGTAGTGCCACCATTCCATCGTGTAGTTCTCGAACCCCTCGCGTTCCATCGCCGCGCGCAGGCGGTGGCGGTTGGCAAGCTGCGCGGCGCTGATCCCGGGCGCGTCGGTGTGGGCGCGCACGCCGAACCAGTCGAAGCCGGTGCCCATGTCCAGCGGCGCGCAGTGCGTGCCGTCGGCGGCGCAGCGTTCCATGGTCAGGTCGACGGTGGCGCCGCGGCTGTGGCCGGAGACGGAGGCGATGTAGACGCCGAGCAGTTGCGACTTGTCCAGGTTCGGATAGTGCTGCGGCTTGGTGCGCTGGTCGGAGAGGTCGTGCGCCCAGTGCACGAAGTCGGCGACCGCGCGGGCGGGGCGGTAGCAGTCCCACAGCTTCAGCCGCTCGTGCCGCGCGCGCAGCTCGTGCTCGACCCGCGCCAGCGCCTGGGCGACCGGGCGCAGCAGCAGGCACTTCGGCGCGAGGTAGCCGTGCACCGGCCGGCCGACGAAGTTGTCGCTGCCGGCGTACTTGATGTCCTCGGCGATGTCGGGCACCAGGCTGCGGATGTCGACCAGGCCGGCCTGTGCCGCGGTCTTCGCGGGCGAGAGCTGTGGCGCCTGTCCGGCGTGCACTGCATGGGGCGCGAAGGCCAGCGCGAAGAGCGCGATGGGCAGGAAGCGGGATGTCATGGGCAGTCCCCCGTGCGGGTGAAGTGCAGGTCCTCGTAGTCGGAGCTGAAGTCGCCCAGCGCATCGACCTTGGCCATGGTCAGCGTGGCGGCTTGTCCGCCCTGCGCGGGATGCAGG
The DNA here is from genome assembly GCF_030504985.1 of Fulvimonas sp. R45. Taxonomy (GTDB): domain Bacteria; phylum Pseudomonadota; class Gammaproteobacteria; order Xanthomonadales; family Rhodanobacteraceae; genus Rhodanobacter_A. The sequence continues at coordinate 125,783 of NZ_JASERU010000005.1, forward strand.
TCCAGCCAGGCGTCGGGCGCCACGTTGCGGTTGGTCCAGCGCACCAGGTCGCGGCTGCCCAGGCGCATCACGTCGCCATTGAGCCGGGGCGACTTGGCGACGGCGAAGTGCACGCGGCCGTTGTTCGGGCACAGTGTCATCTCGCCGAGCCAGGGGTCGCGGTAGCGACCGGTCCAGGCCGCCAGGGCGGCGGGCGCGACCGGCTGGGCGGCGGCGGTGTCGGGCGCGGCGGCGCGGGTCGTCGCCTGCCTGTCGGCACGCTCGAGCGCGTCGGCATACCAGGCCACGCCGTGCGTGTCGCCCGGTGCGGTGAAGTGCTTGACCAGCACCTCGCCGAGCACGGTGCGCGCGTCGTCCGCCTCGCCGTTGATCATGAACACGAAGCCGTCCTGCCGGTCGGGCAGCAGCATCAGCTCGGAGTACATGCCGCCCAGCGTGCCGGTGTGCCACACCGTCCAGGTGCCGTCCACGTCGGCCATGCGCCAGCCGTAGCCGTAGGCCATGACGTGGCTGTGGTCCCACTCGCGGCGCTGTTCGGACACCGGGATCAGCATGTGTGGCGACTGCAGCACGCGGCGTTGCTCCGCCGACAGCCACTTGAGCTGCGCCGGCGTGGGTGCCAGCCAATTGCGTGCCCAGGTCAGCATGTCGTCGAGGTCGCAACGGATGCCGCCGGCGGGGGCGGAGGTGATCGCGGGGATCACTGCGCCGTCCTGGCGCATCGGGATGTTGCGCGTGCCCTCGTGGTAGTGCGGCTCGGCCACGTCGCCCACCGCGTCGCGGTTCCACCGGCCGACCTGGCAGCGGTCGAGCCCCAGCGGCTGGAACACCTCGCGGTGCATCAGCGTCTCGTAGGGCGCGCCGCCCGCGGCGGCGGCGACTTCGCCGGCCACCACGTAGAGCAGGTTGTCGTACTGGTACTTCGAGCGGAAGCTGTAGCCGGGCTTGATGTAGCGCAGGCCGTGGATGATGTCGGCGCGGGTGAACGCGTTCGGCTCCGGCCACAGCATCAGGTCGCCGCCACCCTCGGGCAGGCCGCTGGAATGGGTGAGCAGGTCGGCCACGCGCATGTTCTTGGTGACCCACGGATCGTGCATGCGGAAGTCCGGCAGGTACTTCGTCACCGGGTCGTCCCAGTGCAGCTTGCCCTGGTCCACCAGCCGGCCGAGCAGGGCGGTGGTCATCGCCTTGCTGTTGGAGGCGATCTTGAACAGGGTGCGCGGGGTGATCTTTTGTCCCGAGCCGGCGACGGTTTCGCCGCGCGTGCCGACGTAGACCACCTGGCCGTGCTCGACCACGCCGAGGGCGATGCCGGGCAGGTGATAGCGGGCGACGACGGCGTCGAGGATGGGGTCGTAGGTGCCGCGGGCCTGGCTGTTGTCGGGCGGTGCGGCGAGGGCGGTGCCGCAGGGCAGGGCGAGCAGCAGGAGCGAGAGGCAACGGCCGAGCTTTTTGCTCCTCCCCCTGCTGGCAGGGGGAGGCTGGGAGGGGGTGGCCGGGGTTTGCGGAAGAGCACCCCACCCCAGCCCTCCCCTGCATTGCAGGGGAGGGAGCGGAGGCGCGGCGAGTGCTTGTCGCCTCCCCCTGCCTGCAGGGGGAGGCTGGGAGGGGGGGGCCGGGGCTTGCGGAAGAGCACCCCACCCCAGCCCTCCCCTGCGTTGCAGGGGAGGGAGCGGAGGCGTGGCGGATGCTTGTCGCCTCCCCCTGCTTGCAGGGGGAGGCTGGGAGGGGGGCGCCGGGGTTTGCGGAAGAGCGCCCCACCCCAGCCCTCCCCTGCGTTGCAGGGGAGGGAGCATGTCTTGCTCAGTGTCGTGCATCGTGTTCCACCTCGCGCCATACGCGCAGCAGGTTGCCGCCCCAGATCCTGGCGATGTCGGCGTCGCTGAAGCCGGCGCGGCGCAACGCGGCGGTGACGTTGCGGGTCTCGCTGGCGTCGTTCCAGCCGGTGATGCCGCCGCCGCCGTCGAAGTCGGAGGCGATGCCCACGTGGTCGATGCCGGCCACCTGCACCATGTGCCGGATCTGCTTCACGTAGTCGTCCAGGGTGGCCAGCGGATAGCGCTTCTCGATCTCGGCCATGCCCTGGACCATCGCGGGCAGGTAGTCGTCCTTGTCGCTGTCGTACTTCGCGTCGCCGTTGGCCTTGGCCACCGCGTCCTGTAGCTTCTTCTCGGCGGCCTCGCGGCCGGGGTCGTGCTTGAGGAATTCCTTGTAGGCCACCGCCTGGACCACCCCGCCTTTCGCGGCGATCGCGCGCAGCAGGTCGTCGGGCAGGTTGCGCGGGTGGTCGAGCACGGCGCGCGCGCCGGAGTGCGAGGCGATGATCGGCGCCTTCGAATATTTCAGCGCATCGCGTACGCACTGGTCGGAGGCGTGCGAGACGTCGACCATCATGCCGAGCCGGTTGGCCCGTTCCACCACCTGGCGGCCGAACGCGCTCATGCCCTTGTCGCCCGCGCTGTTCATCGCTGGCTCGCCGTGCTTCGTGTCGGGCAGCGAGCTGGTGCACAGGTCGTTGTCGCCCACGTGCACCAGGCCCACGTAGCGTGCGCCGCGGTCGTAGGCGGCGTCGAGGCGGTGCAGGTCGTGGCCCAGCGAGTAGCTGTTCTCGATGCCGATCATCGCCGAGAGCAGGCCGGCCCGGCGGTTGGCCAGCGCCTGCGCGGGCGTGGTGGCGAGGCGGATGCGGTCGGGGTAGAGCATCAGCATGCGGCCGATGCTTTCGTATTTACCCTCGGCCTGGCCGAGGGCCCTGGCGTAGCCGGCCGGCGTGAGCGGGCCCTGCGGCACCCAGATCACGAAGAACGCGGCGTCGAGCCCACCGCGCTCCATCTTGCCCAGGTCGACCTTCAGCGGCGTGGCCTTGCCCACGTCGAAGCGCGGCTCGCGCATGTAGGTGAACGGGATGTCGACGTGGGTGTCGATGGTGATCGGCGGATCGCCGGGCTGGCGGGCCGTGGCGGCGCCGAGGGCGGGCGCGGCGGCGAGCAGGCCGCAGAGCAGCGGGCCGAGGGCGGATGAGGGCGGAGCGATGCGTTTCATGCCGTCTCCCACTGGCGCGCCGGCTGCTCGCCGGCGGTCATCTGTTCGAAGTTCTGCCGCCGGCGCACCAGCGCGTAGCGGCCGCGGTCGAGCAGGGCCTCGGCCGGCAGCGGCCGCGAGTTGTAGGTGGAGCCCATGGACGCACCATAGGCGCCGGCGCCCAGGATCATCAACAGGTCGCCCTCGCCGCAGGCGGGCAGGCGGCGGTCGCGGGCGAAGGTATCCCCGGTCTCGCAGACCGGGCCGACCACGTCATAGACGACCTCCGGCCCGGCGCCGGCGGAGACCGGCACGATGTCGTGCCAGGCGTCGTACAGGCTGGGGCGCAGCAGGTCGTTCATCGCCGCATCCAGCACCAGGAAATCGCGCGCCTCGCCATGCTTGACGCGCAGCACGCGGGTCAGCAGCACGCCGGCCTCGGCCACCAGGTAGCGGCCCGGTTCCAGCAGCAGGCGGCCGTCGAAGCCCGCCAGGGCCTCGCGGATTGCCGCCACGTAGTCTGCCGGGGCGATCGGCGTCTCGCCCTCGCGGTAGCGCACGCCCAGGCCGCCGCCGACGTCGATGCTGGCGATGGGATGGCCGCCGTGGCGCAGCTCGCGCCAGAACGCGGCGACGCGGGCCAGTGTCTGGCGGAACGGCTCCAGCGACAGGATCTGCGAGCCGATGTGCACGTGCAGGCCGTCCAGTCGCACGTGCTGCAACTGCGCGCGGCTTTCGAACCAGCGGCGCGCCTCGTCGATGCTCACGCCGAACTTGTTCTCCGACTTGCCGGTGGAGATCTTGGCGTGGGTGAGTGCGTCCACGTCGGGGTTGATGCGCACCGCGGCGCGGGCGACGGCGCCGCGCAGCGCGGCCAGGCGTTCGATGGCGAGCAGCTCGTCCAGCGATTCGACGTTGAAGCGCTGGATGCCCACGTCGAGCGCGCCGGCGATCTCGTCCTCGCTCTTGCCCACGCCGGAGAACACGATGCGCGCCGGCGGGATGCCGGCCTGCAGCGCGCGCCGCAGCTCGCCGGCGGAGACGATGTCCGCGCCGAGCCCGGCCCCGGCCATCAGTTCCAGGATGGCGCGGTTGCCGTTGGCCTTCACCGCGTAGCAGATCATGGCGTCGAGGCCGTGCAGCGCCTGCTGCAGGCCGTCGATGCGCTGGCGGATCGCGCTGGCGGAGTAGGCGTAGAGCGGGGTGCCGAGCCGGTCGGCGAGCGCGGCGAGGTCCACCCCGTCGAACGAGGCGCCGGGGACGGCGGGCGTGCGGGAAGGAGGGGGCGTGTCGGGTGCGTTCATGCGCTTGCCGGCGATGTCGAAAAAAGGCGGCCCGCGGGAAAGCCGGGCCGCCGAGGCGGGGAGGTCAGTCCTTAGAGTCTGTCTAAAATCTCCCTGTAGCTCGCGTTGCCTTGCCCTGGCCGCCATGCGGCAGCGCGCGGCTGGCCTGCCCGAGGCCGGCGCCACGCACCACCACCTGACGGCCATACGAGGCCAACGCGGGGCACTTGGAGATCATGAACAGGCTCTTGTCCACGGCTAGATGTCCAGCGAAACGGTGAGCTGGGTGAAGCGCGGGGCCTGGAAGCCGATCGGCTGCCGGAAGGTCGGGTTGGTCTCGTCGGAGATGTCGGTCTGCAGGTCCTGGTCCACGCGCACGGTGCGCTGCTGGTTGAGCAGGTTGTAGACCGCCAGCTTCACGCGCAGGTTGCCGCCATTGAACGGTCGCAGGTAGCTGATGCTGGCGTCCAGGGTATAGGTCCACGGCATGTGGCCGTACTTGCCGCGCGGCGAGTTCACGTAGACGCGGTCCTCGGAGACGCTCGAGTCGCACTTGTCCACGCAGATGTAGTAGCTGTGGTAGTTGGTCTTGTCGAACGGGTTGCCCACGCCGAAGCCGGTGATCGGGCCGCCGGAATGGACGTCCATGTTGGCGCCCACCTGCCAGTGCGGGGTGATCGCATAGGTGCCGCGCAGCTTGAGCTGGTGGCGGCGGTCGTTGGGCAGCGGGCCGTCGCCGCCGTAGTTCACCCACGGGTTGTCGAAGTTCTCGGTGCGGCCGGTATCCGCGAAATTGGTGTCGGAATTCACCGGCCCCTCGGCGTTGCCGCGGTTCCACGACATCACGTAGGAGGCATTGAATGCCCACTTCTCGTCCCAGGCGCGGTCGAGCTGGAACTCCACCGCGGTATAGGTGCGCTTGGGCTTCACCCAGCCGCGCTGGCCGAGGTAGTTGCCCTGCGAGTCGTACATCGCCCAGCCCTGCCTGGAGGTGTCGATGGTGAGGTAGCCGTCCGGCGTGCCGGTGCAGTGGGTGTCGCCCCACACGGTGACCTTCTTGCCCGGGTTGGCCATCACCCAGCCGATGTAGCCGTCGCCGCCGCATTGCGGGGTGGCGCTGATCTCCATGTCGTCGATGGCGTTGTGCAGGCGCCGGTAGGTGCCGCTGACGCCCCACGACCACTTCGGGTCGAGCATCTGCTGGAAGCCGAGGATGGCCTCGTCCTGGTAGACCGGGTCCATGTGGCGGTCGACGGCGGCGCGCTGGTCGCGCACGGTGCCGTCGCCCTGCGAGACGTCCACCTCGCCGATCTGCGGTCCGAGCTTCGGCACCGCGTACTGCACGCCGTTGACGGTCTGGATGTCCCAGCCGTTGAAGGCGTAGTAGGTGCGTTCGTCAAGGAGCGCGCCACCCTGCTTGATGTTGATGACGTTGGCCACCGGCAGGTAGTAGCGGCCCAGGTTGCCGAACAGCTTGGTGCTGCCGTCGCCCTTCATGTCCCAGGAGAAGCCCAGCCGGGGCGCGTACTGCCGGTCCATCTTGATGTAGGTGTGGCCGGCGCCGTCCTTGTTGTCGAAGCTGTCGTTGCGCAGGCCCAGGTTGAGCACGAAGCTGGGCGTGATCGACCAGTTGTCCTCGACGTACCAGGCCGAGTTGTCGGTCTCGTAGCTGCCGGAGATCTGGTAGCGGCGCGCGCGGATGTAGGCGTCGTAGCCCGGCGGCACCACGCCGTCGTTGGGAATGGTGGAGCCGGCCTTGGCCGCGTAGAGGTTGTAGTAGTACGCGCCGGGGCCGGCGTAGTACTGGTCCAGCGTGGAGGTGTCGACCTCGTGGTCGTAGCCGAAGCGCAGCAGGTGGTCACCCAGCGTCCACTCGAAGTCCGCGCGGCCCTGCTTGCGGGTGTCCTCGCGGTTGTAGACGGTCGAACTGTTGGTGCAGCCGAGCTGCACACCCGGGTCGTGGATCGACAGGAAGCCGTTGGTGGCGGACACGTAGTTGCACTGCGCGTCGAGCAGCGAGCTGGTGCGCGCCTGGCGCTCGTTGCGGCCGTACATCAGCTTCATCGACAGGTCGTTGGTGAGGTAGCTGGACCAGGTCAGCGCCCAGTTGCGGCCGCCGGTGTCGTTGTAGACTTGGTTGATGCGGCTGCTGAGCGTGTCGGTGTCGAAGTCGTAGCCGTACTGGTCGCCCACGTCGTGGTTCTTGTCCGAGAAGGCCATCAGCGACAGCGTGTTGTTGTCGGTGACGTTCCAGTCGATGGTGCCGCCCCAGAAACCGGTGTGGGCGCCGTGGATGGTCATCGAGGTGCCGGTGTCGTCGGTGTTGCGCGGCGAGCTGCCGCGCGCCTCGTACATGGCGAAGAAGAACAGCTTGTCCTTCACGATCGGGCCGGAGGCCCACACGTTGGTCTTGATCAGCGAATCGCGGTCGCGGCTGGCGGTGTAGTAGCGGCGGCCGTCGGCGTCGTAGTGGTCGCGCGCCACCGAGTGCCAGTTGCCCGGCTCCATGGTGATCTCGGTGCCGGCGTGGAACTCGTTGGTGCCCGAGCGCGCCACCGCGTTGACCACACCGCCGGTGGTGCGGCCGAATTCCACCGAGTAGCCGCCGGTCTTCACCTGGAACTGCTGGTAGAACGCGAACGGGGCCTCGGAGAAGCCGTTGCGGTTGTAGAAGTCGGTGACGTTGAGGCCGTTGACGTAGTAGGCGTTCTCGGCGATCGAGGAGCCGCCGAAGGAGATGCCGCCGAAGCCGGCGTTGCCCTTGACCACGCCCGGCGCCAGCAGCGCGACGGAGGTGACGTTCTGGTCCACCGGCAGGCGGGCCAGCTCGGCGCGGGTGACCACGGTGGCCGATTCGGTGGAACTGACGTCGATCACCGGCAGCACCGAGCCGGTGACCTGCACCGAGGCGAGGTTGGTGGCGCTGACCTGGCCGATGTCCACGGTGGTCGAGGTGCCCAGGTTCACCGTGACCTGCCGTGGCGAACCCAGCGCCTGGCCGTCCTTGCTGGCGGTCAGGGTGTACTGGCCCACCGGCAGGAACGGCAGGCGGTAGCTGCCGTCGCTGCCGGCCACCACGGTGCGGGTGAGGCCGGTGGCCGGGTTGACCACGGTCACGCTGGCGCCGGGCCGGGTGCGGCCCGTCACGCTGCCATCGTTGTTGCCGGCCAGCGCCGGCAGGCCCAGCGACGCCAGGGCAAGACCCATGGCGGCGCACAACACGGTCCTGCGGATGTTTCGACTGCTGCTCATGATCCCCATCTCCCCCATCGACGTCGTCGATGCCATCTATGAAAAACGGTGGTTGGTCGAACTATCGGTGCGCGCTTCCCTGCGTCGTCGTCGTGGCGGGCGCCCCGACGGGCGTCCACGTGAAGCCGTAATGCCATTGGTCGTAGTAGAGGTTGCCGCCGCTCCACTCGACCTCGCCCCGCTGCGAATCCACGGTGTCGGAGCGGAAGTGGCGCTTGGCCGGTACCAGCGGCTGGCCGAAGTCGCTGTTGAAGGCGACGCGCCAGGCGTCCAGCCCGCCGAGGTAGAACCATTCCAGCGCGTCGTCACCGGGCTTCGGATGCGCGCCCGGGCGCAGCCGGCCGAAGGTGACGTCCATCGGCACCCAGCCGTAGGGGGCGAGGTAGAGCTGGCCCCAGTCGTGGATGTCGTCGTAGCCGCCGGGCGCGAAGATCGCGCCGGACTGCCAGCGCGCCGGGATCCCGTTCATGCGCAGCAGGGTGATCAGCAGCAGGGTCTGCTGGCCGCAGTCGGCGTGGCCGGCGTGCAGCGCGTAGTCGCTAATGTTGGGAATGGTGGAGTACTCGCGCGCGCCGGCCCACGGGATCTCGTCCACCGCGGCGAACAGCTTCTGCGCGATGCGGTAGGGGTTGGTCTCGTCGCCCACCACCTGCCGTGAGAACAGCCGCATCTGTTCGGTGAACACCACGTGCGGCGGGCGCTCGGCCACGTAGGGCGCCAGCTCCGGCGTGATCTTCGCCGGCACCACGTTCGCCGGGTCGATCACGTGGTACTGCGCGTCGAGGGTCAGCTCGTAGGTGACCGAGAACGCGGTGGGCTTGCCGGCCTGCGCGGTCTTCTCGAAGTACGCCGTGCGCTGCGGCGCGTCGGCCGGCGCGAGCTCGTGCCGCGCCGGCTCGCTGGCCACGTAGCGGATGTCTTCCTGCTGGCCGGGCAGCGGCTTCGGGTAGGGGATCCACGCGCGCACCACCTGTCCGGCCGGCACCGCGTCGGCGTCCACCGTCAGCGTCTGGGTGATGCGCACGCGGTGCGGTTCGACGCTGCTGCGCTGTTCCTTCAGGGCGGCGTGGCGCACCTTGCGGTGGTAGTCGTTGAGGGCGCCCATCGGGTCGTCGTCGAAGGGCGCGGGGTGCGCGCGCCGCATCGCGGCCTCGTCGCTGAGGCGGAACAGGTTGGAGGCGTCGCGCTTGAAGTACAGCGTGCGGCCGTCGATCACCATGTGCTCGAGCAGGCCGTGCGCGTCCCAGCGGCGGAATTCCTCGTCGCGCAGGTCGGGTATCTGCTGGCGGATGCGGGCTTTCAGCGCGTCCGCGTCCAGCGTGAAGTCGAGCGCGATGCGATGCATGCGTTCGCGCTGGAACAGCAGCGCCTGGCGGTCGGCGGAAGCGAGGCCGGGCGCGGCCAGCGCGCGACCGATGGCCGCGCCGGCGGCCTGGAACTGGCCGGCGTCGACCATCGCGGCGACGTCGGCCGGCGTCCCGCCGGCGGCCCGGGCCAGCGCGCACGGCGCGGCGAGCAAGGCCAGGACGAACAGCAGGCGCGACCCGTGGCCGGATGCCTGATGCGAAGCGGTTGCCACATTCCCCATGAGAAGACCCCACAATGCTTCCCGAAAGGGCTGTGTAGCATGCTTGCAATCGACGGTCAATAATTTATGCTTCTGTCATTTTTAGATGGAATCAAGTATTCCATTGCGGATGGAATGGCCCGCCGCCGCGTCGCGACGGGCCCCGACAAGGGGAAACGATGATCCACACGGTCTGGCCTTATCTCGCGGTGATGCTGCTGGTCGCCGGCCTGTTCCCGGCGATCGAGCGCTACTCCGGCTGGCGCCTGTTCAATGTGCTGCCGCCGATCGTGCTGACCTACCTGGTGGTCACCGCGCTGTCGGTGTCGGGGCTGTGGCAGGTGAACGCCGGGATCCACGCCGCGCAGGCCACGCTGATCGCGCGGACGATCCCGGCGCTGCTGTTCCTGCTGATGATCAACTGCGACCTGCGCGCGATCTTCGCGCTGGGGCCGCGCGTGCTGGCGGTGTTCGCCTGCACCTCGGCGTGCCTGTTCGTGGCCTTCGTCGGCACCTTCCTGGTCTACCGGCGCTGGCTGCCGCCGGGCGACGGCTGGATGCCGCTGGCGGCGCTGTCCGGCAGTTGGGTGGGCGGCAGCGCCAACATGGTGGCGGTGAAGCAGGCCATCGGCATGCCGGACTCGATGCTGGCGTTCTCGTTGCTCACCGACGCGCTGGGCTATTCGACCTGGGTGGTGGTGCTGTTCTCGGTCGGGCCGCTGGCGGCGGCGTTCAACCGCTGGACGCGGGCGAAGTCCAGCGGCGACCTGGTGGTGGCCGAGCGGCCGGCCACCGGGCCGGTGAAGTACGACCACGTGCTGCTGTGGCTGGGCGCGGCGCTGGCGGTGGGGTCGCTCTCGGCCTGGCTGGGCGGCAAGCTGCCCACGTCGAGCATGGTCTCGCCCACCACCTGGACGATCCTGCTGGCCACCGTCGCCGGCCTGGTGGTGGCGCACACGCCGCTGGCGCGCTTCCCCGGCGCTTCCACCATCTCCAGCGCGCTGCTGATCAGCGTGGTGGCGGTGCTGGCTTCGCAGAGCAACTTCCAGGGCATCGCGCAGGCGCCGCTGTACATCGTCTGCGGGCTCACCGTGATCGCGATCCACGCCGGGCTGCTGGTGCTGCTGGCGCGGCTGTTCCATTTCGACCTGTACCTGTGCGGCATCGCCTCGCTGGCGCACATCGGCGGGGTGGCGGCCACGCCGGTGCTGGCCGCCAGCTATTCGAAGTCGCTGGTGCCGGTGGGCGTCCTGCTGGCGCTGCTCGGCTATATCCTCGGCACCGGCTACGGCCTGGTGGTGGCCAGCGTGATGTCGCACCTGGCGGCCATGTAGGCGAAGGAGTGAAATGATGAAACGTCCGATGCTCGCGGCGCTGGCCTTCGCCCTCGCGCTGGTCCACGCGCCGGTGCCGGCGGCCGATGTGCCTGCGGCCACGCTGCCGATCCCGCCGCACGGTGTGCCCGGCGTGGGCGACGCGCAGCTCACCCCGCAGTTCTGGATCGGGCTGCAGGCACAGCCCGACCGGCCGATCCTCACCCGCGCCGCGATCGATGCCCAGAACGCCAAGCTGCTGCGGATCGATCCCTCGATGCACGACCTCGCGACGCTGCCCGCCACGCTGCCGCGCGCGCAGGTGGCGGACTGGATCGGGCGCCGGTCGAAGCGGCCCGCGCGCACGCTGTACGACGTGCACGGCCAGCCGGTGCCCGCGGCCACGCTCGACCGGCTGATGGATGCGGTGGCGCTGGACGCCATCCCCGCTCGGGTGACGGTGCGCTACGGCCTGGTGGTGCACCGCGCCGCGCTGCGCGGCTTCCCCACCACGCTGCGCGTGTTCAGCCGCCAGGGCGACACCGACATCGACCGCTTCCAGGAAAGCGCCGAGTTCCCCGGCACGCCGGTGGCGATCGTGCACGCCAGCCGCGATGGCCAGTGGCTGTTCGTGGTCAGCCCGCGCTACGCGGCGTGGATGCAGGCGAAGTACGTGGCCGAGGGGCCCAGGGACACCGTGCTCGGCTACGCCGCGAAGACGCCGTACCGCGTGGTCACCGGCGCCAGCGTGCGCACCGTGTTCACGCCCGAGCAGCCGGCGGTGTCGCAATTGCAGCTCGACATGGGCACGCGCGTGCCGCTGTTCACCGCGCTGCCGCCCGATGCGCCGGTGAACGGCCAGACCGCGTACGCGGCCTACACGCTGCAACTGCCGGTCCGCAAGGACGACGGTAGCCTGGAACTGGTGCCCGCCCTGCTGCAGAAGAACACCGACACCGCTTCCGACGACCTGCCGCTGACGCCGCGCAACCTGCTCACCCAGGCGTTCAAGTTCCTCGGCGAACGCTACGGCTGGGGCCATGCCTACGACGGCCGCGACTGTTCCGGCTTCGTCTCCGACGTGTACCGCAGCATGGGCGTGCAGATGCCGCGCAACACCAGCGACCAGGGCGTGAGCCCGGCGCTGCAGCACCGCCTGTTCACCAAGGCCGACAGCCACGAGGCGCGCGTCAAGGCGGCGCTGCAGCTGAAGCTCGGCGACCTGGTCTACATCCCCGGCCACGTGATGATGGTGCTGGGCCAGTGGCAGGGCCAGCCATGGGTGATCCACGACGTGCTGGGCATGAGCTACCGCAGGCCCGACGGCTCCACCGCTCACGTCAAGCTCAACGCCGTGTCGGTGACGCCGCTGCTGCCGATGCTCTACGGCAGCGACGGCTCCACCTTCATCGACCACATGACCAGCATCGTGCGCATCCGTCCCTGACGCGCACGGGAAGGCCGCCCGCCAGGGCGTTTCCGCACCCAGGACAAGAACAAGCGACCCCATGAAGATCACAGACATCCAGTTCGGCATGCTGCGGGTGCCGCTGAAGACGCCATTCAAGACCGCGCTGCGCACGGTCAACCAGGTCGAGGACATCGTGGTGATGGTGCACACCGACACCGGCCACGTGGGCTACGGCGAGGCGCCGGCCACCGCGGTGATCACCGGCGACACCCACGGCTCCATCGTCGACGCGATCCGCCACTACATCGCGCCGCGGCTGATCGGCCAGGACGTGGCCGACCTCAACCGGCTGACCCGCGCGATCCAGTCCTCGATGGAGAAGAACTCCAGCGCCAAGGCGGCGGTGGAGATCGCGCTGTACGACCTGTGGGGCCAGCTCTACGGCGCGCCGCTGTACAAGCTGCTGGGCGGCGGCGACCCCGTCATCACCACCGACATCACCATCAGCGTGGACTACATCGACAAGATGGTGGCCGACTCGGTCGCGGCGGTGGAGCGCGGCTTCGAGTCGCTGAAGATCAAGGTCGGCAAGGACATCGGCGTCGACATCGAGCGAGTCAAGGCGATCTACGCCGCGGTGGAGGGCCGCGCGCTGCTGCGCCTGGACGCCAACCAGGGCTGGACCGCCAAGCAGGCGGTCTACGCGCTGCAGACGCTGGAGGAGGCCGGCATCAAGCTGGAGCTGGTCGAGCAGCCGGTGAAGGCGCGCGACCTGGAGGGCATGCGCTACGTCACCGAGCGCGTGCACACCCCGGTGATGGCCGACGAGAGCGTGTTCGGCCCGATGGAAGTGATCGAGTTGATCCGCCTGCGTGCGGCCGACATCATCAACATCAAGCTGATGAAGACGGGGGGTATCTCCAATGCGGTGCGCATCGCCGACATCGCCGCCATGCACGGGGTGGAATGCATGATCGGCTGCATGCTGGAAACCTCGATCAGCGTGGCCGCCGCGGTGCACGTGGCGGTGGCCAAGGCCGACGTGATCACCAAGGTCGACCTGGACGGCCCCTCGCTGTGCCAGTTCAATCCGGTGGACGGCGGGGTGATCTTCAACGAGTCCGAGATCTCGGTGACGGATGCGCCCGGCCTGGGCATCCGCGAGATCCGCGGGCTCGAATCCGGCATCGCCGCGGCCTGAGGCGACGCCCATGTCGCCGCTGGTGAAGATCCGTTCCGAGCGCGACCAGATGTCCGCGGTGGAGCGCCGCATCGCCGACTACATCCTGGAGAACGCGCACCTGCTGCGCGACTATTCCTCGCAGCAACTCGCCAACGCGCTGGGCATCAGCCAGTCCAGCGTGGTGAAGTTCACCCAGAAGCTGGGCTTCAAGGGCTACCCCGACCTCAAGTACTCGGTGGGCGAGGCGATCGCCCGCGCCGACAACGGCGACGACGAGCAGGCTGCGGCGCAGCCCGGCGGCGAGACGGACGAGTCGCTGGCCGGCGGCCTGTGGCGGCGCAAGTCCGAGGCGGAGGAGGCGACCCGCCTGATCAACCCGCCGCAGACCCTGGCCGCGGTGGCCGAGACGATCGGTACCGCCGGACGCAGCGGCAAGGTGTTCATCATCGGCCTCGGCGAGGACGACATCCATGCGCGCGGCTTCGCGCTGAAGCTGTCGCTGCTGGGCATCCTCACCGTGCACAACTTCGACACCGCTCGGATGACCGCCAACGCCTCCGCCGCCGGCCCCGGCGACGTGCTGGTGGTGTTCTCCGAACACGGCAACCATCCGGCGCTGTGCAAGATCAGCCGCTACTTCCGCGAGCGGCGCGGGCAGGTGGTCAGCGTGACCCGGCACACCGCCAATCCGCTGCGCACGCTGGCCGACGTGGCGCTGCTGGTGTCGGCGCACGACGAGCGGCCGTACATCCAGCCGCTGCTCTACCAGTCCGCGCTGCAGCACCTGCTGGACGGCATCTTCGTGCGCCTGTGCGAGGGCGACGATATGCGCCATGCGCAATTGGTGGCCAACCTGGACCGCATCCAGCAGATGCTGGAGCCGTGAGTGGACGTCCGGACGTCCACTTGCGCCATGCCCTTGAGCCCCTCTCCCGTCGGGAGAGGGGTTGGGGTGAGGGTGCGGTTTCGCCGAGACGTTCGTCTCCGCCCGAACCCTCACCCGCCTGCCGGCACCCTCTCCCGAAGGGAGAGGGGTTCCTTCGTTGGAGGATTCCGCATCATGCGTAGCCGCTTCGCCACCTTGTTGATCGCCTGTCTCGCGATGTGCGGCCATGCCCTCGCTGCCGCCGACAACGCCTCCGCCGCCTGGTCCGATGTCCGCCAGATGGTGCTGGTCACCGTACCCGGCTGGAACACGGTGCAGGGCACCCTGCGCACTTACGAACGCAACGATGGCGGCGAATGGCGCCAGGTGGGCACGGCCGAGCCGGTGGTGATCGGTCACAGCGGTGCGGCCTGGGGCCTCGGCCTCAGCCCCGCGCAGCATGACGGCCCCCAGAAGCGCGAAGGCGACGGCCGCAGCCCGGCGGGGGTGTTCCGCATCGGCACCACGTTCGGCTACGCCGAGCACGCGGACACCGCGATGCCGTACCTCGCGCTCACCGCCACCGACTACTGCATGGACGTCAGCGGCTCACCGCTCTACAACCGCATCGCCGACGCAGCCAGGGTGGGCGCGGCGGCGCTGAAGGGTTCCAGCGAACCGATGCGGCGCGACCTGCATGTCCACGGCGACCAGGCCTACCGGCTCGGCTTCGTGATCGAGCACAACCCCGAAGGCGTGCCGGACCGCGGCAGTTGCATCTTCGGCCACCTGTGGAAGACGCCGCAGACGGGCACCACCGGCTGCACCGCGATGACGCCCGACAGCATGCGCCGCCTGCTGGCGTGGCTGAAGCCGCAGGCGCACCCGGTGTTCGTGTTGCTGCCGCAGGACGCGTACGCGCGCCTGCGCGACAGCTGGCGGTTGCCTGTCGTGCAGGCCGGCCGATGAGCGCCACCACCCGCGTCCTGCTGGGCCTCGCGGCCGGCGCGCTGTGCGGCCTGGCGCTGGCCGCCTGGGCGCCGGCGTGGGCGGACCGGGCGGCGACGATCGCCCAGCCGGTCGGCCACCTGTGGCTCAACGCGCTGCAGATGACGGTGGTGCCGCTGGTGCTGGCGCTGGTGGTGGTGGGCGTGAACACCGCCAGCGACGCGGCGGCCTCCGGGCGCGTCGCGCGGCGCACCCTGGTCGCCATCATCGTGGTGCTGGCGCTCGGCGCGGCGGTCGCCGCATTGCTGGCGCCGCAGGTGCTGGCGCTGTTTCCGCACAATGCGGCGCTGGGCGAGGTGCTGAGCGGCCACGCCGCGAACGCGCCCGCCGCGGCGCCGGGCTGGGCCGGCTGGTTCGAGGGCATCGTGCCCAGCAATGCGCTGATGGCCGCGGCGCAGAGCGCGATGCTGCCGCTGGTGGTGTTCGCGCTGTTCCTGGGCTTCGCGCTGACCCAACTGCAGCCGGCGCGGCGCGCCCTGCTGGTGGAGTTCTTCCAGGCGGTCGCCGACGCGATGATCGTGATCGTGCGCTGGGTGCTGTGGCTGGCGCCGCTGGGCGTGTTCGCGCTGATCCTCGCGGTCTGCGCCCGCGCCGGCCTGGGCATGGTGCGCGCGCTGGGCGTGTACGTACTCACCGAGATCCTGATCTACCTGACGGTCACCGTGCTGATGTTGCCGGTGGCGGTGCTGTGGGGCGGCGAGCGGTTGCGCCGCTTCGTGGTCGCGCTGGCGCCGGCGCAGGCGGTGGCGGCCAGCACGCAGTCGTCGCTGGCCTCGCTGCCGGCGATGCTGGAGAGCGCGGAACACCGGCTCGGCTACCCGCCGCAGGTGACCGCACTGGCGCTGCCGATGGCGGTATCGCTGTGCCGGCTCACCAGCCCGGTGCAGTACATCGTGTCGGCCAGCTTCATCGCGTGGGCCAGCGGCATCCACCTGGGGCCGGCGCCGCTCGCGGCGGGCGCGGCGCTGGCGGTGGTGATCAGCCTGGGCTCGGTCGGCCTGCCCGGGCAGGTCACCTTCATGGCCACCAACCTGCCGGTGGCGCAGGCGATGGGCGTGCCGCTGGGGCCGCTGGGCCTGATGCTGGCGGTGGACACGCTGCCGGACGTGTTCGCCACGCTGGGCAACGTCACCGCCGACCTCACCGTGACCAGCGTGGTGGCGCGGCAATCGCGCCGCGATGTGCCCGAAGCCGTTCCCCGCGGGCCGGAGGACGCCGGGCCCACGTGACTCCGCCGGTCGAACCCGCATGCCCCCACCCCACGGCCCTTCCGCGAGCGGCAAGGGCGGGCCCAACACGAGACTGAACATGCAAACGAATACCTTCGATGCCATCGTCATCGGTGCCGGCATGGCCGGCGCCTCGGTCGCGTGGTTCATGGCGCCGCATGCGCGCGTGCTGGTGCTGGAGCGCGAGGCCTGGCCGGGCGTGCATTCCACCGGTCGCTCGGCGGCGCTGTTCAGCGAGACCTACGGCTCGGCCCAGGTGCGCGCGCTCACCCGCGCCACGCGACCCTTCCTGGAGAGCCCGCCGGCCGGCTTCGCCGAGCATCCCATCCTCGCCCCGCGCGGCACGCTGGTGATCGGCTCGGCCGAGCAGGCGGAGAAGGTGCATGCGATGCACGCCGACTACGCGCGGCATACCCGCGACCTGCAATTGCTCGACGGCGCCGCGCTGCGCGCGAAGGTGCCGGTGCTGAAGCCGGAGGCGGCGCAGCTCGGCCTGTACGAACCCGGCGCCGCCGACATCGACGTCAACGAATTGCACCAGGGCTTCCTGCGCGGCCTGCGCCAGCGCGGCGGCACGCTGAAGACGGACGTGGCGGTCCGCGCGATCGAGCGCGTGCACGGGCAGTGGGAACTCGACTGCGGCGAGGCGGTGTACCGCGCACCGCTGCTGCTGGACGCGGCGGGCGCCTGGGCCGACGAGGTGGCGCGCCTGGCCGGGGTGGCGCCGCTGGGCCTGCAGCCGAAGCGCCGCACCGCCTTCCTGTTCGAGCCGCCGGCCGGGCTCGACACCGCGCGCTGGCCGTTCGTGCTCGACGCCGACGAGACCTTCTACTTCAAGCCCGACGCCGGCCTGCTGCTGGGCTCGCCCGCCAACGCGGATCCGGTGCCGCCGCACGACGTGCAGCCGGAAGACCTGGACATCGCGCTTGGCATCGACCGCATCGAGCAGGCCACCACGATGACGATCCACCGCCCGATCCGCAGCTGGGCCGGCCTGCGCAGTTTCGTCGCCGACGGCGACCTGGTGGGCGGCTTCGCGCCGGATGCGCAAGGCTACTTCTGGATCGCCGCGCAGGGCGGCTACGGCATCCAGACCAGCGCCGCGATGGGCGAGGCCTGCGCGCATCTCGCGCTGGGCCGCGCGCTGCCGGCGCACCTGCAGGATGCGGGCATCGACGCGGGGATGCTGGCGCTGCGCTAGCGCGTGCCGGGGCCTGTCCATCCCCTGTATGCGCTAATCTTTCCTCTGGGTAGGAGCGGCTTCAGCCGCGATGCCCTTTGGGCCTCCTGATCGGCGGCAAGGCTCCCGGCACATCACCGTTCGCCCTGAGCGTAGGCCCGCAGGGCCGGAGTCGAAGGGTGGCAGCCTGCGGGCGCTTCGACTCCGCTTGCTATCGCAAGCTACGCTCAGCGCGAACGGTTTTTGGGGCCGGACTTCGTCGCTGATCAGGTCAGGCTTTCGGGCGTCATGCCGAAGGCATCGCGGCTCGCTCCTACCAATCCCCGCATCCACACTCAGCCCGATGCCGCGCCGCCGGCCGGCCGCTGCCCCGGCCACACGCGGAACATCGCCACCGCGTGGGTAGGCACGTCGGCCTCGATGCTGCCATGGCTGGTGGCGTTGTGGTGCTGCCACAGGTCGCGCACGGTATAGCTCGAAGCGGCCTTCAGGCCGACCGCCGCGGCGCGGGTGGCGATGTGCCGCGGGCCGCGGCCGCGGTTGAGCAGGATTACCGCCACCGAGCCGTCGGACATCGGCTTGGCCCAGACGTCGGCATCGCCGTCGCGCTGCACGCGGTAGCCCTGCCGGCCGCCCCAGTCCTGGTCCACCGCGATCACCTCGCGGTTGGTGAGGATGGTGCGCACGTCCTTCGACATGGAGCGCAGGTCGTTGCCGGCGATCAGCGGCGCGTTGAGCAGGGCCCACAGGCTGAAATGCGCGCGGTTCTCGTCGTCATTCAGGTAGCCATTGCCCACCTCCAGCATGTCCGGGTCGTTCCAGGCGCCGGGGCGGGACGCATGCGACAGCGCGGCCTGCTGGTCGAGGATGTCCAGGATGCCCTGCGGGTAGTGGTTGGCCGGCTGGTCGGTGCGCCAGCGCGGGGTGATGTCCTGGGTGGTGCGCCACAGATTGCCGACCGTGGCGGCCCAGTCCCACGGCGACTCGTTGCCCCATTCGCACAGGCTGTAGACGATCGGCCGGCCGGCCGCCGCCAGCGCGTCGCGCATGGCGGCGTAGCGCTGCGGATAGGTCTCGCCGCGGTGGTCGCCGCAGTTGTCGTACTTGAGGTAGTCCACGCCCCAGCGCGCGAACTGTCGCGCGTCCTGCTTCTCGTGGCCGAGGCTGCCGGGATAGCCCGCGCAGGTGGTGGTGCCGGCCGATTCGTAGATGCCCAGCTTCAGGCCCTTGCGGTGCACGTAGTCGGCCACCGCCTTGATGCCTTGCGGGAACTTCGCCGGATCGGGCACCAGCTCGCCGTGCGGGCCGCGTTGCTTGAGCAGCCAGCAGTCGTCGATGTTGACGTAGGTGTAGCCCGCCGCCTGCATGCCGGAGGCGACCATCGCGTCGGCGGTGGCCTCGACCAGCCTGGCGCTGACGTCGCAGTGGAACGCGTTCCAGCTGTTCCAGCCCATCGGCGGGGTGCGCGCCAGGCCGTTGTCGAGCGCGTGCGCGGGGGCGCCGGCCAGCGCGGCCAGGGCCGTGGCCAGGATGATGGACGGGAGTTTTCGCCAGGCAGTCATCGGTGTTTCCTCCGGAAAGGTCCGCCGCCGTTGCAGGTCGGCCGCCACACCATGCTGGACATTTGTCTGACAATTGTCCACCCTCAGGGAGGACGGCGCCGGTGGCGCCGCGAATCGCAATCACGAGGAGAGGGCGGATGAACGGCAGCTTTGGGGTGCGGCGCGCATGCGCCTGTCTGGGTTCGGCCGTGGCGATGGGACTTGCCTCGGCGGCGATGGCGGCGCCGGACCAGGCGGCCACCTGGAGCGGCAAGGTGGCGCCGCTGGCGACGCCCTGGACGGCCGCGGTGTCGCCCACCAACGCCTGGCCCGACTATCCGCGTCCGCAGCTCGCGCGTCCGTCGCTGGAGCATCCGCAATGGATGAACCTGGACGGCCTGTGGCAGTACGCGCCGGGCGACGGCAAGACGCCGCCGCCGCCGTTCGGCAAGACGCTGGCGGGGAAGGTGCTGGTGCCGTACCCGGTCGAGTCGGTGCTCTCGGGCGTGCAGAAGCACTCGGACTACATGTTCTACCGCCGGCTGGTCGAGGTCCCGGCGGCGTTCACCGCGCACGGCCGGCACGTGCGGCTGAACTTCGGCGCGGTGGATTGCGAGGCCACGGTATACGTCAACGGCAGGGAGATGGCCCGCCATGCCGGCGGCTACACGTCCTTCAGCGCGGACATCACGCCGGCGCTGCGCGCGCACGGGCCGCAGGAGATCATCGTCGCGGTGCACGCGCCGGTGGACGGCGCCCACGTGATGGTCGGCAAGCAGCGGCTGAAGCCCGAGGGTATCTTCTACACCGCGGCCTCAGGGATCTGGCAGCCGGTATGGCTGGAGCCGGTGCCGGCCACCAGCCTGGCGCAGCTCAGCTTCACCCCGGCACGCAGCCTGGACGCCTTCACCGTGACCGCGCGGCTGCACGGCCGCGGTCAGGGTGCCATGCTGCATGTCACCGCCTACGCGGACGGCAAGGCGGTGGGCGAGGCCAGCGGGCCGGCTGGCCAGCCGCTGCGCCTGGCCATCGCCCATCCGCACCTGTGGAGCCCGGACGATCCCTTCCTGTACACCTTCAAGGCCACGCTGACGCAGGGCGATCAGCGCGACGAGGTGACCAGCTACGCCGGCCTGCGCACCATCGCCGTGGAGAAGGTGGGTGGCAAGAACCGCATCGTCCTCAACGGCAAGCCGACCTTCCTGCTGGCCACGCTGGACCAGGGCTACTGGCCGGACGGCATCTACACCGCGCCCACCGACGCGGCGCTGAAGTTCGACATCCAGAAGACCAAGGACCTGGGCTTCAACACCATCCGCAAGCACATCAAGGTGGAGCCGGCGCGCTGGTACTACTGGGCCGACCGCCTCGGCCTGATGGTGTGGCAGGACATGCCCGCGCTGCCCACCGGCAGCAACGACAAGCTCAGCGCCGCGGACAAGGCCCGCTTCCGCGCCCAGGTCACCGCCATCGTCGACCAGCTCAAGGGCGAGACCTCGATCATCGGCTGGATTCCCTTCAACGAGGGCTGGGGCCAGTGGAGCATCCCGGCCGCGGCCGAACTGGCCGCGCAGATCAAGCGGCTCGATCCCTCGCGCCTGGTCGATGCACGCAGCGGCGCCAACTGCTGCGACACCAAGGGCGACCCACACGCCGGCGACGTGATCGACGTGCACGACTACCAGGGCCCCGGCCTGCCCAGCCCGGACGCCACCCGCGCCGCCATCGACGGCGAGCACGGCGGCCTGACCCTCGGCATCCCTGGCCACGTCTGGCCCAACACGCCGATCAATCCCTACGGCGCGGTGAAGGACCGCGCCGCGCTGAACGCCGGCTACGTCGCCAACACCGCCGTGCTGCGCGACAAGGGCGTGCCCAAGGGCGTGTCCGGCAGCGTCTACACCCAGATCACCGACGTCGAGGGCGAGCACAACGGCCTGTTCACCTACGACCGCAAGGTCGAGAAGGTGGACGAGGCGCAGGTACGCGCGATCAACCAGGCGGTGATCCAGGCGGGCGCGCAGCCGTGACCTGGCATGCTGCGGACGGCTAGACGTCCGCAGCGGCGCGCCGGAGCCGTCGCCAGTACCGTCGTCGATCGACGGGAAATCCCCGCCAGCCGGGCCGCCCCGCAGGGGGCGTCATGGCGGCAGTGGCGTTGATCCAGACGAGGAGATCGAGGGCGATGTCGCACTCTGATATGGGCAGAGCTAGGGTCGTCCTGCGGACACACGAAACTCCGCATGGGCCGAGAAGGCGCCTGCCGTCAGGTTGATGTCGGCGCCTGCGATCCCCGCCCGGTGTGCAGCGTCCTGCCAACCATCGACCGCCGCTGCGACTTCTTCTACGACTTGCCGAGCCTGGTCGCTGCTGAGTCCGTAGAACATCGCCGTGCCGAGGACCGTTTCCAGACTCGGCCGGTTGTCTGCATCGTCGAGGTTCAGGACGTGCTCAGCCTTGTCGATGTTGGGGTTGACGTCGAAGGCGGGGGCCAGTCGCCACCCTGTCTCGCCCAGCACGAACCCGTGATTGCGGAGATGGTCGTCCCGGTTGCCGACCGCGACGTTGAAGGCAACGCGGCGAAACAACTGTGCCAGATCGGCGTCCGCGTGCGCAGCATCGCCCTGGGTACGCAGGAATTGCGCCAGTTCGAGGTAGCTGGTGCCTTCGCTGTGCTCCTTGCGGAGCAAGGTCATGGCCGAGGCATAGAAGCGCCGCCTGTCCTTCACGCGGTCGAATCGCCGGATGCAAAAGGTGTGGAAGTCGTTGTTCAGCCTGATCAGCCTGGCCGGCGGCACCTCCACGGCGGCCTTCCGGGCGAGGGTGTGCGCCACGTGTTCCCAAGCACCCACGTCCCGGTCGTCGTCCCGTGCGGGGAACTTGCCAATCCAGAGGGAGCCATCCGCTTCCGTGAAGTTGGCCTTCGGCCGGGCGCCACCGAGGGAAGCGCCGGGTGCTACCAGTACGGCCAGCCATTTCCGCAACGCGTCGAGATCGTCGATCCGGCGGCTGCTGAGTTGCCAGGCGACGGCCTCGAGTTCGCGCAGGGTGGTCACCGGCGGGGCCGCCATCTTCTCGTTGCCGAGGAAGGTCCCGGTACCTGCTCGGCGAAAGCGCAGCGCCCCTTGGCGCGTAAAGTCCTGCACGCCGATCAGGAAATCCCAGGCGTAGAGGGTACGGGGCGTCCGGTTCTCGTCCTTGGCCTGCAGCGCTTCGCGGCGCTTCATGAGGGTCTGGCCCCAGCGGTCGGGCGAGGAGTCCAGAAAGATGCCGAAGTTGCCGAGTTCCGGTTTCGGGAAGAAGGGGGATTCGTCGAGCGACAGGTCCGGATCGAGAGCGAAGGCCCGCGGGTCGTTCAGCCAATCGTGGTCGTAGTGGAAGCGGATCTGGCCGCGGTCATGCGCCAGCGTGCCGACTTGGCAGGCGGGGCCGAGGTCGCTGTCGAGCCACACTTCCAGCAGGTTGTCCGGCGGGCTCATGACGAGGGCTCCGTGTCGGGTGGCAGGACCGGATCAATGCGCTTGCCAGCGGCGCGTGACCGGCGCGCCGGCAATGGCGCCAGGGCCAGGTCCTGGAGCTTCCGTCCAACCTTGTCGTCGGCGGCCAGCGCTTGGAGGTCGTTTTCCAAACCGAGCACGGCCAGCACCCGGACGTAGGAACCCAGCGTCGCCCCGGGGTCGCCGGCTTCCACCTTGTACAGGGTGCTTCGCGAGATGCCGGCACGCTGCGCCACGACGGCGTTGCTCAGCTTGCGCCGCAGGCGGGCAAGACGCAGTCGCTCGCCTAGCTCGGAGAGCAGGCGTTGCTCTTGCGGGAAAACGATGGGCGGTTTGCGCGGCATTTCCGCTATTATAGGCTAAAGGATTGATATTTGTCCATAATGAAGAACCTGGCTTTGCCGGACTACCCATCACGCGGTATGCGTCGTTTCTTCTTGGCTTCAATGCCACAAGGATCAGCGCCTATCCGGTTGGGCCAAATGCGGTGCAATCGCATCGGGCCTCGGTCCAAGGCACGGCTGCTCGCACCACAGAAAGGGCTATGCATGCAGCCATGCATCGTTCCGGGCTTGCTTGGCGTGCGATCAGGAAGCGTGGATCCTGAATCGCCGGATGTGCTTGAAGTCGCTCGCCCAGCTTGACAATGTGTTCGGAAGAATCCGATTAGTACCCTATTCCGGCTGGTTCTCATCCGATGAGAACAGGGGAGTCGAGAATGGAACAACGAACAGGGGGATGATGATGGCCGATACGGGTCTGGCACTGGAGGAGCGCACATCGGGAGAGATGAACGTATCGGTTCCGGCATCGGCTGATCTGTTTCGCCACGTCACGGTGGAAAAGGCGGCGTTCTACCGCGCGATCATGGCCGTGTTCGCCGCGGCCAGACGCCAGTACCGCCTGCAGTTGCGCCCCGAGGAGGTGCTGGTCGAGGCGCATTGGCCGGGAACGCCGCCATCGCGCGAGGACGTGGCGGCGGCTCTGGCGCAGCTCACAGACTGGGGCAATCTGGAATCGCAGCCGGACATGGCGCGCAAGCAGACCCTGGCCGACTTCTATCGCGCCCACAACATCTACCGGTTGTCGCGAGGCGGCGAGGCGGTGGAGGCCGGATTGGAAGCATTCGCGCGCAATCTGCGCCATCGCGCCGAATTGCAGACGGTGGCGCTGGAGGACATCGACAGCAGGTTGCAGGCTCTGCGTCAATTGCTGGACGCTGCGCCGTCCGCCAACGACATCGACGTGGCCAAGGCAAACGAGATTTTGCGAGACTTGGTGCGGGTGTTCGAGGACATGACCGCGAACGCGCAGGCATTCATGGCCGGCGTGGCGCGCAGTCTGGAACTGCGCCAGGCCGACGCCACCGCATTGGTGGCTTACAAGCGGAAACTGATCGACTACCTGGATCGTTTCGTCTCCGATCTGATCCGTCGTTCCGATACCATCGCCCGCCTGTTGCACGGCCTGTCGGCGCGGATCGACACGGTCCTGGGCCAGGTGGCCGAGCGCGAGGCGCGCGATGCCGCGCCGGGCGATGCGGAGGGCCGGAGCGATGAGGCATTGCGTCATCTGGCAGTGTGGCGCGAACGCTGGAAGGGCCTGCGGGGCTGGTTCCTGAGCAGCGGCAACGAACCGCCGCAGGCCGAACTGCTGCGCGCTCGCGCCCGCGCCGCGATTCCGCAGTTGCTGGGCGCCATCGCCGCCGTCAACGAACGGCGCAGCGGCCGTAGCGACCGTTCGGCCGATTTCCGTGTGCTGGCGCACTGGTTCGCCGCCTGCACCAGCGACGGCGATGCCCATCGCCTGGCGCGCGCGGCCTTCGCGCTGCATCCGGCGCGGCACTTCTCGTTGGACGCCGCCGGCGAGGGCGAGGTGCCCGTCAGCACCTCGTGGCTGGATGCGCCGCCGCTGACCATCAATCCGCGCCTGCGCGAATACGGCGAAGCCGCGCCGCGCGGGCCGCTGGCGAAGATCCGCGACCGCAGCCGCGGGCGCGAACTGATGGCGCGGCAACTGGCCGAGGAATCGCGCCAGGTCGAGGCCGCGCGCCGGCGCCTGGCGACCGGCCGCCCGACCCGGCTGTCGGAGTTGGGTGAACTCGATCCGCATGCCTTCGGCCTGTTCCTGAACCTGCTGGGCGAAGCCCTGGCTGCGCAGGACGATCCCGAGCAGCCGGTCGATCGCCAGACCGGCGACGGCCTGCTGCACCTGCGCCTGGAGCCGCTGGCGGCGGACAGTCGCGCAGAGATACGAACGCCGGCAGGCGTGTTCTCGGGTCGCGATCACCTGCTGACCATTCGGCCGATGCGGGCATCGGCATGAGTGCGCGTCCATCCCGCCGGTCGCGCCCGGTCGGCGAATGGCAACAGGCCCAGCAGCAGGACGAGTTCCGCCGGGCCCTTCGTGCGCTGCTGATGCGCCCGCTGATGGCACCCGCGGACCCGGAGTTTTCCGCCGTGCGGCGCCAGGCCGAACGCCTGCGAGACTGGTTCGCGCGCGAGGCCGGATGGCCCCTGCAGGTCGATCGCGAAGGCGCGCGCCTGTACAAGCGCCCGGCCGACCTGTCCGATCCCAGCCGCGGCCTGCCTGACTACGACCGCCGCCGCTACGTGCTGCTGTGCCTGGCCTGCGCGGTGCTGGAGCGAGCTGATCCGCAGATCACCCTGCAACAGATTGGCGAGCGTGTGGTGCAGCAGGCCGCCGATCCCGCGCTGGAAGCGCAGGGATTCAGCTTCGTGCTGGACAGTGCGGGCGAGCGCCGCGAACTGGTCGCGGTCTGCCGCACCCTGCTCGAATACGGCGTGCTGGAACGGGTGGCAGGCGAGGAGGAAAGCTTCGTCCGTGAAGGCACCGGCCAGCAGGCCGATGCGCTCTACGACGTGCAGAGGCGCTTGCTGGCCGGCTTGCTGGCGGCGGTGCGCGGCCCGTCCACCTGGAGTGCGGGGGAAGCGCCGATCGATCTGGACGCGCGCCTGCACGCACTGGTGGCCGGGCTGGAACTGGACAGCGAGCAGGCTCGCCGCGACGCGATGCGCCATCATCTCGCGCGTCGCCTGCTCGATGACCCGGTGCTGTACATCGACACGCTGGACGAGGACACCCGCAATTACTTCATCAACCAGCGTGGCCCGCTTGCCACACGCCTGTGCGAGGCGACCGGGCTGGTCGCCGAACAGCGCGCCGAAGGCCTGGCGCTGGCCGACCAGGGCGGGCAGTTGACCGACGTGGCGATGCCCGCCGAAGGCACCGACGCCCACGTCACCCTGCTGGTGGCCGAGCATCTGGCTGCGCGCCTGCGCCAGGCGCGTGCGCCGATACGCGCGGATGCGGACGAGATCGCCTTGTTCCTGCGCGATGCCACCGGTCGCTACGGGAAGTTCTGGCGCAAGTCGGCGCGTGCGCCGGGCGCCGAGCGCGAACTGGCCAATGTTGCCATCGGCCGCCTGCATCGTCTGGGCCTGCTGGCGTGCGATGGCGTCCGCATCGAACCGTTGCCGGCCATCGCCCGCTTCGCCCTCGGACAGACCGAGGTGCGCGATGCCAGCGGTGTCACATCCCTGTTTTCCGAAGACACCGCTCCATGACCGAACACCCGATGTTGCCCCAGTCCTCCCCTCCGGCGCTGCCCGAACCGCAGCGCGAACGCTGGCAGCCGTTGCGCCTGGGGCTGGTCGAGCTGTTCCACTATGATAGCGAGGAGTTCTGGTTCCACGATGGTCACCTGCTGCTGCGCGGCAACAACGGCTCGGGCAAGTCCAAGGTGCTGTCGCTGACCCTGCCGCTGCTGTTCGACGCGCAACTGCGTCCGTCGCGGGTCGAGCCCGATGGCGACGCCGGCAAGAAGATGGCCTGGAACCTGCTGATGGGGGGGCGCTACGAGCGCCGCATCGGCTACAGCTGGATCGAGTTCGGCCGGCGCGATCCGGACGGCCACGCCCGCTACCTGACCCTGGGCGTCGGTCTGTCGGCAGTGGCCGGTCGTGCACAGGTGGAAAGCTGGTTCTTCCTGCTCGAAGGGCACGGCGACGCATCGGATCCACGCCTGGGGCGGGATCTGTGGCTGACCACCACCGATCGCCATGTGCTCAGCCGCGAACGGCTGCGCGAGACGATCACCGGTCGCGGCCTGATGTTCGAGAACAACGCGCAGGGCTATCGCCGTGCCGTCGACGAGCGTCTGTTCCACCTCGGCACGCAGCGCTATGCGGCGCTGATGGACACCCTGATCCAGCTGCGTCAGCCGCAGCTGTCGAAGAAGCCGGACGAAGGCGGTCTGTCCAACGCCTTGAGTGAATCGCTGCCGCCGCTGCCGGTCGACCTGCTGGGCGATGTCGCCGAAGCGCTGAACCAGCTGGAGGAGGATCGCAACCAGTTGCAGGACATCCAGCGCATGGAGCAGACCGTGACCCGGTTCGAGCAGCGCTACCGGGTGTATGCCGGCATGCTTGCCCGCCGCCAGGCGCGCGAACTGCGCCAGGCCCAGACCGGCTTCGACAAGGCCAGCGAGGCGCGAAATCGGGCACAGGCCGAATCTGAGGCCGCGTTGGCGATCAGTCAGGAGACTACCGCCGCTGCCGAGCGGGCCAAGCAGGTCAGCGTGGCGGCGCGAGAACACCTGGAAACGCTGCAAAGCGACCCGGCTAATCAGGATGCCAACCGTCTTTCGCGCGCCGAGGAAGACGCCCGCCAGCGTCACGGTGAAGCCCGCGCCACCGGCAAGCGCAGCCTCGACGCGCAAGCGGCGCTGCAGCGGGAAAGCGAACGCAGCCGGCAACGCGCCGAATCCGCCGTGCAGGCGCGCATCGCACTGGAAACCCGCCGTGCCCAGGCCTTCGATCGTGCCGCGGCAGTCGGTTTGGGCGACGAGTTCGTCGCCCACCCGCTGTTCGCCGCCCCGGTCGATGCCCTGGCCACGGAGACGCTGGCCGCCACCGATGGCTTGCGTGAAGCGACCCAGCGTCGCCACCAGGACATCGGCTTGCTCCGCCGTCGCCATGCCGAGATCGACCGGCGGAAAACCGTCGTCGTCGAGCGGCGGAACGCCATGCAGCTTGCCCTTTCCGAAACCGGCGACGCCCTGGAGCGACGCGAACAAGCCGATCGCGATGCCGAATCCGCCGGCGAATCCCTGACGCAGGCATGGGCCGGGCATTGTTCCACCCTGCATTACCTGCGCCTGGATGCCGACGAGCCGTTGCGGCAACTGGCCGACTGGGCCGCGCGCCCGGACGGCGACAATCCGGCGCAGGTGGCGCTGCATCGCGCTTGGCGGACCGCCCTGCAACATCATGCCACGCGCACGGCGGAACTGGATGCACAGCGCCAGACGCAACGCCAACGCCGCAGCGAACTGGACGCCGAGCGCGAACGCCTGCTGGCCGGCGAAACCGCCAGCCCGTCACCACCGCCGACCCGCGCCGTCGATGCGCGCGTAGGCCGCGCCGGTGCGCCACTGTGGCAGGTGGTGGACTTTCAGCCGCAACTGGATGTCGACGAGCGTGCCGGGCTGGAAGCCGCGCTGGAGGCCAGCGGCCTGCTTGATGCCTGGTTATCGCCGCAAGGCGAACTGGTCGGCGACGATGGACACGTCCTGCTCGACAGCCAGTGGCAGCACCGCACCGCGGTGGCCGGCGCCCGCCTGTCCGAGGCCCTGTTGCCGACGCCGCCGGACGATTGCGGCGTCACGGCCGACACCATCGCCACGCTGCTGGCCGGCATCGCCTACGGGTCACAGGATCGCTCCGAGGCCGAAAGCTGGCTGGCGCCGGATGGGCGGTTCCGTCTCGGCGCCCTGGCCGGCGCGTGGGCCAAGCCTGCCGCCCGCTACATCGGCCATGCTGCGCGCGAACGCGCGCGCCGCGAACGGCTGGACGCCATCGCCTTCGAACTTGTGCAGTTGGACGCTGCCGATGCGGAACTGGCGCAGCAGTTCGAAAGGCTGGCGACCGAACGCGAGGGCGGCGAGCGCGAGTGGCTGGGTGTGCCGTCCGACCAGCCGTTGCGCGAAGCCATCGCTGCTGCGCTGATGGCCGCAGGCGAGGTCGAGCGCGCCCGCGCCCGGCTTGCGCAGGCCGAACAGCGCAGCTGCGATGCCGAGGGTGAACTGCACGAAGCGCGCGAACAGCTGCAGCGCGACGCGACCGATCTGCATCTCCCGGTCGAGGCCGAACGCCTGCCGGAGGTCGAATCGGCATTGCAGGGCTGTCAACAGGCGCTGGTCGATCTGATCCAGGCCGCACGCGACTGGCAGCGTGCCTGGCCCGAACACCTTGAACAACAACAGCGGGAAATCGAGGCCCGGAACGCCGCCGAAGAGGCCGAGGAAGCCCGCATCGTCGCCGAGGCGTTGGCCGGGCAGGCACACAGCCACTTCGAGACCTTGCGGCAATCGGTCGGCCAGAAGGTCGAGGCACTGCGCGCCCAGCTGAGCGCCGCGCGCGATGAAAGCAGGCATGCCGACGGAACATGGGATCGATGCCGCGATGCCGCCAGCGAAGCCGGCAAAGTTCATGCGATCGCCAGCGCCCATGCCGAACAGGCGGAACAAACGCTCGCCGAACGCATCGCCGTCCGCACGGAGGCGGTCGAACGCTTGCGGCAGTTCACTGCCAGCGGCCTGCTGGCCTCGGCCTTGCCCGAACAGGAACTACCGGCGCAATGGAGTATCGATCCGGCCCTGAACCTGGCGCGGCGCATCGAACAGGCGCTGGCCCGCATCGACGACAACGAGCAGGCCTGGACTCGCGTGCAGAAGCAGATTTCCGAGGACCTCGGCGAACTGCAGCGCGGCCTGGGCGCACTCGGCCACCAGGCCATATCCGAACCCAACGACTTCGGTCTGACTGTTTCCATCCAGTACCAGAACCGTGCCGAGCGGCCGGACGCGCTGGCACGCCTGCTGGCCGAGGACATCGCCCAGCGCAGCGAACTGCTCTCGGCCAGGGAGCGGGAAGTGCTGGAAAACCACCTGCAGGCCGAGATCGCCGCCGAGATCCAGCGGCTGATGCGCGCCGCCGACGAACGCGTCAAGGCGATCAATGCCGAACTGTACAAGCGCCCGACCACAACCGGCGTGCGCTATAAATTGAAATGGGAGCCGCTGTCGGTCGAGGAGGGCGCGCCGCTCGGGCTGGAGCAGGCCCGCGAACGCCTGCTCAACACCAGCGCCGACCTGTGGTCGCCCGAAGACCGGCGCACGGTGGGCGAGATGCTGCAGCAGCAGATCGCCGCCGAACGCGCGCGTACCGATGCCGTCGGCGGCAGCCTGATCGACCAACTGGCCCGCGCGCTCGACTATCGCCACTGGCACCGCTTCCGCATCCAGCGCCTGCAGGACGGGCAATGGCGCAAGTTGTCCGGCCCGGCCTCCAGCGGCGAGCGCGCACTGGGCCTGACCGTGCCGCTGTTTGCCGCCACCGCCAGCTTCTATGAGCACGGCGGCAGCCGGCTGGCACCCAGGCTGATGCTGCTCGACGAAGCCTTCGCCGGTATCGACGATGCCGCCCGCGCGCATTGCATGGGGCTGGTGCGCGAATTCGACCTGGATTTCGTCATCACCAGCGAACGCGAATGGGCCTGCTATGCCGAGCTGCCCGGTGTGGCGATCTGCCAGCTGCAGCGTCGCGAAGGCATCGACGCGGTGTTCGTCTCGCGCTGGCTGTGGGATGGCAGCGCCCGTCGCGTACAGGACGATCCCGACCGCAGGTTCCCGCCCGCATGAGCGCCACGGCCGATCCGCGCCTTCAGCGCCTGCTCGGTGGCCCGGAACTGGCCGCGGTGCGCCAGCGGCTGCGTCGCCGCTTCGAGCAGGTCGAACCGGATGTTTCTCTCGAGTCCGTACGCCTGGACAAGCTCGATCCGGACGCACATCGCGCGCTGTGCCAACTCAGCGGGCGTCCGTCGCGGCTGTCGCGCTCGATGACCCTGGACATCGCCGATCTGGATATCCGCCTGCGCGCTGCCGGTCTGGCCGATTCGCTGCGCGACGCGCTGGAGCGACTGGAAGGTCCGATCGTCCCGCATGCTCGATTGCGCAGGGAACACGAAGCCCGATGGCGGGTGGTTGCGGACGCTGCCGGGCCGATGCTGCGCGCCTGGCTGACGTCTTCGCCCGCCGCGGTCGGCTTGCTCAAGCGGCTGTCGCGCGATCCCGAACGCGGCGCCGGCCTGCTGGCCGCCGCCGATGCCGTACTCGCTCGCCTGCCGGCCGCAGGCATGCCCCGTTCGCAATTGGCTGCCGAAACCCTGGGTGATGCGCACGCGCTGGATGCCAGCAGGCCAGTGGCGAGCCTGGTGCTGGCGGCCTGGCGCCACGGGGAGCACCGGGCCGGTGACGAGCGGGCCGGTGACGAGCTTTCAGCCGAGGCCGATCCTGCACAGTTGGACGAATCTCCTGCCACCGGCCAGGAGGCTGCCGCCGAGCGTCTTCGGGAGGTGTGGGCGCGTGTCGGCGTGTCCGTCAGCGAACTGGCGCGCCCCGCATTGTTCCTGAACCTGCCGATGCCCGTTGGCGGCCGCTACGCCTGGATCGCGGGCGAGCCCGACTACCTGTCGTTGCGGCAATTATTGCGCCAGCCGCCGACCTGGCCGGTGGCCGGTTGCCGCGTCCATGTCTGTGAGAATCCTGACATCGTCGCCATTGCCGCCGATCGTCTGGGCGCGAGCTGTGCGCCGCTGGTCTGCACCGACGGCATGCCCGCTGCCGCGCAGCGCATCCTGCTGGATCAGTTGGCGGCCGCCGGGGCGCGGCTCTGCTATCACGGCGACTACGATTGGCCTGGCATCGGCATCGGCAACTTCGTCATGCGGACCTGGCGAGCTTCACCGTGGCGATTCGGTGCGTTCGAATACCGGGCGGCCGTCGGGCAGGCGCCGTCGCGCTCGCGCGATTTGGGCACAGCCAGGATCGAGGCTCTCTGGGACGCTGAACTGACCGCGGCGATGGAGGAACATGGCCTGGTCCTCGCCGAGGAGGCCGTCGTGGGGCAATTGCTCGATGACCTGCGTCAGGATGCCGGCGGTTGAACGATAGCAGTGCCCGTGGCGAACGGGGGTGTCTCGTCGAAGCTTGTGCACAAGCGGATGGGCAGTCTCGTGTTCATCCTCGCCCTGCCTGGGGTGGTCGAGCCGGATGGCGCGGCGGACGTTCAACTCGGTGTGGCGGGCCAGGTGCTGGTACAGGTGGCTGAGCAGTAGTTGCTGGAACGCAGCGTCGAGAAAGTTGACAGCGACGCATTTCCTGGTCGACACCGCTGCAGCCATCAACCAGGCTTCGCTCACCACGTCGTCGTATGCGTACTGGTTCTTGTGAAGGCCACAGGGCATCAGCGCATGCGCGTCGTTCGTTTGGCAGCCGTGGGATACGTGCAAGAATGCTTGCCTGGCGCCGGTTGGCCGTCTACTTGGGTATCCAGCAAAATTGCGGGTATTCATGCGGGTCGGAGCGATGTATCCATCAATGTTCTAAGTAAAACAGGTAGATAGGTCTTTTATGCTCCTGATGATCGACAACTACGACAGCTTCACCTACAACCTCGTGCAGTACCTCGGCGAGCTGGGGCAGGCGGTCAAGGTGGTGCGCAACGACGCGCTGGACGTGGCCGGCATCCGCGCGCTGCAGCCCTCGCACGTCATGATCTCGCCGGGGCCGGGCACGCCGGACGATGCGGGCGTGTCGCTGGCGGTGCTGCGCGAGCTGTCGGACGGGATCCCGGTGTTCGGCGTGTGCCTGGGCCACCAGGCGATCGGCCAGGCCTTCGGCGGCAGGGTGGTCCGTGCCAAGCGGATCATGCACGGCAAGACCTCGCCGGTGCGCCATCGCGGGCAGGGCGTGTTCGCCGGGCTGCCCGACCCGTTCGAGGCCACGCGCTACCACTCGCTGGTGGTGGAGCAGTCGTCCCTGCCGGATTGCCTGGAAGTGACGGCGTGGACGGAGAACCCCGACGGCTCGATCGACGAGATCATGGGCCTGCGCCACAAGACGTTGCCGGTCGAGGGCGTGCAGTTCCACCCCGAGTCCATCCTCACCCAGCACGGCCACGACATGCTGGCCAACTTCCTCGGCCTGCCGCGGCGGAAGCTGGCGGCATGAGCGCGCGCGCGATCACCATCACGCCGCAGGAGGCGCTGCAGCGCACGATCGAGCACCGCGAAATCTTCCACGACGAGATGATCGCGCTGATGCGCCAGATCATGCGCGGCGAGGTGAGCCCGCTGATGACCGCGGCGATCGTCACCGGCCTGCGCGTGAAGAAGGAGACGGTGGGCGAGATCACCGGCGCGGCGCGCGTGATGCGCGAGCTGTCGGCCACGGTGGCCGTGCCGCCGCATCCGCATTTCCTGGATATCGTGGGCACCGGCGGCGACGGCGCCTCCAGCTTCAACATCTCCACCGCCTCGATGTTCGCGGCGGCGGCGGCGGGGGCGCGCATCGCCAAGCACGGCGGGCGCAGCGTGTCGTCGAAGTCCGGCAGCGCCGACGTGCTGGAGGCGCTGGGCGCGTGCATCGACCTCGGGCCCGCCCAGGTGGCGGCGTGCCTGGAGGAGACCGGCATCGGCTTCATGTTCGCGCCTAACCACCATCCCGCGATGAAGGTGGTGGCGCCGGTGCGCAAGGAGATGGGTGTGCGCACCCTGTTCAACATCCTTGGGCCCCTGACCAACCCGGCCGGCGCGCCGAACATCCTGATGGGCGTGTTCCATCCCGACCTGGTCGGCATCCAGGTGCGCGTGCTGCAGCAGCTCGGCGCGCGGCACGCGCTGGTGGTGTGGGGCCGCGACGGCATGGACGAGATCTCGCTCGGCGCGGCCACCCTGGTCGGCGAGCTGAAGGACGGCGTGGTGCGCGAGTACGAGATCGAGCCGGAGGACTTCGGCCTGGCGATGGCTTCCAGCCGCAACCTGCGGGTGGAGAACGTCGACGAATCGAAGGCGATGCTGCTGGAGGCGCTGGACGGCCGCCGCGGCGTGCCGCACGACATCGTCTGCCTCAACGCCGGCGCGGCGCTGTACGCGGCCAACGTGGCCGAGTCGATCGACGAGGGCATCGAGCGCGCGCGGCAGGCGATTGCCAGCGGCGCCGCGCGTGAGAAAATGGCCGCGTTCGTGGCTGCCACGCGCCGGCTGGCCGACGCCGGTTAAGATGGGCCGCGACTTCCCCGCCGTTTTTCATATTCCCGACTGCCGGTAGCGCCCCATGACCGACATTCTCAATCGCATACTTGCGCGCAAGGCCGAGGAGATCGCCGAGCGCAGCGCACGGCTGCCGCTGGCGGAGCTGTCGGCACGGGTCGCCGGCCTGGAGCCCACGCGCGGCTTCGCCGCCGCCATCGAGGCGAAGGTCGACGCCGGCCAGCCGGCGGTGATTGCGGAGATCAAGAAGGCCAGCCCGAGCAAGGGCGTGATCCGCCCCGAGTTCGATCCGGCGGCGATTGCCCGCAGCTACGAGAAGGGCGGCGCGGCCTGCCTGTCCGTGCTCACCGACAAGGACTTCTTCCACGGCAGCGAGGACTTCCTGCGCCAGGCCCGCGACGCCTGCACGCTGCCGGTGCTGCGCAAGGATTTCGTGATCGACCCGTACCAGGTATACGAGGCGCGTGCGATCGGCGCGGACTGCATCCTGCTGATCGTGGCCGCGCTGGGCGATGCCGCCCTGCTGGAGCTGTCGCTGCTGGCCGCGGAACTCGACCTCGACGTGCTGTGCGAGGTGCACGACGCCGAGGAACTGGAGCGCGCGCTGGCCCTGCCGGTGCCGCTGGTCGGGGTGAACAACCGCAACCTGCGCACCTTCGAGACCACGCTGGACACCTCGCTCGAGCTGCAGGCACTGATGGAATACGACCGCATCATGGTCACCGAGTCCGGCATCCGCACCGCCGAGGACGTGGCGATGCTGCGCGACGCCGGCATCCACGCCTTCCTGGTCGGCGAGGCGTTCATGCGCGCCGACGACCCGGGCCGCGAGTTGAAGCGGCTGTTCGCCACGCGCTGATCGTCGAGTCATGGACACAGGGGTTCTTCCGCCGCCGCAGCCTGCGGATGGCGACGTCGCCGCGCCGGCCGTGGCGTTGTTCGATTTCGACGGCGTGCTGGTGCACGGCGACGCGTTCGCGCTGTTCGTGCGCGAACGCTACGCACGCTCGCTGCCGCGCAAGGCGCTGGCGCTGCTGTGCATGCCGTGGCTATTGCTGGTGCTGCCGTTCTCGCGCCGCCGCGTGCTGCGCGCGCTGGTGCACCTGGCCCTGCTCGGCGTGGGCGAGGCGCGCTACCGCGCGCTGGCGCAGGCCTTCGCCGCGTCGCTGGTGCGCCGTCCGCGGCAGTTCTGCCGCGACGGCCTGCAGGCGCTGCGCCGGCACCAGGCGGCCGGCGACCGCGTGATCGTGGTGACCGGCTGCGAGGATGCGCTGGTGCGCGGCATCCTGGCCGAACTGGGCTTGGGCGAGGTCGAGGTGCTCGCTTCGCGTCTGCGCCCGACCTGGCTGGGCATGCGGCAGCAGTGGCACAACGTGGGCCGGCGCAAGGTGGAATCGCTGGCGCGCCACGGCGTGGCGGCATGGGGGCTGACCTACGGCGATTCGCTGTACGACGTGGCGATGCTGAAGCAGGCCGCCGAGCCGGTGCTGGTGAATGCCACGCCGAAGCTGTGCAAGCGGGTGGAGAAGGCGCTGGGGCGCAGCGTGCGCCGGGTGGAGTGGTACTGAGCGGAACGTGGGCGGTGCACTTGCGCCGCCGGTGTCGCGGAATTACGTTAGTGCTAACGTAATTCGTGGAACCCATCCATGTACCTCGCCTCCCTCGCCGAGCTGGCGCTCGGCAGCCGGCTCAAGGCGCTCAGCGACCAGTTCTACGCGGCGGCCGACGAGGTCTACCGCGAATGCGGCGCGCCGATCGAGTCGCGCTGGTTCCCGGTGATGCGCTACCTGTGGGAACGCGGTGCGGTCCCGGTGACCGAGGTGGCTGCGGCGATCGGCCAGACCCATTCGGCGGTCAGCCAGCTGTGCGGGCCGCTGGCGCGCGCCGGCCTGCTGGCCCGGCAAGCCGACCCCGGCGACGGGCGTCGCAGCCTGTTGTCGCTCACCGCCCGGGGGCGCGCGGCGATGGCCGGGATGGGGCGCACCTGGTGCGCCGTGCGGCGCGGCGTGGCGGCTTCGCTGGGATCGCAGGCGGAGACCCTGCTGGCGGCACTGGCGCAGGCCGAGGCGGCGCTGCGCGAACGGCCGCTGGCGCCGGCGATCCTGGCCGAGCATGCCGCGCTGATGGGCGCCGAACTGGAGATCGTGCCGTTCGAGCCGGCGCTGCGCGGGCACTTCCGCCGGCTCAACCTGCAGTGGCTGGAACGGGATTTCGTGGTGGAGGACGTCGACCGCGCCATGCTGGACGAGCCGGAGCGGGTGGTGCTGGCGCCGGGCGGGGCGATCTTCTTCGCGCGGCTGGCCGGCGAGGTGGTCGGCACCTGCGCGCTGCTGCAGGAATCGCCGGGCGTGTACGAGCTGTCCAAGATGGGCGTGGACGAAAGCTTCCGCGGCCTCGGCGCCGGCCGCTGCCTGCTGGACGCCGCCATTGCCGAGTTCCGCCGCCGGCGGGGCGGCACGCTGTTCCTGGAATCCAGCAGCAAGCTGCGCCCGGCGCTGCACATGTACGAGCAGGCAGGTTTCGTGCTGCAGCCGGGCGTGCGGCCCGGCTCGCACTACGCGCGCGCCGACGTGTACATGGTCTATGCGCCGCCGGTGGCCGCGAAGCCGCGGCGGAAGCGGAAGCCGGCGTCCTGAGAGCCTGTTCAAAGTCTCGTCGAAATCCAGGAAGCTAGCGGGATGAGAGCCCGTTACCCCAGTGATCTAAGAGCCTGTTCAAAGTCTCGTCGAAATCCAGGAAGCTAGCGGGATGAGAGCCCGTTACCCCAGTGATCTAAGTCGAGAGCAGTTCAAGGCCGTGGAGCCGCTGCTGGAAAGTGCACGCAAGAAGACAGCGCCGCGCAAAGTGGATCTGTATGACGTGTTCTGTGCGGTGTTGTACCTGCTGCGCACGGGGTGTCAGTGGCGGGCGTTGCCTAGCGACTTCCCCAAATGGCGCACGGTGCATGCGTACTTCCAGATCTGGAGCGACGTGGACAAGGAGGGGGTGAGCCTGCTGGAGCGGGCGCTCAAAAAATCAGGTTGGCGCGGCCCGCGCGCGACAGGGGCGCAACGCCTCAAGCACGTTCTTGATCGTGGACGCGCAGAGCGTGAAGAACAGCGACACGGCCGGTCAGAAGGGCTATGACGCGGGCAAGAAGGTCTCGGGGATCAAGCGGCACATTGCCGTGGACACGCAAGGTTTGCCGCATGCGATCGCCGTGACGACCGCCGAGGTAACCGATCGCCGGGGCGCCTTACAGGCATTCGAGCATTGCAAGGCCGGTCTGGGCCAGGTGCGAAGCGTGCTGGCCGACAGCGGCTATGTGGGTCGCCCCTTCGCCCAAGGCACCCAGGCGATCCTGGGCGAGCACGTCACGGTGCAGATCGCCAAGCGCAGCGAGCTGCACACCTTCAAGGTCATGCCCCAACGCTGGGTGGTCGAGCGCAGCTTCGCCTGGCTGGAAAAGCATCGGCGGTTATGGAAGAACGCCGAACGTCACCTCAATACCAGCCGACAGTTCATCCACCTGGCCTTCCTGACCCTGCTCCTCAGGAGACTTTGAACAGGCTCTTACAGGCATTCGAGCATTGCAAGGCCGGTCTGGGCCAGGTGCGAAGCGTGCTGGCCGACAGCGGCTATG
Source organism: Fulvimonas sp. R45 (assembly GCF_030504985.1). GTDB lineage: Bacteria > Pseudomonadota > Gammaproteobacteria > Xanthomonadales > Rhodanobacteraceae > Rhodanobacter_A. The sequence goes on from NZ_JASERU010000005.1 coordinate 162,888, forward strand.
TGGGTCGCCCCTTCGCCCAAGGCACCCAGGCGATCCTGGGCGAGCACGTCACGGTGCAGATCGCCAAGCGCAGCGAGCTGCACACCTTCAAGGTCATGCCCCAACGCTGGGTGGTCGAGCGCAGCTTCGCCTGGCTGGAAAAGCATCGGCGGTTATGGAAGAACGCCGAACGTCACCTCAATACCAGCCGACAGTTCATCCACCTGGCCTTCCTGACCCTGCTCCTCAGGAGACTTTGAACAGGCTCTGAGAGGGAGTTAAGGGTGCGGCTCTGTTTGCGGGCTTGTCGCGGGGTTGGCCCCTCACCCCAACCCTCTCCCCGAAGGGGGGAGGGAGCAAAGCGCTCAGCCCTTGGGCGGTGGCGGCGCCAGCACTTCGCGGTTGCCGTTGTGCTGCGGGGCGCTGACCACGCCGTCCTGCTCCATCTGCTCGATCAGCCGGGCGGCGCGGTTGTAGCCGATGCGCAGATGCCTTTGCACACCCGAGATCGAGGCGCGGCGGGTCTGGGTGACGATGGCCACGGCCTTGTCGTAGAGCTGGGTATCGGCGTCGCCGCCCTCCTCGCCGTCCTGCGGCAGGCCGGCATCGTTGATGAACTTGCCGTCGGCGGTGGCCTGCACTTCCTCCAGCACGCCCTCGATGTACTGCGGCGCGCCCTGCGCCTTGAGCCAGGCCACCACGTTGTGCACCTCGTGGTCGTCCACGAAGGCGCCGTGCACGCGCTCCGGCGTGGCGGTACCGGGCGGCAGGTAGAGCATGTCGCCATGGCCGAGCAGCGCTTCCGCCCCGGACTGATCGAGGATCGTGCGCGAGTCGATCTTGCTCGACACCTGGAACGCGATGCGGGTGGGGATGTTGGCCTTGATCAGGCCGGTGATCACGTCCACCGACGGGCGCTGCGTGGCCAGCACCAGGTGCACGCCGGCGGCGCGCGCCTTCTGGGCGAGGCGGGCGATCAGCTCCTCCACCTTCTTGCCCACGATCATCATCATGTCGGCGAACTCGTCGATGATGATCACGATGTAGGGCAGCGGCTCCAGCGGCTCCGCGGCGAGGTTGGGCATCTCGGGGTTGGGTCGGAACAGCGGGTCCAGCAGCGGCTGGCCGGCGTTCTCGGCGTCCTTCACCTTCTTGTTGAAGCCGCCGAGGTTGCGCACGCCCACCGCGGCCATCAGCTTGTAGCGGCGCTCCATCTCGGCCACGCACCAGCGCAGCGCGTTGGCGGCTTCCTTCATGTCGGTGACGACCGGCGCCAGCAGGTGCGGGATGCCCTCGTAGACCGAGAGCTCCAGCATCTTCGGGTCGATCATGATCATGCGCACGTCTTTCGGGCTCGCCTTGTACAGCAGCGAGAGCACCATCGCGTTCACCGCGACCGACTTGCCCGAACCGGTGGTGCCGGCCACCAGCAGGTGCGGCATCTTGGCGAGGTCCGTCACCACCGGCTTGCCGCCGATGTCCTTGCCCAGCGCCAGCGCCAGCGGCGACTTGGTCTGGTCGTAGCGGTCCGAGCGCAGGATCTCGGACAGGTACACGATCTGCTTCTTGGTGTTGGGGATCTCCAGGCCGATCACGTTCTTGCCCGGGATCACGTCCACCACGCGCACGCTGACCACGGACAGGCCGCGCGCGATGTCCTTGTCCAGGCTGGACACCTGCGAGCCGCGCACGCCGGCGGCCGGCTCCAGCTCGAAGCGGGTGATCACCGGGCCGGGATAGACGCCGACCACCTTGGCCTCGATGCGGAAGTCCTTGAGCTTCAGCTCGACCTGGCGCGACAGCACCTCCAGGGTTTCCTCCGAGTAGCCCGGACCCTGCTCCGGCGCCTCGTCGAGCAGCGACAGCGGCGGCAGCTCGCCCGGCGCGGAGGCGCCGGTGAACAGCGGGATCTGGGTCTCCACGCGGGCGCGCTCGCTGCGCGCCACCGGGGCGGCGGGCGCCTCGATGCGCACCGGCTCGCGCTTGGCCTGCTTCACCGCCTCGACCTTCTTCACCACCTCGCGTTCGGCCCGCGCCTGGCGCGCGGCCAGCAGGTCCGGCGTACGGCGCAGCCGGCCGCCGAGCCAGGCCACGGCGCGCAGCACGCCCTGACCGGTCCAGTCCATCACCCGGAACCACGACAGACCCGTGGCCAGCGTCACCGCCACCAGGAACACCGCCAGCAGCAGCAGCGGCGCGCCCTCGTTGCCGAAGGCGTGGCGCATGCCGTTGCTCACCGCACGGCCGATCACGCCGCCGGCACCTTCCGGCGGCATCATGCTGTCGGGAAAATTGAGCGTGCACAGCGCCGGCGCGGTGACGAAGAAGAACACCGAACCGGCCAGGCGCAGCGAGGATTCCCACGGCTGCGCGTTGCGCACGCCGTGGTGGCGCAGCACCTGCACGCCGAGGAACAGCAGCAGCAGCGGGAAGCAGTACGCCACCCCGCCGAACAGGTAGCGCAACAGGTCCGCGATGTACGCGCCCACGGTCCCGCACAGGTTGTGCACGTGGCCGGACGAGCCCGCGTGCGACCAACCCGGGTCGTGCGCGTCGTAGCTGGCCACGCAGACCAGCAGGAACAGCGCCAGCGGCAGCAGCAGCAGCGCGCCGGCCTCGCGCAGGCGGCGCTTGAGCTCCTCGCTCAGGCCTGGCCGTTCCTTTGCTTTCTTTGCGTTCGCGCTACGCGGCACCGTGGTCGCTTTCCTCTGGAATCCGGGGCGATTAAAGCACGCCCGGCAAGGCCGGATGCACCCGTTTGCCGGCGCCCGCCTGAACGGATGCCGGGCGGAGGCGGCAACCGGGTCGTCGCGGCACGATCGATCGCCGCGCCTTGAATCGGCTGCCCGACTTCCCCATTCTTGCGGGCTCCGGCGACCCGGTCCGCGTAACCCTGCGCTGGCCGGGGACGAATGGCCAACCGGGCCAACCGCAAACTTCGGGATTATACGCATGACCACCACCGCCAAGCACAGCCGCCTGCTGATCCTCGGCTCCGGCCCCGCCGGCTACACTGCCGCCGTGTACGCCGCGCGCGCCAACCTCAAGCCGACCCTGATCACCGGCCTGCAGCAGGGTGGCCAGCTGATGACCACCACCGAGGTGGACAACTGGCCCGGCGACGTGGAAGGCCTGCAAGGCCCGGCGCTGATGCAGCGCATGGCCGAGCACGCCGAGCGTTTCCACACCGAGATGGTGTTCGACCACATCCACAGCGTGGACCTGAAGCAGCGCCCGTTCCGCCTCAAGGGCGACTCGGGCGAATACACCGCCGACGCGCTGGTCATCGCCACCGGCGCCACCGCCAAGTACCTCGGCATCGCCAGCGAGGAGAAGTTCAAGGGCAAGGGCGTGTCCGCCTGCGCCACCTGCGACGGCTTCTTCTTCCGCGAGCAGGAGGTGGTAGTGGTGGGCGGGGGCAACACCGCCGTGGAGGAGGCGCTGTACCTGTCCAACATCGCCAGCAAGGTCACCCTGGTGCATCGCCGCGACAAGCTGCGCGCGGAGAAGATCATGCAGGACAAGCTGTTCGAGAAGGCCGCCGCCGGCAGGATCGAGCTGGTGTGGAACCACACCGTGGACGAGGTGCTGGGCGACGACTCCGGCGTCACCGGGGTGCGCGTGAAGGACGTCGACTCCGGCGCCACCCGCGACATCGCCGCCACCGGCTTCTTCGTCGCCATCGGCCACACCCCGAACACCGGCATCTTCGAGGGCCAGCTGGAGATGCACGACGGCTACCTGAAGATCCACAGCGGCCAGAACGGCATGGCCACCCTGACCTCGGTGCCCGGCGTGTTCGCCGCCGGCGACGTGGCCGACCACGTCTACCGCCAGGCGATCACCTCGGCCGGTTTCGGCTGCATGGCCGCGCTGGACGCCGAACGCTGGCTGGAGCAGCAGACGCCGGCCGGCTGAACGCTTCGCCCCCGCCGCACCGGCATGCCGGAGCGGCGTCCTGGATAGCTGGCATCATCGTGCCGTGATCGAAGCACGCTTCCACGACCGCATCGCCGACGTGCCCGCCGCCGCCTGGGACGCCCTGCGTCCCGACGGCAACCCGTTCGTCTCGCACGCGTTCCTGCACGCACTAGAGCGCGACGGCTGCATTCGCCCCGAATGGGGCTGGCAGGCGCACCACCTCGGCCTGTACGAACGCGACCGGCTGCTCGCCGCGGCGCCGCTGTACCTGAAAGGCAACTCGCACGGCGAGTTCGTGTTCGACTGGAGCTGGGCCAGCGCCTGGGAACGCGCCGGCGGCGACTACTACCCCAAGCTGCTGTGCGGCGTGCCCTACTCGCCGGTGCCCGGCCCGCGCCTGCTGGCCGGCGCGGACGCGATGCAGGCGCCGGTGCTGCGCCGCGCCCTGGCCGAGGCGATGCGCGCGGAAACCGAACGGCTCGGTCTGTCCTCCGCGCACGCCAACTTCCTCGACGCCGCCGACGCGGAAGCCTTCGACGACGACTGGCTGGCCCGCTCCGACGTGCAGTTCCACTGGCACAACCGCGGCTGGAGGGACTTCGACGGCTTCCTCGCCGCGCTCAACCACAAGAAACGGAAGAACATCCGCCACGAGCGCGCGCGGGTCGCCGCCGCCGGCCTGCGCATCGAGTGGCGCGCCGGACACGAGCTGCGCCTGCACGAATGGCGGCGCATCCACGCCCTGTACGAGGCCACCTTCGACGCCAAGGGCAACCACGCCGCGCTCACCGCCACCTTCTTCAGCCGGCTCGGCGAGCTGGGTGACGCGGTGCAGCTCGCACTGGCGTCGGACGGCGAGGACATCGTGGCGATGGCGCTGTTCCTGCGCGGCGACGAAGCCTTGTACGGGCGCTACTGGGGCGCCACCGCCGACGTCCCCGGCCTGCATTTCGAGCTGTGCTACTACCGCGGCATCGAGTACGCCATCGCACAGGGCTTGCAGCGCTTCGAACCCGGCGCGCAGGGCGAGCACAAGCTGGCGCGCGGCTTCCTGCCGGTGCGCACGCATTCGCGGCACTACCTGGCCGACGAACGCTTCCGCGCCGCGGTGCGGGACGCGCTGGCGCGCGAAGCGCCCGCCATGCACGACTACGCCGCCGAACTGGCCGCGCACAGTCCCTACGCGGAACACCACCCATGATCCGCCTGCCCCGGCTCGAGGACGACGCGCCGGAACGCTTTCCCGACCCGTCCCGCGCGCTGGACGAACCCGACGGCCTGCTCGCCTTCGGCGGCGACCTTTCGCCGCGCCGCCTGCTGGCCGCCTATGCCCGTGGCATCTTCCCGTGGTACGGCGAGGGCCAGCCGATCCTGTGGTGGTCGCCCGACCCGCGCTGCGTGTTCCACACCGCCGCGCTGCGGCCCAATCGCAGCCTGCGCCGCCTGCTGGCGCGCCGGGACTGGCGGTTCAGCGTAGACCACGCCTTCCGCGACGTGGTCGAGGCCTGCGCCGCGCCGCGTGGTGGCGACGACGGCACCTGGATCGTGCCGGCGATGGCCGAGGCCTATGCCGGGCTGCATGCGCTGGGCCATGCGCACAGCGTGGAGGTATGGGACGGCGCGCGGCTGGCGGGCGGCATCTACGGCGTCGCCGTGGGTCGGCTGTTCTGCGGCGAATCGATGTTCAGCCGCGAGAGCGGCGGCTCGAAGGCGGCGCTGATGGCGCTGGCCGCGCTGCTGCGCGAGTGGGGCTTCCCGCTGCTCGACGCCCAGGTGGCCAATCCGCACCTGCTGTCACTCGGCGCTTGCGAGATGCCCCGCGCCGGCTTCCTCGCCCGGGTGCGCGAACTGGGTTCGCGGCCGGCCGGCAAAGAGGCCTGGCGCGACGGTGCTCCGCGGCCGCTGCGGGAATTCCTGCTGGGCTAGCCGCTCCGCCACCGTTCGCCCTGGCCAGGCTGGCCACGTGCTCCCCTGCCGTCCGCCTGCGCGTAGCACGGCACAAGCGAAGTCGAAGGCTGCCCAGTGCGCTCCGGCTTCGCCTCTGCGCGGCTGCGCTCCGCGTGAACGGTGACGGTCATGGACGGTGAAGAGGTGAACGGCCGGCGGCCGGAGCCTGTCACGCCGTGCCCGACGCCAATGCCTTCAGCTCGTCGAGGTGGGCGAGGAACAGCTCCACCAGCCGCGGATCGAGCTGGGTGCCGGCCACGCCACGCAGGTAGGCGATCACCTCCGGTTCGGGCCAAGCGGGCTTGTACACGCGGGGCTGGCTCAGCGCGTCCCACACGTCCACCACGCTGAAGATGCGCGCGGCCAACGGAATGGCCTCGCCGCGCAGGCCCTGCGGATAGCCGGTGCCGTCCCAGCGCTCGTGGTGGCTGTGGGGAATGTCGGCGGCACCGCACAGGAAGTCCACCCGCCGCAGCATGTCGCGCCCGATCACCGGATGCGTGCGCATCAGCGCGGTCTCCGCCTCGTCGAGCCGGCCCGGCTTGACCAGGATCGCGTCCGGCAGCGCCAGCTTGCCGATGTCGTGCAGCAGCGCGCCGAACTTCAGGTCGCGCAGCGCCCTGCCCTCGACGCCAGCCAGCTGCGCCAGTCCCACGGCCATGCGCATCACCCGCTCGGAATGGTCGCCGGTCTCCTTGTGGCGCGCATCCATCGCCTCCACCAGCACGCGCAGCGTCTGCTCGTTGCCGTCCAGCAGCATGCGGTTGGCCGCCGCGAGCCGGCGCACCGTATGCCCCATCATCGCGTACAGCAGCGCGCCCGTGCCCAGCACGAACACCCAGCCCTTGATGCTCTGCAACCAGGTGAGCCGGCGCGGATCGCGTACCAGCGCCTCGAGGGCGAGATCGGAAAACCAGATCCACAGCGCGGAAAGGGCGACATAGGCGCACGCCGTGCGCATCTGCGGGCTGATCGTCACACCGGGTTCCCCCTGCCTGCGCGCACCAAGCATGCGGGGCATTCTGCCATCGGGGGACACGCGCCGGCGTGCAGCGCGTCGCGATCCGCGCGACGCCGCACGGGCCTGGCCGGCCCGCTATCCGCCGCGGCCATCGCGGTTTCCGGCGGCCCCGGCGGCCAGCACGCACATCCATGGCGCGGCCCCGGCATGCCAGGCCTCCAGGATGTCCCGTTCGCGCGCGTCGTTGCCGGCGTCGCGGGCCATCGCGGCCTCAGCCCGCCCGGCTGGCGTACTTGCGGGCTACGTAGTCGTCGAGGAGGCCCACGAACTCGGCGGCGATGTTGTCGCCGCGCAGGGTCATCGCCTTCTCGCCGTCGATGAACACCGGCGCCGCCGGGGCCTCGCCGTTGCCCGGCAGCGAGATGCCGATGTTGGCGTGCCTGGATTCGCCCGGCCCATTCACCACGCAGCCCATCACCGCCAGGGTGAGGTTCTCCACGCCGTCGTACTTCACGCGCCATTCCGGCATCCTGGCGCGCACGTGTTCCTGCACCGCCTTGGCCAGCTCCTGGAAGAAGGTGCTGGTGGTGCGGCCGCAGCCCGGGCAGGCGGTGACCAGCGGCGTGAACGCGCGCAGGCCCATGGTCTGCAGCAGTTCCTGCGCCACCATCACCTCCGCCGTGCGCGACTGTCCCGGCTCGGGCGTGAGCGAGATGCGGATGGTGTCGCCGATGCCTTCCTGCAGCAGCACCGCCAGCGCGGCGCTCGAGGCGGTGATGCCCTTGGAGCCCATGCCTGCCTCGGTCAGGCCGAGGTGCAGCGCGTAGTCGCAGCGCGCGGCCAGATCGCGGTACACCGCGATCAGCTCCTGCACGCCGGAGACCTTGCACGAGAGGATGATGCGCTCGCGCGGCAGGCCCAACTGCTCCGCGCGCGCGGCCGAGTCCAGCGCGGAACGGATCAGCGCCTCGCGTGCCACCAGCGCGGCGTCCCACGGCACGGCGCGCCCCGCGTTCTCGTCCATCAGCGTGGCGACCATGCCCTGGTCCAGCGAGCCCCAGTTGGCGCCGATGCGCACCGGCTTGCCGTACTGGATCGCCTTCTCGATGATCGCGCCGAACTGCGCGTCCTTCTTCTTGCCGAAGCCCACATTGCCCGGATTGATGCGGTACTTCGCCAGCACCTCGGCGCAGGCCGGCTCGGCTTCCAGCAGTTGATGGCCGTTGTAGTGGAAATCGCCCACGATCGGCACGTCCACGCCCATCATCGCCAGCCGCTCGGCGATGCGCGGCACCGCCGCCGCCGCCGCCGGCGTGTTCACCGTGATGCGCACGATCTCCGAGCCGGCCCGGGCCAGTTCGGCGACCTGCTTCGCGGTGGAGACGGGGTCCTCGGTGCCGGTGTTGGTCATCGACTGCACGACGACCGGCGCGCCGCCGCCGACCAGCACCTTGCCGACGCGCACGCCGACGCTGGGGCGACGCGGCAGGGGCTCGGCCGGACGCGGTTGCTGCGGGGAGGTCTGGTTCATGGATCGACGGGGACGGCGGGAGCCAGCGGGCCTGGCGATGTGCCAAGGATACCCGATCGCCCGCCCGCCTTGGCCGGCGGCGCCGTGCCTCAGCGGCGCAGCGCGGCCAGCAACAGGCGGCGCAGCAGGCGCTCGCGCAGCGCTGCCGGCGCCTGCAGCCCCATCCGCGCCAGCGCCGCGTCCTCGCCGCCCACCGGCGCGCCGGGACGCGCCAGCGCGCGCAGCAGCGCCCACTTCCCGCGCCACGTCGCGCGGCGCGATTCCAGCCAGGCCAGCGCCGGCAGCAGCCCCTGCTCCACCTCGTCGAAATCGCTGCCGAACGGGAAGCGCGGCAGCAGCCCGCGCTTGCGCAGCGGCGCCAGCGACGCCTCGAGTCCCTGCGGCGTGTGCCGGCGCCAGGCGTCCGGGATGCGGAAGTCCAGCGACAGCTTGCCGTGCGCCTTGGCCTCGGCGGCCAGCGCGTCAAGGAAGCGCGCGTCGGCGATCGACAGCATCGCCTCCACGCACTCGCTGTCGCTCTTGCCGCGCAGGTCGGCCACGCCGTACTCGGTGACCACCAGGTCGCGCAGGTGGCGCGGGATGGTGGCCTGGCCGTAGTTCCAGCGGATGTTGGTCTGCACGCCGCCGTGGCCCTGGCGGGTGGCGCGCAGCATCAGCGCCGAGCGGCCGTCGGGCAGCTCGTGCGCCATCGCCACGAAGTTGTACTGGCCGCCGACGCCGCTGACCACGTGGCCGTCTTCCAGCGTGTCGGACACCGCGGCGCCGAGCAGGGTCGCCACCATGCAGGTGTTGAAGAAGCGCGCGCCGCGCCGCTGCAGCGCCGCCAGCGGCTGGTGGTCGCCGTAGAGCTGGTTGACGTTGGAGACGCGGCACATGTCGATGGCGTCGGGGTCAGCCGCCTCGGTGGCGGCGATCCACTCGTACAACTCGCGCGTGCCGAGGAAGAAGGCGCCGCGCAGGTAATGCCCGCCGGGCACGTCCGCCGGCAGGCGTCCGGCGGCCGCGGCACGCTCCAGCGCCATGTTGTCCCAGCTGCGGCGCTTGAGGATGCCGGCGCGCTGCAGGTGCATGAAGCCGTCCATCACCATCTCGCTGGCACCGTACAGGCCGACGGAGAACGGCCCCAGCCCGCCGAGGTGGGCGGCGACGGCGTGAGTGGCGCCGGTCGGGTCCAGCAGGCGCAGCGCCTCGCGCCAGGCGGGGTTGTCCTGCTGGCGCAGCAGCAGCGACTTCACCAGCGCGTCGGACAGCGCGCCGATGCCGATCTGCAGGCAGCCACCGTCTTTCACCAGCGCGCTGGCGTGCAGGCCCAGCGCGTATTCCGCGGTGCCCACCGGCTGCCGCGGCAGCGCGAACAGCGGCGGTGGCGCGTGCGGCGCCAGCTCGATGTCGAAGAAGTCCTCCGCCACCTCGGCATGGCCGCTCACGTACGGCAGGCCGGGATGCACCACCGCCACGCACAGCGGCCGCGGCTTGCCGGCCGCCTTCAGCCGGTCGAGGAAATCCAGCGTGAGGTCGGGGTTGCACGACAGGCTGTAGCGCACGCCGCCGGCCGTCCCGCGCCGCGCCACCAGTTGCACCACCAGGTTGATGTCCTGGTCCACCAGGTCGCGCGCCACGTGGGTGTAGTTCTGGCTGATGTAGCTGCGCTGCGCCCCGCCGGCGTGCAGCAGCGCGCCGGACTGCAGGTAGAACTCGTGCACCGCCACGTTGGGCGGCAGCGCGCCGCGCATCTGGTCCAGCGCGTACTGCGGGTCCGCGCAGTCGGTGCCGAAGTGGCGGTCGAGGAACGGCTGCAGGAAGCGCGCCTCCAGCCCCGGCCGCGGCTGCGGCCGGGTCAGCGACAGCGCGGTGTACAGCGTCATCGAGCGCCAGGTGTCGGCGCATACCATGGCATACAGCGCGTTGAGCAGGCCGTGCGGCTTGCCCAGCCCCAGCGGCGCGGCGATGCGCAGGTCCGCGCCCAGCCGTGCGGCGATCAGCCGCGCGCAGGCTTCGGTGTCGGTCAGGCGGTGGTCCGGCGACATGGGCCGATCATGCCAGAAGCGCCGTCCACGATGCCTGCACATGGGCGCCGGCGGCCATGTCCTACACTGCCGTCATGCCGCCCTCGCCGCTCACCGCGTCCTCGCCCTATCGCCTGCTGGCCGAACAGGCGCTCAGCCGCGCGGCCGGTGCACCGCTGCTGGGCGGCAACGCCGCGGAGCTGCTGATCGACGCCGAGGCGCACTACGCGGCCTGGCTCGCGGCCATCCGCGGCGCCCGGCGCAGCGTGCTGCTGGAGAACTACATCATCCGCGACGACGCGGTGGGACGCACCTTCCGCGATGCGCTGGCCGAACGCGCCCGCGCCGGCGTGTTCGTCGCCGTGGTGGCCGACTGGATGGGCTGCCTCGGCCAGTCGGGCGCCGCGTTCTGGCGCCCGCTGCGCGAGGCCGGCGGCGAGGTGCGCGTGTACAACCCGCCGCGGCTGGGGCTGTCCTTCGGATGGATCAGCCGCGACCATCGCAAGACCCTGGTGGTGGACGGCGAGCGCGGTTTCCTCTCCGGCGTGTGCATCAGCGCGAAATGGCTGGGCGACCCGCGGCGCGGCGTGCCGCCCTGGCGCGACACCGGCGTGGCGCTGCGCGGCCCGGTGGTGGCCGAGCTGGCCGCGGCCTTCGCCGATAGCTGGCGGCTGATCGGCGCGCCACTGCCGGAAGGTGTGCCGGCGGCCGCTTCGCCGGTGCCGGCCGGCGACGTCGCGTTGCGGCTGATCGCCACCCAGCCCGCCACCGCCGGCATGTACCGGCTCGACCAGTTGGTCGCTGCGATGGCGCGCCGGACGCTGTGGCTCACCGACGCCTACTTCGTGGGCGTGGCGCCCTACGTGCAGGCGCTGGCCTCGGCCGCGCGCGACGGCGTGGACGTGCGCCTGCTGGTGCCCGGCAGCAGCGACATCCCGGTGGTGGCCGGCCTGTCGCGCTCCGGCTACCGGCCGCTGCTGAAGGCCGGCGTGCGCGTGTTCGAATGGAACGGCTCGATGCTGCACGCCAAGACCGCCGTGGCCGACGGCCAGTGGGCGCGGGTGGGTTCGTCCAACCTCAACCTGGCCAGCTGGCTGGGCAACCGCGAGATCGACGTGGCGGTGGAAGACGCCGGCTTCGCCGGCCAGCTCGCGGCGCAGTACGAACGCGATCTGGAGAACGCCACCGAGATCGTGCTGTCGCCGCGGCGCCGGCACCGCGGCGAGAAGGTGCGCAGCAGCAGCGGGCAGCGTCCCGCCCGCCCGCACCGCGGCGGCGGCAGTTCCGGCCGCGCCGCTGCCGGTGCGCTGCGGCTGGCCAATTCGGTCGGTGCCGTCATCGCCGACCGCCGCGTGCTCGGCGACACCTCCACCACGCCGCTGGCGGCCAGCGTCGGGCTGCTGGCTGCGATCGCCGTGGTCGCCCTGCTGTGGCCCGCGATCGTCGCCTGGCCGCTGGCGGTGCTCGTGGCGTGGCTCGCGCTCAACCTGGGCGTGCGTGCCTGGCGGCAATACCGGCGCCAGCGCAGCCCGGCCGCGGACGAGCCGGACTGATCCTTTCCCGGGGACACGTGCCGTGAATGCGTCCGCGCTGGATCCGCTTCAGCGATTTCAACCACGGGCCGGTCGTGCAGGAATCCCGCTTCGGGCCCTCCCACGGCCGAGTCCGTGGATGAGAAAAAGCTTGCAGAGGCAGCCGCAAGCCGCTGTCCACCAAGCGATCCATGCTAGTCTCCGACGTCCATGCGCTCGCCCGACGACCAACCGGCCCCGCCGCGCCACATCCTCACCCCCAGCACGCTCAACGGGCTGGTGCGCGGGCTGCTGGAAGACGCCCTGCCGCTGGTGTGGATCGAGGGCGAGCTGTCCAACGTCTCGCGGCCGGCTTCCGGCCATCTCTACTTCACCCTGAAGGACAGCGCCGCGCAGGTGCGCTGCGCGATGTTCCGGCCCAAGAGCGGCTGGCTGAGGTTCCGCCCGGTCGACGGCATGCAGGTGCTGCTGCGCGCCCGGGTGGGGTTGTACGAACCGCGCGGCGAGTTCCAGCTGGTCGCCGAACACATGGAGCCGGCGGGCGAAGGCGCGCTGCAGCGCGAGTTCGAGCGCCTCAAGGCGCAGCTCGACGCCGAAGGCCTGTTCGACCCCGGGCGCAAGCGCGCCCTGCCCCGCTACGCGCGGCGCATCGGCGTGATCACCTCCGCCACCGGCGCGGCGGTGCGCGACGTGCTGAGCGTGCTGGCGCGCCGCTGGCCGCTGGCCGAGGTGGAGGTGCTGCCGGTGCCCGTGCAGGGTCGCGAGGCACCGCCCGCCATCGTGGCCATGCTGCGGAAGGCCTCCGCCAGCGGCCGCTATGACGCGTTGCTGCTGACCCGCGGCGGCGGTTCGCTGGAGGACCTGTGGGCCTTCAACGACGAGGCCGTGGCGCGCGCGGTGCATGCCAGCGCGGTGCCGGTGGTCAGCGCCGTGGGCCACGAAGTGGATTTCAGCATCGCCGACTTCGTCGCCGACCTGCGCGCGCCCACCCCGTCCGCCGCCGCCGAGCTGCTGGTGCCGGACGCCGAGGCGCTGGGCCGCCACCTGCGCCAGCTGCGGCAGCGCCTGGTCGTGCTGCAGCAGCGCCGGCTGCAGGGCCTCGGCCAGCGCGTCGACCACCTGCTCGCCCGACTGCAGGCGCAACGGCCGCAGGCGCGACTGGCGCGCGACCGCGAGCGGCTGGCCCATCTTCGCCGCCGCCTGCTCGGCGCGATGCGCGAGCGCCAGCAGCAGCGCCGCTCGCGGCTCGACAAGGCCCATGCCCGCCTGCTCGCCCAGCACCCGCGACAACGCCTGCAACTGCTGCGACGCCGCCTCGACGAGCAGGCCCGGCGGCTGCACCAGTGCGTGGAGCGGCGGCTGGAACGCGAACGCCTCACCTTGCGCCAGGCCGCCCGCGCCCTGCACGCGGTCAGCCCGCTCGCCACGCTGGAACGCGGCTACGCCATCCTGTTCGACGCCGAGGGCAAGGTGCTGCGCTCGGCCGGTGAGATCGCGCCAGGTTCGGCCGTGCGCGCGCGGCTCGCCGACGGCGAGCGCCGGCTGCACGCCGACACCGACTGAGCCACGCGCCACTCACGCCGGCGACGGTGCCCCCACCGACAGGCCGAGCACCGACGGCACCCGCGCCGGGTCGGCCAGCCGCAGGCAGCCGTAGGCGATGCCGGCCATGCCCACCATCAGGCCCAGCGGTTCCTGCGCCGCGGACGGCACGCCGCCGATCCAGCCCTTGCGGCCGTCCTCCAGCGCCTGCCGTCCGAGCCGGCGGGCGTCCGCGATCGCCTGCGCGTCGCCCTGGCACACGCCGTATTCGAGCAGCAGCTCAAGGTTGCCCAGGCGGCCGTGGCAAAGGGCGTGCGACGGCTCGCCGGCGATGCCGCGCTCGCGCACCGCTGCCACGCACGCGGCCATCTCCTCGCGCCACGCCGCGTCGCGCAGCGCGTCCGGCCAGAGCAGCCGCGCCAGCCCGACGCCTGGCGCGCCGTGGCACCAGGAATGCACGTCCTCGCGGCCGTCCGGCTCCGCGTAACGGTCGTACCAGCGCCGGCCGCGCCGGGCGAAGGCCAGGCGTTCGTGCCGCAGCGCCGCGCGCGCCAGCGCGACGGCCTCCGCGTCGCCGGCCAGGTGCCCGTAGCGCGCCAGCGCGGCGCCGATCCCCGCGCTGCCGTGTGCGAAGCCGCCCAATGCACGCCCCTGCGAGGCCGGCACGGTCCAGCAGGCGGCGTCGCCGTCGCGCTGCGCGGTGTCGGCGAGGCGGCGCGCGCAGTCGCGGGCCGCCTCCATCGCCCCGTCGTCCGGCCGGTGGCGCAGCAGTTCCAGCAGCACCAGCAGGCAGCCGGCCGCGCCGCCGACCAGGTCCAGGTGCTCGTCGGCCCCGATGCGCGCGGCGAGTTGCGGCACCCAGCCCAGCGCCTCGTCGACCAGCGCTTCGCGCCGGCCGCGCACGCCGAGCGCCAGCAGCACATAGAGCCAGCCGGCCAGGCCGTCGTAGGCGCCGATCGAGGGGAGCGCCCCGGGATCGTCGCGCAACTGGCGGCGGCAGGTGGCCAGGCCCGCCTCGACGGCATCGGCGAAACGCCGCTGCCCGCCGAGCCGGCCCAGCTCGGCGAACAGCAGCAGCACGCCCGGCAGGCCTTCGTACAGCGACGGCCCCATCACCGACACCGAAGCGTGTTCCTTGTCGCGGTATTCGGGGTGGAAGAAGACCAGGCCGCGGCGGTCGCGAAAGGCCAGCGCCAGCAGGTCGTCGCCCAGCCTCGTGGCGGTGTCGAGGAAATCGCCGCCACGCCAGGGGCGCATGGCCGGGACCGGGCGCGAACGCTCGATCACCCGTCCGCCGGCGATCGCCGCCAGGCGGTCGCATTCCAGCGACTGCACCAGCGCATGGCGCTGGCGCCGCAGGTCGCGCGGGGACAGCACGCGCAGGCGGCGCTGCACCTCGTCCCAGCCGGAACGCTCGCACAGCTTCGCCGCGACGTGGCCGTCGACGTCGCGCGCATCGACGTCGTCCACGCGCGCCAGGAAGCGCGGTACGTCGCCGCGCGACAGCGCCGCGCGCTCGGCGGCCTGCACGCGTTCCAGCAGCGGCCATTGCCGGCTGCCGAGGTCGAGCTTGGCCAGCACCGCCTCGCGCTCCCCGGCCGAACGCAGGTACTGCGGGTGCGCCATCGCGTCGATCAGGCGCGCGTAGATCTGCGTCGAACGCAGCACGATGCGCGTCTCCAGCCGGGCGAACGGCGCCAGCAGGCCGCGCTCGCCGCGCAGCTCCGGCTTGAGCCGGCGCAGGCCGCGGTAGGTGGCCTCGAAGCCTTCGACGATGGCCTCGACGTGGTCGTGCGCGGCGACGCGCCGGCCGTCGCCGAGATGCGGCAGGTTGGCCTTCGGTTTCGAGGCGGCCTCGGTCGGCGCCAGCTTCAGTCCGTCGGTGCCGGCGCCGACGGCGCGGCGTACTTGGTAGCGATGCTCGGCCCAGGCCAGCGCGCTGACGTCCCAGGCATCGAGGTGGCTCAGCTGTCCGGGCAGCAGGCCGGAAACCAGCACCGAAGGCGCGTACGCCATGCCCTCGCGCTCGCGCGCGCTGCGCTGGCCGATCCACGGCTGGCACACCGTCTCCAGGTCGACCAGTACCGGGTATTCGCCGCAGGCGACGAGGTTCTCCAGGTGCAGGTCGGTGCAGTTGAGCAGGTAGGCGATCGCGATCACGCCGCCGTAGCGCCGGAAATAGCGCGGCGCTGCCGCGGCGTCGGCCAGCGGCGCGTGTTCGATCCAGCCGGCGTAGCCGTGCCCGCCGCGGTCCAGGCTGCCGGTGGCGCGCTGGTCCGGTTCGACGCCGAGCTCGGCGATGCGGGCGAGCCAGTGCGCGTAGGCCACGTCCATCGCCAGCGAGCGCGGCTTGTACAGCGCCCGGCCCTGCTCGAAACCCAGTTCGACCACGCTGCCGCCGTGGTCGTGGCGGTCGCCCTGCCCCATCGCGAAGCGGCGCAGGCGGCCGGGTTCGCGCGCCCCGTCGAAGAGACCGGGCAGCGCCGGGAAATCCTGCTCCACGCGATGCAGAAAGCTGGCCAGGAAACGCTCGGTGCGTTCCGACTGGCCGACGATATCCGCCTGCAGCAGCGGGTAGCGCGCCTCCAGTACCGCACGGCCGGCCGGGCCGTCGATCCAGTCCAGGAAGAACGCGAAGCGCTGCTCCGGCGTATCGCCCTCGAGCGAGCCCTGGTGCCGCGCGATCGCCAGTTCCAGCAGCAGCGCCCGCGCGCTCCAGGCCAGCGCCGGTGCGGCGAAGGCGGCCCGCACGCTGGCTGCCAGCTGCTCGCCGTCGAACCATCCGGGATGCCGGCGCGCCGCGCCGGCCCAAGCCCGCAGGCTGCGTTCGCGGGCCGGGGCGAGCAGCGGTTCGGCCCAGCGCAACAGTGGCCGGAGCGCGGGATCGATGGCGGCATCGTCCGTCGCGCTGGATGCCGTGCCGTTCGCGTCGGGGCGCGGAAACGAAGCGGGCCACCCGTCGGTGGCCCGCTTGGCCGGCCGCGGCATCACGCGACGCAAAGGCAGAGGGTGTGGCCGCAGGAGCGGTAGCAGGTGTTGGCGGTCGCCATCGCGCCGGGCGGGTCGATCAGCCGGTCACTGCCGAGGTCGACGCTGCCGATGGCCTGCTCGACCAGCCGGTCGAGGGTTTCGGCGGACAGTTCCAGGGACGTGGGCATGGGCGTTCTCCGTATCGGTGGCCGCCGCCGGCAAGCCGGCAGCCGGCCGGGTGCCGCAAGCTGCCCGTGGGCAGCCTGCGGCGTCGCCAGGCATGGGCTCAGCAGGTGCCGGAGGTGTGCACGGTGGTGGTGGTGAAGCACTTGTTCGGATAGGTCATGGTCACCTTGTCGACCACCTTGTCGTCGTCGATGTCGGCGGCGCCGATGCAATCCAGGGTCAGTCGGTCGAGATCCTGTTGCGAGATCTGCAGCTGTACGGGCATGAGGTTCTCCAGGACAAAGCGCGGCACGCGCCGCGCGCGAGGGCGGGGTCCGCTCGGTCCATGCCGGCCCGCGCGCGCCCACGGAACGCACGCCGGCACCCCTGTCTGCACCAAGCCGGGCCATGGTCTATCACGCCCGCGCGCAAAGCGCGTGAATCCATGGAAAACTGTGACGGCCTTCGCCAAATGCCCGTCGCCGCGTCATCGAAGCGAAGGCCCGCGCATCGACCACAGCTCACGGCGATTGAACGGGCCGGATCGCATGCTCGGTGCGATGACCTGCGCGCCTTCGCCGGAGAGAACCATGCTCGACAAGACCTACCCCTACTACCTCGCCAACCGCCCGCAAAGCTCGAAGGAGACGCTGGAGGTACGCGACAAGTACAGCGGCAAGGTGGCCACGCGGGTGGCGGTGCCGGATGCGAAGGCGACCGAGAAGGCCATCGCCGCCGCGGTGGAGGCCGCCGCGCCGATGCGCGCGTTCAGGCCGTGGGCGCGGCAGGCGGTGCTGCAACATTGCGTGGCCCGCTTCAGCGAGCGCCGCGACGAACTGGCCGAGGCGCTGTGCATCGAGGCCGGCAAGCCGATCAGGGACGCCGCCGGCGAGGTGACGCGGCTGATCGAGACCTTCCGCATCGCCGCCGAGGAGTCGGTGCGCATCGACGGCGAGACGATCAACCTGGAGCTGGCCGCGCGCCTGGACGGCTACCACGGCTACACCAGGCGCGTGCCGCTGGGGCCGGTGTCCTTCATCACGCCGTTCAACTTCCCGCTGAACCTGGTGGCGCACAAGGTAGCGCCGGCGATCGCGGCGGGTTGCCCGTTCGTGCTGAAGCCCTCGGAGAAGACGCCGGTCGGCGCATTGATCATCGGCGAGGTGCTGGCCGAGACCGACCTGCCGAAAGGCGCGTTCTCCATCCTCACGCTGGACGGCAGGCACGCCGCGCCGCTGGTCGAGGACGAGCGCTTCAAGCTGCTCTCCTTCACCGGCGGCCAGGTCGGCTGGGAGCTGAAGGCACGCGCCGGTCGCAAGAAGGTGGTGCTGGAGCTGGGCGGCAACGCGGCATGCATCGTCGACGCGGACCAGGGGCCGCGGCTCGACCGCGTGGTGGAGCGGCTGGTGTTTGGCGCGTTCTACCAGTCCGGCCAGAGCTGCATCGGCGTGCAGCGCATCTACGCGCACGCCGGCGTCTACGACGCGCTGAAGAAGAAGCTCGTCGCCGCCACGAAGAAGCTCAAGGCCGGCGACCCGAAGGACAAGGGCGTGTTCCTCGGCCCGATGATCGACGAGGCCGCCGCCGAGCGCCTGCACGGCTGGATCCTCGAGGCGAAGCGCGCCGGCGGGAAGATCCTGTGCGGCGGCAGGCGCACGGGCAACATGCTGGAGGCCACGCTGATGGAAAACGTGCCCGCCGACGCGAAGGCCAACCGGCTGGAGGCGTTCGGCCCGTTCGCCCTGCTCGCGCCGTTCGACACCATCGACGACGCCATCGCGATGGTCAACGACTCGGACTATGGCCTGCAGGCCGGCATCTTCACCGACAGCCTCGGCCACGCCATGCGCGCCTGGAACGAACTGGAGCAAGGCGGCGTGATCGTCAACGACATCCCCAGCTTCCGGGTGGACAACATGCCCTACGGCGGCGTCAAGCTGTCCGGCTTCGGCCGCGAAGGCGTCCGCTACGCGATCGAGGACATGACCGAGATCCGCCTGATGGTGATGCGCGAAGGCTGAGCCGCACCCGCGCTCCTACAGCGAGCCGGGCTCCGACGGCACCAGCGGCGGCAGCGGCGGCGCGTTCCAGCCCATCGCGTTGTATTCGTGGTAGCGCGCGATGCCGGTGTACTCGTGCAGGGCCAGGTCGGTCAGCGCGAGGTTCCAGCTCTGCGGCCACCACGACATCAGCGGCGACACGTCGCCGCCGTCCGCCGGCACCGCGAGGATGCCGAAGTGGGCGAAGTACAGCAGGCTGCGCCGCAGGTGCGCGCCGGAACTGACCAGCACCACCCGCCGCGGCGCCCAGGCTTCGAGCAGCGGCCGGCTGAACTGCGCGTTCTGCCAGGTGTTGCGGCTGCGCGCTTCCAGCTGCAGGTCGGCGGCCGGCACGCCCAGCCGGCGCAGGACGCCGCCGTACACCGCCGCCTCGCTGGCATGGTGCCCCTGGCTGTCGCCGCCGCTGACCAGCAGCAGGCATTCGCGGCCGGCGGCCTTGCAGCCGCGGTACAGCGCGGCGGCCTTCGCGATGCGCCCCCAGGCCAGCAGGGACGGCTGCGTGCTGCCGTAGGCCACCTCGGTGCCCGCGCCCAGCAGCACGATGGCGTTGCGCGCGGCCCAGGCCTGCGGCGGCGCCACCGCGTACGGCCGCTGCAGGCCGGCCAGCAGCCAGCGCGGCAGCGGGCCGCAGGCGGCCAGCAGGAACAGCAGGATGGTCACGGCGGCCAGGCTCCAGGCAGTGCGCCGCCAGCGGCGCCACGCCGCCAGCAGGGCCAGCAGCAACAACACGAGCAGCACGGAAAGGACCATCGTCGCACCGGGTCAGGCAGGGGATGTCCAGCCTACCCCAGCCGGCCATCCGCGGCGATTGCGTCCCGCCGGGAAACGCTGTGGTGACGAAAACCGCATTGGCATGCAGCGGCCGCGCCTCCATCTGGTCGTCGTCCCCGCGGAATCCCCACCGTGAACATGTCCATCGCCACCCGCATCTTCTTCCTGCCGGCCCTGCTGGCGCTCCTGCTGCTCGCGCCGGCCCTGCCCGCGCGTCCCGCATCGCCGGCCGACGGCGGCTACATCGACCTGCAGGTGCCCGACCTGCCCCGCGCCGTGCGGTTCTTCCACGACGTGCTGCACTGCGCGCCGCTGGATGACCCGGACACGCGGCAGGCCGCGCTGCTCGATTGCGGCAACGGCACCATCGTCGCCCTGCGGCGCGGAGATTCCGGCTCGCAAGCCGCGGGAGCCCTGGTCACCGACGATGCCCGCGCCGCCGCCGCATGGCTGCGCGCGAACCACGTGCGCGTCATCGGCGCGCCGACGCGGGTGGACGTGGGACCGGGCACCACGGAGGTCGTGGTCACCTTCCTCGCGCCGTGGGGCCAGCCGCTGCGCCTGGTCAGCCGCGCCGGCGGCAACGATCCCGCCGACGCGCAGCTGGCGGCGCAGTAGCGCGGCGCCGGTACCCGGCGCGGCACGCATCCGCCATCATGGACGGCATCCTCGGAGGAGCCGTCCATGACCACCCTCGTCTTCGTCCACGGCTGGAGCGTCACCAACACCGACACCTACGGCCAGATGCCGCAGCGCCTGCAGCAGGCCGCCGCGGCCGCGGGCATGCCGCTGACGCTGGCCGACGTCTGGCTGTCCGAATACGTGAGCTTCGACGACGTGGTGGGCATGGACGACCTGGTGCGCGCCTTCGACCATGCCCTGCGCGACCTGCACCTCGAAGGGCCCGACTTCGCCTGCGTCACCCATTCCACCGGCGGCCCGGTGGTGCGCGAATGGCTGCGCGCGCAGCGCGAGCGGCCCGGCCGCTGCAGCACCATCCGGCTCACCCACCTGGTGATGCTGGCGCCGGCGAACTTCGGCTCGGCGCTGGCGCAGGTCGGCAAGGGCAACCTCGGCAAGCTGAAGTCGTGGCTGGATGGCGTGGAACCCGGCAGGCGCATCCTCGACTGGCTGGAACTCGGCAGCCCCGAATCGCTGTCGCTGAACCTGGACTTCATCCACGGCGCCGATCCGTCCGTCGCCGGGCAGTTCCTGTTCGTGCTCACCGGCGACCGCCCCGACCGCCACTTCTACGACCACCTCGTCAGCTACACCGGCGAGGACGGCTCCGATGGCGTGGTGCGCATCGCCGCCGCCAACCTCAACGCGCGCCATGCCGTGCTGGCCGTGCAGGACGGAGCGCACGACGGCGATACCGACCTGCTCTCGCTCACCCTGCAGCAGGGTCCGCGCTGCGCGTTCAAGCTGATCCCGGATGCCTCGCACTCGGGCACCGCGCACGGCATCCTCGCCAGCGCCGCGCCGGCCACCATCGACGCGATCCTGCGCTGCCTGCGCGTGCGCGCCACCGGCGACTACGCCGCGCTGTGCGACGCCTTCGACCAGGAAAACGCCGCCCGCGACGCCGCCAAGGTGGAACTGGAACCCGCCGGCCCGTTCGCCCCGCGCGTGCACATCCACGATCCGCGCAGCATGGTGATCGTGCGGCTGGGCGACGAGGCCGGCCATCCGCTCGCCGACGCCGGCTGCGTGTTCACCGCCGGGCCCGAGGCCAGCCCGGACCAAATGCCGCAGGGTTTCATGCAGGACCACCAGCGCAATTCGCGCGATCCGGCCACCGTCACCCTGTTCCTCGACTTCAGCCTGCTCGCCGGCGACGCCCGCGTGCCCGACCCGCGCAACACGCGCAACACGCTGCGCCCGGCGGTGCCCAGCCACCGCCCCTACGGCGCCATCGTGAAGCCGGCCGACCTCGCCGGCCTGGTGCACCACGCGCTGGCCAGCAACGTGCCCGGGGACGACCTGTTCGCCATGCTCGGCCCGCACCAGACCACCGTGCTCGACGTGATCCTGCCGCGCAAGGTGCACGAGGGCGTGTTCCGCCTCACCCAGGACCGGGCACCGCAGGATTTCAGTGATCCGGCACCCGGGCCCGTGCTGCCCGGATGAAGCCCCTCTCCCGCTTGCGGGAGAGGGGTTGGGGAGAGGGCCCGGCGACGCCGAAGCAGCACGCTCCGGACACCCCTCTCCGGCCTGCCGGCACCCTCTCCCCAAAGGGGAGAGGGATTCACTAGCTGGCGTTTACTCCAGCCATGCCGCGCCGTACCCGCAAAACCACTCTCCCGCTTGCGGGAGAGTGGTTGGGGAGGGCCTGGCGATGCCGAAGCACCACGCTCCGGACACCCTCTCCTGCCTTGCCGGCACCCTCTCCCCGGAGGAGAGAGGGATCCACTCGCCGGCGTTTCAGGACGTGCAACCCTTGCCGTGCGGGCCATGGAAGCCCTTGGCCTTGGCGGCGTCCTCGTCCAGGTACTTGCCGTGCTTGGTGCGGCCGTACCACTTGTCGCCGACGCAGTGGTAGACCTTGCTGCCGGCGTTGACCCAGACCTTGCCCGGGCCGCCGCCGGGCGCCGCCTCGGCGGCCGGCTTCGTCCAATCCATCGAATGTTTCTTCGCGTGCCGGACGCCAGCCTGGCTGGCCGGGGCCGCGGCCGGCGCATCGGCCTGCTGCGCGCAGGCCAGGGGAGCCGCCAGCAGAGCGGCGGACAGGACGGTGATCAAACCGAGTGATTTCATTGCGACGTTCTCCTCCATGGTTTCCTTGTCATCGTGACGGGCCGCGATGCGCCGCCCCGCTCCGTGCGGTGGACGCAAGGCCGTGACGCTCCGTCACGCCGTCGCGGGCATCGCCTTGTGCGAGTGCCCGCGACGAAAACTATGGAGAAAAGAAGCGCCGCCGTCGAGTCGGCCGGCGCCTACGCTCAGGGGCTCGCCGCGCCCACGGGCTTGAGCTTCGAATGCGGACGCGCCACGGCGTACATCGCCCAGCTGATCTGCTTCAACAACCCATTGCGGTCCTCGCCGATGCGGTACAGGTCGAAGTGCGTGCGGTCCGGGATGAAGCGGATGTCGGACTTCGCGTGCAGGCCATCCAGCACCGCCTTCAGCCGGTGCGCGGCGCCGTCCAGGTAGAAGGTGTCGGCGGTGCCCACGTAGAGGTGGATCTTGCCGTCGAGGTACGGCTTCAACTCGGGCCAGTGGTGCTGCAGGCGGTAGGCGATGTCGTAGTGGTCGCGCCAGTAGTCCACCACCGCCGGATCGACGTCGCCGGTGTCGCGATCGAACATCGGCTCGGGGCGACCATCCTTGCCCCTGGGCGAGAACACCCACTCGAACGAGGCCAACTGCCCGCCGTAGGGGCCGAACACGCGCTCCAGCTGCGCGAACTGCTGGAAGGTGGCCAGCACCTTGCCCTTGTCGCGCACCAGCGGATACGGCGTGCCGTCGGGCCTGCGGTAGACGTTGGCGTGCGGCGCGTACAGGTCCACGCCGGTGAAGTCGTGGAAGTCGCTGGGGTCGGGCGAGGTGGACCAGGTGCCGCCGAAGATCTCCGGGTAGCGCGTCTGCAGCCACAGCGTGGCCCAGCCGCCCGAGGAATGGCCCTGCAGGAAACGGCCGCTGGGCTTCGCGTCCATGCGGTAGGTTTTTTCAAGCTGCGGGATCAGCTCGGTGGTGAGCGCCATGCCCCACGGCCCGTTGTTCACCGAGTCGGCGAATTCATGCGTGCCGGTGGGGCTGGACTCGTCCAGGAACACCCAGATCATCGGCGGCATCTCGCCCTTGGCCATCGCCGCGTACACGTTCACCAAGCTGCCGATCACGCGGTCATTGTTGCCGCCGAAGCCCTGCGTGTAATACACGACGGGGTACGTGGCCTTCGCCTTCGCGTCGTAGTCCGGCGGCAGCAGCACGCGGCCGCGCATATGGACCGGCCGGCCCCAGAACGCGGTGAGCGCCGGGCTGGTGAAGTCGATGTCGCGCGCGTGCGCGCGCGCCGCCGGCAAGGCGGCCTGCATCGCCGGCGTGGCCCGGTGGCCGAGCTGCCACGGATCGCGCGCCGGCAGGGTCCGGTCCAGGCTGAGGCCGGGGATCTCCGCGGTGGGCAGGTGAACCTTCACCACCGGGCTGACCAGGTCGCCCGCGCCACGGCCGCCGTAGTTGTAGTCGTGGTTCACGTCGAGCACGGCCTGCACGTAGTAGTCGCCCGGCGGCAACTGCGACCAGCCCTGGGGGAACGCCAGGTGGTCGGTGTCGATGTCGACCACCTGGCCCGGCACCAGCCGGCCCACCTCGCGCGCGGCCACCGCGGTGCGGGTGGGGAAGAACGGGCTGGTATCCACCTCATCCACCTTGCCGCCGGCGTCCTTGTCCTCCGCGGCCTGCGCCTCGGCGCTCTTCGCGTCCTGCGCGAACAGCAGCAGGCGGCCGGACACCGGCTGCGTTTCGGCGCCGCCGAGTTGCACGTGGAAGTAGCGGTGCGCCGGCGCGGCGGGTCCGGTATCGCGCGCGAGTGTCGTGCCGGAAAGCAGCAGGCCGCAGCCGAGCAGCGCAGCAAGGATGGGACGGTTTGAACGCATGGTGATCCCCTTTGGTCTGGCCTTTGAGCCCCTCTCCCTGCGGGAGAGGGGTTGGGGTGAGGGTTCGGCCAGCGCGCAATGCACGGCGACGCCGAACCCTCATCCGCCCTTCGGGCACCTTCTCCCGAAGGGAGAAGGAAAAGCAAACGCTCGCTCAGCCCTTCCTTGCGCCGGCCTTCACCGGCGCCAGTCGCAAATCCTGGAAGTCGAAGCTGAAATCGGTGAGCGGCGAGACCGGCTTCATGCGCACCTCGCGCACGTGGCCGTCGTCGTCCAGCGCGAAGTTGACGAAGGCGTCGGCGTTGAGCGAGCGGTCGTCCCAGCGCACGATGAAGGTGTCGTGCTGCCACGGCGTCATCGTGCCGACCAGTTGCTTCGTGTGGCTGAAGCGCAGGCGCAGCTTGCCGCCCTCGTCGCTGACCACGATGTCGCCGTACCACGGGTCGCGGTAGGTACCGGCGTACTGCGCCAGCGGCAGCGACGGTTTGCTGTGCTTGTCGCGCGCGGCTTCATGCTTGGCCCAGCTGTCGTCGGCATGGCTCTCGGACAGCTTGACCGCCTTGTCGTAGGCGGCCACCCAGTCGGTCTTGTGCTGCGGGTCGAGGTAGGCGTCGAGCACGCGGTAGGTGATGGCGTTGAACGCGGCACCGGACTGCTGGTTGGTCAGCACCACCACGCCCAGGTGCAACTTGGGCACCAGGGTGAGGCGCGAGACGAAGCCCGGCCAGCCGCCGGTGTGCCAGACCAGCTTCCGGCCCTGGTAGTCGCTGAGGAACCAGCCCTCGCCGTAGCCGGAGAAATCGGGCACCAGCGGCTTCATCTCGGGGACCGGCGGCTTGCCGGGCGGGATCGGCGTCAGCATGGTCCACATGTCCTCGTGGCTCTTCGCCGAGAACAGCCGCTTGCCGTCCGGCAACTGACCGCCGGCAAGCTGCACGTTCATCCACTTGGCCAGATCGTGCACGCTGGCATAGATGCCGCCGGCGCCGGGGTCGTTGAGCCAGGCCATCGGCGGCACCGGCTTGACGTCCTTGAAGTCGTACGGCGCGTGGCCGGTGGCCGCGTCCATGCCGGGCTTGAGGTAGGTGCAGTCGACCAGCGACTCGTCCATGCCGACCGGCTTGAAGATGTGCTGGCGGATGAAGTCGGCGTAGCTCTGGCCGGAGACCTTCTCGATCACCAGCGTGGCCACCGCGAACAGGATGTTGTCGTAGGCGTAGTGGCCGCGGAAGCTGTTCTTGATCGGCACGTGGGCCAGGCGCTTCACCACGTCCTCGGTGGTGTAGCTGGTCGGCGGCCAGTACAGCAGGTCGCCGGCGCCCAGGCTGAGGCCGCTGCGGTGCGCCAGCAGGTCGCGGATGCGCATCTCGTGCGTCACGTACGGGTCGGACATGCGGAACCACGGCAGGTAGTCGATTACCCGGCCGTCCATGTCCAGCTTGCCCTCGTCGGCCAGCATCTGCAGCGCCGCCGCGGTGAACGCCTTGGTGTTGGAGGCGATGGCGAACAGCGTGTCCGCGTCCACCTTCGCCGGCTGGCCCAGTTCGCGCACGCCGTAGCCGCGCTCCAGCACCACCTTGCCGTCCTTCACGATCGCCACCGCGATGCCCGGCACCTGGAAGGTCTTCAGGGTGCGCTCGACGTAGGCGTCGAGGTCCTGCAGCTGGGCCGGCAGGGCCGCCGGCGTGGCCATCGACGTACCGGCCGGCGCGCCCTGCGCCGGGACGGCCTGGGCCGCCGCGGCCGTGGCGAAGGCGAACAGTGCGCTGCATACGGCCAGCCGCAGGGAAAGAGGGCGCTGGGACATCGTCGGCTCCGGTGGACGTGAATCCTCCCACTATCGCGGCAAAACCGCGGCGGGGCCAGCGCTGGAAGTCACGCCCGCCATGCGGCGCCGCGGCATGCCGGGCCATCCGCTAAGCTGTTCGCCTGTCCGTTGCCGGCCACCCCGCATGCGTTCCTGGAAACCGCTGCTCGTGCTCGTGATCGTCGTCGCCGCACTGCTGTGGCAGCGGCACGCCTCCACGCCCCCGGAAACACCGCCGCCGGCGGCCAGCGTCGCGACGGCCGCGGACGGCACCGCCCTGCCCGCCTTCCTGCCGCCCGAGGCCCGCCGGACGCTGGCGCTGATCGCCCGTGGCGGTCCGTTCCCGCATGCGCAGGACGGCGTGGTGTTCGGCAACTACGAAGGCCTGCTGCCGAAGCAGCCGCGCGGCTACTACCACGAGTACACGGTGGAGACGCCGGGCGCGCGCAACCGCGCCGCGCGGCGCATCATCACCGGCGGCACCCCGCCCGTGGTCTACTACTACACCGACGACCACTACCGCAGTTTCCGCCGCTTCGCCTGGCAGCCATGAACGCGCACGACGCCCCGCTCGACCTCACCCGCCCCGCCCACAGCGGCGTGTACTTCGTGGACGAGGCCGACCTGGACACCATGGGGACCGCCGCCGCGGCCGAGACGCTGGGCGTGTGCCGCATCGACCTCGCCGGTTGCGGCGACAAGGCTTCCCTGCTGCGCCGCATGGCCGACGCGCTGCCGCTGCCGGCCGACTTCGGCCACAACTGGGACGCGCTGGCGGACTGCCTGCGCGACCCGTCGTGGCGTCCCGCCTGGGGCCACGCGCTGCTGTTCGACCACGCCGCGGCCCTGCGCGACGGCGACGAGGCGGCCTTCGAGGTACTGCTCGGCATACTGGACGACGCCGCCACCTTCGCCATGGAACAGGACCGCCCGTTCTTCGCCTTGCTTGCCCTGCCCGACGACGAGACCGCATGAAACCGCAACGCCTCACCTTCGAACTCGACCGCGGCCACGTCGAGCTGAACCAGTTGCTGAAGCTGGCCGGCCTGTGCGGCAGCGGCGGCGCGGGCAAGGCCGTGGTGGCCAGCGGCGCGGTGACGGTGGACGGCCAGGTCGAGCTGCGCAAGACCTGCAAGATCCGCGCGGGCCAGGTGGTGCGCGTCGACGGCGCGGAGATCCGCGTGGTGGCCGCGCCCGCGGCGTAGCGCGCCGGGCTCAGCCTCCCGGCAGCGCCGCGAGCTTGCGTTCCAGCACCGCGTCGTCGGGTACCTGCAGCAGGAATTCCTCGCGCAGCGCGCGGAGGATCTCCGCCGTGTCGTGCAGCGTGCGCCGCTCCGGCTCGGCGTCCACGCGGCGCACGGTGAACTCGCGGTCGCGCAGGGTCAGCCGGCGGTCCGGCAGGGTGCGCGCCACGGTGAGATGGTCGACGAAATGCGAGTCCGGGTGGCTGGACACGTAGTGGTTCGCCACCTCGTAGTCGATCGTCGGGTGCGGTTGCAGGTCGAAGCGGTACAGGGTGAACCAGTCGCCGCGCACGCAGACCTGCATGCGCCACTCGCCGCTCCGCTCCAGCAGCCGGAACGGTTCCAGCGCGGTGGGCTGCGCCTCGTCCGGGCGCAAACGCAGCGCGCCGGCCAGGGTCATGCTGCCGAAGCCCACGTCGGCCAGCCAACTGGCGCCGTCCAGTTCCACCCGCAGCAGCATGTGGGTCTGGGCGGTGACCGCGTCCTCGGGCCTGTTCCACAGCACGCGCGCTATAAGCCCGTGCACCTCGAAACCGATGGCGCGCAGCGCGGCGGCGAACAGCAGGTTCTGTTCGAAGCAGTAGCCGCCGCGCCCACCCCGCACCAGCTTGCGTTCCAGCGATCCGGGCGAAAGCCCCACCGGCACGCCACGCAGCGGGTCGAGGTTCTCGAAGGCGATCGCCCCGGCGTGAGCCACGGCCAGCCCGTGCAGGGTCCGCGCGTCGACGGCCGGCGTTTCGCGGTAGCCGATGCGGCGCAGGTAGGCGGCCAGGTCGATGGCGGAGTCCATGTTCGGCGGAGATGAGGGCGGGTCCGCACGATAGCACCGGGGTCGCGGCGCGGCCACGCACGACCCGACGTAACCCGGCGCGCCACCGCGACGAAGAACCGGTACCCGAACCGCACGGAGAACCGCCATGCCCCGCCCGCTCCGCATCCTCGCCGGCCTCGGCGTCCTGCTGCTGGCCGGCCTCGCCGCATGCAGCGCCACGGCCGCCGACCACCCGCTGCCCGCCCCCACCCTCGACGCACCGGCGACCACGCCCCACGGCGACCGGACCGCCGTGCTCGCCGGCGGCTGCTTCTGGGGCATGCAGCTGGTGTTCGAGCACGTGCGTGGCGTGCGCCACGTGTGGGCAGGCTACAGCGGCGGCAGCGCCGCCACCGCGCACTACGAGGACGTCAGCGAGGGCGACACCGGCCACGCCGAGTCGGTGAAGCTGCAGTTCGACCCCTCGATGGTCAGCTACGGCCAGTTGCTGAGGATCTACTTCGCCGTGGCCCACGACCCGACCCAGCTGGACCGGCAGGGGCCGGACAGCGGCACGCAGTACCGTTCGGAGATCTTCTACGCGAATCCGCAACAGCAACGGATCGCCGCCGCCTACATCGCCCAGCTCGGTGCGGCGAAGGCGTTCGACGCGCCCATCGTCACCCGCCTGGAACCGCTGCGCGCGTTCTATCCCGCCGAGGCCTACCACCAGGACTTCGCGCTCCGGCATCCGGACAACCTCTACATCGCGATCAACGACACGCCGAAGCTCGCGCGGCTGAAGCGGCTGTTCCCGGCGCTGTACCAGCCGGCGCCGACGGTGGTGGACGTGCGGCTGCGTTGAGCCGTGCCGGCGGGGCGGCGTTGGCCTGCGCCGCCCGGCTTGCTAAGGTGGAGCCCCGCCCGGGTCCGCCGTCGTGGCGGACAGGGAGTCCCGCGTTCCACGATGAATCTCGCACCGACCCGCCGCCTGCGCCTCCAGCTGCAACGCCTGCACCACGCGGCGCGCGGCCCGCACTGGTTTCCGCACGTGCCGCTGGCGCTGCTGCTCGGCCTGGGCGGCCTGTGGCTGCTGCGCGCCGAGCTGGGCGTGGGCTGGAGCCGCTACGCGCAGCTGCTGATGGTCGGCTCCACCCAGCTGCAACCGCGCCTGCTGCCGCCGCTGCTGATCGGCGGCGGCATGCTGACCATGGCGCTGGGCCTGCTGCTGCGCTCGCGGCTGGCCTGGACGATGGCGCTGCTGCTGGAGGTGCTCGGCGCGGCCAGCCTGCTGCTCGACGCGCACGCGCACCACGGCCACGTGTTGCTGGCCTACTTCGTGCTGGTGCTGGCGGCGCTGCTGGCCGCGTGGCGGCAGTTCGACCGCAGCAGCGTGGCCGCCAGCACGCTGTTCGCGCTGACCTCGGTGGCGATGCTGCTGCTGTACGCCACCTTCGGCAGCTACTACCTGGGCGCGGACTTCAAGCCGCAGATCACCGACCTGGTCACCGCGCTGTACTACGCCATGGTCACCATGAGCACGGTGGGCTACGGCGACATCACGCCGCAGACCACGGAGGCGAAGCTGTTCACCGTCTCGGTGATCGTGCTCGGGGTGGCGGTGTTCGCCACCTCGCTGACCGCGGTGATCGCGCCGATGGTGAGCCGCAGCCTGCAACGCATCGTCAACCGCAAGGCCAACCGCATGAAACGCGAAAACCATTTCGTGGTGATCGGCAATTCGCCCCTCGCCATCAACACCTGGCGCGAGCTGGCCGGCCGCGGCCAGCCGGTGACGCGGGTGCTGCGCCAGGCGCCCGACGGCGACGTGGCGGAGACCACCGACGTGGTGGTGGGCGATCCCGGCAGCGTCGACGTGCTGCGCCAGGCCGGCGCGGACAAGGCCAACGCCGTGCTGGCGATGCTGGACGACGACTCCGAGAACGCCTTCGTGGTGCTGGCCGCGCGCGAGCTGGGCGGCGGCGCGCGCACCGTGGCCGCGGTGAACGACGCGCGCCACCTCGGCCGCATCAAGCTGGTGCAGCCGGACGTGGTGATCGCGCCGCAGATCCTCGGCGGCGAACTGGCGGCGATGCTGATGTGCGGCGAGGAAGTGACCTCGGACTTCGTGATGCAGCGCGTGTTCCAGCCGGGTCGCCAGGACCGGCCCGCGGGCGCCTGACCGCCTTGCCGGCAAGGACTCGACGAGAACGATGAACCACTGGCTGTTCCACACCCAATGGCTGGACAACCCCACTGTCGCCTGGATGGCCGCCGCGCTGGGCGCGCTGCTCGGCTACCTGCTGGCGCACGCCGCCGTGGCCATCATCGGAGCGCGGCTGGAAGCGCTGGCACAACGCCGGCCCGGCGGCACCGCCGGGATCGCCGCCGTCGTGGCCCGCGCCACGCGCGGGTGGCTGTTGCTGCTGCTGGCGATCGCCATCGCCGGCCGCTACCTGAACCTGCCGCCGTCGGCCCATGGCCACCTGGGCCAGCTGATCTACCTGCTGGCCGGGCTGCAGCTGGCGTTCTGGCTGACCCGGCTGATCGTGGCCTGGCTGGGTCGCGCGGCGCCCGACGGCACGCCGCGCAACTCGGTGATGTTCGGCATCCTGAGCTGGTCCGCGCAGCTGGTGGTCTGGGTGGTGGTGGTGCTGGCCGTGCTGGCCAACGCCGGGGTCAACGTCAACGCCTTCATCGCCAGCCTGGGCGTGGGCGGCGTCGCGGTGGCGCTGGCCGCGCAGACCGTGCTGGGCGACCTGTTCGCCTCGATCAGCATCGGCCTGGACAAGCCCTTCGAGGTCGGCGAATCGATCGCCTTCGGCGACGACTCGGGCACGGTGAAGCGGGTCGGCATCAAGAGCACGCGCATCCAGTCGCTGGGCGGCGAGGAACTGTCGATCTCCAACTCCACTCTGCTGAAGGAACGGGTGCACAACTACAGCCGCATGCGCGAGCGGCGCATCGCGTTCGGCCTGCGCGTGGCCATCGACACGCCGCGCGCCAGGGCCGAGCGCCTCGTCGGCGAGGTCCGCCACCTGATCGAGGGCATGGACACGGTGCGCTTCGATCGCGGCCACATGACCGGCTTCGGCGACTGCTCGCTGGACTTCGAGTTCGTGTACTACGTGCTCGACCCCGGCTTTGCCACCTATCGCGACATCCAGCAGCGGATCAACTTCGGCCTGATGGACCTGCTGGACGACATGCAGGTGAAGCTCGCGGTGCCGGTGCGCGCGCTGCACGGCGCCGGCGCGGGCCCCGCCCCGGCGCCATCCGCCAGCTGACCGCCCGGCCGGTCCGGCGATGCCGGCCGGGCGCGCCGCATCAGCCCGCCGGCTGGGCCGACGTCACCACCAGCCAGTGCACGCCGAAGCGGTCCACCAGCATGCCGAAGCTGCTGGAGAAGAAGGTCGCGCTCAGCGGCTGCTGCACCTGGCCGCCGTCGGCCAGGGCGTCGAAGCAGCGCCTTGCCGAGGCGTCGTCGTCCACGGTCAACGACACGGCGAAACCCTGGAACTGCGGCTGGCCGCGGCAGAAACCGTCCGAAAGCATCAGCTGGGTCTGGCCGATCTGCAGCGACGCGTGCATCACCTTGTCCGCCGGCGGCCGGCTGCCGTCGGGGCACTCGCCACCTTCGGGGCCATCGCCATAGCGCAACAGCATCTGCACCTCGGCGCCGATCGCCTTGCGATAGAACCCGACCGCTTCCTCGCAGCGGCCTTCCAGGAACAGGTAGGGATTGACGTGCATGAGCGTGTCCTCGCGTAGGGGTGAACGATGCCGGCATGGCATCCGTCAGTCCGACGAACGGGCGGCGCAACAATCGACACGCGCGGCATGACCAAAGGCACATGACCTGCACCGGCCGCACCGGCGCCTGCTAAGGTGCCCTTTCCACGCCACACCGACGGTGCGCGGCGGCCCGGACGCCCCGCCTGCCCAGGGGAATCGAACCGATGCACGCGAACCGACGTCCCGTCCCCCGCATCCGCCTGCGGCCGCTGGCCGCCCTGCTGGCCTGCCTCGCGGCCACCGCCCAGGCCGCCACGTCCGACCGCGCGCGCCTGCAGCACGAGGCGCAGGCCGTCACCATCACCCGCGACGACTGGGGCATCGCCCACGTGCACGGCCACACCGACGCCGACGCGGTGTTCGGCATGGCCTACGCCCAGGCCGAGGACGACTTCAACCGCGTGGAAACGAACTACCTCACCGCGCTGGGCTGGACGGCGCAGGCCGAAGGCGAATCCGCGATCTGGCAGGACCTGCGCCAGCAGCTGTGGGTCGACCCGGCAAAGCTGAAGAAGCTCTACGCGCAGAGTCCCGGCTGGCTGCGCCAGCTGATGGACGCCTGGGCCGACGGCCTGAACTGGTACCTCGCCACGCATCCGGACGTGCATCCGAAGGTGATCGCGCACTTCGAGCCGTGGATGGCGCTGTCCTTCTCCGAGGGCAGCATCGGCGGCGACATCGAGCGCGTGTCGCTGAAGGACCTCGCCGCGTTCTACGGCGACGCGCATCCCGCGCTGGCCGCGGTCAACCCGCCCAGTTGGGCCGAACCCACCGGCTCCAACGGCATCGCCATTGCGCCGAAACTCACCACCGACGGCCATGCTCTGCTCTGGATCAACCCGCACACCTCGTTCTACTTCCGCTCCGAGCTGCAGATGTCCAGCGACGCGGGACTGGACGCCTACGGCGCGGTGACCTGGGGCCAGTTCTTCGTCTACCAGGGCTTCAACAAGCACATCGGCTGGATGCACACCTCCACCGGCCTCGACGCGGTGGACGAGTTCGCCGAGACCATCGTGCGCAAGGACGGCAAGCCGTACTACCGCTACGGCAAGGCGCTGCGGCCGGTGACCGCGCGTGAGATCGCCGTGCGCTATCGCGCCGCCGACGGCACGTCGAAGACGCGCCACTTCACCGCGTATTTCACCCATCACGGCCCCATCGTGAAAAGCGAGGGCGGCCAATGGATCGCCGAGGCGCTGATGGACAAGCCCGTCGCCGCGCTGGAGCAGAGCTGGCTGCGCACCAAGGCGCACGACTACGCCAGCTACATGAAGGTGGCCGAGCTCAAGGCCAATTCCTCCAACAACACGCTGTTCGCCGACGACAAGGGCGAGATCGCCTTCCTGATGCCGCAGTTCGTGCCCAGGCGCGACAACCGCTTCGACTACACCCGGCCCGTGGACGGCAGCGACCCGGCCACCGACTGGCATGGCCTCACCCCATTGAACGAGCTGCCGCAGGCGGTGAACCCGCCCAACGGCTGGGTGATGAACACCAACGACTGGCCGTATTCCGCCGCCGGCAAGTACAGCCCGAAGCCGGCCGACTTCCCGCGCTACATGGACAGCTTCGGCGAGAACCCGCGCGGCATCCACGCCACCGGCCTGCTCACCGGCGCCAGTGGCTTCACCGTGCCGAAGCTGATCACCGACGCCTTCGACTCCTACCTGCCCGAGTTCGCCAAGCTCGTCCCGATCCTGGCCAGGGACTACGACGCCCTGCCCGCCGGCGATCCGCTGAAGGCGAAGCTGGCCGGCCCGGTCGAGCTGCTGCGGCATTGGGACGATCGCTGGGGCATCGCCTCCATGCCCACCTCGCTGGCGGTGTTCTGGGGCGACACGCTGTGGGACGAGAGCTACGCGAAGGCGAAGGCCGCCGGCGTCCCGCCCTACGACTACATGGCGCGCGACGGCGGCGCGCAGGAACGCCTGCATGCGCTGGAGGAAGCCGTGGACCGCCTGGTGCGGGACTTCGGCAGCTGGGGCGTGGCCTGGGGCGAGATCAACCGCTTCCAGCGCCTCGACGACGCGATCAAGCCGCACTTCGACGACGCCAAGCCCAGCATCCCGGTGCCGTTCGTGTCCTCGCGCTGGGGGTCGCTGGCCTCGTTCGGCGCGCACCGCTGGCCCGGCACGAAGAAGTACTACGGCAGCAGTGGCAACAGTTTCCTGGCGGCGGTGGAGTTCGGCCCGCGGGTAAGCGCACGCGCCGTCACCGCCGGCGGCGAAAGCGGCGATCCCGGTTCGCGGCATTTCGCCGATGAGGCCGGGCGCTACGCCAGCGGCAACCTGCGCACGGTGTATTTCTGGCCCGACCAGCTCGAGGGGCACACCGAGCGCGTGTACCACCCCGGCCGTTGAATCGCAGGGCCGGCCGGCCCTGCCTCGCTCCGCCACCGGCCTTCTGCCGTACAGGCCGTCCCTGGCCTGCATGGGCGCTCCAGGCGTCGAGGCGTTCCTACTGCGCGCCGCCGGCGGTCGTTGCCGGCGCCGGCGTCTGCGCGGGCGCGGCGCTGGTGGCCGCGGGTTGCGGAGTCGTGGCCGGCGCCGGCATGGCCGGAGCCTGCGTGCTCGCCGCCTGGCCGGGGGCCCCGGGGGAAGAAGCCATGTCGCCGCTCTTGCCGCATGCCGACAATGCCAACAAAGCCACAGCCAACAGCCCTGCCCTGACTGAACCTTTCATATCGAGGTCTCCGTTGCGGGTTGGGTGCGAGCGCGGCCCAATGGCAGCTCCAGTTCCACTTCCACGGCGAAACCGTGACGCCGCGCTCGCGCATCGACCCTACGCAGGTCTCTGTCGACATTCCAGAGTCGTTGCATTAAGTCGCGCTTAACATCGCCGTGACGGGGACGCGAGAAGCCAGGGCCTCGCCCGCCCGGACACGCGGCGAACGGGGTCAGGCCGACGCGGCGATCCGCCCCACCTCGGCCAGCACGGCGGCGCGCGCCGCGGTGTCCGCGTCGCCGTCGGCGAGGTAGGCCGCCACCAGCAGCGGCTTGCGCCGCGGCGGCCAGAAGATCGCGACGTCGTTGACCTCGCCATGAGGACCGCTGCCAGTCTTGTCGCCGGCCCGCCAATCGGGCGGCACGCCGGCGCGCAGCTTGTCGAGCCCGGTGCGGGTGGCGTGCAGCCACGCCTCCAGCCGGTCGCGCGACGCGGCGGAGAGCGCATCGCCGAGCAGCAGCGCGCGCAGGTCGCCGAGCATGGCGGCCGGCGTGGTGGTATCGCGCAGGTCGCCGGGCGCGCCGACGTTGAGCTCCGGCTCGAAGCGATCCAGCCGGGTCAGCGGATCGCCCAGCTTCCGCGCGAAGGCCGTCACCGCGGCCGGGCCGCCCAGGCTTTCCAGCAGCAGGTTGTCCGCCGTGTTGTCGCTCACGGTGATCGCCGCCTCGCACAGCTCGGCCACGCGCATGCCCGGCGCGCCGGTGCGGTGGCTGGTCACCGGCGCATACGACAGCACCACATCGCGGCCGAACACGACGCGCCGGTCCAGCCGCTCGGCGCCACGGTCGACACGCGCCAGCACCGCGCCGACCGTCAGCAGCTTGTGCGTGCTGCACATCAGGAAGCGCTCGTCCGCGCGATGGCCGAAGCGGCGCCCGTCGCCGGTGTCGTGGATGGCCACGCCCAGCCGCACGCCGTGCCGCCGCTCCAGCGCGGCCAGTCGCGCCGCCACGTCCGGCGCGTGGGCCGGATGCGCGAGGGCGGGACGAAGGGCAAGCGCCGAGGCGCCCAGCAAGCCGGTCTTCAACAGTGTCCTGCGATCCATGGGATCCCTTTGCAACGGGGCGGGCCTCCCATCCTGCCCGCGTCCGCGGGCTTTTCAAGGCTGCGCGGATGGCGGAGCCGGGACATGGAAGACCGCGACGCGACCGCCCGCCGGCGCATCGTCGCACGCCAGCCAGGGCTCCGCGGCAAGCGCCGCGGTGCAGGGCCCGAAGCTGCACACGCGGAACGCGCGGCGCGAGGCTTCGCGCCGCAGCGCATCCAGCACGCTGCGCAGGATCGCGCCGGTGAACGGGGTGTACAGGTAGAACACGCTGCCGGTCGAGAAGTCCGCATCGCGGGCGTCGCCCTGCACGAAGCAGGCGTTCGCCAGCTGCAGATCCTGCGCGCAGCGGCGCGCACCGGCGACATAGGCCGGCTCGATCTCGACGCCCACGCCACGCGCCCTGGTGCAGATCGCCGTCAGCAGCGGCACGTGGCCGAGGCCCGAGCCCAGGTCGACCAGCACGTCGGCCTCGTCCAGCGCGAGGCGGTCGAGCAGGCCGAAGACCTGGCGCGCCGGCGTGGGCTGGTAGAGCACCATCTCCGGCGCCAGCGCACCCACCTCGCCCGGCACTTCGAACGGCAGCACGCCGCCGACCAGTTCGTCCAGCCAGTCGTACGCGTCGGCAGAACGGCACGCGGCTTCACCGGCCGCGCCCGCGCGCCACCAGCCCTGCAGCGCCGCGCGCCCCTGCCCCCGCCGGATCGCATGGCGGATGGCCTGGTATTGCGCCGCGTTGGCCGCCTCCAGCCGCGCCTGGAGCGCCTGGCCGCGCCGCACCAGCGCGGGCTCGCCATCCATCGGCATCAGCGCGTCGAGGCGATCGAGCGCCTCGATGCGCTCGCGCAGGCGGTCCGGCGCCTCCAGCGCACGGATGCGTTCCAGCCGTTCGAGCAGGGCCTGCAACGCGTCGCTCATCGGCGGCGCTCCACGGGGCGGCAGGCCCCGCTCACGCCGACGCCATCTCCGCCAGCGTGGCGATGGTGTTGATGTTGCGCGCGGTGCCCATCTTCGCGGCGGGGATGCGCAGGCGCGAGTGGGCCATGCCTTCGCCATAGTGCACGTAGATCTCGCGACGCCCCAGCGCCAGCGCCTCGTCCTTGCGCCCGCTGGCGTGCTCCAGCGCATCGACGGGCGGCGCGCGGTCCAGGAAGATCGCCACCACGCGGTTGCCGGGGGCATCCTGGAACGGATTGGCCGCCAGCACCGCGGCCATCTCGGCGGCGGTGCGCACCAGCACGCCCACCGGCTTGCCGGCATGCGCCGCCAGCCGTCCTTCCAGCGCCGCCGCCACCGCGTGCTCCGCCAGCGCGCTGCGGAACACCACGTTGCCGCTGGCGATGTAGGTGCGCACGTCGGCGAAGCCGGCCTGCCCGCACATCGCGCGCAGCTCGGCCATCGGCAGCTTGCCGGTGCCGCCCACGTTCACCGCGCGCAGCAGGGCCACGTAGCTGTGCAGGGCCCGCGTCAACGCGAGGGCACCTTCAGCCCGCGCTGCACCGCCGGCCGCGACAGCCCGCGCTCCAGCCACGCGCCCACGTGGGCGTAGTCGTTGAAGCCCACCAGGTCGTGCGCGTCGTAGAAGGTGATCAGGTTGTTCACCCAGCCCAGCGTGGCGATGTCGGCGATGGTGTAGTCCCCGCCCATGATCCACTCGCGGCCGTCCAGGCGGCCGTCCAGCACGCCGAGCAGGCGCTTCGATTCGTCGACGTAGCGCCTGAGCGGCCGCTTGTCCTCGTACTCGCGGCCGGCGAAGCGGTGGAAGAAACCCACCTGCCCGAACATCGGGCCGATCGAGGCCATCTGGAAGAACACCCACTGGATCGTCTCCCAGCGCCGTGCCGGATCGGCGGGCAGGAACCGGCCGGTCTTCTCGGCCAGGTACAGGAGGATCGCGCCGGATTCGAACAGCCCCAGCGGCTGCCCGCCCGGGCCCTCGGGATCGATGATCGCCGGGATCTTGCCGTTCGGGTTCAGCGACAGGAACTCGGGCGTGTGGCTCTCGTTCTTCGTGATGTCGACCAGGTGCGCCTCGTACGGCAGCCCGGTCTCCTCCAGCATGATCGACGCCTTCACGCCATTGGGCGTGTTGAGCGAATAGAGCTGGATGAGTTCCGGATGCTTCGCGGGCCAGCGCTGGGCGATGGGGAAATCGGCGAGATCGGGCATGGCGCATCTCCTGGGGGCGAATCGACATGATGGGTGCCCGCCACGGCCGCTTCAACGACAGCCACCGCAGATTCGCAGGGATGTACGAGCCTACTCGTCGACCCATGCGCCCGTGACCGTGGCATCATCGGCGCCATCGTGCGCCGTGCACCCATGGCGCATGGCGTTGCGTCGGGTTCCGGTGGCCTCGCCTTCTTCCGCCCTCGACGCCGTCTTCTGTCCACGTTCACGTGCAGTACCGACCCGGGGAATATGACGATGAGCGATTCGAGAGCGGAGCGGTTCGCATGGCTGGGTCCGGCCGTGCGCCAGACCATGCCGGAAGCATCCCGCGCCGGATGGATGGCGGGTTTCACGGGGCCCGGCCATGTGCTGCTGGCCGCGGTGATGATCGCCCTGGGCCTGCGCGGGCTGGCCTGCGGGGATTTCGCCTCGGTCTGGCAGCGCATCCCCGTCGAGCATCTGCCGGCGCGCGCGTTCTTCGTCTACGCCACCGCCGTGGTCGAGCTGGCCACGGGCGTCGGCCTGCTGCTGCGACGGACCATCGCGGGCGCCTCGCTCGCCCTGTTCGTGTTCCTGGTCCTGTGGGCGGTCCTGCTGAAACTTCCCGCCGTGGTGGTGGCGCCCTCGATGGAGGCCACCTGGCTCGGCCTCGGCGAGATCACCACCATCCTGGCGGGCAGCTGGGCGGTGTTCGCCGTGCACGCGGACGCGCGGGTCCGGGCGCGCCTGCCCGCCCTCGTCGATGCCCGCGGCGTGCGCGGGGCGCGGCTGCTGCTCGCGCTCTCGCTGCCGACCATCGGGCTGGCGCACTTCGTCTATCTCCCGCAGACCGTGCAACTGATGCCGGCATGGCTGCCCTGGCACCACGGCTGGGCCTGGCTCACCGGCGCGGCCAGCCTGGCCGCCTGCCTGGGCATCCTGTCCGGCATCGCCGCGGGCCTTGCCGCCACGCTGGAGGCGGCGATGCTCGGCATCATCACCCTGGTGATCTGGTTGCCCGGGCTGGTCGCGGCGCCCTCGGACGGCAGTGTGACGCCGTTCCTGATGTCCGCAGCCATCGCCTGCGGTGCGTGCGCGGTAGCCGACTCGTATCGCGGCAACCGCTGATCGCCAGGTGTCGTGCCGGCGCGGCGGTAGCGCCAGAAACGACGATCCCGAATCGAGGAGATAACGGATGCGCAAGCTTCCACGCCGTCTGATCATGCTGCTGCTCGTCCTGTGGCCGGCCTTCGCCGGCGCCAGCCCCGCAACCGCAACCGCCACCGCGCCGGCCGACCATCCCTGGCTGCTCAAGGCCGACCGCGTGTTCGACGCGCGCAGCGAACAGGCGCACGCGGGCTGGGCCGTGCTGGTCGAAGGCGGCCGGATCGCCGCGGTCGGGCCCGCCGCGCAGATCCAGGCGCCGCCCGGCACGCAGACCATCGACCTGCCCGGCACCACCCTGCTGCCCGGCCTGATCGACGCGCACTCGCACATCTTCCTGCACCCGTACAACGAGACGCTGTGGAACGACCAGGTGCTGAAGGAGCCGCTGCCCTACCGCACCATCGAGGCGGTGAACCACGTGCGCGACACCCTGATGGCCGGCTTCACCGCGCTGCGCGACCTCGGCACCGAGGGCGCCGGCTACGCCGACGTGGACGTGCAGCGCGCGATCGACCAGGGCCTGATCCCCGGCCCGCACCTGTTCGTGGCCACCCGCGCCACCGTCGCCACCGACTGCTACGGCCCCGGCCCCATGGGCTTCCGCACCGACCTGGACCTGCCGCAGGGCGGCATCCCGGTCAGCGGCGTGCCGGAGATGATCCGCGCCGTGCGCGACCAGGCCGGCCACGGCGCGGACTGGATCAAGATCTACGCCGACTACCACTGCGGCAAGAGCCACGGCTCGGTGCCCACCTTCAGCGAGGAAGAGCTGAAGGTGGGCGTCGAGACCGCACACTCGATGGGGCTGCCGGTGTCGGTGCACTCCACTACCGCCGAAGGCATGCGCCGCTCGGTGCTCGCCGGCGTCAATACCATCGAGCACGGCTTCGGCGGCACGCGCGAGGTGTTCGAGCTGATGAAGCAGCACGACGTCGCGTACCTGCCCACGCTGGAGGCAGTGGCCGCCTACGCCGAGTACTTCGCCCACTGGAAACCCGGCGACCCGCCCACCGCGGAAATGCAGCAGGCCGCGCACGCCTTCAAGCTGGCGATGGCCGCCGGCGTCACCATCGGCTGCGGCAGCGACGTGGGCGTGTTCGCCCACGGCACCAACTACAAGGAACTGGAATGGATGGTGCGCGACGGCATGTCGCCGGCGCGCGCGCTGCTCGCCGCCACCGCGGTCGACGCGCGGATCCTGCGCCAGCAGGACCGCTTCGGCCAGCTCCGGCCCGGCCTCGACGCCGACATCATCGCCGTGCAGGGCGACCCCACGCAGGACATCCGGGCCATCGAGCACGTGCCGTTCGTGATGAAGGGCGGCGTGGTCTACAAGCATCCGTAGCGCTGGCGCAACAAAAAGCCCGGCGCGTTCCGGCGCCGGGCTTTCCAGCACGCAAGCGCGGGGCGTCACTCCTTGCCGACGACCTCCGGGCAGTGGATCTTCGCGCAATCGAAGTCCACCTGGATGCCGCGCCCCACGACCACCGGCACGTTCAGGTGCTTGGCCACGGCGTTGCCGCTGTTTTCCAGCGTCACGCTGTAGACGCCGACCGGCAACTCGCGGATGGAGTAGCGGCCACGGGAACTGACGTGGACCGTACGCGTGGTTCCGGTCGTGTTGCTGTGGACCGCCACGGCATAGCCTGTCGGCGCCTTGCCGAACACCGTGCCCGTGGTGGATTGCGCGTCGACCGCGGTGGACCCGGCCGCGACGCACGCACCGATGACAATCGCCAGCGCCAGGTTCCAGCCGCGACGACGCGAAGACGGACTGACCAGAGTTCTGCTCTTCATGGGACGGATTCCATTGGGGGATCGATGTGACGCATGGGCCGCCAGGGGTTTGGCATGGGCCCATGCGGGTTCCGGATGGCCTGGCCAGGGACCGGTACGTTGCCGGCCGGCCGGACAGGCGCTGTCCGCGGCTGCCGATGGACAGATCGTCCATGGGGAAGCCGCGCGCAGCCTATCCTCTGCCGGGTGCGTCGCCGAAGGGCCAGAGGTCATGAAGGACAAAGGTCATGGGTCGCGCAGTGCGTGCATCGGACGCATGCGAGGGTATTCGCGGGCGACTCTCATGCGCGGGCGACTCTTGTTAGGCGCAGGCATGGACTCCGGCAATCCGCACCAGCCACCCGGCAACGATCGGCCGGCCGGCCGGTCGCGAGGCCGGCAAGGGAGGGGCCGTCTTGCAATCGCGCAGCGGGTGTTCTCAGACCTGCCAGCGGCGTACTTCCACGCGCTGGCAACGCGTGCAGCACCGGCGGTCGGCTTCCGTCTTCACCCAGCGATGTCCGACGAGGCGGCACAGCAGCCGCATGAGCCCTTGGAAAAAAGCCATCTCTCCTCCCCCGGCGGCAGGCCGGGCTTCCGAGCCCGCAAGACTGCCGCTTCGTGGATGAACAGACGTCGTGCCTATCCATCCCCTCAATCCATAACTGTGAACTCTATCACGCTTTTTTGTAGGACAGGCGACACGCGCCAGACAGCCGGAATCGCCCCTCGCGACGGGGAAACCGCTTGGAAATCAAGGCGAAGGAGCAAGGTTCTTCAGCAGGGGAGCGCCCAGGCAAAGGTAGTCCTCCGCGCCGAGCACGCGTGCCGTGGTGACGCCGTCCTTGCCGGTGTCGCCCGGCACGCACAGCGAGCGCATGCGGTCCCAGTCGCGCGGACCATGCTGTCCGCCGTGGCGGCCGCAGCCTGTGGAATGGCCGCCGGCTCGATCCGTGGAAGGTTCGGCATGACTTGGTTCCGCGCGTACCTGGCGGTTGGCCTGCTGGCGTTCGCGCCCTTTCCGCCGGCCTTTGCCCGGGGCGCCGCCGCCGCGAACGTGGCGTCGATGGACGCGATCATCGCGGCGGTCTACGACGTGATCTTCGACCCCAAGGGCAACCGCGCACCGCGCGGGCCGGGCGCAAAACGCTCAGCCAGCTTCCCCTCCGACGGCATCCAGTTCCGCCATCACCGCCCCGTCCAGGCGCAGTTCCGCCGCTGCGAGGTTCTCGCGCAGGTGCGCCAGCGACGAGGTGCCGGGGATCAGCAGGATGTTGGGGGCGCGCGCGAGCAGCCAGGCCAGGGCCACCTGCATCGGCGTGGCGCCGAGACGGCCGGCGACGTCCGCCAGCCGGTCCGACTGCAGCGGGGTGAAGCCGCCCAGCGGGAAGAACGGCACGTAGGCGATGCCCTGCGCGCCGAGCGCGTCGATCAGCGCATCGTCACCGCGGTGCACAAGGTTGTAGTGGTTCTGCACGCAGACCACCTCCGCGATGCGCTGCGCCTCGGCCACCTGGGCCGCGGTGACGTTGCTCAGGCCGAGCTGGCGGACCAGTCCCCGCTGCTGCAACTCGGCCAGCGCGGTGAACTGCGGCTCGATCGAGCCCTCGGACGGCGCATGCGTGCTGCTCATGACGCGCAGGTTCACCACGTCCAGCGCAT
The DNA here is from genome assembly GCF_030504985.1 of Fulvimonas sp. R45. Classification (GTDB taxonomy): domain Bacteria; phylum Pseudomonadota; class Gammaproteobacteria; order Xanthomonadales; family Rhodanobacteraceae; genus Rhodanobacter_A. Next base: position 204,996 of record NZ_JASERU010000005.1, read on the forward strand.
CCACGCCCAGGTTGCGCAGGTTGTCGTGCACGGCGGCGGTCAGCTCGGCCGGGCTCTGCGCCGGGTTCCACGAGGCGTCGGCGCCGCGCACCGCGCCGACCTTGGTCACGATCACCAGCCCGTCCGGGTACGGATGCAGCGCCTCGCGGATCAGCCGGTTGGTCACGTGCGGCCCGTAGAAGTCGCTGGTGTCGATGTGGTCCACGCCGCTCGCCACCGCCTCGCGCAGCACCGCCAACGCCGCGGCATGGTCCTTCGGCGGGCCGAACACGCCCGGCCCGGCCAGCTGCATGGCGCCATAGCCCATGCGGTTCACTGTGCGGTTTCCCAGGGCGAAGGTGCCCGCGTTCGTCAGCTTGTTCATGATCGTCTCCAGAGGGGCGGCCGGATGGCGCCGGGGCACGCACTGTACGCCGCCTTCGCCTGGCCGATAATCCCGTGCAATCGGCACGGGCCGTGCGGGAATCAGGACAATGGACACAGAGCTGCGTGACCTCTTCGCCTTCCTCGCCGTGGTGCGCGCCGGCGGCTTCCGCGAAGGCGCGCGCGCCAGCGGCACGTCGGCCTCGCGCCTGAGCGAGAGCGTGCGCCGGCTGGAGGCGCGCCTGGGCGTGCGCCTGCTCCATCGCACCACGCGCCATGTCGCGCCCACCGAGGCGGGCCAGCGCCTGGCCGAACGGCTGTCGCCCGCGCTGGGCGAGGTGCAAAGCGCGCTCGACGTGGTGAACCACTACCGCGACCGACCCGCCGGCACGCTGCGGCTCAACGTGCCGGCCACGGTGGCGCGGCTGGTGCTGCCCGCCATCGTCACGCCCTTCCTCAAGGCCTATCCGGACATCCGGCTGGAGGTCATCGTCGAGGACAGCTTCGTGGACGTGCTGGCGGCCGGCTGCGACGCCGGCATCCGCTACGACGAGCGGTTGGAGAAGGATATGGTCGCCGTGCCGATCGGCCCGCGCGTGCAGCGCATGGCCACCGCCGCCGCGCCGGCCTACCTGGAGGCGCACGGCCGCCCTCGCCATCCGCGCGACCTGCTGCGGCACGCCTGCCTGCGCGGGCAGTTCGCCAGCGGCGCCATCCCGACCTGGGAATTCGAGCGCAAAGGAGACATCGTCCGCGTCGATCCCGGCGGCCCCCTGCTGGTGCGCCTGGGCGCGTCGGTGGACCTGGCGGTCGCCGCCGCGGTGGACGGGCTCGGCATCATCCACCTGTTCGAGGCCTGGCTGCAGCCGTACCTGGACAGCGGCGCGCTGATACCGCTGCTCAAGCCGTGGTGGCAACCCTTCAGCGGGCCATACCTCTACTACCCGGGCCGCAGGCACCTGCCCGCACCGCTGCGCGCGTTCGTCGATTTCGTCAGGACCGCCGGCCAGGCGCGCGCGTGAGGAGCCGTCGAAGACGATGCGCTTCGCCAGCCATGACAGGCGTGCGCGCGTTCGTTGACGCGCGGTTCAAGCTTCCCGCGCCACGATCCGGACGCTGCAGCTCCACGGAGAAGCGCATGAAAGCGGTCACCGTCATCATCCTCGTCGCGACGCTCGGCCTGGCGGGCTGCCATGCCCATCGGGACAAGGAAACACCGCCCGCCCCATCCGCGCCAGGCGTATCCCCGGCGACGGCGAAGTCCGACAAGGCGCTGGAAAAATCGCGCGACGCCATGCTGGGCAAGGACATGGACATCGGCAGCCAGCACTGGGCCACGAGCCCGGCCGCGGCGTCGACGGCGCCGGTCGCAGCGACGGCCGCGAGCGGCCCCGCGGCCGCTTCGTCCGCGCCCCGCGCCGGCAAGCATTGAGAGCCTGTTCACGATCTCCGCGTGGCCCGCGTGGCCTTGCTTTGGCCGCCCGGTGGGAGTGCGTGGCGCAGCGACTGCCTGGCGGGCAGGCCAAGCCGCGCGCTGCCGCATGGCGGCCAAAGCAAGGCAACCCGAAGGGCCGGCTCTGTTGGCTCACACGCCGGCGTCATCGCTCCGTCGTGGACGGACGTCCACTCTCTCACTCTTCCTTGGCCTGCGTGCAAACAGCTCCCCGCGCGGGCTACGCGGAGATCGTGAACAGGCTCTGAGGCCACCCCGCAACAGGGCCATGGGAGGCACCGGCGCCGGGACCGCCTGCGTGCCGGCGAAAATGGATGCCGTCCGTGTCGATCCGCGCGCCCGCCATTCGTCGAAGGGATGAAGGGCGCCCCTGCCGCCCTGAATCGGAGAACCGGAATGACCCGCAAGAACACGATCTGCCTCTGGTACGACGGCAACGCCCTCGACGCCGCGACCTTCTACGCGAAGACGTTCCCGGACAGCGCCGTGGGCGCCGTCCACCGCGCGCCGGGCGATTATCCCGCCGGCAAGCAGGGCAACGTGCTGATGGTCGAGTTCACGGTCATGGGCATCCCGTGCCTGGGCCTGAACGGCGGCCCCGGGGTCCCGCACACCGATGCCTTCTCGTTCCAGGTGGCGACCGACGACCAGGCCGAGACCGACCGCCTGTGGAACGCGATCATCGACCACGGCGGCCAGCCGAGCGCCTGCGGCTGGTGTCGGGACAAGTGGGGCCTGTCCTGGCAGATCACCCCGCGCGCCCTCACCGCCGCGGTCACCGACCCCGACCCCGCCGCGGCCAAGCGCGCCTTCGACGCCATGATGGGGATGACCCGGATCGACATCGCAGCGATCGAGGCGGCGCGGCGCGGCTGACGCAGCCGTCGCCGTCCTTGGCCGGAATGCATCGCGCCCGGCCGGTCCGCCAGCCTTCCATCCGCCTTCGGGAACCCGGGACCACCGCACGGACGCGCGGTCACGGAGCCCCTGTCCGATCCGGAGCCTTGCTCATGCACCCCATCATCACCGCCTTCGAGAGTTCGCCCGACCGTGGCCAGGGACTCGCGCGCGACATGCGCGTGCGCTGGGCGCTGGAGGAAGTGGAGCAGCCCTACGACGTCCGCCTGGTGTCATTTCGCGCGATGAAGGAACCCGCGCACCGCGCGCTGCATCCGTTCGGGCAGATCCCCACCTACGAGGAAGACGGGCTGGTGCTGTTCGAGTCGGGCGCCATCGTGCTCCACGTCGCGCAGCGCCACGCGGGCCTGCTGCCGGAGGAGCCGGACGCCAGGGCGCGCGCGATCGCCTGGATGTTCGCCGCGCTCAACACGGTGGAGCAGCCCATCCTCGAACTGCAGGTCGCCAAGTTCCAGGAAGGCGACAAGCCCTGGAGCGCGGAACGCCTGCCGCTCATCAAGGACCGCATCCGCGCCCGGCTGGGCGAGCTTTCAGTCCGCCTGGGCGATGCCGACTGGCTGGACGGCACGTTCAGCGCGGGCGACCTGATGATGGTGCACACGCTGCAGCGGCTGAAACCCTCCGGCATGCTGGACGACTACCCGGACCTCGCCGCCTATGTCGCACGCGGCGAGGCGCGCCCCGCCTACCAGCGCGCCTTCGCCGCCCAACTGGCGGTATTCACCGGCCAGCGGCCAAGCTGACCGGCAAGGTCGCGCCGTTCAATCCAGCGGCCAGGGCAACCGGTCGCCCAGCCGGTCGTTCGCGCCATCCCTGGCCGGTTCGGCCTGGGCCGCGGGCCGCTCGTCGCCCATGGGTTGTCCGCGCCGCCACCACGGCTGCACCTCGCGGCGCTCGGCGGGCTCAGCCGGTTCGCCGAGGCGCGGCAGCAGCAGCGCGGTGTCGGAGCCGGCCCGTGCGAGCAGGTCTTCCACCGGCTCGTCCCAGGCATGCGTGGACAATGCGAACGTGCCCCAGTGCACCGGCATCAGCACGCCGCCGCCCAGCAGGCGGTGGGCCTTCAAGGCATTGTCCGGGCCCAGGTGGATGTCGCCCCAGGACGGGTGGAACGCGCCGACTTCGAGCATCACCAGGTCGAACGGGCCCAGCCGCTCGCGGATGGCCTCGTATTCGGTGGTGAGTCCGGTGTCGCCGCTGAAGAACACGCGATGCCGCTCTCCGGTCATGACCATCGACGACCACAGCGTCTGGTTGCGGTCCTTCAGGCCGCGGCCGGAGAAATGCTGCGATGGCGCCGCGGTGATGGTCAGCCCGGTGCCCGGCACGCGATGGCTCTGCCACCAGACCAGTTCAGTGATGCGCGAAGGTGCGATGCCCCAGCTTTCCAGGTGGGCGCCGACGCCGAGCGAGGTGACGAACGGCACCTTCGATTTGGCCAGCGCGCGTATCGTCGGGTAGTCGAGGTGGTCGTAGTGGTCGTGCGAGATGACCACGGCGTCGATCGCGGGCAGGTCGCGCAGCCCCACCGGCACCGGCTGGAAGCGCTTCGGCCCGAGCAGGGTGAACGGCGACGCGCGCTGGCCCCAGACCGGGTCGGTGAGCACGCGCCAGCCGTCGATCTCCAGCAGCACCGTGGAGTGCCCCAGCCAGGTGGCGCGCAGCCCGCTCGCGGGCTTGCGCAGCCAGGCCTCGCGCGGATCGTGCGACGGCAGCGGTTGCGGCGGCGTGCGCGCCTCGTCGCCGCACAGGAACTCGCGCAGCGTCGGCCGCGGCGCCAGCGGATCGCGCAGGCCCGGCAGCACCGGGTGGATGTTGCGCAATTGCCCGCCGTCCCACATGGGCAGGTCGCGCAGCCGCTCCAGCCGCTCGCCCTGCGGTGGCTTGCCGAAGGATTTCATGCGCCGCTCCCGTCATTGCCTGTCCTATCGGGCAAGCATGGGGACGCGGCCTGCCATGCCCAAGGGCCCGGCGTGCGGGGCGCCGACGCAACGCGACGCGCAGGTCACTCCGGCGCGGGCAGGCCCGGCATCATGTTGACGTACTGCACCACGCGCGGCCGCTCGCCCAGGTTTGGGCGGCTGCCGTGCGGCAGCCAGGCGTGCCAGATCACCATGTCTCCCGCACGCCCCGCCACCGGCTTCGGGCCCAGTGCGTGCAGGTCCTGCCGCTGCGGATCCGCGCCGGGCGGCAGCGATGCCAGCCAGTCCGGCAGGCGCCGCTGGAAACCGGGCACCACGGTCAGCGCGCCCTGCTCGGCCGGCGTGTCGGCCAGGTACACGATGCCCTGCGTCTCGAACGCGAGCGGCTCGCCGAAATCGAGGTCCCAATGCAGGTCCGGCCCCGGAAAGGGGGCGCCGTTGCGTTGCGGCGGATGAAAGCCGCAGCGGTCCGCGCTCACCCACAGGTCGGCGCTGCCCCACAGCTGCGCGTAGGCCTTGTGGATGCGTGGCGAGCGCCGCACGGCTTCCAGCGCGGGATGCTGGATCAACTCGACCATGATGCCGTGACGCCCGTCGCCCCGGTACCACGACTCACGCGCGTCCGACGTCGCGTCGACGTGGGCATAGACCGCCCGCTCCGCGTCGCGGCGCACCGCTTCCCCGACGGCCTGCCGCAACACCACGTAGCCGTTGGCCTGCCAGCACGCCAGATCGTCCCCGGTCAGCACGGGCGGGGCCGCCTCCACCGCCGCCATCCACGATCGCACCGCCGGCGGCGGCGGCGCGCCGAGCAGCGTCGCCTGCAGCCGCTCCACGCGCAGGGCGTCGGGCGGCCCGACGGTGGCGACCACCCATGCCTCGAACGCCTCGAACGTCGGCCCGGCACTCATCAGGTGATGCCAGGTCTGGTGCAGGCCCAGCCCCAGCGCGTCGAGCACCAGGCGATCCAGCCTCGCCTCGCCCGGCCGCCGGACCGGCGCCCCCGTCCTCGCGGCCATCGCGGTCGACCACAGCCGTTTGAGGTGGGGCACGCCGAGCGCGCCGACGACCCTGGACGATGGAAGCGGGCGATTCATGGGACCCTGGTGCAGTGGATTTCGACCGGGGCGGATCATGGCACAGCGAGCGACGCCTTCGGCGTGTCCGGCATTCCCGTCATGCGGGCCGCCACGGCCACGCCCGGCCCGCACCGGTTTGATGCGATCATGGCGAATGACCGATTTCGCCACGCTCCCGCTCAAACCCGCCCTGCTGGCCAGCCTGGAAGCGCACGGCTACGCCGCCATGACGCCGGTGCAGGCACAGAGCCTGCCGCCGATCCTCGCCGAGCGCGACGTGATCGCCCAGGCCCGCACCGGCAGCGGCAAGACCGCCGCGTTCGGCCTCGGCCTGCTGCAGGCGCTGGACGTGGACACCATCCGACTGCAGGCGCTGGTGCTGTGCCCCACGCGCGAACTGGCCGACCAGGTGAGCAAGGCGATCCGCCGGCTCGCGGCCGCCCTGCCCAACGTGAAGCTGCTGACCCTGTGCGGCGGCATGCCGCTCGGCCCGCAGCTCGCGTCGCTCGCCCACGACCCGCACATCGTGGTCGGCACGCCCGGCCGCGTGCAGGAACACCTCAAGCGCGGCAGCCTGCACGGCGGCGGCATCAAGGTGCTGGTGCTGGACGAGGCCGACCGCATGCTCGACATGGGTTTCGGCGAGGCCATCGACGACATCGTCGGGCGCATCGCCAGGCACCATCAAACCTTGTTGTTCTCCGCCACTTACCCGGAAGCGATCCGCACCGCCAGCCGGCGGCTGCAGCAGGCCCCGGTGGAAGTCACCGTGGACACGCCGGCCGAGGCCGCGCCGCCGATCGAGCAGCAGTTCGTCGAGGTGGAACCGGCCCGCAAGCCCGACGCGCTGGCCCAGTTGCTGGCCGCCGACCGCGGCCAGCACGCGCTGGTGTTCTGCAACATGCGCAAGGACGTCGACGCCGTGGCGCAGGAGCTGGACCGCCGCGGCTTCTCCGCGCTCGCCCTGCACGGCGACATGGAACAGCGCGATCGCGACGAGGTGCTGGTGCGTTTCGCCAACCGCAGCTGCGGCGTGCTGGTGGCCACCGACGTCGCCGCACGCGGCCTGGACATCGCCGCGCTGCCGCTGGTGGTCAGCTACGACACCGCGCACGACCCCGACACGCACACCCACCGCATCGGCCGCACCGGACGCGCCGGCCAGTCCGGTCTGGCCATCACCCTGTGCACGCCGCGCGAGCGGCCCAAGGCCGCCAACATCGAGCAGGCGCTGGGCGAGCCGCTGCCCTGGCGCCCGCTCAAGCTCGCGCCGCCGCGCGGCAAGACCCTGTACCTGGCGCCGATGAAGACCCTGGTGATCGACGCCGGCCGCCAGGACAAGCTGCGCCCCGGCGACATCCTCGGCGCGCTCACCGGCGAGGCCGGCCTGTCCGCCGGCGACATCGGCAAGATCGACGTCTTCGCCACCCGCGCCTACGTCGCCATCGCCCGCCCGCTGGCGAACAAGGCGCTCGAACGCCTGCGCGCCGGGCGGATCAAGGGGCGCAACTTCCGGGTGCGGGCGCTGGGTTAGCGCGCGTCGCCGGCGAGCCCGGCCTCGCCTTGGGCGACCACCGGGCTGATGGAAGAAACGCGCGCGCAGCGGACACCCACGCGTTGCGCCGCGCCCGTCACCAGATCCGGACGCGGTCCTGCGGCGCGCGCCACATGGGCTGCCCGGGCTTCACGCCGAACGCCTGGTAGAACGCGGGGATGTTCGACATCGGGCCGAGCACGCGCCACTTCGCCGGGGCGTGCACGTCGGACAGCAGCCGCTGGCGCAGCTGCTGCGGGCGCTGCTGCATCATCCAGCCCATGGCGTAGCCGAGGAAGTAGCGTTGCGTCGGCGTCAACCCGCCGATCTTCTTGCCCGCCTTGAACTGCGCCGTCTTCTCGAACGCCTCCAGCCCGAGCAGCACGCCGCCGTAGTCGGCGATGTTCTCGCCCAGGCTGGCCTTGCCGTTGATGTGCAGGCCCGGCAGCGGCTCGTACGCGTCGAACTGCCTGACCATCATCTGCGCCGCGGCGTTGAAGCGGGCGGCGTCCTGCGGCGTCCACCAGTCGGACAGGTTGCCCCGCGCGTCGAACTGGCGGCCCTCGTCGTCGAAGCCGTGGGTGATCTCGTGGCCGATCGTGCTGGCGGCGACGTAGCCGTAGGCGACCGCGTCGTCCACCTGGTCGTCGGGCACGCCGGGCACCATGAAGATCGCCGCCGGCAGCACGATCTCGTTGTTCGACGGGTTGTAGTACGCGTTGTAGGTCTGCGGGGTCATGTCCCATTCGGTGCGGTCGACCGGCTTGCCGAACTTGGACAGGTTGTCCTGGAACTGCCAGCGGCGCGCCGACATCACGTTCGCCGCATAGGACGCGCGCCCCACCACCAGCGCCGAATAGTCCTTCCACTTATCCGGATAGCCGACCTTGGGCGTGACCGCGGCCAGCTTGGCCAGCGCCTTGGCCTTGGTCGCGGGGCCCATCCAGTCGAGCCGCTCGATGCGGTCGTGGAAGGTGCTGCGCACCGCCTCGACCATCGCCTCGTAGCGCCGCTTGGACGCCTCCGGAAAGTACTGCCTGACGAAGATGCGCCCGAGCACCATGCCCATGGCGTCGTTCTCCTCGTCCAGCACCCGCTTCCAGCGCGGGCGCTGTTCCTGCTGGCCCGACATCGCGCGGCCGTGGAAGTCGAAGTGTTCCCGCTCCAGCGCGGTGGACAGGAAGGGCGCGTAGCCGTCGACCAGGTGGTAGCGCAGGTAGTCCTGCAGCACCGGCAGCGGCGTCGCGCGCAGCAGGCGGTCCTCGGCGGCGAAGAACTCCGGCTGGCCGACGATCACGTAGGACGGGTGGAGGCCCCAGGCCGCCAGCCGTGCGTTCCAGTCGATGGACGGCGTGTACTTCGAAGTGAATTCGGCCGGCGACATCTTGTGGTAGTTCTTCTGCGGGTCGCGCAGGTCCTCGAGCTTGCGCGAGGCCTTCGCCAGCGCCGTCTCGAAGGCCATCACCCGCGCCGCCGCCGCCCGGGCCGCGGCCGGGTCGCGGCCGAGCAGCGCGAACGTGCGCGCCATGTGCCCGACATACGCGGCGCGGACCTTCGCCACGCCCGCTTCCGGGTTGAAGTAGAAATCGCGGTTGGGCAGGCCCAGGCCGCCCTGGTGGATCTGCACCGCCATCGTCGCGCTGTCCTTGTCGTCCTGCGCGATGCCGATGCGGAACAGCGCACCGACGCCGATCGGCTTGAACGCGAACACGGTGTCCAGCACGCCCGCGGGCGAAGTGATCGCGTCGATGCGCGCCAGCTCGGCATCCAGCGGATGCAACCCAAGGCGATCGGCCTTCGCCACGTCCATGGCGGTGGCCCAGAAGTCGCCGATCTTCTGCGGGTCGCTGCCCGGCGCCGCCGGCTGCTTCGCGGCCGACTCGCTGATGCCGCGCAGGCGCGCGTACAGCTCGTCGTCCACCTCGTTGCCGATGCCCCACGACGCCTCCGACGCCGGGATCGGATGCGCCTTCAGCCAGGCCCCGTTGGCGTACTCGAAGAAATCCACGCCCGGGTCGACGGACCGGTCGATGTGCGAGGCGAGGAAATCCTGCCCGGGCGCGGCATCCGCCGCGAAGGCGCCGGCGGAGGCGAAGGCCAGCGTGGCGGACAGCAGCGCGACGCGGAGGGAGGCGGCTAGGCGGGTCATGGGTCGTTCCGGGCTGGGAATCGCGCGACTTTGCAGGTCGCGGGGGTGTTTGTGTACCTGTCAGAGGTCATGCCCGCGGCCTGGCGGCGTCCACCCGTGACTCAGCCACATATGGGCGGGTGACATTCCAATTCGATGCGACAAGACATCACGGCCATGCGGTCCGCCGCGATGCGCAGCGGCGCGTCCGTGGACGGCGGCCGGGCGTCCTCGCCCCTGGCGTACATCAGGAAGACGGTGGGCGAGCCCGGCGTATGCGAGGCCAGCATGCGCACGGTGGCCCCTGGCGTAGGCCTGTGGTCTTCGACGGCCTTGTGCCTGCCGGGCAGTCGTTCGCGGGCGCGTCGATCTCCCCTCCCGAAACGATGCCGCATAAAATGGCCGTTTCATGCGCGCTCGAGTCCCCATGGCCCTCACTGCCACCATCCACAAGGCCGAACTGTCGATCAGCGACATGGACCGGCACTACTACGCCACCCACGCGCTGACCCTCGCCCGGCATCCGTCGGAGACCGAGGAGCGCCTGATGGCGCGCCTGCTCGCATTCGCGCTGTATGCCGACGAACGGCTGGAGTTCGGCAAGGGGCTCAGCGACACCGACGAACCGGCGCTGTGGCGCAAGGCCTATACCGGCGAGATCGAGCTGTGGATCGACGTCGGCCTGCCCGATGAAACGCGCCTGCGCAAGGCCTGCAACCAGTCGCGGCATGTCGTGGTGCTGGCCTACGGCGGCCACGCCGCCGACGTCTGGTGGAGCAAGGTTGCCGGCACGCTCGCGCGCCACGACAACCTCAGCGTGCTCGCCATCGACCACGCCGACATGCAGCCACTGGCCGCCCTGTGCGAGCGCAGCATACGCCTGCAGTGCCTGGTCCAGGACGGCGAACTGCAGCTCATCGCCGGCGAGCTCACGCTACCGGTCCGCCCGGACATCCGCATGGGCGACTACGTCGCCGCCTGATTCCGATCCATCCGTCCAGCCAGCGGAATCGGCCACCGCCAGATAGGCTTCGGCGAGCCGGGTCGCGGCCCGCTTGAGGGCCGCCTCGGACACCCCCGCATAACTGAGCACCAGCGTGGCGTGGTCGGGCGGCGTCCGGTGGAAGCGCTCGGCGGAACGAATGCGCACGCCGCGCGCCAGCGCCTCGGCCACCAGGACCCCGGTGGCGCTGCACGGCAGCCGGGGCAGGCGCACGAAAAGCGACCCGCCCGCCACCGAGCCGCTCGCCTCCATGGCGCTGCCGAGGCGCGCCTGCAACGTGTCGTGCAGGGCCCGGTGGCGGGAAGCCAGGCGGTGCGCGATGCGCCGCAGGTCGCGCAGGTACTGGCCGCTGGCGATGCACGCGGCGAGCACGTGCTGCTGCATCGACATGCTGCCGCGGTCGGCCAGCCACTTGACCGCCAGGAACCGTTCGCGCAACGGGCGCGGCACCAGCATGTAGCCCAGTTGCAGCGCCGGGAACATCGAACGCGCGAAGCTGCTCACGTGGATCACCCGGCCATGGCGGTCCAGCGACCACAACGGCGGGGTCGTGCACACGCCGAAGCGGTGCTCGCAATCGAAGTCGTCCTCCACCAGGCAGGCGTCTTGCGCATAGGCCCATTGCAGCAGGGCCCTGCGCCGCTCCTCGGGCATGACCGTGCCGGTCGGGAACTGGAACGACGGGGCCACGCTGACCAGCCGCACGCCGTCCAGCGCCTCCGCATTTCGGTCGATGTCCATGCCGTGCGGGCCCACCGGGCACGGCACGACCCGCGCCCCCATCGCCTCGTAGGTATGACGAACGCTCCAGTGGCAGGGATCCTCCACGCCGACGCCGTCGCCCTCGTCCAGCAGGACGCGGGCGATGAGGTCGCGCGCCTGCTGGGCCCCGCTGACGATCAGGATGTCATCCGGGTCGATCTCGATCGCCCGTTCCACGCCCAGGTAACCGGCCACGGCCCTGCGCAGCTCGATGGCGCCCTGCAGCTCGGGAAAGTCGGGCGCGTCGCGGCGGCGCAGCAGCGCCATCAGGTGATGCACCCAGGCCTTCAGGCTGCGCGGGTCGGACTTCACGCGGGGCTGCGCGAGATCGATCACCTCCCCTTCGGGGGCGGGCGGGTCGGCCGCTGGCCCGGTGGGCAGCACGGCCCGCCGGGCCAGGCGGGACAACCGTGGACCTTCCGGTATCCCGACCTGCTCCTCCACGGGCATCCCGTACGCGGGCGCGCCTGCGGGGCGCGCGCTCACGTAGGTGCCACTGCCGGACCGGGACGCCAGGTAGCCTTCGCTCTCCAGTTGGTCGTACGCCATCAGCACGACCGTGCGGGAGACCCCCAGGGCGACCGCCATCGAGCGGCTTCCGGGCAGGCGCGCACCTGCCTGGAAGCGACCCGAGTCGATATCCCGCCGGATCGACCCGGCGATCCGGACATACATCGGTTCACCGTCTTGCCGCCCGTCCGCCATCCTGTCTCCCGGGGACGGATCGAAGTGGTCACATCGAAAAAGCCCGCGACCGGTCATTTACCGTCCTGCCTACCCTGAAGAATCATCATGCCACGGCAGGCAGGACGCCCACGTGCCCCCGCCGCCGCGACCGCCCGCTTCGGGCAGCCCAGCAAGGGAGAACACCATTGAGCATTCCAAACGACACCGGGCGGCGCCCCCGGCGGCCCAGTGCGCCCGCCTTCGCCCTGATCCTGGCCATGGCAACCGGCGGGGCCCTGGCGCAAGGCGCCGCGGGACCGCTCCTGGGCCTCGCCGGCAACCACCAGGTCGACGACCACTCGACCGACCCGGCCTACGCCAGGTACTACCGGCAAACCGTGGACTGGGGCGGCTGCCCACCCTCGCTGTTCACCGACGGCAGCACCATCCAGTGCGCCCTGGTCACGGTGCCTGTCGATTGGTCCGACCCAAGCCGGGGCGACATCACCATCGGCATCTCCCGGCCGCTCGATCCGCCGCCCCACGCCCGCCTGCTGCTGGTGAACACCGGCGGCCCGGACAACTCCAGCGCCTCCATGGCGGAGATGCTCGAGCAGTTGCAGCCGCAGGTCCAGGTCGACCACCTGGTGGTCGGCGTCGACCTGCGCGGCGTCAGCGACGGCCTCGGCACCCAGGTCAGCTGCGACTACGCGCCACGCAGCGGCGCCGAGAACTTCATGGATGGCGACAGCCGCAACCCCACGGTCGAAAGCGTGCAGGCGCAGCAGGACTGGTGGAACCGCTCGATCGACGCCTGCCTGCGGCAGCACGCGACCTTCCTCAGGAACATCAACACGCCCAACCACGCGCGCGACCTGAACCTGGTGCGCGCCGTGCTGGGCTTCCCGCACGCCGACCTGCTGGGCGTGTCCAGCGGCACCAGCCTCATGGCCTACGCCAGCCGCATGTTCCCTGACCGGTTCGAACGCGTGGCGCTCGACAGCAACATGGACTGGGTGCACCTGGACTGGCAGCGGCAGGCGTTGCGGCGGATGGCGATGGACCAGCTCAACCTGCAGCAGGCGTTCATCCCGTTCATCGCCCGGCATGACGACCGCTTCCATATGGGCACTACCCCCGCGCAAGTCATGACCACCTTCCAGCGGATCTACGAGGCCACGTCCCAGCACCGCATGGGCAGCGTGACGCCGGACCAGGCGCTGGGTGCGCTGGACGGCACCGGCATGTGGGTCTTCTGGGACCTGCTCGTATCGCCGTCGCTGAGTGCGATGTCCACCGCGCTGGACGGGAACCCGGCCGACATCGCCAACGCCGAACAGATGGCCGCGATGACCTACGCCGACCTGCGCACCCAGTCGAGCTTCAACCCCATGGCCGACGTCCTCCAATGCAACGACTCCGGCTCCACCGACCCGCGCAGCATCGCGCAGAAGATCAAGGACGTGCGCAGGTATTGGGCCATCGGCGCCTCCACCCTGGTGGACAAGTGCCAGCACTGGCCGTGGCGGCCGGCGCTCGACCGCAAGCTGGAGTCGCGCACCAAGGTGCATGCCCTGATGGTGCAGAACGAGTTCGATCCGTCCACGCCCTACTCGGGGGCGCTCAAGGACCGGCGCGAGAACAGCCCCGCCGCGCGCATGGTGCTGGTCGACAACGCCGCCACCCACGCCGCCATGTTCGATGACAACGCCTGCACTGCCAACGCCGAGTTCGCCTACCTGAACTTCGGCGCCATGCCGGCCAGGGACGTGATCTGCCAGGCCAAGCCGATGCACTCCTTCACCATGCAGGACACCGTCACCTACGAATACGGCCACCCCGCGACGGGACCAGGGCTGCCGCCGGTGCCGGACATCCACCAGGTGAGCTGGGTGCTGGTGCCCTAGCCTCGGTCGATGATGCAAGGCCGCGCCCGGCCGGAGCCAGAGTCGACCTGGAACCGCACTCTGGCCCTGGCCGAGGCGCCTACATCGGATGCGCCGCGGCGGGTGTGCCGTCGGACCAGGTGGCGACGCCGACCAGCAGCACCGACAGCGGTGGCAGCCTGGCGGCCTCGGCCTGGTGGTCCGCCGCATAGAACCAGTAGTTGCCGCCGAAGACGGGCGAGCCGGGCACGTTGGCGCCCCAATCGGCACCGTCCCTGAAGGGGACGTAGAACATGACGTGCGCCATGTCGTGGCCGCCATCGTCCGACAGGTAGGAAGCTTTCGACATCATGTAGCACATGGCGCCCGGCTCCAGCGGCGGGATTTCCCCGCTGCGCAGGGCGGCTCCGATGCGCCGGGCGATCTCGGCGTCGGTGCGGCCGGCAAGCGTCATCGCGGTGCGGAGCCTGGCGATCGGGGTGACGCTGCGCGCGGCCTGCGGATTGTCGCAGCCAGCGGCACGGATCTTCGGGTTCCACCGCTCGGGCCAGTCGGGGGCGCCGCTGAAACTCCGCGCGACCCAGCAGACGAACCCGTTGGTGCCGGTGACGGCGGTTTCATAGCCGGTGCGGGTCAGGACCAGGACGGTCGCATCCCTGGAAACGGAACCGGGCGCGGCGCTCCTGGCCAGGGCGATCTCCCGGGCACGGTCCATCAGGTAGGCATCGACGGGGGCCATGCGCGGATAGGCCTCGGCCGCACCCGCAACGGCGCTGGCGAAGGCGGACAGGGCCAGGGCCACGCATGCCGTCCGCCTGGCGGCAAGCCCGCCGATGGACTTCGCTCCCGCCGTTCTCCGCGCGGCCCGGACAGCGCCACCGTCGTCGTTGCCAGACAGGCCTGGGGATAGCGTCATATGCATGGTCGTACCCGCCCGTGGAGCCGCTGCGCTGTTCGGTTCGTGATTCCGGTGCGCGTGCGCCACCTCGGCCGCGACGTGCCCCTCCCGACTGCTCATCCAAACGACGAGCGGGGCTTGCCGGGATCGACATCCCCGGGCAGCCCCATCTCGCGCGAGGGTTATCGCGTGCCGAGCGCCATGGGGGCATGGAGAAGCGCCGACCCGCGGTGTAACCGGCGACACGGAATGGCTGGACGCGACATGGCCCCGGCTGCCTGCAGGCAACCGGGGCCATGCATCAACGCACCGGACGCCGGCGTCGCGGCCGGCCGGCGCTCAAGGTCCCGCTGGAATGGCGCGTGGCCGCGGTACCTGGCCCGCCCGGGCCGCGGCCCATGGCGGAAGCCCCTTGCCGACGGCCGGACCGGGGACGGGGAAAGGCATCACCGTTCCGCCTGCATGCAGGCGGCGACCACGCGACGATGCGGTGTCGGGCAGGCATGCCGGCGGGGCATCGTGTGGCAGGTAGGTGGCCCGCTCCTCGCCCACCCTGGCGTGCGGGCCGCGCGCCGGCCCGAGCCGCTGCGACGTCACCTCGCGGACGATCGCGAACATGGCCCGCGCGTCGTTGAAGATGGCATGCCCCAGCATGGGCAGCGTCTGGCTCGTCAGCTCGGCGTCGTCGCTGGCCGTCACCACGTCGCCGTGCGCCGTGATCATTCCGATCAGCTGGTCCAGCCGGTCGACCTGGTCCAGGGTGACGCCGAACACATAGCGGCCACCCGCACCGCCAGGCACCGGCCCCGCGTTGCCGGGTTCCCCGTCCGCCGTGGACGCAGCCTCCTCTTGCCGCTGCGCCGGCCACGACATGTCGTCCAGCACCATCCCCAGCTGCTCCGCCAGCAGCTCCAGGCAGATCGCCACTTCGCCCATGTTGATCTCGGGGAGCCCCTCCAGACTCGCATCCGGCGTCCGCGGCTGCGCCAGATGCGACAGGAACTCGACATACTCGCGCACCCTCTTCAGCCGGAACTGGCTTTCCTCCGGCAGGAAATAGCCCATCGCATCCGGGTCTTCCGATTCGATCATCGACATATTCGCCTCCTCGTTCCATGAAGTGCCGTGTACAAGCCCCGCCCTCGGCAAGGGCTCCTGTCCCCCGCTTTCCATGGCAACAATGCAACTTGAACGTGGCAATGTCAACAACCATAAATGGCCAGCACGCAAGCGCGCGTGCGCAACAATGGGCCGCACGTGCCGGGCACACCACACGCAGGCACACGGGACGACGCGACAACAGGAGTCTGGATGGCCGCACCCTACGAGCACTTCGCGGAACGCCTGCGAAAGGCGCTGGACCGGTCCGGTTTCGAGCAGGGACGCAGCAGGACAGGCGCGCTGGCCCAGCGCTACGCGGTATCGCGGGAAACCGCGCGCAAATGGCTCACCGGCCTCGCCCTGCCCGAGCTTCCCCGCATCATCGAACTGGCCAAGGACTTCGACGTCAGCCTCGAATGGCTCGCCACCGGGCGAGGTGCCATGGCCCCGGGCGTCGGCGAAGCGGGCGCCACCTACCGCCGCCTGACCGACAACGAAGGCCACCTGCTCGACGTGTTCCGCAAGCTGCCCGAATCCAAGCGGCAGTTGCTGGTGAAGTTTCTTTCCTGAAAACGGCAGGGCGGCGCGATCACAACACGGGATAGCGCCGCCATCGCGATGGATTCATCGGCCGGCAGTCACGCAGCATGGGCGAAACAGAACATCCGCCCGCGAAAGCATCTTTGATGCCGCACGTCGAGCGGGCATCGAGCGAATCCGGCGACAAGCTTGCAGTCGACGGCAACGCGACCTAGAGTAAGGCATCCTTACATCAGGCCTCGCCTCATGCTCGCCAAGCTCACCAGCAAGAACCAGCTGACGCTGCCCAAGGCTGCGGTCGAGGCCGCCGGCAACGCCGAGTATTTCGAGGTGGAGGCGCGCGCCGGGCAACTGGTGCTGACGCCCGTGCGCATCCAGCGTGCCGATGCCGTGCGCGCCAAGCTCGCCGCGCTGGAGCTTGGCGACGAGGATCTCGCCGCGGCGGTCGCCTGGGCACGCCAGGCCGGCCCGACGCGCCGCGCCGCGCGTGTCGCGGAGCCGCGGGCCCGTTACGACACGAAACCGCCGCACCCAGGCAAGTCCGCGCCGCGGCGCAAGCCGTGAGCCCGCCCGCACGCGGCACGCCGCGCTGGGTACTCGACACCAACGTCGTGCTGTCGGCGCTGATCCGTCCCGGCGGCGTCAGCGGCCGGCTGCGCCTCGCCTGGCAGGCGGCCCTGTGCGTGCCGCTGGTCAGCCGTGCCACGGCCGCCGAGCTGATCCGCGTGCTCGCCTATCCCAGGTTCAAGCTGACACCCGACGAACAGCACGACCTCCTCGCCGACTACCTGCCGTGGACGGAGGCCTTCCGCATCCCCGAGTCGCCGCCCCGCACGCCGCCGTGCCGCGACCCGCACGACCTGCCGTTCCTGCAACTGGCGCTCGCCGCGAAAGCCGATGCGCTGGTCACCGGCGACGCCGACCTGCACGTGCTCGCACCGCTGCGCGGCCTCGCCATCCTCACGCCGGCGCAGGCGGTCGAGCGGTTGTCATCGTGACCGTTCGACGGTGACCAGGCCATCCACCGTTTCGACATCCGGGGCAGCGTTTGTCATTGGCCGAATGTCGATTCGGCCCAAGATGGAATCCGGCAAGGGCGGGGAAGGTATTTGTCGTCGATGTCCGGACTCGCACAATGCCATGCCACGGCCTTGTCGCCACGCACTGCAATCGACATCACGTGACGACCGCGGAGGTGCTCGTCGACGGATGCGCCATCGAACTTCAGGATGATGCTTCCCTTGGCGACCTCGATTTCACTCGTGTGCAGGCCGGCCAGATGGACCGGTGGTGGCAGGCCCAGGGCCTCGTTGTCTTCAGGCAGGACACCGTTGTCGCGCAGATAGGTTTCGACCGCGGCTTTTTCCCCGGCAACGGATGACAAGGCCTCAGCCACCTGCTTGCGCGCCCCATCGGCCCGGTGAAACGAAACGGCGATCCACGCCAGCGGCAGCATCACGGCCGCCCCGCCCAGAGCCTGGAAAACCGGCCACCGAACCGCGCCCCGAGGTGCCGGCCTTTCATCGCCGACACGATCGGTCGAGCGCCACGCGTTTCCGCGCGCGGTGCCACAGCGTTCCGCAGGCGAAAGGGCGAGCATCATGCACGCCACAGCCACAAGCAGGAGAACACCACTGAGCCCCGTGAGCACCGAGACCAGCACCCAGAACGCTACCGGGCTTTCGTCACGGGTGAAGCAGACCACGTGCCGGGAATGTCGTCCCACCGCGCACGCCACGCCATCCAGACCCCTGGCAACGACGTAGGCATAGCCACCGACGAAAAATATCAGGCCCGCAAGCGCCATCACGAAATGCGACAGCTTCTTCAGGGCACCGCTTTCCGGAAAGAAACGGGCCCATGCGAGCCAGACGATCACACCGAGCGCGAAGACCAGGACCGCCGCGCAAAACGCCACATTCGAGTTCGCAAGACGCGTCCAATGCTCCATGTGATGACCTCGAGCAGCCTTCGGCAAGGATAAAAGAAAACGAAGGAAACGGGATGCGTCCAGCCAACATGATTCAATCGGAACCCATCCATCCGCCTGCCTGCTTCTCAATTCGCCAGCAACGCCTTGCTGGTCTTTTGCAGCCAATCTGAAATTCCAATCTTTACTGCATCCACATCACCTTGCCCCCGCAACTGGCGCTGGATAGTCAAGCGCGTAAGCTTTCCATCGCTCAGAATGATTGCATCGCCATCCACGGTGTCGAAAGAGAAAACGGTGCCATCCTTGGAAATCTTGCGGCGCCTTATGGAAACAACCATGTACGAGCCCGGAGAAATGCGCCGTATGGAAACAAGTACGGGCTGCTCGATCGACATGCTGGCTCGCCCGGAAGCGGAGGACGATGCTTCCTGGATCAGCTTGCGAACGCGTTGCTCATACGCCGTTTTATCTTTGTTCCATAGTGATGCAACATTTTTCCATTGCCGTTCTGTCGCAGCATAGAGTTGG
This sequence comes from Fulvimonas sp. R45, assembly GCF_030504985.1. Lineage (GTDB taxonomy): Bacteria > Pseudomonadota > Gammaproteobacteria > Xanthomonadales > Rhodanobacteraceae > Rhodanobacter_A. Next base: position 223,707 of record NZ_JASERU010000005.1, read on the forward strand.
TCGACGCCAGCCACAGTGAAAGGCCCCGACGCCCCCTGAGAAAGGGTAATGGCAAACGCTGACTCCTTGGGCTTTTCCATTCCATGCACGGATGCCTTCTCAACGGAGGCAAAGCACCCGACAAGTGTCCCGGACGCTGACGCGGCACGTTTCATCGTGACCAATAGCTGGCTATCGGGTGCGCACGCGCTTAGACCTTGTGGAGCTGGTATGGCCATATCGGCCGACCGAGCAGACAACGAGAACAAAGCCAAAAAAAGCAGGCCGCCAATAGAAATATAAAACCTCACGTCACGCGCGCTCCTATTCAGGCCCGGCCAAGCACAGGGATCAAAATTGACTTTCTGCAAAGCAAAGCTCCAAGCGGCGACACACACGTGCGCGAGCCATGGCTGATCACGGGTGGTTCCACCTTGGCTTTAGAAAGGCTTGGAAAGAAGCGGCCCCGATCCACTTAGTTTTGGGTCATGCCAACTTTCACATACGCAGATAAGTGAACCTGACCCCGTTTTGCGTTGCATGGGAACCTCCAGGGTGCGATCAAAGTATCGCTTCCTGGCCTCCGCTCTGGCGGGGCAGGTTCAGGCTTGGAAAGAAGCGGCCCCGATCCACTTAGTTTTGGGTCATGCCAACTTTCACATACGCAGATAAGTGAACCTGACCCCGTTTTGGACTTACCCTTTCTTCGCCAGTTCGTCAGCCACCAACTGGAACGCGTCCAGCGCCGTCTGCAGGTTCTCCACGGTATCAGCAGCGATTTCTCGTGAGCCTGCTCGGCCACGCCGCTGAGCATGACACCGGCTTCTTGGCTTCGATCACGCCGCAGGCGTACCACCGACGAACAGCAGGTAGTCACACGGGCCGGCGCTGGTGGGGAACTCGCGCACAGCCACACCTTCGGCCGCATTGCGGTTGAAGTCAACCATGCCCTGGATGGTCCAGCCGCCGCCTGCATCAGTGCATCGATGTGCTCCCTTGCCTGTCGTTCCGGCGCCAATGGCGACATTGTTTCCCCTCAAGCAACGGACTCTAGCGCGACCCGCCGGGCAAACAAGCAACAGTAGTTGTCATAATGCCCCCGCGTTGCTTCGTCGGCCGGAGTGCAGCGGTGAATACCGCGCAACCCAGTAATCTACTCTAGGATTGACCGCACCGCGTCTAGCGCCTCCTCTACCAAGGACGCAGGTGCCTTCTCCACCCGTTTGAACGCGCGCGCGCGGGCGTCGATGGTGCGGGTCTGGTCGCACAGCACCACGCCTTGCGTGCGCGTGCCGCTGCCCATCAGGGTGACGCTGAAGCCGGTTTCGCGCGATGCGCTGCCGCCCTGCGTGATGGGTGCGACCAGCAGCAAGCCAGAAGCCTTGTTGAAGGCGTCGGCGGAGAGCACCAGCACCGGCCGCGTGCCGCGGATTTCATGCCCCTTGGTCGGATCGAGGCTGAGTTCGAGGATGTCGCCGCGCGCGGGCACACCGCGGCTCACAGCAGCTCGCGCCCGGCAGGTGCATCTTCAAGCGAAGCTTGGTCGCGATGCCATGCGGCCGGGGATTTGGGGCTTTGTGCCAATCGATCCGCCAGACTGCGGCGAGCCGGTGTCACCGACAACTTGCGGCCCTCAACCGCCAGCTCGACGACCGACCCGGCTTCGACCGCCATGGTCTGGGCAATGCTCTTGGGAATGGACAGGATGATAGAACCACCCGATTGGCGCAGGGTTGCGGCACAGGACATGGTGTTTCCCTCAAGTTTTACTGTTGTAAAACTTTAGCATTTACATCCCACTCTTGCAACGGCACGGCGGCATGGCTCGAGGCCGGGCCGCCGCGGAAAATCGGGACGGCTGCCCGTCAAATCGCGAGCACCTTGCGCACTGTCTTCGGCGCTGCCGCAGCACGTGCGGCAGCGCCTTGCGGGTCATCAAACCATCGGCAACTTCAACCCCTGCTCCTTCGCGCACTCAACAGCAATCTCGTACCCCGCATCCGCATGCCGCATCACGCCGGTACCCGGATCGTTCCACAACACCCGCGCAATGCGCTTGTCCGCCTCGGCGCTGCCGTCGCACACGATCACCACGCCGGCGTGCTGGCTGTAGCCCATGCCCACGCCGCCGCCGTGGTGGAAGCTCACCCAGGTGGCGCCGCCGGCAGTGTTGAGCAGCGCGTTGAGCAACGGCCAGTCGGACACGGCGTCGCTGCCGTCCTTCATCGCCTCGGTTTCGCGGTTCGGTGACGCGACGGAGCCAGAGTCGAGGTGGTCGCGGCCGATCACCACCGGTGCCTTCAGCTCGCCCTTGCGTACCATTTCGTTGAAGGCGAGGCCGAGCTTGTGCCGCTGGCCCAGGCCCACCCAGCAGATGCGCGCTGGCAGGCCCTGGAAGCTGATGCGCTCCTTCGCCATGTCCAGCCAGTGGTGCAGGTGCGGGTCGTCGGGGATCAGCTCCTTCACCTTCTGGTCGGTCTTGTAGATGTCCTCCGGGTCGCCGGACAGCGCCACCCAGCGGAACGGGCCCACGCCGCGGCAGAACAGCGGACGCACGTAGGCGGGCACGAAGCCGGGGAACGCGAACGCGTTGTCGCAGCCTTCGTCCTTCGCCATCTGGCGGATGTTGTTGCCGTAGTCGAAGGTGGGGATGCCCTGTGCGTGGAACGCCAGCATCGCTTCCACGTGCTTCTTCATCGATTGCTTGGCGGCCTTGGTGGTGCCGGCCGGGTCGCTCTTGCGGCGCTCGGCCCACTGCTCCAACGTCCAGCCCTGCGGCAGGTAGCCGTTGACCGGGTCGTGCGCGCTGGTCTGGTCGGTGACGGCGTCGGGCTTGACGCCACGGCGCACGAGTTCGGGCAGCACGTCGGCGGCGTTGCCGAGCAGCGCGATGGATTTCGCTTCGCCGGCGGCGGTGTACTTGGCGATGCGCGCCAGCGCATCGTCGAGGTCCGTGGCCTGCTCGTCCACGTAGCGGGTCTTCAGGCGGAAGTCGATGCGGCTCTGCTGGCACTCGATGTTGAGGCTGCACGCGCCGGCGAGGCTGGCTGCCAGCGGCTGCGCGCCGCCCATGCCGCCGAGGCCCGCGGTGAGTATCCAACGCCCTTTCAGCGAACCGCCGTAGCTCTGCCGGCCCATCTCCACGAAGGTTTCGTAGGTGCCCTGCACGATGCCCTGCGAGCCGATGTAGATCCACGAGCCGGCCGTCATCTGGCCGTACATCATCAGGCCCTTTTTATCCAACTCGTTGAAGTGCTCCCAGTTCGCCCAGGCCGGCACCAGGTTGGAGTTGGCGATCAGCACGCGCGGCGCGTCCCTGTGCGTGGGGAACACGCCCACCGGCTTGCCGGACTGCACCAGCAGCGTCTCGTCGTCGCCCAGCTTGCGCAGGCTGCGCAGGATCGCGTCGAAGCATTCCCAGTTGCGCGCGGCGCGGCCGATGCCGCCGTACACCACCAGCTCCGCCGGGTTCTCCGCCACCTCGGGATCGAGGTTGTTCTGGATCATGCGGAACGGCGCCTCGGTGAGCCAGCTCTTGCAGCTCAGCTCGGTGCCGCGCGGCGCGCGGATGGTGCGGGTGGTGTCGATGCGGGTGGGGGCGTTCATGGCGATCTCCGACAGGACAGACCGTGAGTATACGGCCCGACCGAGGGCACGACCTCAGGCATCGACCATGCGCCGCAACATGCCCGCGCCGGCGCGCAGCGGCCGTGTTCCGCGCCAGCGTACGCAAGGAGAAACCGGCATCGCATTCGGTTCCAAGCGCTGCATGATGCGATGTAACCGCGCACCGTGTTGGCGCGAAAAGCCCTCCATCGACATCGTGAGGAGGCGACGTGACGCAACCCGTATCATCCCGAAAATATCGCCATGGCCGCTGGCTCCGCTGGGCGCCCGTCGTCGCCGTGCCTGCCGCCTTCGCGCTCGCCTTCGGCTACGCCGGCGGCTGGCTGGCGCCGCACCGGCTCACGCCGAAGCGGCTGATCGACCAGTTCCAGGCCAACGCCGGCGTGCATCCCGGCTACCGGCGCAACCATGCCAAGGGCGTGTGCGTCAGCGGCTATTTCCAGAGCAGCGGCCAGGCCGCGGCGTATTCGGTGGCGCAGGTGTTCACGCCGGGGCAGCGCACGCCGGTGGTCGGCCGCTTCGCGATCCCCGGCGGCAACCCGTATGCACCGGACAGCAGCGTGCCGATCCGCAGCATGGCGCTGCGCTTCACCCAGGCGGACGGGCAGCAATGGCGCACCGGCATGAACAGCATGCCGGTGTTCCCGGTCGCCACACCACAGGCGTTCTACGCGCAGCTGCAGGCGGGTCAGCCCGACCCGGCCACCGGCAAGCCCGACCCGGCGAAGCTGGCGGCGTTCTTCGCGGCGCACCCGGAAACGGCGGCGTTCCGCGCCTGGGCCAGGACCGCGAAACCCTCGGCCAGCTTCGCCACCGACAGCTACTGGGGTTTGAACGCATTCGAATTCGTCGATTCCGACGGCACCCGGCACGCGGTGCGCTGGCAGATGGTCGCGCAGGCGGCCGCCGACGGCGCGACGCCCCCGGACAACCCGGATTACCTGGACGCCGACCTGCGCCGGCGCCTGGCACAGGGGCCGCTACGCTGGACATTGCGGGTGACCCTGGCCAACCCCGGCGACCCCACCGACGACGCCACCAGGGCCTGGCCCGCCGACCGCACGACGATCGACGCCGGCACTCTGGTGCTGCAGGCCACCGAAGCGCAGGACAGCGGCCCCTGCCGCGACATCAACTACGACCCGACGGTGCTGCCGGACGGCATCGCCATCTCCGACGATCCGCTGCTGCCCGCGCGCTCGGCCGCCTATGCCGATTCCTACCTGCGCCGCACTAGCGAGGAAGCGCACCTGCCGGGTGCTGCCCGCCCATCCGCGAACACGCAACCGGAGGCACGCCGATGAAGACCACCCCCGGCATGTTCGCCCTGCCCGCCCGCATCCTGCACTGGCTGATGGCCGCGCTGATCCTGGCGATGCTGTTCATCGGCGTCGGCATGGTGGCGTCGGTATCCGAACGCCACGCGTGGCTGCTGCGCATCCACAAGCCGCTCGGCATCGCGATCCTGCTGCTGGCCGTGGTGCGCCTCGCCGTGCGCCTGCGGCATCCGCCGCCGCCGCTGCCGGCGGACCTGCCGGCGCCGCAGAAGCTTGCCGCGCACGCGTCGCACTGGCTGCTGTACGCGCTGATGATCGCGATGCCGCTGGTCGGCTGGGCGATGCTGTCGGCCGGAGGCTACCCAGTGATGCTGAGCGAATCGCTGCGTCTGCCGCCGATCGTCCCGGCCAGCGCGACCGCGTTCGCGATCCTGCGCCACCTGCACGGCTGGCTGGCGATGCTGCTGTTCCTCACCTTCCTCGCGCACCTGGGCGCGGCGCTGTACCACGGGCTGATCCGGCGCGACGGGGTGCTGGCGAGCATGCTCGGCGGAACGCGCAAGTCGTGACGCGGCCGCGGTAGCGGAATCTCAGTGGCAGCCCTGCGGCGGCTGCAGCTTCGCGTGGAACAGCACGTCGTAGGCCAGCGTGCCCATCACGGCGTAGCCGCGGTCGTTCGGATGCAGGCCCGCGTCGCCCGCGCAGACGGTCGCCATGCCGACCGGCAGCGGCGACTGCTTCGCGACCCGCGGCGGCGGCGTGTACGCGCCCGCCACGGCGCTGGCGAAATCGACCACGCCATCGAACGTGCCTGAGTGACGTATCCATTCGTTGAACTGCAACCGTACCGCTTCCCGCTGCGGGCTGTACCAGTCCTCCACCCCGGCGAACGGCGTGACCGTGCCGGCGTAGATGCGCAGGTGGTGCCGGTGGGCGACGTCGGCCAGCATGCGCATGGATGCGATCAGGTCGCCGGCCGATGCGCCGTTCGGATAGCCGGCGGCATCGATGCCACGGTTGATGTCGTTCGCGCCGAACAGCACGACCACGTCGGTGACGCCGGGGCGGTCGACCACGTCGCGCAGGAAGCGCTTCAGGCCCGAAGCGCCGGCGCCGGGCGCGCCGATCTGGTCGGTGCTCAGCTCGTCGGCGCTGATGCCGGCGTTCACGACCGCCGCCGCGTCGCCGTGACGCTGGGCGAGGCCGGCCAGCACCGCGGGCCAGGTCGTGCCGGGTGCGCTGGCGAGCGCGCCGTCGGTGATCGAGTCGCCGAACGCGACGATGCCGCGCGTGTCCGCCGGCGCCTCGACCTCGACGCCAGCAAGCAGATAGACGTGGTCGCCATCCGTGCGGGGCAATGTTTTCGCGACGGGGCGTTGCGCCAGCGACGGTTGCCGCGTGGCGTCGCCGTCGACCGCGTACGTGGTGTGCGCCTGCTCCATCGGATGGACATCGGCGAGCTGGGCCGGCTCGTCGAAATACAGGCTGACGACCACGTTCGACAGCGCCGGCACGCGCAGCGCGACCGGATCGCTGACCGCCTCGCTGCCGGGCGCGATCGTGACCGCGGGCTTTCCGCCGTCGAAGCTCAGCGGCCGGTCGCTGCGGGGATCGATCGCGGACAGGTCGCCGGCATCGCCGGCGCCGAGCGCGATGCGCGCGGCGCTCACGGTGAGCGGCACACGGCCGTAATAGTTCGACAGCCGGATGCGCACGCGCCCGCCGCCGGCGCTCGCGTTCACGCTCTGGCGCAGGGTCAGGTGATCGACGGTGGGCGCGCGCACGAGCGGCTGTCCGTAGGCGTCCGGCACCGGCTTGCCGTCGCTGCCGGTGACCTGCTTGAACCGCGACGTCATCGCCTGCCCCCAGGTGGCGACCCACTTCTGCGCCACGGGTTTCGCGGGAGCGGCGCAGGCCGGGAACAGCAGGCACCCCGACAGCAGCGCCGCCAGCACGACGGCGAACCGCGCATGGGTATTGCGAACTGCGTGTGTCATGCGTGCCTCCTCGGGAAACGAACGGGTCGCCGCCCGGATCGTTCGGCAGCCCGCCGCCGCTTGTCAATGCGGCGGACCATCGCCGCGGCGCGAAAGGCCGGTGCCATTGATGTCCGAAAACGGCGAGTCGCGCCGCCGTTCCGGTGCTAGCCTGCATGCATGAACGATCCCCATGCCAGCCACCTGCCCGATCCGCGCAGCTGCGAACAGGCGCGGCTCAGCCGCGACGCCCGCTTCGACGGGCTGTTCTTCACCGCCGTCAGCAGCACCGGCATCTATTGCCGACCGGTGTGTCCCGCACCGTCGCCGAAGCGCGAAAACGTGCGCTATTACGCGAGCGCGGCGGCGGCGGAGGCGGCGGGTTTCCGGCCCTGCCTGCGCTGCCGGCCGGAACTGTCGCCGGGCAACGACGTGTGGCAGCGCGGCGACCACGTGGTGGCGCGCGCGCTGAAGCTGATCGAGCACGGCGCGCTGGAGGACGGCTCGCTGGAACAGCTCGCCACGCGCGTCGGCCTGGGTGCGCGGCAGTTGCGCCGGTTGTTCACGGAACGGCTCGGCGCATCGCCGCTCAGCGTGCACACCACGCGCCGCCTGCTGTTCGCGAAGCAGCTGCTGACGGAGACGAACCTGCCGGTGACGGAAGTCGCGCTCGCGTCCGGCTTCCGCAGCCTGCGCCGCTTCAACGCCGCGTTCGCGCAGGCGAACCGCATCGCGCCGCGCGAACTGCGCCGCCAGCCACGCGCGGCGACGACGGACGGTGCGCTGGTGCTGCGGCTGGCGTACCGCCCGCCGTTCGATTTCGCGTCGCTGCTCGGCTTCCTGCGCGGCCGCGCCTTGCCCGGCATCGAGCAGGTGGACGAAACCTCTTACGCACGCATGTTCGGCCCCGCCGACGCGCCGGGCTGGCTGCGCGTTTCCGCCTGGCCGCGCGGCGAGCATGCGCTGAAGCTGGAGCTGCATTGCCCGCAACCGGCGCAGATGCTGGGCGTGGTGGCGCGCGTGCGCCGCCTGTTCGACCTGGACGCGGATCCGCGCGCGATCGCAGACGCGCTGCGCGGCGAGGCCACGCTGCGCCCGCTGCTGCGCAAGCGCCCGGGCCTGCGCCTGCCGGGCAGCTGGGACGGTTTCGAGATCGCGGTGCGCGCGATCCTCGGCCAGCAGGTGAGCGTGGCCGCGGCGCGCACGCTGGCCACGCGCCTCGTGCAGCGCCACGGCGTGGCGCTCGCGACAGCCCCGCTGCCGGGGCTGGACCGGCTGTTCCCCACGCCGGAAACGCTGGCGGATGCGGACCTGCGCGAGCTCGGCGTGACCGGCGCGCGCGCGGAAACGATCCGCGGCATGGCGCGCGCGCTGCTGGACGGCCGCGTGGATTTCCGCGCCGAGCAGTCGCTGGACGACTTCGTGGCGCGCTGGGTCGCGCTGCCCGGCATCGGCGAATGGACCGCGCACTACATGGCGATGCGCGCGCTGAGCCATCCCGACGCGTTCCCCGCCGCCGACCTGATCCTGCGCCGCGCGGCCGCCGCCGACGGCGGAACGCTGCCCACCAGGGCGCTCGCCGCGATGGCCGAGGCCTGGCGGCCGTGGCGCGCCTACGCGGTGATCCACCTGTGGCGCGGCATGGCCGACGCGGCGCCCATGGCGCGCGCCCCACCGAAGCGAACCCGGGGAGCCGCCGCATGACCCACGCCCACGAAGCCGTCTGGTACGACGAGCTGCCCACGCCGATCGGCCGCCTGCGCCTGGTGGCCGACGGACAGGGCCTGCGCGAGGTGTGGTTCGAGACCGGCCGGCATCAGAGGAAGCCGGCGTCGCACTGGATCCGCGACGCGGCGAAACTCGCCTTCGCCCGCATCCAGCTCGGGGAATACTTCGCCGGCACGCGACAGGTGTTCGACCTGCCGTTGCATCCGCTCGGCACGCCGTTCCAGCTCGCCGTGTGGCGGGCGCTGGCCAGGATTCCCTACGGCAGCACGATCAGCTACGCCGAGATGGCCCGCCGCATCGGCCAGCCGCAGGCGGTGCGCGCGGTGGGCGCCGCGAACGGCCGCAACCCGCTACCCATCGTGCTGCCCTGCCACCGCGTGATCGGCAGCGACGGCAGCCTCACCGGTTTCGGCGGCGGCCTGCCGACCAAGCGCTTCCTGCTCGCAATGGAAGACCGCATCGCGCGCGGCGACCTGTTCGCCATGCCCTGAGGGGCCGTCGGCGATCCCCGGGCACCGCATGAGGCGCCCGCCCCCGCGCATCCGCGCCCGTCATCCGGACGAAAGCTCCCGCCGACATCGCTTCGGCTCGTTATCTCCGCGCAGCCTTGCCACGGAGCTGCGCCTCGTCGTTCTGGCACGGGCTGCCTGTCATGGAGCCATGGTCCGTCAACCCGGCGCTGGCCGCGTGCCGTGGAGCCATGGCTCGTCATCCCAGCGCAGACCGCGTGCCGTGGATCTTTGGCCCGTCATCCCGGCGCAGGCCGGGATCCAGTGACGTTGGTGCAAGGTTGTCGCGAAAATCCGTTGCTTCCGCTGCTGGATCCCGGCCTGCGCTCGCTACTATCCGGAATAATTTCAAACACCCGTGGCCGCCTGTGATATGTACCGGCACCTCGCTCTGGCCCGTCATCCCGGCGCAGGCCGGAGGCGCCTTATCAACAGACGAAGGTCTGGTCATCCAGTAACCGTGCGGCCTGAGCGAGCGTGGTCGCTACTGGATGACTCGCTGCGCTCGCCCCTTCGGGGCCGCCCTGCGGGCATTCTGCGCGCTGCGCGCTTGTCCGGCCTGCGCCGGGATGACCAGCCGGGGAGGTGGTCGCTACCAGAAATGAAATCGCCCCTTGCTGCATCTCGTTAAACAGCCTGGACATTCACTCTCCAGCGGCGTCTCCGAATTATCCCGGACAGCAGTGGGCCTGCGCCGGGATGACGCCCCCGACCGATGGCCTATGGCGTCGTGCCGCGCACGATGTATACACTGTATACATGCCACGCCCGACCACCGCCGAGAAGATCCTGCACGCCGCGCACAAGCTGTTCGACCGCGAAGGCGCGGATGCCGTCACCATGCGCCGTGTCGCCGATGCGGTGGGCATCACGCCGATGGCGATCTACCGCCACTTCGCCAACCGCGAGACGCTGCTGAAGCGCATCTCCGACGACAGCTTCCAGTCCGTGGCGGACGCATGGCGGCAGCAACCGGACCGCGGCGGCATCGTCGAACGCCTGCTCGCCACCCAGATGCTCTACCTCGACTACGCGTTGGCCCATCCCCACCTGTTCGACCATGCCTTCTCGATGCGCCGCGACGACGCACGGCGCTACCCCGAGGATTTCAGGGCGCGCCGCTCGCCCACGCTGAACGTGGTGGCCGACACGCTGGCCGAAGGCATGCGCGAGGGCGTGCTTCGCCGTGACGACCCGTGGGACGTGGCGATGACGCTCTGGGCGCACACGCACGGCCTGGTCGCGCTGTACCGCGCCGGCCGCTTCAACTACGACGACACACGATTCCGCGCGTTCTACCGCGCATCGATCGGGAGATTGCTCGATGGCCTCAAGGCTTGATCGACGGCGGCTCGCCGCCGGGCTTGCGGCGACGGCACTGTCCGCACTGTGCTGGTGGTTCGGCAGCGGCCTGCATCCGCTGTGGTGGCTGACCTGGCTGGCGCCGTTGCCGGTGCTGTGGATGGCGCCGCGCACGCGCGCACGCTGGGCGGCGCCGGCGGCCTTTGCGGCCTACGCCATCGGCGGGTTCAACCAGTGGAGCTACCTGCACGGCGACATCGGCCTGCCGATGTCGACGATCGTGCCCGCCATCGGCGGGCCGGCCCTGGTGCTCGCGCTGGCCGTCCTGCTGTACCGACGCCTGCTGGCGCACGGCCGGGTGCTGGCGGCGACGCTGGCGCCGGCGATGCTGTGGGTAGCCGCCGAATACGCCAACAGCCTGCTCTCGCCGCACGGCACGTTCGGCTGCATCGCCTATTACCAGATGGGCGCACCGGTGGCGATCCAGGTCGCCGCCGTCACCGGGCTGTGGGGCATCGGCTTCCTGCTGCTCCTGTTGCCGACTGCGCTGGCGATGCTGGCGACGCCCCGGCAACCCGCCTGGCGTGGCCGGACGCCGGCGCTGGCGCTGGTGGCGCTGCTGGTCGCCGCCAGCCTGGCCTACGGCGTCCTGCGCCTGCGGGCGCCCGCCACCGCCTCGCTGCGCATCGGCCTGGTGTCGCTGGAGAAACCGATCCGCCCCGCGCTGGACGAAGCGGCGGGCCAGGCGCTGGAAGCGCGCTATCTCGCCGCGATCGACCGCCTGGCCGACGCAGGTGCGAAGGTGATAGTGATCCCGGAAACCTCGTTCGCCACGGATGCGACCACCGTGCCGGCCTTCGCGCGGCTGGCGCAGCAGCGCGGGCTGACCATCGATGCCGGCATCGACGCCCGGGCCGACCCGCACACCGAGCGCAACATGGCGATGGTGTTCGAGCCGGGCGCCGTGTCGCCCGCCACCTACAGCAAGCACCACCTCATCCCCGGCTTCGAGCGCCAGTACACGCCGGGGCGCGGCTACCGCATGCTGGACGGTGCGCCACGGATCGGCTTGGCGATCTGCAAGGACATGGACTTCCACGACATCGGCCAAGCCTATGCGGCGCGCGACGCGCAGCTGCTGCTGGTGCCCGCCTGGGATTTCCACACCGACGGCTGGCTGCACAGCCGCATGGCGATCATGCGCGGGGTGGAGAGCGGCTTCGCCATCGCCCGCGTGGCCCGCTCCGGCCGCCTCACCCTGAGCGACGACCGTGGCCGCGTGGTGGCCGAGGCTTCCAGCGAGAAGCACGACGCCGAACGGGTGGGCGACCTGCCGCTGCGCACGACGCATACGCTTTACGCGCGCTGGGGCGACTGGTTCGCCTGGCTGGACCTGGCCGGGCTGCCGGCCCTGCTGGTGCTGGCATGGCGGCCCGCGCGTGCGGACCGCTGAGCCGGCGGAGCGTCAACCGCCCGACGGCTTCCCGTGCCCGGAGCTGCCGCCCGACTTGCGCGCATGCCGCTCCACCGGCTGCGGCGTCACCGCGTTCTGGTAGCTGTCAAGCAGGCTCTGCTGGCGCGACTGGTAGCCGTTGCGGCGCGCCTGGTCGGCCTGCTCGATCTGCTGCGTGGCGTTGGCGTTGTTCGCGTAAGGGCGCTTGATGCTGTCGGAAATCCGCTGGCGCTGCTGCTCGGCGATGCGGTTGTCGCGCAGCTGGTTGCTGATCTGCTGCTGGCTGGTGTTCTGCTGCCACTGCATGCGCTGCTGCGTGGTGTCGTGCTGCACCACGGGCCGCGACTGCGCCGCGGCCAGCCCGGCCCATGCCAGCGCTACGGTCCCCAGCACGAACAGGGCGCCGCGGACATGCCGGTGCAAGGAACTTGTCATGGCCATTATCGAGCCTCTGCGCGATCATGGAAGGATGTTTTCCATCCTGAGACATGCCTCATGAAATTTCCGTTTCGCGTGTTGTGGTGCCTGCTGGCAGCCGTCGGCGCCGGCTGCGCCACCCACCCGGCCGCGCAGCGGCCCGCGGCGCCTTCCGTGGCCACCGCCCCGGCGCGGGCGCGCACGCCGCTGCTGCTGGTCTCCATCGACGCCTACCGCGCCGACTACTACGACCGCGGCCTCAGCCCCACGCTGGCGATGCTGGCGAAGACCGGCGTGCATGCCGATGCGATGCAGCCCTCGTTCCCTTCGCTGACCTTCCCCAACCACTACACCCTCGTCACCGGGCTGCGCCCCGACCACCACGGCATCGTCAACAACACCATGGTCGACCCCGTGCTCGGCAAGTTCTCGCTGGGCAACCGCAAGGCGGTGAGCGATGGCCGCTGGTGGGCCGAGGGCACGCCGATCTGGGAGACCGCCGATGCGCACGGCCTGCGCACCGCCACCATGTTCTGGCCGGGCTCGGAAGCGGACATCCATGGTCACCATCCTGATTACTGGAAGCCTTTCGACGACAGCGTCACGGCCGACCAGCGCGTTGACCAGGTGCTGGCATGGCTCGACCTACCTGCCGCGCAGCGGCCGGCCTTCCTCACCCTGTACTTCGACGCCGTGGACCACGCCGGCCACAAGTACGGCCCGGATTCCCCGCAGGTGGACGACGCGCTGCGCCACGTCGACGCCGCGATGGCCCGGCTGGTGCAGGGCCTGAAGCAGCGCGGCCTGTTCGACCGCATCAACCTCATCGTGCTGGCCGACCACGGCATGGCCGCCACGCCGCTGGCGAACAGCGTGCTGATGGACAAGCTGATCCCGCTGGACGACGTGCGGGTGGTGAGCTTCGGCATCGTGGCCGGCTTCAACCCGAAGCCGGGCCACGACTTCGCCGCGATCGAGCGCCAGCTGGAGCAGCCGCAGCAGCACATGCGCTGCTGGGACAAGACGCGTATCCCCGCCCGCTTCGCCTACGGCCACAACCCACGCGTGCCGCAACTGGTCTGCCTGGCGGACACCGGCTGGCGCATCACCACCACCGATTACCTGGCCAGCCACAAGGGCCACGTCAGCCTGGGCGAGCACGGTTACGACAACGCCGACCCGCGCATGCGGGCGCTGTTCATCGCGCACGGCCCGGCGTTCCGCGCAGGCCTGCGCGTGCCGGAGTTCCCCAACGTGGACGTGTACCCGCTGATGGCGCACCTGCTGGGCATCCCGCCCGCGGCCAACGACGGCGACTATGGCGCGGTGGAAGGCATGCTGAAGCCGACGGCACGCTGAGCCGGCTGATGCACTGAACCCTCTCCCGCTCGCGGGAGAGGGGTTGGGGAGAAGGCACGGCATCGCCGCCACGCCCCGCTCCGCCCGTACCCTCTCCCGCCTGAGGCACCCTCTCCCGCGAGCGGGAGAGGGGTTCACCGGGGCAGCATGAGGCAAGCAGGGCTCAGTAACCGATCACCTCGCCGTCCTTGCGCATCTCGGTGGCGCCCCAGTACACGTGTTGCCGCGCGTCGTAGCGGATCGCTTCGTAGCCGCCAAAGGCGCCATGGCCGGGCTTCACCCACTGCACCTTGTAGCCGCGCTTTTCCAATGCGGCGCCCAGCGCCGGGTCGAAGCCCGACTCCAGTTGCACCGTGCCGATGCCGCGCGACGGTTGGCCGGTGGGCTCGGCGTTGCCGAAGTGCCGCCAGCGCGCGGCGTCGCCGGCTTCCTGCACGTTCATGCCGAAGTCGATCATGTTCACCAGCACCTGCACCTGGCCCTGCGGCTGCATGTCGCCGCCCATCACGCCGAACGCCAGCCATGGCTGGCCGTCGCGGGTGACGAAGGCGGGGATGATGGTGTGGAACGGGCGCTTGCCGGGCGCATAGACGTTGGCGTCGCCGTCGTGCAGCGAGTACAGCGCGCCGCGGTCCTGGAACATGAAGCCCAGTCCGTCGGCGACCAGCCCGGAACCCATGCCGGCGTAGTTGGACTGGATCATCGACACCATCATGCCGTCGCTGTCGGCGGTCTCGAAGTCGGTGGTGTCGCCCTGGTACAGGCGCGGGTCGCCGGGGCCGATGGACGGGTTGGCGTGGTCGAGGTGGATCAGCTTGCGGCGCGCGTCGGCGTACTTCTCCGACAGCAGGCCCTGCATCGGCACGTCGTAGAAGCGCGGGTCGGCGTAGTACCTGGCCAGGTCCTCATAGGCCAGCCGCTTGGCCTCCAGTTCGGCGGTGAGCGTGTCGGCGCTGCCGGCGCCCATCGTCTTCAGGTCGAAGCCCTTCAGCAGGTTCAGCATCTCCAGCGTGGCGAAGCCCTGCCCGTTCGGCGGCAGCTCGTAGACCCGGTAGCCGCGATAGTCCACCGAGGCCGGCGTCACCCATTCGCCGTGGAAGCCGGCGAAGTCGGCGTAGCGCAGGTCGCCGCCGATGCGTTTGAAGTAGGCATCGATGGTGTGCGCGATGCGTCCCTTGTAGAACGCGTCGCGGCCGCCCGCGGCGAGCTCGCCCAGCGTGCGCGCGAGGTCGGGGTTGCGGAACACCTCGCCCTGGCGTGGCGTGTGGCCGTCGACCAGGTAGGTCTTGCGCGCGTTGTCGAGTTCCTCGATCAGGCCGTGCTCGCGCTCGAACGCGGCGAAGTTGCCGCGCCAGTAGCTCGCCACGATCTCGGTCACCGGGAAGCCCTCGCGGGCATAGCGGATCGCCGGGGCGAGGTCCACGGCCATCGGCAGCTTGCCGAATTTCGCGTGCAGCGCGAACCAAGTATCCACCGTGCCCGGCACGGTGACCGGCAGCGAGCCGAACAGCGGGATGGTGCCCTTCGCCGGCAGTCCCGCGCGCGCGTAGGCGGCCTTCACCTCGGCGCGCATCCTGGCCAGGTCGCGGCCCTTCGCCGACGGGCCGGAACCGTTGTAGCCGTAAAGCTTGCGCGTCTTCGGGTCCCACACGATGGCGAAGCAGTCGCCGCCGATGCCGTTGAGCACCGGCTGGGTGAGGCCGAGCACCGCGTTGGCGGCGATCGCCGCGTCCACCGCGCTGCCGCCCTTCTTCAGGATCTCCACCGCCGCCAGCGAAGCCAGCGGCTGCTCGGTGGCGGCCATGCCATGCTGCGCCAGCACCGGCGAGCGCGTGGCCCACGGCAACCCCGCGTAGCGGTCGCCGCGGCCCGGCGCGGCCTGCGGCGGCGAGGCGCCCGCCACTCCCGCGCACAGGCCCAGCAGCAGGCCCGGAAGACAACGGCGCAACGACTCGGCAACGACAGGCATGGCGACTCCCCTACGGACCAAAGCCGTGGTCTAGCACGCCGCGGCCGTCGCCTCCAGTGTCACTCGTCCCTGTGTCCGCTCAGGGCATTGCGCCCTTGCTCATCGGTGTCGGCGGGGTGGCCACGTTCACCAGCGGCTTCAGCCGCACCAGGCCCAGCGAGATGGCGAGGCCGGCCAGCACCAGCAGCCCCACGAACACCGCCACGCCGTGCCAGCCGTGCGCCGCATAGAACAGCCCGCCGCTGGCGCCGGCCACGCTGGAACCCATGTAGTAGCAGAACAGGTACATCGACGAAGCCTGCGCCTTCGCCGCGCCGGCGCGTCGGCCCACCCAGCTGCTGACGATAGAGTGGCCGCCGAAGAAGCCGAAGGTGACTGCCACGATGCCCGACATGATCAGCCACAGCGACGTGGCCAGGGTCAGCAGCACCCCGGCCAGCATCAGCGCGAACGCCGTCCACAGCACCTTGCGCCGGCCCAGCTTGCCGGCGAGGTGGCCCATCCACGCCGAACTGAAGGTGCCGATCAGGTAGATGCCGAAGATCAGCCCCACCACCGCCTGGCTCAGGCCGTACGGCGGCGCCAGCAGGCGGTAGCCGAGGTAGTTGTAGACGGTGACGAAGGCGCCCAGCAGCAGGAAGCCCTCGACGAACAGCCACGGCAGGCCGCGGTCGTGGAACATGCCGCCGAAGCGCGCGGCCAGTGCACGCGCGGAGAGCGGCTGGCGCACGAAGTGCCGCGATGGCGGCAGCGCGCGCCAGAACGCCAGCGCGCACCCGAGGCCGATCAGGCCCACCACGGTGACACCCACGCGCCAGTCGAAGAAGTCGGTGAGCACGCCGGTGACGAGGCGCCCGCCCATGCCGCCCACCGCGCTGCCGCTGATGTAGAGCCCCATGCCGAGGCCGATCGAGTCGACGTGCATCTCCTCGCCGAGGTAGGTCATCGCCACCGCGGGCAGGCCGCTCAGCGTGAGCCCCAGCAGGGTGCGCACCGCGAGCAGCGAGCCCCATGTCGGCATCGCGGCGCTGGCCAGCACCAGCACCGCCGAGGACAGCAGCGAGGCCACCATCACCGGCTTGCGTCCCCAGGCATCGGACAGGCCGCCCGCGAACAGCATCGCGAACGCCAGCACGCCGGTGGTGAGCGACAGCGACATCGCCGCGCCCGCCTCGCTCACGCCATAGTCGCGGCTGAACTCCGGCATCAGCGGCTGCACGCAGTACAGCAGGCCGAAGGTGGCCAGGCCCGCGGCGAACAGCGCGAGGTTGGTGCGGCGGAACGCGGGCGTGCCGTGGCGGATGAAATCATCCGCCGCGGCGGCCGGAACGGGAGGGGCATCCATGGAACGGCTCGGCGATTGCAGAGGCGCCAAGGATAAGCCCGCCTGCGACGGGCTTCGACCAAAGGATGACTGGGCCACGCTTCTGCCGTCATTCCGGCGGGCCCACTGCTGTCCGGAATAGTTGCTGATGGCGATCGAGAACCTGCGCCAAGGATCGGCAAACGGAGTGTGGCGAAGACGGCCCGCCTGCCTTGATGAGAGAGCGAAGAAGGCTCCCTCCCCTGCATGCAGGGAGGGTTGGGGAGGGGTGCTCTTGGTTTGAAAGCCAGAGCGTCACCCCCTCCCAACCTCCCCCTGCACGCAGGGGGAGGAGCTCATCCGGCAGCGGAAACATTCCGGACAGCAGCGGGCCCGCGCCGGAACGACGGGCAGCGAGACGGCTACGCGGAGAAGCGATCCGCCGCTACCCGCGATGCGCATCCAGCCACGGCGCCAGCGACACCGACCACAGGTTGTCCTTGCCGTTGTTCCAGTCGCCGCCGGCGCCGGCGAGCTTCATGCCGCTGGTGAAGTACAGCGTGCGATGGTCCGGGCCGAGGTGGCCGCCCCAGGGCTGGTAGCGGTTCAGCGCGTCGCCGAGGTCGACCGGTTGGCCCCAGCCGGCGCCTTGGCGGAAGGCGATGTACAGGCGTTCGGGCGCGTTGCTGCCGGCCGGGCCGGCGTCGAACACGATGAACGACTCGTCCGGCGCCACTGCGGGGTCGAGCATGTGCATGGCCGGGTCGCCCAGCGCCACCGCCACCGGTGGCAGGTAATGGCCGTCGCGGTACTGCGAGCGGTACAGGCGGAAACCGCCGGCGCGCGGGTCCGGCCGCTGGAAGTACACGCTGCCGTCGGCCACCACGTACGGCGCGTAGGTGCGCGAGCTGGCGTTGACGGTGTCGGGCAGGCGCACCGGCGTGCCCCAGCCGTCGCCCTTGCGGTCCACCCGCCACAGGTGCCCGCCGCCGCCGCGCACCACCTTGCCGTCGGCGCGCACCGCGTCCAGCGGCTTGCCGTCCGGCGTGTCGGGGCGGTTGGAGGTGAACACCAGGAACGAGCCGTCCGGCGCCATCGCCGGATCGTGGTCCAGCCAGTGGCCGGAGAACGGCGCCGGCTTGGGCGCGGACCAGCCGGTGGCCGTGCGGTGCGATTCCATGATGGTGCCGCGCGGCCAGTCCATGCGGTCGAAGTACACGCTGCGGCCGTCCGGAGCGAACGCGGCCGAGTCCTCGTTGGCGGCGCTGGAGATCGTGCCGGGCGCGAACAGCTGCGGCGCCACGGCGGCTTGCGCCGCATACAGCGGCACGGCGATCGAAAGCATGGAGACGGCGAACGGGACCAGCGTGATCGGACGCATGCGTCGCTACCTTTGCGGAGATGGGGCCGCCGTGCGCGGCGGCGCGGCCGGCGGCCGCATCAGCGGTATAGCATCCTCGCCGACGCGCGTCGGCGCCACGGTGACGACCGCGCCGCCCGGCATGACGAGCGGGGCGACGCCAGTGGCGAGCGGCACCGGCACGCCACTCGCCACGGCGCTCAGCCGCCCATGCCCGCCTCCAGCAGCCAGCCCTTGCCGGGCTCGACCGGGATCGGCTCGCCCGGCGCGAAGCTCGCCGCCGGCTGGAAGCCCGGGATCGCCGGCGCGACCAGCCGGCCCGGCTTCAGCCCCAGCGCCTTCCAGTCGACGCGCAATTTCACCTTCGTCGCGCCCGGCGCCCACGAGGCCAGCGCGACCAGGGTCCGGTCGCCCTTGCGCACGTAGCTGGTGGCGAGCACGTCCTTGTCGTCCGTGGTGACCGGCGTGTCGTGCACCCACCAGCCGATCATCGCGGCCCGTTCGATGCCGAACGCGTCCCACAGCTTCCACAGCGGGCGCGGGTCGCTGCCCTTCGACCAGCCCAGCCGGCTGGTCATGCCGAACAGCATGCCGCGCCACGGGTTGCCATCGTGCTGCAGCATCTCGCCCATCAGGCCGTAGGGAATGCCGGAAAGCTCGGTGAGCCAGTACGCGGGCGAGGTCTTTTCGTAGTCGAATTCCTCGCCGAACCATAGCCGGTCGATGTACGGGAACAGGCCCATGTAGAGCAGCGCGCTGTTGATGTAGCCGTCGCGCGGGTTGTACTGGTTGGCCGAGTGCAGGTCGATCAGCGGGTGCGGGCGGTGCGCGTCCAGCACCTTGCGCACGCGCTTCATGGTGGTGCGGCCGTAGGCCACGTCGTCCAGGTACAGGCCGTCGATGCCGACGTTGCGCGCCAGCCAGTCCAGGCCCTCGATGTAATAGTTGTGCCAGCGGCTCTGGCCGGCGTCGATCACCGCCGCGTCGCGGTTCTCCGGCACGTGCCAGGCGGCGATGTAGTCGCCGTCCAGGTGTTCCTGCAGCCAGGAGAAGCCGCCGCCCTTGCCGCGGCTGACCACCTCGCTGCACGGTCCCGGCGCGGCCTTGCCGTCGGCCCCGATGCGGCAGCCGGTGAGGCTTTCCAGCACCGGCAGCTCGGGCGCGCGGTCGGACAGCTCGCGCACGGTGTCGTAGATCTTCACTTCCATGCCCAGCGCATGGGCCTGGTCGACGTAGGCCTTCATCGCCTTCGGCGTGAGGAAGGGGTAGTTGATCCACGGGTTGATCGGCGTGGCGTGGTGGATGTTCACCACGTTGGCGCCGTCGGCCTTGATCGCGGCAAGGTCGGCGTACTTGTGGAAGTAGCGTTCGGCGAAATGCTGTGCCGGCTTGATCGTCTTGAACGGCGTCACCCGCAGCACGAGGTTGTAGTGCAGCGTCTGCCCCGCCGCCATGGTGCGCGCGCCGCTGAACGCCTTGACCAGGTAGCGTGCGCCATCGCGAGCGAACGTGATGCCACCCTGCCCCGCGTTGTCCCATGACGTCGGCATCACCAGCGGCTGCTGGTGGTAGAAGTTGGTGTTGAGCGGGCGGCGGTAGTGCGCGTCGCGCAGGTGGAACTCCAGGCCCGCGTTCACCGCGCCGATCCAGGCGCCGTCCTGGTTGTTCTCCACGTTCCACTTCCACGCGAAGCTGTCGGGCGCCGGCGAGCCGGTGCGGCCCAGGCCCAGCTCGTACTGCGCCACGTCATTCTTCAGCGGGATCTCCAGCCGGATGTCGTCGAGCTTCACTGCCTGCGTGGCGGTGAGCGCGATGGCGTAGCTGAGCGTGCCGTCCATCTCCAGGCTCGCCGTCACCTCGCCGCGCAGCGGGCCGGCCCGCCCCGCCACCTGCCAGTGCACCCTGCCGGGGCCGTCGACCTGCACGGCCGGCGTGCCCGCTGCGTCCAGCGCATGCGCGCCGCCCGCATCCTGCACCACGAGGCGCATCGGCGCGGCGAGCAGCGCGCGCGGCGTCTTCGCGTAGCCGGTCATGCGCTCGTCGAAGAAGCTGTCGATCTGCGCCGGCAAGCCGCTGGGCGCGAGCCGAACGTCGCGGCCGAGGATGCCGAGCCGGTCGCCGTGCACGGTCACCGCGGTGTACGGCTTCACCAGCGCGTCGTCCTGCGCCAGCGCGGAATCGAGCCAGCGCAGGCGGGTGAGCTTGAACGGATCGTCGTCGCCATGCGCCACGGCTTCGCCCGCATCCACCGTGATCGCCAGCGGCACCTCGCGCGGCGGCACGCCGTCCGCGCTGATCGTGAGCGTGCCGCGGTAAACGCCGGGCTTCGCATCGGCGGGAATGTCCAGCCCCATCCACAATGGCTGCACGCGGCCTTGCGCCACGTCGAGGCGGTTGGCGAACGGCTTGCCCGCGTAGTCGATGCCGCCGAGGTTGAAGCAGGTGAACTTCGTGGCGGGAATCGTCGCGCCGCCCGGGCCGCGCAGCTCGCCGAAGCCCACGCGCACGTCGTTCGCCGCGGCGCGGGCGGCCCACAGGCCGACCTGGAAGCTCAGGTATTCGCCGCGCAAGGCATGGTCGGCCAGCGTGCCGCCCGCGCCGCGTTCGGCCCAGCGTCCGGGGATCTGAGCGAACATGCGCACCGGGTGTTCGCGCGTCTCCGGGAACAGCAGCCACGGCGAGCCGGGATTCGCCGCCAGCAGGCGCCGCCGTTCCGCCGGCGTGGCGGTGCGCTCCATGTCGGTGTAGGCGTCGAAGTCGTCCACCGCCTGGTAGCCCAGCACGCGCGCCTGGGGCAACTTCGCCACGCGGCGCGGGTCGGCGAGGCCGTTCTTCTCCACCCAGGCCGCATCGGCGGCGTCCGCCGGGGCGCGGTAGGTCACCGTGGGGTAGTTGCGCGAACCGCTGCTGGCGTAGGGCTGGTAGTAGACCGCATAGGTGCCGGCCTGCCGGGCCTCGAACGCCAGCACGCCCTCGGCCTGGTCGATGCGCTCGCGCACCACGTTGGCCACCGCCTGCCCGTCCGGGCCGACGACGAGGGTGGCCACGTTCTCCGGATGGCGGTCGCGCCGGTGCCAGGGGATCGTCACCCGCACCGCGGCGGCCGGCCGGTCCACCGCGACGGTGTAGCGGTGGTTGCCGTACCGGTCAGCGTCCCAGCGCAGCCCGGCGACGGTGGCGGCGGACGGCTGCGCCTGCAGTGCGCCGCCCATGGCGGACAACAGGCCGGCCAGCAGGCAGGCGTGATGTGGCTTGAGCATGGTGGAGACGGCCCCTTGCGACGTGTCGATACGGATATGTAACCCGTATGCGAGTCATACGCAAGTAATCGAATCAATCCGCAACGAAACGAAGTTCCAAACCTTCAGGCAGGCGCGGCGAGCGGCAGTTCCAGCCGGACCTCTAGGCCGCCGTCCGCGGCGTTCGCGGCCGCGACTTCGCCGCCATGCGCGTCGGCCACGCGCCGCACGATCGCCAGGCCGAGGCCGTGCCCCTCGGCGCGCGCGGCGTTGCTGCCGCGGAAGAACGGGCGGAACAGCGAGGCCAGTTCGTCGGCCG
This sequence comes from Fulvimonas sp. R45, assembly GCF_030504985.1. Classification (GTDB taxonomy): domain Bacteria; phylum Pseudomonadota; class Gammaproteobacteria; order Xanthomonadales; family Rhodanobacteraceae; genus Rhodanobacter_A. The sequence continues at coordinate 245,524 of NZ_JASERU010000005.1, forward strand.
GCACGCCGGGGCCGTGGTCGCGCACGCGCACGACGGCGCGACCGGCTTCGACGTGCAGCGCCAGCGCCACCTCGCCGCCCGCGGGGCTGAACTTCAGCGCGTTGGACAGCAGGTTGTCCAGCGCGCGTTCCAGCAGCATCGCGCTGCCCGACACGCAGGCCGTGGCCGTAGCGTCCACCCGCAGGCGGACGCCATGCGCCTGCGCTTCCAGTTGCCCCCGCGCGGCGCAGTCGCGGACGAGCGCGGCCAGGTCCACGCGTTCGCGCTCCATGCCGGGCAGCCCACCTTCCAGCCGCGACAGCGCCAGCATCTCACCGGCCATGCGGTCCAGCCGCACGATCTCCTGCTCGGCCTGCTCGAAGTAGCGGCCCGCCCGGGCGGGGTCCTCGCTGCGCCGGGCCAGGTCGAGGATCAGCTGCAGCCGCGCCAGCGGCGAACGCAGCTCGTGCGAGAGGTCCTGCAGCACGCGGCGGTCGTGCGTCACCAGCGCCTCGATGCGTTCGGCCATGGCGTCGAAGTCGCCGGCGAGCTGGGCCAGTTCGTCGCGCCCGGCATGGCCGACGCGCGCCGACAGCTCGCCGGCGGCCATGCGCCGCGTCGCCTCGCGCAGGGCCTGCACCGGCTTCGCCACGCTGCGCGCCACCCACCAGCCCACCAGGCCGATGAACAGCAGCGACAGCACGAGCTGCACGCCGAGCAGGATCTTCTCGCGCGTCTGCGGGCGCAGGCGGGTGTGCGAGCGGCTGATCGCCACCAGCTGGCGCAGGCGACCGTCGGCCCCGGTGACCGGCTGCACGGACACGTACACGCCCATCCCGCGCCACGGCCGCAGCACCAGGCCGCGGTCGGCCGCCAGCATCGACGGCAGCGAGCGCCAGATCGATGGCGGCAGGCGGATCGGGTGCAGCGGCTGGCCGTCCTCGAACAGGGTGGCCTCGACGCCCTCGCGGCGCTGCCGCGCGGCCCACGCGTCCAGCCCGTCCGCGCCGCCCTGCTCGTAGGCCTGGTCGGCCGACTGCGCCAGCGCGCTCCAGTCGATCTCCACCGCGGTGGTGTACTCGACGAAGCGGCGGGTGAGGAAGCCGCCGAGCACCAGCACCAGCAGGTTCACCGCGCAGAACCACAGCAGCAGGCGCCAGTACAGCGAGCTCTTGAACGGGTTCATGGCGCGCCCGCCACCAGCACGTAGCCGGCGCCGCGCACCGACTCGATCCGCGGCGCCCGCGGCGAGGCGTCCGCCAGCTTGTGGCGCAGGCGGCTCACGTGCACGTCGATGCTGCGGTCGAAGCGCTCCAGCTCGCGACCCAGCGCCTGGCGCGTCAGCGCGGCCTTGTCCACCAGCTCGCCCGCGCGCTGGGCCAGCGCCTGCAGCAGCAGGAACTCGGCGCCGGTGAGCGCCAGTTCGCGGCCGTCCACGCTGGCACGGCGCTCGCCCGGCTGCAGTTGCAGCGCGCCCACCTGCAGCGTGCCGCTGGTGGCCGGCGCGTTGCGGCGCAGCTGCGCGCGCACCCGCGCCAGCAGTTCGCGCGGCAGGCAGGGCTTGGCGAGGTAATCGTCCGCGCCCAGCTCCAGCCCCACCACGCGGTCCACCGGCTCGCCGCGGGCCGACAGCATGATCACCGGCAGGTGCGACTGCGTGCGCAGCTCGCGCAGCGTCTCCAGCCCGTCGCGGCCCGGCATCATCACGTCGAGGATCAGCAGCTCCGGCCGCCGCGCCGGGTCGCGCAGGCGTTCCAGCGCCGCCTCGCCGTCGTGCACCGCCTCCACCTCGTAGCCCTCGCGGCGCAGGTATTCGGCCAGCAGGGCGCACAGGGCGCGGTCGTCGTCGGCGATCAGGATGCGTGGCATGGAAGGTATGTAGCCCATCGCCCGTGGCCTGCCCAAGGGCTTTACCCAACTTTACCTTCCCGCAAAGAACATACACGCGGGCCTGTCGTCCAATGGACACACCCCCACGCACCCGAGGTGCCTGTCATGCGCAAGTCCCTTTTCCACGGCCTCATCCTCGGTTCGGCGCTCGCCCTCGGCGGCGTCGCCTATGCCGCGTCCGACGCGGCCGCCCCCGGCCCGCACGCCGGCTGGCACCACGGGCACGGCCACCACGGCATGTTCGCCCTGCGCAAGCTGGACCTGAGCGACGCGCAGAAGGCCAGCATCAAGCAGATCATGCAGAACAGCTTCGCCTCGACCAAGGCGCAGCGCCAGGCCCTGCGCGAACAGCGGCGCGCGTTCGAGTCGCTGACGCCGGACCAGGCCGGCTACCAGGCCGCCGCCGACCGCCTCGCCCAGGCCGAGGCGGATGCCACCAGGGCCCGCGTCGAGCAGCAGGCCAGCGTGCGCGCCCAGGTCTACGGCGTGCTGACCTCGGCGCAGAAGATGAAGCTGGCCTCGCTGAAGGCCGAGCGCGAGCAGCGCATGCAGGAGTGGAAGCAGTTCCGCGCCCAGCATGCCTCCGGCGCCTCGCAGTCCCCGGGCCAGTAGGTTCGGCTGCAGGCATCACCCCGCCCTCCCCCGTTCGCGGGGGAGGGTTTTTCTTGCCCGGCATCAGGCCGTCGCGCGCCGCTCCCGGGCGTCGTCCGCATGGGCTGCCAGCCAGCGGCGGATCTCGGCCAGCACCGCGTCCGGCGCCTCCATGTTGGCGTGGTGCCCCGCGCCCTGCACCCGCAGCAGTTGCGCGCCGGGAATGCCATCGGCCATGCGCTCGGACAGCGCGATCGCCTCGGGCTGGTCCTCGCTGCCGACGATCAGCAGGGTCGGCGCGGCGACTTCGTGCAGGCGTTCGAGCGCCGGCGGCTGCGGCTCGCGCTGGTCGAGCGCGGCGCGCTTCCAGTAGTTCGACTCGCGCTGCATGGTCCGCGCCGTCATCTCGCGCGTGCGCCGGCGCACCGCGGCATCGACCTCGTCCGGCCGGCGGCGCGGACCGTCGGTGAAGGCACGCAGCGAGCCGTCGATCATGCCCGCCGCGTCGCCGCTGCCCAGCGCCTGCAGGAAGGCGCGCGCGGCCGGCGTGGTATCCGCGATCTGGCCCCAGTAGCCGGCACCCACGAACACCATCGCGCCGACCCGCCCGGGGTGCGCCAGCGCGAAATCCAGCGCGGTGGCGGCGCCGCCCGAGCAGGCCAGCAGCGCGGTGCGCCGCACGCCGCAGGCGTCGAGCACGGCGGCGAGGTCGTCGTGGTGGGCATAGGCGCCCGGTTCGATGGTCGAACGGCCGAAGCCGCGCGCGTCGTAGCGCAGCACGCGATGGTCGCGCGACAGCGCGGCGAACTCGTGGTCCCACTGGCCGCTGTCGACCAGGAAGCCGTGCAGCATGGTGACGGTCTCGCCGGCGCCGGCTTCCTCGGCATGCAGGCGGGCGCCGTCGACGTCGATCGTGTGGGCGGTCGTGTTCATGGTGATGGCTTCCCGGTGAGTGGTGTGGTCCATGGCAGTCTCCTCAGCGCGCATGCGTCGCCACCAGGCCCTGCGTGGCGCTGACCGCGGCCGCGGCCACGCGCACCGGCGCGTGGTACCCGTCGGGCTTGTCGCCCACCGCGGCGCCGCCGTGGATGCGCTCCTGCTGCGCCTGCTCGAAGAAACTGTAGGGGAACTGCTGCGGCAGCGCGGAGACTTCGTCCAGCATGCGCAGGGCCGCGTCCGGCAACGGCTTGTCCAGCGCGGCCAGGTTGTCCTCGAACTGCTCCAGCGTGCGCGCCCCCAGGATCACCGAGCCGATGGCCGGCCGCCGCACCGCCCACTGGATCGCCACCTGCGCCATCGACAGGCCGTGCTCGCGCGCCACCTTCTCCACTGCTTCCACGATGGCCCAGTTGCGCGGCGTGAACTTGTCCAGCAGCGACACCAGCCCGCTCCCCTTCAGCGCCTGGATGCGGCCATCGCCCGCGCCGTCCGCACCGGCCTCGCTGGGCTTGTACTTGCCGGAGAGCAGGCCCATGCCCAGCGGGCTCCAGGCGGTGATGCCGTAGCCCAGCTCCTGCGCCAGCGCCACGTATTCGCGCTCGATGTTGCGTTCGACCAGCGAATACTGCAATTGCAGGTTCACCAGCGGTTGCAGGTGGTGCGCATGGGCCAGGGTCTGGATCTGCGCGGCGTACCAGGCCGGCACGTCGGACAGGCCGGCGTAGCGGATCTTGCCGGCGCGCACCAGGTCGTCCAGCGTGCGCAGCACTTCCTCCGCCGGCGTCACGCGGTCCCAGGTGTGCAGCAGGTAGAGGTCGATGTAGTCGGTGCCCAGGCGGCGCAGCGAAGCCTCCACCGCGCGCAGGATGTTCTTGCGGCCGTTGCCGCCGGCGTTGGGGTTGCCCGGCTCGGCGCTGTAGCTGAACTTGGTGGTCAGCACCACGCGGTCGCGGCTGCCGCTGTCGGCGACGAAGCGGCCCAGCAGGGTTTCGCTCTGGCCTTCGGTATACAGGTCGGCGGTGTCGATGAAATTGCCGCCAGCGGCCAGGTAGCGGTCGAACATCGCGCGGGCGACGCCTTCGTCGGCGCCCCAGCCCCAGCTCTCGCCGAAGGTCATCGCGCCCAGCGCGAGGCGGCTGACGTGCAGGCCCGAACGGCCGAGGGTGTAGTACGAATCGAGCGACATGGCAGGCTCCGGTGGTGGTGGTGGACAGGCGGCAGTCTGCGCCTTGCCATTGCCACGAAAAACCGCCAGCATCTTCATGCACTTTCAAGCACGGCTAATCAATCGGGAAATCCGCCATGCGCGACGACTACGCCCTGCGCGCGTTCCGCGCGATCGCCGGGCACGGCAGCTTCACCCGTGCCGCGGCGGCGCTGGACGTCACCGCGTCCGCGCTGAGCCAGACCCTGCGGCAGCTGGAGACCCAGCTCGGCACCCGCCTGCTCCACCGCACCACGCGCCGCGTGGGCCTCACCGAGGCGGGCCACGAGCTGCTGCAGCGGATCACCCCCGCGCTGAAGGAACTGGACGCGGCGATGGATGCGCTGCGCCAGCACGGCGACCGTCCCGCCGGCCTGCTGCGCCTCACCGTGCCGGACGTGGTGGCCACCACCCTGCTCGACCCGCTGCTGGGCGAGTTCATGGCGCGCTGGCCGGACGTGCGGCTGGACATCCACGTCGACAACGGCCTCAGCGACCTGATCGCCGATGGCTTCGACGCCGGCATCCGCCTCGGCGAACGCCTGCAGCGCGACATGGTGGCGGTGCCGGTGGGCGGGCCGATGCGCTCGGTGGTGGTGGGCTCGCCCGGCTACTTCGCGCGGCACGGCCGGCCGAAGCAGCCGCGCGAACTGGAGGCGCACGACTGCGTCAACTTCCGCCAGGTCAGCAGCCGCGCGCTGTACCGCTGGGAATTCGCGCACCGCAGCGGCCCGCGCAAGGGGCAATGGTTCGAGATCGCCGTGAACGGCCGGCTCACCGTCAACAGCATTCCGCTGGCGGTGCGCGCCGCGATCGAGGGCGCGGGGCTGGCCACCGTGCTCGAGCCGTTCGCGCGCGAGGCGCTGGCGGACGGGCGCCTGGAGAGCGTGCTGGACGACTGGCTGCCGCCGTTCGACGGCTTCTACCTGTACTACCCCAGCCGCTTCCAGGTACCACCGAAGCTGCGCGTGTTCATCGACTTCCTGCGCGAACGCGGCGCGGCGGCGCACGCCACCGCGCCCGTGCCGGAGCGCCGCCTCAGCGGTAGCGCCAGTGGCCGCCGACCCACACGTGGGCGGAACCCCAGTAGCCCGGCACCCAGACCCGCGCGCGATGGGCCGGCACGATCACGCAGCCGCTGAGCGAAAGCGCGCTGCCGAGCAGCGCGACGGAAACCAGCAAGGTGGACAGCAGGCGACGCATGGCGGGCACTCCTCGTGGGAAGGTGCCTGCCAGAACGCGGCGGCGACGGCACGCGATGACGCCCGTGCCGACGCGCGATGGCTGCCGTTCATTCGACCGGCAGTCAGGAACGCGCGAGCGTCGCGACCGCCTGCCGGTAGCGCGCCGCGATGCGCGCCTCGTCGCGGTGCCGGAAATCGCGCACCACCCACTGCCCCCCGCGCATCACGTGGCGCACCAGCGGCGTGTTGCCGGCGAACAGGAAGCTGTCCAGCACCGAGCGTTCGTCGCGCGCGGCCAGCAGCGGCGATTCGTCGTCCAGCACCAGCAGGTCGGCGCGCGCGCCCGGGCGCAGCTCGCCGACGGGCAGGCCCGACGCCTGCGCGCCGCCGCGCAACGCCGCGCGCCACAGCGTCTCGCCCACGCTGTCGCCCGGGTGCCGCGCGGCCACGTTGCGATGGCGCGTGGCGAGGCGCTGGCCGTATTCCAGCCAGCGCAGTTCCTCCACCGGCGAGACCGAGATGTGCGAGTCCGAGCCGATGCCGAGCGTGCCGCCCGCGTCGAGATAGTCGGCCAGGGGAAACAGGCCGTCGCCCAGGTTGGCCTCGGTGACCGGGCACAGGCCGGCCACCGCGCCGCTGCGCGCCAGCCGCGCGGTCTCGTCGGCGGTGAGGTGGGTAGCGTGCACCAGGCACCAGCGCGCGTCCACCGCGGCGTGGTCCAGCAGCCATTCCACCGGACGCGCGCCGCGCGTGGCGAGGCAGTCCTGCACCTCGCCGACCTGCTCGGCGATGTGGATGTGGATGGGGCAATCGCGCGCCGGCGCGGCCGCCAGCACCTCGCGCAGCGCCGCCCCGGGCACCGCGCGCAGCGAATGCAGCGCCACGCCCGTGCGCAGGCCGTCGCCCTCGTGCGCGCGCAGGGTTTCCAGCAGGCGCAGGTAGGCATCCACCGCGTGGCCGAAGCGGCGTTGCCGCGCCGACAGCGGCCGGCCGTCGAAGCCGCCGCTCATGTACAGCACCGGCAGCAGGGTGAGCGCGATGCCGGCCTCGCGCGCCGCCTCGACCAGCGCCAGCGACATCGTTTCCGCCGGCGCGTAGGGCGTGCCGTCCGGCCGGTGGTGCAGATAGTGGAACTCGCACACCTGGGTGTAGCCCGCCTTGAGCATCTCCACGTAGAGCTGCGCGGCGATGGCCTTCAGTTCGTCCGGGCCGATGGCGGAGGCGAACGCGTACATGGTCTCGCGCCAGCTCCAGAAGCTGTCCTGGGGAGCGCGGCCAGGGATGGCCGTTTTTGGGTCTTCGTGCCCGGGGGCGGGCGCAATGGATGGCTCCCCGCGGCGCTCGGCCAGCCCGGCCATCGCGCGCTGGAACGCGTGCGAATGCAGGTTGGGCATGCCCGGCAGCACCCAGCGGCCGATCGTTTCGCCACGCTCCCCCGCGGCGGCAAAGCGGCCGCCGGCGTCGATGCCGAACGTCGCGTCCTGCGCCCAGCCATCGGCCTGCCATGCGCTGCCGGCGCGGAAATTGCGGATATCGGCCATGTCGCCGGGCACCTCGTCGTGGGAGGGCCGCAGTGTACCGCTCGCCTGCGCTTCACTCCCGTGCCGGCACACTGGTGCGGTTCGGTCGGATGGCCGACTCTGGAATAATGCCCGGATGCCCGACGCACCCACGCCGCCACGTTCGTCCAATCCCCGCCTGCAGGCCCTGCTGGGCCACGAGTTCTTCGCGCCGATGCAATGGAAGCGGCGCATCGCGCTGTGGAGCGGCGCGGTGCTGGTGGCGCTGGCGGCGATCCTGTTCGCCAAGGCCAGCAACTGGGCCTACGCGCTGTTCCTGCGCATTCTCGCGCACGGCGCGTGGATCCCGCTGATCCTCACGCCGGTCGTGTTCGGCCTGCTGTCGTGGGTGACCGAGGGCCGGCTGCGCGCCACGCGCGGCAGCGGCATCCCGCAGGTGATCGCCACCATGCACGTCGAGGACGAGGGCTTCCGCGCGCGCATGCTGGCGCTGCCGGTCGCCGCGGGGAAGATGATCCTGACCCTGCTTGCGCTGATGGTCGGCGCCTCGATCGGCCGCGAAGGGCCGACCGTGCACGTGGGCGCCGGGCTGTTCTACTCGCTGGGCCGGCGCTTCGGCTTCAGCGACCCCAAGGCCGCCTCGCGCTTCATCCTGGCCGGCGGCGCGGCCGGCATCGCGGCGGCGTTCAACACGCCGCTGGCCGGCGTGATCTTCGCCATCGAGGAACTGGCCGGCACCTTCGAGCACCGCTTCAGCGGCCTGCTGCTCACCGCGGTGTTCGTCGGCGGCGTGGTGTCGCTGGGCATCATGGGCAACTACGCCTACTTCGGCGAGGTGCAGGCCAGCCTGCCGCTGGGCCATGCCTGGCTGGCGGTGCTGCTGTGCGGGCTGTTCTGCGGCCTGTGCGGCGGGCTGTTCGCGCGGCTGATCCTGCTCGGCCGGCACGGGCCGCTGGCGCTGGTCGGCCGCCTGCGCACGCGCTGGCCGGTGCTGTTCGCCGCCGGCTGCGGACTGGCGCTGGCGCTGATCGGGCTGCTTTCGCACGGCAACGTGTACGGCACCGGCTACAGCCAGGCGCGCGCCTTCGTGCAGGAGGCCGCGGTGGCGCCGGGCGAGGGCTTCGGCGTCGCCAAGCTGCTGGCCAACACGGTGTCCTACTGGGCCGGCATCCCGGGCGGCATCTTCTCGCCGGCGCTGGCCGTGGGCGCGGGGCTGGGCCACAACATCGCCTGGTTCCTGCCGCACGTGCCGGCCGCGGCGGTGGTGCTGCTGGGCATGAGCGCCTACCTGTCCGGCGTCACCGGCGCGCCGCTCACCTCGGCGGTGATCGCGATGGAGCTGACCGACAACCAGGACATGGTGATCCCGATCATGGCCGCCTGCCTGCTCGGCCGCGCGGCCGCGTCGATCTTCAGCCCGACGCCGGTGTACAAGGACTTCGCCGAACGCATGGTGCGCGACTTCGAGCGCCAGCTGGCGGTGCAGGCGCAGGCCGACGACGACGCGGCGGACGCTGCCACCGGGCATACCGGCGCCACCAGCGCCTACAGCGAGCCGGTGGCGCCGGACGAACCGGTGGAGAAACCATGAACGACGCCCGCTGGGACCTGCTGCTGACCCACGCCACCCTGGCCCGCATGGAAGGCGCCGCGCCGTTCGGCCTGCTGCCCGACGCGGCGCTGGCCTGCGCCGGCGGCCGCATCGCCTGGCTCGGCCCGATGGCGGAACTGCCCGCGGCGCAGGCGGCGCAGGCGCGGCGGCACGTGGACCTGGGCGGCGCGCTGCTCACGCCGGGCCTGGTCGACTGCCACACCCACCTGGTGTTCGGCGGCGACCGCGCGCGCGAGTTCGACCTGCGCCTCAACGGCGCCAGCTACGAGGAGATCGCCCGCGCCGGCGGCGGCATCGTCGCCAGCGTGCGCGCCACCCGCGAGGCCGACGAGGACGCGCTGCTCGCGCAGTCGCTGCCACGCGCCCGCGCCCTGCTCGCCGACGGCGTCACCACGCTGGAGATCAAGTCCGGCTACGGGCTGGAACTGGAGGCCGAGCGCCGCATGCTGCGCGTGGCGCGGCGCATCGGCACCGAGCTGGGGATCGACGTGCGCACCAGCTTCCTCGGCCTGCACGCGCTGCCGCCGGACTACCGGGACCGCCGCGACGACTACGTGGCGCTGGTTTGCGACACGATGCTGCCCGCGCTGGCCGGCGAAGGTCTGGTCGACGCGGTGGATGCGTTCTGCGAAGGCATCGGCTTCAGCCGCGCGGAAACGCAGCGCCTGTTCGAGCGCGCGCGGCAACTCGGCCTGCCGGTGAAACTGCACGCCGAGCAGCTTTCCGACCTCGGCGGCGCGGCACTGGTGGCGAGCTTCGACGGCCTCTCCGCCGATCACCTGGAATACCTCGGCAACGACGGCGTGGCCGCGATGGCCCGGGCCGGCACCGTCGCCGTGCTGCTGCCCGGCGCGTTCTATGCCCTGCGCGAGACAAAGCTGCCGCCGGTCGCGAGCTTGCGCGGACACGGCGTGCCCATCGCCATCGCCACCGACTGCAACCCCGGCACCTCGCCGCTGCTGTCGCTGCGGCTGGCGGCGAACATGGCCTGCACGCTGTTCCGCCTCACGCCGGATGAAGCGCTGCGCGGCGTCACCGCCAACGCCGCCCGCGCACTGGGCCTGGCCGACCGCGGCACGCTGGCGGTGGGCCGACGCGCCGACCTGGTGGCCTGGAACGCGAAGCAGCCCGCCGAGCTGTGCTACTGGATCGGCGGCGACCTGGTGCGGCAGGTGTACGTGGCGGGGCAGCCGGCCTGAGCGGAAATCAGCGCGCGGCTTGCGGCTTCGCCCCGTCCACCGGCTTGCCGTCCGCGTCCAGCATCCGGATCGACGGCGTGCCGTCGCTGCCGACCTTCAACACGATGCGCGGGCGCCCCTGCTCGTCGTTGAGCCCGAGCATCACCGAGCCGTCGGGCTGCCGGGCCATGACCAGGCGCCGATGCGACTCGGGGTGGTTGACGCGGAACGCGCGCATCGCAGCCTCCTGCTGCGCCCTGGGAAGGCCCTTGGTGCGCGCCATCAGATCGATCAGGTCGGTGATCGGATAATCCGGCCGGTCCATCATCTCCAGGCCGGTCTGGCTGCTGCCATCGGGATTGTCGGCGGCGTCGAGGGCCAGCACCTGGTCTTGCATGTAGCGGTCGAAACTGAGGTGGACGGCGGATCTCACCTTGCCGTCCTTGTCCTTGTAGCCGGCGAACGTCAGACCGCCCGTCTCGGTGCCTTCGTCATCGTAGAACAGCATGCCCGCCGTGGGACGCTCGTGCGGGTACTCCTTGCCCTTGATGATCGCTCCCGGAAAGCGGGCCTTGTCCGAGATCACCATGCGCAGCGTGCCGTCGGGTTCGACCACGTCGATGCGGTGTACCTGCAGCTCGTCCAGCGCCAGCTTCTTCGGCGCCGCCACGAAACCGCCCAGCACGGTCACCGCGAACACGGCGGTGAGGACGCCGGCGTAGATCATCAGGAAGCGCTGCCCGACCTGTCCTTTCATGTCGATCCTCCTTCGATGGGATGGACCGACATTGCAACACGACCCCGGCAACGCGCCCGTGCCGCAGGTCATTCCCACGGGCAAACAAAAACCCCCGCCGGAGCGGGGGTCTTCGTGGAACCCGAGTTTCAGTGAGGCCCGGGCTCATGAAGCCCTGGTTCAGGCCGACTTCTTGCGGGTGGCGGCCTTCTTCGCCGCCGGCTTGGTCACGGTCGCCTTGGCGCCGGCCACGGCCGGCTTGGCGCCATGCGGGCGGCTGTTGCCGTAGCTGCTGCGGTAGGTCTTGCCGCGAAGGGTCTTGCGGTCGCCCTTGCCCATGAGGAACTCCTTGATTCGCAATGGTTGTCGATGGCCGATCATCGTAGCAGCGGGCGGCCAAAGCGCAAGCCTCGCCCGGGTTCCGGCGGGGGATCAGTGGTGGGCGTGGTCGCCGCAATCGTGGTGCCCGTCGGGGCAACCCGCTGGGTCGATCTGCACCGTGACGTGGCGGATGCCGAAACGCTCGTCCAGCACGCGCCGGATCGCGCCCAGCGCCGCGGCGCCCTCGCTGCCCTCATGCAGCTCGACGTGCAGGGTGGCCATGCGCGAACCCGAGGCCAGCTGCCACACGTGCAGGTGGTGCACGTCGCGGATCGAGGCGTCGGCGCCGCGCAGCACCGCGGTCACCTCGGCCGGGTCCAGGCCCTCGGGCGCGCCTTCCAGCAGGATGTGCGCGGAACGCCGCAGCAGGCGCCACGCCCCGCCCAGGATCAGCAGCGAGACCAGCAGCGAGAGCAGCGGGTCGGCCCAGTTCCAGTCCAGCCAGCGCACCGCCATCGCCGCCAGCACCGCGCCCAGCGAGCCGAACAGGTCGCCCAGCACGTGCAGGCTGGCGGCGCCCATGTTGACGTCGTCGTGGGCGTGCCCGTGCAGCAGCCGCAGCACCAGCAGGTTGACCAGCAGCCCCGCCAGCGCCACCGCCAGCATCACGCCGGACAGGATGTGGATGCGGTCCAGGTGCAGCAGCCGGTCGACCGCCTCCCAGGCGATGAAGCCCACCAGCACGAACTGGGTCAGCGCGTTGACGAAGCCGGCCAGCACTTCCATCCGTCCGTAGCCGTAGCTGCGCCGCGCATCGGCCGGCCGCCGCGCCAGCCAGGCGCCGAGGAAGGCCAGCAGCAGCGCAAACGCATCCACCAGCATGTGGCCGGCGTCGGCCAGCAGCGCCAGCGAGCCGGACCACAGGCCACCCGCGGCTTCCATGGCGAGCATCAGCAGGGTCAGCGCGAACGCCAGCAGCAGGCGACGCTCGCGTCCGCCGACCGCGTCACCGTGGTCGTGCGCATGATGCGCGTGGGAATGCTCGTGCACGGTACTCATGCGCGGATGCTAGGCAGCGTGGCCGGCGTTACACAATCACCGCCCGGAGCACGCGATTCAGTGCGCGCAGTGCGGGCCGTGCACGTGACCGTGCAGGCGGTCCAGCCGCAGGTTGCTGAAGTGCGCCGACGCCACCAGCAATCCACCGCAGGTCACCAGCGTGCTGTGCAGCGCGACGGAAGGGCCGTCGATCAGCGCGATGCCCAGCAGCAGCAAGGCCAGCCCCGGCAAGGCCAGCATCAACGGCAGCGGACGACGATGGCGACGGTAGCCGTTGACCAGGCTGAGCAGCGCCAGCACGCAGGCGAACAGCACGAAGCCGCGCTCGAACGCATGGCTGGCCAGGAAGCCCAGCCCCAGCACCGGCAGCAGGGCCAGCACGAACGGCAGCAGGGCGCAGTGGACGGCGCACAGGAACGACGCGGTGGCGCCGAGGCGGTCGGCGAAATGCCACCAGCGCGAGGGGGTCGGCTGCGCGGGGTCGGTCGACATGGAACGCACCAGGGAAAGGGGGCCGTCCGGCGGACGGTTTTGATACATTATAACACTCGGCGCTCGGACACAAGCCCGCGCCGGGAGCGCGGGGCCGGTCAACGCTTGCGGCAGTCCTTGCAGATGCCGTGCACTTCCAGCGTCTGCGCCTGCGGCCGGAAACCCAGCGCCTTGGCCTGCGCCTCGATCAGCTCGGCCACGCGCGGGTCGCACACCTCCTGCGCGCCCGAGCAGGCGTCGCAGATCAGGAACGGCACCTGGTGCGCCTCGGCCGGGTGGTGGCAGGAGACGTAGGCGTTGATCGACTCCAGCTTGTGGATGAAGCCGTTCTCCAGCAGGAAATCCAGCGCGCGGTACACCGTGGGCGGCGCCGCGTTGCCGTGCCGTTCGCGCAGCAGGTCGAGCAGGTCGTAGGCCTTCACCGGCTTGCCGGCGGCAGCGACCAGTTCCAGCACCTCCTTGCGCAGCGGGGTGAGGCGCAGGCCGCGCGCCTCGCTGGCGTGCTCCACCGCGGCCACCAGCGTCTTCGGCGTGTCGTGGTGGTGATGGTGGGCGTGCGGCTTGTCGACGGCGCTGTTCAAGGGACCCCCGGGTAGGCGGCGGCGACCGGGCCGGCGCCGCCCATCCAAGATGAGGCCCGCGACACGGAAAGGCAAGCCGACCGCTTCAGCGCGGCAGCGGCGGCGGCCCCGGCCGGCGCCGGCGCAGCAGGAACACCGCCCAGCCGACCGGCCCCAGCACGAAGGCCCAGGCGATGCCTTCGGCCAGCCGCCCGCGCCACCAGCCCAGCAGCGCGCCCACGGCGACGAAGCCCAGGTTCCACCAGAACAGCGACGCCCACGGCACCATCGCCAGCAGGTTGAGGTAGACGTGCCAGAACGCCCCGGGCGCGTCGAGGTCGACGCCCTGGGTGGCCCTGGCGAACAGTTCGTCCACGGCGCCGGAGGTCAGCCCTGCGCGATGGCCAGCGCCGTGTCGATGCGCTTCAGCGCCTCCGCGCGGCCGGCCAGGTAGATGGTGTGGTCGATCGACGGCGATACCTGCGTGCCGGTCATCGCCACGCGCAGCGGCTGGGCGATCTTGCCCATGCCCAGCTCCAGTTGCGCCGCCACCTGCTCGATGGCCTGGTGGATCGGCTCCGGCTTCCATTCCACCCCGGCCAGCCGCGCCTTCGCCGTGGCCAGCACTGCGGCGGCGCTGTCGTTCTTCAGGTGCTTGGCGACCGCCTTGTCGTCCCACTCGGTGATCGGCCCGTACCAGATGCCGGCCTTCTCGGCCATTTCCTTCAGCGTGTGCACGCGGTCGCGCAGCGCCACGATCACGTCGGCCGGCGCCGGTCCCCGGGCGGGATCGATGCCGATGCGCTCCAGGTGCCACTCGAACTCCGGCGCCAGCGCCTGCGGGTCGTCGGTCTTGAGGTAGTGCTGGTTGAGCCAGTTGAGCTTCTCGGTGTCGAAGCGCGAGGCGGCCTTGTTCACGTCGGCCACGTCGAACAGCCGGGCCATCTCCTCGCGCGAGAAGATCTCCTGGTCGCCGTGCGACCAGCCCAGCCGCACCAGGTAGTTGAGGATCGCGTGCGGCAGGTAGCCGTTCTCGCGGTACTCCATCACGCTCACCGAGTTGGTGCGCTTGGAGAGCTTCTTGCCTTCCTTGTCGAGGATCATCGGCAGGTGCGCGAACTCCGGCACCGGCGCGCCCAGCGCCTTGTAGATGTTGATCTGGCGCGGCGTGTTGTTGACGTGGTCGTCGCCGCGGATCACCTCGGTGATGCCCATGTCGATGTCGTCGACCACCACCGCGAAGTTGTAGGTGGGCCAGCCGTCGGAGCGGAAGATGACCAGATCGTCCAGTTCGCCGTTGGCGAACTCGATGCGGCCCTTCACCTTGTCCTCGAACACCACCGAACCCTGCTGCGGGTTCTTGAAGCGGATCACCCGGTTCGGGTCCTCGCGATACGGTTCGTTGCGGTCGCGGTAATAACCGCTGTAGCGGGGCTTCTCGCCCTTCGCCATCGCGGCCTCGCGCATCGCCTCGATCTCCTCCTTGCTTTCGTAGGCGTAGTAGGCCTTGCCCTCGGCGAGCAGGCGCCCGGCCACTTCCCGGTAGCGGGCCAGGCGCTGGGTCTGGTACACCGGCGCCGCGTCGGCGTCGAGGTCCAGCCAGGCCATCGCGTCGAGGATCGCCTGCACGGCTTCGTCGGTGGAGCGCTCGCGGTCGGTGTCCTCGATGCGCAGCAGGAACTCGCCGCCGCGCCGCCGGGCTTCCAGCCAGCAGTACAGCGCGGTACGCGCCCCGCCGATATGCAGGAAACCAGTGGGACTGGGGGCGAAGCGGGTACGGAAGCTCATCGGGATCGCGGCGCAAATGAAACCGCGATTTTACCCGATGCGGGCCACCCGTTTAACGCTGGTCGGCAATCTCGCAGGCCCAGGCCCGGCAGATTTCCACGTTCGGGCTGAAGGCGAAGGGATGGAACGCCGTGGCATCCTGCCTGCCCAGCTGCAACGGCGCGATGGCGGCGGACCGGTCGCTGTAATCGATCCGCGGCACGTCGCCCGTCGTCTTCGGGGCGGGCCGCAGGACGAACTTCACCTCGAACAGGGGCTTGTGCGCGACCGGTTTCGCCGGTGCCACGGTTTGCGGTCCGGGAATGCCGGCGGCCCATGCGGCAACCGGGGCCATCAGGGCCAGGGCGAGCCATGCGCGTTTCACGGGGGCACCTCCGCGGGGATTCGGTCGGCTTGCGTCGATAGTACGCTGATCCGCCCCGCCGCCATGCCGGCATTGCAGCACCGCGAAACGCAGACATGAGAACCCTCCGACTCGGCCGCGCCTTCCGCCCTTTCCGCCGGCTCGCTTTTTTGCTGGCCATTCCGCTCGTGTCCGCCCTGCCCTCCGGCGCGCGCGCCGACGGCAACCCGGGCTACGACCGCCCCGGCCTGGGCTTCACGCCGGCGGTGCTGCGCGCGGGCGATGTCACCTGGGAACAGGGCCTGCCGGACTGGAGCCGCGCCGACGGCGCCTCGCAATACGCCGCCGACACCCTGCTGCGGCTGGGCCTGGGCGGACCGCTGGAACTGCAGCTGGGCACCTCGTACCAGCGCATGGCGGCGGCAGGCATCGACCATGACGGCCGCGGCGACAGCTCGCTCGGGATGAAATTCGCCCTGCCCGCGTCGGGCACCTTCAGCTGGGGGCTGCTGGGCAGCGTGGAATTCACCGACGGCGCGCGCGCTTTCCGCAACCCGCGCCGGCAGTACCTGCTCGGCGCCGATTTCAACTGGCAGTGGAATACGCGCAACACCGCCGCGCTGTACCTGGAGAACGTGCGCAGCGGCGGCCGCGACAGCCGCCTGCTGGCGGTCAACGACGGCTACGCCTTCAGCGGGCGCCTGAGCGGCTACGTGGAAGCGGCCGTGCAGCACGCGGCGGGCACGGGCGCCGGCAGCATGGCCGGTGCCGGGCTGGCCTGGCTGGTCACGCCGCGCGTGCAACTCGACGGCAGCTTCCGCCATCGCCTCGGCGGCCACGCCGACCTGTGGGAGGCGGGCCTCGGCGTGTCGGTGTATTTCGGCCGCTGAGCGTCGGGCGCCTACTTCACGTGCACCGTGATCTTCTTCGACACCAGCGGCGGGTCGAACGGCACGTGGTTGGCGTCGCCCAGCTCCAGTTGCAGCGTATGCGTGCCGGGCGCGAGCTTCAGCACCGTCTCGGTCTGGCCGCCGCCGAAGTGCAGGTGGTGCGCGTCCTTCGGGATCGGCTGGCCGGCGGCGGGCGGTTCCTGCACGTCCACCAGCAGGTGGTGGTGGCCGGTATGCGCCTTGTCCACGCCGGCCGGCGCCACGCCCATGCCTTTCAGGCCGAAGCGCACGGCGAAGCTCTGCGGCACGGTGGCGCCGTCGCGGGGCGAGACGATGTAGACCTGCGCCCCGGCCGGCGCCTTCGTCGTCGGCAGTCCATCCGCGCACGCGGGGCCGGCGGCGGACACCATCGCCAGGGCGGATGCAAGCAGCATGCGTTTCATCGGCAGGTCCTCGGGACGGAAGAAGCGCCAGTGTAGCCCGTCGCAGGATATTGCGACGAGAGAGCGTCATCGCCCCGTCACCCGCCCGCCATCCATGCGCAACCGCCCGCGCCGATGCTGCGTCCGGGCCACCCGGGGAAGCGCGCATGCGCATCGGCATCATCAGCGAAACATGGCCGCCGGAGATCAACGGCGTGGCGCTCACCGTGCATGGCCTGGCGGTCGGCCTGGCCGCGCGCGGGCACGGCATCGACCTGGTGCGCCCACGCCAGCCGCAGCCCGGCGCGGGTGCGGACGGCATGGACGAAATGCTCACCCGCGGCTTCGCGCTGCCGCACTATCCCGGCGTGCGCCTGGGGTTGCCCGCTACGCGCGCACTGCGACACCGCTGGGAACGGCAGCGTCCCGACGTCGTCTACATCGCCACCGAAGGGCCGCTGGGCGGCAGCGCGCTGCGGGTCGCTCGCCGGCTGGGCATCCCGGCGGCGACCGGATTCCACACCCGCTTCGACCACTACGCGGGCCACTACGGCCTGGGCTGGGCCACGCCGCTGGTGCGCGCCTACCTGCGCCGCTTCCATCGCCGCGCCGCGGCCACCCTGGTGCCTACCGCGGCACTCGGCGCGGAGCTGGCCACGCTGGGCGTGGACAACGTGCGCCTGCTGCGCCGCGCGGTGGACACGCGGCTGTTCCACCCGGACCGGCGCGACCCCGTGCTGCGCGCACGATGGGGCGCGGGCGAGGACACGCCGGTGGTGCTGTACCTCGGCCGCATCGCCGCGGAGAAGAACCTGGCGCTGGCGGTGCGCGCCTTCGAGGCGCTGCGGCAGGAAGCGCCCGCGGCGCGCTTCGTCTGGGTCGGCGACGGCCCGGAACGCGCCGCGCTGCAGGCCGCCCATCCGGACTACGTCTTTACCGGCATGCAGGTGGGCGAGGCGCTGGCGCGGCACGTCGCCAGCGCCGACCTGTTCCCCTTCCCCAGTCTCAGCGAGACCTTCGGCAACGTGGTGCTGGAGGCGCTGGCCGCCGGCGTGGCGCTGGTGGCCTTCGACACCGGCGCCGCGCACGAGCACCTGCGCGACGGCGTGGGCGGCGCGCGCATCGCCCCCGGCGACGCGGACGCCTTCGTCCGCGCCACCGTGCGGCTGGGCGCCAACCCGGCGCGGCTGCGCCGGATGCGCCGCGCCGCGCGCGGCAGCATGGCGCAGCTCTCGCCCGACGCGGTGGTGCGCGAATTCGAGACCCTGCTGCACGAACTGGCCGGAGAACCTGACCATGCACACCACGTCCTCGCCGCCCGTGCCTGAGACGCCGCGCCGTGCACTCGACGCGCGCCTGTGCCTGCTCGCCAACCGCTGGGGCGCGCGCCACACGGTGGGCGCCTTCTTCGCGCTGATGAGCCGGCTCGGCGATGGCGTGTTCTGGTACGCGCTGATGGCGGCGCTGGCCGTGCTGGGCGGCGTGCGCGGGTTGTGGGCGGCCGCGCACATGGCCGCGACCGGGCTGGTCGCGCTGCAGCTCTACCGCGTGCTGAAGCGCCGCACGAAACGGCCGCGCCCGTTCCGCGCCTGCCCGGGCGTGATCGCGCACCTGCCGCCGCTGGACGAGTTCAGCTTCCCCTCCGGCCACACCCTGCAGGCGACCGGCTTCACCATCGTGGCGCTGGCCTGGTACCCGATGCTGGCGCCGCTGCTGCTGCCGTTCACCGCGCTGGTGGCGGCGTCGCGCGTGGTGCTGGGGTTGCACTATCCCAGCGACGTGCTGGCGGCGCTGGCCATCGGCAGCGGGCTGGGCGGGCTGTCGCTGTGGCTGGTCGCGGGAATCATGCCGCCGATGGTCTAGCACCGGGCGGCTGGGCAAAAACTGCGCAGCGCGTCACGAGGTGCTTTGCGCTCAGGCAGATAGGCCACCTATCCACAGGCTTTGCCCAGCCGCTTCCACACCGGCTGTGGAAAAAGCGCGAGATCCTGCGCAAATTTTCGTCAGCGCGTGCCAAGTGCCTGTCGCCCAAGGCCCCGGGGCGGCTTGTCCACAGGCTTGTTCCACGATCATCCACACGCGCTGTGGAAAACCACCCGGCGGAAACGGCGATGCCGCCCGGAGGCGGCATCGCGACGTGGTGCGGAATGGCGGCAGGCTCAGGCGGCGCGCGGCGCCTTCGCCAGCAGGCCGAACAGGTCGGCCAGCGTGTCGCGCATCTCGCGGCGGTCGACGATCATGTCGATGGCGCCGTGCTCGAGCAGGAACTCGGAACGCTGGAAGCCTTCCGGCAGCGTCTCGCGCACGGTCTGCTCGATCACGCGCGGGCCGGCGAAGCCGATCAGCGCCTTCGGCTCGCCGACGTTGATGTCGCCGAGCAGCGCCAGGCTGGCGGACACGCCGCCGGTGGTGGGGTTGGTCAGCACGCTGACGTAGGGCACGCCCGCGTCGCGCAGGCGCGCCAGCGCGGCCGAGGTCTTGGCCATCTGCAGCAGCGAGAACAGCGCCTCCTGCATGCGCGCGCCGCCGGTGGCGGAGAAGCACACCAGCGCGCTGCGGTCCGCCAGCGCCTTCTCGGCGGCGCGGGTGAACTTCTCGCCCACGACCGAGCCCATCGAGCCGCCCATGTAGGCGAAGTCGAACGCCACCGCCACCAGCGGGCGGCCCTTGAGCCGGCCGTTCATCGCCACCAGCGCGTCCTTCTCGCCGCTGGACTTCTGCGCGGCGACGATGCGGTCGCGGTACTTCTTGGAGTCGCGGAACTTCAGCGGATCGGTGGCCTCCATGCTGGCCCACAGTTCCTGCGTCGAGCCCTCGTCGAACAGCGACAGCAGCCGGGCGCGGGCGCGAATGGCGTGGTGGTGGCCGCACTTGGGGCAGACCATCAGGTTGCGTTCCAGTTCCGGCTTGTACAGCACCGTGCCGCAGCCGGCGCACTTCTCCCACACGCCCTCCGGCACCTTGCCCTTGCCGGCGGCGGTGGCCTGCGTGCGCGCACGTGGGGTCATGATCTTCTGCAACCAGTTCATAGCGGCACCTCGGGTGAGGCGGGCATTCTAGCCGAGTTCGGCGAGGCGCTCCGGACGCGGGCGTGTGGAATGCCGCGCGGCGCAGGCAGCTTCATTCCAGGTGGCGACCACCTGTCCAAGTCGTCATCTCGGCGCAGCCCATTGCTGTCCGGAATAATCTCGAAACCGGACCATTGTGCGCGGCGCATGCCGCCTCACGTTTTTGCTCGTCATCCCGGCGTAGGCCGGAGGCGCTTTATCAACAGACGAAGGTCTGGTCATCCAGTAGCGAACACGCTTGATCAAACCGCGCGGCTACTGGATGACTCGCTGCGCTCGCCCCTTCGGGGCCGCCCTACGGGCGTTCTGCGCGCTGCGCGCTTGTCCGGCCTGCGCCGGAATGACGCTTCGGATCGGTGGTCGCCATCAGGAATGAAGTCGCCTCCTGGCTGCCTCCTGTGTAAACGGCGTGGGCATTCACTCTCCAGCGGCGTCCCCGGATTATCCCGGACAGCAGTGGGCGCAGGCCGGAATGACGGGCGAGAGCGCGATGTCGGCGCGACGACCGTGCCGCACCACGTCGTCGTTCAACCGTTGAAGTGGCCGGCCAGGTCCGCCAGCAACCCGGGGCCCGTCGGCTGCCAGCCCAGTTCCTGCCGCGTCCAGGCGCTGGAGGCCGAGAGGTCATGCCCGGTGAACATCGCCATCCAGCCGAAATGGTCCGCCGCCGCGTCGGCCGGCAGGGAAACCACCGGCACCTGCAGGCCGCGGCCGATCGCCTCGGCGATGTCGCGCAACGCCACGCCTTCCTCGGCCACCGCGTGGTAGCGCGCGCCGGGCGCGCGCCGCTCCAGCGCCAGCCGGTAGAGCCGCGCGACGTCGGACACATGTGCCGCCGAATAGCGGTTGCCACCCTCGCCCACGTAGGCGGAGACGCCCTTCTCTCTCGCCACCTCGATGAGGATGCTGACCAGGCCGTGCCGGCGGGTGTCGTGCACCTGCGGCAGGCGCATCACCGACACGTTGGCGCCCGCGGCGGCCACCGCCGCGGCCGCCAGTTCCGATGCCCGGCGCGGGTTGGGTGCGTCGGCGTTGAACACGTCCTCGGTGGCGAGCCGGTCCGGTGCCGCCTGCCCCATGCCGACGCCCGAGGTGACGACCAGCGGATGGTCGGTGCCCGCCAGCCCGGCACCGAGCGCCTCGATGGCGCGGCGGTCCTTCTCGCAGTTGGCGACGAAGTTGGAGAAGTCGTGGTCGAAGGCGCAGTGGATCACGCCTTCCGCCAGGGCGGCGCCGCGGCGCAGGCTGTCCGGGTCCTCCAGGTCGCCGCGATACGCTTCCGCGCCGGCGGCCTCCAGTGCCCGGGCGCCCGCGTCCGAACGCGTCATGCCGAGCACCCGATGCCCTGCCCCGATGAGTTCCGCGACGATGGCCGAGCCGATGAAACCGGTCGCGCCGGTAACGAAGACACGCATGGGTCAACTCCCGTTCCATGATGGATGGAGGCCACTCTCGGCGCCGGCGCCATCCGGGTAAAGTAGTGACGTCATACGGGTAATGGAACCAACAGGATGGATCTGCCGGCCAACGCCCATCGCCTTGGCGCCTATCTGCGCGACCGCCGCGCCCGGCTCGACCCGGCCGCCTTCGGCCTGCCGCTGGCGCGCCGCCGCACGCCCGGCCTGCGCCGCGAGGAAGTGGCCCAGCGCGCCCATGTCAGCGCGACCTGGTACACCTGGCTGGAGCAGGGCCGCGGCGGCGCCCCCTCGGCCGACGCGCTCGACCGCATCGCCCGCGCGCTGCTGCTGACCGAAGTGGAACGCGAACACCTGTTCCTGCTCGCCCTGGGCCACCCGCCCGAGGTGCGCCAGCGCGAAGCCGAGGGCGTCTCGCCGCGGCTGCAGCGCGTGCTCGACGCGCTGGAGTGGAGTCCCGCCATGGTGAAGACGGCCACCTGGGACATCGTGGCCTGGAACCGTGCCGCCGCCGCGGTGCTGACCGACTACGCCACGCTGCCGCCGGAACGGCGCAACGTGCTGCGGATGATGTTCTGCGATCCGCGCGTGCGCGCGGCGCAACCCGACTGGGAAGGCGTGGCGCGCTTCGTGGTGGCGGTGTTCCGCGCCGACGCCGTGCGCGCCGGCGCCTCGGCGAGCGTGCAATCGCTGGTCGACGAACTGAGCCGGCAAAGCCCCGAGTTCGCGGCGATGTGGCGCGACCACGACGTGCGCCAGTTCGGCGAGGGCAGCAAGCACCTGATCCACCCGCACGCCGGCCCGATTGCGCTGGAATACTCGGCCTTCGCGGTCGACGGCCGGCCCGACCTCGGCATGGTGGTGTACACCCCGGCCACGCCGGAGGACGTGGCGCGGGTCAGGGCGTTGATCCGTGCGCGCGAGGCGGGCTGACGGGGCCGCCACGCCAACTGCACGCCTACTGGCACAGGCCTTTGGCCTGTCACTTTCCGGGATGGCTTCCTGCTGCCGGGTGAGCGCCTCCCCCTGCGTGCAGGGGGAGGTTGGGAGGGGGTCACGCTTTGGCTTTCAAGCCAGAAGCACCCCTCCCCAGCCCTCCCCTGCACGCAGGGGAGGGAGCCTTCCCCCGCCCTTCGAGGCAAGCGACAAGCTTCTCCGCGCGACGGGCGAAAGCACCTCAGCGTGCGTCGAGCGCGGTGCGGATCGGCGCCAGGAATGCCTGCACCCGCTGCGCGATCTCCGCCGCGGACGTCGCGCCGGCCAGCCGTTCCACCAGCGCGCTGCCGATCACCACCGCGTCGGCGAAGCCGGCGATGGCCTTCGCGCTTTCGGCATCGCGCACGCCGAAGCCCACCGCCACCGGTGCGCTGGCGTGGCTGCGGATGTCCGCGACCCGCGCGGCGATGTCCGTGGTGCTGAGCCGCGCCGCGCCGGTGATGCCGGCGAACGACACGTAGTAGAGGAAGCCCTCCGCCGCCTTGCACAGGTGCGCCAGGCGCTCCGGCGCCGTGGTGGGCGCGGCGAGCAGGATCTGCTTGAGGCCCGCCTCGCGCAGCGGCGCCAGCACGGCGGATTCCTCCAGCGGGCAATCCACCAGCAGCGCGCCGTCGACGCCAGCCTGCACGGCTTCCTGCGCGAAGCGCACGTAGCCGTGGATCTCGACCGGGTTGAGGTAGCCCATCAGCACCACCGGCGTGTCGGGGTCCTGCTGGCGGAACTGCGCCACCCAGCCGAGCACGTCGGCCAGCCCGACGCCCGCGGCGATGGCGCGCTCGCTGGCGTGCTGGATCACCGGGCCGTCGGCCATCGGATCGGAGAACGGCACGCCCAGCTCGATCAGGTCGGCGCCTGCCCCGACCAGGGCGTGCATCAAGGCCACCGCGTGTTCCGGCGACGGGTCGCCCGCGGTGACGAACGGGATCAGCCCGGTGCGGCCGGCGGCCTTGAGCGCGGCGAAGCGGCGATCGATGCGATTCATACCTCGACTCCTTCGCGCGCGGCGATGGTGTGCACGTCCTTGTCGCCGCGGCCGGACAGGTTGCACAGCACGAGGCCGTCCTTCGGGTACTCGCGCGCCAGCTTGATCGCCTGCGCCACCGCGTGGCTGGATTCCAGCGCCGGCAGGATGCCCTCGGTGCGGCACAGCAGGTGGAAGGCTTCCAGCGCCTCGTCGTCGGTGACGCCCACGTACTCGGCGCGGCCGGCGTCCTTGAGGAAGGCGTGCTCGGGGCCGACGCCGGGGTAGTCCAGGCCGGCGGAGATCGAATGCGTCTCGGTGATCTGGCCGTCGTCGTCGCACAGCACGTAGGTGCGGTTGCCGTGCAGCACGCCGGGCCGCCCCGCCGCCAGCGACGCCGCGTGGTGGCCGCTGGCCAGACCCAGGCCCGCCGCCTCGGCGCCGACGATACGCACGGCGCGGTCGTTGAGGAAGGCATGGAACAGGCCCATCGCGTTGGAGCCGCCGCCCACGCAGGCGGTGAGCGCGTCGGGCAGCCGGCCGTACTGCTCCAGCAGCTGCGCGCGTGCCTCGCGGCCCACGATGGCGTTGAAGTCGCGCACCATCAGCGGGTACGGATGCGGGCCGGCCACGGTGCCGATGATGTAGAAGGTGTCGGCCACGTGGGTGACCCAGTCGCGCATCGCCTCGTTCAGCGCGTCCTTCAGCGTCTTCGAGCCGGACGTCACCGGCACCACCTCGGCGCCGAGCAGCTTCATGCGGTAGACGTTGATCTTCTGCCGCTCGATGTCCACCGCGCCCATGTAGACCACGCACTTGAGGCCCAGCCGCGCCGCCACCGTGGCGCTGGCCACGCCGTGCTGGCCGGCGCCGGTCTCGGCGATGATGCGGGTCTTGCCCATGTGCCGCGCCACCAGCGCCTGGCCCACGGTGTTGTTGATCTTGTGCGCGCCGGTGTGGTTGAGGTCCTCGCGCTTGAGCAGGATGCGCGCGCCGCCCACGTGCTTCGTCAGCCGCTCGGCGAAGTAGACCGGGCTGGGCCGGCCCACGTAGTTCGTGAGGTCGCGGTCCAGCTCGGCGATGAAGGCCGGGTCTTCGCGCAGGCGCAGATAGGCCTCGGTCAGCTCGGCCAGCGGCGCCATCAGCGTCTCGGCCACGTAGCTGCCGCCGAACCGGCCGAAGCGGCCGTGCTCGTCGGGGTAGGCGTGGAAATCCCGGATGTCGGGCATGATGGTCTCTCTCGGAACGACGCGACAGGCTCACACCTTAGCGCGGGGCATCGAGGCAAAAAAGCGAAAAGATCGCTCCGACACTTGAGCTAAACTCACACCATGACCGAGCGCGGCCTGCCCTCGCTGAATGCCCTGCGCGCCTTCGAGGCCGCCGCCCGGCTGGGCAGCATGAGCCTGGCCGCGCAGGAACTGCACGTGACCCACGGCGCGGTGAGCCGGCAGGTGCGCGCGCTGGAGGAGGCGCTCGGCCAGCCACTGTTCGTCCGCCAGGGCCGCGGCGTGGAACCCACCGCCGCCGGGCGCCAGCTGCAGGAAAGCTGCCACGACGCCTTCGCCCAGTTGCGCGAGAGCTGGGCGCGGCTGCGGCGCGCGCAGGCGGACGCGGCGCTGGTGCTGGGCTGCTCCGGCAGCGTGCTGGCGCGCTGGGTGATCCCGCGGCTGGAACGCCTGCGCCACGAGCTGCCCATGCTGACCCTGCACCTGGCCGTGCAGGAAGACACGCCTGCCGCCGCCCTGCCCGGCCAGGACGCCGCCCTGCTGCTGGCCGCGCCGCCCTGGCCCGCGTCGTGGCAGGTGCACGAGCTGGCGCCGGAACGCATCGGCCCGGTATTCAGCCCGCGCCACCCGGATGCCGAGCGCCTGCGCGCGCTGTCCGCCAGGGCGCTGTGCGACGAACCGCTGCTGTACACCGCCTCGCGTCCGCAGGCGTGGCCGGACTGGGCGCGCGCCAGCGGGCTGCCGCCGGAGTCGCTGCGCCAGGCGCAGGCGCTGCCCCATCTCTACTTCCTGCTGGAGGCCGCGGCGGCGGGGCTGGGCGTGGCGATCGCGCCGCAGCCGCTGGTGGCCGACGACCTCGCCAGCGGCCGGCTGCTGGCGCCCTGGGGCTTCCGCGAAACGCCGGCGCGCTGGATGCTGGCCACCACGCGCGCCGGCGACCCGCGCATCGCGGCGCTGGCCGGCTGGCTGCAACGGGAGCTGGCGGAAGGCTGAAGCCGGGTCGCCGTTTCGATGCAGGAGCGGGGCGCCCCGGCCTCAGAGCCTGTTCACGATCTCCGCGTGGCCCGCGTTGCCTTGCTTTGGCCGCCAGGTGGGAGTGCGTGGCGCAGCGCCTGCCTGGCTGGCAGGCCAAGCC
>NZ_JASERU010000006.1 GCF_030504985.1 Fulvimonas sp. R45
CCGTCGGCCACGGCCGTCCCCGATTTGTTGCCTAGAGAACAGCAAGTCTGCCGGGTCGGCCGTGCGCCTCTCCCTCGATTGGGAGAAGAACCTTTTTTTATCTCTCCACGCCATGCAATTCCGGAATCGTCTGGTTCATTTTGTGAGTTGCATCACGTTAATGTGCCGTCGCCGGTTAATGACCGGGCGTGGATCTCCCGATCCGCGCGGACAGGGGTGTGGCTTTTGCATGCGTCGCGATGCGGCGCATGGCCGGGTGCCATAGAAAATCATCCCCTGCGTTTTCCAATACATGGCATTCATAGGGAAATACCAGTGAAAATCTCGATTCTCGCTTCCACCCTCGTCGTGGCGACTGCGGCGCTGCTGGCGTCGCCGATGGCCGCCCGCGCCGCCGACGGCACCATCACCTTCAACGGCGACATCACCGGCCAGACCTGCGACATCAACGGCAACGGCACCGGCGGCAAGGACTTCACCGTGACCCTGCCGACCGTGTCCAAGAGCACGCTGGCCTCGGCCGGCTCGTGGGCGGGCCGCACGCCCTTCACCATCGGGTTGAGCAACTGCTCGCCGGCCAACGGCAATGTCTCGACCTACTTCGAGCCGGGCACCAGCGTGGACCTGGCCACCGGCCAGCTGATCGTGGACAGCGGCGCCAACGCCGCCACCAACGTCGAACTGGCGCTGCTCAATGGCGACACCAGCCAGATCCACGTCGGCGCGACCACCGCCGGCGCGGACAGCTCGGGCTCGGAAAGCGTCGCGCTCTCCAGCGGCGCGGCCACGCTGAACTACTACGTGCAGTACGTGGCCTACAACGGCGCCGCGACGGAAGGCAGCGTCGCCAGCCGGGTGAACTACACCCTCGTCTACAACTGACGGAACCGGGCGGCCGGCGCGTGCCGGCCGCCTTCCGCGGCCCCAGGGCAAACCCATCGATGAAACCATTGCTGCAATTCGCGGCGGGCCTCGTGCTGTCCGCGTGCCTGGCCCTGCCGTCCCGCGCGGACGTGGTGGTCAGCGGCACCCGGGTGATCTATCCGGGCCAGGCGCGCGAGGTCACCGTCCAGCTCACCAACAACGGCGCCACGCCTTCGCTGGTGCAGGCCTGGCTGGACGGCGGCAACCCCAAGGTGGCGCCGGACAAGAGCGATGCGCCGTTCGTGCTGACGCCGCCGATCTTCCGCATCGACCCGCACAAGGGCCAGACGCTGCGACTGATGTACACCGGCGGCCCGCTGCCGCGGGACCGGGAAAGCGTGTTCTGGCTGAACGTGCTGGAAGTGCCGCCGGCGCCGCGCGGCGAGGCGGGGAAGAACTACCTGCAGCTGGCGTTCCGCTCGCGCCTCAAGGTGTTCTTCCGGCCGCCGAAGCTGCCGGGCAGGGCCAACGACGCGCCGGACCAGCTGCGCTGGCGGGTGGTGCCCGCGCCGGACGGACACGGTTACGCGCTGGAGTGCGACAACCCCACGCCCTACCACGTTTCCTTCAGCCGCATCGGCCTGTCGGCGGGCGGCCGCGACTATCGCCACGGCAGGGGCGGCATGGTCGACCCGATGGCCAAGGCGGTGTTCCCGCTGGACGGGCTGTCGGCGGCACCGGCCCCCGGCGCCCGGGTCGAGTTCACCTCGATCAACGACTACGGCGCCGACGTGCCGCACGAGGCGGTGCCGGCGCCCTGACGGCGCCCGCCGCCACCCCAGGAATGGACCCTGACCCGTGAGCAGACAGCCGATCCACGCCCCCCATGCACTCTGGCAGCGCCCGCTGGCGGTGTTGATCGCCGGTGCGCTGGGCGCGACGTCGTTCGCGGCCGCGGCGGCGGATGCGACGGCGGCCGTCGAGCCGGCCGAGGCTTCGTTCAACAGCGCCTTCCTGATGGGCGGCACGCGGCACGTCGACCTGTCGCGCTTCGAGCGCGGCAACCCGGTGCAACCCGGCGTCTACCCGGTGGACGTCTACGTGAACGGCGATCGCGTGGGCAACGAGGACGTGCGGTTCCGCGGCGACGGCGCGCGCGGCGGCGCGCATCCCTGTTTCGACACGGCGCAATTGCAGCGCTATGGCGTGGACACGTCCCGGCTGGCCGGGGCGACGGCGCGGCAGGGAAACTGCAGGCGCATCGAACAGTGGATCCCCGACGCGACCGCCAGCTACGACGGCTCTCAGCTGCGCCTGGATCTGGGCGTGCCGCAGGCGGCGATGCGCCGCAGGGCGCGCGGCTACGTGGCGCCGCGCTACTGGGACCGCGGCGTCACCGCCGGCATCCTCGGCTACGCCTTCAACGCCTTCCGCATGCGCAGCGACGCCGGCGACGTGACCGGCGACGGCCGCGTGTTCGCGCCGGACGGCAGCACGGTCGCGACCGGCGCCGCGATACCCGCCGGCAGCACCCTCGACGGCATGGCCATCCCGCCAGGCAGCGTGTTCGGCGCCGACGGCCGCGTCATCGGTCCGGACGGCACGCCGCTGGCGCCGCCGGTGCACGGGCGGCGCGTGGTGCAGGATTCCGCCTACCTCGGCCTCAACGCCGGCCTGAACATCGGCGACTGGCAGTTCCGCCACGATTCGTCGCTGACCTGGCAGAGCGGCGGCGGCCGGCATTGGCAGGACATCGCCACCTACGCGCAGCGCAACTTCCCGGGCATCCGCAGCCAGCTCACCGTGGGCGAGTCCAGCACCAGCGGCGAGATCTTCGACACCGTCTCGTTCCGCGGCGTGCGGCTGGCCTCCGACGACCGCATGCTGCCCGATTCGCTGCGCGGCTACGCGCCGGTGGTGCGTGGCGTGGCGGCCAGCAACGCCCGGGTGGAGATCCGCCAGAACGGCTACCTGATCTACCAGACCACGGTGGCGCCGGGGCCGTTCGAGATCGACGACCTGTACCCGACCGGCTACGGCGGCGACCTGCAGGTGACCGTCACCGAGGCCGACGGCAGCCGGCATCGCTTCGCCGTGCCGTATTCCTCGGTGGCGCAATTGCTGCGGCCGGGCATCGGCCGCTACGGCGTCACCGTGGGCCAGGTGCGCGACACCTACCTGCACGGCCATCCGTACCTGCTGCAGGGCACCTACCAGCGCGGCCTCACCAACCTGGTGACGGGCTACGGCGGCGTGGTGTTCAGCCAGGGCTACGGCGCGGTGCTGGCGGGCGCGGCCTTCAACACGCGGGCCGGCGCCTTCGCGCTGGACCTCACCCACGCGCACACCCAGTTGCCGGGGCAGGGCGGTTCCGCCGGGCAGAGCCTGAAGCTCGGCTACAGCAAGTTCCTGGCCGGCACCGGCACGAACTTCTCGGTGGCGGCGTATCGCTATTCCACCGCGGGCTACCTGGGCCTGCAGGATGCGCTGCTCAGCCGCGACCTGGACCGGCGCGGCCTGGGCACCCAGGCCATCCGCCGCCAGCGCAGCCGCTTCGAGCTGACCCTGAACCAGACCCTGGGCGGCGCCGGCGCGCTGTACATCACCGGTTCGCTGGCGCACTACTGGAACGCGCCCGGCGCGGACATCCAGTACCAGGCCGGCTACACCAACCACGTCGGCAGCCTCAGCTATACACTGTCCGGCTCGCGCACGCGCGACGCGCTGGGCCGGCGCGAGACGCGGTACTTCCTGAATTTCTCGCTGCCGCTGGGGCACGAGGCGCACGCGCCGTCGCTCAACGGCCTGTTCGCGCACAGCGACCGCGGCTACGGCACCAGCCAGCTGGGCGTGAGCGGCAGCGCCGGCCGCGACGACGAATTCAGCTACGGCGCCACCGCCAGTGACGACACCCGCAGCGGCGGCAGCGGCGCGGTGAATGCGCAGTACCGCAGCCCGTACAGCACGCTCAGCGCCTCCTATGCGCAGGGCTCGGGCTATCGGCAGGCCTCGGTCGGTGCGAATGGCGCCCTGGTGGTGCATGCCGGCGGGGTCACCTTCAGCCCGCAGCAGGGCGAGACCATGGCGCTGGTCGAGGCGAAGGGCGCCAAGGGCGCGCGGGTGACCAACTACGCCGGCGTGCGCGTGGACGGCAACGGCTACGCGCTGGTGCCGTACCTCATCCCGTACCGCTACAACACGGTGCAGCTCGACCCGGAAGGCACCGCCACCGACGTCCAGCTGCAGAGCACCAGCCAGCAGGTGGCGCCGTATGCGGGCGCGGTGGTGAAGGTGGTGTTCCACACCGACCAGGGGCGCTCGGCGCTGATCGAGGCGCGCGACGCGCACGGCGGTCCGCTGCCGTTCGGCGCCGACGTGCTGGACGAGCAGGGGCAGGACGTGGGCGTGGTCGGGCAGGCCAGCCGGCTGTTCCTGCGCGGCCTGGCCGACCGCGGCAGCCTGCGCGTGAAGTGGGGCGACCAGCCTGGCCAGCAGTGCCGGATCGACTACGCGCTGCCGCCGCGCGACGGCCATGCCTACTACGACCGCCTCGACGCCACGTGCCGCCCGCAAGGCGATGCACCCGCAACCTCCCTCTCCAGGCCGACGAGTCCGCCATGATCTCCCGATTGCCGCGTACCGCTTTGTTTCCATGGCTGGCGGCCATGCTCCTGCTGCTGGCGATGCCCTCGGCATGGGCGGCATGCAGCATGAACCCCAGTTGGCGCGACCCGCACGTCGACATGAACCTCGGCCGCGTGGTGATCCCCGGCGACCTGCCGGTGGGCGCCATCATCACCACCTGGCAGACCCAGATCAGCCAGCCCGGCACGGTGATGAGCTGCGACTCGAGCGGCGGCGCCACCGTGTACGCCAACGTGGTGCAGGGCCAGCCCGTGCCCGGCTACGGCAAGGTGTACACCACCGGCGTGGCGGGCGTCGGCATCCGCATGTCGCGCAAGACCGCGAACGCCTCGACCACGATGGTGTATCCGGCCACCTTCACCGCCCAGGCGAACGCGAGCTACACCCTGGACGCCAGCACCTTCATCGTCGAGCTGGTCAAGACCGCGCCGACGACCGGCAGCGGGCCGCTGGTGGCGGGCCAGTACTCCAGCTACCACCTCGCCTCGGATCCCGCGCACCCGCTGCTCACCACCTGGGTGGAAGGCGAGGGCATCACCATCGTCTCGCCATCGTGTTCGGTCGACGCCGGCTCGAAGAACATCGCGGTGAACTTCGGCAACGTGTCGCAGGCGCAGTTCCATGGCGTCGGCACCACCGCGGCGGAGCGGGACTTCACCATCAGCCTGCAGTGCCAGCAGAGCCCGGGTAGCGTGTATGTGCGGATGGACGCCACGCCCGATCCGTCGAACAGCCCGGGCGTGCTGCAGATCACCCAGGGCAGCCAGGCGGCCCAGGGCGTCGGCATCCAGTTGCTGGATGCCCGCGACGGCCAGCCGGTGAGCTACGGCAGCGACATCGGCGCGGGCAGCAGCCCGGCCGGTCCCGGCACCCTGCAGGTGCCGTTCAAGGCGCGCTACTACCAGACCGGCAGCACGGTCGCCGCCGGCGTGGCCGACGGCATCGCCACCTTCACCATCGACTACCAGTAACCAGTAGCGGCGGACGCGTTCAGCCGCCCAGCGGCGCGCAGTGCCGTTCCAGCCAGGCCAGGTCGGCGCCCTTCAGCAGCGGGGCCAGCGCGGCGCGCACGGTGGCGTGGTAGTCGTCCAGCCAGGCGCGCTCGTCGGGGCCCAGCAGCTGCAGGTCGAGCGCGCGGCGGTCGAACGGGCACAGGGTCAGCGTCTCGAAGGCGAGGAAGTCGCCGAACTCGGTGCGGTCGGCCTCGACCACCACGGCGAGGTTCTCGTGGCGGATGCCGTGGCGGCCGGGCTTGTACAGGCCCGGCTCGATCGAGGTGACCATGCCCGGTTCCAGCGCCACCAGCGCGCCGCCGGCTACCGGCGGGCGGATCGACTGCGGCCCCTCGTGCACGTTGAGGAAGTAGCCCACGCCATGGCCGGTGCCGTGGCCGTAGTCGCAGCCGGCCGCCCACAGCGGCGCGCGCGCTAGCGCGTCGAGCTGCGGGCCGCTGGCGCCCTTCGGGAAGCGCGCCCGGCTGAGCGCGATCATGCCCTTCATCACCAGCGAGGCGTCGCGGCGCTGCTCGGCGGTGGTGGGGCCGAGCGCCAGCACGCGGGTGATGTCGGTGGTGCCGCCCAGGTACTGGCCGCCGGAGTCGACCAGCAGCAGGCCCTCGGCCTTCAGCGCGCTGTGCGATGCCTGCGTGGCGCGGTAGTGCGGCAGCGCGCCGTTGGCCTGGTAGCCGGCGATGGTGGCGAAGCTCTCGCCCGCGAAACCGGGCTGGGCGGCGCGCGCGGCGTGCACCAGGCGGTGCACGTCCAGCTCGGTGAGCGGCTTGCCGGCGGCGAGCTGCTGCTCGATCTCGCGGAACGCGCCGGCCAGCGCGGCGCCGTCGCGGCGCATCACCTCGCGGATGTGGTCCAGCTCGTCCGCGCTCTTCACCGCCTTGAACGCGGTACTGGGATTGGCGGCCTCGACGCGCTTGGTCCGCGCCGGGATGGCGGCGGCCACCGCGGCGACCACGCGGGCGGGGTCGTACAGCAGCGCGCCGTCGGCGGGCAGGTCGGCCAGGGCGTCGCTGGTCGCGGCGTAGTCGGCCACGGCGATGCCGTCGGCGGCGAGCCGCGCGACCAGGGCGTCGTCGAACTTGCCGCGGCCGGCGAACAGGGTGGCGCCGCCCTCGGCCGGCACCAGCAGGTGGGCCAGGAAGACGGGGTTGCACTCCACGTCGCTGCCGCGCAGGTTGGTCAGCCAGGCGATGTCGTCCAGGCTGGACAACAGGTGGTGGCTGGCGCCCTGCCGGCGCATCGCAGCGCGCAGGCGCGCCAGCTTGTCGGCGCGCGTGGCACCGGCGTAGGCGGGCGGGTGCTCGGTCACCGGGGCGCGGGGCAGGGCGGGGCGGTCGGTCCAGATCGCGCCGGGCAGGTCCAGGTCGGTGCGCAGTCGCGCGCCGCGTTCGCCGAACACCGCTTCCATCTGGCGCTGCGCGGACAGCGGCAGGCTGTCGCCGGCCACCGCGACCACGTCGCCGTCGTGCAGGCGCTCGGCCAGCCACAGCAGGTGTTCCGGCGTGTGCGGCACGCGCAGCTTCATCAGCGCGAAGCCGCTGCCGTCGAGCTGCTTCTCGGCCTGCGAGAAGTAGCGCGAGTCGGTCCACAGGCCGGCGTGCTGCGCGGTCACCACCAGGGTGCCGGCCGAGCCGTCGAAGCCGGACAGCCAGGCCCGCGCCTGCCAGTGCCCAGGCAGGTATTCGGACAGGTGCGGGTCGGCGCTGGGGACGATGCAGGCGGCCACGCCATGCTGCTGCATGGCGTGGCGCAGGGCGGCGAGGCGGGCGGGGACGGTGGCGTTCATGCGCGCATGGTAGCAGCGAGTCATGCCTGCAACCCCGGCTTTTGGCGTCAAAATGCCGCAATGGCATTGGGAAATGAGAATCCCCGAGACGGCAACTAGGGTTGCGGTTGCTTGCATGGAAACGCCAGCGGTAATCTGTGAAACAGTGGACGTAGGAGAGCAGGATGCGTCACAGGGGAATGAAGTGGATCGTGGCGATTGCCTGGGCCGTGTCGCTCACGGGCGTTGCTGGCTCATCAGTAGGTATTGTCCTGCCCAAGGACCCCAACCTCCACACGCTCACTTTGCTGTTACAACCGCCTGATGGCCAGATTGATCTCGCCCGCGCCGAGGTAACGATTGAGCGGATGATTGATCCGACGGTCAACCAAGCCACTACTCTGAAAGAGTTGGATGTGTGGGCGGATCGAGTGCGGGCGCGTCCCGTTTGGCGCTACGAACCTGCAGAAACTGGTGGCGTTGAACACTACGCTGTACCAGGCGGGCCCATGGAACGACAACCGCCCGTTTACCTATGACTTCAACGATCCGCTGGGCAAAAACATCCAGAACAAGTTGCTTTCGACCTACCTCGACACCCGCAAGGGCAACTGCGTGTCCATGCCCCTGCTCTACGTCATCTTGGGGCAGAAACTCGGCTTGGACGTGACGCTGGCCACCGCGCCTCTCCACGTCTTCGTGAAGTTTCGCCGGGACGATGGCATCTGGATCAACATCGAGACCACCAGCGGAGGTACGCTCCGCGATCAGGGCTATGTGGACCAGTTCCACATCCAGCCACGTGCGTTGTTCACGGGGATTTACCTGCGTCCATTGAGCCACAAGGAAAGTGTGGGTGTGATGATCGACACGCTGGAAGAGTTCTACGCTCACCACAGGGCGCCGGAGTTTCAACTAGGGTTGACGGCCTTGGAACTGAGGAACAACCCCAAGGATATCCCATCCCTGTTGGAGCGAGGAGAGGCCTACTACCACTTGCTGCAAGCGCGCTACATGAGCCGTTATCCGCGACCGGAAGACATCCCGGCCAATAAGCAGGCCGACTATCAAATGCTTGGCCACAACAACCAGATGCTCTTTGCCAAAGCCGAAAGCCTGGGGTGGCGACAGCCTACACCCGAGGAAGATAAGGCCTATCTCCAACAGATCCAGAACATTAAAGCGAAACAAGG
The DNA here is from genome assembly GCF_030504985.1 of Fulvimonas sp. R45. Classification (GTDB taxonomy): domain Bacteria; phylum Pseudomonadota; class Gammaproteobacteria; order Xanthomonadales; family Rhodanobacteraceae; genus Rhodanobacter_A. The sequence continues at coordinate 8,478 of NZ_JASERU010000006.1, forward strand.
AGGGGAACAATGAAGAAGGCACTCTTGGGCTTAGTGCTCCTATGTCTTGCCACAATAGGCCCCGCACACGCGCGTTACGTGCAATCCGACCCCATCGGATTAGCCGGCGGCACCAATACATATACCTACGTGAACAGCAATCCATTGACCATGGTGGATCCATTTGGCATGGTCGGCTACATCATCCAAAATGGCAATAACATTCGAATTCTATTGCCCATTGCATTCCAGAGCGGAACATTTGACCAAGCAGCAGCAATGGCGCAGGGCATAACCCAGACTTGGACAGGAAAGTTTGGCGATTACAACGTTGAGACCATGGTGATCGATGCCACCAATATGACTGGAATGGATGTGAACCACATTCAGATTGCGCCTGGATCGCATGACAGCCTAGGGCTTTCTCGTGTCTGCGGTGATTCCACGCACGGTAAATGGTTTGCACAACCTAGTCGTATCAATGGCTTGGACTATGGACATGAGGCTGGCCATCTTCTCGGACTACCCGACATGCCTGATAGTTTCACAACGATGGATCCAGTCTACACTAACGCGACACCGAATGCCGATCTCATTAGAGCCATCCTCACGAGCCCCGTAAATGTTCATCTTCATTGAACGTATTGCGTTAAGCGTGCTGTTGTGCAGCATTACGTTAGGCTGCCAAGCGCGAACGGTCACGTTAAGCGCCCCCTTTGATTTGTGCGCTAAGACTATCAAGGGCGTCACATTTAATCTGAACTCGGGCATTGACGCAGATGTCATCCATGCCCACAGTCAAGAGGCAATTGCCACTATCTATATAGGGCAACACCCAGACATCCCGCCAGGGATGAACATACGGCGCGACAAAACCAGATATGTGCCGCGCGAACTGGGATTGCGACTCCAATTCATTGCGGAGTCAACTCGTGCCAATGGCCACGGATTGGTTCGACTTTATGGATATGACCGTGCTGCGGGCGATCAAATCCTGATCTTGGTGAGCGCGGACGATGGTCGGTCTAACGCCCACCTAGTTCGGCAAGTTGGCGATGCGCTCATGCGCTGTAAGAGCAAATGAATCTGCTCAACCTGTTACTAGGCTTCGAATCCCGTCAATGAGCACAACTGCCAAGATCATCGTGGTGAGCGTTATCTTGGTTCCCTTGCTCTACATTGGGGCTTGCAGTGCAATTTCGCACCAACGAGATCGTGGCTTCGCTCAGGTGAAAGAAGGTGACACCGAGCAGCAGGTAATTGCCGCGATGGGTGAGCCTTCTGACCGGGAGACAGCGAGTAACCGTTTGGCGAAATACGGTCTACCTGAATGCCAGGCGCCGTGCGTCCAACGCCTGTGGTATCTCAACAAGTTGGGCCTGGTTGGTGAGGCATGGTCTGTGGAACTTGATGCCAGCGGGCACGTAATGCATACCGACCACGTCCTTTCGCCCTGACCGTAGTAGCTACCCGTGACAGTGCGTCTCTGCACTGGCTCGCCACACTACCTGCCTCTGCAAAACCTGTTCTTGATCGACCGCAGGCAGGCGCCCGGCTACACGGAGCACCTTTCTCCCATGCACCACATGATGGTGGAGCAAGTGGCGAACGCCGGCATGTTCGACCAGCCCGCCGGCCTGCAGTCGGCAAACATGGTGATGGCCGCCGCGTTACAGCAGCAGTGGATCTCGCTGTAGATCCGCTCCGGTGCCTGAGCGCGCGGCTGCGGCATTGTGTCTCGGCCCGTGTCTTTTGGTGCGCCGCATCGTTAGGCTATGCGCCGCCGTTTCCCCCCGGCACATCCTCCCGTTGGTCCGTTCAAGGGTTGTTCGTGAACAAGCGTCCCCTCGTTGCCTGCTTGCGCTGGCTGTGCGCAAGTGCCGCCCTTTTGCTTGGCGGTTGTCGCCTGGATGTCCTGTCGCCCGCCGGCGACGTCGGCATGCATGAGCGTTCGCTCATCTACATCGCCATGGCGCTGATGTCGGTGGTGGTGGTGCCGGTGATCGCGCTCACGCTGTGGTTCGCGTGGCGCTACCGCGCTTCCAACACCAAGGCCACGTATGCGCCGAAGTGGTCGCACTCCACCGCCATCGAGGCGGTGATGTGGGGCATCCCCTGCGTGATCATCGCCATCCTCGGCTGGATCACCTGGACGTCCACGCACAAGCTGGACCCGTACCGTCCGCTGGTGTCGCAGGTGAAGCCGGTGACCATCGAGGCGGTGTCGCTCGACTGGAAGTGGCTGTTCATCTACCCCGACTACGGCGTGGCCAGCGTCAACCAGATCGCGTTCCCGGTGGACACGCCGGTGAACTTCAGGATCACCTCCGGCTCGGTGATGAACGCGTTCTTCATCCCGCGCCTGGGCAGCCAGATCTACGCGATGGCGGGCATGCAGACCAAGCTGCACCTGATCGCGCGCGAACAGGGCAGCTACGAGGGCCTGTCGTCCAACTACAGCGGCGCGGGTTTCTCGGACATGCACTTCAAGGCCGTGGCGACCTCGGAGCAGGGCTTCCAGGACTGGATCCGCCAGGCCAAGGCTGCGCCGGCCGCGCTGGACGTGGCCGCCTACCAGGTGCTGGAGCAGCCCAGCGAGCGCGTGCCGGTGACGTACTACGGCTCGGTGGCGCCGGGCATGTTCGAGCACATCCTGCACCCGCATGCGGCCACCGCCGCCGCCGGCCAGCCGATGGAAGCCATGCCCGCGATGGCCGGCATGGCCGTCGCCCCCGTGCATCCCACCCACGCCAAGGCCGCGGAGTAAACCCATGTTCGGCAAGCTTTCCCTTTCGGCGATCCCATTCGACCAGCCCATCGTGATGGGCACCCTGGCGGCGGTGCTGGTCCTCGGCGCGGCCCTGCTCGGTGCGGTGACCTACTTCGGCAAGTGGGGCTACCTGTGGAAGGAGTGGTTCACCACGGTGGACCACAAGAAGATCGGCATCATGTACATCATCGTGGCGCTGGTGATGCTGCTGCGCGGCTTCGCCGACGCGATCATGATGCGCGGCCAGCAGGCGCTGGCCGCGGCCGGCGCCCAGGGCTACCTGCCGCCGCACCACTTCGACCAGATCTTCAGCGCCCACGGCACGATCATGATCTTCTTCATGGCGATGCCGTTCATCGTGGGCCTGATGAACCTGGTGGTGCCGCTGCAGATCGGCGCGCGCGACGTGGCGTACCCGTTCCTGAACTCGCTGAGCTTCTGGCTCACCGCGGCGGGCGTGGTGCTGATCATGCTGTCGCTGTTCATCGGCGACTTCTCGGCCACCGGCTGGCTGGCGTACCCGCCGCTGTCGGAGCTGAAGTTCAGCCCCACCGTGGGCGTGGACTACTACATATGGGCCCTGCAGCTGTCGGGCCTGGGCACCACGCTTTCCGGCATCAACTTCGTCGTGACCATCCTGCGCATGCGCACCCCGGGCATGCGCCTGATGCAGATGCCGGTGTTCACCTGGACCGCGCTGGTCACCAACGTGCTGATCGTGGCCGCGTTCCCCGCGCTGACCGTGGCGCTGGCGCTGCTCGGCGCCGACCGTTACCTGGGCATGCACTTCTTCACCAACGACCTCGGCGGCAACGCCATGATGTACGTGAACCTGATCTGGGTGTGGGGCCACCCGGAGGTGTACATCCTGATGGTGCCGTGCTTCGGCGCGTTCTCCGAGATCATCTCCACCTTCTCGGGCAAGCCGCTGTTCGGCTACAAGTCGATGGTGTGGGCCACCGTGGCGATCGGCGTGATGTCGTTCCTGGTGTGGCTGCACCACTTCTTCACCATGGGCTCGGGTGCCAACGTCAACGCGTTCTTCGGCATCGCCACGATGGTGATCTCGATTCCCACCGGCGTGAAGGTGTTCAACTGGCTGTTCACCATGTACCGCGGCCGCATCCGCTTCACCGTGCCGGTGCTGTGGACGATCGGCTTCATGGTGACCTTCGTGATCGGTGGCATGACCGGCGTGCTGCTGGCGGTGCCGGGCGCGGACTTCGTGCTGCACAACAGCCTGTTCCTGATCGCGCACTTCCACAACATGATCATCGGCGGCGTGGTGTTCGGCTGCCTGGCCGCGCTGAACTTCTGGTTCCCGAAGGCTACCGGCTTCAAGCTGGAGGAGCGCTGGGGCAAGTGGTCGTTCTGGTGCTGGCTGGTGGGCTTCTACGTCGCCTTCATGCCGCTGTACGTGCTCGGCCTGATGGGCGCCACCCGCCGCATGCAGCACTACGACAACGCCGCGTGGCAGCCGTACTTCGTGGTGGCCTTCGTCGGCGCGGCGATCATCATGGCCGGCATCTTCTTCACCGTGCTGCAGATCTTCGTGAGCGTGCGCAACCGCGAGGCGAACCGCGACCTCACCGGCGACCCGTGGAACGGCCGCACCCTGGAGTGGGCGACCAGCTCGCCGCCGCCGTTCTACAACTTCGCCGAGTTGCCGAAGATCGACCAGCTGGACCAGTTCTGGGCGGACAAGGAGCGCGGCACCGCCTACCGCCAGCCGGCGCACTACGCGGACATCCACATGCCGCGCAACACCGGCGTGGGCGTGTTCATGGGCGCCTTCGGCACGGTCCTCGGCTTCGCCCTGGTGTGGCACATCTGGTGGCTGGCCATCGCGGGCCTGGTGGGCATGGTGGCCTCGTTCGTCGCCCGCGCCTACGACCGCGACGTCGACTACTACGTGCCGGCCGCTGAGGTCGAGCGGATCGAGCGCGCCCGCCTGGTGCCGCTGAAGAACCTGATCGACCGCGTCGACGTGGCCTCGTCCGAACAGAGGGTAGCCTAAGCCATGACCAGTTCCGCGATTACCGCCGGCGGCATCGCCATCCACGGCCACGACGCCGACCACGCCCACCACGACGACGGTTCCAGGACCCTGCTGGGGTTCTGGATCTACCTGATGAGCGACTGCCTGATCTTCTCGGGCCTGTTCGCCACCTTCGCCGTGCTGGCCCACGCCTATGCGGGCGGGCCCACCGGCAAGGAGCTGTTCGACCTGAAGTACGTGCTGGGCGAGACGATGCTGCTGCTGGTCAGCAGCTTCACCTTCGGCATGGCGATGCTGAACATGCACGCCGGCCGGCGCAACAGGGTGCTGGCCTGGCTGGTGGTCACCTTCCTGTTCGGCGCGGCCTTCGTGGGCATGGAAATCCACGAGTTCGCCGGCCTGATCCACGAGGGCGCCGGCCCGGACCGCAGCGCGTTCCTGTCGGCCTATTTCACCCTGGTCGGCACGCACGGCCTGCACGTCACCTGCGGCCTGACCTGGATCGCGGTGATGCTGGACATGGTGCGTCGCCACGGCCTGGACGGCATCGTCAGGCGCCGGCTGTCCTGCCTCAGCCTGTTCTGGCATTTCCTCGACGTGATCTGGATCTGCGTGTTCACTTTTGTCTATCTGCACGGGGTGCTGTGATGTCGCATGCGCATGAACAGGCCGCCCACGGCGGCCACCACGGGACGCTGAAGTCCTACCTGGTCGGCTTCGGGCTGTCGCTGGTGCTCACGCTGCTGTCGTTCGGCTGCGTGATGACCGGCCTGGTGCCGCACCACCTGATCGTGCCGGGCCTGATGGTGTTCTGCGTGGCGCAGGTGCTGGTGCAGCTCGGCTTCTTCCTGCACATGGGCATCGCGCCGGAGCAGCGCGAGAACCTGATGGTGGCGGCCTGCGCGCTGGTGTTCATCGCCATCGTGGTGGTCGGCTCGCTGTGGGTGCTGCACAACATGAACGCCTACATGATGCCGGGGATGTCGCACGGCTGAGGTCGCTTCCCATCGCCAGATGCCTTGCCGGCGGCCCTCGCGAGGGGGCCGCCGGTTTCGTTCGTTCGGGCGCCTGGCGGCAGGCTGCCGGGCGCCTGCCTGAACCCGGGCCGGCGCAGCATCTCGCGGCGGAGGCCGTCTGCCGCTAAAATGCGACTTTCCAGCACGGCTGCATCCCATGACCCCCCTGATTTTCGTCACCGGCGGTGTGGTGTCCTCGCTTGGCAAGGGCATCGCCGCGGCGTCGCTGGCTTCCATCCTGGAAGCGCGTGGCCTCTCGGTCACCATGATGAAGCTCGATCCGTACATCAACGTGGATCCGGGCACCATGAGCCCCTTCCAGCACGGCGAGGTCTACGTGACCGACGACGGCGCCGAGACCGACCTCGACCTCGGCCACTACGAGCGCTTCGTCCACACCCGCCTCACCGGCAAGAACTCGATCACCACCGGCAAGATCTACGAGAGCGTGATCCGCAAGGAGCGCCGCGGCGACTACCTCGGCGCCACCGTGCAGGTGATCCCGCACATCACCGACGAGATCAAGCACTGCATCCACGAGGCCACCCGCGGCTTCGACGTGGCGCTGGTGGAGATCGGCGGCACGGTGGGCGACATCGAGTCGCTGCCGTTCCTGGAGGCGATCCGCCAGCTGCGCATCGAGCACGGCCCGGAGAAGTGCCTGTTCATGCACCTGACCCTGGTGCCGTACATCAAGGCCGCCGGCGAGATCAAGACCAAGCCCACCCAGCACTCGGTGAAGGAGCTGCGCTCGATCGGCATCCAGCCGGACGTGCTGCTGTGCCGCTGCGAGGAGCCGTTGCCGGAAGGCGAGCGCCGCAAGATCGCGCTGTTCACCAACGTGCCGGAAAACGCCGTGATCAGCGCCGCCGACGTGGACGTGATCTACAAGCAGCCGCTGTGGCTGCACCAGCAGGGCCTGGACGACATCGTGGTGAAGCGGCTGGGCCTGGACGCCCGCCCGGCCGACCTGTCCGCCTGGCAGCGCACGGTGGATGCGGTGGAGCACCCGAAGGACGAGGTCACGGTGGCCATCGTCGGCAAGTACGTGGAGCACAAGGACGCCTACAAGTCGCTGGGCGAGGCGCTGCGCCACGGCGGCATCAAGCAGGCCACCCGGGTCAACCTGCAGTGGATCGATTCCGAGCAGGTCGAGGCCGAGGGCGCCGCCAGGGTGCTCGGCGGCGCCGACGCGATCCTGGTACCCGGGGGCTTCGGCAAGCGTGGCTTCGAGGGCAAGGTGCTGGCGGCGAAGTACGCCCGCGAGCACGGCGTGCCGTACTTCGGCATCTGCTACGGCATGCACGCGGCGGTGGTGGATTTCGCCCGCCACGTGGGCGGCCTGGCCGAGGCCGATTCCAGCGAGAACGACCGCAACACGCCCGACCCGGTGATCGCCCTGATCACCGAGTGGACCACCGCCAGCGGCGAGGTGGAGCAGCGCAACGAGCGCTCGGACCTCGGCGGCACGATGCGCCTGGGCGCGCAGGAATGCCGGCTCAAGGCCGGCACGCTGGCGCGCGAGCTGTACGGCCAGGACGTGGTGCGCGAGCGCCACCGTCACCGCTACGAGTTCAACAATCGCTACCGGCAGTCGTTCGAGGACCTGGGCCTGGTGATCTCCGGCAAGTCGATGGACGACCTGCTGGTGGAGATCGTCGAGCTGCCGCAACAGCAGCACCCGTGGTTCCTCGGCTGCCAGGCGCATCCGGAGTTCACCTCCACACCGCGCGACGGGCATCCGCTGTTCATCGGCTTCGTGCGCGCTGCGCGCGAGCACAAGGCGGTACGCGACGGCGAGAAGCTGGCGGTGGCGAAGGCGACGGCATGAGTCGTCGCCCCGGTGCCGTGCAGGTGGCCGTCATTCCCGCGCAAGCGGGAATCCAATGTGCTTTGGACGGCCCTAAGAACGTGGATTCCCGCTTGCGCTGGAATGGCGGTTCGAGGGGCATCGAAGTGCAGCGACTGAACAGGAAACACCCATGAAACTCTGCGGTTTTGAAGTCGGCCTGGACCGTCCGCTGTTCCTGATCGCCGGCCCCTGCGTGGTCGAGTCCGAGCAACTGCAGGTGGACACCGCCGGCACGCTGAAGGAGATCACCGGCCGACTCGGCGTCAACTTCATCTTCAAGTCCAGCTTCGACAAGGCCAACCGCTCCTCCGGCCAGAGCTTCCGCGGGCTGGGCATGGAAGAGGGGCTGCGCATCCTGGGCGAGGTGAAGCGCCAGGTCGGCGTGCCGGTGCTCACCGACGTGCACGAGTACACCCCGTTCGCCGAGGTCGCCTCGGTGGTGGACGTGCTGCAGACGCCCGCCTTCCTGTGCCGCCAGACCGATTTCATCCAGGCCGTGGCGCGCGCCGGCAAGCCGGTGAACATCAAGAAGGGCCAGTTCCTGGCACCGTGGGACATGAAGCACGTGGTGGCCAAGGCCAGGGCCGTGGGCAACGACGACATCCTGGTGTGCGAGCGCGGCGCGAGCTTCGGCTACAACAACCTGGTCTCGGACATGCGCTCGCTGAGCGCGATGCGCGACACCGGCTGCCCGGTGGTGTTCGACGCCACCCACTCGGTGCAGTTGCCGGGCGGGCAGGGCACCAGTTCCGGCGGCCAGCGCGAGTTCGTGCCGGTGCTGGCGCGTGCCGCAGTGGCGGCGGGCGTGGCCGGCCTGTTCGCCGAGACGCACCCGGACCCGGACAAGGCGCTGTCGGACGGCCCCAACGCCTGGCCGCTGGGCAAGATGGAAGCCCTGCTGGAAACCCTGATGGAGCTGGATGCCGTGACCAAGCGGCGTGGCTTCCTAGAACAGTCGACCTGACCGGCGCGGCCACCCGCCGCGCCGGTTTTTGCGTATCTTCCCGTTTCGCCCACCCAACCCACAGGACCGCCATGAGCACTGCCATCACCCGCATCCACGCCCGTGAAATCCTCGACTCGCGCGGCAACCCCACGCTGGAAGCCGAAGTGACCCTGGCGGGCGGCGGCTTCGGCCGCGCGCTGGTGCCCAGCGGCGCCTCCACCGGCTCGCGCGAGGCGGTGGAACTGCGCGACGGCGACAAGGCGCGCTACGGCGGCAAGGGTGTGAAGAACGCGGTGGGCAACGTCAACGGCGCCATCGCCAGCGCGCTGAAGGGCTACGACGCGGCCAACCAGGGCGGCCTGGACGCCAAGCTGGTCCAGCTCGACGGCACCCCGAACAAGGGCAAGCTCGGCGCCAACGCCATCCTCGGCGTGTCGATGGCCGCCGCGCACGCGGTGGCGGCGCAGCGCAAGCTGGCGCTGTGGCAGTACCTGGCCGAGATCAACGGCACCACCGGCAAGCCGGGCGCGCTGCCGGTGCCGATGATGAACATCATCAACGGCGGCGCCCATGCCGACAACAACGTGGACGTGCAGGAGTTCATGATCCTGCCGGTGGGCCTGCCCACGTTCTCCGAGGCACTGCGCGCCGGCGCCGAGATCTTCCACGCGCTGAAGGGCGTGCTGAAGGGCAAGGGCCTGAACACCGCGGTGGGCGACGAGGGCGGCTTCGCACCGGACCTGCGCTCCAACGTCGAGGCGATCGACACCATCCTCGAGGCCGTCGGCAAGGCGGGCTACAAGGTCGGCGCCGAGATCCTGCTCGGCCTCGACGCGGCCAGCTCGGAGTTCTACCAGGACGGCAAGTACGACCTGGCCGGCGAAGGCAAGCAGTACAGCTCCGAGCAGTTCGTCGAGCTGCTGGCCGGCTGGGCCAGGCAGTATCCCATCGTCACCATCGAGGACGGCATGGCCGAAGGCGACTGGGACGGCTGGAAGCTGCTCACCGACGCCATCGGCGAGCGCGTGCAGGTGGTCGGCGACGACCTGTTCGTGACCAACCCGGCGATCTTCCGCGAGGGCATCGAGAAGAAGATCGCCAACTCGATCCTGATCAAGGTGAACCAGATCGGCACCCTGAGCGAGACGCTGGAAGCGATCGCGATGGCCGATGCGGCGAAGTATTCCGCGGTGATCTCGCACCGCTCCGGCGAGACCGAGGACAGCACCATCGCCGACATCGCGGTGGCCACCACGGCCACGCAGATCAAGACCGGCTCGCTGTGCCGCAGCGACCGCATCGCCAAGTACAACCAGCTGCTGCGCATCGAGGAGGCGCTGGGCTCGGCGGCGCGCTACGCCGGCCGCGACGCCTTCCCCAACCTGGCCCACCTGCCGGGCTGAGCCGGGCCGCACGCGCATGCTGCGCTGGATCGCCCTGTTGCTGCTGCTGTTGCTGCTCGGCCTGCAGGTCAAGCTGTGGTCGCGGCACGGCGGCATGCCCGAGGTGGCCAGCCTGCGCGCACAGGTGAAGAAGCAGGCGGACGAGAACGCCCGCCTGATCCAGCGCAACCAGGCGCTGGAGGCGGACGTGCACGACCTCAAGCACGGCGACGAGGCGATCGAGGCGCGTGCGCGCGCCGAGCTGGGCCTGATCAAGCCCGGCGAGACGTTCTACCAGGTGGTGCCGAAGTCGGCCGCCAGCGCTACTGCGCCGCCGGTCGACGACGGCACGGGCAGGCATTGAGATGGCCGGGTTGTGGTGCGTGGTGCCGGCGGCGGGACGCGGCACGCGGGTCGGCGGCGACTGCCCCAAGCAGTACCTGCCGCTGGCCGGCCGGCCGCTGATCGAGCACACCCTGCAGCGCCTCGCCGCGCACCCGCGCATCGCCGGCCTGATGGTGGTGCTGGGTGCGCATGACGGGCGCTGGCCGGGCACCTTCGCGATCGGCGGCAAGCCGGTGCGCACCGCGATCGGCGGCACCGAACGCTGCGACTCCGTGCTGGCCGGGCTCGACGCGTTGCCCGCGGCGGTGGGCGAGGGCGACTTCGTGCTGGTGCACGACGCCGCGCGTCCCTGCGTGCGGCTGGCCGACATCGACCGACTGATCGAACGGGCCGGCGCCGCGGAAGGCGGCCTGCTCGGCGCCCCCCTGCGCGACACGCTGAAGCATGCGGACGAGGCAGGCCGCAGCGAGCGCACCGAGCCGCGCGACCGGCGCTGGCGCGCCTTCACCCCGCAGATGTTCCGCCGCGGCGCACTGGCCGGGGCCCTGCGGGACGCGGCGCGGCGCGGCGTGCAGGTCAGCGACGAGGCGATGGCGATGGAGCTGGCCGGCCACGCGCCGCTGCTGGTCGAGGGCGCCGAGGACAACATCAAGGTGACCACGGCGGCGGATTTCGCGTTGGCCGAATTCCTGCTCGCGAGGACGACATGAACATGCGCATCGGCCAGGGTTTCGACGTGCACGCCTTCGGCGAAGGCGACCACGTGACGCTGGGCGGCGTGCGCGTGCCGCACGGCCGCGGCGTGGTGGCGCACTCCGACGGCGACGTGGTGATCCACGCGCTGTGCGACGCGATCCTCGGCGCGCTGGCGCTGGGCGACATCGGCCGGCACTTCCCGCCCTCCGACGAACGCTGGCGTGGCGCCGACAGCCGCCAGTTCCTGCGCCACGCGGCGGCGCTGATGGCGCAGCACGGCTACGCGCTGGGCAACGCCGACGTCACCGTGATCGGCGAGTCGCCCAGGGTCGGCCCGCACGCGCAGGCGATGCGCGAGAACCTCGCCGCCGACCTCGGCTGCGCCATCGATCGCGTCAGCATCAAGGCCACCACCACCGAGAAGCTCGGCTTCACCGGCCGCGGCGAAGGCCTCGCCGCACAGGCCTGCGTGTTGCTGGAGCGTCGCTAGCCTTTTCGCCCGTCATCCCGGCGCAGGCCGGGATCCAGCGGCGGGCAGGTCCGGTTGTCGCGAAAGCCGGGCCAGCTTCGCTACTGGATCCCGGCCTGCGCCGGGACGACGATCCTGCATTTCGAGGTACTCATGTCCGACTTCGAACTTCCCCGCGCCCATGGCGCCGTTCCGCCGCTCACCGCCCGCCTGCGCAGTATCCCCGAGGATTTCCGCGTCGAGGAAATCCTCGGCTACGACGCCGACGGCAGCGGCGAGCACGCGCTGCTGTGGGTGGAGAAGCGCGACGCCAACACCGACTGGGTGGCGCGCGAGCTGGCGAGGTTCGCCGGCGTGCCGCCGCTGGACGTGGGCTATGCCGGCCTGAAGGATCGCCACGCGGTGACCCGCCAGGCCTTCACCGTGCAGCTGGCGGGCAAGCCCGACCCGGACTGGTCGGCTTTTCCGCACGAAGGCGTGAAGGTGCTGGCCGCCACCCGCCATGCGCGCAAGCTCAAGCGCGGCGCGCTGCGCGGCAACCGCTTCGTGCTGGTGCTGCGCGAGGTGCAGGGCGACCGCGCGCGGACCGAAGGCGTGCTTGCCGCCATTGCTGCGCGCGGCGTCCCCAACTACTTCGGCGAACAGCGCTTCGGCCGCGAGGGCGGCAACGTGGCGCAGGCGCGGGCGATGTTCGCGGGGCGGCGGGTGGACCGGGCCAGGCGTTCGATCCTGCTGTCAGCCGCGCGCTCGCAGATCTTCAATGCCGTGCTCGCCGCGCGTGTCGAACGTGGCGCCTGGGACGCGCCGCTGGATGGCGAGATCTGGTCGCTGGCCGGCTCGCGTTCCTGGTTCGGCCCGGAGCCGTTCGATGATGCGCTGGCGCAGCGGCTGGCGCGCGGGGACATCCATCCGAGCGGCCCGCTGTGGGGGCAGGGCGAGCCACCCGCGGCCGATGTCGCGGGCGCGCTGGAGCGCGAGGTCGCCGCCATGCATGCCGACCTGGCCCAAGGACTGGCCGCCGCGCGCATGGAGCAGGAACGCCGTCCGCTGCGGCTGTCGCCGAAGGACCTGCACTGGCGCTGGCTGGCGGACGATGCGCTGGAGCTGTCGTTCGAGCTGCCGGCAGGCGCCTATGCCACCGTGGTGGTGAGGGAGCTGGCGGCGACTTCGTAGTGCGCACCTGTTTGTGCGCCATGCCAGCGGATGCGAAAGACGGCGGACCCGGCAGGCGTCTTGCCCGTCATCCCGGCGGAAGCCCACGGCTGTCCGGACTATTTCCTGCCGCTGGATGAGCTCCTCCCCCTGCTCGCAGGGGGAGGCTGGGAGGGGGGGCGCTTTGGCTTTCAAGCCAGAAGCACACCCCACCCCACCCCAAACCTCCCCTGCGCGCAGGGGAGGGAGCCTTCTTCGCTCTCCCTTCGAAGCAGCCGGGAGTCTTCCCCGCACTCTGTCTGCCGATCTTCAGTGCAAGCTCTTGACCGATGTCAACCACTATTCCGGACAGCAATGGGCGGAAGCCGGGACCCGGCGCCTCCTGCCTGGCGGGTACTCAGCCTCTCAGTAGCACGACCACCGCGCCGGTGCCGCCCTGCGCGGGCCGCGCCGAGGCGAAGGCGACCACGTCGTCGCGCCGGCGCAGCAGGCGGTCCGTCAACGCCTTCAGTACCGGTCCGGCCGCCTTCGAGCGCAGTCCCTTGCCGTGGATGATGCGCACGCAGCGCAGGCCCTGCCGCCGCGCCTCGGCGAGGAAGTCGGCGATGCTGGCCTGGGCCGCGGCGGCGTTCATCTGGTGCAGGTCGAGCACGTCCTGCACGCTGTACTGGCCGCGCTTGAGCTGGCGCAGCAGCTTCGGCGGGTAGCCCTCGCGCAGGTAGGCCAGTTCCTCGCCCACTTCCAGGCTGGCCGGGTCGAACGCCATGTCGAGCAGTTCGCCCGGCACGGCGGCCTCGTCGGCCTCGAACATGCGCGGGCGCGGTGCCGGTTTCGGCGCGGTGGGCGGCGGTGCGTCGGCCTCGATCGGGCGCACCTCGCCCACGGCCTCGCGGAACAGGCGGGCGTCGTCGTCGCTGATCGGGGCGGGGCCACGGCGCTTCATGCGGCCATGCTACCAATGCGCGGGAAATATGGCCGCTTCGCGTACCCGCGCCGTGAAACCGCCTGCCCGCTCCGGTAGACTCGGGGCATCGAGGGTGCGTGCGCCGCCGCGCCGGCCGCACGCGATGGAAGGCACTGTACGGATCATCATGCGAGTTCTCGTAAGCAACGACGACGGCGTGGATGCGATCGGCATCCGCGTGCTCGCCGAGCGCCTCGGCGCGGTCGGCCAGGTGACGGTGGTGGCGCCCGACCGCGACCGCTCCGGCGCCAGCAATTCCCTGACGCTCGACGTGCCGATCCGCGCCGCGCGGATGGACGACGGCCGCTACCGCGTTGCCGGCACGCCCACCGACTGCGTGCATCTGGCGCTGTCCGGCCTGCTGGACGAGGAGCCGGAGATCGTCGTCTCCGGCATCAACAACTCCGCCAACCTCGGCGACGACGTGATCTATTCCGGCACCGTGTCGGCGGCGATGGAAGGGCGCTTCCTGGGCCTGCCGGCGATCGCGGTATCGCTGGTGAGCCGCGACCACAAGGGCGAGCACTACGACTCGGCGGCGCAGGCCGTGCTGCTGCTGATGCGCCGCCTGCTGGTGGATCCGCTGCCGGCCGACACCATCCTCAACGTCAACGTGCCGGACCGGCCGTGGAGCGAGATCCGCGGCTTCGAGGTGACCCGGCTCGGCCGCCGCCACCGCTCCTCGCCGTGCATCGCGCAGACCGACCCGCGCGGCAAGACGGTGTGGTGGATCGGTCCCTCGGGCGAGGTGGACGACGCCGGTCCCGGCACCGACTTCGACGCGGTGCGCCGCGGCTTCGTGTCGGTGACACCGATCCACGTCGACCTCACCCGCTTCCAGGCGCTGGAGAAGGTCAGCAGCTGGATGCAGTCGCTCTCCGACATGGCCGGCGCCGGCCACAAGGCGGCCTGAGCATGAATGTACATCCGCTGCCCGCATCGGCGCTGAAGGGCGAGGGCGTCACCTCGCAGCGTGCGCGCGACCGGCTCGCCACGCAGCTCAAGGAAGGCGGCATCCGCGACCCGCGCGTGATCGACGTGATCCGCAACACCCCGCGCCATCACTTCATCGACCAGGCGATGCACGCGCGCGCCTACGAGAACACCGCGCTGCCGATCGGCCACGGCCAGACCATCTCGCAGCCGTGGGTGGTGGCGCGCATGACCGAGGCACTGCTGGAACCTTTCGCCGAGCGCGGCGGCGCACCGCGCAAGGTGCTGGAGATCGGCACCGGTTCGGGCTACCAGTCGGTGGTGCTGGCCGCGCTGGTGGAGCAGGTGTACACCGTGGAGCGCATCGAGGAATTGCTGCGCCAGGCCCGTCGCCGCTTCCGCCAGCTGGGCCTCACCGGCGTCCGCTCGCGCTACGACGACGGCAAGCTGGGCTGGGCCGACGAGGCGCCGTTCGACGCCATCATCCTCACTGCCGCCGGCGACGCGATCCCGGCGCCGCTGCTGGACCAGCTCGCGCCCGACGGCGTGCTGGTGGCGCCGGTGGGCTCGCCCAGCCGCCAGGTGCTGCTGCGCATGCGCGGCGACGGGCAGGGCGACTTCGCGCAGGAAGAACTCGGGGCGGTGAGTTTCGTGCCGCTGCTTGGCGGCATCGGCTGATGCGCCTCTTCGGCAGCCTGTACGCGCGCGCCCTGGGCTGGGCGCGGGACCCCCGGGCGGTCTATTACTTGTGCGGCCTGAGCTTCGTCGAGGCCTTCATCTTCCCGGTGATGCCGGAGGTGATGCTGGCGCCGATGATGCTGGGTCGCCGGCACCGCGCCTTCTTCTACGCCAACATCAGCCTGCTGTTCTCGCTGCTGGGCTCGCTGGTGGGCTATGCGCTGGGGCACTGGGCGTTCCACGCGCTGAGCCCGCTGCTGGGCTCGCTGCACCTGCTGGCGCCGATCGAGCAGGGCGTGGAGCACCTGCGCACGCAGATGAACCAGCACTGGCTGGGCCTGCTGATGGTGCTGTTCCTGGCCGCGCTGCAGCCGGTGGTGCCGATGAAGTTCATCACCTGGGCCTCGGGCATCGTCGGCGTGCCGGTGCTGCCGTTCCTGGTCTGCGTCGCGCTGGGGCGCGGCAAGCGGGTGTGGCTGCTGGCGCTCTTGATCCGGCTGTTCGGCGAGCGCGCCGAGCGCATCCTGCACCGGCACATCGAATGGATCGGCTGGGGCGCGCTGGCCGTGCTGGCGGCGCTGGCCGGATGGTTTCTCCTGCGGTGACGGGCGCATGAAAAGGAGGCATTCCCCCGCTATGCTCAAGGCCATGAAACTGATCCGTCGATGGCTCGCGCCGGTGGCCCTGACCGGGGCGCTGGCCGGTTGCAGCACGGTGGTGGTGGAGCCGGCGCCCGGGGCGCACGCGACCGTGGCCCACGCCACGGCACCCGCACGGGCGCCGGGCGGCAGCTACCGCGTGGTGCACGGCGACACGCTGTACTCCATCGCCTTCCGCAACGGCGTGGACTTCCGCGACCTGGCGCGCTGGAACGGCATCGCGGCGCCGTACACGATCTGGCCGGGGCAGGAACTGCGCCTCTCGCAGCCGGGTGCGGGAACGGCCGTCGCGACGACCGCGCACCACGGCCACCCCGCCCGTCCGGCCAGCGCGCCGCCAGCGCCCGCCGCACCGGTGTTCCAGACGGTGACGCCTACGCCGGCCACGGGGACGAGCGTGGCGAAGGCCGCGTCGCCTGCTCCGGCGGCCACGTCCATAGCGGCGCCGGCGCAGCCGGTTTCGACCACCGTGCCGGTCGCCGGCGAACCGGTGCATGCCGCGCTGCCGCCCGTGCCCACGCCGGTGGCCAGCACCGGCGGCAGCCGCTCGGTGGGTGGGGTGAGCTGGCATTGGCCGGCCTCGGGCGCGGTGGTCAAGCGTTTCCGCGGCGGCGATTCCATCCCCGGCATCGAGATCGCCGGCAAGGCCGGCGACCCGGTGCGCGCGGCGGCCGACGGCGTGGTGGTGTACAGCGGCAACGGCCTGGTCGGCTACGGCGAACTGGTCATCATCAAGCACAACGACAGCTTCCTGTCCGCCTACGGGCACAACCGCAAGCGGCTGGTGACCGAGGGCCAGCGCGTCAAGGCGGGGCAGCAGATCGCCGAGATGGGCTCCACCGGCGCCTCGCGCGACGAGCTGGAGTTCCAGATCCGCAAGGACGGCAACCCGGTCGATCCGATGGACTACCTGCCGTCGCGTTAGGGGAACCCTGAGAGCCTGTTTGCCGATCTTCGATGCAAGCTCTTAACCGGCATCAACACCTATTCCGGGCAGCAGTGCACTTTCGCGGGAATGACGGCCTTGAGGGTGGATGCCGCGAGCGTGTGGACGACAGCCTTGGGAACAGATTCCGCGAGGCCCGGCCGGAAGCCGTCGCGCCGCTCAGCCTTCCGGCAGGATGAAGGCGGCCACGGCGCGGCGTCCTTCGCCGGCGAGCAGGTCGTAGGTGCGCGCGGCGGCGGCGTTGTCCATCACCTCCACGCCGATGCCGCGGCGCAGGAAGCCGGCCATAAAGGCGGCCGCGGGGAAGACCTGCCGCGTGCCCGTGCCCAGGATCACCAGTTCCGGCTCCAGCGCCAGGATTGCATCGACGTGGCCGGCGTCGAGCGCGCGGGCATCGGCCACCGGCCAGTCTTCCACCGCCCGGGTCGGGGTGAGCAGGAAGCTGCGGCGCAGCTCGCGGTCGACCACGGTGATGGCGTGCGCGTCCACGCGGCGCACGAACAGGTAGTCGCCGGGGCGGTCGAGCGAGAGATCCACGGCCGCCTCAGCGCGGCAGGGCGAGCTTGGGCTCGTCCTCGTTGCGGCGGAACAGCACCACGGTGTGGCCGATCTGCTGCACGTTCTCGGCGCCGGTGCCTTCGGCGAGGAAGGCGATCTGCGCCTCGCGCTCTTCCTTGTCGCCGCCGGACAGCTTCACCTTGACCAGCTCGTGGTGGCTGAGCGCGCCGTCCAGCTCCTTCAGCACCGCCTCGGTGGCGCCCTTGGCGCCGAGCAGGACGACCGGACTCAGGTCGTGGGCGAGGCTGCGCAGGTAGCGCCGCTGCGAGGGGGAAAGGGCCATGCGTTCAGTCTCGGATTCGCGGTCGGGGGACGGCAAAGGGTATCATGCGTGCCCGATCCCCCGTATCTGTGGCCGTCGCCGACCATGTCCCGCAGCAAAAGCAGTTCCCGCTGGCTGCGGGAACATTTCGACGACCCCTTCGTGAAGAAGGCGCAGGCGGAGGGTCTGCGTTCGCGCGCGGTGTTCAAGCTCGAGGAGCTGATCGACCGCGACCGCCTGCTCAAGCCCGGCATGCGGGTGGTGGACCTGGGCGCGGCGCCGGGCGGCTGGTCGCAGCTGGTGCGCCAGCGGCTGGGCGACAGCGGCACGGTGGTGGCGCTGGACATCCTGCCGATGCAGGGCATCGCCGGGGTGGACTTCCTGCAGGGCGATTTCCGCGAGGAAAGCGTGCTGCGCGAGCTGGAAAGCCGGCTGGGCGGGCAGAAGCTGGATCTTGTGCTGTCCGACATGGCCCCCAATATGAGTGGTGTGGCCCTGGCCGACCAGATCCGGGCGATGGACCTGGCCGAGTTGGCGCTGGACTTTTCCCGGCAATGGCTGAAGCCGGGCGGCGCGTTCCTGATCAAGCTGTTCCAGGGCGCCGGCTTCGATGATTACCTGCGCAGCTTGCGCGCCGAGTTCGCGCGCGTGACCATGCGTAAACCCAAGGCCTCGCGCGCGCGTTCGCGGGAGGTATATGCGCTTGCCACGGGGCGAAAGGCCCCGGGCGGGCAGAACGGCGAGAACCGCGCATGAACGAAACAGTCAAGACCTTGCTGCTCTGGGTGGTCATCGCCATCGTGCTGATCACGGTGTTCCAGAGCTTCAACCCGCACGGCGGCGGCTCGTCCGAACTGCCCTACAGCAGCTTCGTCCAGAGCGTGGACAAC
Source organism: Fulvimonas sp. R45 (assembly GCF_030504985.1). Taxonomy (GTDB): domain Bacteria; phylum Pseudomonadota; class Gammaproteobacteria; order Xanthomonadales; family Rhodanobacteraceae; genus Rhodanobacter_A. The sequence goes on from NZ_JASERU010000006.1 coordinate 26,974, forward strand.
GGCAACGTGGCCACCGCCACGATCAGCGCCGACAACCCGGCCACCATCACCGGCAAGCTCAAGGACGGCAGTACCTACCGCACCGTGGCGCCCTGGCTGGGCTCGTCCAGCAGCGACGTGGTGCACAAGATGGAAGGCAAGGGCGTCACCGTGACGCAGGACGCCGGCAACGGCTTCTCCCTGCTCAGCCTGCTGGTGAGCTGGCTGCCGGTGATCCTGATCGTCGGCGTGTTCATCTGGTTCATGCGCCAGATGCAGCAGGGCGGCGGCGGCCGCGGCGCGATGAGCTTCGGCCGCTCGCGCGCCAAGCTGCAGGGCGAGGACCAGATCAAGGTCAACTTCAGCGACGTGGCCGGCTGCGACGAGGCCAAGGAGGAGGTCGGCGAACTGGTCGAGTTCCTGCGCGACCCGGGCAAGTTCCAGAAGCTGGGCGGCAAGATCCCGCGCGGCGTGTTGATGGTCGGCCCGCCCGGCACCGGCAAGACCCTGCTGGCCAAGGCCATCGCGGGCGAGGCCAAGGTGCCGTTCTTCTCGATCTCCGGCTCCGACTTCGTCGAGATGTTCGTGGGCGTGGGCGCCAGCCGCGTGCGCGACATGTTCGAGCAGGCCAAGAAGCACGCGCCGTGCATCATCTTCATCGACGAGATCGACGCGGTCGGCCGCCATCGCGGCGCCGGTCTCGGCGGCGGCCACGACGAGCGCGAGCAGACCCTGAACCAGCTGCTGGTCGAGATGGACGGCTTCGAGGGCAGCGAAGGCATCATCGTGATCGCCGCCACCAACCGCCCGGACGTGCTCGACCCGGCGCTGCTGCGCCCGGGCCGCTTCGACCGCCAGGTGGTGGTCGGCCTGCCGGACGTGAAGGGCCGCGAGCAGATCCTCAAGGTGCACCTGCGCAAGGTGCCCACCGCCAGCGACGTGGTGCCGATGGTGATCGCCCGCGGCACGCCGGGCTTCTCCGGCGCGGACCTCGCCAACCTGGTCAACGAGGCGGCGCTGTTCGCCGCGCGCGAGAACGCGCGCGAGGTGCGCATGGTCCACATGGACAAGGCGCGCGACAAGATCCTGATGGGCAGCGAACGCCGCTCGATGGCGATGAGCGAGGACGAGAAGAAGCTCACCGCCTACCACGAGGCCGGCCACGCCATCGTGGGCCGCCTGGTGCCGGAGCACGACCCGGTCTACAAGGTCACCATCATCCCGCGCGGTCGGGCGCTGGGCGTCACCATGTACCTGCCCGAGGGCGACAAGTACAGCATGAACAGGGTGGCGATCGAGTCGCAGCTGTGCTCGCTGTACGGCGGCCGGGTGGCCGAGGAGCTGATCTTCGGCGCCGACAAGGTCACCACCGGCGCGTCCAACGACATCGAGCGGGCCACCAAGATGGCGCGCAACATGGCCACCAAGTGGGGCCTGTCCGACAAGCTCGGCCCGGTCACCTACGGCGAGGACGAGGACGAGGTGTTCCTGGGCCGTTCGGTGACCCAGCACAAGAACGTCTCTAACGAGACCGCGCGCAAGATCGACGAGGTGGTGCGAGAGATCCTGGACACCGCCTACGGCCGCACCCGCCAGTTGCTGACCGAGAACATCGAGAAGCTGCACGTGATGGCCGACGCGCTGCTGCAGTACGAGACCATCGACGCGCGCCAGATCGACGACATCATGGCCGGCCGCGTCCCGGGACCGCCGGCCGACTGGGGCAAGTCCGGCACCGGTAGCACGCCGCCGCCCCCGCCGCCGCGCGGCGGCGATGCCGGCGCCAAGGTGGGCGACCCGGCCACGCAGAGCCATCTCTGAGCCTGCTGCAGCGCTTGCAACGAAAAGGCCGCCTCCCGGACGGCCTTTTCGTTTTCGTTGGTTGTCGCGATACGCCAGGGCAGGCGGTCAGAGGATGGCCAGCACCGCCTCGGGCGGCCGGCCGATCGCGGCCTTGCCGTTGGCCACCACGATGGGGCGCTCGATCAGCCGCGGATGGGCGGCCATCGCCGCCAGCAGCGCGTCCTCGTCCAGGGCGGGATCGTCCAGGCCGAGCGTGGCGTATTCGTCCTCGCCGGTGCGGATCAGTCCGCGCGCGGTGAGGCCGAGCAGGCCCAGCAGCCGCTTCAGCTCGGCGACGCTGGGCGGCGTGTCGAGGTAGTTCACCACCTCGACCGGCTCGCCGCGCTGCTCCAGCAGCGCCAGCGTGGCACGCGACTTGGAGCAGCGGCTGTTGTGGTAGATGCGGACCACCGGCGGGCGCTCAGTGCTTGCCGCCGGGGCGCTGGCCGCGGTTGCCCTGCGGGCGGTTGCCGCCGCGGCCTTGCGGACGGTTGCCGCCGTGGCCCTGGGGGCGGTTGCCGCCCTGGCCTTGCGGACGATTGCCGCCACGGCCCTGCTGCGGGCGGCCGCCGGCGTTCTGGCCACGGCCGGGCCCCTTGTTGGCGGCACCGGCGTGACGATTGCCGCCCGGCGCCGGCCGGCCGCCGTCGCGGCTGTCGCCGGCGAACCAGGTGCGCACCGAGGGCAGTTCCTGGCCCGGGGCCACGCCGCGCTTGTTCTTGCGGCGGTTGGCGCCGGCCGGGCGCTCGGGGCGGGCGACGTTGCCGTTCACTTCCTTGCCGGGGCGGCGCTGCTTCTGGCGGCCGCGCGCCGGCTCCTCGCGGATGCGGTCGAACGCGCGCAGCTCGCGCGCCTCGTCGTGGTAGGCGCCGCTCCAGGCGCTCGGCGCGCCGCGCTCGGGCCGGTATTCGGTGACGCTGCGGCTGGCGCGGCGCTGGTGAAGCACCGGGCTGAGCGTGAGCACCGGCTGCGGCGCGCCCAGGCCGCTGAGCTGGCGCAGCTGCCTCACTGCGTCCTCGCCCAGCGTCTCGCAGTCGCCCCGGCGCAGCAGGCGCGGCAGCTCGACGTTGCCGTAGCGGATGCGCTTGAGCCGGCTGACCAGGTAGCCCTGCGAATCCCACAGCCGGCGCACTTCGCGGTTGCGGCCCTCGCGGATCACCACGCGGAACCAGCTGTGGCTGCCGCCACGGCTGATCACGGCGATCTCGTCGAAGCGGGCGGGGCCGTCTTCCAGCTCCACGCCGGCCTTGAGCTTCTCGACCACCTCGTCGGGAACCTCGCCGTGCACGCGGCAGAGGTATTCGCGCTCGATGCCGTTCTTCGGATGCATCAGTGCGTTGGCCAGCTCGCCGTCGGTGGTGAGCAGCAGCAGGCCGGTGGTGTTGATGTCCAGGCGGCCCACGGCGATCCAGCGCGCGCCCTTCAGGCGCGGCAGCTGTTCGAACACGGTGGGGCGGCCCTCCGGGTCGTCGCGGGTGGTCATCACGCCTTCGGGCTTGTGGTAGGCCAGCACCTCGGTGGCGTCGCGGCTGTCGGTGGCGACCACGAACTGCTTGCCGTCCAGCGCCACGCGGTCGCCGGCGTGCACGCTGGCGCCGGTACCGGCAGGGTTGCCGTTGAGTTCGACCTCGCCGGCCTGGATGCGCTGTTCCAGCATGCGGCGCGAGCCGAGGCCGGCGTTGGCGAGCACCTTGTGCAGGCGTTCCTCCAGCGTCGGGGTGTCTTCGTTGCGCGGCGCGCGCTTCAGGGTCAGGACGGATTTCTGCGGCGCAGTCATGCGCGTTGCTCCTCGGTGTCTTGCTCGGCGTCGCCGGTATCGCCGGCGTCCGCGCGGTCCGCTGCCTCGGCGGCAGTGGGGATGGATGGGATGGCGTCCTCGTCATGCGCGTCGGCGTCGGAGGCGTCGTGGTCGGGTGCGGCTTCGGCGTCGGCCGGGGCCGGAGGGGTGTCCGTGTCGCGCGCGTCGGCGGCAGCGGTGTCGTGGTCGGAAGCGGCTTCGTCGCCGGCCGGAGCGCCGGTGTCAGCCGCCTCGGCGGTTTCGGGGGCCTCGACGTGGGCCACGATCGCGTCGTCGGTGGCTTCGCCGGCGTCCGCGGCGGTTTCGTCGGCTTCGTCGGGATCGACCGGCAGGTCCTTCGCCACCGGGACCGGCAGGGGCTCCTGGTCGAGGCGCAGCTGCGGGTCCTCCATGTCGCGGATCTCGGACAGCGGCGGCAGCTCGTCCAGCGATTTCAGGTTGAAGTAGTCGAGGAAGGCGCGGGTGGTGCCGAACAGCGCGGGCTTGCCGGGCACGTCGCGGTGGCCGACCACGCGGATCCACTCGCGTTCCTCCAGCGTCTTGATGATGTTGCTGGACACCACCACGCCGCGGATCTGCTCGATCTCGGGGCGGGTGATCGGCTGGCGGTAGGCGATCAGCGCCAGCGTCTCCAGCAGGGCGCGCGAGTAGCGGCTGGGCTTCTCGGTCCACATCCGCGAGATCCATGGGTGCACGGACTGGCGCACCTGGTAGCGGAAGCCGGAGGCCACTTCCTTCAGCTCGACGCCGCGGCCCTCGCATTCCTGCGCCAGCAGCTCCAGCGAGCGGGCGATGTCGTCGCGGCCGACCTCGTCCTCCTCGGCGAACAGGTCGCCCAGCTGCGCCACGGTGAGCGGCTGGCTGGCGGCGAGCAGGGCCGCCTCGATGATGGGTTTGAGTTGCTCGATCTGCATGGCCTGTCTGGGATGACTGTGGCGTCGCCTAGTCGGCGGATGCCGCCGCGGTATCGGCGGCGGGTTCGGGCGATTCTTCGAGGGCGTCCTCGCGGCTGGCCGCCCTGGCGCGCACGTAGATCGGCGCCAGCGGCTCCTCCTGGACGATCTCGACCAGCATTTCCTTTGCCAGCTCCAGCATGGCGAGGAAGGTGACGACCACGCCCAGACGTCCCTCGCTGACGTCGAACAGCGATTCGAGGCGGCTGAACGCCGAGCCGTCCAGCCGGCTCAGCAGCTCGCCCATGCGCTGGCGCACGCTCAGCGCCTCGCGCCTGATCGCGTGGTGGCCGAACAGCTCGGCGCGGCGCAGCACGTCCTTCAGCGCCAGCAGCATTTCCTTGAGGTCCAGCGGCGGCGGCAGCCGGACCACGTTGCGCTCGCCGGTATCGGCCTGCGCCACCACGGTGTCGCGTTCCAGCCGGGGCAGGGCGTCGATGTCCTCGGCGGCCTTCTTGAAGCGCTCGTACTCCTGCAGCCGGCGCACCAGCTCGGCGCGCGGGTCGTCCTCCACGCCTTCCTCGGCGGGCGGCCGCGGCAGCAGCAGGCGCGACTTGATCTCGCCCAGGATCGCGGCCATCAGCAGGTACTCGGCGGCCAGTTCCAGCCGCATCACGTCCCGCATCATGTCGATGTATTCCATGTACTGCCGGGTGATCTCGGCAATCGGAATGTCCAGGATGTCCAGGTTCTGGCGGCGGATCAGGTACAGCAGCAGGTCCAGCGGGCCCTCGAACGTCTCCAGGAAGACTTCCAGCGCGTCCGGCGGGATGTACAGATCCTGCGGCATCTGCAGCACCGGTTCGCCACGCACGATCGCCAGCGGCATTTCCTGCTGCTGCGGGACCGGCGCGAAGGCGCCCTGTGGCTGTGCTGCCGGCTGAGGCTCTGGCTCAGTGCTCATCGATGCATGTCGTCGGGCCGCGCATGGCGGCTGGCAGTGCGTTCGTTCAAACCACCCGGACCCTGCCGCTGGCCGGCGGACCCCGCGAGGCGTCCGTTCCGGATGGGAAAGGCCTGTGTTCGATTACCGGTCGGTGCGCAGGAGTGTCGTCGCGGACGTGGCTGGCGAAGCACGACAGTGCGGCTTCGGCCAGGCCCGGCGTCGCGGCGCCATGTGTCCAGACGGCCGGCGGCCGCGGTACGGGCATGGGGCGGCGCAACGCGCAGGCGGTGCGAGCGGTTCGAGCGGTCGACTACGGAATCCGTGGTCGCGGTGGCTGCCGGAGGCGATCGGTCAGCGGCTGGCCGCGAAGCCACGCGTGGCCTACAGGGTAATGGCTGCGCCGTGCCAAGTCCAGCGCCGGCATACGCTGCCGTGGCGGGCCGGCGGGGGCATGGGCAGCAAGTGACCCGTTGCGTCGGTTGCTGGCCGCATGCGTGCCGGACTTGCGCCATCCCGCGTGCCGCGAGGCGTATTGCGTGATGAGGCACACATTTTGCTTGCCCACTCCCGTGCGCTGCTTCACTTTCCGGGAGTGCGCGCGGGGAGGGGCTGGCGAAGACCGGTGCCGGCGGGGAAGATCGAACCCGCCGGGCATGCGGAGGCCGGGGTGACACCAGGCGCATCGCTGGATTCGCGATGCGGACGGGAGACGAAATGATGGCGATGAACGACGAGGAAGCCAGGGAGGGTCCAGGGATGGAGCAGTTGCGGCCGGCGCGCATGCGCATCCAGACCACGGTGCTGATGAGCCGCGGCAACGAATCGCATCCCACCGAGCTGGTGGACATCTCGGCCACCGGCGCCCTGCTGCGCCGCCCGCTGGGCTGGCACGGCGAACCGGGCCAGAGCTGGATGCTGGACATGATCTTCGGGCACGACCTGCACATCCACCTGGAAGCGCAGGTGGCGCGCGTCTCGCCGCGCCACATCGGCTTCGCCTACACGCGCATCCCGGAAGACAAGCAGGTGCCGCTGTGGAACCTGCTGGGCGGCTACGCCGACATCCTGGAGCAATGGCAGGACGAGTAGGCCGCACGCCATTGCCGGAAAGAAAACGCCCGCGCAAGCGGGCGTTTGCGTGCCAGGCGCGGAAGGCGCTCAGGTGCCGGTTTTCTTCGCGTCGCGCAGCTCGCGGCGCAGGATCTTGCCCACGTTGCTCTTGGGCAGGGAATCGCGGAACTCGATGACCTTCGGCCGCTTGTAGCCGGTGAGGTTGTCGTGGCAGAACTGCTTCAGCGCCTCGACCGTGAGGTTGGGATCCTTGCGCACCACGAACAGCTTCACCACCTCGCCGGAATGCTCGTCGGGCGCGCCGATCGCGGCCACTTCCAGCACGCCGGGGTGCTGCATCACCACGTCCTCGACCTCGTTCGGATACACGTTGAAGCCGGACACCAGGATCATGTCCTTCTTGCGGTCGACGATGTAGACGTAGCCGTTGGCGTCCATCCTGGCGATGTCGCCGGTATGCAGCCAGCCGTCGGCGCCCAGTACCTTGGCCGTCTCGTCGGGGCGGTTCCAGTAACCCCGCATCACCTGCGGACCGTGGACCATCAGCTCGCCCACCTCGCCGATCGGCAGGGGCCGGTTGTCCTCGGACCAGATCGCCACGTCGGTGCTGGGCAGCGGCAGGCCGATCGAGCCGTTGTAGTCCCGCAGGTCGGTGGGGTTGATGCACACGCCGGGCGAGGTTTCGGTGAGGCCGTAGGCTTCCGCCAGCGTGCAGCCGGTCACCTTCTTCCAGCGTTCCGCCACGGAACGCTGGACCGCCATGCCGCCGCCGAGGGAAATCTTCAGGCGCGAAAAATCCACCTCGGCGAAGCCGGGCGTGTTGAGCAGGCCGTTGAACAGGGTGTTGACGCCGGGCAGGATCGAGAAGGGCGTTTTCTTCAGTTCCTTGACGAAGCCGGGCATGTCGCGCGGATTGGTGATCAGCAGCGTGCGCGCCCCCAACCGCACGAACACCATGCCGCAGGCGGTCAGCGAGAAGATGTGGTACAGCGGCAAGGCGCCGATGGCGACTTCCTCGCCCGGCTTCAATGCGTCGCCGATCCAGGCGCCCACCTGCAGCATGTTGGCGACCATGTTGGCATGGGTCAGCATGGCGCCCTTGGCCACGCCGGTGGTGCCGCCGGTGTATTGCAGGAAGGCGAGGTCGTCATGGCCGAGCTCGACCTTCGGCGGCGGATGCGCGGCCCCCTGCGCCAGTGCGTCGCGGAATCGCACCGCCTGCGGCAGGTCGTAGTCCGGCACCATCTTCTTCACGCGCTTCAGCACGAAGTTGACCAGCGCGCCCTTGGGGAAGCCGAGCAGGTCGCCGATGCCGGTGGTGACGACGTGCCTCACGTCCGTCTCGGCCACCACCTGCTGCAGCGTGGCGGCGAAGTTGTCCAGCACCACGATGGCCTTGGCGCCGGAATCCTCCAGCTGGTGCCTCAGCTCGCGCGCGGTGTACATCGGGTTGGTGTTGACCACCACCAGGCCGGCGCGCAGCGCGCCGAACAGGGCGATCGGGTACTGCAGCACGTTCGGCAGCATGATCGCGATGCGATCGCCCTTGCCGAGCTTGAGCACGCCGGTGAGGTAGCCCGCGAACTGGCGGCTGAGCTGGTCGATCTGGCCGTAGCTGAGCTGCTTGCCGAAGTTGGCGAAGGCCGGGCGGTCACGGAAGCGCAGGAAGGCTTCCTCCAGCACGGCGACCGCCGAGGCATAGGCATCGAGGTCGATCTCGGCGGGCACGCTTTGCGGATAGTGGTCCAGCCACGGACGCTCGTTGCTCATGTGCTTGCTCGACTCCTGAATCGTGGTCGCCAAGGCGAGTGGAGATGGCGACGCCCCCGCCGGCATTGGAGCATACGCCCGCGTACAGCGGCAAGCCGCGCCGCGCCGTCCGGCGGCCACAAAAAAGCCGCCCCGACGCGGGGTCGGGGCGGCCGGGATTCACGCGTCCCGCGGTTGCGCTCAGGCGGCCTTCTTGCCGGCCAGCTGGCGCAGCACGTACTGCAGGATGCCGCCGTGGCGGAAGAACTCGCGCTCCTTCGGGGTCAGCAGCAGCACGTGCACGGAGAACTCCTTCCGGCTGCCGTCCTTGCCCGTGGCGACCACCTTGGCGGTCTTCGACTCGCCGCCGTCCAGGCCGGTGATGTCGAAGCTCTCGTCGCCGGTGAGGCCCAGCGACCTGGCGTTCTCGCCGTCCTTGAACTGCAGCGGCAGCACGCCCATGCCGACCAGGTTGGAGCGGTGGATGCGCTCGAAGCTCTCGGCGATCACCGCCTTCACGCCCAGCAGCAGGGTGCCCTTGGCCGCCCAGTCGCGGCTGGAGCCGGTGCCGTATTCCTTGCCGGCGATCACGACCAGCGGGGTCTGCTCCTGCTTGTACTTCATCGCCGCGTCGTAGATCGCCATCTGCTCGCCCGAGGGCACGTGCCGGGTGTAGCCGCCCTCGACGCCGTCCAGCATCAGGTTCTTGATGCGGATGTTGGCAAAGGTGCCGCGCACCATCACGTCGTCGTTGCCGCGGCGCGAACCGTAGGAGTTGAAGTCCTTCGGCTGCACGCCCTTCTCGATCAGGAAGCGGCCCGCGGGGCTGTCCTTCTTGATCGAGCCGGCCGGCGAGATGTGGTCGGTGGTGATGGAGTCGCCGAACAGGCCCAGCACGCGGGCGCCGTGGATGTCCTCCACCGCGTTCAGCGCCATCGTCATGCCGTCGAAGTAGGGCGGATTCTTGATGTAGGTGGAATCGTCCCACGCGTACACCGCGCCGTCCGGCGAGGCGATCCGGTTCCAGCGGCTGTCACCCTTGAACACGTCGGCGTAGTTCTTCTCGAACATGGCCGGGCTGATCGCGCCGGCGATGGTGTCGGAGATTTCCTTGTTGCTCGGCCAGATGTCCTTCAGGTACACCGGCTGGCCGTCGCTGCCGGTGCCGATCGGATCCTTGGTGAGGTCGATGTCCAGCGTGCCGGCCAGCGCGTAGGCGACCACCAGCGGCGGCGAGGCCAGGTAGTTCATCTTCACTTCCGGGTGCACGCGGCCCTCGAAGTTGCGGTTGCCGGAGAGCACCGAGGCCACCGCCAGGTCGCCCTCGGCGATGCCCTTGCTGATCTCCGCCGGCAGCGGGCCGGAGTTGCCGATGCAGGTGGTGCAGCCGTAGCCGACGATGTAGAAGCCGACCTTCTCCAGTTCCTTCAGCAGGCCGGTCTGCTCGAGGTAGTCGGTGACCACCTTCGAGCCCGGGCCGATCGAGGTCTTCACCCACGGCTTGGCCTTCAGGCCCTTTGCCGCGGCCTTCCTGGCGACCAGGCCGGCGCCCAGCATCACCGCCGGGTTGGAGGTGTTGGTGCAGGAGGTGATCGCGGCGATCACCACCGAGCCGTCGCCGATCTTGAAGCTCTCGCCGTCCTTCTCCACCAGCACGCCGCCGTTGGTGAGCGCATTGGCGGGATTGCCGATCGCCGACGAGCCGCCTTCGGCGATGAAGTTGGCGGTGGCGTTGTCGCGCGGGCGACGGTTCGCGGTGAGCGGCCCGATCACCTCGTGGAAGTTCTGCTGCACGCCTTCCAGCAGCACGCGGTCCTGCGGGCGCTTCGGGCCGGCCATCGAGGGCTTCACGTCGGCCAGGTCCAGCTCGAGCACGGTGGTGAATTCCGGCTCGGCGGTGTTCTCGTCGTGCCACAGGCCCTGCGCCTTGGCATAGGCCTCCACCAGCGTGATCTGGGCTTCGTCGCGGCCGGACAGGCGCAGGTAGTTCAGCGCCTCCTGGTCGATCGGGAAGATGCCGCAGGTGGCGCCGTATTCCGGCGCCATGTTGCCGATGGTGGCGCGGTCGGCCAGCGCCAGGTGCTTCAGGCCGGGGCCGAAGAACTCGACGAACTTGCCCACCACGCCCAGCTTGCGCAGCATCTGGGTGACGGTGAGCACCAGGTCGGTGGCGGTGACGCCCTCGGACAGCTTGCCGGAGAGCTTGAAGCCCACCACCTGCGGGATCAGCATCGACGAGGGCTGGCCCAGCATGGCGGCCTCGGCCTCGATGCCGCCCACGCCCCAGCCCAGCACGCCCACGCCGTTGATCATGGTGGTGTGCGAGTCGGTGCCGAACACGGTGTCGGGGTAGGCCCAGTGGCCGTCGGCGCCTTCCCGGGTGAACACCACGCGGGCCAGGTGCTCCAGGTTCACCTGGTGCACGATGCCGGTGCGCGGCGGCACCACCTTGAAGTTGTTGAACGCCTTCTGGCCCCAGCGCAGGAAGGCGTAGCGTTCCTGGTTGCGCTCGAACTCGATCTCGACGTTCTTCTCGAGGGCGGACTCGCTGCCGTACACGTCCACCTGCACCGAGTGGTCGATCACCAGCTCGGCCGGCGCCAGCGGGTTGATCTGGGTGGCGTCGCCGCCCAGCTTCACCACGGCGTCGCGCATCGCGGCCAGGTCCACCACGCAGGGCACGCCGGTGAAGTCCTGCAGCACCACGCGGGCCGGCATGAAGGCGATCTCGGTATCCGGTTCCTTCTTCGCGTCCCAGTTGGCGACCGCCTCGATCTCCCGGGTGGTGACATTGACGCCGTCCTCGTGGCGCAGCAGGTTCTCCAGCAGGATCTTCATCGAGTAGGGCAGGCGCTTGATGTCGAAGCGCTGGCCCAGCTTGGCGAGGCTGGCGAAGCTGTACCGCTTGCCGTTGGCTTCGAGCGTGTCGCGTACCGAGAATGAATCTTTCATGGGAACTCCTGGCTGGATCCTGCGGCTGGGATGGGGAGGGCGGCGGCGCGGACGCCGCTCGGGCCGGAAAAGGCCGCGATTATCGCGCAAACGCGCCGGCGCCGTTAAGCAGCGGGGGGGCGTGGATCGTCCGCGCGCCTTGCGGCGGCACCGTTCCGCACGGGTAGACTGCGTCTTCGCCGGGGCATGTGGTGGGGTTGCCGCATAGCATGGGACCGCGCGCCGTCGCGCACAAACGCATTTGATGACATGCAGCATTCGATGATTTCGTTGAACCTGGCGGCCGTCTCGCTGCGCGACCTCGCGCTGGTGCAGGCGGTGCATCGCCACGGCAGCTTCAACAGCGCGGCGCGGGCCATGCACATCAGCCCGTCCGGGCTGTCGCACCAGGTGCAGAAGGTAGAGCAGGCGCTGGGCGCGCCGCTGTTCGAGCGGGGCGGGCGCAAGGTCGTGCCCACCGCGGGCGGCCAGCGCCTGCTGCAGCAGATCGACGCCGTGCTGGCGTCCGCCGAGCACCTGCAGCAGGTGGCGCGGGCCGGCGCCGCCGCCTTCGGCGGCGAGCTGCGCCTGGGCGTGCCGGCCTCGCTGGGCCCCTACCTGCTGCCGCACCTGATCGCGCCGTTCCCGCAGCATTTCCCGGGTGCGCGGCTGAGCCTTTCCGAAGGCAAGCCGCGCGGCCTGCTGCGGCGCCTGCACGAAGGCGAACTGGACGCGGTGCTGGCGCCGCCGATGCAGCCGGCCAGCGGCATCGCGGTGCGGCCACTGTTCTTCGAGCCGTGGGAGCTGATGCTGCGCGCCGACCACCCGCTGGCCGGGCGCCGCCAGGTGGCGCTGGAGCAGCTCGATCCCGGCGAGGCCACGCTGATGGCCGAGAGCCATGCCGAGGGCCTGCCCGGCGACGGCGCCGAGCACGGCCACGTCCAGGACGTCAGCCTGGAAAGCCTGGCGGCCCTGGTGGTGCTGCGCGGCGGCTACGCGCTGGTGCCCGCGCTGGCCTGCGGGCGGCTGGCCTCGATTCCCGACATCGTGCTGGCGCGGCTGAAGGGTCCGGAGCAGGGCCGCGAGATTGATCTGTATTGGCGCGACGCGATGCCCTGGCGTGAAGACCTGGCCTTGTTCGGTGACCTGCTGGCCGGCCTGGCCGCGCGCTTGCCGGGCTTGCGCCGGCTGGGCGGTTGACCGGCTCTCAGCCGTTGTCCAGCGTGGTGCCGGTGAGCAGGCCGCGGGCCAGCATGCTGCATTGGCTGCGGTGCAGCAGCAGTTGCCACTGGCGGCCGCCGACCTGCCGCCACAGCACCGCCGAGCGCACCGCCGCCAGCAGGCTGGCGCGCACGCGCTCGACGACGGCCGCCTGCTGCAGCACCTGCGGGTTGCCGGTGACCATCACGCGCGGCTTCAGCGTGGAGAGGGTGGACGCGTACAGCTCCGCCAGCCGGCCGCTCACCTGCGGCGAGGCCTGGCCGAAATGGTCCACCTGGCGCTTCGCGGCGAGGATACCCTGCTGCAGCCGGTCGAGCAGCTCGCGCCGGGCCGACAGGCTGCGCTCCAGCCGCAGCACGGTGACCGCCATGCGCGTCACCGCCATGTCGCGGCCGGTCTCGTCGAGCTGGGCGATCAGGGTGCGCAGGCCCAGCCGCACGCCGCCGACGTTGCCGTAGACGCCGACCACCGAGGGCGCGTCGATGCGGAACACGCTGGCCAGGCTGGCTTCCAGCGCCTGCTCGTCGCAGCGCCCCTCGTTGGCCAGCTGCTGGGCCAGCGCGGTGGCCTGGAACAGGCCGGCCAGGGCGAGCACGCGCTCCTCGTTCATGGCAAAGGCTTCAAGCACCGTCGTTCAACTCTCGTTCCGTAATGGGGGGAAGGCCGCCATAGGGCGCGTCGGTGGCGGCGATCACCGCGCCGCCGAGGCAGGCCTCGCCGTCGTAGAGCACCACCGACTGCCCAGGCGTCACTGCACGTTGCGGGGCGTCGAAGCGGACTTCAAGGGCGCCGTCCAGCACGAGCACCTCGCAGGGCTGGTCGGCCTGGCGGTAGCGCGTCTTGGCGGTGCAGCGGAAGCGGGAGGCCGGCGCGCGGCCAGCCACCCACTGTGGCGCCTCGCTGCGCAGCCGGCGCGAATCCAGCCAGCGGTTGGCGTTGCCCTGCGCCACATACAGCACGTTGGCGGCCACGTCCTTGCCGACCACGTACCACGGCTCGCCGCTGGCGCCCTGGCGCCCGCCGATGCCCAGCCCGTTGCGCTGGCCGAGGGTGTAGTACATCGCGCCCTGGTGCTCGCCGACGCGCGTGCCTTCCGGCGTGCGCATCTCGCCGGGCCGGGCCGGGATGTACTGCGCCAGGAAGCTGCGGAAGTCGCGCTCGCCGATGAAGCAGATGCCGGTGGAATCCTTCTTCGCGTGGGTGGGCAGTTGCGCCTCGCGGGCCATCGCGCGCACCCGCGGCTTGTCGATCTCGCCGACCGGGAACAGCGTGGCCGACAGCTGCGCCTGGCCCAGCGCGTGCAGGAAGTAGGTCTGGTCCTTGGCCGTGTCGACGGCGCGCAGCAGGCGGTACTCGCCGTCGCGGTGATCGACGCGGGCGTAGTGGCCGGTGGCGATCTTCTCCGCGCCCAGCGCGCGCGCCTCGTCGAGGAAGGTCTTGAACTTGATCTCGCGGTTGCACAGCACGTCGGGGTTGGGCGTGCGGCCCGCGCGGTACTCGGCGAGGAAGTGCCCGAACACGCCGTCCCAGTACTCGGCGGCGAAATTGCGCGCATGGAACGGGATGCCCAGCCGCCCGCACACGGCCACGGCGTCCTTGCGGTCGGCGTCGGCGGTACAGGGGCCGTTGCGCTCGTCTTCTTCCCAGTTCTGCATGAACAGGCCCTCGACCTCGTGGCCGGCCTGTTGCAGCAGCAGCGCCGCCACCGAGGAGTCGACGCCGCCGGAGATACCCAGCATCACCTTCATGGCGCGGCCGGGTCGGACAGCCAGTGCAATGCGTCCAGCGGCAGCCGCGAACCGGCCAGCCAGGCGTCGATGCTGTGCAGTACCAGCGGGCTGCGCAGGCGCCCGCCCAGCGCGGCGATCTCGTCGCGGGTGAGCCACAGTGCGCGGCGGATGCCGGCGTCGAGCGGGCGCGCCGGGTCATGGCACACCGCACGGGCGGCGAAGCTGAAGCGCAGCACCGCCTCCCCATGCTCGGTGCTGCGCCACTGGTGCACGGCGACCAGGTGCTGCGGCTCGACCGTCCAGCCGGTCTCCTCCAGCGCCTCGCGCGCCGCCGCCGCGACCAGGCTCTCGCCCTCGTCCAGGTGGCCGGCGGGCTGGTTGTAGGCGAGCCGGCCGTCCACCTCTTCCTCGACCATCAGGTAGCGCGCGCCGTCCGCCACCACGCAGGCGACGGTGACATGCGGGCGCCAGCGTTCGCTGGGGGCGGGAGGCGATCCGGGCACGGCGGAAGGGGGACTGGAAAAGGCCATATTGTGCCATCACCTTGCATGCCTTGCCGCCGCTGGCTCGGAAGCGCCGCGGCGTATAATCGGCATCGAGATCTTCCCCAGAGGCGTCATGGCTCACGAACCCGAACACGAGCACGGCAACGGTCACGGCCTGGCCGTGGAAACCTCGCGCCCCGAGGTGATGCGGCCGCCGTTGTTCCAGGTGGTGCTGCTCAACGACGATTTCACCCCGATGGACTTCGTGGTCGAGGTGCTGCGCAGCTTCTTCGGGCTGGACCAGGAAAAGGCGGTGCAGGTGATGCTGCACGTGCATACCCGCGGCAAGGGGGTATGCGGCGTGTTCACCCGCGAGGTGGCCGAGACCAAGGTCACCCAGGTCAACGAATATTCACGCGCCCATCAGCACCCCCTGTTGTGCACTATGGAAAAGCTCTGAGCGCCCCCATTTCGTGGTCATCGGGCAAGCGCCCATCGCATTGAACGGAGACGGTCCGGATGTTCAGCAAGGATCTCGAAGTCACCATCGGCCAGTGCTACAAGCAGGCCCGCGAACAGCGCCACGAGTTCATGACCGTGGAGCACCTGCTGCTCGCGCTCACCGAAAACCAGTCCGCGCTGGGCGCCTTGCGCGCCTGCGGCGCCGACCTGCCGCGCCTGTCGGCCGAGCTGGAGAAGATCATCGCCGAGACCGTGCCGGTGCTGCCGCACGGCGACGAGCGCGATACCCAGCCCACGCTGGGCTTCCAGCGAGTGCTGCAGCGCGCGGTCTACCACGTGCAATCCTCCGGGCGGAAGGAAGTCACCGGCGCCAACGTGCTGGTGGCGATCTTCGGCGAGAAGGATTCCCATGCGGTGTACTTCCTGCACCAGCAGGAGATCACCCGGCTCGACGTGGTCAACTACATCTCGCACGGCATCGCCAAGATCGGCGACGAACCGGCGGTGGGGGGCTCGTCCGGCGTCGAGCGCGAGGGCGAGGAGGGCGGCGAGTCGAAAGGCAATCCGCTCGCCGAGTACGCCAGCAACCTCAACGAGCTGGCGCTGGAAGGCAAGATCGACCCGCTGATCGGCCGCCAGGACGAGATCGAGCGCACCATCCAGGTGCTCTGCCGCCGCCGCAAGAACAACCCGCTCTACGTGGGCGAGGCCGGCGTGGGCAAGACCGCGCTGGCGGAAGGGTTGGCCAAGCGCATTGTCGAGGGCGAGGTGCCCGAGGTGCTGGAGAACGCCGTGATCTGGTCGCTGGACCTCGGCGCCCTGGTCGCGGGCACCAAGTACCGCGGCGACTTCGAGAAGCGCCTCAAGGCCGTGATCGGCCAGCTGAAGAAGCAGCCGGGCGCGATCCTGTTCATCGACGAGATCCATACCATCATCGGCGCCGGTTCGGCCTCCGGCGGCACCATGGACGCGTCCAACCTGATCAAGCCGATGCTGGCCTCGGGCGAGCTGCGCTGCATCGGCTCGACCACCTTCCAGGAATTCCGCGGCATCTTCGAGAAGGACCGCGCGCTGGCGCGCCGCTTCCAGAAGATCGACGTGGTCGAACCCAGCGTGGCCGACAGCATCGAGATCCTCAAGGGCCTGAAGAGCCGCTTCGAGGAACACCACAACGTCGCCTACACCAACGAGGCGCTGAAGGCCGCGGTGGACCTGTCGGTGAAGCACATTCCCGACCGCCTGCTGCCGGACAAGGCGATCGACGTGATCGACGAGGCCGGCGCGCGCCAGCGCCTGCTGCCGGAGGACCAGCGCGTCAGCCGGATCGACGTGCCGGAGGTGGAGTACATCGTCGCCAAGATGGCGCGCATCCCGGCCAAGCAGGTCTCGGCCTCCGACCGCGACGTGCTGAAGAACCTGGAGCGCAACCTCAAGATGGTGGTGTTCGGCCAGGACACGGCGATCGAGGCGCTGGCCGCCTCGATCAAGATGGCCCGCTCGGGCCTGGCCGACCCGTCCAAGCCGATCGGCAGCTTCCTGCTCGCCGGCCCGACCGGCGTGGGCAAGACCGAGGTCACCCGCCAGCTCGCGCTGCAACTGGGCATCGAGATGATTCGCTTCGACATGTCCGAGTACATGGAAGCGCACTCGGTCTCGCGCCTGGTCGGCGCGCCTCCGGGTTACGTGGGCTTCGACCAGGGCGGCCTGCTGACCGAGGCGGTCACCAAGCATCCGCACGCGGTGCTGCTGCTGGACGAGATCGAGAAGGCACACCCGGACGTCTACAACATCCTGCTGCAGGTGATGGACCGCGGCGTGCTCACCGACACCAACGGGCGCGAGGCCAACTTCAAGAACGTGATCGTGGTGATGACCACCAACGCCGGCGCGGCGCAGGCGGCGCGGCGCAGCATCGGCTTCGTGGAGCAGAGCCACACCACCGACGCGATGGAGGTGATCCGCCGCAGCTTCACGCCGGAGTTCCGCAACCGGCTGGACGCGATCATCCAGTTCAACGCGCTGGACTTCGAGCACATCCTGCGCGTGGTGGACAAGTTCCTGATCGAGCTGGAGGCCCAGCTGGCCGACAAGCACGTCGGCCTGGACGTGGACGCCGACGCCCGCCGCTGGCTCGCCGAGCACGGCTTCGACCCGCAGATGGGCGCCCGCCCGATGGCCCGCGTGATCCAGGAGAAGGTGAAGCGCGCGCTGGCCGACGAGCTGCTGTTCGGCAAGCTGGCTGACGGCGGCAAGGTGAAGCTGGGCGTGCGGGACGGCGAACTGAGCGTGGAGACCGAGGCCGCCGAGAAGCTGCCGGCCGTGGTCGACTGAGCACGCCGGGACGCGCGCACGAAAAAGCCGGGGCGGGAAACCGCTCCGGCTTTCTTCTGCCTGGCCGCTTCCGTGCTGCGGTCGATGGACCCGGACGGCGATGCCGCGCCGGCGGCGGGCCGCCCGGCGCACGGATGGTCCGCCCTTACTTCATGCGGTAGGTGATGCGGCCCTTGGTGAGGTCGTAGGGCGTCATCTCGATCTTGACCTTGTCGCCGGTCAGGATGCGGATGTAGTGCTTGCGCATGCGACCGGAGATGTGGGCGATGATCACGTGCCCGTTTTCCAGCTGCACGCGGAACATGGTGTTGGGCAGGGTCTCGAGGACCGTGCCCTCCATTTCGATGACGTCGTCTTTGGCCATGTGTTCCCGGGGTCGCGCGCGGCCGTCGTGGCCGCGTAAGCCGTCGATTATGCCACGTTCGCAAGGGTGGTTAAAGATTCGTCAGCCTGCCGGGTCGGCCGCTGCCGGATGCCCGGCGGGTGGTTGCCTGTCGTCAGGCGGCGCCGAAGTGCTCGTCCAGCTTGCGCCGGATCTCCTGCTCCACCATGCCCTTGAGCGGGGCCAGCATCAGGCCCAGCTCGGCACCGACGCGGATCTCGTCCGCACCCACCGCGATGGAGCCCTTCACGCCGGGGCGGGAGAACGCATAGGTGTCGCCCTGCCAGTTCCCTTCCATGCCGAATTTCTCGCGCATGCGCGCGGCGACCCTGTCCACCACGGCGCGGGCTTCGGCGGGGGGCAGGGCATGCGGGCGGCGGATGTCGATGCTGGGCATGGCGAGGCTCGGGGCGGCTGGGCGCGCCATGATACGCGAGCAGCGGCTGGCGGCGTGCGCGCGGCATCCTGCTAGAGTGCGCCGGTCAGCCGGTTGTCCCTCATGCGCATCGAGTTTCCCCAATCCACCCGCGAACCCTTTTGCTGGTCCCAGCCGCAGCTGCGCATCGGCAGCGCGCCGGACAACGACCTGGTGCTGGACGCCAGCCAGGCGGATGCGCACCACCTGCGCATCCGGCAGGACCGGCGCGGCCTGGTGCTGCAGGTGCTGCCCGATGCCGGACGCATCTACGTGAACGCACGCCCCGTGCGCGAGCGCGCCCTGCTGCGTCCCGGCGACGTGCTGAGCGTGGGCAGCTGCCGCCTGCTGCTGTGCGCCGATACGGCCCGGGGGGGCGACGAGCCGCCCGAGGTGCCGCCGCCGCAACGCTGCACGGTGGCCCTGCGCGCGGTGGCCGGGCCGTTGTCCGGTCGCGTGCTGCCGGTGCGCGAGCGGCTGGAGCTGGGCCCGGGCGGGCGCCTGCCGCTGCAGTTGCCGCAGGACGAGCTCGCCTCGCTGCGCGTGGGCTGGCGCGACGGCCGCCTGCTGCTGGAGAACGGGTCACAGGTCTCGCCGCGCTATCCGCTGCTGCTCAACGGCGTGGCCGTGCAGGCGTCCGTGGCGCTGGCGCCGGACGACCAGATCGGCGTGGCCATGCACCGCTTCGTGGTCGATGCGCCGGGCATGCAGCCGGAGCCGGAGATCGTGCCGCCGCCCGAGCCGCCGGCCTCGCCGCTGCCGGAAGCGGCGGCCGGCCCGCGCGGCGAGGTGTGGTGGCTGATCGCCACCGCCGCGGTGATCGCGCTCGGCATCGCGCTGGTGTTGCTGGTGCGTTTCTGAGCGCTTGTGCCGAATCGCCATTGACGCGCCGTTGCTGCGGCGCGGCATAATGCGGCGATCACGCAGCTACGGGAATCGACCGGTGACACAGGTGTGGAACTTCAGCGCGGGTCCGGCGGCGCTGCCGCGACCGGTGCTCGAACGCGCGCAGCGCGAGCTGCTGGACTGGGACGGCAGCGGCATGTCGGTGATGGAGCAGTCGCACCGCGGCAAGCGCTTCGTCGCGATGGCCGCGCAGGTGGAGGCCGACCTGCGCGAACTGGCCGCGATCCCCGCCGACTACGCCGTGCTGTTCCTGCAGGGCGGCGCCACCCAGCACTTCGCGCAGATCCCGATGAACCTGGCCGGCGAGGGCGACGTCGCCGACTACGTCGTCAACGGCCACTGGGGCGCCAAGGCGGCCAGCGAGGCGGCCGCCTACGTGCGCGTGAACGTGGCGGCCAGCAGCCAGGCCGACGGCTACCTGCGCCTGCCGCCGCGCGCGGAATGGAGGCTCGACCCGAACGCGGCCTACGTGCACTACACGCCGAACGAGACCATTCACGGCGTGGAATACCGCGACGTGCCCGAGGTGGGTGGGGTGCCGCTGGTCGCCGACATGTCCTCCAGCATCCTGTCCGGGCCGCTGGACGTGTCGCGCTTCGGCCTGGTCTACGCCGGTGCGCAGAAGAACATCGGCCCGTCCGGCCTGGTGCTGATGATCGTGCGCCGCGACCTGCTGCAGCGCGCGCCGCGGCCGATGGCGAAGATCTTCCGCTACGCCGAATACGCCGCCGCCGATTCCATGCTCAACACGCCCAACACCTGGGGCTGGTACCTGGCCGGGCTCACCTTCCAATGGCTGAAGGAGCAGGGTGGCCTCGCCGCGATGGGCGAGCGCAACCGCGCCAAGGCCGAACGGCTGTACGCCGCCATCGACGGCTCCGGCGGCTACTATCGCAATCCGGTCGACCCGGCCGCGCGCTCGCGCATGAACGTGCCGTTCACCCTGCACGACAGTGCGCTCGACGCCGACTTCCTGAGGGAATCCGAGGCCGCCGGGCTGATGGCGCTGAAGGGCCACAAGGCGCTGGGCGGCATGCGCGCCTCGCTGTACAACGCGGTGCCGCCGGAGGCGGTCGATGCGCTGGTCGCGTTCATGCGCGACTTCGCCGCACGGCACGGCTGAGCTTTTTCAGGCATGATGGCATTTCCGCATTTGGACGGCTTTCCTTCCAGACACCCGAGATGAGCGATACGAAGAACCCCCTGTCCCAGGTGCGCGACCGCATCGACAGCATCGACCGGCAGATCCAGGAGCTGATCTCCGAGCGCGCCAACTGGGCGCGCGAAGTGGCCAAGGTGAAGGGCGAGGGGCTGTCCGCCATCGACTACTACCGCCCCGAGCGCGAGGCCCACGTGCTGCGCATGGTGGTAGACCGCAACCAGGGGCCGCTGCCCGACGCCGAGATGGTACGGCTGTTCCGCGAGATCATGTCGTCCTGCCTGGCGCAGGAGGATCCGCTGAAGATAGGCTACTTGGGCCCGGAAGGCACCTTCAGCGAGCAGGCGGTGCGCAAGCACTTCGGCCACGCCGCCTACGGCCTGCCGCTGGGCAGCATCGAGGAAGTGTTCCAGGAAGTGGCCGCCGGGCATGCCGACTTCGGCGTGGTGCCGGTGGAGAATTCGGGCCAGGGCATGATCCAGGTGACCCTGGACATGTTCCTCACCTCCGACGCGCGCATCTGCGGCGAGGTGGAGCTGCGCGTGCACCAGTGCCTGCACTCGATGGCCGGGCGGCTGGAGGACATCAAGCGCGTCTACGCGCACGCGCAGTCGCTGCAGCAGTGCAAGACCTGGTTGCGCATGAACCTGCCCGGCGTGGAATGCGAGGCGGTGAGCAGCAACGCCGAGGCGGCGCGGCTGGCACGGCACGCCGACGACGTCGGCGCCATTGCCGGCGAGACGGCCGGCAAGGTCTACGGCCTCAGGACCCTGGCCACCGGCATCGAGGACCGCGCCGACAACACCACCCGCTTCCTGGTGATCGGCCGCAGCCTGTTCCCGCCGTCGGGCAACGACCGCACCTCGCTGTTGATCACGGTGAACGACAAGCCCGGCGCGCTGTACGACGTGCTCAGTCCGTTCGCGCGGCACGACGTCAGCCTCAACCGCATCGAATCGCGCCCGGCGCATTCGGGCAAGTGGCAGTACGCGTTCTTCATCGACGTGTCCGGCCACATCCAGGACGAGGCGCTGCAGGCCTCGGTGAAGGAGATCGAACAGTCCGTGGCGCAGCTGCGCGTGCTCGGCTCCTACCCGGTAGCGCTGCCGTGAGCGGGCGGCTGGACTGGCGCAGCCGCCCGGCGGGGCCGCTGCGGGGCAGCGTGCGGGTGCCGGGCGACAAGTCCGTCTCGCACCGTGCCCTGATGTTCTCGGCGCTGGCGGAAGGCACGTCGCGCATCCACGGCTTCCTGGAGGGCGAGGACACCCGCGCCACCGCCGCCGTGCTGCAGCGGCTCGGCGTGCGCATCGAGGCGCCACGCGAGGGCGAGCGCGTGGTGCACGGCGTGGGCCTGCACGGCCTGCGCGGCAGCGACGGGCCGCTGGATTGCGGCAACGCCGGCACCGGCATGCGCCTGCTCGCTGGGCTGCTGGCGGGGCAGGCGTTCGACAGCACCCTGGTGGGCGACGCTTCGTTGTCGAAGCGGCCGATGCGCCGCGTCACCGATCCCCTGTTCGCGATGGGCGCGCGCATCGACACGCACGACGGCCTGCCGCCGCTGCACGTGCGCGGCGGCCAGCGCCTGCACGGCATCCGCTACGAGCTGCCGGTGGCCAGCGCCCAGGTGAAATCCGCGCTGCTGCTGGCCGGCCTGTATGCGGAGGGCGAGACCGAGGTGATCGAGCCGCATCCCACGCGCGACTACACCGAGCGCATGCTGGCCGCGTTCGGCTGGCCGATCGACTTCATGCCCGGCCGGGCGAGGCTGTCGGGCGGCCATGCGCTGCGCGCCACCGATGTCGAGGTGCCGGCGGATTTTTCCTCCGCCGCGTTCTTCCTGGTCGCCGCCAGCATCGTGCCCGGTTCCGGGCTGCGCCTGCCCGCGGTGGGGCTCAACCCGCGACGCACCGGCCTGCTCCAGGCGCTGCGCCTGATGGGCGCCGACATCCGCGTCGAGGACGAACGGACCAGCGGCGGCGAGCCGGTCGGCGACCTGGTGGTCCGCCATGCGCCGCTGCACGGTGTCGAGCTGCCCGAGGCGCTGGTGCCCGACATGATCGACGAATTCCCGGCGCTGTTCGTCGCCGCCGCAGCAGCCGAAGGCTGCACCGTCATCCGCGGTGCGGCCGAGCTGCGCGTCAAGGAGTCCGACCGCCTGGCCACCATGGCGACCGGTCTGCGGGCGCTGGGCATCACGGTGGACGAAACCCCCGATGGTGCCACCATCCATGGCGGCTCGCTTGGCGGCGGCGTGGTGGAAAGCCTCACCGACCACCGCATCGCGATGAGCTTCGCCGTGGCCGGGCTGGTGGCGCAGGCGCCGGTGCGCATCAACGACTGCCGCCACGTGGCCACCTCGTTCCCGGGCTTCATGGCGCTGGCCAACGGCAGCGGGTTCGCGCTGGACGCCGTGGGCTGACGGCGGCGTGGCGGCACGGGGCGCAGCGCTCCGGCCGAACCCTCGCCCGCCGGGAGAGAGTGGGCACCATGTAGCGTCTGGTTCTTCTCTCCCATTGGGTCTACCCCAAACCCGTTCTACCTGGGCGCAGGCCGAAGGCCGGAGTCGAAGGGCACCCTGGCGACAGGCGCCGCATGCGGCGGCGCTTCGACTCCGCCCGCTGCGCGGGCTACGCTCGGCACGAACGGCTGGGAGATCGATGTCGCCACGGCCACCTGCGCCACTTCGGTTAAAGTCGCAGCCGGTTTCCGTCCGAGCCCGCCATGCCTGCCGTCCCGCCCTTCATCGTCGCCATTCCCGCCCGTTACGGCTCCACCCGCCTGCCGGCCAAGCCGCTGCGCGCCATCGACGGCGTGCCGATGGTGGTGCGCGTGGCGCAGCGCGCCATGCAGGCGGGCGCCGCCCGCGTGGTGGTGGCGGTGGACGATGCGCGCGTGGCCGCGGCGCTGGACGGGCAGGGCGTGGACGTGTGCATGACACGCGCCGACCACGCCTCCGGCAGCGACCGGCTGGCCGAGTGCGCCGCGCTGTGCGGCTGGGCCGACGACGCCATCGTGGTGAACCTGCAGGGCGACGAGCCGTTCGCTCCCGCCGCCGGCATCCGCGAGGTGGCGCGCGCGCTGGCCGAGGACGATGCGCCCATGGCCACGCTGGCGACCCCGGTCGCCGACGCGCACGAGCTGTTCGATCCCAACATCGTGAAACTGGTGCGCGGTGCGGATGGCCGCGCGCTGTACTTCAGCCGCGCGCCGCTGCCGTGGGCGCGCGACGCGTTCGCCACGGACCGCGAGGCGCTGCCGGCGGACGTGCCGTTCCTGCGCCACATCGGCATCTATGCCTACCGCGCGGGCTTCCTCGCACAGTACACGCGGTTGCCGCGCACGCCGCTGGAGCAGGCCGAGTCGCTGGAACAGTTGCGCGTGCTGGAGCACGGCCACGCCATCGCGGTGCGGCTGGCGCCGGAGCCGTTCCCGCCGGGCATCGATACCGAGGCCGACCTGCAGCGCGCCGAGCGCTGGCTGCGCGCCGGGTGCTGAGCCGCTCAGCGGCGACGGCGCACCAGGGCCACGAAGGCGCCGGCCAGGCCGAGCCCCAGCAGCAGGCCGATGCCGGCGCCCCACAGCGCGCCGCGGTCGCCGCCGAGCAGCGAGCCGAGCAGCACGCCGAGCACGAACAGCACCGGTATCGGCAGACAGCCCATGCCTCGTCTCCGGCAGCGAAAACCGGAGCCCATGATACCGGCGAATCGTCCACCGGACCGGCTAGAATCGATCCATGCAGCCCACATCGCCGCAGGCCTTCGACGGCAAGGCCTTCGTCCGCACCCTGACCACCTCGCCCGGCGTCTACCGCTACTTCGACGCGGACGACGAGTTGCTGTACGTCGGCAAGGCCGGCAACCTGAAGAAGCGCGTGGGCAGCTACTTCCTGAAGCCGCGGATGGAGCCGCGCATCGCCGCGATGATCGCGCAGATCGCGCGCTGCGAGATCACCGTGACGCGCACCGAGGGCGAGGCGCTGCTGCTGGAATCGCAGCTGATCAAGTCGCTCAAGCCGCGCTACAACATCATGTTGCGCGACGACAAGAGCTACCCGTACATCTACCTGTCGGGCGGCGAGGACTACCCGCGGCTGGCCTTCCACCGCGGCGCGCGCAACCTGCCGGGGCGCTTCTTCGGACCGTATCCCAGCGCCTTCGCGGTGCGCGAGAGCCTCGGCCTGATGCAGAAGCTGTTCAAGGTGCGCCAGTGCGAGGACAGCTACTTCCGCAACCGCTCGCGGCCCTGCCTGCAGTACCAGATCGGGCGCTGCACTGCGCCCTGCGTGGGGCTGGTCTCGGTGGAGGACTACCGCAACGACGTGCGCCACGCCGAGATGTTCCTGGAAGGGCGCAGCAGCGCGGTGATCGAGGAACTGGCCACGGCGATGGAGCAGGCCAGCGCCAGGCTGGACTTCGAGCGCGCTGCCGCGCTGCGCGACCAGGTGGCGGCGCTGCGCCAGCTGCAGGCGCAGCACCACGTGCAGGGCGCCAGCGCCGACATGGACGTGATCGCCTGCCGCATCGAGGCGGGCCTGGCCTGCGTCAGCGTGCTGTTCTTCCGCGAGGGCATCAGCCTGGGCACGCGCGACTTCTTCCCGCGCCTGCCGCTGGACGCCGAGCCGGCCGACGTGCTGGCGCAGTTCGTGGCGCAGTACTACCTGGAACGCCCGGTGCCGCGCGAGCTGGTGCTGGGCGAGACGCTGGCCGACGAGTCGATCCTCGCCGAGATGCTGGCGCAGCAGGCTGGCCACGCGGTGGAGATCAGGAGCCGCGTGCGCGGCGAACGCGCGCGCTTCCTGCAGATGGCCGAGCGCAACGCGCAGGCCTCGTTGACCCAGCGCCTGGCCAGCCGGCAGACCCTGGGCACGCGCTTCGAGGACCTGCAGAAGCTGCTGGAGCTGCCCGAGCCGCCGCGGCGCATCGAATGCTTCGACATCAGCCACACCCGCGGCGAGCTGACCGTGGCCTCCTGCGTGGTGTTCGGGCCGGAAGGGCCGGAGAAATCGCACTACCGCCGCTTCAACATCACCGGCATCACGCCGGGCGACGACTACGCGGCCATGCACCAGGCGCTGACCCGCCGCTTCCGCAAGGTGGCCGAGGGCGAGGGCGCCCGGCCCGACGTGCTGCTGATCGACGGCGGCCGGGGCCAGGTGGCGCAGGCGCTGGAGGTGCTGGCGGGACTCGGCGTCGCCGGCATCCACGTGGTCGGCGTGGCGAAGGGACCCGCGCGGCGCGCGGGCGAGGAGACCCTGATCCTGGTCGACCAGGGGCGCGAGGTTCATCCCGGCCCGAGCTCGCCGGCGCTGCACCTGGTGGCGGCGGTGCGCGACGAGTCGCACCGCTTCGCGATCAGCGGCCATCGCAAGCGGCGCGAGAGGGCGCGCGAGCGCAGCGTGCTGGAAGACGTGCCCGGCGTCGGTGCACGCCGTCGCTCGGCATTGCTGAAGACCTTCGGTGGCCTGGCCGGGGTGGAGGCCGCCGGCGTGGAGGAACTGATGCGGGTGAAGGGCATCGACCGCGGCCTGGCCGAGCGCATTTACGCGGCGTTGCACGGCTGAGCGGCATAGTCGCCGGCGATCCCGATGCGAACCGTGCGACACTGGGCCGACCCCGTGGACAGAGACCCATGCGAATCAATCTTCCAACCTGGCTGACCCTGTTCCGCGTGGCGCTGCTGCCGGTGATGATCGTGGTGTTCTACCTGCCGTTCCACGGTCACAACATCACCGCCGCGGTGGTGTTCCTGCTGGCTGCGGTCACCGACTGGCTGGACGGTTTCCTGGCGCGGCGGCTCGCGCTCACCTCGGCCTTCGGCGCCTTCCTCGACCCGGTGGCCGACAAGCTGATGGTGGCGGTGACGCTGTTCCTGCTGGTGGAGTCGCACCCGGCCGGCTGGTCGGGCGTGCTGATGGCGGTGACGGCGGCGATCATCGTGGGGCGCGAGATCAGCGTGTCGGCGCTGCGCGAATGGATGGCCGAGATCGGCATGCGCGCCACGGTGAAGGTGGCCTTCATCGGCAAGCTGAAGACGGTGATGCAGATGGTGGCGCTGGTGGTGTTGATCGTGCAGCACGAGAAGGAAGCCGAGGCGCTGCGGCTGTACCACATCGGCGAGGCCTTGCTGGTGATCGCCGGCGTGCTCACGATCTGGTCCGGCCTGTACTACCTGCACGCGGCCTGGCCGACCCTGCGCGGCGACAAGCCGCGGCTGCGGCCGGACGAGCCGCAGCCGTGACGCCGGCGGAAGGCTTGACGATCCGTTTCGGCGTATTAGAATGCGCGCCTCCGATGCGGGAATAGCTCAGTTGGTAGAGCACGACCTTGCCAAGGTCGGGGTCGCGAGTTCGAGTCTCGTTTCCCGCTCCAGTTTCCCACGAAGCCCCGGTTCTGCCGGGGCTTCGCCGTTTCCGAGGCAGGAAAACGGACAGTGGGCCGTGCGCAAGGGGGCTTCCCATACGCAGTTCTTCTGCTAAGATGATGGGCTCCGATGCGGGAATAGCTCAGTTGGTAGAGCACGACCTTGCCAAGGTCGGGGTCGCGAGTTCGAGTCTCGTTTCCCGCTCCAGTTTTCCGCAAAGCCTCGGTCTCCCGGGGTTTTGTTTTTTCAGGCGGTGCCGTGGCGTTTTTCCGGCGGCATCGCATGCAATGGCCAGGTGGCAGAGTGGTCATGCAGCGGACTGCAAATCCGCGTACGCCGGTTCGATTCCGACCCTGGCCTCCATTGCACATCGAGCAGCCGGCTTCGCCCGGCTGCTTTTTTGTTGCGCGGGCTGCAGTCCGCGCCGTGCCGGCAATTACCGGCCGGATGCTTCCGACCGTTGCGGCTCCGCGCCCGCGCGACGAAGCAACCAGGCCAGCACCGGCGGCGTCACCATCGCGGTGAGCAGGGACATCGCCACGATGATCGCGTAGACGCGGTCGCTGAACACGCCGGCGGACAGGCCCAGGCTGGCGATCACCACGCCCACCTCGCCGCGCGGCACCATGCCGAAGCCGACGATGGTGGCGCCGCGCCGGCCCAGCGACAGGGCGCCGAGGAAGCCGCCGACCAGCTTGGAGACGATCGCGATCAGGGTCACCACCAGCAGCATCAGCAGCGCGTCCAGGCCGGCCAGCTGGTGCAGGTCGATCTTGCTGCCGGTGATCACGAAGAAGAACGGCGTGAGCAGCACCAGCAGCGGCTGGGTCTGTTTCTCCAGCGTGTGCTGCTGGCGCGTCTCGGAGGCGATCATGCCGGCGAGGAAGGCGCCGATGATCGCGGCCAGGCCGAAGCGGGTGGACAGCCAGGCCAGGCCCAGGCACAGCGCCAGCACGATCAGCAGCGGCGACTGCGCATGACGCGGCTTGTCCAGCCAGCTCGAATTCCAGCGCATCACCCGCGCGCCGCCCCAGCCGATCACCGCGATGAAGCCCACGGCGCCGGCCAGCACCATCAGCAGGTGCAGCGGGTCGAAGCCTTCGCCGCCCTGCAGCGACACCACCACGCCGAGCAGCAGCATGGCGAGAATGTCGTCGATCACCGCCGCGCCCAGGATCACCTTGCTCTCGATCCGCTGCAGCACGCCGAGTTCCTGCAGCACGCGCGCGGTGATGCCGGCCGAGGTGGCCACGAAGGCGGCGGCCACGAACATCGACTTGTCCCAGTTGAAGCCGCTGGCGTGCGCCCACGCCGCGCCCATCGCGAACGGCGCCAGCACGCCCAGCACGCCGACCAGGAAGGCGGAGCGGCCGACCTTCTTCAGGTCCTCCAGCCGCGTCTCCAGGCCCACCGCGAACAGCAGCAGCACCACGCCCAGCTCGGACAGCACGTCCAGCGGCGTGCCGGCGGCGACCTGGTCCGGCGTGATCCAGCCCAGCAGCGAGGGGCCGAT
Organism: Fulvimonas sp. R45; assembly: GCF_030504985.1. Classification (GTDB taxonomy): domain Bacteria; phylum Pseudomonadota; class Gammaproteobacteria; order Xanthomonadales; family Rhodanobacteraceae; genus Rhodanobacter_A. The sequence goes on from NZ_JASERU010000006.1 coordinate 55,147, forward strand.
CGCGCAGCCGGCGGCGATCTCGCCGACCACGCCGGGCAGCTTCAGGCGCTGCGCGATCTCGCCGCCCACCTGGGCGGCCACGAACACGACGAACAGGGTGAGCAGGATCTCGCTGGCATGGTGCATGCGGAAGCGCGCCGTGCGTGGAACACGCCCCGCATGCTAGCGGCAATCAGGCCTGCGGTGGGCGGTCGTGGCGCAGGTGGACGAACACGCGGCCGGCCGCCGCGGTGATCGCGGCCAGCACCAGCACCGTCCAGCGGAACGCCGACACGTAGCCCTGTTGGGCATGGCTGGGCAGGAACGCCTCCATCAGCAGCGTGGCCAGCGCGATGCCGAAGCTCATCGCCAGGTACTGCGCGGTGGAGGCCATCGACGAGGCCATCCCGGCATGCTTCACGTCCAGGTCCACGTAGATCAGCGTGTTCATGGTGGTGTATTGCAGGCCCATGAAGCCGCCGTACAGGAACATCAACGCGGCGATCAGCGCCACCGGCGTGCCCGGCCCCAGCAGGGCGAAGGTGGCCAGCAGTACGGCCACCACCATGGTGTTGCCGAGCAGCATGCGGCGATAGCCCAACCGCGCCAGCGCGCGGTCGATCGCCCACTTGGCGCAGATCGAGCCCAGCGCCTGCGGCACCATCATCAGGCCGGCCGCCAGCGGCGACCAACCGCAACCCACCTGCAGGAACAGCACCACCAGCAGGAACATGCCGGCCACGCCGAGCCGGGTGAACAGGCCGCCAGCCAGCGATACCCACACGCTGCGCACGCGCAGCAGACGCAGGTCGGCCACCGGGTGCTCGGTGCGCCGGCAGTGCCACAGGTAGGCCAGGCCCAGCAGCAGGGCCATGGCGAAGCAGGCGCCCACGCACGGCCAGCGGATGGGGGTCTCGCCGACCAGCTCGGACGCGGTCAGCAGCAGGGCCGAGGCCACCGCGAACAGCAGGAAGCCGGAGAAGTCGAAGCGGTGCGCCCGTTCCAGCCGGTAGTCCGGCATGTTGCGCCGGTTCATCCACACGCCGACGATGCCCACCGGCACGTTCAGCAGGAAGATCAGCCGCCACGAGGTGAACTCGGTCAGCGCGCCGCCCAGCAGTGGCCCCAGCACCGAGCCGAGCAGGCCGAAGGTGGAGACCAGGCTGGTCACCCGCACGAAGTCGTGCCGCGGCACGCTGCGCACCAGCACCGCACGTCCCACCGGCAGCAGGGCCGCGCCGCCGCAACCCTGCAGCACGCGCGAGGCCACCAGCTGCGGCAGCGTCTGCGAGATGCCGCACAGCAGCGAACCCAGCGCGAACAGGCCGATCGCGGCGCCGAACACCCGGCGCGTGCCGAAGCGGTCGCACAGCCAGGGACTGGCCGGGATCAGGATCGCCAGCGTCAGCACGTAGCTGGTGAGCGCGCTGCGCATGCCCAGCGGCGTGACCCCCAGCGCCTCGGCCATCGCCGGCACCGCCGTGTTGACGATGGTGGAGTCCAGCGTCTGCATGAAGAACGCGGCGGACACCAGCACCAGCAGTCCGCTCATGGGGACGGCGGAGGTGTCGGGCTGGAGCGTGTCCGCGGCGCCGGCTGGGGCGGGGGACGCAGCGGCGGGGAGGGGCATGCGTCCATGATAGCTGCTGCGGCAGCTTGTTTTTCGCGGGCGCCGCCCGCAAAGTCAGGTGGCATTCGATCTTCGACGCGCGCGCCGCGCCATCCGGGCCCGTCCCGGCGCGGGCGCGCGCCTTTTGCATGGGTAAGGAGCACGTCATGAACGCCAAGCCGTCCATCGTCCTGTCCCGGCTCGACCTGCAGCGCATCGAGGCGCTGCTGGAGCGCCTGCCGCCGCAGGAGGCCGACCGCTATGCCGCGCTGCAGGCCGAGCTGGACCGCGCCACGGTGGTCGAACCCGCGGCGATGCCGCCCGACGTGGTGAGCATGCGCTCGGTGGTGCGCTTCGAGGACGAGCAGGGCGGCAGCAGCACCGTGACCCTGGCCTATCCGGGCGACGCGCCGGCGGCGAACGCGGTGTCGGTGCTGGCCCCGGTGGGCAGCGCCCTGCTGGGCCTGCGCGTCGGGCAGACCATCGACTGGCCCGTGCCCGGCGCCCAGCGGCGGCGCCTGCGCGTGGTCGGCATCGACTACCAGCCCGAGGCGGCCGGCGAGCTGCACCGCTGACGACCGTCCACGTCCCGTGCGCTGGTCCTGCCGCTAGACTTCACGCATGAGCGAAACCCCCGTCCCCGGCGACATCCAGGCGCGCGCCGCCGAGCTGCGCGCGCGCATCGAACAGGCCAACTACCGCTACCACGTGCTCGACGACCCGGAGATCCCGGACGCCGAATACGACCGGCTGATGCGCGAGCTGGAGGCGCTGGAGGCGGCGCACCCGGCGCTGGCCGCGCCCGACTCGCCCACCCGCCGCGTCGGCGCCCGCGCCAGCGGCGGCTTCGCCGAGGTGCGGCACGCGCTGCCGATGCTGTCGCTGGCCAACGCCTTCGAACAGGACGGGGAGGACGACCGCACCCGCTTCCGCGAGGTGGCCGAGTTCGTGCGCCGCATCGAGCAGGCGCTGGACCGGCGCGACCCGTTGTTCTCGGTGGAGCCGAAACTGGACGGCCTGGCGATCAGCCTGCGCTACGAGCGCGGCGTCTTCGTGCAGGGCGCCACCCGCGGCGACGGCGAGACCGGCGAGGACGTCACCGCCAACCTGCGCACCGTGCGCGCGATCCCGCTGAGGCTGCGCGGCGAAGACTGGCCCGCGGTGCTGGAGGTGCGCGGCGAGGTGATCATGCTGCGCAGGGATTTCGAGGCCTTCAACGAACGCGCCCTCGCGCACGGCGAGAAGACCCTGGCCAACCCGCGCAACGGCGCGGCCGGCTCGCTGCGCCAGCTCGACCCGGCGATCACCGCGAAGCGCAAGCTCAGCTTCTTCGCCTACGCGGTGGGCGTGGTCGAGGGCGCCGAGCTGCCGCCCACGCATTCGGCCACGCTGCAGAAGCTGCGCGAATGGGGCTTCCCGGTCTCGCCCGAAGTGGATACCGCGCGAGGCTTCGACGGCCTGGTCGCCTACTTCCGCCGCATCGGCGAAAAGCGCGACCGCCTGCCGTACGACATCGACGGCGTGGTCTACAAGCTGGACGACTACGAGGGCCAGCGCGCGCTGGGCTTCGTCTCGCGTGCGCCGCGCTGGGCCATCGCGCACAAGTTCCCGGCGCAGGAGCAGGCCACCACGGTCGAGGACATCGAGATCAACATCGGCCGCACCGGCGCGGCCACCCCGCTGGCACGGTTGGCGCCGGTGCAGGTGGGCGGCGTCACCGTCACCAACGCCACCCTGCACAACGCCGACCAGGTGGCGCGGCTGGACGTGCGGGTGGGTGACACCGTGATCGTGCGGCGCGCCGGCGACGTGATCCCCGAGGTGGTGCGGGTGGTGCCGGAGCGGCGGCCGCCGCAGGCGCAGCCGTGGCGCATGCCGTCGCATTGCCCGGTATGCGGCTCGGCGTTGCTGCGCGAGGAAGGCGAGGTGGTCTGGCGCTGCTCCGGCGGCTTGGTCTGCGTGGCACAGCGCAAGGAGGCGCTGATCCACTTCGCCTCGCGCCGCGCGATGGACATCGAGGGCCTGGGCGAGCGCTTCGCCGACGCGCTGGTGGACTTCGGCTACGTGCATACGCCGGCCGACCTCTATGCGCTGACGCTGGACGACTTCCTGGAGATGAAGCGCCGCGCCGACGAGCGCGACGGCACCACGCCGGAGACGGTGAAGGCCGGCAAGATCGCCACCAAGTGGGCGGAGAACCTGATCGCCGGCATCGAGGCCAGCAAGTCCACCACGCTGGCGCGCTTCCTGTTCGCGCTCGGCATCATGCACATCGGCGAAAGCACGGCGAAGACATTGGCCGCCTGGCTGGGCCGGCTGGAGTTCGTGCGCAGCATGCCGGCGCCGGTGCTGCGCGTGCTGCCGGACATTGGCGGCGAGGTGGCCGCTTCAGTCGCCGGCTTCTTCGCGCAGGCGGGCAACCAGCAGGTGGTCGACGCGCTGCTCGCGGCCGGCATCCGCTTTGGCGACGAAGGCGATCCTTCGCCGAAGCTGCGCCAGCGGCTGGGCCTGGCCGTGCTGCTGGACATGGCGAACGTGTCCAAGCTCGGTCCCAGGAGCACCGTCCTGCTGGCCGGGCACTATCCCACGCTGCAGCGCCTGCTGGACGCGGGTCAGGCGCAGTGGATCACCGCCGGCCTGCCGCAGGCGGCGGCGATCAACCTGGAGGCCTGGCTGGCCGACGCAGCCAACCTGGCCGCCCTGCGCGAGGCGGAAGAGGCGATGCAGCGCCTGCTGGCGGCGATCCCGCAGGCCACCGCGGCCGCCAGCCTGCCGCTGGATGGCCAGACCGTGGTGCTGACCGGCACGCTGCCCACGCTCAGCCGCGACCAGGCGAAGGAAAGGCTGGAGGCGCTGGGCGCCAAGGTGGCCGGCAGCGTGTCGAAGAAGACCAGCTTCGTGGTGGCCGGCGAGGCGGCCGGCTCCAAGCTCGACAAGGCGAACGAGCTGGGCGTGCCGGTATGGGACGAGGCGCGCCTGCTGGCCTTGTTCGACGAACACGGGCAGGCGTGATGGCCGGCGCCACGTTCGAGCACCTGCGCCTGCGCGCCCGGCTCTATGCGCTGATCCGTGCGTTCTTCGCCGGGCGCGACGTCCTGGAAGTGGAAACGCCGGTCCTGTCCGCCGCCGGCAACACCGAGCCCAACATCGAGAGCTTCAGCACGGCGTTCAGCGGCCACGTCGACGCCGGCGCGCGCGAGCGCTGGCTGCGCACCTCGCCGGAATTCCCGCTCAAGCGCCTGCTCGCCGCGGGCGTGGGCGATTGCTACGAGCTGGGCCGCGTGTTCCGCAACGGCGAGGCGGGCGGCCGGCACAACCCCGAGTTCACCATGCTGGAGTGGTACCGCGTGGGCTGGGACCACCGCCGGCTGATGCACGAGACCGTGGAGCTGGTGCAAGCCGCGCTGGCGATGCGGGGGCGCCGTGCCGAGGTGCGGGTCGCCGGCTACCGGCAGCTGTTCATCGACGAGCTCGGCCTCGACCCCATGCACGCCGCGGTCGACGCACTGCGCGCGCCGCTGGCCGACCAGGGCATCGACCCGGCCGGGCTCACCCGAGACGACTGGCTGGACCTGCTGCTCACCCACAGGCTGCAGCCGGCGTTCCCGCGCGACCGCATCACGGTGATCCACGACTACCCGGCCAGCCAGTGCGCACTGGCGAAGATCCGCCCCGGCGACCCGCCGCTGGCCGAGCGCTTCGAGCTGTACCTCGGCCCGTACGAGCTGGCGAACGGCTACCACGAGCTCAACGACGCGGCCGAGCAGCGCGCGCGCTTCGAGCGCGACAACGCACGCCGCCGCGGGCGCGGCCAGCGCGAAGTCCCGCTGGACGGGAGGCTGCTGGCCGTGCTGGACGCGATGCCCGACTGCGCCGGGGTGGCGCTGGGCATCGAACGGCTGCTGATGTGCCTGGCCGGCACCGAAGCCATCGCCGACGTGCTGGCATTCCCCTTCGCGGAGGCGTAGTCGTGCCGAAACCCCTGCTGCGCGGCATCCACCACGTCGCCCTGATCTGCTCGGACTATCCGCGCTCGAAGGCGTTCTACAGCCAGACGCTGGGGCTGCGCATCGCGCGCGAGATCTACCGCGAGGCGCGCGATTCCTGGAAGTGCGACCTGGAGGTCGGCCCGGGCGTGCAGCTGGAGCTGTTCTCCTTCCCCGGCGCACCGCCGCGGCCTTCCTGGCCGGAGGCGCAGGGCTTGCGCCACCTGGCGTTCGCGGTGGACGACATCGACGCCACGGTGGCCGTGCTGGCCGCGCGCGGCGTCGCGTGCGAGCCGGTGCGCATGGACGAGCACACCGGCCGCCGCTTCACCTTCTTCGCCGACCCGGACGGGTTGCCGCTCGAGCTTTACGAAGCCTAGCCCGATCGCGCCACGCGGCCCGGGGCCGCGTGGCGCCGAGGCTCAGGCGCGGTCGCCGCGGATGTCCGGCTGCGCGGGACGGTCGCTCCACAGGTAGCGGTAGACCAGGCCGCCGACGATGCCGCCGATGATCGGCATCACCCAGAAGAACCACAGCTGCTGCAGCGCCCAGCCGCCCTGGAACAGTGCCACGCCGGTCGAGCGCGCCGGGTTCACCGAGGTGTTGGTGACCGGGATGCTGATCAGGTGGATCAGGGTCAGCGCCAGGCCGATGGCGATGCCGGCGAAGCCCACCGGCGCGCTGCGGTGCGTGGCGCCCATGATGATGAAGATGAAGAAGCCGGTCATCACCAGTTCGCACAGCGCCGAAGCGCCCATCGAATAGCCGCCGGGCGAATGGTCGCCGTAGCCGTTCGAGGCGAAGCCGCTGGCCACGGCGTCGAAGCCGGGCTTGCCCGAAGCGATCACGTACAGCACCAGCCCGGCCACGATGCCGCCGACCACCTGCGCCACGATGTACGGCACGACTTCCTTCGCGGGGAAGCGTCCGCCGGCGGCGAGGCCGCAGGTCACCGCCGGGTTGATGTGGCAGCCGGAAACATGGCCGATGGCGTAGCACATGGTCAGCAGGGTCAGGCCGAACGCCAGCGCCACGCCGGCGAAGCCGATGCCCAGTTGCGGGAAGGCCGCGGCCAGCACGGCGCTGCCGCAGCCGCCCAGGACCAGCCAGAAGGTGCCGAAGAATTCGGCGACCATACGTTTGCCCAGGTTCATGCGATGTCTCCTTGTCGGACTGCGTGAGGGCGGCACGCGTCACCAGGTGGCGTGCCGCCGGACGGCTGGCCGTGGCCAGGGTCGGACGACGTTTCTGCACCCCCTGAAACGACGCCGGGCAGGCACTGGACTGGAGCCACCGGCCCGGGCAGCCCGGCTTCCCGGCCGGGCGCGGCAAGCATAGGCGATGCGCGCGCGCGTGGCGAGACGGGCGCGGGCGCCACGACTTGCGCTATGTTGCCGGGCCCGCCGCTTCGTTCCAGCCGCCATGACCGATGCCTGCCTGCCGCCGTCGTCCGCCACCGTGTCGCCGGAGCGCGCGCTGGACCGCCGCGATGCGCGCACGCTGCTGCTTTCCGCGCTGGGCGGGGCGCTGGAGTTCTACGACTTCGTGGTGTTCGTGTTCCTGGCGCTGCCGCTGAGCGAGCTGTTCTTCCCCGGCGGCGGCTCGCCCTGGCTGGCCCAGTTCAAGGTGTACGGGGTGTTCGCCGCGGGCTACCTGGCGCGCCCGCTGGGCGGCATCGTGATGGCGCACTTCGGCGACCGCTCGGGACGCAAGCGCATGTTCACGCTCAGCGTGTTCCTGATGGCGCTGCCCACGCTGGCGATCGGCCTGCTGCCCACCCATGCCCAGGCTGGCATGCTGGCGCCGGTGCTGTTGCTGGCGCTGCGCATCGTGCAGGGCATCGCGGTGGGCGGCGAGGTGCCCGGCGCCTGGGTGTTCGTGGCCGAGCACGTGCCGCGGCGGCGGGTGGGCTTCGCCTGCGGCAGTCTCACCGCGGGGCTCACCGTGGGCATCCTGATCGGCTCGCTGCTGGCCGCGGCGCTCCATGCGCGGCTCGGCCACGCGCAGATGCTGGCGTGGGGCTGGCGGGTGCCGTTCCTGCTCGGCGGCGTGTTCGGTTTCATGGCGGTGTGGCTGCGCCGCTGGCTCGACGAGACGCCGGTGTTCCGCGAGCTGCGCGCGCGCCGCGAGCTGGCCGCCGGCCTGCCGCTGGCGCAGGTGGTGGCGCGGCACCGGCCGGCGGTGGCCCTGTCGATGCTGGCGACGTGGATGCTGACCGCGGCCATCGTGGTGCTGATCCTGATGACGCCCTCGCTGGTGCAGTCGGTGTTCCACGTCGCGCCGGCGCGGGCCTTCCTGGGCAACAACCTGGCCTCGTTCGCGCTGGCGCTGGGCTGCCTGTTTTTCGGCGCGCTGGCGGACCGCCTCGGCGCGGCGCGAGCCCTGCTGCTGGGCTCGCTCGGACTGCTCGCGGGCGGCTATGCGCTGTACCTGGACCTGGCCGGCGGCGGCACGCACTTCCTCGGGCTGTACGCGCTGGCCGGCTTCCTGGTCGGCGTGGTCGGCGTGGTGCCGGTGCTGATGGTGCGGGCGTTCCCGCCACCGGTGCGGTTCTCCGGCCTGTCCTTCTCCTACAACATCGCCTATGCGCTGTTCGGCGGCCTGACGCCGCCGTTGGTCGGCCTGCTGGTGCGGCGCTTCGGGCCGCTGGCGCCCGCGCACTACGTGGCGGCGACGGCGGTGCTGGCGATCCTGCTGGCGTCGTGGTTGCGCCGGCGCCCCGACGCGATCGACGGCTGAGCGCTCAGAGCCTGTTCAAGATCTCCCCGTAGCTCGCGTTGCCTTGCCCTGGCCGCCAGGTGGGAGTGCGTGGCGCAGCGCCTGCCTGGCTGGCTGGCAGGTCAAGCCGCGCGCTGCCGCATGGCGGCCAGGGCAAGGCAACCCGGAGGGCCGGGTCTGTTTGCCCACAGGCCGGCGTCATCGCTCCGTCGTGGACGGACGTCCACTCCTTCGCTCTTCCTTGGCCTGCGCGCAAACAGCTCCCGGCGCGGGCCACGGGGAGATTTTGAACAGGCTCTCAGAACTCCAGTTCCTGGGCGGCGCACAGGTAGTCGATCATCGGCGCCACGCGCTTGAAGCTGGCGACCGTCCACGGCAGCAGCTCCGCGGAGCTGGCCAGCGCCTCGTCGAAACCCTCGCCGGCGGCGAAGTCCTTGCGCTTCAGGTCCTCGATCAGCTCGTGGTCCGGTTCGAAGCCGTGCGGCGGGCGCTTCAGCGACTCGCCCCAGAATTCCAGGTGCTCGCGAAAGGCCTTGCCTTGCGTGGCTTTCTTCCACGCGGCGGGGTTGTCGGCCAGGAAGGCGCGGATCTTCTTCAGCGCGTCGGGCTCCGGATGCCACATGCCGCCGCCGGCGAAGCAGTCGCCGGGCTGGATGTGCAGGTAGAACGAGGGCGCGGGGATCTCGTGCCGCCGCTCGTGGAAGAAGCGCGCGCCCTGCCATGGCTTGTAGGGCAGCTTGTTGTTGGAGAAGCGGGTGTCGCGGAAGATGCGGAACAGCGAGCCGCCGTTCTTGCGCGGATCGGCGCGGTAGTGCGGGCTGATCTTCGCCAGCGGCGCCTGCAGGTCGGTGATGAGTTCGAGGAAGGGCTCGCGCACGTGGCGTTCGTAGTCGGCCTTGTGGGCCTGGAACCAGTCGCGGCTGTTGTTGCGGTCCAGCGCGCGCAGGAAGCGGAAGGTGGCGGGGGTGAAGTAGGTCTTCTGCATGGTCGGCGTCGGGTGGTCAGGCGGGCAGGGCGATCTCGGCGGCAAGGTGCGCGCCCCAGGCCTGCAACTGGTCGAGCAGCGGCAGCCGCCCGCGCAGCGCGGGGTCTTCGCGCAGCGCGGCGAGCCGCGCGAAGTAGTCGTCCAGCGTCAGCGTGGTCAGCGGGGTGGGACGGGTCAGGCGGTCGCGGCGGAAGTTTTCCCAGCGCTCGCGCTCGTCGGCGCCGAGCGTCTCCGGCCAGTTGCGGGCGCGGTAGCGGAACAGCAGTTCGGCGTAGCGCGGGTCGCGGAACGGGAACGCGCGCGTGCCGAGCAGCGCCGGCGGCGTGGCGCGCACCTCGCGCAGCAGGCGCTTGTCGGCGTCGGGCAGGAAGCCGTCGTACAAGGCCAGTTCCGGGTCCTGCGCCGGCGGCATCGCGGCGGCCCGGGCGAACACGCGGCGCACCTTGTCGACCAGCCCGGCGGCCGCGCGCAAGGCGTCGCGGTGGGCCAGGTTGCGCTCAAGGTCGAGCTGCAGCCGGCCGAGGTCCGCGCCCTTCAGCACCGACAGCGGCGCCAGCGCGGGCGCCCGGTTGGCGCGCACGGTGCGCAGCGGGATGCGCTCGACGTCCTCGGGCAGGTCGGCGCGCGCGGTGAACACGCGGTCGGCAATGGCGTCCTCGTCCAGTTCGAGCAGCTCGGCCGGATCGGTGGCGAGGTCGTAGACGATGATCTCGCCCGGGCGCGACGGATGCGGCGCCAGCGGCGCGATCACCGCCAGGCAGTGGCGGCTGGCCGGGTAGCGCGAGGAGACGTGCACCAGCGGGGTCATGTTCGCCGCATCGAGCAGTTCGAACGCGCGCTGCTTGCGGCGCAGCGCGAAATGCCAGTCCCACAGCCTGGGCTGGCGCACGCGGATCAGCCGCGCCAGGTCGATCAACGCGTGCACGTCGGACAGCGCGTCGTGCGCGCGCTCCTGCTGCAGGCGGTTGGCGGCAGCCAGGTGCTCGAGCCGGAAGCTGGGCGTGCCATCCTCGCGGACGGGCCAGGCGATGCCCTCGGGGCGCAGCGCCTCGCACATGCGTACCAGGTCGATCAGGTCCCAGCGCGAGTTGCCGTTCTCCCACTCGCGGCCGTACGGGTCGTAGAAGTTGCGGTAGAGCAGTTGACGCGTCACCTCGTCGTCGAAGCGCAGCGAGTTGTAGCCCACGCCGCAGGTGCCCGGTTCGGCCAGCTGCTCGTGCACGCGCGCGGCGAATTCGGCCTCGGTCACCCCCTCGCGCTCGGCCTGCTGCGGCGTGATGCCGGTGATCAGGCAGGCGTCCGGGCTGGGCAGGCTGTCGCGCGGCGGCTGGCCGAAGAACATCACCGGCTCGCCCACGATCTCCAGCTCCATGGTGGTGCGGATGCCGGCGAACTGCACCGGCCGGTCGCGGCGGGCATCCGCGCCGAAGGTCTCGTAGTCGTGCCAGAAGAAGGTCTGCATGGCGTTCCCGGGTGGCAGGCCCCGATGATCGCACGGCGTGCTGATAGACTGCGCGGCCAGGAGGGCGCATGAGCCAAGCGAACGACGACAACCTGATCTGGATCGACCTGGAGATGACCGGTCTCGACACCGACGCCGATTCGATCCTGGAAATCGCCACCATCGTCACCGACAGGGACCTCGTCACGCTGGCCGAGGGCCCGGTGTTCGCGATCCGCCACGAGCTGGACCGGCTGGAGGCGATGGATGCCTGGAACCGCAACCAGCACGGCAAGTCCGGCCTGTGGCAGAAAGTGCTGGAATCCACCGTCGACCACGCCCAGGCGGAGCAGGCCACGCTGGATTTCCTGCGCGAGTGGGTGCCCGCCGGCAAGTCGCCGATGTGCGGCAACTCGATCTGCCAGGACCGCCGCTTCCTGCACCGGCAGATGCCGCGGCTGGAACGCTTCTTCCACTACCGCAACCTCGACGTGTCCACGCTGAAGGAACTGGCGCGGCGCTGGGCGCCGGTGGTCGGCAAGGGATTCAGCAAGGAGTCGGCGCATACCGCGCTGTCCGATATCCGCGACTCCATCGACGAGCTGCGCTACTACCGCCGGCACATGGGCGCGCTCGGCGGCCAGGACTGAACCGGAGGGACGCGCCATGTCCAGCGACCTGTTCGCGCCCGTGCTCGACTGCCGCGGCCGCCCGCTGAAACTCGACCGGCCGCGCGTGGTGGGCATCGTCAACGTCACGCCGGATTCGTTCTCCGACGGCGGCGCGCACGCCACCGTCGAGGCCGCCGTGGCGCACGGCCTGGCGCTGGCGGAGCAAGGCGCGGACATGCTCGACGTGGGCGGCGAATCCACCCGCCCCGGGGCGGGCGACGTGTCGGCGGACGAGGAACTGCGCCGGGTGGTCCCGGTGATCGAGCAACTGGCCGCACGCACCGCGCTGCCCATTGCCGTGGACACCTCCAAGCCCGAGGTCATGCGCGCCGCCGTGGCCGCCGGTGCGGGCATGGTCAACGATGTCTACGCGCTGCGCCGCGAGGGCGCGCTGGACGCGGCGGCCGAGCTGGGCGTGCCGGTGTGCCTGATGCACATGCAGGGCGAGCCGCGCGGCATGCAGGACGACCCACACTACGACGACGTGGTGGGCGAGGTGCACCGTTTCCTCGCCGATCGCCTGTTCGCTTGCGAACTGGCGGGCATCGACAAACGCAAGGTGATGGTCGACCCCGGTTTCGGTTTCGGCAAGAACCTGGAACACAACCTGGCCCTGCTGCGCGCGCTGGAACGCTTCGCCGAGCTGGGCAGCGGCGTGTATGCGGGGTTGTCGCGCAAGTCGATGATCGGCGAGCTGACCGGGCGCAAGGTGCCGGCCGAGCGCGTCGCCGGTTCGGTGGCTGCCGCGTTGATCGCCGTTCAGCGCGGCGCGCGCATGGTGCGCGTGCACGACGTGGCCGCCACGGTGGATGCGCTGGCGGTATGGCATGGCGTACACGCGGGCGAGCCGGCGCCGCGCCGCGACCCGAAGCCGGCCGCCCCGCGCTGGCCGGACGACGACTGACAACCACGGGACGACTGGCGAGGCATGCGCCGGCCGGCAGGACAGGGACAACCTCTTGGAGAAACGACACGCATGAGCCAGCGCAAGTATTTCGGCACGGACGGTATCCGCGGCACCGTGGGGGTATGGCCGATCAATGCCGAGTTCATGCTTCGCCTCGGCCGCGCGCTCGGCGCGGTGCTTCGGCAGCAGGGCGGCTCGCGGCGCGGCGTGCTGATCGGCAAGGACACCCGCGTTTCCGGCTACATGTTCGAGGCTGCGCTGGAAGCCGGCCTGGTCTCCGCCGGCGTGGACGTGCGCATGCTGGGGCCGATGCCGACGCCGGCGGTGGCCTTCCTCACCCGCTCGCTGCGCGCCGAGGCCGGCATCGTGATCAGCGCCTCGCACAACCCACACCACGACAACGGCATCAAGTTCTTCTCCGCGCACGGCGAGAAGCTCAGCGACGCGATGGAAGCGGCCATCGAGGCGGAGATCGACGCCCCCTTCGTCACGGTGCCCTCCGAACAGCTGGGCAAGGCGCGCCGCATCGACGACGCGGTGACCCGCTACGCGGAGTTCTGCAAGAGCACGGTGGCCGAGGACTTCAACCTCAACGGCCTGAAGATCGTGCTGGACTGCGCCAACGGCGCCACCTACCAGGTCGCGCCCAAGGTCTTCGCCGAGCTGGGCGCCGAGGTCGTCGCCATCGGCGACAAGCCGGACGGCTTCAACATCAACCGCGACGTCGGCTCCACCCACCCGCAGGCGCTGCAATGCGCGGTGCTGGAGCAGGGTGCCGACCTCGGCATCGCGTTCGACGGCGACGGCGACCGCGTGCAGATGGTCGACCGCCACGGCGTGCTCGCCGACGGTGACGACCTGCTCTACGTGATCGCCCGCGCCTGGCAGGCGCGCGGCCAGCTGCGCGGCCCGGTGGTCGGCACGCTGATGAGCAACTACGGCCTGCAGCAGGCGCTGGAGCAGCTCGGTGTCGGCCTGGTCCGCGCCCAGGTGGGCGACCGCTACGTGCTGCAGAAGCTCAAGGAGCACGACGGCGTGCTCGGCGGCGAAACCTCCGGCCACATCCTGTGCCTGGATCGCGCCACCACCGGCGACGGCATCGTCTCCGCGCTGGCCGTGCTGGAGGCGCTGGGCGGCGAGGATTTCGCCACGACGCGCCAGGGGCTGCGCAAGCTGCCCCAGGTGATGATCAACGTGCGCGCCGACGGCGCGCGCGAGGCGCTCGCCAGCGAAGCGGTCCGGCAGGCGCTGGCCGATACGGAGCAGGCCCTGCGCGGCCGCGGCCGCGTGGTGCTGCGCGCCTCGGGCACCGAGCCGCTGGTCCGGGTCACCGTGGAGGGCGACGACGCGGGCGAAGTGCAGCAGTTGGCGCAAGGCCTCGCCGACGTCGTAAGATCCGCAGCCGAACGCTCGTGAACCAGCCGGCGCATCGCGCCGGCCCCATGACAGCCAGGACCAGGTCGCCAAGGATTGGCCCGACGTGCACCGCCCCTGCGGTGGCGGACACAAATCGACCGCGCGTCAACGAACCTGGATCCTTGCCCATGAAGAACGTTCCCACCCTCGACATCCGCCGCTACGACACCGACCGCGACGCCTTCGTCGCCGAGCTCGGCGCGGCCTACCGCGAATTCGGCTTCTGCTGCATCAGCGGCCACGGCATCCCGCGCGAGCTGGTCGACGGCGCCTACGACGTGTTCCAGCGCTTCTTCGCGCTGCCCGCCGAAACCAAGATGAAGTACCACGTGCCGGGTGGCGGCGGCGCGCGCGGCTACACCCCGTTCAAGGTGGAGACCGCCAAGGACAGCCGCTACCCGGACCTCAAGGAGTTCTGGCACATCGGCCGGGAAATCCCGCGCGACTCGAAGTTCGCCGGCGTGATGCCGCCCAACCTGTGGCCGGCCGAGGTGCCGGAGTTCCGCGAGTACGGCTACGGCCTGTTCGAGGCACTGGACCGGCTCGGCACCCGCGTGCTGCGCGCGCTGGCCCTGCACATCGGCCTGCCCGAGAACTATTTCGAGGACAAGACCGACCAGGGCAATTCCATCCTGCGGCCGATCCACTACCCGCCGATCACCGAGGAAAACATCCCCAACGTGCGCGCCGGCGCGCACGAGGACATCAACTTCATCACCCTGCTGGTCGGCGCCAGCGCGGAAGGGCTGGAAGTGCTCACCCGCGAGGGCGAATGGCTGCCGATCACCACCGAGGGCGACGCCATCGTGGTGAACATCGGCGACATGCTGCAGCGGCTGACCAACCACGTGTACCCGTCCACCACCCATCGCGTGGTGAACCCGCGGAACGCCAACGCGCGCAAGCCGCGCTACTCGGTGCCGTACTTCCTGCATCCGAACCCGGACGTGATGCTCGACCCGCTGCCGCAGTGCGTGACGCCGGACAACCCGAAGCGCTACGACACGCCGATCTCCTCGCACGAGTACCTGCAGCAGCGGCTGCGCGAGATCAAGCTGATCTGAGCGGTGCCGGATCCCGAAAGCCCCTCGCCCGATTGCGGGAGAGGGGTTGGGAGAGGGCACGGCAGCGTCGCCACGCCACGCTTCGCACCGCCCCTCTCCCGGCTGCCGCTACCCTCTCCCGCAAGCGGGCGAGGGCTTCACCCGGTGACGCCATGGTGATCCCGGCCTATGCGGCTGCCCGGGCGGGTCATCGCTTCGAATGTGCCGCCCAGGCAGCGGCCGCTACTCGTCGAATTGGCGGTAGCGCCGCGCCTGGCGCCCGGACAGGCGCCGCGCCAGCCGGTCGGGCAGCAGCTTGAACACGGACTTGATCGTGCGGTTGACGCGGCCGGTGACGTAGACCGCATCACCGCGCTCCACCGCCGCGATGCCTTGCTCCACCACGTCCTCCGCACTCTGCCACATGAAGCCGGGCAGCTTGTCCATCAGTGCGCGGGTGCCGGTGACGTCGTGGAATTCCGAACGGGTGAAGCCGGGACACAGCGCGCAGACGTGCACGCCGCACTCACGGCTTTCCAGCGCCAGCGACTCGGAAAACCGGATCATGTACGCCTTGCTGGCCGCGTATAGCGTATGCCCCGCGGTGCCCGGCACGTGGCCGGCCAGCGAGGCCACGTTGACGATGCGTCCATGGCCGCGCTCGCGCATGCCGGGCAGCAGGCGCCAGGCCAGTTCGGTGGGGGCGGCCAGCAGCACCTGCAGGAAGTCCGCGTGGGTCTGCCAGCCGTTGGCGACGAAGCTTCCCGGCACGCCGTAGCCGGCGTTGTTGACCAGCCAGTCCACGGCCAGGCCGTGCCGCCCCAGTTCCTCGCACAGCACACGGGGAGCGGTTGGGGCGGCAAGGTCGACGGGAAGTACGGTCACGTCGCGGCCATGCTGCTGGCGCAGTTCGGCAGCCAGGGACTCCAGCCGGTCGGCACGGCGTGCAGTCAGCACCAGGTCGTGTCCGCGCGCGGCGAGTGCGCGGGCGAAGGCCGCGCCGATGCCGGCGGAGGCGCCGGTGACGAGGCTGAGCGGATGGCGTTGCGGCATGGATGTCCCCGGCCGGATGAGAAGCTGCATCATCGCATGCATGCAGGTGGCTCGCGGGCCGTGGAGCCTCCGGGTAGCGACCGTGCCGGCAAAAAGTGGTATTCCCCGCGAGCGCCCGTGATTGCCCATTGCCGGCATGCTGGTTACCCTTCGCGCTTTGGACGCAATGGAATAGGGCATGCGCAAGAAACTCGTCGCGGGCAACTGGAAGATGCACGGCAGCCGTTCGATGGCCGAGGCGCTGGTCGACGGGATCGTCGCCGCCAGGCCGGACGGCGTCGACGTGCTGGTGTTTCCGCCGTTCCCCTACCTGGCCGGAGCCGTGGAGCGCTGCGCCGACAGCGGCGTGGGCGTGGGCGCGCAGGACGTGAGCGAGCACGAGGGGCAAGGCGCCTACACGGGCGAAGTCTCCTCCGCGATGCTGGTCGACGTAGGCGCGCGCTGGACGCTGGTGGGCCATTCCGAGCGTCGCCAGTACCACGGCGAGAGCAGCGCACTGGTGGCACGCAAGTTCGCCGCGGCACGGGCCGGCGGCCTCACGCCGATCCTGTGCGTGGGCGAGACGCTGGCGCAGCGCGAGGCGGGCGAGGCCGAGGCGGTGATCACCGCCCAGTTGCAGGCGGTGCTGGCGCACAACGGCATCGCCAGCTTCGACACCGCGCTGGTGGCCTACGAGCCGGTATGGGCGATCGGCACCGGCCGCACCGCCACACCGGAACAGGCGCAGCAGATGCACGCCTTTATCCGTAGCCAACTGGCGAAAGAGGATGCTATGATTGCCGGTCTGACGCGGCTGCTTTATGGCGGCAGCGTGAAGGCGGCCAACGCCGCGGAACTGTTCGCGCAGCCGGACGTGGATGGCGGGTTGATCGGCGGCGCCTCTCTGGCGGCCTCCGATTTCCTGGACATCTGCGCCGCGGCGCGCTGAGCGCGCTACGGAACACACCATGTTCGTCATCTTCAGCGTCTTCTACATCCTGATCGCCGCGGCGATGATCGTGCTGATCCTGATGCAGCGCGGCGCCGGCGCCGACGCCGGCTCGGGCTTCGGTGCGGGCGCGTCCGCCACGGTGTTCGGCGCGCGCGGCTCGGCCAACTTCATGTCGCGCGCCACCGCGGTGCTCGCCACGCTGTTCTTCCTGCTCAGCCTCGGCATGGGCATCTACCTGAAGGTCAACGGCGCGCCGCAGCAGAGCGCGAACAACGACCTCGGCGTGATGGCGGGACTTGGCAAGCAGCCCGCGAAGTCCCAGAATGCGCAGCCCGCGGCGCCGGCCGCTCCGGCCAAGGCGGAAGTGCCTTCGCCCAGCGCCGCCAGCGGCGACGTCCCGGCCGCCCCGGCGACGAAGACGCAACCCGACGTGCCGGCCGCTCCCGCGAAGCACTGAAGGATTTCAAGCAAGACACCTGCCCAGGTGGCGGAATTGGTAGACGCACTACCTTGAGGTGGTAGCGCCGAGAGGCGTAGGGGTTCGAGTCCCCTCTTGGGCACCATTTAATTTCCTTGTAAATCAAGGCCCTAGCGGTAGTTGCCACGCTAGGGTTTCTTGTTGCGCGGCTACTCCCTGTCTCAGGGGTTTCCCGGTGCGTCAAGGTAGGTGCCATTCCGCAGGGCGTCCATGGCCGAGGCTGCGCGCCCAAGGGATCGCTTGGCGACGTGGGCGTAGATCGTGGCGGTCGTGAGGATCGTCGTGTGCCCCATCCGAAAGCTTTTGGAGTGCAACACGCGTCTGTCGATTTCTGCCGGGAACCGGGCGGGTCTTCACGATCGGCGACGCGGCTCGTCTCCGGGTGTCCCACGGCCCCCGTTCATCGCGGTGCGGTCCAACTGAGGCCATCGGCCGACGCCTGCCGGCCGGACAGGGCGCGACTCAATGCGACGACACGTAGGCGGACGCTCCCGGCGCCTCCGGCAGGGTGAAGTCCCGTTTCATCCGTTCCACTTCCTCGACCGGCGGTCTCCCGAATAGCCGCTTGAACTCGCGGCTGAACTGCGAGGCGCTTTCATAGCCGACGGCGGAGGCCGCAGCAGCAGCGGTGGCGTGTTGCCGAAGCATGAGCAGGCGCGCCTGGTGCAGGCGCGTCGATTGCACGTAGCGCATCGGCGAGGTGCCGGTCATCGCGCGGAAGTGGGCGTGGAAGGTGGATGTGCTCATCGCCGCCTCGCCGGCAAGCTCGTCCACGCTGAGTGCCTCGGCGTAGCGGCTGTGGATGACGCGAATCGCGCGCGCCACCATGCCGAACTTGCCCCGCTGCGCCAGCGCGGTGCGCAGCGAGCCACCCTGGGCGCCGGACAGGATCCGGTAGTAGATCTCGCGCATGAGCGCAGGGCCGAGCACCTCGCCGTCCGGGGGACTCGCCAGTGCCTCGAGCAGGCGCCGGACCGACGCCGCAAGCGCGTCCTCCATGGGCGAGGCATACAGCCCGCGGGGTGGCGCCGACGAGGTTCCGCGCCGCTCGTCGATCTGCATGCAGACCTCCGCGGCCACGGCGTGGTCGAGGCGGAAGTAGATCGCCAGCAGCGGTTCGTCCGCCGAGGCGTTCGTCTCCATCGTGAAGGGCACCGGCACGGAGACGACGAGGTAGTGCTGGTCGTCGTAGACGAAGACCTCGTCGCCGAGGAAACCGCGTTTGCGCCCCTGCGCCACGATGACGATGCCGGGCTCGTAGAGCACCGGAGTGCGGCGCAGCGGTCGGTCGGAGCGGAGCAGGCGCACATCCGGCAGCGGCGTCAGCGTGTATCCCTCCTTCGGCGCAAGTCCGCAGAGCAGGCCGATGATGCGCTGGCAGGAGGATGTGTCCATGCGGGCACTTTCCGTGTTCCCGGGGCCTGCCGCAAGCGTTGCTCACAGGATCAGGCAATGACGCCACACGCAAGGCCATGGGGCGCATGGCGCGGGGCACCTACGATCGATGCGATTCCCCACCAGGTGTCCATCCATGAACCACAAAACCTTCTTCATCACCGGCGCCAGCAGCGGCTTCGGCCTTGCGCTTGCCCGCGAGGCCCTGTCGGCGGGCCATCGGGTGATCGGCACGGTGCGCACCGACGAGGCGCGCCGGGCCTTCGAGGCCCTGAACGGCGAGCGCGCCCACGCTTTCATGCTGGACGTGACCGACATCGACGCCATCCCGGGCGTCGTCGCCGATGCGGAATCGCGCGCCGGGCCTGTCGACGTGCTCGTGAACAACGCGGGATACGGCCACGAAGGCATTTTCGAGGAGTCCCCGCTCGACGACATGCGCCGCCAGTTCGAGGTCAACGTGTTCGGCGCCGTGGCGGTCGCCCACGCGTTCGTGCCGCGTTTTCGCGGGCGTCAGCGCGGGCACATCGTCAACATCACCTCGATGGGCGGCTTCATCACGATGCCGGGCATTGCGTACTACTGCGGAAGCAAGTTCGCGCTCGAGGGCATCAGCGAGGTGCTTGGCAAGGAACTGCGGCCGTTCGGCGTGTACGTCACCGCCGTCGCCCCGGGCAGCTTCAGGACGGATTGGGCGGGGCGGTCGATGCAGCGATCGCCGCGACGCATTGCCGACTACGACGGGATGTTCGACCCCATCCGCCAGGCCCGGCGCGAAAAGAGCGGCAAGCAGCCCGGCGATCCCGAGAAGGCGGCGAAGGCCATCCTGACCCTGGTCGGCCAGCCGGATCCGCCTGCGCATCTCCTGCTCGGCAGCGATGCGCTTTCCCTCGTGCGCGGGAAGCTGGCCGCCCTGGCCTCGGAGATCGATGCCTGGGAAACCCTGACACGATCGACCGATGGCTGACGCTGATGCCCCCGGCCGGCCACCGTTGCGCAAAAAGCCCGCCGTGAGGCGGGCTTTCCACGAGTGGTGCGGCAATCCCGCCTCAGGCGGCCTGCGCGAACAACTTGCCGATCGACTCGTGCGCCGACGCCAGCGCCTTGCGCTTGTGCTCCTCGTTGAGGTTGAGGCCTTCGGCACGGACGAATTCGAGCTCGGGGATGCCCAGGAAGCCGAACACGGCACGCAGGTACGGTTCCTGGAAGTCCATCGCGGCACCGGCGCTGCCGGGGCTATAAATGCCGCCGCGGCTGGAGGCCACGATCACGCGCTTGCCGCCCGCCAGGCCTTCGGGGCCATCGGCGGTGTAGCGGAAGGTCTTGCCGGCCACCGCGATGCGGTCGATCCAGGTCTTGAGCTGGCTGGGGATGCCGAAGTTGTACATCGGCGCGCCGATCACCACGATGTCGGCGGCCAGGAACTCTTCCAGCGCCTCGCTGCCGGCGAGGGCGGCCGGGTCGCTGGCGTCGGCCACCGGCTGCCAGTGGGGCAGGGGCTGGGCGGCCAGGTCGCGGTGGCTGACTTCCAGCGATGCATGCTGGTCCTTCAGCTGGTCGACGATGCGCGCGGACAGCGCGCGGGAAACCGAGTGCTGGCCCAGGGCGCTGGAATCGATATGCAGCAGTTTCATGGCATGTGTCCCGGTCGATGCCGCCAAGCGGCGTTGGAAACACGATAGGCTCGATACAATCCGGCGATAAGTAGGCTAAGATCGGACTTATCGTTCGTGGTGGGAAACATTCATGACCATGCTGGAAGGCGCCCTGCAGGATCTCAATGACCTGTATTTCTTCGCCGCGGTGGTGGAACACGGCGGTTTCTCGGCGGCGGGACGCGCGCTGGGCATTCCCAAGTCGCGCCTGAGCAAGCGGGTCGCGCAACTGGAGGAACGCCTGGGCGTGCGCCTGCTGCAGCGGACCACGCGCCGCTTCGTGGTCACCGAAGTGGGCGAGCGCTTCTACGGACACTGTCGCGCCGTGCTGGAGGAGGCGCGCGCGGCGCAGGAGGCGGTGGACGAATTGCGCGCCGAGCCGCGTGGCGTGGTGCGGATCAGCTGCCCCGTCTCGCTGACGCAGACCGTGCTAGCCCACGTGCTGCCGGATTTCCTGGCGCGCTATCCGAAGCTGCAGGTGCGCGTGCAGTCCACCAACCGCCGGGTGGACCTGATCGGCGAGGGCTACGACCTGGCGATCCGGGTGCGCAACAAGCTGGACACCGACGCGAACCTGGTCGTGCGCAGCTTCGGCCTGTCGCGCGTGCTGGTGGTGGCCAGCCCCGGCCTGCTCAAGGCGCAGGGCCGGCCCCAGCAGCCGGCCGAGCTGCCGCGGCTGCCGGCGCTGTCGATGCAGGAGCACGAGGGCGCCCAGGTGTGGGAACTGATCGACGCCCAGGGACAGCGCAGCAGCGTGGAGATGCAGGCGCGCCTCATCACCGGCGATTTCGCGATGCTGCTGGAAGCGGCGCGGCGCGGCATGGGCGTGACCCTGCTGCCGGAATTCGTCTGCGCGCCGGCGATCACGCGCGGCGAACTGGAGGTAGTGCTGCCGGAGTGGAGCGCGCCTGACGGCACGATGCATTTCGTCTACCCCAGCCGGCGCGGCATGCTGCCGGGCGTGCGCGCGCTGGTGGATTTCCTGGCCGAGCGCCTGCCCGAGGCCGCCCGGCGCAAGCACGAGGAGTGCAGGGTGCGACCGCTGCCCGCGCTGTGAACCGGCCGTGCTAGGCTGCGCGTTTGGACATCCATACCTCCGCACGATGACTATCGACACCAAGCTGCCCAAGGTCGGCACCACCATCTTCACCGTGATGAGCCAGCTGGCGCTGGAGCACAAGGCGGTGAACCTGGGCCAGGGCTTTCCCGACTACGAACCGCCGCAGGCGCTGCGCGACGCGGTGACGCGCGCCATGGCCGAGGGCTGCAACCAGTACGCGCCGGGCATCGGCCTGGCTTCGCTGCGCGAGCAGATCGCGCTGAAGACCGAACGCCTGTACGGCCATCGCGTGGATCCGGCCACCGAGGTGACCGTGACGTCCGGCGCCACCGAGGCGCTGTTCGCCGCCATCGCCGCGCTGGTGCGCGCGGGCGAGGAAGTGATCGTGTTCGACCCGGCCTACGACAGCTACGAGCCGGCGATCGAGCTGCAGGGCGCGCGCGCGGTGCACATTCCCCTGACCCTGCCGGACTTCTCCATCGACTGGCAGCGCGTGCGCGACGCGGTGACGCCGAAAACGCGCATGATCCTGGTCAACAGCCCGCACAACCCGTCCGGCGCCACGCTGTCGGCGGACGACCTGGACGAGTTGGCTGCGGTGGTGCGCGACACCGGCATCGTGGTGCTGTCCGACGAGGTGTACGAGCACATCGTCTACGACGGCGCCGAACACCAGAGCGTGCTGCGCCATCCGGAGCTGGCGGAACGCAGCGTGGTGGTGTCGAGCTTCGGCAAGACCTACCACTGCACCGGCTGGAAGGTCGGCTACGCGGTGGCGGCGAAGCCGCTGTCGGCGGAATTCCGCAAGGTGCACCAGTACCTCACGTTCTGCACCTTTCATCCGGCGCAGGTGGCGTTCGCCGAGTTCCTCGCCAGCGATCCGCGGCATTACCTGGAACTGCCGGCGTTCTACCAGGCCAAGCGCGACCGTTTCCGCGAGCTGCTGCGGCCCTCGCGGCTGAAGCTGCTGGACGTGCCGGGCGGTTACTTCCAGCTGGTGGATTACTCGGCGATCCGCGACGAGGACGACCTCGCTTTCAGCCGCTGGCTGGTAGAGCAGGGCGGCGTGGCCAGCATCCCGTTGTCGCCGTTCTGCGAGCGGCCGGCGGGCGCGCGCCTGCTGCGGCTGTGCTTCGCCAAGAACGACGCCACCCTCGAAGCGGGAGCCGAACGCCTGTGCAAGCTCTGAACGTCACCCTGGTGCAGGGCGCCACGCGCTGGCACGACGCGCCGGCCAACCGCGACTACTACGCGGGCCTCGTGCGCCGCGCCGGCCCGAGCGACCTGGTGGTGCTGCCGGAAACCTTCCTGTCCGGTTTCAGCAACGACATCGCCGCCAGTGCCGGGACGATGGACGGCGAGGGCGTGGCGTGGATGCGCGCGCTGGCGGCTGAGGTGGACGCGGTGGTCTGCGGCAGCCTGGCGATCCGCGAGGACGGCACGGTGTTCAACCGCCTGCTGTGGATGCGTCCGGACGGCACCCACGCGCAATACGACAAGCGGCACCTGTTCCGCATGGCCGGCGAACACACGCGCTACGGTGGCGGCAGCGAGCGGCTGGTGGTGGAGTTGAAGGGCTGGCGCATCCTGCCGCAGGTCTGCTACGACCTGCGCTTTCCGGTCTGGCTGCGCAACCGCCGCGACGAGAAGGCCGCGGGCGGCATGGACTACGACCTGGTGCTGTTCGTGGCGAACTGGCCGGCGCCGCGCCGGCAGCCGTGGCGCACGCTGCTGCGCGCGCGGGCGATCGAGAACCTGTGCTACGTGGTGGGCGTGAACCGCGTGGGCACCGACGGCAACGACTTGCCCTACGCGGGCGACAGCGTGGCGGTCGATCCGGTGGGCGAGCCCCTGCTTGAGCTCGGTGCGCAGGAACAGGTGGCAACGGTGCGCCTCGACCCCGCGCTGCTGCTGGCGCACCGCGAACGCTTCCCGGCATGGATGGACGCCGACGAGTTCGAACTGCGCCCGTAGCGGAGGCCCGACGCGCGCCGCGGCCGAGAAAAAAGTTTGCGAAAAGTGTTGACGCCCGCGTCCCGAATCTGAATAATTCCGCCTCTCGCTTCGGCGCCTTCCACTTCATCGGGAAACGCGACCGGAGCAAAGTTTTTACCGCGCGCCCGTAGCTCAGTTGGATAGAGTACCAGGCTACGAACTTGGTGGTCGGGAGTTCGAATCTCTCCGGGCGCGCCATTATTGCAAGGCACGATGCTTCGGCATCGTGGATGCCGAGGGCAGGACATCGCCCGAGGCGCCGGACGGAAATTTGAAGTTCGGTGTGCTTCGATACGGATTGACTGGACGGAGTATCACCCTTAGCATTCGAAGGCTTCGGTGCGCGAAAGTGATCGAAGCGTCCGAACGGGGTATAGCTCAGTCTGGTAGAGCGCCAGCTTTGGGAGCTGGATGTCGGGGGTTCGAATCCCTCTGCCCCGACCAGCAGGCGTTATGCTGGACCCAGGCGCCTGTAGCTCAACCGGATAGAGCATCGGCCTTCTAAGCCGACGGTTGCAGGTTCGATTCCTGTCGGGCGCGCCAGATCCAGGTTCTACGGTGGGCGTAGCTCAGCTGGTTAGAGTACCGGATTGTGATTCCGGTTGTCGTGGGTTCGAATCCCATCGTCCACCCCAAATTCGAGTTTCAAGGGCCGTTAGCTCAGTTGGTAGAGCAGTTGACTCTTAATCAATTGGTCGTAGGTTCGAATCCTACACGGCCCACCAAACGGACGAAGGCCCGCGGCGACGCGGGCCTTCGTTTTTCCTGTCCGGCCGGCCGGCCGGGCTCGGCGGCACGGTCGTGCGACATGTGCGCCACGTGCTTGTGCTGGACGGCCGTGCAACCGTAAAATGGCCTGCTTTCGTGCAAGGGAATCATCGACTTAGCAGGTGCGCGCCAAGCGGGGGGACGCCATGCCGGCGAACGGCCGGCGAACCGTCGCTCGCAGGCGGCTGCCGGGACGGTGACGGGCGAAAGTGGCGGAACTGGTAGACGCACTGGATTTAGGTTCCAGCGGTTCACACCGTGCGGGTTCGAGTCCCGCCTTTCGCACCATTCCCTTGAGTGTTTTCGTCATGTAGGGCGGCGTGGCCGCCGCAGCGCCGCGACAAGGCCACCACAGGTCATTCCAGGAGACGTCATGCAGGTTTCGGTTGAGAACGTCGGCAAGCTCGAGCGCAAGCTCACGGTGAAGTTCCCGGCGGAGCGCTTCGACAGCCAGGTGAACGAGCGCATCGCGGAGATGGGCCGCACCGTCCGCCTGAAGGGCTTCCGCCCCGGCAAGGTGCCGGCCACGGTGATCCGCCAGCGCTTCGGCGACCAGGTGCGCAACGAGGTGCTTTCCGACCTGATCGGCAGCACGCTGCGCGAGGCGTTCGCGCAGGAGAAGCTGCAGCCGGTGGCGAATCCCGCGATCGACACCACGGGCAAGCCGGAGAACGGCGAGATCGCCTACACCGCCACCTTCGAGGTGATGCCGGAGTTCCCCGAGGTCGACGTCGCCGCGCTCGAGATCAGCCGTCCGAAGGCGGAAGTGACCGATGCCGACATCGAGAAGATGATCGAGACCCTGCGCACGCAGCGCCGCAGCTTCGACCCGGTCGAGCGCGCCTCGGCCGAGGGCGATTTCGTGATGTTCGAGTACAGCGCCGTCGCCGGCGACTACCGCTTCCCGGCCGAAGGCCTGGAGCGCGCGGGCAGCGTGCTGGGTTCGGGCAGCCTGTTCAAGGCCCTGGACGAGGCCTTGACCGGCCGTTCCGCTGGCGACGAGTACGAGGCCGAGGTCGCCTTCCCGCAGGATTTCCGCAACGAGAACCTGGCCGGCAAGACCGCCACGGTGAGCTTCAAGATCGTCAAGGTGCAGGAGCCGAAGCTGCCCGAGGTGGATGCCGAGTTCGCCAAGCTGTTCGGCATCGCCGACGGCGACCTGGAGCATTTCCGCAAGGAAGTGCGCGCCAACCTGGAGCGCGAGCTGAAGGGCACCCTGCTGGCCCGGCTGAAGTCCGAGGTGGCCGAGAAGCTGTCCACTGCATACGAGGGCCTGGACGTGCCGAACATGCTGGTGCAGGGCGAGGCGCGCAACCTCGCCGCCGGCAGCGTGCCGCGCGGCCAGCAGCCACCGCCGCAGCTGGTCGAGGCCGCCATGCCGATGGCGCGCAAGCGCGTGATCGCCGGCCTGCTGATGGGTGAGATCGCCCGCAGGCAGGAGATCAAGCTGGACCGCACCCGCGTGGCTGAACAGCTGGCCGCGATCGCCTCCACCTACGAGGAACCGGAGAAGGTCGTTGAACTTTACAACGGCGACCCCCAACTCATGTCGGGCCTGCAGAACCGCGTGATCGAGGACCAGGTGGCGGAGTGGGTGGCCGAGCATGCCAAGACCACTGTCCAGGACCTGAGCTTCGACGAGGTGATGCGGCCGGTCGGCGGTTGACGCAGCCGATCCGTGCGGCGCCTGCCGCGGAGGGCCAAGGCCCTCCCGGCGAGGCCAACAACATTCGTTCCCGGAGACTTCCCCTCGTGGCCATGGACCCGATCAAGAGCCTCAACCTGGTGCCCATCGTCGTGGAGCAGACCGCCCGCGGCGAGCGCTCCTTCGACATCTATTCGCGCCTGCTCAAGGAGCGGATCATCTTCCTGGTCGGCCCGATCGACGACAACGTCGCCAACCTGGTGGTGGCGCAGATGCTGTTCCTGGAGTCGGAGAACCCGGACAAGGACATCCACTTCTACATCAACAGCCCCGGCGGCGTGGTCACCGCGGGCCTGGCGATCTACGACACCATGCAGTTCATCAAGCCCGACGTCAGCACGCTGTGCATCGGCCAGGCCTGCAGCGCCGGCTCGCTGCTGCTGATGGCCGGCGCGGCGGGCAAGCGGTTCGCGCTGCCCAACTCGCGGGTGATGATCCACCAGCCCTCCGGCGGCGCCCAGGGCCAGGCCACCGACATCGAGATCCAGGCCAAGGAAATCCTCTACCTGCGCGAGCGCCTGAACAGCCTCTACGCCCACCATACGGGCAAGCCGGTGGAGGAGATCGCCCGCGACATGGAACGCGACCGCTTCCTCAGCGCCGAGGACGCCAAGGCCTACGGCCTGATCGACGAAGTGCGCAGCCGACGCGCGGTCGAGACGGTGAAATCGGCCTGATTTCCGGTCGCCTTACAACGGGTTCGCGAGGGGCTCCGCGCCTGGATGCAGGCGCGGAGCCCTGTGCTATTCTCGCTATGCAAACGATTTACAGCAGGGTTACAGCATGAGTGACGAGCGGCAGGGCCGTTCCAACGACGGCGGCAAGATTCTCTACTGCTCCTTCTGCGGCAAGAGCCAGCACGAAGTGCGCAAGCTGATCGCGGGTCCGTCCGTGTTCATCTGCGACGAGTGCGTGGAACTGTGCAACGACATCATCCGCGAGGAACTGGAGGAGAAGGCCGCCTCCGGCCGCACCCAGCTGCCGAAGCCGAAGGAGATCATGGAGACGCTCGACCAGTACGTGGTCGGGCAGACCCGCGCCAAGAAGGCGCTGTCGGTGGCGGTGTACAACCATTACAAGCGGATGGAATCGCGGCAGAAGAGCGACGAGGTCGAGCTGGCCAAGTCGAACATCCTGCTGATCGGCCCGACCGGTTCGGGCAAGACGCTGCTGGCCGAGACGCTGGCGCGCCTGCTCAACGTGCCGTTCACCATCGCCGACGCCACCACGCTCACCGAGGCGGGCTACGTGGGCGAGGACGTCGAGAACATCATCCAGAAGCTGCTGCAGAAGTGCGACTACGACGTCGACAAGGCGCAGTCGGGTATCGTCTACATCGACGAGATCGACAAGATCTCGCGCAAGAGCGAGAACCCGTCGATCACCCGCGACGTGTCGGGCGAGGGCGTGCAGCAGGCGCTGCTGAAGCTGATCGAGGGCACGCTGGCCTCGGTGCCGCCGCAGGGCGGGCGCAAGCACCCGCAGCAGGAATTCCTGCAGGTGGACACCAAGAACATCCTGTTCATCTGCGGCGGCGCCTTCGCGGGGCTGGAGAAGGTGATCCAGCAGCGTTCGGAGACCGTCGGCATCGGCTTCAACGCCGAGGTGCGCTCGAAGGAGCGCACCGAGAACCTGGGCAAGCTGCTGGCCGAAGTGGAGCCCACCGACCTGGTGAAGTTCGGCCTGATCCCCGAGTTCGTCGGCCGCCTGCCGGTGGTGGCCACGCTGGACGAGCTGGACGAGGCCGCGCTGGTGAAGATCCTCACCGAGCCGAAGAACGCCGTCACCAAGCAGTTCAAGCGGCTGTTCGAGATGGAGGGCGTGGAGCTGGAGTTCCGCCCCGAGGCGCTGCAGGCGATCGCCCGCAAGGCGCTCAAGCGCAAGACGGGCGCCCGCGGCCTGCGTACCATCCTGGAGCAGGTGCTGCTGGACACCATGTACGAGCTGCCTTCGCTGGAGCACGTGAGCAAGGTGGTGGTGGACGACGCGGTGATCGAGGGCCAGGCCGAGCCCTACCTGATCTACCGCGGCAACCTGCAGCAGCAGCGCATCGCCAGCGACGGCGGCGACGCGGCCGCCTGACCCGGCGCGTTCCGGCGCGAAACGAACGGCCCCGGTGGCGACGCCGGGGCCGTTTGCGTTTCCTGCATGCGCACTTGACGGCGCGTGCCGCCGCCTCCACTTGACGTATTCAGCACCCCGGCGCAGTGTCGGGGCCGTCCGAATCCAGTTCCGCGAGACTATCGATGGCAAAACACGCCGCTTCCCCCGCAGCCGCCTCCGCCCTGCTGGACGCCTTGCCGGTCCTGCCGCTGCGCGACGTGGTGGTCTACCCGCACATGGTGATACCGCTGTTCGTGGGGCGCGACAAGTCCATGCGCGCGCTCGAGCACGCGATGGAAGGCGAACGGCAGATCCTGCTGGTGGCGCAGAAGAGCCCCGACATCGACGATCCGGCGGTGGACGACCTGCATCGGATCGGCACCCTGGCCAGTGTGCTGCAGCTGCTCAAGCTGCCCGACGGCACCGTGAAGGTGCTGGTGGAAGGGCAGGCGCGCGTGTCGATCGAGGACTATCGCGAGGAGGCCGGCATGCTCACCGCGCGCTCGCGCGTGATCGAGCCCGTCTACGGCAGCCGCGAGCGCGAGCTGGACGTGGTCTCGCGCACCCTGGTCTCGCTGTTCGAGCAACTGGTGAAGCAGAGTCGCAAGCTGCCGCCCGAGGTGCTCACCACGCTGTCGGGCATCGAGGATCCCTCGCGCGTGGCCGATTCCATCGCCGCGCACCTGTCCGTGCGCATGGCGGACAAGCAGAAGGTGCTGGAGACCGCCGACGTCGGCGAGCGGCTGGAGCTGCTGATCGCGCTGGTCGACGGCGAGATGGACCTGCAGCAGGTGGAGAAGCGCATCCGCGGCCGCGTGAAGTCGCAGATGGAGAAGAGCCAGCGCGAGTACTACCTCAACGAGCAGATGAAGGCGATCCAGAAGGAGCTGGGCGAGGGCGAGGACGGCCCCAACGAAATCGAGGAGCTGCAGAAGAAGATCGACGCCGCCGGCATGCCGAAGCCGGTGCTGGCCAAGGCCCGGCAGGAATTCGGCAAGCTGCGGCA
Source organism: Fulvimonas sp. R45 (assembly GCF_030504985.1). Taxonomy (GTDB): domain Bacteria; phylum Pseudomonadota; class Gammaproteobacteria; order Xanthomonadales; family Rhodanobacteraceae; genus Rhodanobacter_A. The sequence continues at coordinate 84,051 of NZ_JASERU010000006.1, forward strand.
GATGTCGCCGATGTCGGCCGAGGCCACGGTGGTGCGCAACTACCTGGATTGGCTGGTGGGCGTGCCGTGGAAGAAGCGCACCAAGGTGCGCAAGGACCTCGCGCTGGCGCAGGAGGTGCTCGACGCCGACCATTTCGGCCTCGAGAAGGTCAAGGAGCGCATCCTCGAATACCTCGCCGTGCAGCAGCGCGTGAACACCATGAAGGGGCCGATCCTTTGCCTGGTCGGCCCGCCGGGCGTGGGCAAGACCTCGCTGGGCCAGTCCATCGCCAAGGCGACCAACCGCAAGTTCGTCCGCATGTCGCTGGGCGGCGTGCGCGACGAGGCGGAGATCCGCGGCCACCGCCGCACCTACATCGGTTCGATGCCGGGACGCATCGTGCAGAACCTCAACAAGGTCGGCACCAAGAACCCGCTGTTCGTGCTGGACGAGATCGACAAGATGTCGATGGACTTCCGCGGCGACCCGTCGTCGGCGCTGCTGGAGGTGCTCGACCCCGAGCAGAACCATGCCTTCAACGACCATTACCTGGAAGTGGACCTCGACCTGTCCGAGGTGATGTGGATCGCCACCGCCAATTCGCTGAACATCCCCGGTCCGCTGCTGGACCGCATGGAGGTGATCCGCATCCCGGGCTATACCGAGGACGAGAAACTGGCGATCGCGCAGAAGTACCTGCTGCCCAAGCAGCTCAAGGCCAACGGCCTGAAGCCCGAGGAGCTGCGGGTGGACGAGGAGGCGATCCGCGACATCGTGCGCTACTACACGCGCGAGTCCGGCGTGCGCAACCTCGAGCGCGAGATCTCCAAGATCTGCCGCAAGGTCGTGAAGCAGTTGGCCCTCGGCGAAGCCGTGCCGGCCAAAGGCCCGAAGAAGCCGGCGAAGGCCGCCAAGCCCTCCCGCGCGAAGGCCGCGCGCGCGCCCTCGGGCGTGCGGGTGGACTCGTCCAACCTCGATCATTACCTGGGCGTGCGCCGTTTCGACTTCGGCCGCAAGGAACAGCAGAACGAAGTGGGCCTGGTGACCGGCCTGGCCTGGACCCAGGTCGGCGGCGACCTGCTCAGCATCGAGGCCTCGGTGCTGCCGGGCAAGGGGCGGCAGGTGAATACCGGCCAGCTCGGCGACGTGATGAAGGAATCGATCCAGGCCGCGCTGTCGGTGGTGCGCGCGCGCGCGGGCCAGCTCGGCATCGAGCCGGACTTCCACGAGAAGCTGGACATCCACATCCACGTGCCGGAGGGCGCCACGCCGAAGGACGGCCCCAGCGCCGGCATCGCCATGTGCACCGCGCTGGTGTCGGCGCTGACCCGGGTGCCGGTGCGCTCGGAAGTGGCGATGACCGGCGAGATCACCCTGCGCGGCCGCGTGCTGCCGATCGGCGGCCTCAAGGAAAAGCTGCTGGCGGCGCATCGCGGCGGCATCACCACGGTGATCATTCCCGAGGAAAACGAGAAGGACCTGGCCGACATCCCCGCGAACATCACCGGCTCGCTGGACATCCATCCCGTGCGCTGGATCGACCAGGTGCTCGACATCGCGCTGGAACGGCCGCTGCAGCCGCTGCCTGTCGAGGCGGGAGCTGTGGAGCCGGCGAAGTCGGAGCCGCCGCACGAGGATCCCTCCGGCACGCATACGCGCACCCACTGAACGCGCCGCGCATCGCGGCCCGGACGACGACGTCGTCCGGGCCGTTTTCGTGTCCGCGGGGACGGCATTCCATGCATGTGCATACGGTTTTGAGGGACGGCTGGCAAGTGCTTCCAGGACCGCTCCTGAATCGCCGGAAGCCTTGGTATTGCTTGTATTGCGGAGCTTCGGGGCCACTGGTATAAAGAGTCACCGCAACCGGGGTGTCGTCGCTGGATGGCACTGCGATGCGGGGTCGCGGGACGGCGCTCCTCCAGGGAGCCAACATCTTTCACAAGGCGGCGTCGTCTCGTCCCAGACTGACCACGCGGGCCGCATAACCGTTTAAGGGAGTGACTAATGAATAAAACCGATCTGATCAATGCCATCGCCGACAAGGCCGAGCTCACCAAGGCCGACGCCGGTCGCGCGCTCGAGGCCTTCTTCGAGACCGTGCAGAAGGCCCTGAAGAAGGGCGACGACGTTTCGGTGGTCGGCTTCGGCACCTTCACCGTGCGCAAGCGCGCTGCCCGCACCGGCCGCAACCCGCGCACCAACGAGACGATCAAGATCAAGGCTTCGAAGGTTCCGGCCTTCAAGGCTGGCAAGACGCTCAAGGACGCCCTAAACTAAGCGGCTGTCGCTTGGTTTCGGGTGCTTAGCTCAGCGGTAGAGCGTCGCCCTTACAAGGCGAGGGTCGTAGGTTCGATCCCTACAGCACCCACCAGAAGCAATGCGGAGCGGTAGTTCAGACGGTTAGAATGCTGGCCTGTCACGCCGGAGGTCGCGGGTTCGAGTCCCGTCCGCTCCGCCACAGTTCGCAAGGGCGCCCACGTGGCGCCCTTGTCATTTATGCTAGGCGCCTTGTGCCCGGCGTACCGGGCGCCTTTCGTCATTCGGATTGCGGGAAGAGTTCATGCTGCAGGCACTGGGTAACAAGATGCACGGGTGGCCGGCGATCGTCGTGCTGGGCGTGGCCGTCTTCGCGATGTCGTTCTTCGGCATCGAAGGCTATTTCAGCGCTTCGGTCGATACCTACGCGGCCAAGGTGGGCAAGCACGAGATCAGCCAGCAGCAGTTCCAGGACCGCATGAACCAGATCCGCCAGCAGCAGATGGCGGAGCAGGGCGACCATTTCGACGGCAGCGCCTTCGAGAAGCCGGAGAACAAGCGCCGCATCCTGGACGCGATGATCGACCAGCAATTGCTGCTGAAGGCCAACGACGACCTCGGCATGCGCGTCTCGGACGAGGCGCTGCGCGATGCGATCGCCAGCGTGCCGGCGTTCCAGGTCGACGGCAAGTTCGATCCGGACACCTACCGCACGTTGCTGGCCGCCAACCGCATGACGCCGGAAGGGTTCGAACAGCAGCAGCGCGCCAGCATGGCCACCTCGTTGCTGCCGGACGCGATCGGCGCCAGCGCCATCGTCACCGGCGCGGACCTGGACCGCTTCCTCGACCTGCGGCTGCAGCGCCGCGACCTCAGCTACTTCGTGCTGGCGCGCCCGGCGCCGGCCGACGACAAGGTGAGCGATGACGAGATCGCCGCCTACTACAAATCGCACCAGGCCGACTTCATGCAGCCCGAGCAGGTGTCGTTGAAGTACGTCGAGGTGGATGACGCCGACCTCAAGCTCGATGCACAGCCCAGCGAGGACGAGCTGAAGAAGCGCTACGAGGACGAGAAGTCCCGCTTCGTGCAGCCCGAGCAGCGGCTGGTGTCGCACATCCTGATCGACGTGCCCAAGAACGCCACGCCGGACCAGCAGAAGGCCGCGCTGGCCAAGGCGGAGAAGATCGCCTCCGAGGCCACCCCGGCCGATTTCGCCGACCTGGCGAAGAAGGATTCCGACGACCTCGGCTCCAAGAGCCAGGGCGGCAACCTGGGCTGGCTGCAGAAGGGCATGACCAATGCCGCCTTCGACGCCGCACTGTTCGCGATGAACAAGGGCGACATCTCCAAGCCCGTGCTGTCGCCCGAGGGCTACCACATCATCTACCTGCGCGACGTGCACAGCGGCGACGCCAAGCCCTTCGCCGAGGTGCGCGACGAACTGGCCAAGGAAGCCGCCCAGGCCGACCGCGAGCGCAAGTTCAACGAGGTGGCCGGCAAGCTGGCCGACCTGAGCTACCAGACCCCGGGCTCGCTGGACACCGCGGCCAAGACGCTCGGCCTGCCGATCAAGGACACCGGCCTGTTCTCTCGCGCCGGCGGCAGCGGCATCGCCGCCGACGCCAAGGTGATCGCCGCGGCGTTCTCGGACGACGTGCTGGCGCAGGGCAACAATTCCGGCCTGATCAACCTCGGCAAGGACACCGCCGTGGTGGTGCGCGTGGACAAGCACGAGCCCAAGGCGGTACGCCCGCTGGCCGACGTGAAGGATGCGATCCACAAGAAGATCGTCGACGACCGCGTCGCCGCGGCCGGCCGCAAGCAGGCCGACGACCTGCTCGCGCGCCTGCGCAAGGGCGAGGACCTGCAGACGGTGGCCAAGTCCGCGGGAGCCACCGTGGAAAGTGCCAGCGAGGCCCTGCGCATGCCGCAGAGCGCAGCCGACCTGAAGCTGCCCATGCCGGTCCGCGAACAGGCGTTCCGCATGCCGCACCCCGCCGACGGCAAGCCGCAGTTTGCCGACGTCGACCTCGGCAACGGCGTGTTCGCGATCGTGGCCGTGGACAAGGTGCAGGGCGGTGACCTGGCCAAGGTCACGCCGGCGCAGCGCGACCAGCTGCGCGCGCAGATGACGCAGGCCTACGGCGGCATCGCCACCCGCGGCTTCATCGGCATCCTGAAGTCCAAGACCGAGATCAAGATCGCGCCGGACGCGAACAACAAGCAGTGAGTAAGGGTCGCGCCGATGGCGGACAGGCAAAGGGGCGGCCGCGAGGTCGCCCCTTTCGTTTCAGCGGTGCCCGCGGGATGGCTTCCGCCCGCGGAAGCCGGTCCTTCAGCCAGCGCCGATCCTGAGTACCTGGCCGGGTCGGATCGTCGCCCCGCCCAAGTGGTTCCAGCGCTCGAGCGCGTCGACGCTCACCGCATAGCGGTGCGCGATGCTCCACAGGCTTTCGCCCGCCCGCACGGTATGCGTGCGGTTCGTGGCGGATGGTGCCGCGGGCGATGCGGCGGCGACGAGCGGCGGCGTGTTTTCCGCGGCCCCGGGCGGCGGCACGCCGTCATCGGCGGGGAGCGTGGGCAGCGGGCTGGTCGAGGGCGTCACGCTGGCGGTGAGCCCGGCGTCCGCGGCCCGCTGCTGCGCGTCGCGCCATTGCACGGCATTGCGCTGTGGCAGCAGCAGTTGCGTCGGGCGCTGGTCGGCCGCGATGCGGCCGTTGCGGAACGCGGCGTTCAGGTGCCTGATCTGAGCCACCGGCATGCCGGCGCGCTTCGCCGCCTCGGGCAGCTTCATCGGCTGGTGCACCGCCACGGCCTCGAGTCGCTGGTCCGCGGGCAGCAGCGGCAGGCTGACGTGGAAGCGGGTCGGTTCGCGCACCACGCAGGCGATGGCGAGCAGCTTGGTGAGGTGCTCGCGGGTGATGCGCGATACCGGCAAGGCGGGGATCGCCGGCTCGTCCGCCGGGATGCCGTGCTGCTGCACCAGGCGGCGCACGGCGAATTCCCCGGCGTTGTAGGCGTAATCCACCAGGCGCCAGTCATGCAGGTCGGCATGGTAGCGGCCGAGCAGCTTCATCACGCCTTCGGTGGCGGCGGACACGTCATAGCGGCCGTCATAGTCGCGCCCCACGTGCAGGCCCATCGAGCGGGCCGTGCTCGGCACGATCTGCCACATGCCGGCGGCGCGCTGGTGGCGGTGGCTGGATACGGGCTGGAACTGGCTTTCCACCCATGGCAGCAGCACGAACTCGCCTGCCACGTCGTGCCGGGCGGCCACCTGCTGCACGTACATCAGCCGTGGCATGGCTTCGCGCAGGGTGTCCTCGAAGCGCTGCGGATCGCGCGTGTAGCGTTCGGCCCAGGACAGGATGTGCGTGTCGGCGTCGCAGTCGGACATCGCGAAGCTCTGGCGCAGGCGGCTCCAGATGTCGTCCTGGGCGGGCATCACGGCCGACACGGACGGCTGCGGCAGCGGCACGGCGGCGGGCTTGGGTGGATGGATCTCCGGCGCGTGCACCGCGCTCGGCGTGGTGGCGCAGGCGGCCAGCAGCATGGGCGCGGCCAGCGCCAGGCCATGTCGCCAGCGGCGCTTCACCTGAACGCGTCCTTGGCGGCGCGCAGGGCGGCGAAGCGCGCCACGCGGTCGTTGGCGGCATCCTGGCGGCGACACCAGTCGATCACGGCCGGGCTGTCCACGCGCAGGAAGGGATTGGCGGCCAGTTCGCCGGCCAGTGGCGTGGGCAGGCTGGGCTGGCCGGCGGCGCGCAGCCGCGCCACGTCCTGCTCGCGTGCCGCCAGCGCGCCGTTGTCCGGCTCGACCGTGCGGGCGAAGCGCGCGTTCGCGGCGGTGTATTCGTGGCCGCAGCACAGCAGGGTATCGCCGGGCAGGGCGGCAAGGCGGTCGAGCGAGGCCAGCATCTGCGCAGGCGTGCCTTCGAACAGGCGGCCGCAGCCCAGGCTGAACAGGGTGTCGCCGCACAGCAGCACGCCTTCGCTGGCGTAGGCGACATGGCTGGTGGTGTGGCCGGGCACCGCGATCACCCGGAAGCGCGCGGCCGGGGCGTCCAGGTTCAATTCGTCGCCGTCGGACACCCGGCGCGTGGCGACCTCGATGCGCTCGTCCTGCGGCGCGTATACCGGCGCCCGGTGGCGCTCGTGCAACGCCGTCGCGCCATCGATGTGGTCGGGATGGTGATGGGTGAGCAGGATCGCGCGCAGGCGCAATCCGCGTTCCGCCAGCGCCGACTCCACCGGGCCGGCTTCGCCCGGGTCGACCGCCAGCGCCGAGCCTTGCCCGTCGTGCAGCAGCCATATGTAGTTGTCGGCCAGCGCCGGTATGGCAATGACGTGCAAGCTCGGGCTCCACGGCAACGGTACGGGACCGCGCGGCCGTGTCCGGCCACGCGAAGTTTCCGACTATAAGGGGCGGGGAAAGCATGCTCGTTAGCATGTCGTTAAGGCCGGATGCGGGCGTTCAGCCCTGTGCGCCGGTTCGTCTTTGCGACGGCAACCGGTACACTGGACGGGTTCTCCGTACGCAACGGCCGTCCGACGCATGCCATCGCGTGATCATGACATCTATGCCAGCTCGCCCATGCGCAGCCTGCTGGCGGAGGAGATGGCCGTGATGCTGCCCGTACTGCAGCGCTGCGCGGGCACGCGGGGCTTGCTGGTGACGGCGGCGCCGGATGACGTACCGCCGCAGTTGCCCTTGCTGGGCCACTGGACCCGGCTGACCCTGGCACGGCACTCGCTGGACGGTGCCGTCCGCGCCAGCGCGCTGGAGCCGCTGCCTTTCGTCGACGAGGCGTTCGACTTGGTGCTGCTGCGACATGCGCTGGAAGCGGCCCCATTGCAGCCGGCGTTGCTGGGCGAGATCGTCCGCACGCTGGCGCCCGGCGGCATGCTCGCGCTGACGGGGCTGCATCCGGTCAGCGGCTGGTCACCGTGGTGGCACTGGCGCATGCGCGGTGCGGGCATGCGTCTGAGCGCGCCGCTGCAGCTTGGCCGCTGGCTGCGCAGGGCCGAGCTGCAGGTCGAGCGGGTGGCGCGCGTGGGACGGATGTGGCCGGCGTCCGTGGTTGACGTGCATGGTGCCGCCAGTCCGCTGGGCGGCGGCTACGTGCTGCTGGCACGCAAGCGCAGGCATATGGCGCTGCCCACGCGCTTGCGCCCGGCCGCGGTGGCCGCGCCCGCCAAGGCCGGCCTCGCGCCCGGCGCGCGCCGCAGCGCCGCATGAACCGATTGGGTTGAATCCAGGAGCCGTTTTTAAGTGACCGACGTGGAAGCCTTTACCGATGGCGCATGCCTGGGCAACCCGGGCCCGGGCGGCTGGGCCGCCCTGCTGCGCGCCAAGGGGACCGAGCGCATGCTGGCCGGCGGCGAGCCGGCCACCACCAACAACCGGATGGAACTGATGGCCGCCATCGGCGCGCTGGAAGCGTTGACCCGCCCGTGCCGGGTCATGCTGACCACCGACTCGCGCTACGTGATGCAGGGCATCGAGCAGTGGCTGCCCAAGTGGCGCGCTAACGGCTGGCGCACCGCCGACAGGAAGCCGGTGAAGAACCAGGACCTGTGGCAGCGCCTGTCCGCAGCGACGCAGCCGCACCAGGTGCGCTGGCAGTGGGTGCGCGGCCACAACGGCCACGTCGAGAACGAGCGCGTGGACCAGGCCGCGCGCGAACAGGCCGAACAGCATCGCGACGGAGCGGCGGCATGAGGCAGATCGTGTTGGACACCGAGACCACCGGCCTGGAAGTGCGCCAGGGCCACAGGCTGGTGGAAATCGCCTGCGTCGAGATGATCGAGCGCCGTCCCACCGGCCGCCACTGGCAGACCTATCTCAATCCCGAACGCGCGATGGACGAGGGAGCCAGCCAGGTCACCGGCATCCGCGACGACATGCTGGTCGACAAGCCGTTTTTTGCCGAGAAGGTCGACGAGTTCCTCGCCTTCATCGACGGTGCCGAGCTGATCATCCACAACGCCAGCTTCGACGTCGGCTTCCTCGACGCCGAGCTGGCCCGCGCCGGCGCCCACTACGGCCGCATCGGCGACCGCTGCCAGGTGCTCGACACCCTGGCGATGGCGCGCGAGCGCTACCCCGGCCAGCGCAACAGCCTGGACGCGCTGTGCAAGCGCCTGGGCGTGGACAACTCCGCCCGCGATCTGCATGGCGGCCTGATCGACGCCCAACTGCTGGCCGAGGTGTACCTGGCCATGACCTCGGGCCAGGTCGCGCTCGACCTGGCCTTCGAAGACGCCAGCGAAACCGGCCCCGTGGCCGTGGTGCTGCAGCCGACGACCTTGACCCGCCGCCCGCGCGTGCTGCGCGCTAACGCCGAGGAACTCGCCGCGCACGAGCGCAGGCTGGACGCGCTGGACAAGAGCGCGGGCGAAGGCGGCAGCCTGTGGCGGCGGGAGGAGAAGCAGGAAGCCGCGGCCTGAGGGGGGGCGCTCACGATCTGCCCTGGAAAAGCAAAACGCCCCGGACAGGGGCGTTTTGCTTTACTGGCGGAGAGGGTGGGATTCGAACCCACGGTACGCTTACACGTACGCCTGATTTCGAGTCAGGTACATTCGACCACTCTGCCACCTCTCCGGAGGGGTGCACGGTGGCGCGTGCGAGCCGGCGATGATACGCGGGAGTGTGCGCCGTGACAACCGCCCGCGCATGCGGCATGCTGCGACGGCCCAGCCAGCAGCCCAGCCATGATCGAATTCGGACACGGAACCCACGTCGGCCTGCGCCGCACGCGCAACGAAGACACCTACTACGCCGATCCCTCGCTCGGGCTGTTCCTGGTGGCCGACGGCATGGGCGGGCACCAGCACGGGGAAGTGGCTTCCGCGCTGGTGCGCGACGCGGTGGTGGACATGGTGACGCGCGGCCAGTCGCTGCCGGATGCGATCCGCGCGGCCGGGCGGCGCCTGCTGGAACAGGCCCGTGGCGGTGCCGACGCATTGCCGATGGGTTCCACCGTGGCGGCGCTGCAGCTGTCCGGCAACGATTACCAGGTCGCCTGGGTGGGCGACAGCCGCGTGTACCGGTGGCGCAACGGCCTGCAACAGATCAGCCACGACCATTCGCTGGTGCAGGAACTGGTGGCCAGCGGTTCGATCGATCCGGCTCAGGCGGCCCGCCATCCGCGGCGCAACGTGATCACCCAGGCGCTGGGCATCACCGCCGGCGAGCAACTGCACATCGGCATGGCGCGGGGACAGCTGGCGCCGGACATGGCCTTCCTGCTGTGCAGCGACGGCCTGACCGAGGAGGTCGGCGACGTCGCGATGGCGGCCATCGTGGGACGGCAGGACCTGGCAGCGCAGGAATGCGTGGACCACCTGCTGCTGGCCGCGTTGGACCATGGCGGCAAAGACAACGTCACCGCGATCCTCGCCCGCGTGCGCTGACCTGGCCGGAAGCCCGGGGCGCCGGTGCCTGGGCAAGGCCGGCATCCTGTCGCAGCAGGCTATCCATCCGTTCGACCTGGTGCGGTTCGCCCAGCGGCGCCACCAGCGCCGGCGAGACCAGGGCCACCAGCCGCGCCAGCAGGGCCGCGTCGCCCAGCGGCTGGCCCATGCTCAGCTTGGCGATCAGCTCGCCCATGTCGTCCGTGGCCAGTACGCCGGAAAGCGCCTTCAGCGCGAAGTCCAGGCGCAGGCCGAGCTCGTTGCGCGGGATGCGGGGCAGGGCGCGCGCGAAGGCTTCGAAGAAGCGCTCGAAGATGGGCCGGTAGTGCTCCTGCAGGTAGTCGCGCACGAATGGCGAGGCGTCGCTGTAGACGCGACCCAGCAGGCGCAGAAAGGCCGGGCCGCCGCCGGGCGAACGGCCGATCCGCAGCGCGGGAACGAACAGGACGCCGAGGATGGTTTCATGATCGGGCGCGCGTCCGCCGGCCTCGCAGGCGTCGAGCAGGCGCAGCCGCTCGGCGTTGAGCGGCCCCAGCCGCAGTTCCAGCAGCTCGTGCAGCATCGCTTCCTTGCCGCCGAAGTGGTAGTTCACCGCGGCGAGGTTCGCGCCCGCGCGGGCGGTGACCCGGCGCAGCGACAGCGCATCGTGGCCGCCCTCGATGAACAGTTGCTCGGCCGCATGCAGCAGGCGGCTGCGGGTGTCGTCGGCGTGTTCGCGCGTGGCCATCGTCGCCCCCTGGCTGCGCCGTATGCGCACGGCGACGCTAGCCGCTTCCGTGGGCCGGAGGCAAGCGACAGGGAAGGGGGGCAAACGAAAAGCGGGCCTTGCGGCCCGCCTTTCGTCGACGTTGCGGTCGACAGGCTCCCGCTCAGGCCGCCTTTTTCTTCGCCAGCCGCAGCCAGGTGTCGACCACGGTGTCCGGGTTGAGCGACACGGATTCGATGCCCTGGTCCATCAGCCATTCGGCCAGGTCGGCATGGTCGCTGGGACCCTGGCCGCAGATGCCCACGTATTTGCCCTTGGCGCGCGCGGTCTTGATCGCCATGGACAGCAGCTTCTTCACCGCCGGGTTCCGCTCGTCGAACAGGCCGGCGACGATGGAGGAATCGCGGTCCAGGCCCAGGGTGAGCTGGGTGAGGTCGTTGGAGCCGATCGAGAAGCCGTCGAAGATCTCCAGGAACTCCTCGGCGAGCAGGGCGTTGGAGGGTACCTCGCACATCATGATGATCTTGAGGCCCTGCTCCCCGTTGACGCTGGCGCCCTGCCTGAGGTCGTTCTTCGCCAGCACCTCGATCACCTTGCGGCCTTCGTCCAGCGTGCGCACGAATGGGATCATCACCCACACGTTGTCCAGGCCCATCACCTCGCGCACGTGCTTGACCGCCTTGCATTCCAGCCCGAAGGCTTCGGCGAAGCTGGGATCGACGTAGCGGCTGGCGCCGCGGAAGCCGATCATCGGGTTCTCCTCGTGCGGCTCGTAGCGCGCGCCGCCGAGCAGGTTGGCGTACTCGTTGGATTTGAAATCGCTCATGCGCACGATCACCGGCTTCGGGTACACCGAGGCGGCGATGGTGGCGATGCCTTCGGCGAGGCGGTCGACGTAGAACTCGACCGGACCGGCATAGCCGGCGATGCGCTCGTCGATCTTCGCGCGGGTCTCGGCGTCCTGCTTGCCGTATTCCAGCAGCGCCTTGGGATGCACGCCGATGTGGCTGGCGATGATCATCTCCAGGCGGGCCAGGCCGATGCCGGCGTTCGGCAGCATGCCGAAGTCGAACGCGCGCTCGGGGTTGGCCACGTTCATCATGATCTTCAGCGGTGCCTCGGGCATCGCGCCAAGGTCGGCGGTGACGCGCTCGAAGGCCAGTTTGCCCTCGTAGATCGTGCCGGTGTCGCCCTCGGCGCAGGACACGGTGACCTCGGCGCCGTCGGGGATGCTGTCCAGCGCGTTGTGCGTGCCCACCACCGCCGGCACACCCAGTTCGCGGGCGATGATCGCCGCGTGGCAGGTGCGTCCGCCGCGGTTGGTGACGATGGCGCTGGCGCGCTTCATCACCGGCTCCCAGTCGGGGTCGGTCATGTCGGCCACCAGCACGTCGCCGGGCTGCACCTTGTTCATGTCGGCCAGCGAGCGCACCACGCGCGCCTTGCCGGCGCCGATCTTCTGGCCGATGGCGCGGCCCTCGGCCAGCACCTTGCCCTTCTCGTTGAGGCTGAAGCGCTCAAGCTGGGTGGCGTGGGCGCGCGACTTCACCGTCTCGGGACGCGCCTGCACGATGTACAGCTTGCCAGTATGGCCGTCCTTCGCCCATTCGATGTCCATCGGGCGGCCGTAGTGCTGCTCGATGATCAGCGCCTGCTTCGCCAGCGACTCCACGTCGGCGTCGCTGATGCAGAATTTGTTGCGCAGTTCGGCCGGGGTGTCCTCGGTCTTCACGCGCTCGCCGGGGGCGCTGGAATAGACCATGCGCAGCTGCTTGGCACCGAGGTTGCGGCGCAGCACGGCGGGCTTGCCGGCCTTCAGCGTGGGCTTGAACACGTAGAACTCGTCGGGGTTCACCGCGCCCTGCACGACCATCTCGCCCAGGCCGTAGCTGCCGGTGACGAAGACCACGTCGCGGAAGCCCGACTCGGTGTCCAGCGTGAACAGCACGCCGGCGGCGCCCACGTCCGAGCGCACCATCAGCTGCACGCCGGCGGACAGGAACACGTTCTCGTGGGCGAAGCCCTGGTGCACGCGGTAGGCGATGGCGCGGTCGTTGTACAGCGAGGCGAAGACTTCCTTCACCTTGTGCAGCACGTCGTCGATGCCGACCACATTGAGGAAGGTTTCCTGCTGGCCGGCGAACGAAGCGTCGGGCAGGTCCTCGGCGGTGGCGGAGGAGCGCACGGCCACGGCGATGTCCGGGTACTTTTGCGATCGTCCCTGATCGCCAGAATCAAGAACCGGCGATCCATCGCCGGACTGTTCAGCAGGAGCGGCGTCCCTGCACAGCTTGGCGTAGGCGTCGCGGATCGCCTGGTCGAGCTCGGCGGGCAGCGGGGTCTCGGTGACCCACTCGCGGATTTCCTTGCCGGCTTTCGTCAGCGCGTCCACGTCATCCACGTCCAGGTCGGCCAGGCGGGCCTGGATGCGCTTGGCCACGCCGCTCTTTTCCAGGTACTGCTGGAAGGCGTCGGCGGTGGTGGCGAAACCACCAGGCACGGAGACGCCGAGCTTGGCGAGGTTGCCGATCATCTCGCCGAGCGAGGCGTTCTTGCCGCCGACCTTGCCGAGGTCGGTCATGCGCAGTTGGTCCAGCCAGAGCACCAGGTCGTTCAAGGGGAGTCTCCTCGAGAGCTCGATAGTGATTGAAGGCGTCGGGCGGCCGAGGCATCGCGCCGCGCAAAGACTGGTATTGTCCGCTTTCGGTGGTGCATGGCACAAGAAGACCATTGCAGGCCAGGGCCGCGCCAACTGCATACCAGTCAGGCGCGGGTCAAGCAAAGACAGGCGCTGGCGCTTGCGCTATGGTGCCGGACCGGAACCTCCACCGCCTGCCGGATCGCCCATGCAACGCACGGTCTATTTCATTTCCGATTCCACTGGTATTACCGCGGAGACGATCGGCAACAGCATCCTCGCCCAGTTCGAAGGCATGCACTTCGACAAGCACCGGCTGCCGTTCATCGACAACGTGCACAAGGCCGAGAACGCGGCGCTGCGGATCAAGACGCACTACGCCCGGACCGGCGAAAAGCCGATCGTGGTCAACACCATGGCCGACCGCGCGCTGTGCGACATCGTGGCCAGCAGTGGCGCGCTGATGCTGGACGTGTTCGCGCCCTTCATCGGGCCGCTGGAGGAGGAGCTGGGCGCCAAGCGTTCCGGTGCGGTGAACCGCTCGCACGGCCTGGTCGATTTCGACAAGTACGAGGCGCGCATCAACGCCACCAACTACGCGCTGGCGCACGACGACGGCATCGACGTCGACTACTCGCAGGCCGACCTGATCCTGGTCGGCGTGTCGCGCTCGGGCAAGACGCCCACCTGCCTGTACATGGCCTTGCATTACGGCGTCTGCGCCGCCAACTACCCCCTTACCGACGAGGACCTCGAGAAGCTGGAGCTGCCCGCGCGGCTGCGTCCGTGGAAGGACCGCCTGTACGGCCTGACCATCGACGCCGCGCGCCTGGCGCAGATCCGCGAACAGCGCCGGCCCGGCAGCCGCTACGCCACGCTGAAGCAGTGCCGCTGGGAGCTGGAGCAGGCCGACCGGCTGATGCGCCAGGCCAACCTGCCGTGCCTGAACACCACGCACGTGTCGATCGAGGAAATCGCCAGCAAGATCTTCGACCGCTTCGGCATCGAGCGGACCATGTTCTGACCCGCGGAGGGACGCTTTTCGCATGAGCGCCGTACTGGACAGCCGCGCCTCGTTGTTGCCGGGGCGCTTCGAGTTCCTGATGGGGTTGTACGCCGAGAACTACCACCGGCTGGCGCGCCTGTTCGCGCCGCAGGCGCTGGCGCCGGGCGGCTACCTGTCCGACGTGTCCGACGGGCTGCCGGTGCACCTGGTGGTGCAGGAATGCCATCCCTACACGCTGGAGTTGGAGCTGACCTACGGCTTCGTCGACGCGCAGACCGGGCACCGCTCCCCCTCGGCGCAGCTGCGCATGTACACCGACGCGCACGTGGCCGAGGCGCTGCATTGCCATCCCGGCCGCCACCTGTGGCAGGTGCTCGGCCCGTTCCCGCCGGCGCATACCGTGTTCCAGCATCGCCTGCAGATGAACGGTTTCCTCTCGCGCTGGCTGGAATATCTGGCGGGGCAGGGGCACTCGACCGGCACGCTTGAGCGGATCGAAACGGACGGGTGATCGGAGCTCACTCGAGGGCGAAGCCCTTGCGAAAAGCGCGGCCATGGATGGCCGCTTTTGCTTTCGCGTTCAGGACGAAACGCATGAATAACGCCCAACAAAAAACCCGCGCGAGGCGGGCTTTCTGCTTTCCATAGTGGCGGAGCGGACGGGACTCGAACCCGCGACCTCCGGCGTGACAGGCCAGCATTCTAACCGGCTGAACTACCGCTCCACGTTGTCTACCAGCGTTGTTGCGTACCGACTCTTGGCGTCCCCACGGGGATTCGAACCCCGGTCGCCACCGTGAAAGGGTGGTGTCCTAGGCCTCTAGACGATGGGGACGTGATGAGTTGGTGGAGCCAGGCGGGATCGAACCGCCGACCTCCTGCATGCCATGCAGGCGCTCTCCCAGCTGAGCTATGGCCCCGCCGCTGGAAGCCCGAAAGAATAGGTGGGGGTCGCGATTCCGTCAAGCGTTTTTTTCAGGAATTTTGCATCGTCGGATGCAGTCGACGCTTCCGCGCGCATCGACGCCGATCGCGCCGCATGTTCTAAGCTGGCAGGCCACGCACCGCCATGAGGAAGGCATGCACGACATCGGCTTCATCCGCGACCTCGCCATCGTGATGCTGGTGGCCGGCGCCACCACCGTGCTGCTGCATCGCCTGCGCTTGCCGGTGCTGCCGGGCTACATCCTCGCCGGCGTGCTGATCGGCCCGCATACCCCGGGCGTGTTGGTGGCCGACCCGCGCACCATCGGCGACATCTCCAACCTGGGCGTGGTGCTGCTGATGTTCACGCTGGGGCTGGAGTTCAGCGTGCGCAAGCTGCGCGAGGTGGGCGCCGGCGTGCTGCTGGTGACGGTGGCCGAGGTGGGCACGATGCTGTGGCTCGGCTACGGCCTCGGTTCCGCCTTCGGCTGGGGCACGCGCGACGCGCTGTTCCTCGGCGCGATCATGTCGCTGTCCTCGACCATGGTGGCCACGCGCACGCTGAGCGAGAACGGCATGCGCCAGTGGCCGTTCGCACGGCTGGTGGTCGGCATGCTGGTGGCCGAGGACATGCTCACCATCGTCATCCTCACCATGCTCACCGCGGTCGCGATCGGCGGCGTGGTGGAGCCCGGGACGGCGCTGAGCCTGATCGGCCATCTGGGCCTGTTCGTGGTGGTGGGCATGCTGGTGGGCCTGCTGCTGCTGCCGCGGCTGGTGGATTACGTGGCGCGCTTCGGCAACGACGAGATGCTGCTGGTCAGCGTGCTCGGGCTGTGCTTCGGCGCCAGCCTGCTGGCGGCCTGGCTGGGCTTCAGCGTGGCGCTGGGCGCCTTCCTGGCCGGCGCGGTGGTGGCCGAGGCGCGTAGCGCGGCGCGCGTGGTGCACCTGGTGGAACCGTTGCGCGACATGTTCGCGGCGCTGTTCTTCGTAGCGATCGGCCTGAAGATCGATCCCGCGCTGCTGGCGCACTACGCGCTGCCGGCGCTGGCGATCGCCGCCGCAGTGATGCTCGGCAAGACGGTGGCGTGCAGCGTGGGCTGCTTCTTCATCGGGCGCGATGCGCGCACCGCGCTGCGTGCCGGGTTGAGCATGGCGCAGATCGGCGAGTTCTCGTTCGTGATCGCCACGCTGGGCCTGTCGCTGGGGGCGGTGAGTGACTTCATCTACCCGATCGCGGTGGCCGCGGCGCTGGTCTGCATGGTGTCCTCGCCCTACCTGGTCCGTTCGACCGATGCGCTGGCGGACACCGGCCGTCGGTTGCTGCCGCGCTCGCTGCGCCTGCTCGCCGCCAGCTACAGCGGCTGGCTGGAGAACCTGCGCCCGGTGGCGGAAAACGCAGCGATCGCCGCGATGTTCCGGAGGCTGCTGTGGCACATCGCGGTGAACGTGACCCTGGTGGTCGCCCTGTTCACGATCGGGGCGTTCGTGAACGCGCATGGCTGGGGCTGGTTCTCGCGCATGGGCATCCATCGCGACATGCGCCATTCGCTGATCTGGGCCTGCGCGCTGTTCCTGTCGCTGCCGTTCCTGATCGCCGTGTACCGCAAGGCGGAGGCGCTGGGCATGCTGCTGGCCGAGCTGGGCATCCGCGAGCGCTTCGCGGGCGGCTACACGCAGGCGATCCGGCAGGTGCTGGCGCGGCTGATCCCGCTGGCGGCGCTGCTGCTGCTGGCCCTGCTGGTCGGCGCGCTGGGCTCCGCCATCCTGCCGCCGCGCGACGTGGCGCTGTCGCTGTTGGCGGCGCTGGTCGTGCTGGCGGTGGTGCTGTGGCGCGCGCTGGTGAAGATGCACGCGCGGCTGCAGGCGGCGTTGCGGGACACGCTGGACAAGCCGCCGCACGAAACATGAATGGGATCACCGTTATCCACGGATGGCGGCGGAACCTTTGCCGAATGCGGCTGTCCGCTCCAGAACGCCGTTGCCAAGACCGGAGCCGGCACCGCACAATGCGGGGCCTGCCTCCATCGGGGGGGCCCGGCCGGCACGCCGGCATATCCAAGACGAGGGAGTTCCGAATGAAGCATTTTCTGCGTCCCACGCTGACGGCGGCCGCGCTGGCCGTGGCGATGGGCCTGACGGCCAGCGTGCAGGCGGCCCAGACCGCCCCGGCCACCAAGGTCGACAAGACCAAGGCCAGCTACGTGGTCGGCTGGGACCTGGCCAGCTCGCTGCCGCCGATCGTGCGTGAGGAGGTCGACCCGGCCACCGTCGCGCGTGCGGTGCAGTCGGCGCTGTCGGGCCAGAAGCCGACCATGAGCGAGACCGAGTACAAGTCGGTGAAGGAAGCCTTCCTCACCCAGCTGCGCACCAAGGCCAAGGCCGAGTTCGACCAGGAAGCGGCCAAGAACAAGGCGGCAGGCGAGGCCTTCCTGGCCAAGAACCGCAAGGAGCCGGGCGTGAAGGTGACCGCCTCGGGCCTGCAGTACAAGGTGCTCAGCCAGGGCAACGGCGCGCGCCCGGGTCCGAACGACACCGTGCAGGTGAACTACGTGGGCAAGCTGGTCGACGGCACGGTGTTCGACGATTCGTCGAAGCATCCTGGCGGCGGCGCGGCGTCGATCCCGCTGGCCAACGTGATCCCCGGTTTCCGCGAAGGCCTGCAGCTGATGCAGACCGGCGGCCACTACCAGCTGTTCATCCCGTCGAACCTGGCCTACGGCGCGGAACCGCGCGGCGAGATGCCGCCGAACGAGACGCTGATCTTCGACGTGACCCTGGTCGGCACCGGCCCGACCAAGGCCGGCAGCACGCCGCAGAAGTAAGCAGCCGCCTCCGGCGGACGGACGAAGGGGCGCGAGTGATTCGCGCCCCTTCGCTTTTGCCGCCCCTGCTAGAATGTGCGGCCCCGCAACGAGGCAACTGGGCAGGCGATGAACGTCACGATATTCGGAACCGGTTACGTGGGCCTGGTGACCGGCGCCTGCCTGGCGGAGATGGGCAACCGCGTGGTCTGCGTGGACATCGACGCGGCCAAGGTGGCGCGGCTGGAGCGCGGCGAGATCCCGATCTACGAGCCGGGCCTGGAGCCCATCGTCAAGCGCAACCATGCCAACGGCCAGCTGGCCTTCACCACCGATCCGGCCCCGGCCATCGCGCACGGGCAGGTGGTGTTCATCGCCGTGGGCACGCCGCCGGACGAGGACGGCAGCGCCGACCTCACCTACGTGCTCGGCGTGGCGAAGACCATCGGCCGGCACATGGACCGCTACACCGTGGTGGTGAACAAGTCGACGGTGCCGGTGGGTACCGCCGACCGCGTGCGCGGGGCGGTCGCCGCCGAGCTGGCCGCGCGCGGCGCGGCGGTCGAGTTCGACGTGGTCTCCAACCCCGAATTCCTGAAGGAAGGCGACGCGGTGGCCGACTGCATGCGCCCTGACCGCATCGTGGTCGGCAGCTCCAGCCCGCGCGCCATCGAGCGGTTGCGCAAGCTGTACGCGCCGTTCAACCGCAACCACGACCGCATGGTGGTGATGGACGAGCGCTCGGCCGAGCTGACCAAGTACGCCGCCAACGCGATGCTGGCGACCAAGATCAGCTTCATGAACGAGATCGCCAACATCGCCGAGCGGGTGGGCGCGGACGTGGAGCTGGTGCGCCACGGCATCGGCGCCGACCCGCGCATCGGCTACCACTTCATCTACCCCGGCGCCGGCTACGGCGGCTCGTGCTTCCCCAAGGACGTGCAGGCGCTGGAGCGCACCGCCCGCGGCGCGGGCTACGAGGCCCGCCTGCTGGGCGCGGTGGAGGCGGTGAACCGCGACCAGAAGACCAAGCTGTTCGAGTTGATCGCGCGCCACTTCGGCGGCCGGCTCGAGGGCAGGACCATCGCGTTGTGGGGCCTGGCGTTCAAGCCGAACACCGACGACATGCGCGAGGCGCCCAGCCGGCAGCTGATGGAGGCGCTGTGGGAGGCAGGCGCGACGGTACGCGCCTATGACCCGGAGGCGCGCGACGAGGTCCGGCGCATCTACGGCGAGCGTGCCGGCCTGGTGCTGTGCGACAGCGCCTATGCTGCGCTGGACGGCGCCGACGTGCTGGCCATCGTCACCGAATGGAAAGCCTTCCGCAGCCCCGACTTCGCCGCCATCCGCGCCGCGCTGAAGGAGCCGGCGGTCTTCGACGGCCGCAACCTGTACGAGCCGGCGCTGGTGGAGGAGGCCGGACTGGCCTACTACGGCATCGGGCGCGGACGAAGCTTGCAGGCGGCACCGTGATGGACACGCTGGAGCAGCGCCTGACCGAGCTGGAAGTCAGGCTCACCTTCCTCGACGACACCGTGCAGGCGCTGGTCCAGGCGGACAGCGACAAGGCCCGGCGCATCGCGCGGCTGGAGCGCCTGCTGGGCGATTTGCATACCGAACTGGTTGCGCTGCGCCTGGCGCAATCGGACGATCCGCACAGCGAACCGCCGCCTCCGCATTACTGACCACGTCCACGAACCGCCCACGCCGAACCGGATTTCCCCATGGCCGATTCCCTGCGCGACCAGCTCCTGAAGAGCGGCATCGTCAAACAGGTGCGCGAGGAAAAGCGCGCCGCTTCGCCGAAACCCGTCCGCCCGCCGCCACGCGGGAACCCGCCGGCGCGGGCCGGCGGCAGCGGCGAGATCGATCTTGCCAAGGCCTACGCCATCCGCGCCCGCACCGAGGCCAGCGAACGCCAGCAGGCCGAGCGCGAGGCCGCCGAGCAGGCGCGCCTGAAGCGCGAGCGCAAGCAGAAGGTGCAGCAACTGCTGCAGGGCAAGGCGCTGAACAAGGCCGAGGCCGAGCAGGTGCGGCATTTCGAGTACGGCGGCAAGATCCGGCGCGTATACGTCGATGCCGCGCAGCTGGCCGCGCTCAACGCGGGCGAACTGGGCATCGTGCAGCAAAGCGGCCACTACCTGCTGGTGGAACGCTCGCTCGCCGAGCAGGTACGCGACATCGATCCGCACCTGCTGGCGCTGCTGGTGGAGCCGGGCGCGGGCGGCATCGGCGACGATGGCGTGCCCGACGACCTGATGTGGTGAACCACGTCCGGTGACCCGGACGGGGGCGATTCGATCCCGCGTGGCGATCATCCCCCGGGCGTCATCCCGGCGCAGGCCCACGGCTGTCGGAATATTGGTTGACGCCGGTCAAGAGCTTGCACCGAGGGTGCGGGGAAGACTGTCGGTTGCCTCGAAGGGAGGGCGAGAAGACTCCCTCCCCTGCGCGCAGGGGAGGGTTGGGGTGGGGTGCTTTTGGCTTGAAAGCCGAAGCGTTACCCCCTCCCAACCTCCCCCTGCGAGCAGGGGGAGGAGTGCATCCAGCGGCAGGAAATAGTCCGGACAGCAGTGGGCGCAGGCCGGGATCCAGTAGCGATCATGCCGGTTCGGGCCGTGCGGTCACGGAGTGGCCAGCCAATGGCGGGAAAGTGCCCGGCCTGCGCGGAGAATGGACGCAGGATCAGCCCGGCAACCCGAAGCCGCCTCGCGCCAGCGCCGGATGGTCCCAGCCGGCCTTGGGCGTGAAGCGCTCGCCGTACTGCTTCGCCATCGCTTCCAGCCGTGCCTTGAGCTTGCCGGCGCCTTCGCTGCGCACGTACTGGATCGGGCCGCCGCGGAACGGCGCGAAGCCGGTGCCGAAGATCACGCCCGCGTCGAGCAGGTCGGCGTCGTCCACCACGGCGTCGGCCAGGCAGGCCACCGCCTCGTTGACCATCGCCAGGATCATGCGGTCCTGCAGGTCGGGCGAGGGCACGTAATCGGGGTCGACCTCGGGCTTCTGCGGCTTGCCTTCGTGCCACACGTACAGGCCCAGGCCGTCCTTCTTGCCGCGCTTGCCGGCCTCCAGCTTGTCCTGCAGGCCCGGCGGCAGCTCCAGGCCCAGGAACGGCCCCAGTTCCCGTCCCACCGAGGCGCATACGTCCAGGCCCACGGTGTCGGCCAGCTCGATCGGCCCCATCGGCATGCCGAACTTCTTCGCCTCCTTGTCCAGCACCGGGCCGGGCACGCCCTCGCTGTACAGGCGCATGGCCTCCAGCAGGTAGGGCATCAGGATGCGGTTGACCAGGAAGCCGGGCGTGCCCTTGACCGCCACCGGCAGCTTGCCGATCGCCTTGCAGAAGGCCAGCGCGCGCTTCTCGACGGCCGGGTCCAACTGGTCGTGGCGCACCATCTCGACCAGCGGCATCTGCGCCACCGGGTTGAAGAAGTGCAGGCCGAGGAAGCGCTGCGGCGCGGACAGCCTGCCGCGCAGTTCGTCTAGCGGGATGCTGGAGGTGTTGGTGGCGAGGATCCCGTCGGCCTGGAACTGCGGCTCGATGATGGCGTACAGCGCCTCCTTGGCCTCGGCGTTCTCGTAGATCGCCTCGATCGCGAGGTCGGCGTCCTTCACGCCCGCGCCTTCCACGTCGGCGCGCAGGCGGCGCGTGGCGGCTTCGATCTTCTCCGGCGTCCTCAGCTTCTTCTCGTACAGCGCGCGGGCGCGGTCCAGCGCGGGCTGGACATACTTCATCTCGCGGTCCTGCAGGGTCACCTGGAAGCCCTTGAGCGCGGTCCAGGCGGCGATGTCTCCGCCCATCACGCCGGCACCGACCACGTGCACGTGCTCGATGCCGTGTTCCACGCCGCCGCCCGCGCCCTTCAGCCGTTCCTGCAGGAAGAAGATGCGGATCAGGTTGTGCGCGGTGGGCGTCTGTGCCAGCTTCGCCACCGATTGCGCCTCCAGCCTGAGGCGCTGCTGGATGCCGCCGCCGCCGCGCTTCCACACGTCGATCAGCGCGAAGGGAGCGGGGTAGTGTTCCTTGCGCACCTTGGCCGCGGTCTGCTTGACCACCATCGGCGCCAGGACCTGCCGCGCCAGCCAGGTGTTGGTGGCCCAGGCCTTGGCGCGGCGCGCGAACGGTCGCGCCGCCGGCCGGCGCAGCAACGCCTTCGCCCCGGCCAGCAATTCGTCCGGCCGGGCGAGGCGGTCGACCACGCCCAGCGCCAGCGCCCGCTTCGCCGACAGCGGCTTGCCGGTGAGCATCGCCGGCAGCGCGTCCGGCGCGCCGATCAGCCGCGGCAGGCGCGCCGTGCCGCCCCAGCCGGGATGGATGCCCAGCATCACCTCGGGCAGGCCGATCTTCGTGCGGTCGTCGTCGGCGGCGATGCGCTGGCGGCAGGCCAGCACCAGCTCGGTGCCGCCCCCCATGCAGGCGCCGTGCACCGCCGCCACCGTGGGGCAGGGCAGGCGGGCCAGCGCCTCGTACACCTGCTGGCCGTTGCGGATGTTCTCCAGCACCGTGCCCTGTTCGGCGTAGCCCACGAACTCCTTGATGTCGGCGCCCACCGCGAAGCCGGCGGGCTTGGCCGAATGCACGATCACCCCGGCGGGCTTCTCGATCGCCAGCCGTTCCACGATCTGGCCCAGTTCGTCCAGCACCTCGCGCGAGATCGCGTTCACGCCGCTGCCGGCGCGATCCACCGCCAGGGTGACGATGCCGTCGTCGTCCAGGTTCGTTTTCCAGTGGTTGAAGCGCAGTCCTTCGAACATGGCCGTGCCGTACCGGTTGGGTGGAAAACGCACCATACCGTCCCGTAGCGTGGATTGCGAGACGCCCCCGGGCGGGTGGCGACGCCGCGGTGTCGTCCACGTCACGCGGCGGCGCGCCCGCTATTGCGCTTCGCCCGCGGGCGCGTAACGTTAGGCCGCGATGACTACCCTGATGGCCCCCGACCCGGTCGCCGGCAGCGAGATCCTCGAGCGCATCCTGGCGGCGGCGGGAGGCCTGCTCGTGCTCGAGGGCGGCGACAGCGCCGTGCTGGTGGAGCAGTTCCGCGCCATCGCCCGGCACAGCGGCCAGTCGATCTACCTGTGGCAACCCGACACCGGCATGGGCAACCTGCGCGAGGCGCATGCGCGGGTGCCCGACTCGCAGCGGCTGGGCAATGCGTTGCGCTACATCCAGCAGAGCCAGCACTTCGGGGTCTATCTGTTGAGCCGCTTCCCGCTGCCGCTTTCCACCGCGGACGGCAACCTGCTGCGCCAGCTCGCCCGCGCCCCGGCCGGGCACGTGCGGCGCGTGGTGCTGCTGGACGCGGCGCCCTCGCTGGTCGCCAGCCTGGGCGACGTGGCGGTGCGCCTCAACGGTGCGCCCAAGGCCGCCCAGCGGCCGCGGCTGCGCGACGGGCGCTGGCTGCTGTGAGCGTGCCGACCATGTCCGACAGCGGCATCCTGGTGGTGGCGCCGCAGCGCGACCTGCGCCGCGCGCTGTTCGATGCGCTCGACCGCGAGGGACATCCCGCGATCCACTCGGCGCGCGATCCGGCGCACGCGGCGATCCTGCTCGAGGGGCGCGCCCCGCTGGCGCTGATGGTGGTGGCCTTCGAGGGCGACGGCCGCGCCGCGCTGGCCTGCTGCGAGCAGTTGCGCCGGGTGCCGGCCTGCGCCGAC
This sequence comes from Fulvimonas sp. R45, assembly GCF_030504985.1. GTDB lineage: Bacteria > Pseudomonadota > Gammaproteobacteria > Xanthomonadales > Rhodanobacteraceae > Rhodanobacter_A. The sequence goes on from NZ_JASERU010000006.1 coordinate 107,442, forward strand.
GCGCCGCTGATCGCGGTGCTGGCGGAGGGCGCGGCGATCCGCCCGGCGCAGCTCCCCGCAGGCGTGGGCGACTGGCTGTACGCCGCCCAGGTCGAGCGCGAGCTGGTGGCGCGCTGGCAACGGTTGCCGCGTTCCGCCTGGACGGGCGACGCCGTACCGCCGCCACGCGCGCTGCCGGCCGGCGATGGCGATTACCGCTTCGTGTTCGAGGCCGACGATGGCGAGTGGCTGGTCGCCGACCCGGTCAGCGAGCGCGTGCTGGAAGCCAGCCCGGCCCTGGTGCGGCACAGCGGCCTCGGCGAGGTCGCCGTGCTGGGCCGGCCGCTGGCCGAGCTGCTCGCGCTGGAGGAACCCACGCTGGAGCGGCTGCTGCGCGAGGGCGACCGCCGCTGGCATGCCTGTTCGCGCCGCTCCGCCCGTGGCTTCGACAGCGGCGAGGTGAGCGCGCGGCACGTGCGCCATGCCGGGCGCGAGGTGGTGGCGCTGATGTTCCGCAGCGACAGCGCCGATGCCCGGCCGGCGATGGCGCTGGCCCTGCTGGCGCGCCTGTTCGGCAATGACGGCGACGGCGAGATGAGCGGGGACGCCCAGTTGCTGGTGGACGAGCTGGGCCTGGACTACCTGGCGATATGGTCGGCACGGCCGGAAGAGGGCATGCCGGTGCAACTGGTGCAGCGCTGGCGCGGCGACGACCGGCTCTGGCCGGCGGCACAGCTGCAAAGCTCGCTGCGCCTGGTGCTGGGCGGCAAGACCCTGCTGCATGCGGCGGATGCGCAGCGCCTGGCCGAGGCCGACCCGCTGGTGGCCCAACTCGGCCTGTGCGGCTTCGCCGGCCTGCCGTTGCTGGACGAGCGGCGCAACGTGCTCGGCGCGCTGCTGGCCGGGCGGCGGCAGCCGTTCGGCGAGCCGGAAGTCATCGAGCCGGTGCTGCGCTGCGCCGCGGCGTACTTCGCCCACGTGCTGGAATTGCACCGCACCCGCGAACAGGGGCGCGCCGAAGGTCTGCTCGACGCGCTCACCGGCCTGCCCAACCGGCTGCTGTTCAACGACCGCCTCGACACCATCATCCGCGAGGCGCACCGCACCGGCGAATGCTTCGCCGTGCTGTTCGTCGACCTGGACCGCTTCAAGTCGATCAACGACAACCTGGGCCATGCGGTGGGCGACCAGGTGCTGGTGGCGGTGACCCAGCGCCTGCGCAGCAGCGTGCGCGCCTCCGACACCGTGGCGCGCTACGCCGGCGACGAGTTCATCCTGGTGCTGCGCCACATCGTGAAGAACGACGACGTGCTGCGCGTGGCCGAGAAGATCGTGCAGCTGATGGAGAAGCCGCTGCATCTGGAGGACGGCACCGAGCTGCAGGCCACCGCCTCCATCGGCATCAGCTTCTTCCCCGAGGACGCGCCGGACGCGGAGACCCTGCTCAAGCACGCCGACGAGGCGATGTATGCGGCCAAGGGCCTGGGCCGCAACAACTACCAGATCTACGACGTCAGCCCCGAGCAGGAGCGGCAGAACGTGGCGCTGAAGGCCAGCCTGCGCCACGCCGAGGGCAACGGCGAGCTGCGCGTATTCTACCAGCCGCAGGTGGACGCGGCCAGCGAGGATATCGTGGGTATGGAGGCGCTGGTGCGCTGGGAGCATCCCGAGCTGGGCGCGATCGGCCCCGGCTTCTTCATCCCGCTGGCCGAGGAAACCGGGTTGATCGTCTCCATCGGCGAGTGGGTGCTGCGCACCGCCTGCCACCAGGCGCAGGCCTGGGAGGCCCGCCACGGCCTGCGGCTGCGGCTGGGCGTGAACCTCTCCGTGGTGCAGCTGACTCAGCCCGACCTGGTGGACGTGGTGGCCCGGGTACTGGCCGAGACCGGGCTGGACCCGGCGCTGCTGGAGCTGGAGGTCACCGAGAGCATCAGCATCAAGGCGGTGCCCAACCTCACCGAGAACATGCTCGGTCTGCACCGGCTCGGCTGTCGCATCGCCATCGACGACTTCGGCACCGGGGCCGCCTCTCTGGACTACCTGCGCAAGCTGCCCGCCGACCGCATCAAGATCGACCAGAGCTTCGTGCGCAACATCGGCGTCGACCCGGACGACGAGGCGATCGTGCGCGCCACCATCGAGATGGCGCACCGGCTCAACCGCGAGGTGGTGGCCGAGGGCGTGGAGATCGAGCAGCACCTGCAGTTCCTGCGCCAGAACGGTTGCGACGAACTGCAGGGTTACCTGTTCTGCCGCCCGCTGCCGCAGGCCGCCTTCGACCGCCTGCTGGCCGAGCGCGAGCACGTGCTGGCCGCCGCCGGCGGTTGAGCCGGGGCCGCCCGCCCCCATTTCCGATGGTTGGAGCGGGGCCGCATTCGTGCTGAACTTGCAGCCGCGACGGCGGTCTCAGCCAGCTTGAACCATCCGGCGGCATCCCTGCTGGCATGCGGCAGCAACGAAGGAGAGGGCCCGGATGGGCGAAAACGAACTCGATAGTGCGCTGGTCGAGCGGGTACAAGGGGGCGACAAGCGCGCATTCGACCTGCTGGTGCGCAAGTACCAGCACAAGGTCGTCGGCCTGATCTCCCGCTACGTCCACGACCACGCCGAATGCGAAGACGTGGCGCAGGAGGCGTTCGTGCGGGCCTGGCGGGCGATCGGCTCGTTCCGCGGCGACAGCCAGTTCTACACCTGGATGTACAAGATCGCGGTGAACACCGCCAAGAACCATCTGGTGGCGCAGGGGCGGCGTCCGCCCAGCGACGACATCGACGTGGACGACGCGGTGTTCGTGCCCGGCGCCGATCGCATGCAGGACAACGCCACGCCCGAGCGCGAACTGATGCGCCAGGAAATTGAACAAACCGTCTTTTCCACTGTCCAAGCGTTGCCCGAGGAGCTGCGGACGGCCATCACGCTGCGCGAGATGGACGGCCTCAGCTACGAGGAGATCGCCGCCGCGATGGACTGCCCCATCGGAACGGTACGTTCGCGCATCTTCCGGGCGCGCGAGGCGATCGACGAAAAACTGCGGCCGCTGCTGTCGAACCGCGAGGATCGGACATGACTGAATCCCATCGTGAAACCCTTTCCGCCGCCGTCGACGGCGAGCTGACGAAGGAGGAACTGCGCTTCCTGCTGCGCCGGCTCGACCACGACGAAGCCCTGCGCGATGCATGGGGGCGCCATCATGCGGCGCGCCACGGCCAGCGCCGGGAGTTGCCCGTGCTGGCCTCGCCCGGCTTCGCCGCCCGCGTGATGTCCGCCATCGAGGCGGAGACCGCCGTCCCGGCCGCGACCGGGCATGGCCGCGCGAGCCGCCGGCATTGGCTGCGCTGGTCCGCCGGCGGCGCGATCGCGGCGGGCGTGGCGGTGGCCGCGTTGATGGTGTCCCAGCCCACCGGCGACAGCGGCGTGCGGCGTGCGGCGCCGGCCGTCGCCAGCGCCAGCGCCAGCGCCAGCGCCAGCGCCAGCGTGGCGCCCCAGCCGCAGCAGCGGTTGGCCGAAGCCGCCGCGCAGGCGCCCGCCGCCCCGCCGGCCAGCGTGCCGCCGTGGCTCGACTCGAACGCCTGGCGCTACAGCGAGCGCGCTTCCATGACCCTGGGCGACAACGCGTCGAACGATCCGCTGCGCCCTTACCGGGTGAACCGCTACCGTACGCTCGACAACGGCGACGGCAGCTACCTGCTGCTGGTCGACCCCGCCCGCACCGCGCCACGCCGCCTGCCGCAGGCCGCCACGGCGCAGTGACCGTGGCGGTCGCCGTGACGGCCATCGTCCGCGCGACCGCCAGGCTCCATCCTTTCCGTCCCGGCCGGCCCGCGATACGGGCCGCCTCCCCGGGGCGTGTCCGCAGAAACCCAAGGAGGAAACCATGAACCGATCCCTCTGGCGCAACCTGTTCTGCTGCGCGCTTGCCATGGGCTTCGCCGCCGCCGGCATGCCGGCGCAGGCGCAGGCCGCCCCCGCCGCCGCGTTGCCCGACTTCACCGGCATCGTCAAGAAGAACGCGCCCGCCGTGGTGCATGTGGAGGCCCGCTACAGCGGCCGACGCATGAACGCGGTGCCGATGCAGGGGAGCGGTCCCGGCGACCCGCAGTGGGAGATCTTCCGCCGCTTCTTCGGCATGCCGATGCCGTCGCCGGAAGAACAGGCGCACACGTCGCTGGGGTCGGGCTTCATCATTTCGAGCGACGGCTACATCCTCACCAACAACCATGTGGTGGACCATGCCGACAAGGTCACCGTGCGCCTGCAGGACCGTCGCACGCTGACCGCCAAGGTGGTCGGCACCGACCCCACCTATGACATCGCCCTGCTCAAGGTGGATGCCGGAAGTCCGCTGCCCGCGGTGAGCATCGGCGACTCGCACACGCTCAAGCCCGGCCAGTGGGTGCTGGCGATCGGCTCGCCGTTCGGCTTCGACTACACCGTGACCCAGGGCATCGTCAGCGCGGTGGGGCGCAACCTGGGCGGCCAGGACCAGCCCGACACCTCGTTCATCCAGACCGACGTGCCGATCAACCGCGGCAACTCCGGCGGCCCGCTGTTCAACCTGCAGGGCCAGGTGGTGGGCATCAACTCGCAGATCTACTCCAACACCGGCGGTTATCTCGGCGTGTCGTTCTCGATCCCGATCGACACGGCGATGAACGCGGTGGAGCAGCTCAAGACCAAGGGCTACGTCACCCGCGGCATGCTGGGCGTGATGGTGAGGCCGGTGGACGAGGACGTGGCCAAGGCGCTCAAGCTCGACAGCGCCAATGGCGCCATCGTGGCCAGCGTGACGCCGGACAGCGGCGCGGACAAGGCTGGCATCCAGGCCGGCGACATCATCGTCGGCTACAACGGCCACGACATCCTGCAGGGCAGCGACCTGCCGCCGCTGGTGGCGATGACCAAGCCGGGCACCAAGGTGCCGGTGGAAGTGCTGCGCGATGGCAAGCGGATGACCCTGCAGGCCACCATCGGCACCATGCCGCGCGACCGCGGCGAGCGGACGGCGGGCGCGGGGCAGGGCCCCACCAGCGGCACCGGGGCACTGGGCCTGGTGGTGCAGCCGCTGGACAAGGAAACCCGCCAGCAACTGGGCCTCAAGCCGGACGAGGGCGTGGTGGTGTCCGACATCACCGGCCCGGTGGCGGCGCAGACGCTGCAGGCGGGCGACGTGATCCTGATGGTGAACCAGCAGAAGATCGGCAGCGTGGAGGCGTTCCGCAAGGCCACGGCCAACGTGAAACCGGGCGACACCATCCTGCTGCTGGTGCGCCGCGGCGACCAGACCAACTTCGTCAGCCTGAGCGTGCCGTCCAAGTCGGGCGACTGACGGGCGCCTGCCGCCTGCGCCCTCCGGCCGCGCCCGCCGCGGCCGGAGGGCGTTTCCATGCGATAATGCCGGGTTCATATCGCCATCCCGGTGATACGCTGCCGGCACCCTTGCGCGGCAGTGCAAGCTGACAGCGTGCTCCATGGAACTGATCCGCAATTTCTCCATCATCGCCCACATCGACCACGGCAAGTCGACCCTCGCCGACCGCATCATCCAGATCTGTGGCGGCCTGGCCGAGCGCGAGATGGAAGCGCAGGTGCTGGACAACAACCCGATCGAGCGCGAGCGCGGCATCACCATCAAGGCGCAGTCGGTGTCTCTGCCGTACAAGGCGCGCGACGGCAGGACCTACCAGCTGAACTTCATCGACACGCCCGGCCATGTGGATTTTTCCTACGAGGTGAGCCGTTCGCTGGCCGCCTGCGAGGGGGCGCTGCTGGTGGTGGACGCCGCCCAGGGCGTGGAAGCGCAGTCGGTGGCCAACTGCTACACCGCGGTGGAGCAGGGGCTGGAAGTGGTGCCGGTGCTCAACAAGATCGACCTGCCGACCGCCGACGTGGAGAAGGTGAAGGCCGAGATCGAGGCGGTGATCGGCATCGACGCCACCGACGCGGTGGCGGTCAGCGCCAAGACCGGCCAGAACGTCACCGAGGTGCTGGAGGCCATCGTGGCCCGCATCCCGCCGCCGAAGCCGCGCGACACCGACCGGCTGCAGGCGTTGATCATCGATTCCTGGTTCGACAACTACCTCGGCGTGGTCTCGCTGGTGCGCGTGATGCAGGGCGAGATCAAACCGGGCGACAAGCTACTGGTGATGTCCACCGGCCGCACCCACGAGGTGGACGACGTGGGCGTGTTCACGCCCAAGCGCAAGAAACTGGACAAGCTTGCGGCCGGCGAGGTGGGCTGGATCAACGCCTCGATCAAGGACGTGCACGGCGCTCCCGTGGGCGACACGCTCACCCACGCCGGCAAGCCGGCCGAGAAGCCGCTGCCCGGTTTCCAGACCATGCAGCCGCGCGTGTTCGCCGGCCTGTTCCCGGTCTCCGCCGACGACTATCCGGCGCTGCGCGAGGCGCTGGACAAGCTGCGCCTCAACGATGCCGCGCTGTTCTTCGAACCGGAAAGCTCCGAAGCGATGGGCTTCGGCTTCCGATGCGGCTTCCTCGGCATGCTGCACATGGAAATCGTGCAGGAGCGGCTGGAGCGCGAGTACGACCTCGACCTGATCACCACCGCGCCCACCGTGGTGTACGAGGTGCTGAAGACCGACGGCACGGTGATGCCGCTGGACAACCCCGCGAAACTGCCGCCGGTGCCGCAGATCGAGGAGATCCGCGAGCCGATCATCGTGGCCAGTATCCTCACCCCGCCGGACTACATCGGCAACATCATCACCCTGTGCGAGGAGAAGCGCGGCGTGCAGCGCTCGATCCAGTACCTGGCCACCCAGGTGCAGATCACCTATGAACTGCCGCTGGCCGAGGTGGTGCTGGATTTCTTCGATCGGCTGAAGTCCGTCTCGCGCGGCTATGCCTCGATGGACTACCACCATGAGCGCTTCGACGCCGGCCCGTTCGTGCGCGTGGACGTGCTGATCAACGGCGACCGCGTGGACGCGCTCTCGCTGATCGTGCATCGTTCGCATGCGGACCGGCGCGGGCGCGAGCTGGTGGAGCGGATGAAGGACCTGATCCCGCGGCAGCAGTTCGACGTGGCGATCCAGGCGGCGATCGGCGCGCAGATCATCGCGCGTTCCACGGTAAAGGCCCTGCGCAAGAACGTGCTGGCCAAATGCTACGGCGGCGACGTCAGCCGCAAGAAGAAACTTCTGGAAAAGCAGAAGGAAGGCAAGAAGCGCATGAAGCAGGTCGGCCGGGTGGAGATTCCTCAGGAAGCCTTCCTCGCCGTGCTGCGGACAGACAAGTAGAAGCGGCACTAAGGAGTAGGGCATGGAGTACGATTTTTCGGCGATCCTGCTGGGCCTCACCGTCCTGTTCGGCGTGGTCTGGGGACTGGACCGCCTGTTCCTGTACAAGAAGCGCAAGGCCAGGCTCGACGCGGCCGGCGAGGAGTACCGCGACCCGGTGCCGGTGGACTGGGCGCGCTCGCTGTTCCCGGTGGTGCTGATCGTGCTGCTGCTGCGCTCGTTCGTGGCCGAGCCGTTCCGCATCCCGTCCGGCTCGATGATGCCGACGCTGGACGTGGGCGACTTCATCCTGGTCAACAAGTTCGCCTACGGCCTGCGCCTGCCGGTGTTCAACACCAAGTTCCTCGCCACCGGCGAACCGAAGCGCGGCGACGTGGTGGTGTTCCGCTGGCCCGGCTACACCTGCCATCGTGCCGACGGCTCGGTGGTGCACGGCGGCGACCCGGACTGCGCCACGCCGGTGCCTCGGCAGAACTGGATCAAGCGCGTGATCGGCCTGCCGGGCGACACCGTGGAAGTGCGCGACAGCCGCATCATCATCAACGGCAAGCCGGTGCAGGCCGACGAGGTGGGGCCGTTCGCCGGCAATCCCGCGCGCACCGACGACAACGTGCTGTTGTCCTACGGCGCCACCATCTGGAACGAGCACCTGGGCAAGGTCAACCACCTGATCGCGCGCATGCCCGAACGCGGCCCGACGCCCGCCATTCCCAACCCGCGGGTGCCCTCGGTGGTGCCGCAGGGCTGCTACCTGGTGATGGGCGACGACCGCGAGAACAGCGAGGACAGCCGCTACTGGGGCTGCCTGCCGGAGAAGAACCTGGCCGGCAAGGCCTTCCTGATCTGGATGAGCTGGAAGGGCTGGGGCACCGGCGGGGTGGATTTCCACCGCATCGGCAAGGTCATCCACTGACCGGCGGCGCCGGTCGGCGGCTGTGTGATTCCGTGACCGCGCCGGCTGGCAGCGCGGCGCGGCGCGCGGCACAGTACGCAGCGGCCGGGTACCGGCCGGACGTTTCGTGAACAAGGCGCGCCGCATCGACGGCATGGCGAGGGGACTATGAAATCGAAGCAGACGGGCATCACCCTGATCGGATTCCTGATCGTGCTGGTCGTGGTGGCATTTTTCGGCTACATGGCGATGAAGCTGGTGCCGGCGTACAGCGAGTACATGGGCGTGGTGAAGGCGATGAACCAGGAGGCCAGCAGCGGCGTGGACGGCAAGACGCTGGACTCCATCCGCCGCGATCTGATGTACAAGTTCAGCATGCAGTACGTGGGCGACGACACCATCACCCCGAGCGACATCACCATCACCCACGACAACGGCGGCAATCAGCTGAACATCTCGTACGATAAGCAGACGGCGTTCATCTACAACATCGACTTCCTGGTCCATTTCGAGAAGAGCGTGCCGCTGCAGGGCAATCTCGCCCAGTAACGTTGTGGAACTGAACTACCGTTTTCGCGATCCCGCCCTGGCCGAGCTGGCGCTGACCCACCGCAGCGCCGGCAAGCCGAACAACGAGCGCCTGGAGTTCCTCGGCGACGCGCTGCTGGGCGCCTTCGTCGCCGAGATGCTGTACGAGGCGCACCCCAACGCCAGCGAGGGCGAGCTGTCGCGGCTGCGCGCGCAGCTGGTCAACGGCCAGGCGCTGGCGGACATCGCGCGCGAGCTGGAACTGGGCGACCGCCTGAAGCTGGGTCCGGGCGAACTGAAGAGCGGCGGCTTCCGGCGCGATTCGATCCTCGCCGACGCCTTCGAGGCGCTGCTGGCGGCGATCCACCTGGACGGAGGCCTGGAGGCCTGCCGTGGAGTGGTGCGCAGCCTGTTCGCCACACGCATCGCGACCCTGCCGCGCTCGTCCAAGGACGCCAAGACGCGCCTACAGGAATGGCTGCAGGCGCGCGGCCTGCCATTGCCGAACTACGTACTGCTCGGCACCGGCGGCGAGGAACACGCACGCGTCTTCGACGTGAGCTGCGCGATCGAGGCGCCGCTCGCGCTGGCCGCCGACGGCCGCGGCGGCAGTCGCCGCGCCGCCGAGCAGGAAGCGGCCGAAGCGGTGCTGTCCCGCTTGCTGGCGGCGCAGAAACAGGACTGACTCCATCTCCACGGCTGCCGCGCTGGCGTTCGCGCCGCCGCGGCGCCATGCTTGTGTCCCATCTCGGAAACGATCGCACCATGAACGACGAACTGGACGCCGGCGCCGATGGCGAACTGCCGCACCCGGACTACCGCTGCGGCCTGGTCGCCCTGGCCGGCCGGCCCAACGTGGGCAAGTCCACCCTGCTGAACGCGCTGATCGGCTTCCGCCTGTCCATCGTCAGCCCGCGCCCGCAGACCACCCGCCACCGCATCCTCGGCATCGCCAGCAGCGAGGCCGGTCAGGTCCTGTACGTGGATACGCCCGGCCTGCACCGCGGCGCGAAGCGGGCGATGAACCGCAGCCTCAACCGCGCCGTGCGCAGCGCCATCGGCGAGGTGGACCTGGCGGTGCAGGTGATCGAGGCCGGCCGCTGGACCGACGAGGACGAGGCGCTGTACGCCGCCCTGGCCGAGCAGAAGCTGCCGCGCCTGCTGGCGCTGAACAAGGTCGACCTGAGCAAGGACAAGGCCACGCTGCTGCCGTTCGTGGCCGAGCTTTCCGCCAGCCATCACTTCGACGCCGTGCACTACGTCAGCGCGCTCAAGCGCAAGGGCCTGGAAACCCTGCAGCATGACCTGCTGCAACGCCTGCCGGTGCGTGCGCCCATGTTCGGCGAGGACGAGGTCACCGACCGCAGCGAGCGCTTCCTCGCCGCCGAGATGGTGCGCGAGCAGCTGATGCTGCGGCTGGACCAGGAACTGCCGTACGCCACCACCGTCGAGATCGAGCAGTTCAAGGACCGCCCCGACGGCGTGGCGGAGATCCATGCCGTGATCTGGGTGGAGCGCGACGGCCAGAAGGCCATCGTGATCGGCCAGGGCGGCGCCCAGCTCAAGGCCATCGGCAGCGCCGCGCGCCGGCACATGGAGCGCATGTTCGAACGCAAGGTCTTCCTGCGCCTGTGGGTGAAGGTGCGCGAAGGCTGGGTGGACGACGAGGCGATGCTGAAGAAGCTGGGGTATACGGATTGAGGAGGAACGGGGAATGGGGAACGTGAAGGCTCCGGTGAGCATGTAGGCTGACAAGCCTCCCGGACCCCGTGGGCCTATACGTTCCCCATTTCCCGTTTCCCAGCCCCCCATGCACCTCGACCAGCAGCCCGCCTACGTCCTGCACGCGCGGCCCTACCGCGAGACCTCGCTGCTGCTGGAATGCCTCACCCGCGACCATGGCCGGCTGGGCGTGGTGGCGCGCGGGGTGCGCAGCGAGCGCGGGCGCCTGCAGCGCGCCCAGCTCGAACCGTTCCAGCCGCTGGCGCTGGACCTGCTGCTGCGCGGCGAGCTGGCGACCCTGCGCGGGGTGGACGCACCCGTCGCCCTGCCTCGGCTGCAGGGCGACGCGGCGCTGGCGGGGCTGTATGTCAACGAGCTGGTGGTACGGCTGACCGGCAGGCAGGATCCGCATCCGGAACTGTTCCAGGCCTACGCCCTGGCGTTGGCGCGACTGGGCGCGGGAGAACCGCTGGCATGGACCCTGCGGCGCTTCGAGCGCGACCTGCTGGAAGCGCTGGGATATGCGCTGCAGCTGGAACACGAGGCCGACTCCGGCGCGCCGCTGGCGCCGGAAGGCTGCTACCGCTACGACGTGGAGCAGGGCGCGCGGCCGGTCGCCGCCATGGTACCGGGCGCCCTGCGCGGCCAGGACCTGCTTGCCCTGGCGCGGGACCGCATGCCCGGCGCTGCCGGCCTGGCGGCGCTGCGCGGGCTGATGCGCACGGTGATCCGCTTCCACCTGGGCGGCGGCGAACTGCGCGCCTGGCGTGTGCTGTCCGGGGCCCTGGCCGCACGACCCCGCCCGGATTGAGGACAACTGCCGGGCGCGCTCAGGCCGGTTCGTTCGCCAGCGCCTGCAGGGTGGCCTGCAGGGTATCGCGGAAGGCGCCGAGCGGCAGGGGCGCGTCCGGCGCCGCCTCGGCGAGCTGCCGCTGCAGCGAGACGGTGGCCTCGCCCAGCGCGGCGGCGCCGCAGAAGCCGCAGGAGGAGCGCAGGCGGTGCAGGCGTTCGGTCAGGGCGGCGCGGTCGGCGCCGAGACGCTCCAGTTCGCGGTCCAGCGCCAGCAGTTCCTCGCGCAGCAGCTGGCGCAGGGCGCGCATGGTGCGGGCGTCGCCGGTGCTGGCCAGCGCCGCGGGGTCGTCGAGCAGGGGTGGGCGATCACGGCCCAGCGCCCAGATGCGCGCCAGCGAGTGCAGGTCGCAGGGCTTGAGCAGGATGTCGCCGAAGCCCGCGGCCAGCAGGCGGCGACGCTCGGCGGCGTCCACCTCGGCGCTGGTCGCCACCGCCGGGCTGCGGCGCGAGGCCGCCCCCAGGTCGGCACGCACGGCCTCCAGCACCGCCAGGGCGCCGGCGCCGGGCATGCGGCAGTCCAGCAGCAGCAGGTCGAAGCGGACGCGGCGCGCCAGCGCCAGCGCGGAGGTGCCGTCCTCGCAGGTGGTCACGTCGGCGCCGAGCTGGCGCAGGCCATCGCCAAGGAAACGCCGGCTGGCCGGGTCGTCGTCGGCGACCAGCACGCGTGGCGTGGAGGCGGCATCGGGCAGCGGACTGGCGGCGGCCGGCATGACGAAATCCTTCTCGTTCATCTGAGTTTGGCAGAATGGCGCGGCATGCGTTTCTTATCAAGCCGCCTTCTGCTGTTTCTGTGCGCGTTGTCGTGCGCCCTGGCAAGCGTGCCGGCGCGGGCCGACGTGACTCTGGCCGCCCGGCGCCTCGAGCTTGCCGGGGTAAGCCTGCAGGACGTGCGCCTGCGCATCGCTCCCGGCGCCGACGCCGGCACCCTGCAGCTGGACCTGCAGGCGGCCAGGGCGGACATCCCGGCGCTGGGCTGGCGCCGCATCGGCGTCGATCTTGCCGGCGTGCTCCAGCGCGACGCGCAACTGCGCTGGATGTTCGACGGTACCGCGCAACTGGCCGGCGCCCCGGGCCGGGCGCTGGAGCACGCGCAACTGTTCCTGACTGTCGACGATGCCTCCAACACCCTGCAGGTGGCCCTGGCCCAGGGCAAGGCGCAACTGGATGCCGCGCTGCCGCTGGACCAGCCCAGCCACGCCCAGATCAGCCTGAAGCAACTGCCCGCCGGCTGGCTGCAGGGCCTGCTCGGCATGGCCTGGTCCGGCCACGTCACCGGCGGCCGGGTGGACGCGGAACTGGCGCTGGACGTGCGCGGCGACGGCATCCAGACCTCCGGCGACTTCACCCTGGCCGGCATCGGCTTCGACACGCCCGCCGGCACGCTGGCGGGGCAGGGGCTGGGCGCCCGCGCCCGGCTGGACATCGACACCACCGGCGGCGCCGCCGAGATCGGTTTCGACGGCACCCTGCACGGCGGGGAACTGCTGCTGGGCCCGGTGTTCGCCCGCCTGCCGGACCACGCGGTGCAACTGGGGCTGAGCGCCCGGTCCAGCCACGGCGCCATCGCGCTGGACCGGCTCAAGGTGACCGATCCCGGCGCGCTGCAACTGGACGGCAACCTGGCCTTCGACGCCCGGGGCGCGCTGCGCACACTGCGCCTGAACCGCCTGCACGCCGATTTTCCGGCCGCCTACCAGCGCTATGGCCAGGCCTGGCTGAACACGCTGGGCCTGCAGAACCTGACCGTTACCGGCGCCCTCGATGGCCATCTCGACCTGGAGCCGGACGGGCTGCACAGCTTCGCCTTCCGCACCGGCGGACTGGATCTGGCCGACGGCGCCGGCCGGCTGGCGGTCGCCCGGCTGCGCGGCGGCCTGGACTGGTCGGCCCGGGGCGAACGACCGGCGACCACGCTGGCCTGGGACGGCATCCGGGTGTACCGGATCGCCAACGGCGCCGCCAGCTCGCACTGGCAGAGCCGTGGCGGCGGGCTGGTGCTGCAGCAGCCGCTGGTGGTGCCGGTGCTGGGCGGCCAGTTGCGGGTCGGTTCGCTGGACTGGCGCCCGGCGGCCGCGAAAGGCCAGCGCCTGTCCACCGCGCTGGTGCTGACCGGCGTGGACATGCGCGCCTTCAGCAAGGCGGTGGGCTGGCCGCAGTTCCCGGGCACCCTGGGCGGCGCGGTGCCGTCGCTGCGCTGGGCGGACGACCGCATCGTGCTGGACGGCGGGCTGTCGCTCAACGTGTTCGGCGGCTTCGTCGACATCACCCGGATGACGCTGCAGCAGCCGTTCGGCACCAGCCCGGTGCTGACCGGTGACGTGGCGCTGAAGCAGCTCGACCTGGGCGCGCTCACCAGCGTGTTCGACTTCGGCAGCATCACCGGCCGCATGGACGGCCGCATCGACGACCTGCGCCTGGTCGACTGGACGCCGGTGGCGTTCAAGGCCTCGCTGCTGGCCGGCGGCGGCGGGCGGATCAGCCAGCGCGCGGTGAACAACCTCACCACCGTGGGTGGCGGCGGCATCGCCGGCGGGTTGCAGGGCGCGGTGCTGAAGCTGTTCAAGAACTTCTCGTACAAGCGCATCGGCCTCAGCTGCACGCTGCAGGCCGACGTATGCCAGATGGGTGGCCTCGACGGCGGTCCCGACGGCTACACTATCGTCGAAGGCAGCGGGTTGCCGCACTTGCACGTGATCGGCCACCAGTCCCGGGTGGACTGGCCGACCCTGGTGCAGCGCCTGAAGGCGGCCGTCGAAGGCGCGGCACCGGAAATCCGCTGACACCCGTTCCCCACGGAGACCCCCATGCGCAAGCTCGTCTATGGATTGCTGACCCTGCTGATCGTCGCCCTGGTGGGGTGCGTCACCATCAACGTCTATTTCCCCGCCGCGGCGGCGCAGAAGGCAGCCGACCAGTTCATCGGCAACGTGCTCGACGGCGACGCCGCTCCCGCGCAGCCGGCACCGAAGCCCGACGCGTCCACGCCGCCGGGCAACCGGCCCTCGGCCATGCTGCTCGACCTGCTGGTGCCGGCCGCGCAGGCGGCCGATACCCCCAACCTGCGCGTGCAGACCGCCACCACCGAGGCGATCCGCCAGCGCATGCGCACCCGCTTCGAGAACAGCCTGAAGGCGATGCTCGACAGCGGCGCCATCGGCTTCACCAACGACGGCCTGGTGGCCCTGCACGACGCCAGCAAGGTGCCGCTGGCGCAGCGCGCCCAGCTCAACACCGCGATCGCCGACGAAAACCGCGACCGCGACGCGCTGTACCGCGAGATCGCCAGCGCCAACAACCACCCGGAATGGGAAGCGCAGATCCGTGCCACCTTCGCCAAGGGCTGGATCAGCCATGCCCGCGCCGGCTGGTATTATCAGGACGCCTCCGGGGCCTGGAAGCGCAAATAGGCGCAGCCGCCCCGTCCACCCGATCGCCGCGCCCGGGTTCACGACCCGGGCGCGCCTGTTTGCAGGCCCATGAAAGAATACGAAGCCACCATCACCGACTTCACCCACGACGGCAAGGGCGTGGCGCGCATCGACGGCAAGGCCGTGTTCGTCGCCGGCGCATTGCAGGACGAGCGCGTGCGCCTGGCCATCCGCAGGCGCCACCGCACCTACGACGAGGCCGAGACGGTCGAGCTGCTGGAACGCTCGCCGCACCGGGTCGAGCCGAAGTGCCCGCATTTCGGCCAGTGCGGCGGCTGCTCGCTGCAGCACCTGGACGCCGCCGCGCAGATCGCCATGAAGCAGCGCGTGCTGGCCGAGAACTTCGCCCGCATCGGCAAGGTGGAGCCGGAAAGCTGGCTGCCGCCGCTGACCGGCGAGCCCTGGGGCTACCGCCGCAAGGGGCGCCTGTCGGTGCGTTCGGTGCCGAAGAAGGGGCGCGTGCTGGTGGGTTTCCGCGAGGAATCCAACCCGCGCTACGTGGCCGACATCGGCCGCTGCGAGGTGATCCACCCGCGCATCGGCGAGCGCATCGCGGCGCTGTCGGAACGGGTCGGCACGCTGGAGGCCGCCGCCGACATCGCGCAGATCGAGTTCGCCGCCGGCGACGACGCCGTGGCGCTGGTGTTCCGCCACCTCAAGCCGCTCGGCGAGCGCGACCGCGAGGCGCTGGCCGCGTTCGGCCGCGAGCACGGCTTCGCCATCTACCTGCAGCCCGGCGGTGTCAGCAGCGTGCACCCGCTGTGGCCGGAAGAGCCGCGGCTGGCGTTCCGGCTCGATCCGGGTGCCGGCGCCGATCCGGTGGAGCTGGAATTCCGCCCGCTGGACTTCGTGCAGGTCAACGCCGGCATGAACCAGCGCATGCTGGCGCACGCAATGGCATTGCTCGACCCGCAGCCCGGCGACCGGGTGCTCGACCTGTTCTGCGGCCTGGGCAACTTCACCCTGCCGATCGCGCGGCGCGTGGCCGAGGTGGCCGGCGTGGAGGGCGAGCATGGCCTGGTCGAGCGCGCCGGCGACAACGCCGCGCGCAACGGCATCGGCAACGCGCGCTTCCACGTCGCCAACCTGTTCGAGGACCAGCGCGGCGCCGACTGGGCGCGCCAGCCGTGGGACAAACTGCTGCTTGACCCGCCGCGCGCCGGCGCCGACAAGGTGCTGGACTACCTGCCGCACAAGGCGACGAAGCGCATCGTCTACGTCTCGTGCCACCCGGCCTCGCTGGCGCGCGACGCCGGCCTCCTGGTGCATAGGCATGGCTTCCGGCTGGTGTCCGCGGGGGTGATGGACATGTTTCCGCACACCGCGCACGTGGAGTCGATTGCGCTGTTCGAGCGCTGATCCAGCGCATGGGCCGGCGGGGCTTGCCTCGACGCAAGTATTCCCCCACCGCCATTCCCGCGAAAGCGGGAATCCAGCCGAATACTCGTGCGCAGCACGCAAAGCCGGTTTCGTGATTGGATTCCGGCCTGCGCCGGAATGACGAGCAAGGGCGGAGCGCACTACCGCAGGTACTCCACTTCGAGAGACGGAACACCCATGCCCATCGAGATCGAACGCAAATTCCTGTTGAGCGGCGACGGCTGGCGCGGGCAGGTCGCGCGCAGCGAGCGCATCGCGCAGGGCTACCTGGTCGGCGCGCAGGCGATCCGCGACGGCGGCGCGCGCGCCTCGGTGCGGGTACGCCGCAGCGGCGGGCGGGCCTGGCTCAACATCAAGGCTGCGCGGCCGGGCGTGGAACGCGCCGAGTACGAGGTGGCGCTGCCGCCGGACGAGGCCGACGAGATGCTGGCCACGCTGTGCGACGGCGTGCTGGAGAAGGTCCGCCACTACGTCAGCGTGGACGGCGCGCTGTTCGAGATCGACGAGTTCCTCGGCGCCAACGCCGGCCTGGTGCTGGCCGAGATCGAGTTGCCGGCGGCCGATGCGCCGTTCCCGCGCCCGCCCTGGCTGGGCCGCGAGGTGAGCGCGCTGGCGCGCTACTACAATGTCAACCTGATCGCGCACCCGTACGCCGCGTGGTCGGCGGCCGAGCGCGCGGCCGCCGACGGAGAACCTTGCTGATGCTGCTGATCGGCCTGGCCGGCACCGGGATCGCCGAGCGCGAACGCGCCTGGCTCGCCGCCCCCGGCGTGGCGGGCGTGATCCTGTTCGCACGCAACTACGCCAGCCGCGATCAGTTGATCGCGCTCACCGAAGCCATCCGCGAGGCCGGCGGCGAGCACCTGCTGGTGGCGGTGGACCAGGAAGGCGGCCCGGTGCAGCGCTTCCGCGACGGCTTCACCCGGCTGCCGGCGCTGGCGAAGATCGGCGCGGTGTTCGACCGCGACCCCGAGGAGGCCGTGCGCCTGGCCGAGGAACACGCCTGGGTGATGGCCGGCGAGCTGCGCGCCAGCGGCGTGGACTTCAGCTTCGCCCCGGTGGCGGACCTGGCGCGCGGAAACGCGGCGATCGGCCCGCGCGCCTTCCACGCCGATCCCGAGGTCGCCGCCGAACTGACCGCCGCCTACGTGCGCGGCATGCACCTGGGCGGCATGGCGGCGGTGCTCAAGCACTTCCCGGGGCACGGCTCGGTGGCCGCCGACACGCACAAGGCGCAGGCGATCGACCCGCGCCCGCTCGACGCGATCCGCGCCGCCGACCTGCGCCCGTTCGCGGAAGCCATGGCCGCGCATGCCGAGGCGGTGATGATGGCGCACGTGGTCTATCCCGCCGTGGACGCGCAGCCGGCCGGCTATTCGCGGGTGTGGATCGAGCAGGTCCTGCGCGGCGAGCTGGGCTTCGCCGGCGTGGTGGTCAGCGACGACATCAGCATGGCCGCCGCCGGCGTAGCCGGCAGCGTGGCGGGCCGCGTGCAGGCGCACCTCGCCGCCGGCTGCGACCTGGTGCTGGCCTGCTTCCCCGAGGTGGTGGAGGAAGCCATCGCCGCCGTGCCCGCGCCGCCTCCCGCCGCCCGCGAACGCCTGTCGCCCCTGCGCGGCGCCATCGGCGCCAGCTGGGGCGGGCTGCTCGACAACCCGCAACGCGACCGTTTCGTCGCCCGCATCACGGCGCTCGACGCCGAGGACCCCGCATGACTGCAATGATCCCCCCGCTGGCCGAGGCGCTGGCCCGCGCCGACGTGCTGTTCGACCGCGCCGAGCTGGAAACCGTGATCGCCGACCTGGGCCGGCGCATCGACGCCGCGCTGGACGGCGAGCGCGCGGTGTTCCTCACCGTGATGAACGGCGCGCTGATGTTCGCCGGCCAGCTGGCGCTGTCGATCCGCACCGACCTGGAGTTCGACTACGTGCACGCCACCCGCTACCGCGGCGAAACCCGCGGCAGCGAGCTGCACTGGCTGCGCGAGCCCGCGGCCGACCTGCGCGACCGCACCGTGCTGCTGGTGGACGACATCCTCGACGAAGGCCACACCCTGAAGGCGGTGCGCGACGACTGCCTGCGCCGCGGCGCGAAGCGGGTGCTGATCGCCAGCCTGTGCAGCAAGCGCCACGACCGGCTGGTCGAAGGCGTCGCCTCGGACTTCAACGGCGTCGAGCTGCCCGACCGCTACGTGTTCGGCTACGGCATGGACTACCACGAGCAGGGCCGCAACCTGCCAGCCATCTACGCGCTGCGCTGAGCGCACACGCCAGGGACGCCCCATGAACCTCCTAGGCCTCTCCGGCAGCCTGCGCCGGGCCTCGTTCAACACCGCGCTGCTGCATGCCGCGCGGGAGCTGGCGCCGCCGGGCGCCGCCATCGCCATCCACGACCTGCACGGCCTGCCGCTGTTCGACCAGGACGTGGAAGAGCAGGGCGACCCCGCGCCGGTCGCCGCGCTCAAGGACGCGGTGGCGCGGGCCGATGCGCTGCTGCTGGCGTGTCCCGAATACAACGGCGGCATCACCGGGGTGCTGAAGAACGCCATCGACTGGATCTCGCGGCCGGGCAGCGCGCGGCAGTCCGCCCCGCTGGCCGGCAAACGCGTGTGCATCGTCGGCGCGAGCCCCGGCGTCACCGGCACGGTGCGCGCGCAGGACCAGCTGCGGCTGGTGCTGCGCCGCGCCGGCGCCACGGTCGAGCCGCAGGGCGAGGTGCTGGTGTTCCAGGCGCACACCAAGATCGTCGACGGCCGGCTGGCCGACGAGCGCACCCGCGAGCTGCTGGCACGCCATCTCCACCATTTCCTCGGAACCCTGGCATGAGCAACCCCCAGATCGACCTGGCCGTGATCGGCGGCAGCGGCCTGTACGACTTCCCCGGCCTGCAGAACGCTTCGCGGCACGCGGTGGACACGCCTTACGGACCGGCCTCGGGCAAGGTGGTGGTGGGCGATTTCGCCGGCCGCCGGGTGGCCTTCCTGGCGCGCCACGGCGAAAGCCACAGCCTGCCGCCGCACCGGGTGAACTACCGGGCCAACCTGTGGGCGCTGCATCACCTGGGCGCGCGCAAGGTGGTGGGCGTCAACGCGGTGGGCGGCATCCGCGCCGACATGGGGCCGCGCGCCATCGTGGTGCCGGACCAGGTCATCGACTACACCCACGGCCGCGCCACCAGCTTCTGCGACGTCGACGGCGCCGAGGTGAGGCACATCGACTTCAGCGAACCCTATACCGGCTCGCTGCGGCAGGAACTGCTGGCGGCGGCCCGCCACGCCGGCGTGGCGGCGATCGACGGCGGCTGCTACGGCGCCACCCAGGGCCCGCGGCTGGAAACCCGCGCCGAGATCGCGCGCATGAGGCGCGACGGCTGCGACCTGGTCGGCATGACCGGCATGCCGGAGGCGGCGCTGGCGCGCGAGCTGGACCTGGCGTACGCCTGCCTCGCGCTGGTGGCCAACTTCGCCGCCGGCTGCGGCGACGAGGCGGAAATCAGCATCGAGGAAATCTTCGCCCACCTCGCGGCCGCCACCGCCCGCGTGCCGCCGATCGTCGCCGGCCTGCTCAAAAGCTGAGCAGGCCGGCGGGTATGGCGCACGCCACGCCATTCCACATATTGCGCTTTGCCCACAAACATGTTGATACTTCCGTTTGTGCCAGGGGCGATGGACCGGGGGGTACGGTAGGTTCTCGCAAAGACTTTGGTACATCCTGTCCATGAGTCAGAGGTTCCCGCAATGCGTTTCGGTACGGTCAAATGGTTCAACGATGCGAAGGGTTTCGGCTTCATCGCGCCCGAGGATGGTGGTGAGGACGTGTTTGTCCACTTCTCTGCGATCAATTCCAAGGGTTTCCGCAGCCTGCAGGAAGGCCAGCGCGTGAAGTTCGAAGTCACCCAGGGGCCGAAGGGCGCCCAGGCATCCGGCGTCGAAATCGCCGCCTGAGCTTCGCAGGCCGCCGCTCGCGTCGGCCACATGCAACATCCAGGCCCCGCGCCCCATGGCGCGGGGCTTTTTGCTTCCGGGGGCGGGCGCGGGCGTCGTCCCCGCGCTCGCCCCATCCGCCTCCACGGAGACAGGCATGACCGACCGCAGGCAATTCCTCAAGGCGTCGATGCTGGGCGCCGCCACCCTGGCGATGGCCGACGCGAAGGCCGGTACCGTGCCCGCGGGCGGCAGGGCGGCGGCGACGCCGGTCGTGCGCGTGGCCTCCACCTGGGACTTCGGCATCGCCGCCAACCACGCGGCATGGGCGATCCTGGGCAAGGGCGGCAGCGCGCTCGACGCGGTGGAAGCCGGTGCGCGCGTACCGGAATCAGACCTGAAGAACCACAGCGTGGGCAAGGGCGGCTATCCCGACCGCGACGGCAGGGTTACCCTGGACTCCAGCATCATGGACGCCGAGGGCAACTGCGGCGCGGTGGCCGCGCTGGAGCACGTCACCCACGCCGTCTCGGTGGCACGGCGGGTGATGGAACGCACCCCGCACGTGATGCTGGCTGGCGACGGCGCGCTGCAGTTCGCGCTGGAGCAGGGCTTCGAGAAGGAAAACCTGCTGACCCCGGAAGCCGGCGAGGCCTGGCGCGAATGGCTGAAGACCGCGCGCTACCGGCCGGTGATCAACAGCGAGGTGCGCGACTACGGCGCAGGGCATCCCGCCGGCCTGCCGGGCGGCAGGGACAACCACGACACCATCGGTATCCTGGCGCTGGACGCACGCGGCAGGCTGGCCGGCGCCTGCACCACCAGCGGCATGGCGTGGAAGCTGCACGGCCGCGTGGGCGACAGCCCGATCATCGGCGCCGGCCTGTACGTGGACGGCGAGGTGGGCGGCGCCACCTCCACCGGCGTGGGCGAGGAAGTGATCCGCAACGCCGGCAGCTTCCTGGTGGTGGAACTGATGCGCCAGGGCCGTTCGCCGCAGGAAGCCTGCCGCGAAGCGGTGATGCGCATCGTGCGCAAGCGGCGGGAGGCGGCGAAGGACCTGCAGGTGGCCTTCCTCGCCATGAACAAGGACGGCGAGGTGGGCGCGTGGGCGATCCAGCACGGCTTCTCCTACGCGGTGTGCGACGCGAAGGAGCAGAGCGCGCTGGTCCCCTCGAAGAGCCTCTACGCCGCATGAGCGGGCGACTGCTGGAGGTGGCGGCCAACTCGGTGGCCTCCGCGCTGGCCGCGCAGGAAGGCGGGGCGGGGCGGGTGGAACTGTGCGCTGCGCTGGAGGCGGGTGGCCTCACGCCCTCGCACGCCACCATCGCGATGGCGCGCGAGCGGTTGCGCATCCCGCTGTACGTGCTGGTCCGCCCGCGCGCCGGCGACTTCCTCTACGACGACCTCGAGTGCGAGGCCATGCGGCGCGACATCGAAACCTGCGCCGCGCTGGGCTGCGACGGCGTGGTGCTCGGCGTGCTCGATGCCGACGGCGGGGTGGATGTCGCCCGCTGCCGCGTGCTGGTCGGCGCGGCGGGACGCATGGGAGTCACCTTCCACCGCGCCTTCGACCTCGCCCGCGATCCGCGGCGGGCGCTGGAGGACGTCATCGCGCTGGGCTGCGAGCGCGTGCTCACCTCCGGCGGACAGCCCGGCGCGCAGGAAGGCGCCGCGCTGATCCGCGAACTGGTGGAACAGGCCGCCGGCCGCATCGTGGTCATGCCCGGCGCCGGCGTGACCGCCGACAACCTCGCCACGCTGGCCGCGGCCACCGGCGCGCGGGAGTTCCATGCCTCCGCCAAGCGGCAGATCTCCTCGGGCATGCATTACCGCCTGTCGCGGCTCGCCGACATGCAAGGCGGCGAACTGCGCAGCGACGTGGAACAGGTCCGCGCTCTGGTGCGCGCCCTCCCGTCCCCGTAGCCGCCCGTTTTGCGCCCAGCCGCCAGAGCAGAGGGGAAGCCAGGGCGCATCCCATCCCTACCGCAGCGCATGGCCCGTCGCCTTGGTTAAGATGTCGCATTGCGAATCCCCTGGAGCGACCCCGTGATCATCAAACCCAAAGTGCGCGGCTTCATCTGTGTCACGGCCCACCCGGTCGGCTGCGAGCGCAACGTGGCCGAGCAGATCGACGTCACGCGGGCGGCCATCGCCCGCGCCGACGGCACGGGCCCGAAGCGGGTACTGGTGATCGGCGCCTCCACCGGCTACGGCCTGGCCTCGCGCATCACCGCGGCGTTCGGCTACGGCGCGGCCACGCTGGGTGTGTTCTTCGAGAAGCCCAGCAGCGAGGACAAGACCGGCACCGCCGGCTGGTACAACGCCGCCGCGTTCGACACGCTGGCCAAGCAGGCCGGTCTGTACAGCAAGTCCATCAACGGCGACGCCTTCGCCGACGCCACCCGCGAGCGCGCCATCGAGATCATCCGCAACGAGATGGGCGGTCCGGTCGACCTGGTGGTCTATTCGCTCGCCTCGCCCGTGCGCAAGCTGCCCGGCACCGGCGAGGTGGTGCGCTCCGCGCTCAAGACCATCGGCGAGACCTTCACCGCCAGCTCGGTCGACACCAACAAGGACGTGGTGATCCAGGCCAGCGTGGAGCCGGCCACCGAGCAGGAGATCAAGGACACCGTCACCGTGATGGGCGGCGAGGACTGGGCGCTGTGGATCGACGCGCTGAGCGCGGCCGGCGTGCTGGCGAAGAACGCCACGACCGTCGCCTACAGCTACATCGGCACCGAGATCACCTGGCCGATGTACTGGCACGGCACCCTGGGCCAGGCCAAGCAGCACCTCGACAACACCGCCAAGGCCCTGCGCGAGCGGCATGCCGCCGAAGGCCTGGACGCCCGCGTCGGCGTGATGAAGTCGGTGGTCACCCAGGCCAGCGCCGCGATCCCGGTGATCCCGCTGTACGTCTCCATCGCCTTCAAGGTGATGAAGGACAAGGGCATCCATGAAGGCTGCATCGAGCAGATCAACCGGCTGTTCCACGACCGTCTCTACCGTGCCGACGGCGCCGCGCTGCCCACCGACGACGAGGGCCGTGTGCGCCTGGACGACTGGGAGCTGCGCGATGACGTGCAGGACGCCTGCAAGGCCCTGTGGCCCACCGTCACCACCGAAAACCTGCGCCAGGTCACCGACTACGACGGCTACAAGCACGAGTTCCTGAAGCTGTTCGGCTTCGACCGCAAGGACGTGGACTACGACGCCGAGGTGGACCCGGACCGGCGCTTCGATTGCGTGGAGATGTAGGCCGGCCTGCGCCGGCGGAAATGCGTCGCGCGCGCGGGAGCTTCACGCGTGGCGCATGGGCCGCTCAGGCCGCGAACTGCAGCCGCGCCAGCTCCGCGTACAACCCGCCCTCCGCCAGCAGGCTCTCGTGCGTGCCCTGCGCCACGATGCGGCCGCCGTCCATCACCACGATGCGGTCGGCGCGCAGCACGGTGGCGAGGCGGTGGGCGATGACCAGGGTGGTGCGGCCCTTTTCCAGCCGTTCCAGGGCCTGCTGGATCGCGGCCTCGGACTGCGCGTCCAGCGCGGAGGTCGCCTCGTCGAGCAGCAGCAGCGGCGCGTCGCGCAGGATCGCGCGGGCGATCGCGATGCGCTGGCGCTGTCCGCCGGACAGGCGCACGCCGCGCTCGCCCAGCTCGGCGGCGTAGCCCTCGGGCAGGGCGTGGATGAACTCGTGCGCCTCGGCGGCGCGGGCGGCCTCGACCACCTCGTCGTCGCCGGCGTCCTGGCGGCCGAAGCGGATGTTGTCGGCGGCGCTGCCGGCGAAGATCGCGGTCTCCTGCGGCACCAGCGCGATGGCGCTGCGCAGCTCGGGCAAGGCGAGCGCGCGCAGGTCCGCGCCGTCCAGCGTGATGCGGCCATGCTGCGGGTCGTAGAAGCGCAGCAACAGCGCCAGCACCGTGCTCTTGCCCGCGCCGGAGGGCCCGACCAGGGCCACCGTCTCGCCGGGCCGGATGTCCAGGCTGAAATCGTGCAGCGCCGGGGCGTCGGGGCGGCTGGGGTAGTGGAAGCCCACGTGCTCGAAGCGCAGCGCGCCGCGCACCGGGCGCGGCAACGGCTGCGGCTGCGCCGGGCTGGTCACCTCGGCGCGCTCGGCGAACAGCTCGCCGATGCGCTCCATCGCGCCGGCCGCGCGCATCACGTCGCCCCACACTTCGCTGAGGCCGGCCACCGAGCCGGCGGCGAAGAACGCGTACAGCACGAACTGGCCCAGCACGCCGACGCCCAGCGTGCCGGCCAGCACGGCGCGCGCGCCGGCCCACAGCACCAGGGTGATGGCGCCGAAGAACAGCACGATCACCGTGGCGGTGAGCACCGCGCGCATGCTGATGCGCTGGCGCGCGCTGGCCAGCGCGCGGGTGATCGCGCCGGCGTAGCGGGTGCTCTCGATGTCCTCGCGCGCGTAGGCCTTCACCGCGGGCGCGGCGTTGAGCGTCTCGTTGGCGATCGCCGCGGCGTCGGCGATGCGGTCCTGGCTGGCGCGCGAGAGCTTCTGCACGCGCCGGCCGAACACCAGGATCGGCAGCATCACCGCGGGGATCACCAGCGCGGTGAGGCCGGCCAGGCGCGGGCTGGTCCAGATCATCATCGCGCTGGCGCCCAGCAGCATCACCGCGCTGCGCAGGGCCACCGAGATGCCCGAGCCGATCAGCGCCTGGATCACCTCGGTATCGCTGCCCAGGCGCGAGACCAGTTCGCCCACGCGGCTCTTCTCGAAGAACGCCACGTCGAGCCGGATCACGTGCGCGTAAAGCTGGCTGCGCAGATCAGCCAGCGCGCGCTCGCCGAGCAGGGTGATGCAGAAGTAGCGCGCCGCAGTGGCGAAGGCCAGCACCAGCGCCACGCCGAACAGGCCCAGGAAGGTGCTGTTGATCGTCGCTGCGCTGGCATGGCCGAAACCGGCTTCGATCATGTGTCGTATCGCCATCGGCAGCACCAGGGTCGCGCCCGAGGACAGCGCCAGGAACACCAGCCAGCCGATCGCCAGCGCGCGATGCGGCTTCAGGAACGGCCACAACTGGCGCAGTGCGCCGATGCGGCGTGTCGGTCGTTCGGCGGAATCGGCTGCGCTCATGGAAACGTCCCGGTGGAATCCGTCCTACATGGTGGAGGTCGCCGGGGAATTCAATCACATGCCTGCGCCGCCGGCAGCGGCGCAGGGCCCCTTTCGGCAGGCCGGTGGCGCAGCAGGCGCGAACGCAGGCGCAGGAACGGCCGCTCCACCAGGTAATGCAGGGTCGCGCCCGTGGCCAGGATGGTCGCCGCATAGGCGGCGAAGGCGAGCCATCCGTGGATGGCCGGATGGTCCGCCAGTACCTGTTGCACCTGGTGCATGGCCAGCTTGTGGCTGAGGTAGAGGCTGTAGGAAACCGCCGCGATCCAGCCCGCGCCCGGTACGCCGCGGCGTCCCAGCCATCCCTGCCGGCTGGTCGCGGCCGCCACCACCAGCGCCAGTCCCAGCGCGAGCAGCGGATAGCCCAGCACGTCGGCCGCCAGCGAGGTGCGGTCGCGGAACAGCCAGATCGCCGCGGCCACGACGATCATGCCGAGCGGGGCGAGCGCGTTGGCGCGCACCTGAAGGCGCGCCCACAGCGCCGGGCACCAGGTCTGCAGCACGGCCAGCATCACGCCCGCCAGCAGCCCGTCGAGGCGGGTCCAGGTCGGGTAGTAGATGCTCTCGAGGAAATCCATGCCACGCAGGGCGGCATGGCCGCGCAGCAGCATGCCGGCCAACATCACGCCCGCGCAGGTCGACACGGTCGCCAGCCGCGACGGACGCCGCGACAGCAGCCAGGCCAGCAGCGGGAAGACCAGATAGAAATGTTCTTCCACGCACAGCGACCAGGCATGCGAGAACGCCGGGTTGTACCGGTAGTCGATCAGCAGGTTCATGGTGTAGGTGAGGAACTGCCACACCGGCTGCATGCCTGGCGCCTCGCGCAGCGACGGAAAGCCGGCGTAGACCACCAGCACCACCAGGAAGGCGGGCAGGATCCGGAACGCGCGGCGCAGATAGAACTCGCCCAGGCGCAGCGGCTCGCCGCGACACAGCGGCGCCAGTACCTGGCTGCCGATCAGGTAGCCGCTGAGCACGAAGAACAGGTCCACGCCCATCCAGCCGTAGTCGGCCACGGCCTGGAACGGCTGCGCCAGTCCGCCGATCATCCACGAGTGGAACAGCATCACCCACACGATGGCGATGGCGCGCAGCAGGTCGAGCCCGGGCAGGCGTGGCATGGAGGTCCCCCAGAAGCCGGCTGGTTGCACGGCGACGCTCATGGTGCCCATCCGGGCCGGCAGGGACGGGCGCGATTTCTGGCGCTGCGCGGGCGTGCCGTACTTGCCCAGGCTCTCAGAGCCTGTTCAAGATCTCCCCGTAGCTCGCGTTGCCTTGCCCTGGCCGCTAGGTGGGAGTGCGTGGCGCAGCGCCTGCCTGGCGGGCAGGTCAAGCCGCGCGCTGCCGCATGGCGGCCAGGGCAAGGCAACCCTTCGGGCCGGGTCTGTTTGCCCACAGGCCGGCGTCATCGCTCAGTCGTGGACGGACGTCCACTCCCTCGCTCTTCCTTGGCCTGCGCGCAAACAGCTCCCGGCGCTGGCCACGGGGAGATTTTGAACAGGCTCTCAGTCCAGCGTCCGCACCGTGCTGCGCCCGCGGCTGAGGTCGGCGACGAGGCGGCCGGCTTCCGTCACGTTCCGCTGCGGCAGCCGGAATTCCAGCGCGACGCCGTCGGCCTCGTAGCGTTCGCGGTCGATGCTCGCCTGCAGTTCCTGCAAGCGTGCGCGGAACAGTGGCAGCTCGGCGAAGCCGCAACGGGTGGTGAGGCGCGCCATGGCGACCAGCGGCACGCGGCCGGCCAGGCGCAGGCATTCGGCCGCGGCGCCGCCGTAGGCGCGCACCAGCCCGCCGGCGCCGAGCTTGATACCGCCGAACCAGCGCGTCACCACCACCATCGCGCGGTCGATGCCCTGGCCCTCGATCGCCTGCAGGATCGGCCGCCCGGCGGTGCCGCCGGGTTCGCCGTCGTCGTTGAAGCGGTAGTCCTGGCCGACGCGGTACGCCCAGCAATGGTGGTTGGCGCCGGGGTCGGTGACGTCGCGCAGGAAGGCCAGCGCCTGCTCCGGCGACTCGACCGGCGCGGCCTGGACGAGGAAGCGGCTCTTGCGGATGTCGAGCTGGTGCCGGCAGGGGCCCGCCAGGGTGTGCAGGGTGTCGCTCATGCGGTGGAGATGGGCGGCGAAGTGCCCAGTGTAGCCGCGCGCGGGCGTGCACGCCTGCCACGCAAGGCGTGAAAGCAGGGTCACGGACGCCTTCACACGCTGCTTTCGCGCGGCCCGCTATGTAAGGGAGACAGGGCCGAATCCGGGGCCGCCCATGCCGGCGGAGCGCACCGTCGCGCACCTTCCGAAGGAACGCCCGCTTTTGAAGAACGCCCCGCTGTCCATTCCTGGCCTGCACCGCCTGCGCGCCCGGCTGCGCCGTCGCCGGCGCCGGCTCGCCGAACCCGAGTCGGCATTGCGCGCGGAACTGTTCAGCGCCGACCAGATGGACCAGTACGGCGCCGAGCTGGCCAGCCGGCACAAGGCCTGCGCCCACGCGCGCACGAACGCCCTGCTGGAACGCCTGGCCAGCAACCGCGCGCTGCTGGCGGAGGCCAGCGACCTGCTCACGCAGGCGATGCGCGACGGCCGTCGCATCACCCCCGCGGCGGAATGGCTGCTGGACAACTACTACCTGATCGAGGAACAGATCCGCACCGCGCAACGCCACCTGCCCAGGGGCTACAGCCGCGAGCTGCCGGTGCTGCTGAACGGCCCGTGCGCGGGCCTGCCGCGCGTGTACGAGATCGCGCAGGAGACCATCGCCCACGGCGACGGCCACGTGGACGGGGAAAGCCTGCGCCGCTTCGTCGCCTCGTACCAGACGGTGGCGCCGCTCACCCTGGGCGAGCTGTGGGCCATCCCGATCATGCTGCGGCTGGCGTTGATCGAGAACCTGCGCCGCGTGGCCGCGCGCGTGATGGCCGACTGGGGCGACCGCCGCCTCGCCGCGCACTGGGCCAACCGCATGAGCGAGGTCGCCGAGCGCGACCCCAAGAGCGTGGTGCTGGCGGTGGCCGACATGGCCCGTTCGAACCCACCGATGGTCGGCCCGTTCGTGGCCGAGCTGGCGCGCCGGTTGCAAGGCCAGAGTCCCGCGCTGGTACTGCCGCTGACCTGGGTGGAACAGCGCCTGGCCGAATCGGGGCAGGGCATCGAACACCTGGTGCGGATGGAGGCGCAGCAGCAGGCGGCCGACCAGGTCTCCATCGGCAACAGCATCGGCAGCCTGCGCACGCTCTCGGCGATGGACTGGCGCGGCTTCGTGGAAAGCACCAGCCTGGTGGAACGCGCGCTGCGCCAGGATCCCGCCGGCGTCTACGCGCGCATGGACTTTGCCACCCGCGACCAGTACCGCCACGCGGTGGAACGGCTGGCACGGCACTGCGCGCTGTCCGAACGGGCGGTGGCCGAGGCCGTGGTGGCGCTGGCGCGCGAAGGCGGCGACGGCGCGCGGGCCGAGGCGGGCGGCCACGTCGGCTTCTACCTGGTGGACGATGGCCTGGATGCGCTGGAGACGCGCATCGACGCGCGCCCTTCGCCGGCGCGATGGTGGCGGCGACTGGCCCTGCGCGGCCGTCGGCCGCTGGTGCTGTACCTGGGCCTGATCGCGCTGCTCACCGCATTGCTGGCCTGGCCGCTGGTGCGCAACCTGCCGCTGGACGCCGGCCAGCGCTGGCCCTGGTGGCTGCTGGCGGTGCCGGTGGTGCTGGTGAGCAGCCAGCTGGCGATCAGCCTGGTCAACTGGCTGGTCACCGTGGCCGCCACGCCGCGCATCCTGCCGCGGATGGACTACGACGACGGCCTGCCGTCCGACATGCGCACCCTGGTGGCGGTGCCGGCCATGCTGACCGGCGCGGACGACGTGGACGAGCTGGCGGAAAGCCTGCTGGTGCGCTACCTGGCCAACCGCGATCGGCACCTGCACTTCGCCCTGCTCACCGACTTCGCCGACGCCGACGCCGAAGCCCAGCCGCAGGACACGGTGCTGCTCGACCTGATGCAGGAACGCATCGAGGCGCTGAACGCCGCCTACGCCGGCGACGGGGCCGACCGCTTCTTCCTGTTCCACCGTCCGCGCCAGTGGAACCCGTCCGAGCGCGCCTGGATGGGGCGCGAGCGCAAGCGCGGCAAGCTGGCCGACCTGAACGCCTGGCTGCGCGGCGGCGCGCGCGACGCCTTCGCGCGGGTGGTGGGCCGCGCCGACGCGCTGCAGGACGTGCGCTACGTGATCGCGCTGGACGCCGACACGCAGTTGCCGCGCGAGACGGCCCGCCGCTTCGTGGGCGCGATGGCGCACCCGCTCAACCGGCCGGTGTTCGACCCCGCGCACGGTCGCGTGGTCGCCGGCCACGCCATCCTGCAGCCGCGCGTGGGCATCAGCCTGTCCAGCGCGGCGCGCTCGGCGTACGCGCGGCTGTTCGGCAGCGACGCCGGCATCGACCCGTACACGCGCGCGGTGTCCGACGTGTACCAGGACCTGTTCGACGAGGGTTCCTTCATCGGCAAGGGCATCTACGACCTGGACGCCTTCGAGCGGGCCATCGACGGCCGCTTCCCCGACAACCACATCCTCAGCCACGACCTGGTGGAAGGCTGCTACGCGCGCAGCGGGCTGATCAGCGACGTGCAGCTCTACGAGGAATACCCCGCGCGCTACCTCGACGACGCCAAGCGCCGGCACCGCTGGATCCGCGGCGACTGGCAGCTGCTGCCGTGGCTGCTGCCGTGGGCGCCGGCGCGCGGCGGCGGCTGGCGGCGCAACCCGCTTACCGCGCTGTCGCGCTGGAAGATCCTGGACAACCTGCGGCGCAGCCTGGTGGCGCCCTCGCTGCTGGTGCTGCTGCTGTTCGGCTGGCTGTCGCATGCGGCGCAGCCCACCTGGACGCTCGCCGTGCTGCCCGTGGTGCTGGTGCCGCTGCTGCTGGCCGCGTTGCTGGAACTGTTCCAGAAGCCGCGCGAGGCGGTGCTCGACCAGCACCTGCGCGCGGCCATGCGCGGGGTGGGCCAGCACGTGGCGCGCGCCGCGCTCGGCCTGGTGTGGCTGCCGCACGAGGCGCTGTACAGCCTCGACGCGGTGCTGCGCACGCTGTGGCGGCTGCTGGCCAGCCGCCGCCACCTGCTGCAATGGCACCCGTCGCGCCAGGTAGCCCGCGCGGGGCGCGACGACCCCGCCGCGCCCTGGCGCGCGATGTGGATCGCACCGTTGCTGGGCGTATTGGGAAGCGGGGCGCTGGCCGTGGCGTGTCCCGGGGCGCTGGCGGTGGCTGGGCCGTTCCTGCTGGCGTGGTTGCTGGCCCCGGCCGTGGCCTGGCGGATCAGCCGGCCGCCGTCGCCACCGCGCTTCGACGCCACGCCCGCCGACCTGCGCTTCCTGCGCCGGCTGGCGCGCCGGACCTGGGCATTCTTCGAGAGCCACGTCGGCCCGCAGGAAAACTGGCTGCCGCCGGACAACCGCCAGGAACAGCCGGAGCTGGTGGTCGCCCACCGCACCTCGCCCACCAACATGGGCCTGGCGCTGCTGGCCAACCTGGCGGCGTGGGACCTGGGCTACCTCAGCGCCGGCCGGCTGCTGCAGCGCACCGACGCCACCCTGCGCACCATGCAGGAGCTGCCGCACCACCGCAGGCACTTCTACAACTGGTACGACACGCTGTCGCTGCAGCCCTTGCCGCCGCACTACGTGTCCACCGTGGACAGCGGCAATCTCGCCGGCCACCTGCTGACCCTGCGCACCGGCCTGCTGGAACTGGCCGACGCGCCGCTGTTCGAGCCGCGCCAGCTGGAAGGCCTGGCCGACACGCTGGACCTGCTCGACCGCGCCCTCGCCGGCGAAGGGCGCCGCGACACGGCGCTGGCCGGGCTGCGCCACGCGCTGGAAGCCGCGTTGGCCGAGCCGCCCGCCACCGTCGAAGCCGCCGCTGCCTGCATGGAAAACCTGGCCGACCGCGCCGACGTGGCCGCCGCCGCGCTGGATGCGGACCCGGACGGCGAGGCCGACTTCTGGCTGCAGGCGCTGCGCACCCAATGCCTCGACGCGCGCGACTACCTGCGTCCCTTCGCCGGCTGGCCGGCGGGCGAGGGCGGCCTGGCGATGCCATCGCTGCGCCGGCTGGCGCAGATCGACGAGGCCGGCGCGTCGATCCTGCGGGTGGAAGCGCGCCGCCGCGCCGCCGGCCTGCTGGCGATGGTCGAGCGGCTGGCCGGCCAGTCCGGCGAACTGGCGGCGATGGACTACGGCTTCCTGCACGATGCGCGGCGCGACCTGCTGTCGATCGGCTACAACGTGGACGAGCGCCGGCTGGACGCGGGCTTCTACGACCTGCTCGCCTCCGAGGCGCGGCTCACCAGCTTCGTGGCCATCGCGCAGGGGCAGTTGCCGCAGGAAAGCTGGTTCGCGCTTGGCCGGCTGCTCACCACCACCGGTGGCGAGCCGGTGCTGCTGTCGTGGACCGGCTCGATGTTCGAGTACCTGATGCCGATGCTGGTGATGCCCGGCTACGAAGGCACGCTGCTCGACCAGACCTGCCGCGCCGCGGTGGCGCGGCAGATCGAGTACGGCCGCCAGCTCGGCCTGCCGTGGGGCGTGTCCGAGTCCGGCTACAACACGATGGACATCCATTTCAATTACCAGTACCGCGCCTTCGGCGTGCCCGGGCTGGGCCTGAAGCGCGGGCTGGGCGAGGAGCTGGTGGTGGCGCCCTACGCCACGGCGCTGGCGCTGATGGTGGCGCCGGAGGCCGCCTGCGCCAACCTGCAGCGGCTGGCGCAGGAAGGCCTGGAAGGCCGCTACGGCCTGCACGAGGCGGTGGACTACACCCCGGCACGGTTGCCGCACGGCCAGCGCGCCGCGGTGATCCGTTCCTACATGGCGCACCACCAGGGCATGAGCCTGCTGGCGCTGGACCACCTGCTGCGCGGCCAGCCGATGCAGCGCCGCTTCGCGGCCGATCCCGCGCTGCAGGCCACCCTGCTGCTGCTGCAGGAGCGCGTGCCGCGCAGCGCCGCCGAGTACCGCCACGCCACGCCGGCGCCCACGCCCGAGGCGCTGGCGCGCGGCGCGGAAACGCGGCTGCGCGTGTTCGCCGACCCCGACCGGCCGCGCCCGGCCGTACAGCTGCTCTCCAACGGGCGCTACCACGTGATGGTGAGCAGCGCCGGCGGCGGCTACAGCCGCTGCCGCGAGCTGGCCGTGACGCGCTGGCACGAGGACATCAGCCGCGACGACCTGGGCCAGTTCTGTTACCTGCGCGACGTGGAAAGCGGCGCGTTCTGGTCCGCCGCGCACCAGCCCGTGCGGCGGCGCACCGACTTCCACGAGGCGATCTTCTCCGACGCGCGCGCCGAGTTCCGCGTGCGCGAACGGGACTTCGACGCGCATACCGAGATCGTGGTCTCGCCCGAGGACGACATCGAGCTGCGCCGCATGCGCATCACCAACCGCGCCCGCACCCGGCGCACCATCGAGATCACCAGCTACGCCGAGGTGGTGCTGGCGCCGCCGCTGGCCGACGCGCTGCATCCGGCCTTCAGCAAGCTGTTCGTGCAGACCGAGCTGGTGCGCGCGCTGCAAGCCATCGTGTGCACGCGCCGGCCGCGCTCGGCCGACGAGCACGTGCCGTGGATGTGCCACCTGCTGGCGGTGCACGGCGCCGACATCGACGAGATTTCCTACGAGACCGACCGCGCGCGCTTCATCGGCCGCGGTCGCAGCCTGGCCGCGCCGCTGGCGCTGGCGGCGGGCGAGGCGCACCGCAGGTTGTCCGACAGCGAGGGGCCGGTGCTCGACCCCGTCGTGGCGATCCGCTGCCGCATCACGCTGGGGCCGGAGCAGTCGGCGCGGGTGGACCTGGTCACCGGCATGGGCGACAGCCGCGACGCCTGCCTGCGCCTGATCGAGAAATACCGCGACCGTCACCTGGCCGATCGCGTGTTCGACCTGGCCTGGACGCACAGCCAGGTGCTGCTGCGCCAGCTCAACGCCAGCCTGGCCGACGCCCAGCTGTACGAGCACATGGCCACCTCCATCGTCTACGCCAACCCCTCGCTGCGCGCCGATCCCGGCATCCTGCGCGCGAACCGGCGCGGGCAGTCCGGGCTGTGGGGGCAGGCGGTGTCCGGCGACCTGCCGATCGTGCTGCTGCACGTCGCCGATCCGGCGCACATCGATCTGGTGCGGCAGCTGGTGCAGGCCCACGCGTACTGGCGCCTGAAAGGCCTCGCGGTGGACCTGGTGATCTGGAACGAGGACCACGCCGGCTACCGCCAGCAGTTGCACGACCAGATCATGGGCCTGATCGCCTCGGGCGTGGAGGCGAACCTGATCGACCGTCCCGGCGGCATCTTCGTGCGCAACGCGCAACAGCTCTCCAGCGAGGAACGCCTGCTGATGCAGGCCGCCGCCCGGCTGGTGCTGAGCGACAGCCGCGGCGGCCTGGCCGAGCAGATCGGGCGCCGCCGGGTGCAGTCGCAGCCCGCGCCATTCCGCGCCAGCGAGGCGCGGCCCGCGCCGCCGCCCCCGCCGGAAGCGCCGAGCGCAAGCGGGCTGGCGCTGGGCAACCCCTGCGGCGGCTTCGCCCCGGACGGCAGCGAGTACGTGGTGGCGCTGGCGCCGGGCCAGGCCACGCCGGCGCCGTGGTCCAACGTGCTGGCCAACGCGCAGTTCGGCACCGTCATTTCCGAGAGCGGTGGCGCCTACACCTGGAGCGAGAACGCACACGAGTTCCGGCTCACCCCGTGGCGCAACGACCCGGTCACCGACGACGGCGGCGAGGCGATCTACCTGCGCGACGAGCACAGCGGCGAGTACTGGTCGCCCGCGCCGCTGCCGTGTCGCGGACACGGCGCCTACCGCACCCGCCACGGCTTCGGCTACAGCGTGTTCGAGCACGAGCAGGACGGCATCCGCAGCGAGCTGTGGGTGTACGTGGCGCTGGACGCGCCGGTGAAGTTCTCGGTGCTGCGCGTGCGCAACGCCAGCGGCCGCACGCGCCGGCTCAGCGCCACCGGCTACGTGGAATGGGTGCTGGGCGACCTGCGCGACAAGACCGCGATGCACGTGGTCACCCGTTCCGACCCCGCCACCGGCGCGCTGATGGCGCGCAACGCCTGGAACATGGAATTCGCCGGCCGGGTCGCCTTCCTCGACGTGGACCATCCCGGGCGCAGCATCAGCGGCGACCGGGTGGAGTTCCTCGGCCGCAACGGCAGCCTGCGCCGGCCGGCGGCGATGGCGAACGCGAAGCTGTCCGGCCAGGTCGGCGCCGGCATGGATCCCTGCGGCGCTGCGCAGGTCGCGTTCGAGCTGGACGACGGCGACGAGTACGAGGTGATCTTCCGCCTCGGTGCCGCCGCCGACGCCAAGGCGGCCAGCGAGCTGGTGCAGCGCTTCCGCCGCCGCGGCACCGCCGCCGCCGCGCTGGAGGCGGTGCGCATGCACTGGCGCTGGACGCTGGGCAAGGTGCAGGTGCGCACGCCGGACCCGGCGGTGGACGTGCTGGCCAACGGCTGGCTGATGTACCAGACCATCGCCTGCCGCTTCCTGGCGCGCAGCGGCTACTACCAGTCCGGCGGCGCCATCGGCTTCCGCGACCAGCTGCAGGACGCGATGGCGATGGTCCACGCCTCGCCCTATGCCGTGCGCCAGCACCTGCTGCTGTGCGCCGCGCACCAGTTCCCCGAGGGCGACGTGCAGCACTGGTGGCATCCGCCGCTGGACCGCGGCGTGCGCACGCGCTGCTCCGACGACTTCCTGTGGCTGCCGCTGGCGACCAGCCGCTACGTCGAGGTCACCGGCGACACCGGCGTGCTGGACGAGCGCGCCGGCTACATCGAGGGCCGGCCGCTGGGGCCGGGCGAGGAGTCCTACTACGACCTGCCCACGCATTCGGAACTGCAGGAGACGCTGTACGACCATTGCAGGCGCGCGATCGGCCACGCCGGCGCGCGCGGGCCGCACGGCCTGCCGCTGATGGGCAGCGGCGACTGGAACGACGGCATGAACAAGGTGGGCGAGGGTGGCCGCGGCGAAAGCGTGTGGCTGGGCTTCTTCCTGTACCACGTGCTGCAGCGCTTCGCGCCGCTGGCGCGCCTGCGCGGCGACGAAGCCTTCGCGCAGCAGTGCGACGACGAGGCCGCCGCATTGCGCCGGAACCTCGACGAGCATGCCTGGGACGGCGGCTGGTACCGCCGCGCCTGGTTCGACGACGGCACGCCGCTGGGCTCGGCCGGCAACGACGAATGCCGCATCGATTCCATCGCGCAGAGCTGGTCGGTGTTGTCCGGAGCGGGCGATCCCGCGCGCCGGCGCCAGGCGATGGACGCGCTGGACACGCACCTGGTGCGCCGCGAGGCCGGCCTGGTGCAATTGTTGAACCCGCCGTTCGACACCTCCGCGCTCGATCCCGGCTACATCAAGGGCTACGTGCCCGGCGTGCGCGAGAACGGCGGCCAGTACACGCACGCGGCGGTGTGGGCGGCCATGGCCTTCGCCGAGCTGGGCGACGGTGCGCGCGCCTGGGAACTGCTCGGCCTGATCAACCCGGTGAACCATGGCCGGGACGAGGCCATCACCACCTACAAGGTGGAACCCTACGTGGTCGCCGCCGACGTCTACGGCGCGCCGCCACACGTGGGGCGGGGCGGCTGGACCTGGTACACCGGCTCGGCGGGCTGGCTGTACCGGCTGATCGTGGAATCGCTGCTGGGCCTGCGCGTGGAAGGCGAGCGCCTGCGCCTGGCGCCGCTGCTGCCGCCGGGCTGGGACGCATTCGCGCTGGACTACCGCCATCGCGAGACCGACTACCACGTCACCGTGCGCCGCGCGCGCGACGGCGAGGCCGAACGCTGCGTGCTCGACGGCCGCGTGCTGGACGACGACGCCGTCGTGCTGGTCGACGACGGCCGCGACCACCACGCCGAGGTGTTCCGCCGGTAAACGCGGCGTCGATCCGGCCGTGGCCGGCGCATACCCGGCCTTTACGCGCATGCCGCCATGCTTGCAGGCCCGTCGCCGTCCGGCGGCCCCGCTGCTGACCGACATGACCGACACCACGCGCGCTTCCCCCATCACCGGCACGCCGGCAGGACTGGCCGAACTCGCCTTCCTGTTCGATGTCGACGACACCCTGCTCGACAACGACCGCTTCGCCATCGACCTCGCCGCGCGCCTGGAACGCGACTTCGGCACCGCCGAGCGCGAACGCTACCAGTCGATCTACGAGGCGCGCCGCGAGGCGCTGGGCTACGCCGACTACCTCGGCGCGCTGCAGGCGTTCCGGATCGGCTGCGAGCACGAGGAACGGCTGCTGGGCATGTCCGACTTCCTGCTCGACTACCCGTTCGCCGAGCGGCTCTATCCCGGCGCGCTGGAGGCGGTGGCGCACCTGCGCACGCTGGGCCCGGCGGCGATCCTGTCCGACGGCGACATCGTGTTCCAGCCGCGCAAGATCCGCCGCGCCGGCCTGTGGGACGCGGTCGGCGGGCAGGTGCTGGTGACCGTGCACAAGGAGCACGCGCTGGACGCCGTGCTGCGGCGCTTCCCGGCGCGGCGCCACGTGATGGTGGACGACAAGCCGCAGCTGCTCGCCGCGATGAAGCGCGCGCTGGGCGACCGGCTGGTCACCGTGTTCGTGCGCCAGGGCCACTACGCCGAAGCCGCCCGCGGCATGGCGATCGAGCCGCCGCCGGACCTCGCGGTCGCCGCCATCGGCGAGCTGCGCACGCTGTCCCTGGCCGACCTCCCCGCCGTGCTCCCCGAGGCCGCGCCGCCACCCTTCACCGCCGTCCCGGAGGCCCCATGAACGCGACCCGCCAACTGCACGACCTCGGCCAGAGCCTGTGGCTGGACAACATCACCCGCGAGCTGCTGGACGAGGGCGGCCTGGCCCGCTATATCGACGAATTCGCGGTGACCGGACTCACCTCCAACCCGACCATCTTCGAGAAGGCCATCGGCGGCGGCCACGCCTACGACGCCGGCATCCACGCCAAGACGCTGGCCGGCAAGTCCGGCGAAGCGCTGTTCATGGAGCTGGCGCTGGAGGACCTGCGCCGCGCCGCCGACCTGTTCGCGCCGGTGCACCGGGCCACCGGCGGCGTCGACGGCTGGGTCTCGATGGAGGTCTCGCCGCTGCTGGCCGACGACACCGAGGGCAGCATCGAGGCGGCGAAGCAGATCCACGCGCAGGCCGGGCGGCCGAACCTGTTCGTGAAGATCCCCGGCACCGCGGCCGGCGTGCCGGCGATCGAGGAGGCGGTCTTCGCCGGCGTGCCAATCAACGTCACGCTGCTGTTCTCCAACGAGCAGTACCTGGCCGCGGCCGACGCCTGGGCGCGCGGCGTGGAGCGGCGCCTGGAGGCCGGGCTGGACCCCGGCGTGGCCTCGGTCGCCTCGCTGTTCGTCAGCCGCTGGGACGTGGAGGTGAAGAGCAAGGTGCCCACCGGGCTGCGCAACCGGCTGGGCATCGCGGTGGCGCGGCAGGTCTACCGCAGCTACCGCGCGCTGCTGGAATCGCCGCGCTGGCGCCGGCTGGCCGAGGCCGGCGCGCGGCCGCAGCGGCTGCTGTGGGCCAGCACCGGCACCAAGGACCCGGAGGCATCGGACACCCTGTACGTCGAGGCGCTGGCCGCGCCCGACACGGTCGACACGATGCCCGAGAACACCTTGCGCGCGTTCGCCGATCACGGCAGGCTGCGCGGCACGATGGCCGCCGACGGCGGCGACGCCGACGCCAGCCTGGCGGCATTCGTCCAGGCCGGCGTCGACCTCGACGTGCTCGCCGGGCAGCTGCAGCGCGACGGCGCGCAGGCCTTCGTGACATCCTGGCAGGACCTCCTGCAACGCATTGCCGAGCGCAGCGCCGAACTGGCGCGCGCCGGCTGACCACGGACCGACCATGACCCCGACCGCATCGATGCCTTTCCACCGGATTCCGCGCGCATGAGCGCACGCCTCAGCCCGCTGGCCGGCAAGCCCGCACCCGCCTCGCTGCTCGTGGACGTGCCGAAGCTGGTCGCCGCCTACGCCGACCTGCGCCCGGACCCGGCGGTGCCGGAACAGCGCGTGGCCTTCGGTACCTCCGGCCATCGGGGCAGTTCGTTCGAGCGCAGCTTCAACGAGTGGCACGTGCTGGCGATCAGCCAGGCGATCTGCGAATACCGCCAGGGGCAGGGCATCGACGGCCCGCTGTTCATCGGCTGCGACACCCATGCGCTGTCGCGCCCGGCCTTCGAGAGCGCGCTGGAAGTGCTGGCCGCGCACGGCGTCGAGGTGTGCGTTTCCGCGGGCGGCGAGTTCACGCCCACGCCGGCGGTGTCGCACGCCATCCTGGTGCACAACCGCGGGCGCGAGCGCGGCCTGGCCGACGGCATCGTGGTCACCCCCTCGCACAACCCGCCGGCCGACGGCGGCTTCAAGTACAACCCGCCCAATGGCGGTCCCGCCGACACCGACGTCACCGGCTGGATCCAGCGCCGCGCCAACGAATTGCTGGAGGGCGGCCTGAAGGACGTGCGGCGCATGCCGTTCGCGCAGGCGCGCCGCGCCGCCACCACGCGCGAGCACGACTACCTCGACGCCTACGTGGCCGACCTCGCCAGCGTGGTCGACTTCGACGCCATCCGCGCCGCCGGCGTGCGCATGGGCGTGGACCCGCTGGGCGGCGCCGGCGTGCATTACTGGGCGCCGATCGCCGATCGCCACGGCATCGACCTCACCGTGGTCAGCGACGAGGTGGACCCGAGGTTCGGCTTCATGACGGTGGACTGGGACGGCCGCATCCGCATGGACCCGTCCTCGTCGTACGCGATGCAGCGGCTGATCGGGTTGAAGGACCGCTACGACGTGGCCTTCGCCTGCGACACCGACCACGACCGCCACGGCATCGTGGCGCGCAGCAGCGGCCTGATGCCGCCCAACCACTACCTGTCGGTGCTGGTGGACTACCTGTTCCGCCACCGCCCCGGCTGGAAGGCCGATGCCGGCGTCGGCAAGACCCTGGTCAGCACCGCGCTGATCGACCGCGTGGCGAAGCGGCTGGGCCGCCGCCTGCACGAGGTGCCGGTGGGCTTCAAGTGGTTCGCCGGCGGCCTGTTCGACGGTTCGCTGGGCTTCGGCGGCGAGGAGAGCGCCGGCGCCTCGTTCCTGCGCCGCGACGGCACGGTGTGGACCACCGACAAGGACGGCATCGTGCCCGCGCTGCTGTCCGCCGAGATCACCGCGCGCAGCGGCCGCGACCCCGGCGAGCTGTACGCGGCGCTGACGCAGGAACTGGGCGAGCCGTTCGCCGACCGCGTCGAGGCCAAGGCCGACGCCGCGCAGAAGAAGCGCCTGTCGAAGCTGTCGCCGCCGCAGGTGAAGATCGATGCGCTGGCCGGCGAGAAGATCGAGCAGGTGCTGGACCGCGCGCCCGGCAACGACGCGCCGATCGGCGGCATCAAGGTGGTCGCCGCCAGCGGCTGGTTCGCCGCGCGTCCCTCCGGCACCGAGGACATCTACAAGATCTACGCCGAGAGCTTCCGCGACCAGGCGCACCTCGCGGCGATCCTGCAGGAGGCACAGCAGATCGTGGACGAGGCGTTGAAGGAATAGCGACACACCGCGCAGAATCCCTCTCCCGCAAGCGGGAGAGGGGCTTTCTGCATCGCGGGTATCGAGATCCGGGCCGCCGGATCAGGCTTCCGCCACCACGCGCACCGGCACCGACTTGGCCGCCGGCAGCATGCTGAACAGGGTGTGGTGGGAGAGCGGGATCAGCGGATTGCATTCCGGGTAGTAGCCGCCGATGCAGCCACGCGGGATATCGAACGCGACCACGCTGAGGCCGCCGACCTCGCGTGCGATGCCGTCGCCGGCATCCGACACCAGCTTCACCACCTGGCCTTCGCGCAGGCCCTGCTGCGCGATGTCGTCCCGGTGCATCATCACCACGTCGCGGGTGCCGTGGATGCCGCGGAAGCGGTCGTCGTAGCCGTAGACGGTGGTGTTGAACTGGTCGTTGGAGCGCATCGTCATCAACCGGAAGCGGCCCGGCGCGTCGTCGAAGCCGGTGGCGACCAGCGCCGGTGGCGCGATCAGGTTGGCCTTGCCGGTGGCGGTCTTCCAGACCCGCTCGCGCGCGCTGTTGGGGCGGTGGAAGCCGCCGGGCTGCCACATGCGCCGGTTGAAGTCGCGGAACTGCTCGGGGTAGGTCTGCTCGATCGCGTCGCGGATGGTCGCGTAGTCGTTCACCCAGGTGTTCCACGGCACCTTGGGGTTCGGCGGCAGCGTGGCCTTGGCCAGCTCGACCACGATGCGGGTCTCCGACAGCAGGTCGGGGCTGGCCGGTTCGGCCTTGCCGACTGAGGCGTGGATGCAACTGGTGGAGTCCTCGGTGGACAGCACCTGCGCCTTGCCGTTCTCCACCACCCGCTCGATGCGTCCCAGGCAGGGCAGCAGGTAGGCGACCTCGCCATTGACGAGGTGGGTGCGGTTGAGCTTGGTGGCGATCTGCACCGTGAGGCGCAGCTTGCCCCATGCCGCCATCACGCGTTCCTGGTCCGGGATCGCGCGCAGGAAGTTGCCGCCCAGCCCGATGAAGCCGTGCACGCTGCCGGCCAGCACGCCCTTGCAGGCCTCGACGGTGTGCAGGCCGCGCTCGCGCGGCGGTTCGAAGCCATACTGCTCGGCCAGCCGGTCCAGCGGCACCAGCGCCGGATCGTCGGCGATGCCGACCGTGCGCTGGCCTTGCACGTTGGAATGCCCGCGCACCGGACAGATGCCCGCGCCGGGTTTACCGAGGTTGCCGCGCATCAGCAGCAGGTTGGCGACCATGTAGATGTTGTATTCGCCCAGCACGTGCTGGGTCAGGCCCATGCCGTACACGCCGATCACCGCGTTGCAGCGGGCGTAGACGCGGGCCGCGCCTTCCAGCGCCGCGCGGGTCAGGCCCGAGTCGGCCTCGATGGCGTCCCAGGGCTGCGCGCGCACCCACGCCGCGAACGCGTCGAAGCCGTGCGTGTGCGCGGCGATGAAGTCCGTGTCCAGCACGCGCGGCGCGCCGTTGGCCAGCGCCTCGTCGTCCAGCGCCAGCAGGGTCTTGCACAGGCCGGCGATCGCGGCGATGTCGCCGCCGGTCTTCACCTGGTGGTACTGCGTGGCGAGCGGGGTCTCCTGGCCGGTCAGCATCTCGACCGGGTTCTGCGGGTTGGTGAAGCGCTCCAGCCCGCGCTCGCGCACCGGGTTGAACACGATGATCGGCACGCCGCGCTGCG
This sequence comes from Fulvimonas sp. R45, assembly GCF_030504985.1. Taxonomy (GTDB): domain Bacteria; phylum Pseudomonadota; class Gammaproteobacteria; order Xanthomonadales; family Rhodanobacteraceae; genus Rhodanobacter_A. The sequence continues at coordinate 148,773 of NZ_JASERU010000006.1, forward strand.
CGGCCTTCTGCAGGTCGTGCATCATGCGCGGGCTGTTGACGCCGGCGTTCTGGCCGAAGAAGAAGATGCCGTCGGTCTTCTCGAAATCGTCCAGCACCACGGTGCCCACCGCGGTGCCGATGCATTGCCGCAGCGCCACGCCGGTGGCCTCGTGGCACATGTTGGAGCTGTCCGGCAGGTTGTTGTTTCCGTACAGGCGGGCGAACAGCGCGTAGAGGTAGCTGGTTTCCAGCGAGGCGCGGCCGGAGGCATAGAACACCACCGACTTCGGGTCGAGTTTCTTCAGCTCCGCGCCGATGTCGCGGAAGGCTTCCTCCCACGCCACCGGCACGTACCTGTCGCTGGCGCGGTCGTAGCGCAGGGGATGCGTGAGCCGGCCGTTCTGCTCGAGCTCGTAGTCGCTCCAGCCGCGCAGCTCGCTCACCGTGTGCTGCGCGAAGAACTCGGGCGTGGTGCGCAGGCTGGTCAGCTCCCACGCGCTGGCCTTGGCGCCGTTCTCGCAGAACTCGAACATCAGCGGCTTGCCGGGTTGCGGCCAGGCGCAGGAGACGCAGGTGAAGCCGCGCGGCTTGTTCTGCCGCCACAGCTCCTTCACGGTGGAGGGAATCGGCACCTTCTCGCGCTTCAGGATCTCCGCCACCGACTTCACCGAGCCCCAGCCGCCGGCAGGCGCGGTGTAGGGCTCGATCCTGGGCTTGCGGTCGTCGCTCATGGCTTCACCTCGAGGTGCCGTACGGGTTCGATTATGCCCCAATGGCGGCTGCAACCGCGTCACCGTCATCCCGGCCTGCGGCCACTACTGTCCGGAGAACTTTTCGCCTGAGAGTCGGGGGGCGTTGCGGTGTCTGGAGTTTGGGGTTAAACCCCTGAGCGCCAACTCAACTTCCAGACACCGCAACATGTTCAGGATAAGCCGATTCCAGCAGCTCATGCAGCAGGTGCCGCGGGGCACGTTCCAAGCCATCATCGAGCGCCACGGTGCGGACAAGTACACCAAGGGTTTCGGCTGTCTGGAGCTGCTGACAGCACAGGTCTTCGGCCATCTGAGCGGCAGCCGTTCGTTGCGCGAGCTGGAGACGGCCTACAACGCGCATCCGACCCAGCACTATCACCTGGGCACCGGCCCGATCCGCCGCAGCACGCTGGCCGATGCCTGCGCGCACCGCATGCCGATCGTGTTCGAGGAACTGGCTTCGCGCCTGATGGCGACGGCCCACCGTACGGTGCGTCGCTCGATGCAGGCCGGGCTGTTGTTGCTGGATTCGACGTCGCTTACCCTCAAGGGCCGCGGCTACGACGCGTGGACGCAGTCGCAGCGTACGCGCCACACCCAAGGCTTGAAGCTGCACGTGCTGTACGACCACGGCACCGGCACGCCGGTCATGCAGGAAATCACCGCGGCCAACGTCAACGACGTGACCCAAGGGGCGCGGATGCCGCTGCGGCGTGGCGAGACCTATGTCTTCGACAAGGGCTATTGCGACTACGCCTGGTGGGCACGGTTCGACGCCCATCAGGCGTTCTTTATCACCCGCCTCAAGCGCAATGCCCGGGTCGCGCGGGTCGAAGCGCGGGCGATCCCCGAGGCGGATCGCACCACGATCCTGGACGACGCGGTGGTGCGCTTCAGCAATCCCAGTCCACGCGGTGGACGCGGTCATCGCTACACCGCCCCGGTACGGCGCATCACCGTGGATCGGCCCGACAAACCGACCCCGTTGGTCCTGATCACCAACGACCTGACACGCCCGGCGGCGGACATCGCCGCCGGCTACAAGACACGCTGGCAGATCGAACTGTTCTTCAAGTGGATCAAGCAGAACCTCAAGATCAAGACCTTCTACGGCCGCAGCGAGAACGCCGTGCGCATCCAGATCCTGTGCGCACTGATCGCCTATCTGTTGGTGGCTTTGTATCGGCAGGCCCACACCACAGGCATCTCGATGCTGCGTGTGCTTAACCGGTTGCATGCTGGCCTGTTCCAACGCCCGGATAGCGACGACGCCATGGATCGACGACGACGGGAGCGCCAGCGAACCTTGGAGGCGATCCAACCAAGGCTGTTCACATGATTTTCTCCGGACAGCAGTGGGCCTGCGGCGGAATGACGGGCAGGTGGCGGTCCGGTGGATTGGTCCGCGCGCGAAGGCGGGTCTATGATCGAACACGTCGATCATGGTTGCCCCGGTTCATGCGCACGTTCCCGAAGCTTTCCGATCCCGGTTCCGGCAGCGAACCCCGCGCCATGCCGAATCCCGGCCTGGCGCGTCGGGCCGTCACCGTCCATGAGGCCGGCACGGTGCAGCACGGCGACGACTGGCTGGTCGAGGAGGCGCCCGTCGAGTTGCGCTACGACGGCGAGAACTTCGCCGTGATGATGGCCACGCCGGCCGACCTGGAAGATTTCGCCTGGGGCTTTTCGCTGAGCGAGGGCCTGGTCTCCGACGCCGGCGCCATCCGTGGCGTGGCGGTGCGCGAACTGCTGGAAGGCCACGTGGTCGACATCGACACTGGCGGGACCGCGCTCGTGGATGCCGGACCGGCGCGCCTGCTGCCCGGGCGCAGCGGCTGCGGCCTGTGCGGCAGCCGCCGGCTGGAGGACGTGCTGCGTCCGATGCCACCGGTGCCGGACGGCCCCATGCTGGGACGCGACGCGCTGGGACGGGCGCTCGCCGCGCTGGCGCAGCGGCAGCCGCTCAACGGCAGCACCGGCGCGGTGCATGCCGCGGCCTGGGCCTCGCCCGATGGGGAGATCCTGCGCGTGCGCGAGGACGTGGGTCGACACAATGCGCTGGACAAGCTGCTCGGCGCGCTGTGCCGCGAGGGCGTCGACCTGCGCGGCGGCTTCGTGCTGGCCACCAGCCGCGCCAGCTATGAGATGGTCACCAAGGCGGCCCGGCTCGGCATCGGATTGCTGGCGGCGATCTCCGCGCCGACGGCTCTCGCGGTGGAACTGGCCCGCGCCGGCAACCTCACCCTGGCCGGCTTCGTGCGTCCCGGCCGGTACGTGGTGTACAGCCATCCGGGACGCCTGCAGGCGCAGCAGGGCAGCCGGTGAGCCGGGCCGGGGGAACCGGCGCCCGTCCGTCGAAACGGTACACGACCGCCCGGCCATCGCGCGGGCATAGCATCCAGCCAGAACCCAAGGAGCCTGTGTGCCCCCCGTCGCATCCCAGCCGGTCACGGCCAAGCATACGCAAGCCGCGATCTTCCTCGTCGTGACCCTGAAGCCGGGCGCGGAGAACTGCGCCACCGCCCGCGCGATGTGCGGCGGCCTCGCCGGCCTGCTCCGCGCGGTCGGGGTCCGCGCGCCCGAGGGGCGGCTGTCCTGCGTGATGGCCTTCGGCTCGGATGCCTGGGACCGCCTCTTCGGGCAGCCGCGCCCGAAGGACCTGCATCCGTTCCGCGAAGTCCGGGGACACCACCATGCCGTCTCCACGCCAGGCGACCTCCTGTTCCACATCCGCGCCACGCAGATGGACCTGTGCTTCGAGCTGGCGAGGCACATCGTGGCCGGGCTCGGCGATGCCGTCGCCACGACCGACGAAGTGCACGGCTTCCGGTATTTCGATTCGCGCGCCCTGATCGGCTTCGTCGACGGCACCGAGAACCCGGTCGACCAGGACGCGGTGGACGCCACGATCGTCGGCGCGGAGGATCCCGCATTCGCCGGCGGCAGCTACGTGATGGTGCAGAAGTACCTGCACGACCTGCGCGGCTGGAACGCGCTGCCGGTCGAGGTGCAGGAACGGATCATCGGCCGGACCAAGTCCACCAACATCGAACTGGACGACGCGGCGAAGCCCGCCTACGCGCACAATGCCCTCACCACCGTCGTGGAGGACGGCGAGGAACTGGACATACTGCGGGACAACATGCCGTTCGGCGATGCCGGCAAGGGCGAGTTCGGAACCTACTTCATCGGCTACGCCCGCTCGCCGCAGCGGATGGAGCAGATGCTCGTCAACATGTTCGTCGGCCGGCCGCCGGGCAATTACGACCGGCTGCTGGACTACAGCCGCGCGGTCACCGGCTCGCTGTTCTTCGTGCCGGCGGCGACGTTCCTGGACAACGTCGAGGCCGGAGGCCCGGTACCGGGCGCGCCGGGCTAGTCAGCGCAGCCGCTCGTCGTCCAGCCAGCGCGCCAGCCGCGCCCGCATCCGCGCGGTGAGGCGCGAGCGGCGATGGGCGTCGGCCGCGGCACGGATCGCCTCGGCCTGGGTGGGGTAGGCGTGGATCACCCGCTCCAGCCCGCCCAGGCCCAGCCCCGCCTCCATCGCCAGGGTGATGCCGTTGATCATCTCGCCGGCATGGCGGGCCACCACGGTGGCGCCGAGGATGCGGTCGCCGCGCCCCTGCACGTGGATCTTGGCGAAGCCGTCCTGTTCGCCGTCGGTCACCGCGCGGTCGATCTCGTGCATGGGCACGGTATAGGTCTTCACCGGGATGCCGCGGCGGTTGGCCTCGCGCACGTACAGGCCGACATGCGCGATCTCCGGGTCGGTGAAGGTGCACCACGGGATCACCAGCCGGCTGTAGCGCTCGCGTCCGCGGAACAGCGCGTTGCGGACGGCGAGCCGCGCCGAGGCCACGGCGGCGTGCGCGTACTTGTGCTCCAGGCACACGTCGCCGGCGGCATAGATGCGCGGATTGCTGGTGCGCAGGAAATCGTCCACCAGCACGCCGGAGGCCTGGCTGCAGGCCACCTCTGCCCGGTCCAGGTCGAGCCCTTCCATGTTGGAGACATGGCCGATGCCGGTGAGGATGGCGTCCACCTCGACGACGCTGCGGTAGTTGTCGCTGACCATCTCCACCTGCCGCGCCCCGTCCTTGCCGCGCACCGCGGTGACCAGGGTGTTGAGGCGGATGGCGATGCCGTCGCGGGCCAGCGCGTCGGAAAGCAGCTGCGCGGCGTCGCGTTCCTCGCGCGGCAGGAACAGCGGCCGGTCCTGCACCAGGGTGGTCTTCGCGCCCAGCCGGCAGAACGCCTGCGCCAGCTCGCAGCCCAGCGGCCCGCCGCCGATCACCAGCAGGCGTGGCGGCAGCGCGGCCAGGTCGAACACGTTCTCGTGGGTGAGGTAGCCCGCTTCGGCCAGGCCGGGAATGGCGGGAATGTCCGGGCGCGCCCCGGTGGCGATCAGCGCCTTGTCGAAGTGCAGCGGCGTTTCGTCGACGCGCACCCGATCGGTCCCGGCGAAGCGCGCCTCGCCGAAGAACAGGTCCACGCCGGCGGCCACCAGCCGCTGCGCGCTGTCGTCGACGGCAAGGCGGGCACGGAGGTGCCGCACGCGTTCCATCGCGCGGGCGAAGTCGGGCGGCGCCGCGTCGGGCACGCGGGCGCCGTAGTGCGCGGCGTCGCGCAGGTCCGCGTACAGCCGGGCGGTGCGGATCAGCGCCTTGGACGGCACGCATCCGGTGTTCAGGCTGGTGCCGCCGATCCATGCGCGCTCCACCAGCGCCACCCGTGCGCCAGCCGCCGCGGCGAGCCGGGCCGCCGCCAGCCCGGCGGGGCCGGCGCCGACCACCACCAGGTGGTAGCGCGCGGCCGGCGCCGGATTGCGCCAGTCGCACGGATGCAGGTGCCCGATGCGGCGGCATTCGGTCGCGTCCTGCGGCAGGGAAGGGGCGGCAGGGGACGTCGTCATGGGTCCGTCCCGTCCGTGGCCTCGTCCAGCCAGCCGCCACGGAAACCCGCGCGCAACAGCCCGCGCACCAGCCACGGGCTGCGCCGCATCAGGCGCCAGGGCAGGCCGCTGCGGTGGTTCTCGATCATCATCGCCACGATGCCCTGGTCCAGCCCGTAATGGCCGTCGGACACCCAGGGCCGGCCCCCGGCGTCCGCGAGCGAGGGATTGAAACTGGCGGCGAGACGCCCTTCGCGCAGGGTCTCGGGATAATGCGCCAGCATGTGGCGCAGCGAGCCCAGCGACAGCGCCGGCGCGAACGGCAGCGAGGCCAGCACCGCGGGCGCCGACACGCTGCCGTCGTCCGGACCGTAGGGCACCCCGCGCGCGGCATATCCGAACAGGCGGCGCGGCTCGCCGGTGACGGGATCGAGCCGTCCGCCCGCGGGGCCGTCGCAGGCCGACAGTCCCCAGCACGATTCACCGTAGCCGGCGAAGCCGTGCGGGTTGCGCCGCGCGTACTCGCGCTGCACCAGGGTGGCGCGGCGGCTGTTTTCGAAATAGTCGCAGCGCTTCTCGCGCATGAAGCGGTCGCGGATGCCGCGGAAGTCGATCCAGGCATGCGAGTAGTGGTGCACGAACATCGGTCCCGCATAGAGGAGGTCGTGACCGTACAGGTTTTCCCACTGGTAGGTGAGCGTCCACGCGCGATAGCACGCGTCGGTGACGGGATGGCCGGGCGAGCCGGCGGCCAGCGCGTACAGCACGATGGCTTCGTTGTAGCCGTCCCAGCCGTAATGCAGGAAACCGCATTCCGGCTTCCAGCCCTGCCGCAGCGTGGCCTCGCCGCCCTGCGCCCAGCACCAGTCCACCCGCAGGTACAGCGCGTCGGCCAGCTCGCGCAGCTCGCGTTCGCCGGCCACGTCCGCATCGAAGTACTCGCGCGCCAGCAGCATGCCGGCGAGGAGCAGGGCGGTGTCGATCATCGACAGCTCGCAGGACCACACGCGGCCGCCGCTGTGCATGTCGAGGAAGTGGTAATAGAAGCCCTTGTAGCCGGTGGCGCTCTGGCCGCCGCCCTGGTCGCTGCCATGGAAGAAGCGCAGCGCCGCCAGGCTGCGGTGCAACGCTTCGGCGCGCGTCATCCAGCCGTGTTCCACCGCGATCGGATAGCACGACAGCGCGAAGCCCGTCACCGCGATGCTCGAAGGCGATCCTTCGCGCGTGGTATCGGCCACCAGGCCGTTGCGCGGGTTGCCCATCTGCATGAAGTAGTCGCATGCGGCCTGCTGCATGCGTTCGAGCAGTCGATCGTCGTCCAGCGCCAGCCACGCCTGGACGGGGCGGGAAACCTCGGCGGCGGATGGCGTGGCGTATTCCTCGGGCATGCGTGGCTGGGGGACAGGGCGCTGGGCGCAGCATGCCGCGACGGCTGCATCGACCGCGTGTAGAAGCGGCGTGGCCGTCGATTTCACGTGGCACTCCGGCAGCGGACCCTACGCTCGAGGCGTCCCCCGTGCATGCACGGCCGCGCCTGGCCGTGCGAAGGAGCCGTGCCCGTCCATGTCCAGCCCCCGCATCGCGCATCCCGTCCTGTGGCTTTCCAACGGCCGCCTTGCCAGCTTCGTCGGCGCGTCCGGCACGGGCGGCAGCCTGTGGCGCGGACAGGCGGTGACGCGCTGGCACGAGGATCCGGTCGGCGACGCCTGGGGCAGCTACGTCCTGCTGCGCGACGAGGCCAGCGGGGAGTCCTGGTCCACCGCGCCCCAGCCGCTGGGTGGCGAGGCGCGGGAGTTCGCGGTGGATTTCGAGGCGGCCCGCGTACGCATCGTGCGCCGCCACGGCGCGCTGGAAAGCGTGCTGGAGGTGGCGCTGGACGGCGAACGCGACGCGGAACTGCGCCGCGTCGTCCTGGTCAACCACGGCGACCGGCCGCGCGAGCTGTCGCTGACGTCGTATGCCGAACTGGTGCTGGGCCCGGCCGGCGCGGACGCCGCACACCCGGCGTTCTCCAAGATGTTCGTGCAGACGGAGTGGCTGGAAGACGCCGGCGCGCTGCTCGCCACGCGCCGCCCGCGCTCGCCGGGGGAGCCGCGCATCTGGGCCGCGCACGCGCTGCGCCTCGGCGATGGCACGGCGGGCGCCGAGGCGCACGAGACCGACCGCATGTACTTCCTCGGCCGTGGCCACACACTACATGACGCGCATGCGATGCGGCCAGGCGTCGGGCTGTCCAACCGCACCGGCTGCGTGCTCGATCCGGTCTTCAGCCTGCGCCATCGCGCCACGCTGGCCCCTGGCGCCCGCATGACCGCCTGCTTCTGGACTGTGCTGGCCGACAGTCGCGAAGGCGTGCTGGCATCGCTGCGTTCGCTGTGCGCGCCCGATGCTGTCGACGGGACGCTGCGCAGCGGCGAGGCCCGTGCAGCGGCGCGCCGACGTGCGTTGGGCATCGACGAAGCCCGGGCCGCGCGCTTCGACGCCCTGGCCGGCCCACTGCTCCATGCGGAGGCCGCCTGGCGCGCGCCTGCCGATGTGCTGGCGCAGGGGCAGGGGGGCGCGCCGGTGTTGTGGAGCGCCGGCATCTCCGGCGACCGCCCCATCGTGCTGCTGCGCCTGGCGAATGCAGCCGGGCTGGAATGCGCGCGCGAATGGCTGCTGGCCCAGCGCTACTGGCAAGCGGTGCAGCTGGGCATCGACGTGGTGCTGCTCGACGGTACGGGCGGCGCCCTGCACGATGCGCTGCAGTCCATGGCGAAGGCCCAGGCGGGGCATCTGGAAGCGAAGGAACTCGCCCGCGCGCAATGCTTCGCGCTGGACGACGGGACACTGCAGCCGGCGCTGCGCAATGGCCTGCGCACCGTCGCGCGGATCGAGCTGGATGCCGCCGCGCCCTGGCCGGAACCGTTGCGCGGGTCCATGCCGGTGACATGCGCCACGGCGCATCGCGCCCCCGTTCCGCCCGCGCCCACGCGCACGTCGCCGATCCCCGCCGTGCCGGTGCGCGAGTTCGACAACGGCCTGGGCGGTTTCGTGGACGGCGGGCGCAGCTACCAGGTCGAACTGGCGGGCGAACGCTGCACGCCGGTGCCGTGGATCAACGTGCTGGCCAACCCGCGCTTCGGCTGCCTGGTCTCGGCCGAGGGCGGCGGCTACGCGTGGTCGCAGAACAGCCAGCAGAACGCGCTGACGCCCTGGCCCAACGATCCCGTCTGCGACATGCCGCACGAGGCGCTGTACCTGCACGACGAGGACCGCGACCTGTTGTGGAGCGCCACCGCCGCGCCGATCCGCGTGCCTTCGGCGCATTACCGCGCCACCCACGGCAAGGGCTGGAGCCGCTTCGAGCACGGCGCGCAGGAGATCGACGTGGAACTGCTGCAATGCGTGCCGGTGGACGACACGGTGAAGCTTTCCCGGCTGCGCCTGCGCAACCGCTCGGCGCATCCGCGGCGGCTGACGGTTACCGGCTACGTGGAATGGATGCTGGGCGCGAACGGCGTCGCCAGCGCTCCCTTCGTGGCGACCGAACGCGACGCGGCCACCGGCGCGCTGTTCGCGCGCAACGCCTGGCGCGAGGAATTCGGCGGACGCGTGGCCTTCGTCGACCTGGGCGAGCGGATGTCGGCCTGCACCGGCGACCGGCTCGAATTCCTCGGCCGCCACGGCACGGTGCAACGGCCCGCGGCGCTGCTGGAACATCGCGCGCTGTCCGGCCGCACCGGCGCAGGGCTCGATCCCTGCGGCGCCCTGCAGGTGCCGCTGGAACTGCCGCCCGGCGGGCAGGTCGAGTTGCTGTTCATGCTGGGCGACGCCGAGTCGCGCGACGCGGCACGCGCGCTGGTGCGCAAGCACCGCGCGGCAGGCATCGACGCCGCGCTGGCCGGGTTGCAGGCGCAGTGGAACACCCTGCTCGACACCGTGCAGGTGCGCACGCCCGACCGCGCCATGGACATCCTGCTCAACGACTGGCTGCCGTACCAGGTGCTGGCCTGCCGCCTGTGGGCGCGCACCGCGTACTACCAGGCCAGCGGCGCCTACGGCTTCCGCGACCAGTTGCAGGACGTGATGGCGCTGTGCGCCAGCCGTCCCGACGTGGCGCGCGGCCACCTGCTGCGTGCCGCCGGCCGCCAGTTCCCCGAAGGCGACGTGCAGCACTGGTGGCTGCCGCCGTCGGGCAAGGGCATCCGCACGCGCATCAGCGACGATCGCCTGTGGCTGCCGTTCGTCGCCGCGCACTACGTGGAAACGACCGGCGACGCCGCCGTGCTGGGCGAGGCGCTGCCGTTCCTGCGCGGCGACCCGGTGCCGCCGGGCGCCACCGATGCCTTCTACCTGCCGCAGGCTTCCGGCGAGTCGGCCAGCGTGTACGAACACGCCGCGCGCGCCATCGATTCCAGCCTCGCCACCGGCGCGCACGGATTGCCCTTGATGGGCACCGGCGACTGGAACGACGGCATGAACGAGGTGGGCGCGCAGGGGCGCGGCGAAAGCGCCTGGCTGGCCTGGTTCCTGATCGCCACCGTCGATGCCTTCGCGCCGCTGGCCGAGGCGCGCGGCGACGGCGAACGCGCCGCACGCTGGCGCCGGCACGCCGACCGGCTGCGCCGCACGATGGACGGCGAGGCCGGCTGGGACGGCGACTGGTACCGCCGCGGCTACTACGACGACGGCGCGCCGCTGGGTTCGCGCGAGAACGAGGAATGCCGCATCGACGCCATCGCGCAATCCTGGAGCGTGCTCGCCGGGGCGTCCGACCGTATCCATGCGGAAGCCGCGATGCGGGCCGTGCGGAAGCATCTGTTGCTGCACGAGCCCGGCGTCGCGCCGCTGCTCGCGCCGCCGTTCGACCATGGCGGCGAGAATCCCGGCTACATCAAGGGCTATCCGCCCGGCATCCGCGAGAACGGCGGGCAATACACGCATGGCGCCATCTGGTCGGTGTTCGCCCATGCCGGGCTGGGGCAGGGCGACCATGCCGGCGAACTGTTCGACCTGCTCAACCCCATTCGCCATGCAGACAGCGAAACAGCCATCGAACGCTACCGCGTGGAACCCTACGTGGCCTGCGCGGACGTCTATTCGGTCGAGCCGTGGACCGGTTGCGGCGGCTGGACCTGGTACACCGGCTCGGCCGGCTGGCTGTACCGCGCGGGCCTGGAGGCCATCCTCGGCTTCCGCCTGCAGGGCGACCGGCTGCAATTGTCGCCATGCCTGCCCGCCGCCTGGTCCGGCTTCGACGTTCGCTACCAACGCCGGGCCCCCGGCGGCATGGTCACGCGCTACGACATCCGGGTGGACAACCCGCACGGCCTGCAGCACGGCATCGCCGTCGCCTCCCTGGACGACGAGCCGCTGGAAAGCGCAGGCGGCGCGCTGCACGTGCCGCTGGTCGACGACGGCGGTTTACACCGGGTTCGGGCGCGGCTCGGGAATAGCGGGTGAGCATCGAAAGAAATAGCCGAGGCCAGGCGTTCAAGATGGACTTTCCCGCATGGCGCATGCCGTTCCGGCATGCGTATTTTCCATCTTGATTCCGCAGGAAAAATCGAATCCGCAAAGTGCTTTATTTCCGTCGAATACTGGCGCTACGCTCCGCCCATCCGCGGCGGGGGGATCCTTTTGGGGGAAGGGTCCGGGCACGTGTTCCAGCCGCGGATGGGAGAAGGATCCGGAATGCGCTCAAGAGCCATCGCGATTGCGAGGTATTCGTGCGCGCGAAAGGCGCGGCGCCCCGGGTTTCCGATTGCCTTCGATTACTTCATTGCCTGGGAGGGTGTAATGCAGTCCAAGAACATTATCGGTATCCGTTTCATGGCCGGGGTCGTGTCGGTGGCCGGTCTTCTCGGCGTAGCCTCGTTCCTGCCTGCCGCCGCATCGACGGTCGACATCGCCGCCGCCGCGCACGCGCAGGCGCTGAAGAGCTGGCACGAGACCATGCGACATATGGCGCCGCCCACGGAGGGCTGCTTCCACGCTGCATTTCCCAGCGTGATCTGGGAAAAAGCCTCCTGCGGCGTGACCTACTATCGCTCGAACCCCCACGTGAAGTCCGACACGGCGGAAACCGTCGGCAATGGCAACGACTACGCCGCCAGCACGGCCAACCTGACCAGCTCGGCCACCGGCAGCTTCCCGGTCGTGACCGGGGTGAGCAGCGAAACCGACGGCAGCACCAGCAACAGCTATACGCTGCAGCTGAACACCAACCTGGGCAATTCGTCGCCTGCCTGCGCCAGCTACGGTTATTCCAGTTGCCAGGTCTGGGAGCAGTTCATCTACTCCTCGAGCTATGTGGGCGGCGTGGCGCAGGTGTTCATCCAGAACTGGATGTTCATCCCGTCGCATTCCCGTTGCCCGCGCAGCGGCGGATGGACTTCCTACAAGACCCGTTCGTACAACGGTTGCTACAAGAACAGCAATGCCGTGAACACCGTCACCGTGCCCGCCAGCCAGCTGGCGAACCTGAAGCTGGCCGGCTCGGTATCGGCAAACGGCAACGATACGGTGACGTTCACCAACGGCAACGACGCCTATGCGGTGAGCGAGAGCGACGGCACGCTGGGCGCCGCCTACGTGTGGAACCAGTCCGAGTTCAACGTCGTCGGCAATGGCGGCGGCTCGGCGGCCACGTTCAACAGCGGCTCGTCGATCACGGTGAACCTGCAGGTGAACGATGGCAGCACGAACGCCCCGGCCTGCCTGGCCAACGACGGCACGACCGGCGAGACCAACAACCTGAACCTCGGTCCGTGCAGCGCCGTGGGCGGAAGCTCGCCCTACATCCAGTTCACCGAGTCGAACTGATCGTCCCGGCGGCCTCGGCCGTACGGTGACCAGGGCGGCGAGGGGCTGCGGCTCCTCGCCGCGCCGTCATTACGGGTGGCCGCACCTGTTGAGGCGACTCTGATCTGATGGTGTCGCGCCGGTCCGGCCCGCTTGGTTGTACGATCATGCATGGACGCGTGGAACCCTGCCGGCGGACGCACACGCCGCCGGCCAGCGGTTTCATGGCGACGTGCATGTCATCTCTCAATTTCGAAAGAGGGCGCCGGAATGAAAAAGCATCGCGTGGGTCTGGTGGTGGCGGGAGCATTCGCGGTGGCGTCGGTGCTGGCTACGCCATCATTCGCCGCGCTGGAGCAGGGGGCCAAGGCACCTGACTTCACCGCCGAGGCCAGCCTTGCCGGCAAGGACTTCACCTTCTCGTTGAAAGATGCCCTCAAGAAGGGACCGGTCGTGGTCTACTTCTACCCGGCTGCCTATACCGGCGGCTGCGACATCGAGGCGCATACCTTCGCCGCGCAGAAGGCGAAATTCGACGCTGCCGGCGCCACCATCATCGGCGTGTCGGCCGACAGCCTCCAGCGGCTCAACACGTTCTCGTCCGATCCGAACTATTGCGCAGGCAAGTTCCCGGTCGCATCCGACGCCCATGGCAAGATCGCCGCTTCCTATGGCCTCAAACTGCACGCGGCGGTGGCCGGCGCGACCGACGTGCGGGGCGTGGCGATCGACCACGGTTTCATCCCGCGAACCACCTTCGTGATCGGCCGCGACGGCAGGATCATCGCCACGCTGTCCTCGGAAACCGACCACCTGCATCCAGAAGACCACGTCAAGCAGTCGCTGGCCATCGTGCAACGGCTGCAGGCTGGCTGATGCAGGCGGACTGAACCAGGCAGCGCCGGCGACGAGGTCTCTTGCCGCCGGCGATCCGCCAGCAGCGATGCAGCGGGTCGACACAATCGGTCCATTTTAGGGACCGAAGCAGGCCAGCACATCACATCCAGCACATCACATAGGGATCTATGGGTAATTTCTAATTTTACATAATATACATTATGCGCAATCATGGTGCAGCCTCCCACGCCATAGACACCAGGCGGACATCAAGGATCGGCTCACGTAATTGTCTAACGCTCGGCGGCTTTCGTAGTATTTCGCGAATGCCTCCCTCATCCTCTATCCAGCTGGGCAAGCTTCGGCGTCATCGCGGCCTCTGGTTGCTGGTGTTCGTCGTGCTGCTGCTCAAGCTGGTCACGGGGACGATCTGCCTCGCGGACGGCGCCAGGTACCAGTGGACACCGTCGGCTTCTGCAAGCGCGTCGACTGCCATGACCCTTGCCGCCGAGGGCCCCTCGCTCGCCTCCGGCGACGATGCGTGCCTGTTGGGCGAGGGTTCGGAATGCCACTGCACCTGCGTGCACAGCATCGCCCTCCCGACGGTGGCGAATCATGCCTTGCCGCTTGTCGTCCCGCGTTTCGTGCCGCCGCTGCTGACCGCTTCGCGGCCGCCGACACTGCCCGGCACGCTCCATCGCCCACCCATCGCCTGAAAGCAACCGCCATTGCGCCTCGCCGTGAATCACGGCCGGGCGCCTGTGTCTGCCTTCAGGAGAATCCCGCATGTCCGCGTTTCGTTCGGTGCCCCTCGGCGCCGTCTGCTTGCTGTTCGCTGCCGCCTGTGCGGCAACACCCCAGTTCGAGGGACGCGATGCGCTCGCTCCCTCGACACGCCCGTCTCCTCTCGCGCCCCCGGCTCTGGCGGAAGCCGTAAGGCGCCTCTGGAACAGCAGTCCGGATATCCAGGCCGCCCGCGCGGAGCTTGAGGCCGCTCGTGCCCGGGCGCGGGCCGCGGCGCAGCCGCTGTACAACCCGTCGCTGGCGTTGGACGCGGAAAACGCCGACGTCGACCGGCGAACGACAGGGATCAGCCTGCCGCTGGATCTGGGGAGAAAGCGGCGCGCCCGGGCGGATCAGGGCCAGGCCGAGCTGCGCGCCAGCGAGGCCGCCTACGACGTGCAGCGCCGCGATCTGGCGGCACGATGGCTCAAGGCATGGGCGGTCGCCGCCCTTGCCGGGCGTCAGTCCGGGCTTGGACAGCGCCGGGTGGCGCTGATGCGACGCTTCGACGCGCTGGCCGCGGAACGCCTGAAGGTCGGAGACATCGGCAGCCCTGAACGGGATCTTGCGGCTCTCGCCCTGGGCGAGGCCCAGGTGCAGCAGGCAACGCTGCAAAGCCAGGCTGCCGCGGCGCAAGCGGCCTTGCTCGCCATCGAGGGGCGCGTCGCGCCAGCCCCTCCTCCGCTCCCGTCCGGGCTGCCTCCGGCGATCGACGTCATCACGCCGAGGGCGACCGGCGATCTGCCCGACATGGTGCAGGCACGGTCCGAGCTTGCGAGCGCCGAAGCCGGCGTGCAGGTTGCCCGCCGCGCTCGCGTTCCCGATCCCACGATCAGCTTCACCGGCGGGCAGGTGCGCAGCGGCCCGCGGACGGATCGCGTCATCGGGATGAGCGTGTCGATCCCGCTGCCCGTGCTCAACAACGGCCGCGCCGAGGTTGACGCGGCCATCGCCGATGTCGATGCGGCGGCGGCCAGGTTGCAGTCGCGGCGCCAGTCACTCGACGCGCGGCTGGCCGGGTTCTCCGAGCGCTATCGCGCGCTGCGCCATGCCGACGAGGCGTTCCGGGGCAGCCGCGCGGCGGCCTTCGAGGATCGCGTGGCCCTGCTCGAAAAGCTGTGGCGGGCTGGCGAAATCGGCACCTCCGATTACCTCGTGCAGCTCAAGCAGAGCCTGGACACCGCGCTGTCCGGCCTCGAACTCGAAGGCCAGGCCTGGCAGGCCTGGTTCGACTACCTCACTGCGGCAGGCCGTCTGAACGACTGGCTTGCCGGGCGCACCCAGGACGCGAACCGATGAATGACCTTCTCCTTTGCCGCCCCCTGCTCGCTCTTTCGCTCACGCTCGCCTGCGCGGGTGCGCTGGCCCAGCATGCCCCGGCCGGCAACCCCCTCGCGCTGGATGCCGGCGCCGTCAAGGAAGCCGGCATCATCGTCGACAAGGCCGCGACGCGAACGCTTGCCGACGAACTGAAGGCGCCGGGCGAGGTCGAGGCGGATGCCTACTCCACCGTGCTCGTCTCCCCCCGGGTGGCGTCGCAGGTACTCAAGCGCAAGGCCCGCCTGGGCGACGTGGTGAAAGCGGGTGACCCGTTGGTGGAACTGTCCAGCGTCGATGTCGCCGGCACCCAGGGCGAACTGATCGTCGCCGAGCAGGATTGGCGCCGGATCGCGGCGCTGGGGCCGCAGGCCGTATCCGCCCGCCGCTACAACGAGGCAAGGGTGGCACGCGACCAGGCCAACGCGAAGTTGCGCGCCTACGGCCTGTCCGAAGGCCAGATCCGGAACCTGCTGAAGGCGGGCTCGGCCCGGGCCGACGGCAGCTACGACCTGCTCGCTCCTTCCGAGGGCCGCATCACGACGGACGACTTCCTGGTCGGCGAGCGCGTCGCCGCAGGACGGACGCTGTTCACCCTGGTCCAGGAGAACTCGGTCTGGGTCGAGGCGCAGATGACCCCCGCCGGGGCCGCGCGGGTCAAGCCGGGCGATCGCGTCCGCGTGATCGCCCACGGCACCGAGCTGCCTGGCGCGGTCATCCAGCGCTCGCATCAGGCCAGCGAGCGCACCCGCACGGTGCCGGTACGGATCGAGGTGGACAACCGCCAGGACCTCCTGCACCCCGGCGAGCTGGTCGAGGCGTACATCGCGGTCGGCGGCGAGGACGAATCCGTGGCGGTGCCAGCCGACGCGGTCGTGTTGCTGCAGAACCAGCCCACCGTATTCGTCGCCCATGGCACGAGTCCGTTCGAGGCCGCCCCGGTGGTCACCGGTGAAACCCACGGTGGCTGGACCGTCATCAAGCAGGGCCTGAAGCCGGGTACACCCTACGTGCGCAAGGGTGCTTTCGTGCTCAAGGCGCGCCTGCTCCGCGCGCAGCTGGGAGAAGAGTGATGCTGGAACGACTGGTTGAGCTCTCCCTCCGCTACAAGGTGCTGGTGCTGATCGTGTTCGCCGTGGTCGGCGTGCTCGGCTATCAGGCCGTGCGCCAGTTGCCGGTCGACGCCTTCCCCGACGTCACGCCGGTGCAGGTGAACGTCTACACCGAAGCCCCGGGCCTGGCCGCCGAGGACGTGGAGCAGTTGCTCACCACGCCGGTCGAGTCGGCCCTGGCCGGCCTGCCCGAGGTGCAGGAGATCCGCTCGGTGAGCCTGTTCGGCCTGTCGTACGTGGCGGTGTATTTCGCCGACGGCATGGACATCTACTTCGCCCGCCAGCTGGTCAACGAGCGGCTGCAACAGGTGGGCGACCGCCTCCCTGCCGGCTATGGCAAGCCGGAGATGGGCCCGAATACCTCCGGCCTCGGCCAGGTGTTCTGGTACACGGTCGAGCGCGCCGACGATGCGCTCAGGAACGCACCGGGCGACATGGACCTGCGCACGCTGCAGGACTGGACGGTGCGCCTGATCCTGCGCACCGCCCCCGGCGTCGATGACGTCACCTCGTGGGGCGGGCAGGAAAAGCAGTACCAGGTGCGCATCGACCCGATGAAGCTGATCGCGCACCAGCTGGGCTTCAAGGACGTGATCGGGGCGCTGCAGGCCAACAACGCCCAGGTCGGCGGCAACTACGTCGACGTGGGGCGCGAGCAGTACCTGGTACGCGGCCTTGGACTGGTCTCCGACGCCAGGGACATCGGCAACATCGTGCTCAAGGCCGAGGACGGCACGCCGGTCTACGTGCGCGACGTCGCCACGGTGACCGAGGCGGGCGCGCCACGCACCGGCGCGGTGACCCGCGACGGCAAGGAAGTGGTGATGGGCCAGGCGCTGGCGCGCATCGGCGAGAACGCCAGGAACGTGGTCGACGCGGTCAAGGCCAGGCTCGACACGGTCAGGCGCGCCCTGCCCGATGGCGTCGAGGTCAGGCCGGTGTACGAGCGTACCGGGCTGGTCAACGCCGCCGTCGAAACCGCGGTGCGTGCGCTGGTCGAGGGCTCGATCCTGGTGGCGGTGATCCTGTTCCTGTTCCTCGGCGAGTTGCGCAGCGCGCTGGTGGTAGTGATCGCGCTGCCGCTGGCGATGCTGATCGCCTTCATCGGCATGGGCCAGGCGGGCCTGTCGGCCAACCTGATGTCGCTGGCGGGACTGGCGATCGGCATCGGCATGATGGTCGACGGCGCCGTGGTGATGGTGGAAAACGCCTTCCGCATCATGGCCGAGCGCAAGGCGCACGGTCAGCCGGTGGACCGCACCGCCGCGGTGCTGGCGGCCGCCCGCGAGGTGGCCAACCCGATCGCCTTCGCGATCCTGATCATCATCGTGGTGTTCCTGCCGCTGTTCGGCCTGCAGGGGCTGGAAGGCAAGATGTTCAAGCCGATGGCGTTCAACATCAGCTTCGCCATGGCCGGCTCGCTGCTGCTGGCGCTGACGCTGGTCCCGGTGCTGGCGGCGCTGGTGCTCAAGCCCGGGGCGGAAAGGGACACGCGGCTGGTCGCGTTCCTCAAGCGCAATTACGCGCGCGTGCTGGCGTGGTCGCTGGCCCGGCGCAGGCTGGTGATGATCATCGCCGGCGTCGCGCTGGCGGGCAGCCTGGCGCTGTTCCCGTTCCTGGGCAAGGAGTTCATGCCCAACCTCAAGGAGGGCGCCATCATGTGGCGCATCACCTCGATCCCCTCGGCCTCGCTGGACGAGTCGATCGGCATCTCGCGCCAGGTGTCGGCGCTGATCAGGAAGAAGTTCCCCGAGGTCGACACCACGCTGGCGATGATCGGGCGCGCCGAGAAGGGCGAGACGGCCGACGTCAACTACATGGAGGTCTACACCCCGCTCAAGCCCCGCCAGCAGTGGCGCGACGGGCAGATGCTGGAGAGCATCGAGGCGGCCATGCAGAAGGAGCTCTCCGCTGCCCTGCCGACGGCGGTGGTCAGCTATACGCAGCCGATCCAGATGCGCATCGAGGAACTGATCTCCGGCGTGCGGGCCACCCTGGCGCTCAAGCTCTACGGAGACGACCTGGGCGAACTGGATCGCCTCAGCGGGAAGATCAAGGACGTGCTGGCCACCGTGCCCGGCGTCGCCGACCTGGCGCTGGAAGCCAACATCGGCAAGCCGCAGATCCGCATCCAGGTCGACCGCGACGCCCTGGCCCGCTACGGCCTGAACGCCGACGACGTGCTGGCGGTGGTGAAGAACGGCATCGGCGGCGAACCGGTGGGCACCCTGCTCGACGGCATCAGGCGCTTCGACATGACGGTGCGGCTGGACGATGCCGACAAGGCGTCGCTGCCGGCGATCGAGCGCATCCCGATCCGCACGCCGGGCGGCGCCATCGTGCAGCTGTCGCAGGTGGCCAGGGTCAGCGACACGGAAGGCTATTCGTTCATCCGCCGCGAGCAGCTGCAGCGTTATGCGGTGATCCAGATGGACGTGCGCGGCCGCGACATCGACGGCTTCGTGAAGGAGGCCAACGCGGCGATCGACGCCAAGGTGCGCATGCCCGCCGGCTACTACGCCGAATGGGGCGGCGCCTTCGAGAACCAGCAGCGCGCGCTGAAGCGGCTGTCGCTGATCGTGCCGGCCACGATCTTCTTCATCTTCGTGCTGCTGTACACCGCCTTCAACTCGGTGAAGTACGCCGGCCTGATCCTGGCCAACGTGCCGTTCGCGACCATCGGCGGCATCGTCGCGCTTGCCGTCACCGGGCAGTACCTGTCGGTGCCCTCGGCGATCGGCTTCATCGCGGTGTTCGGCGTGGCGATGCTCAACGGCATCGTGCTGGTGAGCTTCCTCAACGAGCAGCGTGAAAAGGGGCTTTCGGTGCGCGAAGCCGTGGTGCGCGGCACCGCGCTGCGCCTGCGGCCGGTGCTGATGACCGCCAGCGTGGCGATCCTCGGCCTGGTGCCGATGCTGCTCTCCACCGGCGTCGGCGCCGAGACCCAGCGCCCGCTGGCCACGGTGGTGGTGGGCGGCCTGATCACCTCCACGCTGCTCACGCTGGTGCTGCTGCCGGTGCTCTATGACTGGATGGAAGAACGCGCCGCCAGGCGCCTGGCCAATGAGAACGCACCATGAAGGAAGTGGCGGGCATGTGCCACGGGCAGCGTGCATGGCCTGGAGCAGGCAGGCGGTCTTCCTTTTCGCCCAACGGCCTGAAGAAGGCCGCTCGGCGCGAGGCGCTTTCGCCCAACGTGTGCTGTGGCGCAGTGCGGGGCTACCGGCGCCAGACTGTCAACGCGCAACGCCCAGGTCGAGCATCAGGCTCATTCGCCACTGGCCGTGATCCAGCGTCCATAGATGGACAAATCGCTCGCCCCGCGTGGAACAGGAGCCGCCGGCCAGCGCGCAGAAGCGCTGCATCCCATCGACCCATGCACTGTCGTCCCCGACTCCACGCACCGACAGGCTGCCTGGCGTCACGTGCCGATGCAGGCGACCGCAAACCCGGTCGCGCGCGTCGATCACCGGGTCTATGCGTCGCCCATCGGGCGTCCCGAGGACAGTGCCGGCGAACAGGCTGGCGCGTAGTGCGTGCAGGTTGCAGGTGTCGTAGGCGCGGCTCAGTGCGCCTTCGCGTGCGATGAGGGCCTGGCGTAGCCAGGCGTCGTCGGTGCGGCGGCCGGGCGACGGCGGCGAGGCGACGGCGGCGGTGGCGACCGTGCTGATCGCCGTGGCGACGATGGCATGGCGCAGGATGGTGCGGATTTCCACGGCGTAGCTCCTTCAGTGGTGAGCGCCCAGGCAAGCGCTGCCCTGGCGGCCGTCCGAAGACGGCCGCGGATGTGCGGCCTGCAGGGAGCTGATGCCGGGCGTGGGAAGCGCCCGGCTCGCGACCGGTGAAAGCGGCGGATCAGCGGGGGTGGCGGAATGCCCTCGCCAGCGTACCGTCGGAGTCGACCACGAGGCTGATGATCTCCGTGCCGTGGGCGTGTTTCACCGCGTACACGTCGTCGCCGTACTGGTTGATGCCGGTGAAGGTATACGACTGCACCGGTCCGAGCCCGGCGAGATACTGCTCGCGCGAGGCGCGCTGTTCCTGGCGGATCTCTGCCAGGTCCTTGCTCATGCCGGCGCCGTCGACGGGATCGCGCAGCAGGAGCTCCAGCGCCTTCTGGCTGCCCGGGTACGGCTGCCCGGCGCGGATGCGTTCGGCCAGCGCGGCGTCGATGCGCCCCGCTTCGGCGGCATCGACCCTCCGCGTGTCCAGCACCGCGCGGCCGTTCATTTCGATGATCATGCGCTGGGCATGGCCGCCGGCGTCCATGACGAAGCGCGCCATCGCGGGTTGCCCCTGGATGGAAAAGCGGTCCGCGCCCAGCGGCACCGCATAGAACGGCTTGGGTGCCGCCATCTGCGCGCTGATGGCGATGACGAGGCCGTTGCCGGAGCGGGTGACCGCGACCTTCGAGATCGCGCTGACCTTGTAGAAGCCCGCATAGCGGTCCAGCACGGCGGGCCGCAGCATGACCGCATCCTTGATATCGGGCGCCGCGCCACTCGGCGGCGTGACCTGCGCCGCGAACGCGGTCATTCCCAGCGAGGCACATACCAGCACCAGCGCCGATACGCCGGTCCATTGGTTCCGTTTCGCGAGCATGAGCCTGATCCTCTGTTCCAGGAAGGAACCGGATCCGGACATTGCCGGCACCAGGCCGAACCGGGAGGTCTGGCACTGCCCGACGTGCAGCAGGGTTTCGCAGTACGCCGCAGGGTCGCGGCCGCCGCGGAGCACGCGTGTGTCGCAGTCCACCTCGATGGCGCGGCGCAGGCGGTGGAGCTGCCACCACAGCAGCGGATTCCATGGCATCAACGCCAGCAGCGCCACGGCCAACGCGATCAGGCGCGGGTCGCCGGCTTCCAGATGCGAGCGCTCGTGCGCCAGTACGTCATGCTGCTTCCCGGGCTCCTGCAGCAGCCACGCCGGCACCACGATCCGCGGCCGCAGCAGGCCAGCCACGGCGGGGCCCGCATCCGGCGCCACCAGCACGTGCTCGCCGCAGACCGTGGCCTCGCTCCAGTGGCGCTTGCGCCGATGCAGCAGTACGGCGCTGGCGGCCAGCGCGCACAGCACCAGGATCGACAGGGCAAGCCAGGCCGTTCGTATCCACATCGCCACGTGGTCCGGCGCGCCATAGGGCTGCGAGCCATCCAGCGGCACCAGCAGCGCCGGCATCGGAATGGAGGTGACGTCGCGCAGGGCGATCGGTGGCGGCATCGCGCCGGACTGCAGCATGCCCGGCAGGCGCAGCGTCACCGAGGAGATCAGCGCCGGCAGCGCCAGCGAGCCGATCATCACCATGAGCCAGACCCAGCGGGTGGTCCCGCGGCGTACCCGCGCCGCGCGTTCGGCGGTGAACGCGGCTGCGCCCAGCGCCAGCGCCACCAGCGTGGCGTAGATCATCCAGGCGATCATTCCGGCTTCTCCTTGCCTGCGTGTTCGGCCAGCAACCGGCGCATGCGCGCGAGCTGGTCGGCGCTGAGCTTCTGCTCGGAGACCAGGTGCGAGAACAGCAGCTCGGTCGAGCCTTTGAACAGCTTCTCGGTGAGGTGCTGCACGGCGTTCTTGCGCGCCGCCTGCTGCTTGATGGTGGCGAAGAAGCGGTGCCCGCGGCCGGCTTCCTCATGGCTCACGTAGCCCTTGGCCTCCAGCGTGCGCAACACGGTCAGCACGGTGGTGTAAGCCAGCGGGTCGGCGAGGTGTTCGCGTACTGCGGCCACCGTCGATGCGCCCAGCTCCCAAAGCGCCTGCATCACATCGGCCTCGCGGTCGGTGAGGGATATCTTCATGCCGTTCACCTGCCCTGTCTACTATTGGTTTAGTAGATACTAGGGCCACTTCCAGCGTTGTCAACTATATTCTTAGTAGACATGGCCCGGCAGCCACGCCTGCCATCTTCGGCGGCGCGCTCCATCCAGGACTGCCGCGCCGCGCACCGCTTCATCGCAGCCGATGCCACGGGGCGCGGGAGCCGGTCATGCACAAGCAACGGGCTGGCTGGCGGAGCCGCCCAGGCGCGGTTCTACGGCGCGGTTTTACACGATGGGCACCTGGCTCACATTGTTCTTCGGGTCCATCCAGAACGACTCGTTCACGAAGCGGCCGAAGATCTCGCGCGGGAGGATGGAGGTGCGCTCGACCGGCGCCACCTTCGGGCGCACGGTGTGCAGGCCCGGCATGCCGACGCGGGCGTCGAACTCGTCCGCGCGGTAGGCGACGTGCTCGAAGTCGTGCTCGAACCAGGGCTCGCCGATGAACTGGTAGACCGCACGCATGGCGGCCGCGGGGTTGCGCACCAGGCTCTCGTAGCTCAGCAGTAGCAGGTGGCCGGGCGCGTACTGGCCGTAGAACGCGTCCTTGGTGGCCTGGAAGGCGAAGCCCACCATGCCGCGCGGGTCGGTCAGCGCCTCGACGCGCGAGTACACCGTGGTGTTGGTGTCGAAGCGGAACACCTTGCTGACGCCGACCGGCTGCCGGCGCACCAGCCGTTCCATGCTGTCCAGCACCCAGGGCAGCTGGCGCACGCAGGCGATCACCTTCGCCTGCGGGAACAGCGTGTCGAGCAGCTGCATCCGGCTGCACCACAGCCGGCTGGTGTCGAAGACCACCTCGGCGTCCGCGTCGGCCGCGTAGAAACTCCCGACCAGGCCGCGCAGCATCGCCACGCGCTGCTCGTCGGAGACGTCGAACGAGAAGTCGTTCTTGCTGCTCGCCTCGGCGATCACCGCGCCCATGATGTCGGCGAGCGGGCTGGTCATGCCCGCACGGAAGCGCGGGTTCTGGCCGAGGATGGCGGCCAGCAGCGTGCTGCCCGAGCGTGGCAGCCCGGAAATGAAGTGGAACTTCCGGGCCGGCTTCGCGGTGGCGGATGCTGCAGGCATGCGGGCGCGCTCCTCTGGATCGTCGGTGGATGGCGGAACGGCATCCGGCCGGGCCGTCCGCGGGATAGTACGCAATCCGGCTAGGGCGGTGGCGCGGTCGAGGCACGGATGCGCATTTCGTAATCGAGCTCGACCATGCGGGGCTCGCCCTTGTTCAACACGCGCAGCATCAGCTCCTGGGTGGCGCGCCGCCCCATCTCGCGCACGGGCTGGTGGACGGTGGTCAGCGGCGGCCACACCTGCGTCGCCATCGTGGTGTCGTCGAAGCCGCAGATGGAGATGTCGCGGGGAATCGACACCCCCGCCTCGGCGGCGGCCCAGATCGCGCCGACCGCCATGTCGTCGTCGGCCGCGAAGATGGCCGTCGGCCGTTGCGGCAACGCCAGCAACTGGCGCATGGCCGCCACGCCCGACTCGAAGGAGAACCGGCCCTGCACCATATATGCGGGGTCTTCCTTCAGCCCGGCGCGCCCGAGTCCGTCGCGATAGCCCGCCAGGCGCCAGAGGCCGGCGCCGTGCTCGGGATCGCCGAGGATGTGCGCGATGCGGCGATGGCCGAGCGATACCAGGTGATGGACCATCGCCGCGGCGGCTTCGCGCTCGCGCAGCATCGCGCCGATGCATGACCCGGGCTGGCGCGGCGCGATCGAGGCGAACGGCAGGCCGTTTCCGCGCAGGCATTCCAGCAGCTGCGGGTGGTCGGTGATCGGCGGCGTGAGGATCAGGCCGTCGGGCTGGTGCCGCGACAGGATGTCCTCCACCCGTTCCACGAAATCCGGCGCGGTCGAGACCAGCGGCTGCACCATCATGCTGTAGTGCTGCGCCTCGCAGGCATCCAGCACGCCGGCCTGCACTTCCATGATGTAACTGGGCGAGCGGTTGTCGTACAGCAGTCCGATCATGAAGGAGCGGTTGGTGGCCAGGCTGCGCGCCGAGGTGAGCGGCCGGTAGTTGAGCGCGGCGATGGCGTCCAGCACGCGCTGGCGCATGGAATCGCTCACGTTCGGGTCGTTGTTGAGCACCCGCGAGATGGTCTTTTTCGATGTCCCCACGGTACGGGCGACGTCGCTGATGGTCACGCGCGTCATGCAAGTCTGGCCTGGTTCAATGGGTCTTTTCCCGCGGGGCGCCGGTTCCGTTCCCGACGACGACCGGGAAGCTCCGGGTGGGAACGTTCCACCCATCCACTTCGACGACCGGCGCCGTCCCCTGCCCCGCACAATGCGCAATCAGGGTGAGCGATTCGCCGGGCCACAGCGTGACGTCATTGTCGCTCCACAGGATCGGCAGCACGGGTTCGCCGCCGGGGGATCGCCTGATCGACACGTGCTGGAACAATGCCACGGTCCTGGACGACGCGGGAACCGTCAGCGTGACGGCGACCTCGTCCCCTGCCCCCGTATGCCGCAGCGTGGCCCGGACCTCGCTCGTCGCCGCCGGCAGGGATTGCAGCGCAGTCAGGTCCGCGTACTGCGTCAGCGGCGTGAGGTACCAGTTCGAATGCGCCCAGTCGAGCTCGTCGGGCCGGGTGGAGAGCCAGTACACGTTGCGGCTGACCGGCTTGCCGTCGGCGGACGCGAGTTCGAGCTCGACGAAGTAGACGCTCGACAGGCCGGCCGGCGCCGGCAGCGTCGCCAGCGACCGCGTGCGGTGGCCGGCAAGGTCGATGCCCTGCAGGTGCCGCTGGTAGCGCACGCTGCCGTCCAGGTCGCGCACGCGGATGTCCGCCTGCAGGCCGCGCGCGTCGGTGGGGGTATGGTTGACCAGCACGACCGCGCGGCTGTCGTACGCGTACTGGATGTGCACCGGCTCGTTGGCCTTCCTGGCGCCGAAGTAGGCGCCGGCCGGGTTCAGGTAGTAGTCGTACAGGTGCCAGTGCAGCGAGGGCCAGGCGTTGTTGAGCATCCAGTAGATCACGCCGGTCGACGGCTTGGCCGCGTCCATGTGCGCGCTGAACGCCTCGAACTGGGCGCGGGTGTTGTCGTAGTTGTCGAGCTGGGCCTTGGCAACGTAGTCCGCGAGGTTCCTGGGTGCGCCGTAGCGCCTGGCCAGCGCGGTGTCGAACGGCGCGAGGCTGGCGAACGGCGACCAGGCGGCGGACGCGTGGTACTGCCGCACCTGCGGGTACTTCCACAGCGCTTCCCGCTCCTGCGGCGACAGCATGCGGACGAGGTCCTCCAGCCGCGGGATGTCGGCGCCCGCGCCGGTCTCGGAGTTGAAGCCGAACGCACCGCCCAGCCTGTCGGCATACCAGTACGCCGGCGGCACCCATGCGTAAGGCCCGGTCATCTTCATCCCGGAGGGGCCGGTCTCGGCGGTGGCCTGGTCCGATGCCGCCGCGATGATCGGCGCCGCCCAGTCCTCGGCGCGCAGGGTGTCGACGTACATTTTCGCAATCTCCGGCGGCGGCGCGTTGTCGCTGCCGATCAGGAAGCCGATCACCGACGGGTGGTTGCGCAGCAGACGCGCCTCGCTGGCCATGGAGTCCGCAGCCACCTGCTCGTCCGCCGCGTCCCACGGCGCGCCGCCGGTCTTCGCCGCCGACTCCCACTTGTCGCAGCACTCCCAGCCGGCCAGGACCATGATGCCGTCGCGGTCGGCGAGATCGTAGAAGCGCGCATCCTCCAGCTTGCCCTCGCTGCGGATCGTGTTGAGCCCGAGGTTGCGCACGTAGCTGAACTCGGCCTCCATGCGCGCGGGGTCGTCGCGCAGGAACATGTCCGGCGCCCAGCCCGCGCCGCGGATCAGCACCGGCCGGCCGTTGACGAGGAACTGTCGATAGCCCTGCCTGGTGAGCCGGGAACTGACGCTGCGTATGCCGAAGCTCGTGCCGGCCCGGTCGGAGGCCGCGCCGTCGACGGTGGCGGCCAGTTTCAACGCATACAGCGGGTGCGCGCCCATGCCGACCGGCCACCAGATCTTCGGATGGCTCAGGTCCAGCCCCGGGTCGGTCTTGGGCGTGAACGACACCGTCTGCGCCTGGCCGGGGTCGAGACGGATCGTCCGCCGCAGCGCCACGCCGGCCACCTCGCCGGTGATCGTGGCCTCGTGCGCCACCGCGTCGAGGTTGCGCGCCTCCACCTTCACGGTCAGTGCGGCATGGTCGAGAGCGGGCAGCGACAGCGCCGGGATCACCCGCGGGAAACGCAACTGGACCGGCCCGCTGCGCACGATGTCCACGCCCCGCCACGGGCCCATGTTGTTGTCCGGCGGCGTCGGGTTCCAGTCGACCCAGCCGATCGACAGGCTGCGCCGCGGATCGCCCGGATGCACGCGCAGCGCGAGCACGTTGCGGCCCGCGTGCACCCAGCGCGTCACGTCGAGTTCGTGCACGGGATAGGCGCCGGCGACGGTCGCGTGGTCGGCAACCCGGTGCCCGTTCACCCACACGTCGGCGCTCGCGATGATGCCGTGGGCGCGCAGCAGCGTGTGCAATCCCGGCGCGCCGTCGGCGAGGGTGAACTCGGTGCGGTACCACCACGGGTTCACGAACAGGTTGCCGCTGGCGTCGGGCACCTGCACCGCGCGCAGGTTGTCGCCATGGAACACGTCGTCCTTGTAGACGCCGTTCTCCAGCAGTCCCGCCATCACCGTGGCGCGGCCGCTGACCGGGTACCAGCCCTTGGTGGAAAAGCCAGCGGAGGAAATCTCCACGCCGTCCTGCTGTGCCTTGGCGCTGGATTGGATCTGCCAGTGGGCCACGGCGGTCGTGGCGCCGGCGCCGCCGTCCACCCGGGTGGGCGCGAAGGTGGTTCCGGCATGGGCGGCCGACGCGGCCGCCAGCGCCACCATCGTGAGAAGCAGGGATGCGGCCAGGATGCGCATGAGGTCAGTCCCTCCCGAGATAGGCTTCGCGTATTTCCACCGGCGCGAACGGCCAGGACCGGTTGATCCAGGCCCAGACCGCGAACACCGCCAGGCCGGCGACGATCCACGCGCCGGACAGGATCAGCGACATCGCGGACGCCGACACGTAGACGTAGATCCAGCCCAGCAGCGCGACCGCGCACGGCACCGGATACAGCCATTGCCGGTACGGCCGCGTGAGCGTCGGCTGGCGCTTGCGCAGCACCACCAGCGCGGCGATCTGCGCGATGGACTGCACGATGATGGTCGCGGCCAGCAGCATGCTGATCACCTCGGTGAGGTCGAAGAAGGTGCCGATGGCGGTCACCGCGCCCATCGTGAGCAGGGCCACGTGCGGGAAGCCGTGCTTCGCGTGCAGCTTGCCGAACACGGACAGGAACACCTTCTCGTGCGCCGCCTGGAACGGCACGCGCGAGCCGCCCAGCAGGCCGGCGAACACCGAGGCGAACGCCGTCACGATGATCAGCACGGTCATGATCGCGGCGGCCAGGTGTCCCCAGCTGTGCTCCACCACCATCGACGCCACCGATCTGGACCTGGCGATCTCCTGCCACGGTGCCACGCCCAGCACGCTGATGTTGAGGACCAGGTAGACGCACATCATCGCGATCACCGAGATGATGATCGAGCCCGGCATGGTGCGGCCCGGGTCGCGCAGCTCGTCGCCCATGTAGGCGGTGGTGAAGTAGCCCAGGTAGTCGTAGATGCCGAGGATCAGTCCCGCGCCCAGGCCCACGAGGAAGTGGCCGCCGAACGCGCCGGGCGGAAAGGCGAAGGCGTAGCCCGGGTGGAAATCCGAGAAGCCCGCCGCCGACACGCCGACCACGGACAGCAGCATGATCACCCACAACGCGATGGTGATCGCGCGGATCGACTCGATCCGCCGGTACAGCAGCAGGGTGACCAGGCCGGTCGCCGCCAGGCCGATCAGGTGCATCGGCCACCCGCCCAGGTGCGGGAAGAAGAAGCCCAGGTACTCGACCATGCCGATGATGCCGGTGGACATCAGCAGCGGGATCGTCAGCAGCACCGTCCAGATGAACAGGAACGGCATCAGCTTGCCGGTACGGTACTGGAAGGCTTCGCGCAGGTAGACGTAGGTGCCGCCGGAGCCGGGCATGGCGGCGCCCAGCTCCGCCCAGACCATGCCGTCGGCCACCGCGAGGATGGCACCGGCGATCCAGCCGACCACCGCCTGCGGCCCGCCCATGGTGGCGACCATGATCGGGATGGTGATGAACGGCCCGATGCCGCACATCTGGGTCATGTTGATCGCGGTGCCGGAGAACAGGCCGATGGAGCGGTGGAAGTGGCCGTCGCGGTCGGGTTGGGTCGCCTTGGAATCCATGTTTTCCTTGTCGTGCCGGTTGCTTGTTCGAAACCCAACCCGTTCGCCCCCGGATCGAGTCCGGGGCAGGCTCTGAGCGTAGGCCCGAAGGGCCGGAGTCGAAGGGTTGCCGTGCCACGGCCGCTTCGACTCCGCTTGCTGGCGCAAGCTACGCTCAGCGCGAACGGGATGTCTTGCCGCCGCTCACCACTGCCCGCGGATGCCGACCATGAACATGCGCTCGGAGAAGTTCGAGTGCGCCGGCTGGTCGGGCCACACCAGGTAATACCGCTGGTATTCGTTGGTGAGGTTGGTGCCGTCCACGAACAGTTCGGCGTACTTGTCGATCTTGTACGAGATCGAGGCGTCGAGGTACTTCTGCGGCGCCTCGTACATCTCCATGCCGGTGATGCCGCCCACGTCCTCCGACACCGCGCGGCGCGAACGGTAGTTGTATGCGACGCGGGCCTGGAAGCGGTCGTCCTGGTACCACAGGATGACGTTGCCGGACCTGGTCGAGTTGTCCTGGAACGGGATCTTGTGCCCGGCCAGGTCGGTCTCCCCCGAATCGCTGGGCGCGTAGGTGGCGTTGACCTCGATGCCGGTCCTGGAAAGGATGCCCGGCAGGAAGGTGAAGCCCTGGCGGTAGTCGAACTCCGCGCCGTGGATGCTGTTGCCGGTGCCCTGGATCGGCTCGGTGATGGTGATGCAGCGGTTGCGGACGACGCCGTCCTCGTCCGGCAGCGTGCAGTCGATGACGCTGCCGCTCTTGATGAAGCTCTGCACGTTGATGCGGAACAGCGCGAGGCTGAGCATGCTGGTGGAGTTGATGTAGTACTCGAGCGAGGCGCCGTAGTTGGTGGAGCGCCACGGGTCGAGCTTCGGGTTGCCGTTCGAGTTGCCCGCCGCGACGCGGAACAGCGGTCCCTGCGGGGTTTCCACCAGCGAGTAGTTGAGCTGCAGGCCGCCGCCCCAGGTGCTGAGGTCGAGCGGCATCATGTTCTTTGAATAGGCGAGGCGGAGCTTCAGGCTGTCGGTCAGGTCCAGCGCGAAGTTCGCCGACGGCAGGTAGTCCTTGTAGCTGCGCCGCGTGACCGCGGTGCCGGCATCGGCGGGCTCCGTGCCGTAGGCGCCCGGGTCGCCGCTCAGGTGCTGGGTGACGTCCAGGTGGGTGCGGATCACGCGCATGCCCACGTTGCCGCTGTAGGGCATGCTGCCGATGTTGCCGTCGAAGTCGGCCTGCAGGTAGGCCGAGGTCTCCTTCAGCCCCACGGCCCAGGTGGTACCCGGCTCGCCCTGCCGCTGGCTATCCGGATAGAGCGATTTCCAGTACGCCTCCGGGTCGTCCATGGCGTGTGGATCGACCGCCCAGAAGGTGATTCCCGAGCCGAGCAGGTTGGCATATTCCTTCCAGTGGCTGGACAGCGGCGACGGCGTGTTCGGCAATTGCAGGGCCGAGATGGGTCCCGCCCGGAAGTAGCCTTGCGCATTGCCCGCGGTGCACGAGCCGCTGTTGAGGATCACGTCGGCGCCCACGTAGCGCACCAGGCATCCGCCGGGATCGCTGGCGCCGATGCCGGCGTACACGGGGGTGACCAGGGTGAAGCCGACGTTGTCGGCGTGGCGGATGCTGTTGCGCACACCGAAATCGAGCTTGATGCCGTCGTTGAAGTCGTAGTGCCCGTCGAAGCGCAGCGCATTGAGCGACACCTTGCGGTCGTAGTCACCGGAGGATTCCAGCGTCTTCATCGTCCAGCCGTTGGGATCGGCGAACTGGCTGGCGAGCGACGGCGGCATGCTGATCGTGAGGTTGCGGCCGCCGAAATTCGCGACGATCGGCACGGTATTCTGGGCCAGGCCATGGGCATTGAAGACGCGGTTCCCGCCCAGCTGGTCCGGAAAGATGAAGGTGCCGGGCGGCACGGCATCGTCGGGCACGCCGTCCTTCAGCACGTTGGGCCACAAGCCGCCGTCGGAATTGGAGATGTTGATGTCGGTCTCGACGTTCGACTGGCGTGCCGTGTCGTGGATGCCGCGGATGCTCCCGGTGAAGGGGCCGCCGTTGTCGAAATCCAGCTGGGCGTTGAAGTTCTGCGCGGTGGAATCCTTCTTCGTGATCTGCGAGAACGACTCCACGTCGCCCGGCCACTTCTCGTAGACCTGGGTGGTATACAGATGCATGCCGTCCCAGCCCGGCTCGGGCGTGCCGTACGAGCCGGCGACGGGGCGGCCGGTGTCGCGCGACTGCAACGGCACGTAGGTCGCGCCCTGCCAGTTGGTGGAGTTGAACTGGATGCCCACGTTGCGGTCGTACTGGTCCTGGCGCGCGTAGAAGTAGTCGCTGGTGAAGGTGAAGCCGCCGCCCAGGTCCATCTGGAACGAGGCGTTGCCGGACTTGCGCTTGCGCTGGGTGGTGATGTCGTACAGGCTGATGTCCTGGCTGCCCATGAACACGCCGTCGGACTTCCCGTCGCCGTTCACGTCGACGCTGCCGTCGGGGTTCTGCACGATCCGCGAGGGGATCGGTGCGCCGTTCCACGGCGTCAGGAAGCCGTTGTAGCCGCCCGCGCTGGCCGCGTTCTCGCCGTTGAGGACCGTGCCGTACTGGTCGAGCCCCTCGTTCGAGTTCGTCCGCGTGGTGTTGGAGAAGTCGGCGGAGACCAGCAGGCCCCAGTGGCCGTCGTCGTTGTACGAGATCAGGCCGTTGGCCTCCGGCCCCCACTTGCTGCTGGTCCGGCCACGCTCGCCGTCGGCGGAATAGCTGTAGGTGAATCCGCTCGGCAGGTCCCAGGGGCGATAGGTATGCAGGTCCAGCGCGCCGCTGATGCCGCCGTCGGTCGTGCTGGCGGTGGGCGACTTGATGACGTCCACGCCATGGAACAGCGTGGCCGGCAGCATGGTGAAATCGGGTTGCTGCGAGTCGATCTGGTCCGCGGTGATGAAGACCTCCCCGTTCAGCATGGTGCCGACCTCGGGCAGGCCGCGCACGTCCACCGTGGTGCCCACGCCCGCGTCGCGGTTGATCTGCACCCCGGTGACGCGCTGCAGCGCGTCGGTGATGGTCACGTCGGGCAGCTGGCCGATGCTTTCCGCCGTGATGCTGTCCTGGATGTTCGGCGCATCCCGCTTCAGTTCGATCGCGCGCATCTGCGACGCGCGCACGCCGACGACGTTGACGGCCGACAGTGTGACCGCCTTCTTGCCGTTCTTGTCCGCCGCGGCGGCGCCGGTCGGGGCCTTGGCCTTCCGCGTGGCGGGCGACGCCGTCGCATCCTGCTGCGCGGCGGCCTGCGTCCCCGCGGCATTCGCCGGGGCACCCGGGCGTGGCGATGCCACGGCCGATGTCGCCACGACGGCGAGCAGCGACATCGAGATGGCGAATGACAAGGGATGCTTGCGGTGTACGGTGGACATGAGTCTTACCTCTTGGTTGATGTCTGCCGAGCCCCGGCGCCCCGCGATGCCTCGGCCCGCGGATGGCGCCTGTCCGTGGCGTGCCCTCGCAACGCCACCTCGATGCATCCGGCCGCGGCGTGGTGCGCCATGGCCTCTTCCACTGCGTATTTCCCCGCGGAGGCGTATCCCGCGTGTTGCCTAGCCCTGCCCCGCGCCCCGGCACGCGCCACGCCCGAGGTACCACCGTGCCGCGCCCAGCACGCCCTTGTGCCCGTGTTCGGTGACCCACACCGGAACCTGCGACAGCAGCGCACGCACGCTCCGCCCGTGCAGGAACCGTTCCTCGAAATCGCTGCGCTCGAGCAGCGCGAACATGGAAGACAGGAAGCCGCCGGCCAGGTACACGCCGCCCGTGGCCATGAACGTCATGGCCACGCTGCCGGCGAAGCTCCCCAGCGAGGCGCAGAAGATATCCACGGCCTCCATGGCCTGCGCGTCGCTGCGCGCCGCGGCCGCCGCGGTGACGGCCGCGGGCGTCGCCAGCGCCGGCGCGGCCCCGCGCAATGCGCACAGCGCCGCATACACCGTCAGCAGGCCGGGGCCCGAGACGATGCGCTCGTACGCCACGTAGCCGCCCGCCGGCGCCAGGTGTGCGAGCACCTCGCGTTCGCGCAGCGAGTTCGGCGCGAAATCCGTCTGGCCGGCTTCCGTCGTCAGCACGTGGCCACCGGCCGCGCCGGGCAGGCGCACGGCCGCGCCCAGGCCGGTGCCCGGCCCGATCACCAGGACCGGGCCTTCGACCCGGGTGTCGGGCCCGCACAGCAGGCGGGCATCGGCGGGCGGGGAGCCGTCGAAGGCGTATCCCAGCGCCTCGAAATCGTTGAGGGCGGCGATATCGTCCAGCGCCAGCGCCCGGCGCACCCGCGACAGGCGGATCGGCCAGGCGGAGTTGTCGTTCACCACCTCGTCGCCGATCACCTGGCCGGCGCAGGCGAGCACGCAGTGCCGCACCGCGGTTTTCGCGTCGCCGTCGAGGAAGGCCTGCAACAGTTCGGCCAGCCCCCGGAAGTCCGCGCAGGCGAGCTTGCGATAGGCGAGCACCTCGGCCTCGCGCCCCCCGCCGTGCGGGGCCCGCAACAGCGCGACGCGGGCATACGTGCCGCCGACGTCCGCCGCAAGGAACGGTTGCGCCGGGACACCCGCCGGTCGATCCCGATAGTCGATTGCCGCGTTCACCGTGCCTCCCCGCACTGGAACGGGCACCAGATTGCGAGTCATTGTCACCGGTGTCAACTTGCGATGCAGAAGGAAGAGATATTGTAGAAATATGGCTTAATCAATTGATATACAAAATATTAAAATTCGAATACGCGGGTACTTAAACAACATAATCCCGCATCGCATCATTTCGGTGGTGTAGACAAGTACCGGCCCGCCATCCCGGCGTCCAGCCGCCTCACCATCCATCGTTCCTGCAACGGGCAACCTCGCCCGACGTCCGGCACAGCCGCATCGCGAAATGGTATTTAAAGATCATTGACATGCTTTTGTTATCTTGATATCAGTACGTCCACGGGCCATCCGTATCTCTTGGGGGAGTTGACGTGGACATGTATCGCTCGCCGTACGCACGCCGCTGCATCTGCCTGGCCGTCGCCATGGCATTGGCCGCTCCCGCGCTCCTGCGCGCCCAGGACAACGACGGTGGCCAGGCCGCGGCACCGCCCGCCGCCGGCACGACCCGCCGGCATGCCGCGGGCTCGCAGGCCGACGATGGCAAGACCACGCGCCTGGCCACGATCATCGTGACCGCCGACAAGCGCAGCGAGCCGCTGCAGAGCGTGCCGATGGCGGTGTCGGTGCTGACCCAGACCCAGCTCGACCGCCAGGGCGCCACCAGCTTCAGCGACTACGTCGGCCAGGTGCCCGGCCTCAACGCGATCTCTTCCGGCGAGGGCTGGACCCAGCTGGTGCTGCGCGGCATCACCTCGGGCAGCCACCAGCCCAACGCCACCGTGGGTACCTACATCGACGACTCGCCGTACGGCTCCAGCACGATCTATGCGGCGGGCAGCATGCTCACGCCCGACATCGATCCCAGCGACCTGGACCACATCGAGGTGCTGCGCGGGCCGCAGGGCACGCTGTACGGGTCGAACACGCTGGGCGGCCTGGTCAAGTTCGTCACCACGCCGCCCGACACCACCGAGGCCAGCGCCCATGTCGGCGTCGACGCCAGCAGCGTGTCCGGCGGCGGCAACGGCTTCGGCACGCACGCCACGGTGAACATCCCGCTGGTGAAGGACACCCTGGGCCTGCGCGTCAACGCCTACGCGCGCACCGACCCCGGCTACATCGACAACGTCTCCACCGGCCAGACCGAGGTGAACGAGGCCACAGTCCGCGGCGGCCGCGCACAACTGCTCTGGACGCCGAGCGACAAGGTCTCGCTGCGCTTCTCCGCGCTGGCGCAGAACCTGGGCAGCGACGGCCTGGCCAACGGCGGCATCGACATCGATCCGGCCACCATCCGGCCGGTCCACGGCTGGGACAAGCAGGCGCGCGCCGCCGGCACCGGCCTGTTCAAGGTGAAGTACCGCCTCTACGACCTCACCGCCAGCGTCGACATGGGCTGGGGCAAGCTGGTCTCCACCACCAGCTACGGCACGCTGCGGCTGAACGAGAACGTCGACTACACCGCCGCGTACGGGCCATTGCTCAACCCGATGTTCGGCCTGTCCGACGGCGGCTATTCGGAGGCGCAGTCGATCGCGCTGAACAAGGTCACGCAAGAGCTGCGCCTGCAGTCGCCGAAGGAGCAGACCTGGGAATGGCGCACCGGCCTGTTCTTCACCCACGAACGCACCGTGGACCTGCAGGACATGGCGACCTTCGATGCGGGCACGGGCACGCCCATCGCCTTGCCCACCCTCCTGCACGTCTCGGTGGGGCCGGCGCTGTTCACCGAGTGGGCCGGCTACGGCGACCTGACCTGGCATGCCACCGACCGCTTCAGCGTGCTGGTCGGCGCCCGCTACAGCGACGACCGCACCACCTATACGCAGGCCAACACCGGCCTGCTGATCGGCGATGCCGGCTTCACCCTGCGCAGCAGCGACCAGCCGGTCACCTACCTGTTCAATCCCAGCTACAAGTTCGGCGACGACACGATGGCCTACCTGCGCGTGGCCTCCGGCTTTCGCCCGGGCGGCGCCAACGTCGGCGTGTCGCCGGGCATGGGCGCGCCGCTGACCTTCGACCCGGACAAGCTGGTGAACTACGAGCTGGGCCTGAAGACGATGCTGCTGGACGGGCGCATGAGCCTGGACATGGACGCCTTCTACATCGACTGGTCCAAGGTGCAGCTCACCTCGACCGTGAACGGCATCAGCTTCCTCGGCAACGGCGGCAAGGCGGTCAGCAAGGGCTTCGAGGCCAGCCTGCGCTACCACCCGGCGAGCGGCCTCACGCTGTGGGCGAACGCCTCCTACACCGCCGCACGGCTCGCCGAGGACAACCCGGCCGGCAGCGTCTACGGCCTCAAGGGCAATCCCCTGCCCTACGTGCCGAAGTGGAACGCCAACCTGGGCGCCGACTACAACTTCCCGCTCGGCAGCTGGTCCGGCTTCGTGGGCGGCAACTTCAGCTATGTCGGCCGCCGCGCCGCGGAGTTCAACCAGGTGCCCGCGCCGCGGGTCTACCTGCCCTCGTACAACAACATCAACCTGTACGCGGGGGTGAACTTCGGCGACTGGATGTTCAAGGTCTACGCCAAGAACCTGGCCAACCGCCACGGCATCACCTCGGTGTGGCCGGAGACGCTGAACCCGATGGGCAGCCCGTACAACGCCACGCTGCAGACGCCACGCACCATCGGCGTGTCCGCCAGCGTGGATTTCTGAGCCGGCCCCTGCTTCCGCATACCACGGGGATCCCCGCATGAACCGAGCATTGAAGGGCCTGGCCGCCTTCCTCGCCAGCCTCGGCCTGGGCGCGGTGCTGGCCCAGCCGGCGCCCGCGCCCGCCGGCAGCGTGCCATCGGCGGCGGACGCGCCGGCGTTGGCGGACACCGCACCGGCGCTGACCGCGCAGGACCTCGGCGCGTTCTTCGACGGCCTGATGCCGTACGCGCTGCGCCGCAACGACATCGCCGGCGGCGTGGTGGCGGTGGTCAAGGACGGCCGGCTGCTGTTCGCCCGCGGCTACGGCTATGCGGACCTGGCCAGGCGGACGCCGGTCTCTGCCGGCGGCACCCTGTTCCGGCCCGGCTCCACCTCCAAGCTGTTCACCTGGACCGCGGTGATGCAGCTGGTCGAACAGGGCAAGCTGGACCTGGACCGCGACGTCAACGCCTACCTCGATTTCCGGATCCCGCCCTACCAGGGCAAGCCGGTCACCCTGCGCGAGCTGATGACGCACACGCCGGGCTTCGAGGACGTGACCCGCGACCTGATGCCGGCCACGCCCGACCAGTTGGACCTCGGGCGTTACCTGAAGACGCACCTGCCCGCGCGCATCTTCCCGCCGGGCGAGCTGGTGGCCTATTCCAACTACGGCTGCGGCCTGGCCGGCTACATCGTGCAGCGCGTGTCCGGCCAGCCGTACGCGCAGTACGTCGAGCAGCACGTCCTGAAGCCGCTGGGGATGGACCATTCCAGCTTCGAGCAGCCGCTGCCGCCGGCGCTGGCGCCGCTGATGTCGAAAGGCTACCAACGCGCGTCGGACGGCACGCCGCAACCGTTCGAGCTGGTCGATCCCGCACCCGCCGGTGCGCTGAGCGCCACCGCGACGGACATGGCGAAGTTCATGATCGCCCAGTTGCAGGATGGCCGTTACGGCGACGTGGAGATCCTCAAGCCGGCCACCGCGCAGCTGATGCACAGCCCGCAGTACGCGCCGGCGCCGGGCATGCCCGGCTTCGACCTCGGCTTCTACCAGGAAGACCGCAACGGCCTGCGCATCATCGGCCATGCCGGCGACACCATGGCGTTCCACAGCGACCTGCACCTGTTGCTGGACAAGGGCGTGGGCCTGTTCCTGTCCTTCAACAGCGCCGGCAATCCCGAGGCCGGCGGCACGCTGACCTTGCGCCGCGCGATCTTCCATGCCTTCCTCGACCGTTATTTCCCGGCGCCACCGCCGGCGCGGGCGCCGCTGCCGGCCAGCGCGAAGGCCGACGCGGCGAAGGTGGCCGGCTGGTACCGGAGTACCCGCCGCAACGACAGCGCGCTGAAGCTGTTCGACCTGCTCTCGCAGTTCCGGGTCGCCGCGGCGGCGGACGGCACGCTCACCGTGTCGCCGATGCTGGTCGACACCGCCGGCCGGCCGCTGCGCTGGCGCGAGGTCGCGCCGCTGCAGTACCGAGAGGTGAACGGCCGCGACCGGCTGCGCTTCGTCGCCGGTGCGGACGGCCGCATCCGCTACTGGACCACCACCTACATCCCCGCCGTGATGCTGTTCCAGCGCGTGCCGGCCGCGCACGCCAAGGGCGCCGTGCTGCCGCTCGCCGGGCTGGCGCTGCTGCTCGTGCTGCTGGCGCTGGCCGGCTGGGGACTGGGCCGCTGGCTGCGCCGCCGTTACGGCGCCGGGCTGGAACTGCCGCCGGCCCTGCGTCGCACGCGCCTGTACTCGCGGCTGGGCGCGCTGGCGCTGCTGCTCGACCTGCTCGGCTGGTTCGTGCTGCTGGGTTCCATCGGCACGCATCCGTCCCTGCTGCTGCAAGGCGCCGCGGCGCCGTGGATGACCGTGCTCTACGTGCTCGGCGTGGTCGCGCTGCTCGGCGTGCTGGCGATCGTGCTGCATGCCGTGAACGGCTGGCGGCTGGGCGGGCGTGGCCTGCGCGTGCGGCTGGGCGAGAGCGTGCTCGCGCTCGCCGCGCTCTACCTCGGCTGGTTCATCCTGGCGTTCGGGCTGGTCAGCTTCAACACGCATTTCTGACCGGGAGCCATGATGACTCGCGACCGCCACCCGCCACTCACGCTGAGCGCGCACATCGAGAAGCTTCCGCTCAAGCAGCCTTTCCACATCACCGGCTACACCTTCACCGCCTGCGACGCGCTGGTGGTAAGCCTGCACGACGGCGAGTTCACCGGCCAGGGCGAAGGGCTGGGCGTCTACTACCGCGACGACACGCCCGCCGCGATGCTGCAGCAGGTCGAACGCCTGTGCGGACGCATCGAGCGCGGCATGACGCGCGAAGAATTGCTGGAACTGCTGCCCGCCGGCGGCGCGCGCAACGCGGTGGATTGCGCGCTATGGGACCTCGAGGCAAAGCGCGGCCACACCTCGGTCTGGCAGCTCGCCGGGCTATCCCGGCCGGCCTCGCTGCTGACCACCTATACGCTGAGCGCCGACGCGCCGGACGAAGTGGGCGAAGCGGCGCGCGACTACGCACGCCAGGGCGCACGCGCGCTCAAGCTCAAGCTCAAGGACGACCACCTCAACGCCGAGCGCGTGCGCGCGGTGCGCGCGGCCTGCCCGGGCGCGTGGCTGATGGTGGACGCCAACCAGGGCCTCACCCGCGAGACGCTGATGCAGATGCTGCCGACCTTCGTGGAAGCCGGCGTGGCGGTGGTCGAGCAACCCTTCCCGGTCGGCCGCGAGGCATGGTTCGACGGGCTGCACTACCCGGTGCCGCTGGCCGCCGACGAGAGCGTGCAGGACCGCGCCGACCTGGCCGGCCTCGACGGCCGCGTGCAGGTGATCAACATCAAGCTGGACAAGTGCGGCGGCCTCACCGCCGGGCTGGCGATGGCGCGCGAGGCGCAGCGGCGCGGCTTCCGCCTGATGGTGGGCAACATGGGCGGCTCGTCGCTGTCGATGGGGCCGGCCTTCGTGCTCGGTTCGCTGTGCTCGGTGGTCGATCTGGACGGCCCGATGTTCATCCAGGCCGACCGCGAACCCGGGGTAAGCTACCGCGACGGGCACATCCGGTGCCCCGACGGGATCTGGGGCGGACCGTGCGCCTTGCCCGCATGAGCTCCCCGGAGGACCGCCGCCCATGACCGACGCCCGGCCGCCCGTGCGCGAACGCCGCTTCCTCGGCCACCCGCTCGGCCTCAGCGTGCTGTTCCTCACCGAGATGTGGGAGATGTTCTCCTTCTTCGGCATGCGCGCGCTGCTGGTCTACTACATGACCCTGCGGCTGGACTTCGGGCAGGCCTACGCCTCGCTGGTCTACGGCGCCTACGCCGCCTTCGTCTACTTCACGCCGGTGTTCGGCGGCATGGTGGCGGACCGCTGGCTGGGCAAGCGCCGCTCCGTGCTGATCGGCGCCACCACCATGGCGCTGGGCCACTTCATGATGGCCGCGCCGGCGCTGTTCTATCCGGCCCTGGCCACCATCGCGCTGGGCAACGGCCTGTTCCTGCCCAGCCTGGCCAGCCAGATCGAGGGCCTGTACCGCGAAGGCGACCCGCGCAGCAGGAGCGCCTACAACATCTACTACGTGGGCGTGAACCTGGGCGCCTTCCTGGCGCCGCTGGTCTGCGGCCTGCTGGGCGAGGTCTACGGCTGGCACTGGGGCTTCACCGCGGCCGGCGTGGGCATGCTCGCCTCGCTGCTGATCTACCTGGCCGGCAGCCGCCACCTGCCGCCGGAACCCGCGCGCGTCGCCGCGAAGCCGGTGCAGCGCGCGCCGCTGGACCACGCCGCGTGGCGCCGCCTCGCCTTCCTCGGCGGCGTCGCCGCGATCGTGGTGCTGTTCCGCGGCGCCTACGAGCAGGTCGGCAACACCATCGCGCTGTGGGCGGAGCTGGGCGTGGACCGACAGGTGACCGCGGGCTGGAGCATCCCGATGGCATGGTTCCAGGCGCTGGACCCGCTGATGGTGTTCATCGCCACGCCGCTGCTGGTGGCGCGCTGGGCGCGCCTGGCCAGGCGCGGCGTCGACACGCCGTCGTTGCAGCGGATGGCCTTCGGCGCCGCCGTGGTCGGACTGTCGTACGTGCTGCTGGCCGCGGTGGCGGCATGGAGCGAGGCGCGCGGCGTGCGCGCAAGCTGGCTGTGGCTGGCGGGCTGGTTCGTGCTGATGACGCTGGGCGAGCTGTACATCCTGCCGGTGGGCCTGGGCCTGTTCGGCCACCTGGCACCGGAGGGCTTCGGCGCCACCTGCATCGCGCTGTGGTTCTTCGCCGGCTTCTTCGGCAACCTGCTGGCCGGCGCGCTGGGCACGCTGTGGAGCCGGTTGCCGCACGGTGGCTTCTTCCTGCTGGTCGGCGCCGTCGCCGGCGTCGCCGCGGCCCTGCTGCTGGCGGTGGGCCTGCGCGTGGGACATGCGGAAAAACGGGATAATCCAGGCCTGACCGCCACGCTCTCATGACGAGACCCGCCAGATGACCAAGGACCTGAAGCAGAAGCTCAAGGACCACTGGGACGGCTTCACCGCCTCGGAGCGGAAGATCGCCAATTACCTGCTGCACAACATCCGCGACCTGCCGTTCGAGACGGCCGCCTCGCTGGGCAAGCGCGTCGGCGTGAGCCCGATGACGGTGGGGCGTTTCCTGCGCACGCTGGGCTACGAAGGCCTGGGCGAGATGAAGGAGGAGTTCCGCGGCGACGGCACCTGGCGGCATTTCTACAAGCCGCCGGAGCTGCCGCAGGACGGCGACGCGGTCGCCACGCACCTGCTGGCGGAGACCCGCGCGCTGGCCGGCGTGCACGAGCTTGCCCGCACGAAGGAATGGACGTCGGTGATCCGCCAGCTGGTCGCGGCCGACCGCGTCTCGGTGGCGAGCTTCCAGCACAGCAGCTTCCTCGGCCTGGGCCTGGCCAAGCTGCTGCAACAGGTGCGCCCGCGCGTCGCC
Organism: Fulvimonas sp. R45; assembly: GCF_030504985.1. Lineage (GTDB taxonomy): Bacteria > Pseudomonadota > Gammaproteobacteria > Xanthomonadales > Rhodanobacteraceae > Rhodanobacter_A. The sequence goes on from NZ_JASERU010000006.1 coordinate 189,510, forward strand.
TTCCACGACGGCGCCGACAGCGCCTGCGTCGACATGCTGCTGGACTCGACCCGGGACAGCTGCGTGGTGCTGATCGACCAGCGCCGCTATTTCCGGCAGTTCCGCGAGGTCGCCGAGCACGTGGCGCGGCGCGGCATCCCGCTGGTGCTGATCGCCGACATCGAATGCTACTGGGCGCGCGAACTCACCCCGCATGCGCTGCTGGTCCCGGCCAGCGAGGTGTGGCACAGCTACTGCGCCATGTCGAGCCTGTTCAGCCTGATCGTGGCCGCGGTGACCGAGCACAGCGACGGCGTGATGGAGCGGCTCAGCGAGATCAACGACCTGCGCCAGGAACTGGGCTGCTACATCGACCCGCCGCGCGGCCGATCGCGCCGCACGCCCGGCGCCAAGTAGGCCCCGCCGCGGGGCGGGGGAGCCGGCGCCGGTGCCCGCGGTTCCTGCTAGCCTTGTCGCCCCGTTCCCGATCCACGTTGCCCGATGCGCATACTCGTCGCCGAAGACGACCAGGCCATTGCCGCCGGCATCTGCGCCGCCCTGCGGCAGGGCGGCCACGCGGTGGACCGCGTCGAGGACGGCGCGCGCGCGCAGGCCGCGCTGAACGACACGCCCTACGACCTGCTGGTGCTCGACCTCGGCCTGCCGCGGCTGGACGGCACCGAGGTGCTGCAGCAGGCCCGCCGCCGCGGCAACCACCTGCCGGTGCTGGTGATCACCGCGCGCGACGGCGTGCGCGAGCGTGTCCGCGTGCTGGACCTGGGCGCGGACGACTATCTGGTCAAGCCGTTCGCGCTGACCGAGTTCGAGGCGCGCGTGCGCGCGCTGCTGCGGCGCTACACGGCGCAGGGCGCGCCGGAGCTGCGCTTCGGCCGGCTGCGCCTGGACCTGCCCGGCCACCGCGCCTGGGTCGACGACCGCGCGCTGACGCTCACCGCGCGCGAGTTCGGCCTGCTCGAGGCGCTGGCCACGCGGCCCGACCGCGTCACCAGCCGCGCGCAGCTGATCGAGGCGCTGTGCAACTGGGACCAGGACCTCACCGACAACGGCCTCGACATCGCGATCTACCGGCTGCGCCGCAAGCTGGCCGGCTCCGGCACGCAGGTGCGCACCATCCGCGGCCTCGGCTACCTGCTGGAAGAAACCTCGGAACCGGACTCATGACCCGCCGCCGCATGCTGCAGCTGCAGCCGTGGCTGTACCGGTGGCTGCTGCCGGAGGGCGGCCACAGCCTGCGTCGCCGCCTGCTGGTGGTGCTGCTGGCGCCGCTGATGCTGTTCCTGCTGGTCAACAGCCTGATCACCTACGGCGGCGCGCTGGTCTATTCCAACCACGTGCACGACCGCGACCTGGCGGGCGACGCGTTGACCCTGATGCAGATGATCGCCACCGAGGACCCGGACGGGCGCATCTCGCCGCAGGCGCGCTTCCTGCTCGAATACGATCCCGGCGGCCACAACTACTACAGCCACTTCAGCGTGCGTAGCCGCCGCGAGGGCCTGCTGGCGGGCGATGCGCGGCTGGTGCCGCCGTCCGGGCTGGCGTTGGGCAACGACACGCCGCGCCTGTACGACACGCGCCTGGACGACCGCCGGCTGCGCGCCGCCAGCATCGCCCTGCCCGACACCCCGCATGCCGGCGACACCCTGGTGGTGACGGTAGCCGAGACGCTGCGCGACCGCCACCAGGTAGCGCGGCAGATCCTGCTGCTCAGCATCCCGGCGCAGGCGGTGCTGATCCTGGCGGTGTTCGCCCTGGTCTGGTTCGGCGTGCGCACCGGCCTGCGCCAGCTCGACCCGCTCACCGCGCGGCTGGCCAGCCGCGAGCACGACCTCGCGCCGATCGGCGAGGCGGACGTGCCGGTCGAGATCCGCCCGCTCACCCGCACCATCGACGGCCTGTTCGCGCGCCTGCGCGGCATGCTGGCGCTGCAGGAGCGTTTCATCGCCGACGCCGCGCACCAGTTGCGCACGCCGCTGGCCGGCCTGCGCGTGCATGCGGAGCGCGCGCTGGGCCAGGCCGATCCGGCCGTGACCAACGAGGCGCTGACCCACATCCTGCGCCTGGTGGACCGCGCCAACCGCACCTCCACCCAGCTGCTGGCGCTGACCCGGGCGCAGGCGATGGAACACGAGCCGGGCGAACGGGAGCGGCTGGATCTGGCGTTGCTGGTGCCGGAGCTGGTGCGCCAGCGCGTGCAGGAGGCCCTGGCCGCCGGCGTGGACCTCGGCTACGAGGGCCCGGCGCGGGCGCTGTGGATCGAGGGCGACCGCCACACCCTGCAGGAATTGCTGGACAACCTGATCGACAACAGCCTGCGCTACGCCGGCCGCGGCAGCACCGTCACCAGCGTGCTCGACCGCCGCGCCGACGGCATCGTGCTGGCGGTGGAGGACGACGGCCCGGGCGTGTCGCCCGAGTGGCTGGAGCGCCTGGGCGAGCGCTTTTTCCGCGTGCCCGGCGGGCAGGAGGAAGGCAGCGGCCTGGGCCTGGCGATCGTGCAGCGCATCGCCGAGCGGCACCGGGCCCGGGTGCGCTACATGGCTTCCGCCGCCGGCGGGCTGCGCGTGGAAGTGCTGTTCCCCGCCCTGTCCACAGGCGAAAAAAACGGCGACGCGTGAGCGTCGCCGTCGTGCCAGTAACGCACGGATGAAAAGCGGTGCGGCGCGCCGCGGCCGGCGCGCCCGGGGTCACATCGAGCGCTTGGCCTTGGTCAGCAGCTGGTCGAGCAGCGCGATGGCCAGGTCGATCTCCTCGTGGGTGATCTCCAGCGACGGTGCGAAGGTGATCACGTTCTTGTACCAGCCGCCCACATCGAGCACGAGGCCGATCTTCCTGCCGTCGTGCTCCAGGTCGCCGGCCAGGCCGATGTCGACCATGCGGTCCAGCAGCGCCTTGTTCGGCGTGAAGCCGTCGTCGGTGCAGATCTCGGCACGCAGCGCCAGGCCGAGGCCGTCGACGTCGCCGATCTCCTTGTGCCTCTTCTGCAGCTCGCGCAGGCCGTCGAGGAAGTGCGCGCCCTTCTTCGGCACGCTGGTCTCGTAGTCCAGCTCGTAGCCCATCTTGATCACTTCCAGCCCCAGCGAGGTGCCCAGCGGGTTGGAGTTGAAGGTGGAATGGGTCGAACCCGGCGGGAACACGGTCGGGTTGATCAGCTCCTCGCGCGCCCACAGGCCGGACAGCGGGTTCAGGCCGTTGGTGAGCGCCTTGCCGAACACCACGATGTCCGGCGTCACGCCGAAGTTCTCGATCGACCACAGCTTGCCGGTGCGCCAGAAGCCCATCTGGATCTCGTCGGACACCATCAGGATGCCGTACTTGTCCAGCACCCGCTTCAGGCCCTTGAAGAAGCCCATCGGCGGGACGACGTAGCCGCCGGTGCCCTGGATCGGCTCGACGTAGAACGCAGCGTATTCGCACTGGTTGGTCTTGGGATCCCACACGCCGTTGTATTCGGTCTCGAACAGGCGCTCGAACTGGCGCACGCAGCTGTCGGAATACTCTTCCGCCGTCATGCCCTTGGGACGGCGGAACGGATACGGGAACGGCAGGAACATCGCGCGCTCGCCGAAGTGGCCGAAGCGGCGGCGGTAGCGGTAGCTGGAAGTGATCGACGAGGCGCCCAGCGTGCGGCCGTGGTAGCCGCCCTCGAACGCGAACATCAGGCTCTTGCCGTTGCTGGCGTTGCGCACCAGCTTCAGCGAATCCTCGATCGCCTGCGCGCCGCCCACGTTGAAGTGCACGCGGCCGTCGAGGCCGAACTTCTTCTTCGCGTCCAGCGCGATGGTCTTGGCCAGCTCGATGCGGGTCTGGTGCAGGTACTGGCTGGCGACCTGCGGCAGCACGTCGATCTGCTTCTTCAGCGCGTCGTTGAGGCGCTTGTTGCCGTAGCCGAAGTTGACCGCCGAGTACCACATCTGCAGGTCGAGGAACGGCGTGCCGGCGGTGTCGTACATGTAGCTGCCTTCGCCGTGGCGGAAGATCTTCGGCGGGTCCACATAGTGCACGGTGTCGCCGAAGGAGCTGTACCTGGCCTCGTCGGCGAGCAGTTGCGCGTCGTCGATGAAGCCGACGGCGTTCTTGTCGATGTTCATGTCGCGGGATCCGGGAATCGGTTGCGGGAAGGCTGGAGGCCGGCGGCGCCGGCCGGAAACGGTCAGGCGGTGGCCGCCTCGTGGTAGCGCGCGTGCTGCGCCAGGCTGCCGTCGAGCAGGCGCGGCAGGAGGTCCAGCGCATCCTCGAAGCCGGTGATCGGCATGTACGGGATGCCGGCGGCGCGGCAGTGCTCGATCAGGCGATGCTTGGCGAACACGAAGTCGACGCGGTCGGCCGCGCAGAAATCGGAGGCGCCGTCGCCGATCAGCAGGGTCTTCGCTCCGTCCCGGCGCGCCTGCTCGGCGCAGGCGCACTTGCAGGTGCCGCTGCGGCAGCCCTCGGCCTGGAACGGCGAGGTAAGCCGCCACTGCTTCGGCGGCGTGGCCGGCGCCAGGTGGTTGGCGGCCAGCGGCAGGTCGTCCAGGCCGTAGCGGCCCAGGATCCGATGGATGGCGTAGTCCAGGCCGTCGCTGACGACGCGCACCGGCACGCCCAGCTCGCGCGTCTTCGCCACGAAGCCGGGGAAGGCGTGGTCGATCCACAGCTCGGCAAGGTGGGCGTCCAGCTCGGCGCGCGTCATCTCCAGCAGGGCGACCTGGCCGGCCATGCACTCGCGGGAGCCGATCAGGCCGGCGCGCCAGTCGCGTTCCAGCACCTCCCAGCCCGGCCGGCCGAAGCGGTCGAGCAGCGAGTCGATCACGTCCTCGACGGAGATGGTGCCGTCGAAATCGCACAGGATGGTCCAACCGCTCACGCAGGTGCTCCGCCGGAAAATGGCGACACCCTAGCCGCAGGCGCCTTTCGTCCGCCTTTCCGGCGCGGGCGCAACGGCGCCGCGCCGGTGGTCGGATAAGCAAAACGCAAGCTAGTAAGGCTATGCTGATGCTTTGCGCTTGCCGAGAGTCCCCCTTGCGTCCGCCTGCTCCAAGCCTCCCGCCCGTGGCGCGTCGCCGGTGCCTGCGGTCGCTGCGCCTTTGGCCGGCCCTGGCCGCGGCCCTGCTGGCGGCCTGCACCGCCCTGCCCCTGCCCGAGCTCAAGCCGCCGCTGCCGCCGGCCTGGCGCAACGCGCCCGGGCCGTCCGCGGGGCAGCCCCCCGCGCCGGACCTGCACGACTGGTGGCGGGCCTTCGATGATCCCCAGCTCGCCGCGCTGGTGGACCGCGCGCTGGCCGGCAACCTGGACCTGGCGCAGGCCGCGGAACGCTTCCGCGCCTCGCGCCTGCTCGAGCGGCACGCGATGGACAAGTACCGCCCCGAGCTGAAGGCGGACACCAACGACGTCATCAACCCCGACACCACCGCCTCGTACTTCATCGTCGGCTTCGACGCGCTGTGGGAACTGCCGCTGTTCGGCGCCGCGGGCGGCACCCATCGCATCGCGCGGGGCGACCTCGACGCCGCCGCGGCCGACGTGCGCAGCGCGCGGGTGTCGCTGGTGGCCGAGGTGGTGCGCTGCTGGATCGAGCTGCGCTCGGCGCAGCGGCAGGAACAGCTGCTGGCCGCGATCCGCGACGCCGACGCCCGCCGGCTGCAGCTGCTGCAGGTGCGCGGGAAGCTCCAGCTGGCGGCGCCGGAGGCGCTGGCCGCCGCCGAGGCCCGCCTGGCGCAGGACGAGGGCGCGCTGTCCGCGCCGCGCCAGGCGATCAACGCCATCGCGCAGCAGCTGGCCGTGCTGCTGGGACAGGCCGAGCCCGATCCGGCCTGGTTGCAACCGGGCGCGCAACCGCGGCTCGGCCCGTGGAAGCTCGCCAGCGTGCCGGCCGACCTGCTGCGCACCCAGCCGCGCATCGCGCAGGCCGAGGCCGACGTGCTGCGCGCCGCCGGCGAGCTCGACATCAGCCGCGCCGAGATCCTTCCGCACATCGGCATCGGCACCTCGCTGCAGTGGTCGGTGAACATCGCCCGCAACCACCGCGCCCGCACCGGCGAGGGCATCTTCTCGCTCGGCCCGGTGATCGACATCCCGCTGTTCGACTGGGGCCAGCGCGTGGCGCGCAAGCACGCCAACGACCACCAGCTGCGCGCCGCGGTGCTGGCCTACCGGCAGGCGGTGCTGCAGGGCGTGGCGGAGACCGAGACCGCGCTGGGCGACCTGCACCAGCTGGGCCTGCGCGAAACCGCGGCGAAGCAGGCCGCGGACGCGCTGGGCCGCGGCGTGGCGGCGGTGCGCGAACGCGCCACGCTGAAGCTGGCCAGCGGCCTGGACGTGCAGGACAACCTGGTGGAACAGCAGCGCGCCGAGCTGGAACTGGTCTCGGCGCGGGCCGCGCACGACCTGGCCTACGTCGCGCTGTACAAGGCGCTGGGCGGCGCGCCGCTGCCGCCCGGCGACGACCCGGCCACGACCGGCCAGCTGCCGCGGAGCACGCCCTGATGGTGGCGCTGGCGCGCAAGACGCTGCGCTACGAATGGCGCCGCTTCCTGCCGGCGATCCTCGCGGTGGGCTTCGCCGGCCTGCTGCAGCTGCTGCAGGCCGCGCTGGTGCTGGGCATCTTCGGCAGCGCCAGCATCTACATCACCGGCTCCACCGCGCAATTGTGGGCCGGCTACCCGGGCAGCCAGAGCGTGAGCCTGGGCCGGCCGATCGACCAGGACGTGGCGATGCGCCTGCGCATGGACCCGGCGGTGTCGAAGGTCGAGCCGTTCGACTGGGTCGACGGCGACTGGCGCGGCGCGCGCGGCGGCGGCATCTCGGTGTTCGTCTGCGGCATCGACACCGCACCCGACGCGATGATGTTCGCCCGCGTGCTGTCCCCGGCCCTGCGCGAGCGGCTGAAGGAACCCGACGCGGTGATCGTCGACCAGGCCGACATCGGCAGCCTGGGCGTGCACGTGGGCGACAGCGCGCGCATCAACGGGCGGCTGGTGCGCGTGGTCGGCGTCAGCCACGGCCTGCGCGCGCTGGGCGGCGTCAACGTGCTGGCCTCGCTGGACACCGCCCGGACGCTGGACAACGACCCCGACGACGAAGGCCGCATGATCTTCTACGTGGCTGGCCTGCACAATCCGTCGCAGGCCGGCGCGGTGGCGCGGCGGCTGAACGGCGCGTCCACCTTCGGGCCGTACGCGGTGTGGACGGCCCGCGACTTCGCCCGGCGCTCGCAGATGTACTGGATCCTCGACACCGGCGCCGGCGCCGGCGTGCTGTTCCTGGCCGGCATCGTGTTCCTGGTCGGCGCGGTGATCACCAGCCAGACCCTGGTCGCCGCCGTGGTCGGCTCGATCCGCGAGTACGCCACGCTCAACGCGCTGGGCGTGGGCATGGGGCCGCTGCGCCGGATCGTGATGGAGCAGGCGTTCTGGGTCGGCGCGATCGGCCTGCTCGGCAGCGTGCTGCTGGGCCTGCTGCTGTTCGCGCTGGCGCGCAGCCACGACGTGCCGATCGCGCTGGACCCGCTGGCCGCGCTGGCCTGCCTCGCGCTGGGCATGGCGCTGGCCATCGTGTCCGGCCTGGCGGCGATGCGCAGCCTGCGCCGGGCCGACCCCGCGAGCCTGCTGAGGTAGCCGCCGATGTCGATGGCCGCCCCGCCCTCTCCCGTCCTCGCGCTGCAGGCGCGCGACGTGCGCAAGTCGTTCGTCTCCGGCCGCGTGCGCAGCAGCGTGCTGCACGACCTGTCGCTGGACGTGTACGCCGGCGAGCTGACCCTGATCTCCGGCCCGTCCGGCTGCGGCAAGAGCACCCTGCTGGCGATCCTCAGCGGCCTGCAGCCGCCGGACGCCGGCCGGGTCAGCGCGCTGGGCGAGTCGCTCGACGGGCTGGACCGGCACGCGCTGGAGCGCTTCCGCCTGCGCCACACCGGCTTCGTGTTCCAGGGCTTCAACCTGTTCCCTGCGCTGAACGCGCTCGAGCAGGTGGAACTGCCGCTGAGCTACCTCGGCCTGGGCAAGGACGAGGCCCGCCGCCGCGCCGCCGCCGCGCTGGAGGAAGTGGGCCTCGGCCCGCGCACGCACCTGCGCCCGGCCGAGCTGTCCGGCGGCGAGAAGCAGCGCGTGGCGATCGCCCGCGCGGTGGCCAAGCGGCCGGAACTGCTGTTCGCGGACGAACCGACCAGCGCGCTGGACGCGGCCAACGGCCAGACCGTCATCGACATCCTGCACACCATCGCCCGCACCCACGGCACCACCGTGCTCTGCGTGAGCCACGACCCGCGCCTGGTCGCGCACGCCGACCGCGTGCTGGCGATGGAGGACGGGCGCATTCTCAGCGACCGGCGCCTGGAACCCGCGCCGGCCCCAGCCAAGGAAAACCTGCCATGAAGACGATCGCCGCCAATGCGGCCCGCACCGTCCTGCGGCTCGGCGCGCTGGCCCTGGCGCTGGCCGCGCTGGACGCCTGCTCCAGGCACGCCGACGCGCCGCCGGCGCCCGCCGCCGACACGACGCCGTACGTCGCGGTGGCGCGCGGCAAGGTCGACGTCGAAGGTGGCCTGCTGAACCTGTCCATGCCGGTCGAGGGCACGCTCGCCAGCGTCGACGTGCACGAAGGCCAGCAGGTGCGCCAGGGCCAGCTGCTGGCCGCGCTGGACGCCCGCCCGGCCCAGCTCGCGGTGGACGCGGCCCAGGCCCGGCTGGAACAGGCCCGCGCCAAGCTGAAGCTGGACGGCATCCAGCAGGACGCGGCGAAGCTGCGCGCGCAGCGCCTCGCCGCCGCCGCCGCCGCGGGCGCCGGCGACGGCCAGAGCGCCGACGACGCGCGCGAGGCCAGCGCGCGGCTGGACGCCGAGCACGGCATCGACCAGGCCGCCGTGGCGATGGCGCAGCAGCAGCTGGACGAGGCGAAGTACGCGCTGCAGCAGCGCCGCCTGGCCGCGCCGCTGGACGCCGAGGTGGTGCACGTCGCGGCGCAGCCGGGCGCCACCGTCGCGCCCGGCGCCAGCCCGCTGTTCGTGCTGTTGCCGGACAAGCCGCGCATCGTTCGCGCCGAATTGAACGAAAGCTACGTCGACACGGTGCATCCGGGCATGCGCGCCGAGGTGGAAGCCGGCGACGGCCAGGGCCGGCAGCGCTGGAGCGCGCGCGTGCTGCGCGTGGGCCAGGTCTACGGCCCCGCCACCCTGCAGGACGACCCGCAGGTGCGCGCCAACGCGCGCGCGGTGGAATGCGTGCTGGCGCTGGACCCGCCGCGGCAGTTGCGCATCGGCCAGCGCGTGATCGTGCGCTTCCTGCCCGCCGGCGCCGCAGCGAAAGACTGAGGAAACCCCCGCCTGCGATCCTGTCGGCAGGTACAGCGGCGTCCGCCCCGCGGCGTCTTGCGAGGCAAGCGATGATCCAGCCCACCGATTTCCTGTTCGAAGGCGGCCGCAGCGGCGTGCTGCTGATCCACGGCCTCACCGGCACGCCGATGGAGATGAAGCTGCTCGGCAAGGGCCTGAACCGCGCCGGCTACACCGTGCACGGCATGCAGCTGGCCGGCCACTGCGGCGACGTCGACGACCTGCTCGCCACCGGCTGGCGCGACTGGTATGCCAGCGTGGAGCGCGCCGCCGACGCGCTGGCCGCCAGGGTCGACCACCTGTTCGTGGGCGGCCTGTCGATGGGTGCGCTGCTGGCGCTCAAGCTTGCCGCCGACCGCCCCGGGCAGGTCGCCGGCGTGGGCGTGTACGGCGCCACCTTCCGCTACGACGGCTGGACCATCCCGAAGCTGGCGCGGCTGTCCTTCCTGCTGCCGCTGGCGAAGAAGCTCGGCATCGGCCGCCACCGCAGCTTCATGGAACAGCCGCCCTACGGCATCCGCGACGAGCGCCTGCGCGCGCAGGTCAGCGCCGCCATGCTGGGCGGCGACAGCGCCGCCGCCGGCCTGCCCGGCAACCCGTGGTATTCGCTGGCCGAGATGTACCAGTTGTCGGCCGCGGTACGCCGCCAGCTGCCGCAGGTCGAGGCGCCCTGCCTGGTGGCGCACGCGCGCGAGGACGACGTGGCCAGCACGCGCAACGCCGAGCTGGTGGTGCGCTCGGTCGGCGGCCCGAGCGAGCTGCTGCTGCTGGACGACAGCTACCACATGATCACCATCGACCGCGAACGGCGCACCCTGATCGAGCGCTCCGCGGCCTTCTTCGACCGCATCGCCGCCGCCGGTGCCCCGACCCGCGCGGCGGCCTGACATGCCCGCGGCAGGTTCCATCACGCCCCTGGTGGCCGGGTTGTGGCTGCTCAACGTGGTGCTCGACACCGGCGGCCAGCTGGCCTTCAAGGCCGCCGCCGGCGACGAGGACGCGGGCGACGGCCTGGCGCGCTGGAAGCACATGGCCGCGCGGCCATGGCTGTGGCTGGGCATCGGCTGCTACGTGGTCGAATTCCTGGTGTGGATCGCCTTCCTCTCGCTGATCCCGCTGTCCGAGGGCGTGCTGCTGGGCTCGATCAATATCGTGGCGATCATGGTGGCCGGGCGCTTCCTGTTCGGCGAGCAGCTCACCCGCCTGCGCGTGGCCGGCATCCTGCTGGTGACGCTGGGCGTGGCGATCGTGGGGGCCGGCGGATGAGGCGCTTCTACCTGGTCGGCTTCCTGCTGCTGATGGGCTTCGACACGCTGGCGCAGGTCAGCTTCAAGTACGCCGGCACCCGGGCGCTGCCGATGACCGCGGACATGGCCTGGCTGCTGCGCGTGTTCGGCGCGCCGTGGATCTACGGTGCCATCGCCGGCTACGTCGGCGCGTTCTTCACCTGGATGTGCCTGCTCAAGCACGCGCCGATCGGCCCGGCCTTCGCCGCCTCGCACCTGGAGGTGGTGTCGGTGATGCTGCTGTCGGTGTGGCTGTTCGGCGAGCAGCTCACCTTGCCGCGCGTACTCGGCGCGCTGGCCATCGTCGCCGGCATCGTCTGCCTGGGGCTGGCCGAAGGCCGCGAGCAGGCGCCGGACGCCGGTGCGGGCCCCACGCCCGCGGGCTGACCGCCGCATGCCGCCGCGTCGCCGCCACGAACTGCCGCCCACCGCCGGCCTGCCGCTGCGGCTGGCCGACCTGCGCCCGGGGGCGCCTGCACTGGCCGCCACCGTCGCCGCGCAGCTCGGCACGCCGCCGTTGCAGCTCACCTGCTCCGGCACCGCCGCGCTGGTGATCGCGCTGCGGACGCTGCATGAACTGCACCCGCGCCGCCGACGCGTGCTGATGCCCGCCTGGACCTGCCCGCTGGTGGCGCTGGCCGCGCATCAGGCCGGGCTGGAACCGGTGCCCTGCGACCTGCGCCCGGGCCACTACGACCTGGACCCGCACGCCCTGCGCCTCGCCTGCGACGAACGCACGCTGGCCATCGTGCCCACCCACCTCGCCGGCCGCGTGGCCGACGTGGACGACGCGCTGGCCGCCGCCAACAACGTCGGCGCCTTCGTGATCGAGGACGCCGCGCAGGCGCTGGGCGCGCGGCGCGGCAACGCCAGCGTGGGCCTGGCCGGCGACCTCGGCTTCTTCAGCCTCGCCGCGGGCAAGGGGCTGTCGATCTACGAAGGCGGCCTGCTCGCCGCGCGCGATCCCGACCTGCGCGAGCGCCTGGCGCATACCGCCGCGCGCATCGCCCCGCCCAGCCCGCGCTGGGAACTGCGCCGCAGCCTGGAGCTGCTGGGCTACGCCGCGCTGTACCGCCCGCGCGGCCTGCGCCTCGCCTACGGCGACCCGCTGCGCCGCGCGCTGCGCCGCGGCGATCCGGTGGCCGCGGTGGGCGACGCTTTCTCGCTGCCGCTGCCGCTGCACGCGGTGGGCCGCTGGCGCCAGGCCGTGGGCGCGCATGCCGCCGCGCGCCTGCCCGCCTTCCTCGAACGCGGCGCCACGCGGGCGCGACGCCACCTGCCGCGCCTGCGTGCGATCCCCGGCATCACCGTGCTGGACGATCCCGCCGGCGCACGCGGCACCTGGCCATTCTTCCTGCTGCTGCTGCCCGACCGGCGCCGCCGCGATGCCGCGCTGGACCGCCTGTGGCAGGCCGGCCTGGGCGTCAGCCGCCTGTTCATCCACGCCCTGCCCGATTACGGCTACCTCGCCGGCATCGTGCCCGCGGCCGACGTGCCCAACGCGCGCGACGTCGCCGGGCGCAGCCTCACGATCGGCAACAGCGAGTGGCTGACCGACGCGGACATGGAAACGATCTGCGCGGAGCTGGAACGCGCCGTGGCCTGAAGGCGCGCGTCCCGGACAAACCTCACCGCTTCGCCGCGATCGCCTCCAGCAGCCGCAGGTTCAACGCATGCTGCTGCGCCTGCCATCCGGCGAGGCGGGCGGGATCGATCTCCGGCTGCTCGTCCATCGCGGACAGCTTGCGTTTCCACCATGTGGTGTAGCGGTAGTGCGAGACCTCGCCGTTGACGTCGCTGCCGGCCAGGCCGGGGCGCAGGCTGTCGATCATCGCCAGCGCGTGCGGCAGGCGCAGGCGACCCTGGTCCCAGTTGGTGCGCGCCTCGTCGGGGTGGAAGGCGTCCTTGTCGATCGACAGGTAGCTGGGCATTGCCACGCCGCGCTGGTGTTCCACGAAGGCGTCCACCAGCGCGTCCGGATCGTCGAAGCCGCGGAACGCGCGCGCGATGCCGAGCCGGCGCGACCAGCCGGTGTCCACGCCCATGCTCCAGTAGGTGAGCCGGCCGCGCCGCAGCGGCGTCAGGTAGTTCTCCCAGGCGTGGCCGGCGCCGATGTCGGCGCTGGTGATGCCCAGCACGTGCACGTGCGCGACGAAGGGCAGCGCCGCCACCCGCCGCACCCAGGAACCGCAGTGCACGCCGAACGGGAAGCGCATGTTGTCCGGGTGGTTGTCCAGCACCACCACCTGGATGGGCGTCGCCGGCTTGAGTCGCGCGACCAGCGGCCAGCTCAGGTGGTGGAAGTCGCCCGAACCCATGAACACGGTGCCGTGGCGCGGCGGCAGCGCGGCATCCAGCGCGGCGCGGAAGCGGCGCAGGGTGGCCAGCGTGCAGCCGAAGCGGATCGCTTCCTGCCATCCGGCCAGCGGCAGCACGAGGCCGCCGGGCAGCGGGCCGACCGAGCCGTCGAGGTCCAGCACCACGGGGCGTTGCAGGGCGGCGTTCATGCGTGCCTCGCGATCGAGCCCCTCTCCCGCCGGGAGAGGGGTGGGGGTGAGGGTTCGGCGGTGCGGCAGCGCTTCGCTCCGGGCGTACCCTCACCCGCCTGCCGGCGCCCTCTCCCGGTGGGAGAGGGATTCACTGAGCGGCGCCCTCCCAGGGCATGGGCATCAAGTGCGGCGTGGCTTTCATTCATCGTCTTTCTCCGCAGCGTCCTGCCAGGCCCGGTCGCTCTCGAAATGCCCGCCCAGCCGGCGCAGCAGCGCGCGCAGCAGCGGGTTGCGCGCATACACGGCGTGGCGGGTGAAGGTGAAGCTGGCGCCGAGGAAGGCCTTCACCTCGGGGTCGGTCCAGCCGGCCACGTAGTGCGTCAGGCCGCGCTCGCGCGCATAGCCCAGGTTGTGCATCCAGCTCACGAAGTACAGATTGTGCTCGCGCGCCTCGGGGTAGGCGAAGCCGACGTACTTGTCGACCAGCTTGCCGCCGTGCTCGTAGCAGAGGTTCCAGCCGATCACCCGGCCCGCGTGGCGATAGAAGAACACCACCCCGCCGCTGGCCGGGTCCTGCAGCAGCCGGCGGAAATAGTCTGCGGTCAGGCGGTCGAAGTGGATCTCGCTCTGCGCGTACACGTTGTCGAACAGGGCGTGGCAGGCCGCCAGCGTGGCCTCGTCGTGGAAGCGGGGATCGCCGGTGGGCACCGCCTCGACGTCCAGGTCCGCGCGCGAGCGCAGCTTGCGGCGGATGTTCTTGCGCCGGCTGTAGGAAAGCCTGGCCAGGTAGGCGTCGTCCGAGGCGAAGTCGATCGGCACCCAGGCCAGCGCCTGCCCTTCCAGCAGCACGAAGCCCTCCGCCGCGCAGGCGTCGGCGAAGGCGCGCGCATGGGCATTCTCGTGCTCGCCCAGCAGCGGCGAATCCTGCGCGATGTCCTTCACGATCAGCAGCCGGCACTCGCGCCCGTAGGCTTCCCTCAGCCCCCGCGCGAGCACGGCCGGCGGCACCTCCGGCGGCAGCGGGGCGTACTCGGTCACGGTGCTGCCGGCGAAGCGGGTGCGCCAGGTGAGCAGCCGGCGCCAGTGCCGGTACAGCGGCAGCGACGCGACGCGCCGGCGCAGCGCGTCGTCGGCCGTGGTCAGCAGGTCGAACGGCGCCACGAACGCCGGCATGCCCTGTGGCGAACGCTCCGCCGTGAAGCCGGCCGGCGGCTGCGCCAGGAACGCCTCGACCAGCGCGTCCGGCTCCAGTTGCGAAATGAAAGGCATGAGTAAGAGAGATGCTTTAGGCTGACCGGAGTGTCCATTGTGGCCTGTCGCCGGGGGTCCCGTCATGACCGATACGATCCAGCAGCAAGTGTTCGAGATCATCGCCAAGCAGGCCAAGGTCGATCCCTCGACCGTGCGCCCCGAATCCACCCTGAAGGACCTCGGCATCGCCTCGCTGGACGCGATCGAGCTGATCTTCGACATCGAGGAACACTTCGACATCGCCTTCCCCGAGCAGCAGGGCGCCAACTTCGACAGCGACACCGCGCAGGACCTGGTGGATGCGGTGCGGAAGGGGCTGGACGGGAAGGCCGCGGGCGGGGCCGGCGCGTGATGCCCACCGTGACGACGCGCCGCGTGGCGATCACCGGCATGGGCGCGGTCAGCCCGTTCGGGGTCGGCGCCGGCGCGCTGTGGCAGGGCCTGCGCCAGGGTCGCTGTGCGATCGGCCCGCTGCGCCACCGCGACAGCGAGCGGCTGCGGGTAAAGATCGCGGCGCAGGTGCCGGAAAGCTTCGACCCGGCCAGCGGCATCGACGAGCGCACCCTGCCCCTGCTCGATCGCACCTCCGAATTCGCGCTGCACGCGGCGCGCGAGGCCATCGCCCAGTGCGGGCTGGACTTCGCCCGGGACGACCTGGGCCTGCGCACCGCGGTGGTGGTGGGCACCGGCGTGGGCGGCGAGCTGACCCAGGACGAACAGAGCCGCCGCCTCTACGCCGAGAACAGCAACCGCACCCACCCGTTCACCATCGTGCGGCTGATGACCAACGCCTCGGCCAGCCACATCAGCATCGCCCACGGCCTGCGCGGCCCCGCCTACGCGGTGGCCAGCGCCTGCGCCTCGGCCAACCACGCCATCATCCAGGCCGCGCAGATGATCCGCTACGGCCTGGCCGACGTCGCCATCACCGGCGGCACCGAGGCCTGCCTCAGCTACGGCGCGCTGCGCGCGTGGGAATCGATGCGCGTGCTGTCCGACGACACCTGCCGCCCGTTCAGCGCCAACCGCCGCGGCCTGGTGCTGGGCGAAGGCGCCGGCATCTTCGTGCTGGAGTCGCTGGAACACGCCCGGGCGCGCGGCGCGGACATCCTGGCCGAGCTGGCCGGCAGCGGCATGTCCGCCGACGCCTCCGACATCGTGATGCCCAGCGCCGACGGCGCGGCGTCGGCGATGCGCCAGGCGCTCGCCGACGCCGGGCTGGCGCCGGAGGACGTCGACTACGTCAACGCCCACGGCACCGGCACCCAGGCCAACGACGCCACCGAGACGCGCGCGATCCGGCTGGCCTTCGGCGCGCACGCCGACCGCCTCGCGGTGTCCTCCACCAAGTCCATGCACGGCCACGCCCTGGGCGCCTCCGGCGCGCTGGAACTGGTCGCCGCCATCGGCGCGCTGCGCGACGGCGTGGTGCCGCCCACCGCCAACCTCGACCAGGTCGACCCCGCCTGCGACCTGGACTACGTGCCCAACGTCGCGCGCGGGATGCCGGTACGGGCCGTGCTCAGCAACTCGTTCGCATTCGGCGGGCTGAACGCCGTGCTGGCGCTGAAGCGTGCGCCGTAAGAGCCTGTTCTAAGCGGCCGCTAAGCCGATCCATCCAGACTGGCGTGCCTCCCGGGCGCGCCAGTCCGGCATTTGTTGAATAATCCGCCTGCCCTGCCGTTCTCGAACTTCCGACGAGGTCACGCCGCCTATGTCCCTACGCCCGCAGAGCGCGTTGCGCACGCGCTTCCAGCCGCTGATCTGGCTCGGCGTCTGCTTCGTCGCCGTCTCCTTCGTGACGCGGCTGATCCTGCTGCTGATGACCGGCCACGGGGTGCCGCCGAACCCGCTGTACTGGCTGTACGCGTTCGGCGTGGGCCTGGGCTACGATCTGGTCGCGTTCGTCTACTTCGCCTGGCCGATGGTGCTGTTCCTGTGGCTGGTGCCGACGCGGCGCGGCCGGCTGCCGGGCTGGAAGCAGTGGCTGTGGTACGCGCTGGCGGTGGTGGCGCTGTGCGCGATCTGCCTGGGCCTGCTGCGGCTGTCCTTCGACGCCAACTGGAAGACCGCGTGGCCCGCGGTGCTGCCGTTCCTGTTCGTGCTGCCGCTGGCGGCGTTCACCTACACCTCGCGGCTGGGGCAGTGGATCCTGTACGCCTTCTGCCTGCTGCTGCTGTTCGGCCTGCTGTTCGTGGGCGCCTCGGAGCTGACCTTCTGGAACGAGTTCGGCACCCGTTTCAACTTCATTGCGGTGGATTACCTCATCTACACCCGCGAGGTGGTGGGCAACATCGAGGAGTCCTATCCCATCGCGCGCTGGCTGACCATGCTGGCCGTGCTGGCGGTGGTCATCGTCGTGCTGTCGCGGCGCACGCTGCGCACGCAGGGCGACGGCAGCCGCTTCGGCACGCGCAGCCTGGTGGTGCTGGGCTGGCTGGTCGTCACCGTGGTCACCGTCTTCGCGGTGAACGCCGACATGAAGAACCGGCTGCAGAACACCTACGTGAATTCGCTGGCCGGCAACGGCATCTACGAGTTCTTCTCCGCCTTCCGCAATTCCAAGCTGAACTTCCACCGCTTCTACCGCCAATTGCCCGACGGCCAGGCCTACGCGCTGCTGCGCGACATGCTGAAGACCCCCGACGCCACCTTCGTCGGCACCGACCCGCACGACCTCACCCGCGAGATCCGCAACCCCGCACCCGAGCGGCACCTCAACGTGGTGCTGATCAGCGTCGAGAGCCTGTCGGGCAGCTACCTCGGCACCTTCGGCGACACCCGCGGGCTCACCCCCAATCTCGACAAGCTGGTCGACCAGAGCCTGTTCTTCGACCACCTCTACGCCAACGGTACGCGCACCGTGCGCGGGCTGGAGGCGCTGTCGCTGTCGGTGCCGCCCACGCCGGGCGACTCGCTGATCAAGCAGAAGCACAACGACGGACTGTTCTCGCTGGCGGACATCTTCAACCAGCGCGGCTACGTGTCGGAGTTCGTCTACGGCGGCTACGGCTACTTCGACAACATGAACCAGTTCTTCGGCAGCAACGGCTACAAGGACGTCGACCGTCGCGACATCCCCGCCGGCACGCCGATCCACAGCGAGAACGTCTGGGGCGTGGCCGACGAGGACCTCTACACCCTCGCCATGCAGCAGATGGACGCGATCCATGCCACCGGCAAGCCGTTCTTCCTGCACATCATGACCACCTCCAACCACCGGCCCTACACCTTCCCCACCGGCCGGGTGGACATGCCCGAGGGCCAGCGCGACAGCGCGGTGAAGTACACCGACTGGGCCATCGGCGACTTCCTGCGCCGCATGCGCGAAAAGCCGTACTTCGACGACACCGTGTTCGTGATCACCGCCGACCACTGCGCCGCCAGCGCCGGCAGCACGCGCATCCCGCTGAACCGCTACCACATCCCGCTGCTGATCTACGCCCCCGCGCAGGTCAAGCCGCGCCGGGTGGAGAAGATGATGGCGCAGGTCGACATCCCGCCCACCGTGCTCGGCCTGCTGCACTTCAGCTACCGCAGCCGCTTCTTCGGCCGCGACATCTTCCAGGTGCCCGACGGCGAGGAGCGCGCCTTTCCCTCCACCTACTCCAACCTCGGCTACCTGCGCGGCGAACGCCTCACCATCCTCTCGCCCGGCCGCAAGGTGGAACAGGTGAAGCCCGACCCCGCCACCGGCGCCGCCGTGCCCTACGCCCAGGTCGACCAGGCCCAGGTGGACCAGGCCATCGCCGCCTACCAGGTCGCCTACGACGAGTTCAACAGCGGCCGCATGCGCTGGCGCGCGAGCGACGCCACGCCAGTGGCGCCCGCGCCCGAAGCCGTTCCGACCACGCAGCCGGCCACCGCGGCAAGCACGGCCCCTGCGCCCGCCAGTTCGACGCATTGAGCCGCCACTACACAGCTCCCTCATCGTCATTCCGGCGAAAGCCGGAATCCAGTGAGGTATGCGTGCGAAGCACACGTAATAGATTTTTTGTGTGCTTCGCACGAGCCATTTGATTGGATTCCGGCCTACGCCGGAATGACGGCGAGGGGGAACCCGGGACGCGGTGATGACACACGCAGCGCATTGCCTCAGCGCCTCGCACGAACGCTATCGCAAGCTTCCATAAGGAACGACTAAGCGGTCGATGGCACACTGCCGGCATGTCCCCGCACGGATCGACCGCGTGAAGTCATCCGCCCGTTACCGCCGCCTGCTGCTGGCGGCGGCCGGCGCCTTGCCGCTGTGCGCCTGCGTCAGTTACGCGCCGTTGCCGCTGGGCCAGGGGCGCGGCGCGGACAGCGTGGCGCAGCTGTCCGCGCCGGTGCAGGCGATACCCGGCGAGCGCGCCGCCACGCACCGCTTCGATCCCGCCGACGGCCTGGACGTCACCGAGACGGCGATGCTGGCGCTGGCCAACGATCCCCAGCTCAGGCTGCAGCGCGACGCACTGGGCATGGCGCGCGCCCAGGCGTTCGCCGCCGGCCTGCTGCCCGATCCGCAGCTGTCGCTCGCGGGCGAGACGCCGACCAGCCACCAGCCCGGCCTCACCCACGCCTTCAACCTGGGGCTGGACTACGACGTCGGCGCGCTGCTGACGCGATCCGCGCGCAAGGCCGAGGCCCGCGGCAAGGCCC
The DNA here is from genome assembly GCF_030504985.1 of Fulvimonas sp. R45. Lineage (GTDB taxonomy): Bacteria > Pseudomonadota > Gammaproteobacteria > Xanthomonadales > Rhodanobacteraceae > Rhodanobacter_A. Next base: position 208,481 of record NZ_JASERU010000006.1, read on the forward strand.
GACAGGCGAACCTGGAACTGCTGTGGTCCGAGTGGCAGACGGTGGCGCAGGCACGGCTGCTGTTCGACGAGATATCCGCCGCGCGCGCGACGCAGGTGCGGCTCGCGCACGAAATCGCCGCGCTGGAGCCGCTGGACCGCCAGGTGCAGGCCGCGCTGGCCGCCGGCAACCTCACCTACGCCGCCGCCTCCGCCGGGCTCGACGCGCTGTCCGACGCGCGCCGCCAGCTGGCCGAGGCCGGCCGCGCGCGGGCGCAGTCCGAACACGACCTGCGCCTGCTGCTGGGCCTGTCCGCGCAGGCGCCGCTGCCGCTGGTCGGGCCGCCCTACCGCGCTCATCCCGGCCAGGCGCAGGTGGACGCGGCACTGGCCGCCCTGCCCGAACGCCGGCCCGACCTGCTGGCGCTGAAGGCCGGCTACGCGGCGCAGGAAGCCCAGCTGCGCGTGGAGATCCTCAGGCAGTTCCCGGCGATCAGCCTCGGCTTCACCCGCGCGCGCGACACCAGCGACGTCTACACCCGCGGGCTCAGCCTCGGCATCACCCTGCCGCTGTTCGACCGCAACCGCGGCAACATCGCCGTCGCCAAGGCCACCCGCCAGCAGTTGCACGACGATTACGACGCACGCCTGCGCACCGCACGCGCGGACGCGCGCCTGCTGCAGCTCGACCTCGCCTCGCTGGACGCGCAGCTCGCCGCGCTGCGGACGCACGCGCGGCAGCTCGACACCGCCCGCGACGCCGCGCGCGACGCCTGGCAGGCCGGCCAGCTCGACTGGCCCACCTACCTCAGCATCCGCGGCAACGCCCTCGCCGCCGACCTGGCGCTGATCGCGCTGGAACAGGAACGGGCGAAGCAGGCGATCGCGCTGGAAACCCTGCTCGGCGGCGACTGGGACGACCGCGCCGCCAGGCCCGCCGGAGCCGCCACCTCATGACGACATCCCCATTCCGTTTCGCCGCTCCGCTGCTGGCCCTCGTCCTGCTCGCCGGTTGCGCACACGGCGGCAGCGACGATGAAGACAGCGGCACGACCACGCCTGCATCGAGCGTGGCGGTCACCACCGCGATGCCGGTGCGGCGCGGCTTCCACGACAGCGTCGAGGCCTTCGGCGAGGCCACCGGCGACCCGCGCCACGCGCGCAGCCTCAGCCTCGCCCATGGCGGCCAGGTCGTCGCGGTGCTGGCCAGCGCGGGCCAGGCCGTGCATGCCGGCACGCCGCTGCTGCGCATCGCACCCGATCCCGCCACCCGCCAGGCCTGGACGCAGGCGCGCAGCGCGCTGGCGCTGGCACAGGACGAGCTGCAGCGCACCGGCGCGCTGGCCGCGCGCCACCTGGCCACGCAATCGCAACTGGCCGCCGCGCGCAAGGCGGTGAGCGACGCGCAGGCCGCGCTGGCGGCGCAACGCGCGCTGGGCGGGGCGCAGGCCACCGACGTGCTGGCCGCGCCGTCCGATGGCGTGGTGACGCAGGTGCAGGTCGCGCTGGGCGAACGCTTCGCCGCCAATGCGCCGCTGCTCGCCTTCGTGCCCGCCGGCGGGCTGCTGGCGCAGCTCGGCGTGCCGGCGGACCAGGCATCCGGCGTGGTTGCCGGCATGCCGGTGGCGGTGCGCGCGGTGTATGGCGACGCCCGCGGCGAGGGCCGCGTGCTGGTGGCGGGCGCCGCGGTCGATCCGCAGACCCATCTGGTGCCGGTGCAGGTGGCCCTGCCCGCCGCGCTGGCGGCACGGCTCACGCCCGGGGCCGCGCTCGAAGCCCAGATCGAGACTGCGTCCTATACCGCCTGGGCGGTGCCGCGCCGCGCGGTGCTGCACGACGACAAGGGCGGCTACCTGTTCCAGCTCGACCACGGCAAGGCGCGCCGCGTCGACGTGCGGCTGCGCCACCCCGGCGGCGACAGCGTGGGCGTGCTCGGCAAGCTCGACGCGGCCCTGCCGGTGATCGTGCAGGGCGCCTACGAGCTGGACGACGGCATGGCCGTGCGCGAGGACAAGCCGTGACGAGCGCGCCGGCCACGCTCACGCACTGGATGCACCGGCACCGCCGCTCGCTGCTGTTCCTCGCCTTCGTGCTCGCCCTCGGCGGCATCGCCGGCGCGTTCAACCTGCCGGTATCGCTGTTCCCCAACGTATCGTTCCCACGCGTGCGGGTGAGCCTGGACGCCGGCGACCAGCCGGCCGACCAGATGGTGGTGAGCGTCACCCGGCCGGTGGAGGAAGCGATCCGCCGCGTGCGCGGCGTGCGCGAGGTGCGCTCCACCACCAGCCGCGGCAGCGCCGAGATCAACGTCGGCTTCGACTGGGGCGCGGACATGGGCCGCGCCCTGCTCGACGTGGACGCCGCCATCGGCGAGGTGCTGCCACGGATGCCGCCCGGCGTGGACGTGCAGGCGATCCGGCTCGACCCCACGGTGTTCCCGATCCTGGCCTACAGCCTCAGCTCGGACACGCTCACCCCGGCGCAGTTGCACGATATCGCGGAGTTCCAGCTGCGCCCGCTGCTGTCCGGCATCCCCGGCGTGGCCCAGGTCGGCGTGCAGGGCGGCGACGTGGCCGAGTTCCATGTGGACGCGGACGCCGCGAAGCTGCGCGCGCAAGGCCTGACCCTGGCCGACCTCGACCACGCCGTGGCGAACGCCGCCACCCTGCAGGCGCTGGGCCGGCTGCAGGACCACTACAAGCTCTACCTGCTGCTGGCGAACAACCAGCCGTCCACGGTGCAGGCGCTGGACGACGTGGTGCTGCGCGCCGGCCCGCGCGGCGTGCTGCGCCTGCGCGACGTGGCCACGGTGCACATGGACCGCCAGCCGCAATGGGTCCGCACCACCGCCGACGGCCACGACGCCGTGCTGCTGCAGGTGTTCCAGCAGCCGGACGGCAACAGCGTGCAGATCGCGCGCGACGTGAAGCAGCGGCTGGCCGACTACCGGCGGCAGGCGCCCGGCGGCCTGCACATCGCCAACTGGTACGACCAGACCCAGCTGGTGCTGGGCGCGGCCGGCAGCGTGCGCGACGCGATCCTGGTCGGCATCGTGCTGGCGGGCCTGGTGCTGTTCCTCTTCCTGCGCAACGTGCGGGTGATCCTGGTGGCGCTGATCGTGGTGCCGGCCACGTTGGCGATCACCGTGCTGCTGCTCGACCTGCTGCACATGAGCTTCAACATGATGACGCTGGGCGGCATGGCGGCCGCGGTGGGCCTGCTGGTGGACGACGTGATCGTGATGCTGGAGCACATCATGCGGCGCCTGCGCGACGGCGCCGGGCCGGACACGCCGTCCAGGGTCAGCGAACGCATCGCCGGCGCGGCGTGGGAATTCACCCGCCCGCTCACCGGCTCCAGCGCGGCCACCGTGGTGATCTTCCTGCCGCTGGCCTTCCTCGGCGGCGTCACCGGCGCGTTCTTCAAGGCGCTGTCGCTGACCATGGCCAGCGCGCTGGTGATCTCCTACCTGCTGACCTGGGTGGCGGTGCCGCTGCTGGCCGAATGGCTGATCGACGAACGCCACGCGGCCGAGCACCCGCCCGGGCGCCTCACCCGGCGCCTGCAGGCCAGCTACGAACGCACCCTGGGCCGCCTGCTGCGACGCCCCGCGCTGCTGCTGGTCGGCGTGGTCCCGCTGCTGCTGGTCGGCGTGCTGGCATATCGCCAGGTCGGCAGCGGCTTCATGCCGCAGATGGACGAAGGCGGCTTCACGCTGGATTACCTCTCGCCGCCGGGCACCTCGCTGGACGAGACCGACCGGCTGCTGCGCCAGGTCGAGGCGATCATCCGCGCCAACCCGTACGTGGACACCTATTCGCGCCGCACCGGACTGCAGCTCGGCGGCGGCCTCACCGAAGCGAACACCGGCGACATCTTCGTGCGCCTCAAGAACGGCTCGCGGCCGTCCACCAGCACCGTGATGGAGCAGATCCGCCAGCAGATCGAAGCCAGGGTGCCGGGCCTGGACGTGGACGTCTCGCAGCTGATGGAGGACCTGATCGGCGACCTCACCGAGGTGCCGCAACCGATCGAGATCAAGCTCTACGGCGACGACCAGGCGCAGCTCGACGCCACCGCGAAGAAGGTCGCCGCGGCGATCGGCAAGGTCAGCGGCGTGGCCGAGGTGCGCGACGGCATCAACCCCGCGGGCGATGCGCTGGACGTCAAGGTCGACCCGGTGAAGGCCGGGCTGCTCGGGCTGGATCCGGCGGCGGTGGCGCAGCAGGTGGCCGACGCCGCCGCGGGTACCGTGGCCGCGCAGCTGCCGCAGGGGCCGAAGATGGTCGGCATCCGCGTCTGGCTGCCGCCGTCCGCGCGCGCGCAGTCGGAACAGCTCGCGGCGCTGCCGATCCGCGCCGCCGACGGCTACGTGGTGCCGCTGTCCGAACTGGCTACCCTGCGCGTGGAACAGGGCCAGCCGGAGATCGACCGCGACAACCTCAAGCGCATGGTGGCGGTGACCGCGCGCATCGTGGGCCGCGACCTGGGCTCCACCGTGGCCGACGTGAAGCGGGTACTGGCGAAACCCGGCCTGCTGCCGCCGGGCATGTACCACGAACTGGGTGGCCTCTACGCGCAGCAGCAGACCGCCTTCCACGACCTCGGCGTCGTGATGCTGGCGGCCGTGGCGCTGGTGTTCGCCCTGCTGCTGTTCCTGTACGAAAGCTTCCGCGTGGCGCTGGCGATCATGGCCGCGCCGCTGCTGGCGCTGGCCGCGGTGTTCGTGGGGCTGTGGCTCACCGGCATCGAGCTGAACATCTCGGCCATGATGGGCATGACGATGATCGTGGGCATCGTCACCGAGCTGGCGATCTTCTACTTCTCCGAACTCGACGACGCGGCGCGGCGCATGCCGCTGCACGAGGCGATGCTGCATGCCGGCCACCACCGCATGCGGCCGATCCTGATGTCCACCGTGGCCGCCATCCTCACCCTGCTGCCGCTGGCCCTGGCCATCGGCCAGGGCTCGCAGATGCAGCAGCCGCTGGCCGTGGCCATCATCGCCGGCATGCTGGTGCAGGTGCCGCTGGTGCTGCTGGTGATGCCGGCGCTGTATGCGTGGCTGGCGGGGGCGAGGAATCCGCCCAGGCCTGCGTAGGGGCCGACGCGGGTTTCCTCTCGACTCCCACTGCTGACCGGAATATGTTGACGCCGATCAAGTCGGCAAACAGGCTGCGGGCAAGACACCGTCTGCTTCGAAGAAGAAGCGGGCAGCCCCTTCCCTGCGCGCAGGGAAGGGGTGGGGAGGGGTGCTTCTGGCGTGAAAGCGAAGGCGTTACCCCCTCCCAGCCTCCCCCTGCACGCAGGGGGAGGAGCGTATCCAGCGGCAGTCGCGGAGGGCTGGAACGGGCGCGCACGATGGGCATCCATGCATGGCGGGATAAGAACAGGCTAAGCATGGCGGCGTAACGTGCGGCGCCAGCGACTCCCATCACTGCCGACGGAGAAACCCGTGCGCACAGCCATTGCCATCGCCCTCCCGCTCGCGTTCTGCAGCCTTGCATTCGTCACGCATGCCGGATCGCCTCCCCCGCTGGCCGCACGAGCGAAGATCGATCTGCCGCATGCGCGCAAGATCGCATTGACGGCCTGTCCCGGCCGTGTCGTGAAGCAGGAACTCGAGAAGGAAACGGGCGGCAGCGGTTTGCGCTACTCGTTCGACATCAGGTCCGGCAAGGACACGCGCGAAGTGGGCGTGGACGCCGTCACCGGCAAGGTGCTCGAAAATTCGCTCGACAACAACGACGCGGATTGAGGCCCGGACCCGACCGGGCGCTTGATGTCGCCTCGCACAAGCAGGCGACCTCCCACGCACGGGATTCGGATGACGGCCGGCATCCGGAGTGCTGCCTGCACCGAAGCCAGCCGGGGCCTAAGTAAAGCCAAAGCCTTGGCCGGCAGTATCCCGCCGGCCACCGAACGCCCATGCCGCGCATCCGGTGCAGACCCGCCGGAGACGTACCCATGCGCCACGTCATCACCCCCCTGGCCTGTTGCGCGGCCTTGTTGCTCAGCCCGCTCGCCCATGCCGGCGGCGGGCCTTTGGGCATCGATCACCGCCTGCACTACGACAACAGCGGCATCTGGAAGCGCAGCACGCAGGTGAAGGTGGAGTACGCCACGGCGCTGACCGTGCTGGGCGGCTCGCTGGTGCTGGGCGACGACGACAAGCTGGGTGACACGTTCTGGCGTTCGCTGGACGCGGTGGCGTTCTCCAGCATCACGGCGCAGGCCATGAAGTGGACCTTCCAGCGCGAACGCCCTTCGGACACCAGCGATCCCAATCGCTTCTTCAAGGGCATCCACAACGAGAGCTTCCCCAGCGGCGAGGTCACCATGATCTCGGCGGCGGTGACACCGTTCGTGATCAACTACGGCCACGACCACCCGGCCGTCTACGCGCTGGAGTTGTTGCCGCTGTACGACGCGGTGGCCCGCCTGAAGGTGCGCGGACACTGGCAGAGCGACGTGCTGGTGGGCGCCGCACTGGGCACCGGCTTCGGCATCTGGGCCACGCACACGCACAGCCCGGTCATCCTCGGCTGGCTGCCGGGCGGCTTCCAGGTGGGCTGGGTGCACCGATTCTGAGGGTTCCAGCGGCGCGGGCGAGGCGCCCGCGGGCACGTCCCCTCAAACCTCGGGCTCGTGGCAGACCACCTCGATGTTGTGCCCGTCCGGGCCGATGACGAAGGCCGCGTAGTACCTGCCGCTGTAGTTCGGACGCAGGCCGGGCGCGCCGTTGTCCCTGGCGCCGGCCTCCAGGGCCGCGCGGTGGAAGGCCTGGACCTGCTCGCGGTTCCCGGCCACGAAGGCCAGGTGGAGGCGCGCGGGCTTCTCCTCGGTCGGACAGAGGCACAACGACGTCTTGCCGTCCGCGCTCAGTTCGATGCCGGGCGGCCCTTCCGCGACCACGACCATGCCGATCGGCGCGAGCGCCTTGAGGAAGAACGCCTTGCTCGCCGCGTAATCGGTGACGCCGAACAGGATGTGGTCGAACATGGAGGCTCCTGATCTGCCTACGTGCAGCCCAACGCCCGGATGAACAGCTTTGCATGGGAGCTGGCGCTTGAACCAAGCGCACGCTGCGAAACGTGAATGGGTGATCGACGGTCAATCGATGACCGCGATCGCATCAACCTCGACAAGATAGCCTGGCGATAGCGATGCCACGCCAAGCACCACGTCTGCGGGCTTGTGACCTCCGAACAGCGTTTTCCGTGCCTCCTCGATAATCGGCAGGCATTTGTCGCGTTCGTAATCGACGACGTAGATGGTGATTCTTGCGACCTGCTTGGGTTCGGCGCCGGCAGCAGCAAGCGCACGGCCCAGATTTGCGTACACCTGGCGTGCCTGAACCGCAAGATCGCCGTGACCAACAAGATTGCCGTTGATGTCTTCAGGCTCCTGACCCGAGACAAACACCAGTTTGCTGCCGGTCGCCACGACGACCTGGGTGTATGTCTGCTGAGGCGGCAGATCACCGGGATTGAGGCACGTGAGAGTCATCGGATTACATCTCCTTCGGCCTTGCTTCGAGGGGAGGATGCGCCGGCGTGATGCCCGCATCGATGGCGCATGCAGGCGATCGCACGAAACCGCCGGTCAAGGCGCCCCGCGATCCTTCGGGTGGTTGATTCCGTCGTTGGTCGGAACCGCCGGGAGGTCGAAAGGATTGACGCCCTCGAGGCAGCCGACGTTGTAGCCGTACTGCCCGGGGTCGGAGCGCCGCTGATGGTGCGTGTGGATGCCGCAGATGGAGCAGAAGTAATGCCTGGCCGTGTGTGTGTTGAACCCGTAGACCTTGAGCTGCCCCGCGCCCCTGACGACGTGGAGCCCACCCAGCGGCACGGACGCCACGATGGTGCCCCGGCGTCGACAGTACGAACAGTCGCAACGGCGCGGGTCAACCACCCCGTCCGGCAGGTCCAGGAGCCATTCCACGGCACCGCAGTGGCAGCTGGCGCGGTGCCTGGCCTGGATGGTCGTGGCGCCGATAGTCTTGAAATTCATCCGGCAGCTCCTGCATCCGGCCATTGCACCCGTATCGCGCCGCGAGGCGGCGCCGTCCGCCGCGAATCGTCAGGCATGCCAGCGACGAAGCATGGACACCGCCATTCCGACGATCCGGTCTTTCGCCAACTCATACGTGTCTCCATGGGGTCCCGCCAGGCACGGCGACGATACGGAGATTCCCGAGTCCCGGCCCGTTTTGCAATGCCGGCAGCGGCGTCACCGCATCCGCCGTGCCCTGGAAGCATGTGACCGGTGTCGCACGGCCGCGCGATAGCGCCTGCGCCAGCGAGAAGCCATGCCGCAAAATGTATCGGCCCGGACGAGCTGCCATGCGCCCAATTCACCGGTTACATGCCACTCCCCTTCCAAGGCCGAAGGGGAGAAGCGATTCCGGCCGAGCGGATCAGGCAACCCCAAGCTTGCCGCGCTCCCCGCCGCGGGGCGCCGCGAGTTCCTCGGGCGTCACGAACTCGGCGAGATCCTCCACTTCGTAGAACGGCAGGATTTCGATCACGCTTCCCGCCGTCATCGGGGCGCGCTTTACCCAGGCCAGAGCCTCGTCGATGTCCTTGACCTGCCAGATCGAGAAGCCGGCCACCAACTCCTTGCTCTCGGCGAACGGTCCGTCGACGACCGCAAGCTCGGTGCCGTCGAAGGTCAGCCGCCTGGACTCGGGGCCGTTCTTCAGGCCGGCGGCGGCCACGAAGACGCCGGCCTCGACCAGTTCCTCGGTGAACCGGTCCATCGCCGCAAACGCCTCAAGCTCCTCGGGCGTGGGAGCACTCAGATCGCCGAGCTCGGCGACTTTCGTAAACACCATGACTCGCATCGTCTTTCTCCTGGTTTGAGCCCGCCCCATTGGCGCCTCTCACCTGAGCGACGAGCGAGCTTCACGAAAATAGACTCTGCTCAGGCAATATCTAAAATACATTTTCTAAAGTATTGAAATATAATCACAAAAGTGTGCTTTGCGTGTTCCATCTGGAATGCCGCTGGTAAGTTTTTCGGCGCCTGCTCCACAAGTCACTCCCCGTCGGTTGCCGCAGAATCTCCAGGGGCAGGCCCGTCTCCTTCACAGGCCTTCCGCGCCGACCGCCAGTCCAGCGTCGCATCCAGCCGACCGCCAGTCCAGCGTCGCATCCAGCCGACCGTCGTCCGCCAGCGCGAAGCCGAGCCGGAAACCCATCGCGGTCGCCGCCGCGCCGGCCAGCGCCAGGCCCAGGCCGGTATGTCCTCCCCGCCCCTGCTGCTTGCTCCAGAAGCGCTGGCCCAGGCAGGCCACTTCGCCTTCGCCGAGGTCGGGGGCGGCGTTGCTCACGGTGAGCGCGCCGTCGTTCCAGGCGATGCGCACCCCGGTGCCGCTCGGCGCGTATTCGCAGGCGTTGCCCAGCAGGTTGCCCAGCACGATGTCGAGCAGCGAGACGTCAGCCACCAGGGTCGCCGGGCGGGCCGGCGGCACGGCGTCGATGCACAGCCGCCGGCGCTGCGCCACCGCAGTCACGCGCGCCACGTGGCGCGCGACCAGCGCTTCCATCTCGACATGGCGCCAGTCGGGGCTTTCCAGGCCCGCGTCCAGCCGGGTCAGCAGCAGCAGGCCGGACACCGTGCCTTCCAGTTCGCCGCTGATCGCGCCGATCTCGTCCAGCAGCGCGTGCAGCGGGCGGCCGCTGGGATAGTGGCGTTCCACGTCCACCAGGGTATGCAGTTCGGCGAGGCGGGTGCGGGTCTCGTGCGCCAGCGCGTCGGTGAAGCGGCGTTCGCGCGCCAGCACCTCGTCCATGCGCGCCAGCACTTCGTTGAAGCCGGCCACCAGCGGTTCCAGCTCGCGCGTACCGGTGGGCTGCAGGCGCCGCCCGGGCTGGTTCGGGCCGATGCCGCGCATGCTCTCGCACAGCTGCGCCAGCGGCCGCAGGCCGCGTCGCACCAGGAAGGGCGACAGCGCCAGCACCAGCAGCAGCGCCAGCAGCGGTATCACCAGCAGGATGATGTCGATGGCCAGCAGGATGCCGTCCAGCGGCTTGCGCGACTGCATGAACACCAGCCGGCAATCCTGCGCCGGCGCGTCGTGCCCGCTGTCACCGCCGGGCACCGCGAAGCGGAACCAGACGGCGCGCAGGGCCCTGTCGCCGGTGTCGATGTCGTCGAAGGCCGGATCGTCGCTGGCAGTCCGCGTCCAGCCGTCCGGATAGCCCAGCGGCGCCGGCCGGCTGCTCAGGCTGGCGCCGCTGGCGCAATGCACGGCATAGGTACCCTGCGTGTCGCCCGAGAGCATGCGCGACGGCAGGCCCGCGGCTTCGTCCATGTCCAGCCCGTGCGGGCCGCTTTCCACCAGCGCCGCCAGCGCGCGCGCCTGCGCCAGCAGGTCGGCGTCGAAGCGGCGCTGCATCTCGGCGTCCACCAGGTGATCCATCAGCACGGCGGCGGCGCCGAGCAGCACGACGGTGGCGACACCGAGCAGGAAGGCGATGGCGCCGGACAGCGTGCGCGTCTTCACGGGATGAGGTATCCGCTGCCGCGCCGGGTTTCCACCAGGCCGTCCAGCCCGGCCTCGGCCAGCTTGCGGCGCAGGCCGAACACCAGCACTTCCACGCTGCGGTCGGAGGCGGTGGAGTCGCTGCCCGCAGTGCGCTCCAGGATCTCGGCGCGCGTGAACACACGGCCGCGATGGCGCGCCAGCAGCGAGAGCATGGCGAACTCGCGCGGCGTCAGCGCCAGCAGGTGCTCTCCCGCGAAGGCCTGCCGCGCGCGCATGTCGATGCGCAGCGCGCCGATTTCCAGCTGCGTGGCCTGCGCCTGCTCCGGCCGCCGCGCCAGCGCGTGCAGGCGCGCCAGCAATTCTTCGAAGTCGAACGGCTTGACCAGGTAGTCGTCGGCGCCCACGTCCAGCGCCTCGATGCGGTCGCGCACGCGGTCGCGTGCCGACAGCACCAGCACCCGCGGCCGCACGTGGTGCGCGGCCAGCCCGCGCAGCACGGACAGGCCGTCGACCTTGGGCAGCATCAGGTCCAGCACCACCAGTTCGTATTCGTAGGTGGCGAGGAAGGCGCGCGCCTCGGCGCCGTCGGCCGCCGCGTCCACGGTGAAGCCGGCGGCGGCCAGCCCGTGTTGCAGCATCGTGCGCAGGCGCTCGGAGTCCTCGACCAGCAGCAGTTTCATGGTCCGACGGTTGGCCCTGGAGGGGTGGCCAGTCTACGCAATCCATTCCCGCGCTGGCGAGGTAAGCAGGTTCTAAGCCTGCGCCATTACCTTGGCTGCCTTGCGCGAACCCGCCCGTCCGACCCTATGCCTGCAACCTCCTTACCCGGCGCCACGGGGCCCGTCTTCGGCAGCCGCACCACGCGATGGCGCCGCAGGGCCGTCGGGTGGCTGGCCTCGCGCGTGCTGCGCGCCATCGACGCCAGCCTGTGCCCGCCGGGCGCCCTGCCCGCCAGCGGCATCCATCGCATCCTGGTGTGCCGGCCGAACCACAGGCTCGGCAATACCGTGCTGCTGAGTCCCTTGCTGCGCGAGATCGAGACGCGCTATCCCGGCGCGGAAATCGACATCCTCTGTACCGGCCCGGCTGCCGGCGTCCTGTTCGGCCCGCGCTTCATGGTTCGCGCAATCATCGACCTGCCCTGCCACATGGCGCGCCACCCCTGGGTAGGCCTGGCACGGCTGCGCCAGGTCCGGCGCAACCGCTACGACCTGGCCATCGACGCCTGCCCCGCATCGTATTCGGGCCGGTTGGCACTGGGGCTCAGCCACGCACGCTGGAAACTGGGCTTCCCGCTGTCAGAGCCTGGCCCGTTGCGGGGCTATCTCGAGGACTGTCCCATCCATGTAGCCAAGCGCAGCGTGCACCTGCTGCGGGTCGCCTGCGCCGACCGCGGCGCGACAGGCTGGCCCGTGCTGGGCGTCGAGCTGGAATCCACGGAACTCGCCCGCGGCCTCCAGGCGCTCGCCGCCGTGGCGGGCCGCCCTGGCGAGACGGCCGGGCCGGTGCTCGGCGTCTTCCCGAACGCCACCGGCGCGAAGTGCTACCCGGCAGCGTGGTGGACAGACTTCATCGCCGCATTGCATGTACGCCGCCCGGACATCCGCATCGTCAACGTGCTGGCCGAACACGGGCGTTCGCAATTGCCGGGCGCGCAGGCCGCGTTCTATTCGCGCAACCTGCGCAAGCTGGCCGCGGTACTGGCCGGCATGGACGGCTTCGTCAGCGCGGACTGCGGCGTGATGCACCTGGCCAGCGCGGTGGGTACGCCCACGCTGGGCCTGTTCATGCTGCCGACCCGCGAAAAGTACGAGCCATACGGGCCACGCAACCGTGGCCTGAATGCTTCGCTCGAGCGCGGTGGCGCCGCCGCAGCCGGGGCTGTCGCCGATTGGCTCGACCGGGCCTGCCCGTGCCGCACGGCGGAAATCGCCACGGCCTGATGCGCCTCAGAGCCTGTTCAAAATCTCCCCGTAGCCCCGCGCCGGAAGCTGTTTGCGCGCAGACCAAGGAAGAGCTCCGTCGTGGACGTCCGTCCACGACGGAGCGATGACGCAGGGATGCGGGCCAACAGACCCGGCCCTCCGGGTTGCCTTGCCCTGGCCGCCACGCGGCAGCGCGCGGCCTGGCCCCTGCCTTCGCAGGGGCAGGCTCTGCCCGCCAGGCAGGCGCTGCGCCACGCACTCCCACCGGGCGGCCAGGGCAAGGCAACGCGAGCTACGGGGAGATCGTGAACAGATTCTCACGTGCCGGTACTGCGCAGCACGTAGGTGGGCGGGTTGTGGATGAATTTCAGCAGGTCCTCGCTGAGCTGCCCTGCGTGGGTGGCGAACAGGCCGTGCGGCGCGCCCTCGTAGGGCTTGAAGGTGCAGTCCGGCAGCATGCCGGCGGTGGGCAGGCCGTTGCTGGCGAACGGGGCGATGCGGTCCTCGGTGCCGTGGATCACCAGCGAAGGCACGTTCGCCACCGCCTTCATCGCGCCGGTCAGGTCGGTCTCAAGCATCGCCAGCGCGGTGTCGACCATCGCCTTGCTGGACGCCGAGAACGCCGCGGACTTCATCATCCACTCCAGCGTGGCGTCGCTGGCGCCGGAATACTGCGCGCCGGCGAACATCTGCCGCGCCAGCGGCTCGATGCAGGCGAGGCGGTCCGCCCGCGCCCCCGCGACCATGGTCTGGAAGAAGCCCGAGTCGCCGGCCGAGTCGTGGCCCGGCAGGCTCGGCGTCACGCTGCTGACCAGGGCCACCTGGCGCACGCGCTGGCCGAGGTTGCGGCTCATGTAGTGCACCACCTGGCCGGCGCCCATGGAGAAGCCGACCAGCGCCACGTCCTGCAGGTCCAGCGCGTCGAGCAGCGCGCGCAGGTCGTCGGTGAGCCGGTTGTAGTGGTAGCCCTCGGCCGGCTTGGAGGAACGGCCGAAGCCGCGCTGGTCGTAGGCCACCACGCGGCAGCCGCCGTTGGCCAGCGCGTAGCGCTGGCTTTCCCACATGCCGTGGTCGAACGGCCAGCCGTGCACCAGCACCACGGTGGGCCCGTAGCCGATGTCCTCGTAGTGCAGTTCCACCGGGCGGTCCAGCGAATCCTTCTCGACGGTCAGCATGGTCATGGGGCACCTTTCCGTTCTGTCGTTGCGTGCGCGTCGTCCGCGGACCCGATGAGCCGCACGGAGCGCCGGTTGGGATCGGCCAGCGCGATGCCGAGCTCGCGGAAGCGCCGCACGATGCGCCGGTTCATCTCGCGCTGCACGCCCCAGCGTCCTGCGTCGGTGCAGCGGATCTGCCCCAGCAGGGTGATGCGCGAACCGTCCATCGCGTTGACGCCCCAGACCTCCACGTCGCCGAGCGTCGCCGGCGCGTAGGCGGGGTCCTGGCGGATGCTGTGGCCGATCTCGCGCAAGGCGTCGAGGGCGGCGTTGATGTCGGCATCGGCGGCGATGTCCACCGAGATGCCGGCGTTGCCCTGGCCGCGGTTCTGGTTGTTCACCGTGGTCACCGCGCTGAAGGGCACGGTGTAGAGCGAGCCGTCGCCGCCGCGCAGGCGCACCGTGCGCACGGACAGGTCCTCCACCGTGCCGCTGACGCTGGCCACGGTCACCGAGTCGCCCACCTGCATGGTGTTCTCCAGCAGCAGGAACAGGCCGGTGACGAAGTCCTGCACCAGCTTCTGCGAGCCGAAGCCCACCGCGATGCCGACGATGCCCGCGCTGGCGATCAGCGAGGCGGTGTTCACGCCCAGCTCGCCCAGCCCGGTCAGGCCCACGGTCAGCACCACCACCACGGTCAGCGCGGTGCGGATCATCGGCAGCAGGGTGCGCAGCCGCGCCGCGCGCAGGCGTTCGCCCTGGTCCGTCCAGCGCGTGATGCGCCGCTCCAGCGCGCGCACCGCCGCTTCCCACGCGAGGATCGCCGCGAACAGGGTGACCGCGATGGTCGCCACCGCATGCACCAGTCCGCGGCCCACCGGGTTGCGGGCCAGCCAGCCGATCGCGTCCACGCCCCAGGCCTGCAGCAGCAGCGGCAACGTGGCCAGCGCGACCACGGCCAGCAGCAGCCGGCGCACCAGCAGGTAGCGGCGCCGGCCGCGCGACGGATCGTCCGGCGTGCCCTGTCCGCTCCCGCACAAGGCATGCGCCGCCAGTCCCAGCAGCAGGGTCGCGACCAGGCGCGCGGCGACCAGCACCAGCCCGGTCGCCGCCGCGAAGCGCAGCAAGGTCGCCAGGCCGTCGCGCAGCCCCAGCGGCAACACGATCCACAAGCCGATCGCCAGCAGCGACGCCAATAAGGCCCACCAGGCCGCGAACCAGCGTCGCAACGCGGCGACCGCGCCGACGGCGCCGGCCGGTGGCTCGATCAGCGGCGCCAGCATGGGCCGCAGGCGAAACGCCAGCGCCACGATGGCCAGCCCCGCCAGCAGCGCCACCAGCTTCAGCACGGCAATGCGCGCGGCCGCGGCGCCAAGCCATGGCAAGGCGTTGCCCAGTGCGATGCCGAAGGCGAGCAGGGCCACGATCCAGCGCAGCCAGGCATGCAGGATCGCCCCCGCACGCCCCCGTGCGGCGCGTGTCGGCAGCAGCAACCTGCCCACCACCGCCAGCGTGACGCGGGTGGCGGCATAGGCGACGACGAACGCGACGGCCATCGCGCGCACCCGCGGCTCGTCGTCGCCCGCCAGCGCAAGCAGCAGGCCGGCGACGAACAGGAAGGCCAGCAGCGGCAGCAGGTCGAGCAACACCAGGCCGAGCGCGGGCGCGAGCCCATGCAGGCGCCCGGCGTGGCGGGCGGGCATGTCCCCTCGCGCGCCGGCATCGGTCGCGTCCAGCGAAGCCAGCAGGATGCGCCGCGGCCCCGCCAGCAGGCGGTAGGCCAGCCACTCCGCCGCCAGGCCGCCCGCGAACAGGCCCGCCAGCGCCAGCGCGACCCGCTCGAGCAGGCGCCATCCCGGCGGGTTCGCCGCGGGGCCGAAGGCCGCGGCCAGCGCCGGCCATGCCCGTTCCAGCTCATGCCATTGGCCGGCCACGCCGTGCAGCCAGTCGCGCACCTGCTGCAGCAGCCAGGCCAGCAGGCCGTTGCGGCGCAGTGACGGCTGTGTCGGCTTCGCGGATGCCGGTGCGGCCGTGGCGGTCGCGGCCACGCCCGCCGGCAAGGCCATCGCCGCGGCCGGCCTCGCCGGCCACGCGGCGAACAGCGCGAACATCAGCAACCATGACAGCGACGCGGCCCGCGGCGGACGGGAGGCGGGCGGACCTGCGGCCTTGGCGGAGACGGGAATCACGTGGCGTGGGCCTGCCTGGACAGCATGCGGGCACCGTGGCACAGGCCGTCGTAAACGAGACGTGCAGCCGAGGCATGCGCCGCGCGATGGACGCCACGGGGTCAGGCGCGGCTCACGCCCCTCACCACGCTGTCGAGGTGCTCCACCGCGGCGATGTCGCCCAGCCAGACGTCGCCGCGCCAGTCGGGACGACGCACGTCCTCCAGCGTCACCACGCCGTTGACGCCTTCGTTGCCGTCGACGTCGTAGAACATCTGCACCGTGGGCGTGACGGTGACCATGCCCTCCACCGCGTCGCCGTCGCGCAGGGCGATGCGCACCCATGCGTTGACCGCGAGCCGTTCCACGCACCGCTCCAGCCGTGCGATGTCCTCGGGGCTGGTGTAGACCCTGGTTGCCTGTCGCCCCATCGTCGCGCTCCGGCCGGAAGTCGCCGCCATCGTGGCCGGCCCGGCGTCAAGCGCGCATGCAGGAAGGATTCCGCCAGCGTCGCGGCGAGCCGCACGTGGAACCTCGCGTCGCGCCGCCTGCACGGGTCGTCCACCGCGCGCTGCCCAAGCTGGCCGCGACGCCGTGCGGGAAACCCGGAGAACGCCATGAGCCAAGCGCCCGCGCCCGCGGCGCCCGACACCGCCCTGCCCGGTCCATCGCGCGCCGCGCGCGGCACCGTGGTGCTGGGCGGCGCCGGCCAGGCCGCGTGGACGGAACACGAGACCGTCTGCCACGCGGCGATCGCGCGACGGCTGGCCACGCTGCTGGGCGCGGACTTCGCCGGCCACTACGTGCTGGGCCAGCCGTATGCGCCGCCGTTGTATTTCGTTCCCGCCGACGTGGTCGTGGGCCTCGACGTCGCCACCGCGCACGGCATACGCGGCGCGGCGGACCTGTATGGCGGCGTGGTGCCGCACGGGGTGGTGGCCACCAAGGCGATCACCCATCCGCTGGTCGACGCGCACGCCGCCGCGCCGGACGGCTGGTCGCACGACTTCCCGCAGCAGGTGGCCGCGGTGGCGTTGCCCGGCTACAGCGCCTTCAGCCGCGAGGACGCGCTGCGCGCGGGCCGCCGCCTGCTCGCGCGCGGGCCGGTAAGGCTGAAGCCGGCGCTGGGGCGCGCCGGCCGCGGCCAGCAGGTGGCCGGCGACGAGGCGCAACTGCAGGCGGCGCTGTCCGCGCTGCCGCCGGGCGAGCCGGAAAGCTCGGGCCTGGTGCTCGAAGCGGACCTGCTGCAGGCCACCACCTACAGCGTCGGCGAGGTGCGCGTGGGCGACTCGATCATCGCCTACCACGGCACCCAGCGGCACACCTTCGACAACCGCGGCGAGCTCACCTACGGCGGCTCCGACCTGCACGTGTGCCGCGGCGACCTGGACGAACTGCTCGCGCGCACCCGCGTGCCCACCCTGCGCGAGGCGATCGCGCAGGCGCGCAGCTACGACCGCGCCGCGCGCGCATGCTTTCCCGCGATGTTCGCCTCGCGCCGCAACTACGACGTGGTCCAGGGCGTGGACCGCCGCGGCAACGCCTGCTCGGGCGTGCTGGAATCGTCCTGGCGCATCGGCGGCGCCAGCGGGGCCGAGGTCGCGGCTCTGCTGCGCCTGCGCCAGGACCCGGGCTGCACGCAGCTGCGCGTGCGCGCGGTGGAGCGTTACGGCCGCGGCGGGGAGCCGCCGCCCGGCGCCGACATCCTGTTCCGCGGCACCGATCCCGAGGAAGGCGAGCTGCTGAAGTACGTGTCCGTCGAGACGGGCGCATAGGGCACGCGCAGGCAGCCGCGCGCGCCGCGGACATCCCCGCGCCGCACCCTTTTCACCTTGCTGCCGCGCGATCTGTACACGGGCTTGATCACGCCGTCCCTAGCGTTGGACGTGCCTTGCTTCCCCCTGCCCCGGCCGCAACCGGCCGCGCCGTGCGAGACGAACCCTCCGACATGCCGACCATCGACCGCCCGCATTTCCCGCCTGCCCGCCGCCGCCCCGCGCGCCGCGCGCCGCCACCCGACCGCGCCCGGGGCACGCCCGCGCCGCACGGCGAACGGGTGCTGTTCGCCACCACCGAGATGGCGGACTTCGTGAAGGCCGGCGGCCTCGGCGACGTGTCCTCGGCGCTGCCGCGCGCGCTGGCGCGGGAACACGACGTGCGCGTGCTGCTGCCCGGCTACCGCGCGGTGGTGCATGGCGGACGGCCGCTGCGCATCGTCGGCCGCACGCGTCCACACCACGAGCTGCCGGCCTGCGCGGTGGGCGAACTGCGGCTGCGCGACGGCCTGTGCGTGCTGGTGCTGTGCAACGAGGCGCTGTACGAGCGCGACGGCTCGCCCTACGTCGACGCGCAGGGCCGCGAGTGGAGCGACAACGACCTGCGCTTCGCCACCTTCTCGCATGCCGCGGCGGAGATCGCCGCCGGCCGCGCCGGCCTGCCCTGGCGCCCGGACCTGCTGCACCTCAACGACTGGCCCGGGGCGCTGGCCGCCTGCTACCTCGATTGGCGCGGCGACCGCGTGCCCAGCGTGCTGACCATCCACAACCTGGCCTACCAGGGCGTGTTCGCGCCCGGCTGCCGGTCGCGCCTGGGCATCCCCGAACGCGCCGCCGAGTTCGGCACGCGGCGCTCGCTGTCGTTCCTCAAGGGCGGGCTGGCGAACGCCAGCCACCTCACCACGGTGAGCGAGACCTATGCGCGCCAGATCACCGAACCCGCCCACGGCTGCGGCCTCGACGCGGTGCTGCGCAAGCGCATGGCCGAGGGTCGCCTCACCGGCATCGTGAACGGCATCGACGCGAGCTGGGACGCCTCGCGCGACCCCGCGCTGTGGTCGCCGTTCGCGGTGGGCGAGTGGACCCGCCGCCGCGCCAACGGCCGCGAGGTGCGCGCCGAGCTGGGCCTGCTGCCCGGCGATGGCCCGCTGTTCGCGGTGGTCTCCCGCATCGTGCAGCAGAAGGGCCTGGACATGATCTGCGAGGCCGCGCCGCAACTGGTCGCCGCCGGCGGCCAGCTGGCCCTGATCGGCCGCGGCGAGCCCGCGCTGGAACGCCGCACCGCCGCGCTGGCGCAACGCTTTCCCGGTCGCGTCGCCTACTGGCATGGCTTCGACGGCGGCCTGGCGCGGCGCATGTTCGCCGGCGCGGACTTCCTGCTGATGCCCTCGCGCTACGAGCCCTGCGGCCTGAGCCAGATGTACGCCCAGGCCTACGGTTGCCTGCCGCTGGCGCACGCCACCGGCGGCCTGCGCGACACCATCGAGGACGGCGTCACCGGCCTGCTGTTCCCCGACGCCAGCGTGGGCAGCCTGCGCCACGGCCTGCAGCGCGCGTTCCGCGTGTTCGCCGAGCCGATGCTGCTGGGCGCCATGCGCGGCGCCGCGATGCTGGAACAGCACGGCTGGGAGGAGCCGGGGCGGCGCTACGCCGAGCTGTATCGGCGCATCCTGCCGCGACAGGCGGCTGCATGAGGCGCGGCCGCGAAGGCGACGCGGCCGCCGCGCGCCACGAGGACGTCCTTCCCACCGACACATGGCAGGCCCTCGACCAGGGCCGCTGCGACACGCCGTTCGACTGGCTGGGGCCGCACCGCCACGGCGACGGCTGGTACATCGCCGCCGTGGCGCACGGCGCCGAGGCGGTGGAGGTGCTGCCCGCCGACGGCCGGGCGCGGCCGGCCATGCGGCTGGGCGAAGGCGTGTTCCTCGCCCTGCTCGACGCGCCGCCGGGCGACTACCGCCTGCGCCTGCACGGGCCGCGCGGCGGCGAGACGGTGGCCGATGCCTACGCCTTCGGCCCGTTGCTGGACGAGCGCACGCTGCGCGATTTCGACGCCGGCCGCCTGCGCGACCCGGCCGACGTGCTGGGCGCCCGCCCGCTACGCATCGGCGACGTCGAAGGCGTGCACTTCGCGGTATGGGCACCGCATGCGCGGCGCGTTTCCGTGGTGGGCGACTTCAACCGCTGGGACGGGCGCCGGCACGTGATGCGCCGCCATCCCACGGCCGGCGTGTGGGAGATCTTCGTGCCGCACGCGAAGGCCGGCGCGCTGTACAAGTTCGAGCTGCTGGACGCGCACGGCCAATTGCTGCCGCTGAAGGCCGACCCCTTCGCACGCCAGTGCGAGCACCCGCCCGCCACCGCCTCGGTGGTGGCCGCGCCGCTGTCCGTCGGCTGGCACGACGCGGCCTGGCTGGCGCGCCGCGCCGAGGTGGACTCCGGGCGCCTGCCGCTGTCGATCTACGAGCTGCACGCCAGCTCGTGGCGCCACGACGGGCACGGCCGCCCGCCCGACTGGGACGCGCTGGCGCGGCAGCTGATCCCCTACGTGCAATCGCTGGGCTTCACCCACGTCGAGCTGCTGCCGATCGCCGAGTATCCCTTCGGCGGCTCGTGGGGCTACCAGTCCACCGCGCCGTACGCGCCCACCGCGCGCATGGGCAGCCCGGACGCCTTCGCGCGCTTCGTCGACTCCTGCCACGTCGCCGGCATCGGCGTGATCGTCGACTGGGTGGGCGCGCACTTCCCCCGCGACCCGCACGGCCTGCAGCGCTTCGACGACGAGCCGCTGTACGAGTACGCCGACCCGCGCGAGGGCTTCCACCGCGACTGGCACACGCTGATCTACGACTACGGCCGGCCGCAGGTGCGCCAGTACCTGGTCGGCAGCGCGCTGGACTGGCTGCGCCGCTTCCACGTCGACGGGCTGCGCGTGGACGCGGTGGCCAGCATGCTCTACCGCGACTACAGCCGCGCCGAGGGCGAGTGGATCCCCAACGAGCACGGCGGGCGCGAGAACCTGCAGGCGGTGTCGCTGCTGCGCGAACTGAACGAGGCGATCGCCGCGGAGCATCCCGGCGTGCTGGCCATCGCCGAGGAATCCACCGCCTGGCCCGGCGTCACCCGGAGCGTCGACCAGGGCGGGCTCGGCTTCAGCCTGAAGTGGAACATGGGCTGGATGCACGACTGCCTGGGCTACTTCCGGCACGACCCGCTGTTCCGCCGCCACCACCACGGCGCGATCACCTTCGGCCTGGTCTACGGCCACGCGGAACGCTTCGTGCTGCCGCTGTCGCACGACGAGGTGGTGCACGGCAAGGGTTCGCTGATCGCGCGCATGCCCGGCGACCGCTGGCAGCGCTTCGCCAACCTGCGCGCCTGCTACGGGCTGATGTGGGGCCACCCGGGCAAGAAGCTGCTGTTCATGGGCGGCGAGTTCGCGCAATGGCGCGAATGGGACCACGACCGCGCGCTAGACTGGGCGCTGCTCGACGACCCGCTGCACGCGGGCATGCAGCGCCTGGTGGCCGACCTCAACCGCCTGCTCCACCACGAGCCCGCGCTGCACCGCCTCGACCACGAGCCGGCCGGCTTCCAGTGGGTCGTGGCCGACGACGCGGAGCAGTCGGTGTTCGCCTTCCTGCGCCGCGCCGACGACGACGCGGCGCCGGTGCTGGTGGTGTGCAACCTCACGCCGGTGGTGCGCCACGGCTATCGCGTCGGCGTGCCCGAGGGCGGCGCCTGGCGCGAGCTGTGCAATACCGACAGCCGCCACTACGGCGGTTCCGACCTCGGCAACGCCGGGCGGGTGCAGGCCGACGCGCGGCCCGGCCACGGCCAGCCCTGCTCGCTGGAACTGCTGCTGCCACCGCTGGCCACCGTGTTCCTGCGACCGGAACGGGGCGAGGCATGAGCCGGCCCAACGCTGCCGACGACCATCCATGCCGCGGCTACGGCGCGCACCTGCTGGACGACGGCCGCGCCTGCTTCCGCCTGTGGGCGCCGGACGCCGGGCAGGTGGAGCTGCTGCTGCACGGCACGGCGCGGCCCATGTGGCGCGAGGACGGCGGCGACCACGTGCTGGTCGCCGGGGCCGCCGCGGGCGACCGCTACGCCTACCGCGTCGACGGCCGGCGCGTGCCCGACCCCGCCTCGCGCCTGCAGCCCGACGGCGTGCACGGCGACAGCGCGGTGGACGACCCCGCCGCATACGACTGGCGCCACCGCGACTGGCGCGGCCGCCCCTGGCGCGAGGCGGTCATCTGCGAGCTGCACGCAGGCGCGATGGGCGGCTTCGACGGCGTGCGCCGCGCCCTGCCCCGGCTGGCCGCCTGCGGCTACACCGCGCTGGAGCTGATGCCGGTGGCCGCGTTCGACGGCGCGCGCAACTGGGGCTACGACGGCGTGCTGCCGTACGCGCCGCACCCGGCCTACGGCACGCCGACCGCGCTGCGGGCGCTGGTCGACGAGGCGCACGGCCTGGGCCTGATGGTCCTGCTCGACGTGGTCTACAACCACTTCGGCCCCAGCGGCAACGAACTGCCCCGCTACGCCTCCGGCTTCTTCCGCGCCGACCGCCCCACCGCCTGGGGCAGCGCGATCGACTTCCGCCGCCCGCAGGTGGCGCGCTACTTCGTCGACAACGCGCTGATGTGGCTACGCGACTACCACCTCGACGGCCTGCGCCTGGACGCCGTGCACGCCATCGAGCCGCGCGGCTTCCTCGAACATCTCGCCGCCGAGGTGCGCCGCGCCTGCGCCGGCCGCGAGGCGCACCTGGTGCTGGAGAACGAGCACAACGACGCCGGGCTGCTGCGCGGCGGCTACGACGCGCAGTGGAACGACGACGCGCACAACGCGCTGCACGTGCTGCTCACCGGCGAACGCGAGGGCTACTACGCCGACTTCGCCGCCGACCCCACCGCCGCACTGGCCACCGCGCTGGGCGAAGGCTTCGTGTTCCAGGGCCAGCGCGACCGCCGCGGCGTGGCGCGCGGCGAGCCCGCCGCCGGCCTGCCGCCGGAGGCCTTCGTGCTGTTCCTGCAGAACCATGACCAGGTCGGCAACCGGCCGCTGGGCGAACGGCTGACCGCGCTGGCGGACCCGCGCGACCTGCGCGCCGCGACTGCGCTGGTCGCGCTGTGCCCGATGGTGCCGTTGTTCTTCATGGGCGAGGAATGTGGCTGCACCACGCCCTTCCTCTACTTCACCGACTACGACGGCGAGCTGGCCGGCCAGGTGCGCGAAGGCCGGCGCGCCGAGTTCGCGCAGTTCGCCGGCTTCGCCGACCCGGCGCGGCGCGCGCGCATTCCCGATCCCAACGCGCCGCGCAGCTTCGCCGGGTCGATCCCGGCGGTCGACGACCCGGTGGCCGCGGCACGGCATGCGCAGTGGTTCGCGCACCTGCTGTCGCTACGCAAGGCGCGCGTAGGCATGCAGGCCGGCGCCGCGCACGCACTGGGTTGCCGCGTGCTGGCCGAGCGCGCGCTGCATGCGCGCTGGCGGCTGGCCGACGGCAGCCGCTGGGAGCTGGCGCTGAACCTGTCCGACCGCGACGTCGTGCTGCCCGGCGACGCGGCCGCCGGGGTCGTCCATGGCGAACCGGCCGACGCCTTTCTCCCGGCGCAACGCCTGCTGCGCCCGCATGCCCTGGTGGCGCTGGCGGAGGCGCGATGAGCGCGCCACCGCTCGAAACACTGGCGGAAGCAGCCGGCATCGAGGTGCGCTGGACCGGCGCCGACGGCCGCATGCGGCAACTGGCGCCGGAAACCCTGCATGCCCTGCTCGACGCGCAGCAGCTGCCCTCGCGCAAGCCCGCGCAGCGGGCCGACAGCCTGCACGCGCTGCACGAACGCGACGACGGCCTGCCCGCCCTGCTCACGGTGGACGCCGGCCGTCCCGCACGACTGCCCAGCGCGCCCGGCGCACCCACGCCGGCGCAGCTGCGCGACGAACACGGCCGCGTGCGCCCGCTGCGCCTCGACGCCGACGGCCGCTTCCGCGCCCCCGTGCGCTGCGGCTACTACCGCCTCGCCTTCGGCGCATGCCAGCTCGAACTGGCGGTGGCGCCCTCGCGCTGCTTCGGCGTGGCCGACGCGCTGGGCGTGCGCGAGCCGCGCTGCTGGGGACTGGCGGCACAGGTGTACGCGCTGCGCCGGCCCGGCGACGGCGGCCTGGGCGACAGCCGCGCGGTCGCCACGCTGGCACGGCAGGTCGGCCACGCCGGCGGCGACGCGCTGGCGCTGAGCCCGCTGCATGCCGCCGGGCCGGACCGGTCGCACTACAGCCCCTACGCGCCCTCGAACCGCTGCCTGCTCGACTGGAGCAGCGCCGATCCCGCCCAGGTGCTGGGGCGCGCCGCGCTGCGCGAGGCCATCGCGCAGGCCGGCGCGGGCGATGCGTGGGAACGCGCCGAAGCCGGCGCGCTGATCGACTGGCCCGCGCAACGCGCACTGCGGCGGCGGGTGTGGCAGGCGCTGCAGCACGGCTTCGCCCACGCGCGCCCGGCGCTGCGCCGCGACTTCGCCGCGTTCGTCGCGCGCCGCGAGCTGCCGCTGCGCGCGCATGCGCTGGTCGCCACGCGCCAGCAGGCGGCGGCCGCGCGCGGCGAGTCCGCCGCCTGGACGCAGTGGCGTGGTGACTGGCACAGCGCGCACGCGCCGGCGGCGCGGGCCTTCGCCGCGGCCCACGCGCCGGCGCTGGATTTCGAGGTGTTCGCGCAGTGGCTGGCCGCGCGCAGCTGGGCCTGCGCCCGCCGCGCCGCACGCGCCGTAGGCCTGCGCATCGGCCTGGTGCACGACCTCGCCACCGGCTTCGACCCCGGCGGCAGCGAAGCCTGGATCCACCGCGAAGCGACCCTGCAGGCCCTGGAACTCGGCGCGCCGCCGGACGCGTTCAACCCGGCCGGGCAAGGCTGGGGCGTCACCGCGTACTCGCCATGGGGACTGCGCGCTACCGGCTTCGGCCCCTTCCTCGCCCTGCTGCGTGCCGGCATGGCGCGCGGCGGCGGGCTGCGCATCGACCACGTCTGCGGCCTGCACCGCCTGTGGGTGGTGCCGCGCGGCCTGCCGCCGGACCAGGGCGGCTACCTGCGCTTCCCGCGGGAGGACATGCTGCGCCTGCTCGCGCTGGAATCCTGGCGCCATCGCTGCATCGTGATCGGCGAGGACCTGGGCACGGTGCCCGCGGGCCTGCGCGGCCGGCTCGCGGCGCGCGGCGTGCTGGGCATGGACGTGCTGCCCTTCATGCGCGACGGGGACGACGGGTTCCTGCCGCCCGCGCAATGGCGCCCCGGCGCGGTGGCCACCACCACCACGCACGACCTGCCGCCGCTGGCCGCCTGGCGCGAGGGCCGCGACATCGAGCTGCGCGCCGCCATCGACCGCTGGCCGGACACGGAACGCGCACGGCAGCGGAAAGCCCGCGCGCTGGACGTGGCGCGGCTGGACCGCGCCATCGCCGGCGACGACGCGGCCGCGCCGCCCGCCCGCCGCGACGCCTGCCTCGCCCACGTCGCGCGCGGTCCCTCGCCGCTGCTGCTGGTGCCGCTGGAAGACGCGCTGGGCAGCCGCCTGCAACCCAACCTGCCCGGCACCGTCGACACCCATCCCAACTGGCGCCAGCGCCTGCCGGCCGACGCCGCCGGCGCGCTGGCGCCGGCCCTGCGCACCCTGGCCGCGGCCCGCCCGCGGGAGGCGCGCGCATGACCGCACCCCGCGCCACCGTGCGGCTGCAGCTCAACCGCGACTTCGATCTCGCCGCGGCCGCGGCGCAGGTGCCGTACTACGCCGAGCTGGGCGTCAGCCACGTCTACCTCTCGCCGATCGCGCAGGCGCGCGCCGGCTCCAGCCACGGCTACGACGTCACCGATCCCACCGTGGTGAACCCCGAGCTGGGCGGCGAGCGGGCGCTGGCGATGCTGTCCGCCACGCTGCGCGCGCACGGCATGGGCGCGATCCTCGACATCGTGCCCAACCACATGGCCGCGGACGTGGCCAACCCGTGGTGGCGCGACGTGCTGGCGCGCGGGCGCGGCAGCCGCCACGCCGGCTGGTTCGACATCGACTGGGACGCGCCCGGCACCGGCGGCAAGCTGTGGCTGCCATGGCTGGACGCACCGCTGGAACACGTGCTTCGGCGCGGCGGGCTGCGCCTGGTGCGGGATGCCGGCAAGGGGCGCGTCGGCCTGGCGGTGAACGACGGCGTGCTGCCGGTCTCCGCCGCCAGCCTGCGCCTGCTGCGTGCCCAGGCGCCGCCGGGCGGCGGCGCGCGGCTGGACCGCGCGATCGCGCGGACGCAGTCCGACCCGCGCCTGCTGCGCCGCGTCCTCGAGCTGCAGCACTACCGCCTGGCGTGGTGGCGCAGCGGCAGCGAGGTGGGCAACTACCGGCGCTTCTTCGACGTGGGCGACCTGGTCGCGCTGGACATGCAACGCCCCGAGGTGTTCGAGGCGGTGCACCGGCTGCCGCTGCGGCTGATCGCCGAGGGCGTGCTGGACGGCCTGCGCATCGACCACGTCGACGGCCTGGCGCAGCCGCGCGCCTACCTGCGCAAGCTGCGCCGCCGGGTGGACCGCGCCGCGCGCGGTGGCGTGCGACCGGAACGGCGCCCGGTGCTGTACGTGGAGAAGATCCTCGCCGACGGCGAGGAGCTGCGCGCGGACTGGCTGGTGGACGGCGACACCGGCTACGCCTTCATGCAGCAGGCGGATGCCGTGCTGCACGACCCGGCCGGGCGCGCCCCGCTGGAACAGGCCTGGCAGGCATTCACCGGGCGCGCGCCCGGCTTCGGCGCGGAGGAACGCCGGGCCCGGCGCGAACTGCTGCAGGGCTCGCTGGCCACCGACCTGGCGCGCTGCGTGCGCGCCTTCGCGCGCCACGTCGCCGACACGCCCGAGCGCGGCGACCTCACCGCGCCGGCGCTGCGGCAGGCCCTGGGCGAGCTGCTGGAACAGCTGCCGGCCTACCGCAGCTACCTCGGCCCGGTCGCGGCGCGCGGCGCGGACCGCGCAGTGCTGGAACACGCCTTCGCCCAGGCCGCGCGGCACGGCGACCCGGACCACGCCCAGGCCCGCGCGATGCTCTACCGCCGCCTGCTCGACATCGCGCCCTGCGCGTTGCCCCTCGCGCCGCGCCACCGGCTGCGCGAGGCGCGGCAGCGCTTCGAGCAGCTGTCCGCGGCGCTCGACGCCAAGGCGGTGGAGGACACCGCGTTCTACCGCTGCGGCGTGCTGCTCTCGCGCAACGAGGTGGGCAGCGACCCACGCCACTTCGCGCTGTCGGTGGAGGACTTCCACGCCGCCATGCAGCGACGGGCGCAGCGCTGGCCGGACGCGCTCTCGGCCACCGCCACCCACGACCACAAGCGCGGCGAGGACATCCGGGCGCGGCTGGCCGTGCTCGGCGAGCGCGCCGAGTGGTTCGTGCAGCGCGCGCGCGCCTGGCAGGCGGCGCTCGGGGCGGAACGCCCCTCCGGCAACGCGGTGTGGACGCTGCTGCAGACCGTGCTGGCCGCGTGGCCGCCGGGCATGTCGTCCGATGACGCACCGGCCGTGTGCCGCTTCGCGGGCCGGATCGAGCGCTGGCTGCTGAAGGCCGAGCGCGAGGCGAAGCAGCACACGCGCTGGACCTCGCCCGACCCCGCCTACGAGGGCACCTGCCGCGCCGCGGTGGAACGCCTGCTGCTGGCGCATGCCGGCCTGCGCCGCGAACTGGCCGAGGCCGCGCGCGGCCTGGACGCGCCCGGCGCGCTCAACGGCCTGGCCGCCGCCACGCTGCGCCTCACCGCGCCGGGCGTGCCCGACCTGTACCAGGGCACCGAGCTGTGGGACCTGTCGCTGGTCGACCCGGACAACCGCGCGCCGGTCGACTACGCCGCGCGGCGGCGCAGCCTCGACGCGGACGCCTCGCCCGCCGCGTTGCTGGCCGGCTTCCGCGACGGCGCCGTCAAGCAGCGCCTGATCCGCGACGTGCTGCGCCTGCGCCGCGACCTGCCGCAGCTGTTCGCCCGCGGCGACTACCGCCCACTGGCCGTCCACGGCGCCCGGCGCGCGCACCTGCTGGCCTTCGAGCGCCGCCACGGCCCCTGCCGCCTGCAGGTGGCGGTGCCGCGCCTGTGCGCCCACGCGCTGGCGCCGGACCGCCCGCTGGTGGCGCCGGCGTTCTGGGGCGATACACGCATCGCACACGCCGCGGACGCCGCGCCGTGCACGTACGTCGATCTATTCACGGGGCGCACGCACCGCCCGGGGCCGGACGGCCTGCCGGCCGGCGCGCTGCTGGAGGGATGGCCGGTGGCCGTACTGCTTTCGACGGGTGGAACCGATGAACACGACACGCTCCGACGCTGAACGACGACAACGCATCAGCGCCATCGCGCGCAGCATCTGGGAGTCGGAAGGACGCCCGCAGGACCAGGCGCTGCGCCACTGGCTGATGGCCGAGAAGCTGGTGCTGGCCGAGGAACGCGCCGCCGCCGGTGCAAATGCCCGCGACGCGGGGGACGGCGATGCCCCGGCCTGAGCCCTTCCGCCCCAGCACCCGCCACGCCGCCCACCTGCGCGAAGGCATGCCTTTCCCGCTGGGCGCGACCTGGGACGGGCTGGGCGTGAACTTCGCGCTGTTCTCGGCCCACGCCACGCAGGTGGAGTTGTGCCTGTTCGACGAGCACGGGCGCGAGACCGAGCGGATCGCCCTGCCCGAGTACACCGACGAGGTCTGGCACGGCTACCTGCCCGACGTGCGGCCCGGACAACTCTACGGCTACCGCGTGCACGGGCCGTACGAGCCGGAAGCCGGCCACCGCTTCAACCCCAACAAGCTGCTGCTGGACCCCTACGCCAAGCAGATCGTCGGCGAGCTGCGCTGGCACGACGCGCTGTTCGGCTATCCCCTCGGCCACCCCGACGCGGACCTCGGCTACGACCGCCGCGACAGCGCGCCGTACATGCCGAAATCGCGCGTGATCGATCCCGCCTTCACCTGGGGCAACCACCCCTGGCCCGGCGTGCCGTGGCAGCGCAGCGTGATCTACGAGATGCACGTGCGCGGCTACACCATGCGCCACCCGCAGGTGCCGGAACGGCTGCGCGGCACCTTCGCCGGGCTGATGCAGCGCGAGGTGGTCGCGTACATCCGCTCGCTGGGCGTCACCTCGGTGGAGCTGATGCCGGTGCACGCCTTCGTCGACGACAAGCACCTGCTCGAGGCCGGCCTGCGCAACTACTGGGGCTACAACACCATCGGCTTCTTCGCGCCGCACCAGGGCTACATGGCCACGCTGGCGGTGTCCGAGTTCAAGGAGATGGTGGCGCACCTGCACGACGCCGGGCTGGAGGTGCTGCTGGACGTGGTCTACAACCACACCGCCGAGGGCAACCACCTCGGCCCCACGCTGTCGCTGCGCGGCATCGACAACGCCACCTACTACCGGCTGGCCGACGACCCGCGCTACTACGTCAACGACACCGGCACCGGCAACACGCTGGACCTCAGCCACTCGCGCGTGCTGCAGATGGTGATGGACTCGCTGCGCTACTGGTCCACCGAGATGCGCGTGGACGGCTTCCGCTTCGACCTGGCCACCATCCTGGGGCGCGAGTCGCACGGCTTCGACCAGGGCGGCGGCTTCCTCGACGCCTGCCGGCAGGACCCGGTGCTGGGCCGCGCCAAGCTGATCGCCGAGCCCTGGGACATCGGCCCCGGCGGTTACCAGGCGGGCCGCTTCTCGCCCAGCTGGGCGGAGTGGAACGACCGCTTCCGCGACACCGTGCGCGCGTTCTGGCGCGGCGACCAGGGCCGGCTGCCCGAGTTCGCCACCCGCATGAGCGGCTCGGCCGACATCTTCGACCGCCGCGGCCGGCGGCCCTATGCCTCGGTGAACTTCGTCACCGCGCACGACGGCTTCACCCTCAACGACCTGGTCAGCTACGACCGCCGCCACAACGAGGACAACGGCGAGGACAACCGCGACGGCCCCGGCAACAACTTCAGCTGGAACCACGGTGCGGAAGGACCCACCGACGACCCCGCCGTGCGCATCCTGCGCGCCAAGCAGATGCGCAACCTGCTGGCCAGCCTGCTGCTGGCCCAGGGCACGCCGATGCTGCAGGCCGGCGACGAGTTCGCGCGCACCCAGCACGGCAACAACAACGCCTACTGCCAGGACAACGAGACCACCTGGCTGGACTGGCAGGCCGCCGCCGAGCGGCGCGAGCTGACCGACTTCGTGCGCCGGCTGATCCGCCTGCGCCGGCACTACCCGCTGCTGCGGCGCAGCCGCTTCCTGCACGGCGAGCCCGACCCGGACACCGGCATCCGCGACATCGTGTGGTATGCGCCCGACGGCCGCGAATGCACCGAGTCGCACTGGCACGACCCCGAGGCGCGCAGCCTGGCCATGCTGCTGGACGGCCGCGCGCGCCCCAGCGGCATCCCGCGCACCAGCGACGAGGACTCCCTGCTGCTGCTGGTCAACGCCCGCCACGAGCCGATGGATTTCGCGCTGCCCCCGCCGCCGGGCGCCGCGCCGTGGAAGCTGCTGCTGGACACCTCCGGCAAGGCGGAAGCCTGCGCGGCCGGGCCGATGCGGATGCCGGCGCGCACGCTGATGCTGTTCAAGGCGCGCGCGAAGGCGGCCGACGAAGCGGACTGAAGGCGACCGGCGTCGGACGCAATGCAGGCCGCGGACCGGCTCGTCCCGTCCTACGGCCGCGCGTTCCCTTTCGAGCCCAGCAAGGCCTGTGCCGTCGCCAGGTGGCCGCGCAGCACCGGCAGCCCGTGCCGCGCGATCGCTCGCAGCGACTCGTGCGGCGCGCTGCGGGCGGCATCCTCGTAGGCGCGGATGATCCTGCGGTGTTCGTCGACCATCATGCCAGCGAAGGCGCGGTCGAAGGCCGGGCCGCAGAGCCTGTTCACGATCTCCGCGTGGCCCGCGTTGCCTTGCTTTGGCCGCCAGGTGGGAGTGCGTGGCGCAGCGCCTGCCTGGCTGGCAGGCCAAGCCGCGCGCTGCCGCATGGCGGCCAAAGCAAGGCAACCCGAAGGGCCGGGTCTGTTGGCCCACAGGCCGGCGTCATCGTTCAGTCGTGGACGGACGTCCACTCCCTCACTCTTCCTTGGCCTGCGCGCAAACAGCTCCCGGCGCGGGCTACGCGGAGATCGTGAACAGGCTCTCAGCGCGCAGGTGCATGTTCATGTCGGCGACGTCCTGCGCGGGCACGCCGTGCGCGTGCCCGCGGCTGCCCTGGCGCACGGACAGGTGCGCGAACTGCAGGTTCAGCGCCCGGTGGTCGGTGATCAGGCGGCGCGCGAACGCCCGCACCCTGCCGTCGGTCGAGCGCGCCAGCGCCACCTTGGCCAGCGCGATCTGCAGGTCGTCGTCGGCGGTGGCCCGGGCGACGAAGGCCTGCTCCTGCGCGTCCAGGGGTGGATCGCCGGCCTTCACGCGCGGCACCACGACCAGCGCCGCGACCAGCAGCAGCACGAGCACCACCAGCACGACCGTGGACCGTTTCCAGCGCATGGCGCGGAGACTGGGCGCACGCCGGTGCAGGTGCCGTGCAAGACGGGTCGACGGCGCGCCGCCGGCCGTGTCGGCCACCTTGCCGCAGGCTGCACCGGGCATCCACGCCCGCGCGCCAACATGCATCGACATGGATACCGCCACCGCGCCGCAATGCCTTTCCCCGTCATCCCTGCGCCGCTGCGCCGGCGCGCTGCTCGCCGCATGGCTGTCCGCCGCCGGCGTGCAGGCCGCGCGGGCCGGCAACACGTCGCCTTACCTGTTCGGCGACTGGCATGGCGCACGCAGCCGGCTCGCCGACCGCGGCGTGGACTTCAGCTTCAAGTACACCAGCGAGGTGGCGCACAACGATGCCGGCGGCACGCGCCCGCTCACCCGCTACGCCGACCAGTGGGAACTGGGCGCGGCGTTCGACCTGGACAAGCTGTGGGGCTGGCGCGGCGCCCGCTTCGAGGTGACGATGAACGACCGCAACGGCCGCGACCTCGACGCCGATGCGCAGCTCGGCACCTACCAGCAGGTGCAAGAGGTGTACGGGCGCGGGCAGACCTGGCACCTGGCGCTGTTCGCGCTGACCTGGCGATCCGCCGGCGGGCGGTTCACCTGGCGCGTGGGCCGCCTTCCGGCGGACGCGGACTTCGACGTGTTCCCCTGCGACTTCCAGAACCTCAGCTTCTGCGATTCGCCGCCCGGCCGCATCGTGGGCGACTACTGGATGGATTCCCCGGTCAGCACCTGGGCCGCGGTGCTGGACTGGCGCAGCGGCGCGCACAGCCACCTGAAGCTGGGCGCGTACCAGGTCAACCCACACTACACCGACGACCATTGGGCGCGCGCCAACGGCTGGAAGCCGGCTTTCCCGGGCGGCACCACCGGCGCGCTGGTCCCGCTGGAATACGACTGGTCGCCGCGCCTGCGCGGGCTGCCCGGCAGCTACAGGATCGGCGCCTGGTACAACACCGCCGGCGGCGCCGATCTCTACTACGACGCCGACCGCGAGCCGATCGCGCTGACCGGCGGCCCGGCCCTGCGCCGCAGCGCGCGCAGCGGCGGCTACCTCACCATCCAGCAACAGGTGAGCGGCGAACCGGGCGAGCGCGGCACCACGCTGTTCCTCAACCTCACCCTGGCCGACGCCGATACCTCGGCCACCGACGGCCAGTACGCGCTGGGCGTGGAGTACAAGGGCGCGTTCGGCCGCCCGCGCGACGCCATCGGCGCGGCCATCGGCGCCACCCACGGCAGCCACCGGCTGGCGGCGCGCCAGCGCCTGTACGACCGGCTGCACCCGGCGGCGGCGATGCCGGTGCAGGACGGCAGCGAGTACGTGGCCGAGCTGTTCTACGGCTGGTCGCCGCTGGCCGCGCTGACGCTGCGGCCCAACCTGCAGTACGTGCTGCACCCGGGCGGCACCGCGCGCCACGGCCATGCCCTGGTGCTCGGCCTGAAGACGCTGATCGCCTTCTGACGCCGGCGCCGCCAAGGAGGTCGCATGCCTCGCCGCCTCGTCCGCACCACCCTGCGCCACGCGATCCACGGCGTGGGCGCGGATGCGCTGGTCACCCAGGCCGCCGCGCTGGCGTTCTACTCGGCGCTGTCGCTGGCGCCGCTGATCGTGCTGATGCTGTGGCTGCTGTCGCTGGTGCGGCCGGCATGGCAGGCGCAGTTGGAGGATGCGCTCGGCGGCGTGATGGGCGACCGCGCGGCGACCATCGTCGGGTTGATCGTGGACAACGCGCGTGCGCGCCCCGCCCTGGGCAACGTGGCCGGCCTGATCGGCGCCGGCGTCACCCTGTTCAGCGCCTCGGCGGTGTTCGCCCAGCTGCAGCGCACGCTGAACCGCGTCTGGGACGTGGAGGACCGCCGGCACGGCTCAGTGCTCGCCTGGCTACGCGACCGGCTGCGCGCGCTGGGCCTGGTGCTGGGGCTGGCCTTCCTGCTGATCGTCTCGTTCGCGGTCAGCGCGCTGATCCGCCTGCTGGTGCCGCAGGGCACGGCGGTGTGGACGGTGGTCGAATACGGGGTGTCGCTGGTGGTGTTCGCGGCGGCGTTCGGCGCGATGTACCGCGTGCTGCCGGACACCGGCATCGCGTGGCGCGACGCCGTCGCCGGCGCGGTGCTCACCACCGCCCTGTTCATGCTGGGCAAGTACGCCATCGGCCTGTACATCGAGCGCTCCAGCGTGGGCGGCGCCTACGGGCCCGCCGGCGGACTGGTGGTGATGCTGACCTGGGCCTACTACGCCTCGTTCGTGGTGCTGCTGGGGGCGGAACTGACGCACGGGCTGGCGATGGCGCGGCGCGAAGGCGGCGGGCCTACCGGGGCGTAAAGCTCCTCTCCCTCCGGGAGAGGGGTTGGGGTGAGGGTTCGGCAACGCCGCGGCGCCGCGCTCCGCCCGTACCCTCTCCCGGCTGCCGCCACCCTCTCCCGGAGGGGGAGGGATTCACCCGGTCATGCTTGTACATGGACCAGTCAGTCGCCGTGGCCGGGAAAGATCCCCGCCAGCGCCTGGCGCAGCGTGTTGCGGATGATGCCGCCCTCGTCCGGGTCGCCCTTGGCCAGCGCGGTCATGTAGGCGCGCGCCTGTTCCCAGGTGATGTGCGGCGGCAGCGGCGGCACGTCGGGGTCGGTGTGGAACTCGATCAGCACCGGGCGCTGCGCCGCGAAGGCGCGCTCCCAGCCTTCGGCGATATGTTCCGGGTCGTCCACGCGGATGCCCTCGAAACCGAGCAGCCGGGCGTAGTCGACGTAGGAGAAATCCACCACGCGCTGCGAGGGTTCGAACTTGGGGTCGCCGGCCAGCGCGCGCTGCTCCCAGGTCACCTGGTTGAGGTCGTGGTTCACCAGCACCATCACCACGAAGCAGGGGTTGGACCAGCGCTGCCAGTACTGCTTCACCGTGAGCAGCTCGCCGTTGCCGTTCATCTGCATCGCGCCGTCGCCCACGATCGCCAGCACCGGGCGGTCGGGGTAGGCCATCTTCGCCCCGATGGCGTACGGCACGCCGCTGCCCATGGTGGCCAGCTTGCCGGACAGCGAGGCCTGCATGCCGCGGCGCAGGCGCACGTCGCGGGCGTACCAGTTGGTGTGCGAGCCGGAGTCGCCGCAGAGGATGGCGCGGTCGGGCAGGCGCGGCGACAGTTCCCAGAACACGCGCTGCGGGTTGATCGGGTCCGCCGGCTCCATCGCCTTCGCCTCCAGCGCGCGCCAGGTCTTGCGCACGTTCAACTCGACCCGCTCGCGCCAGTCCGCATTGTCCTTGCGCTTGAGCAGGGGCAGCAGCATGTCCAGCACCACGGCGGCGTCGCCGATCAGGTTCACGTCGGTGTCGTAGCGCATCGAGACGTTGCGCGGGAACAGGTCGATCTGCACCGCGCGCGCCTTGCCCTCCTCCGGCAGGAATTCCGAGTACGGGAAGGTGGTGCCGATCATCAGCAGGGTGTCGCAGTCGTTCATCAGCTCCCAGCTCGCCGCGGTGCCGAGCAGGCCGATCGAGCCGGTGACGTACGGCAGGTCGTCGGGCAGCGCCGCCTTGCCCAGCAGCGCCTTGGCCACGCCGGCGCCCAGGCGCTCGGCCACCTCCTCCACCTGCGGCCCGGCGCGCAGCGCGCCGGCGCCGGCCAGGATCGCCACCTTGCTGCCGGCGTTGAGGATCTCGGCGGCCTTGTGCAGCTCGGCATCCAGCGGCACCGGGTGCGCCGGCGCGTAGCCGGTGCCGGAGACCACGGTGCCGTGGGCACGCTCCGGCCGCGGCATGGCCTTCGCCACCTGCAGGTCGTTCGGCGCCACGATGCAGGTGACGGTGCGCTCGGCCGCCGCGATGCGCATGGCGCGGTCCACCACGTGGCGCACCTGCAGCGGCGAGACCAGGGTCTCCACGTAGCCGGCCACGTCCTTGAACAGCACATGCAGGTCCACTTCCTGCTGGTAGTCGCTGCCGATCACCGAGCGCGCCGACTGGCCGACGATGGCCAGCACCGGCATGTGGTCCATGCGCGCGTCGTACAGGCCGTTCAGCAGGTGGATCGCGCCCGGTCCGGAAGTGGCCATGCACACGCCCACCTCGCCGGTGAACTTGGCGTGGGCGCAGGCCATGAAGGCGGCCATCTCCTCGTGGCGCACGCGCACGTAGTCGAAGCGGTCCTCGGCGCGGCCCAGCGCGCCCATCAGGCCGTTGATGCCGTCACCCGGGTAGCCGTAGATGCGTTTCACCCCCCACTCGCCCAGCCGTTCCAGGATGTAGTCGCCCACCGTCTCTGCCATCGCCCTGCGCTCCGTCAAGCTGCCGTAGCCCCCGATCCTCGCGGCGCGAAGTTGAAGGAAGCGGCAGCAAGGGATGAAGGGCGGGCGACGAAGCGGCGATGCAACCGGATGCACGGGCACGCTGCACCGCTTCCACGCCGCCTGCACGACGGCCTGCGCAGGCTGGCCGCACGTCCGCAACCCGACGGAGACGATGGGCACCACCTGCCATGCCACCGACGTCGCGGTCGACGACACCGGGCTCGCCGGCACGCTGCTGGAGCCGGGCTCGACCATTCCCGGCGTGCTGTTCGTGCACGGCTGGGGCGGCTGCCAGCAGCGCGACCTGGACCGCGCCCAGCAGATCGCCGCACTGGGCTGCATCTGCCTCACCTTCGACATGCGCGGCCACGTGCGCACCGAGGCCCTGCGGCAGACGGTGACCCGCGGCCAGAACCTCGACGACGTGCTGGCCGCCTACGACCACCTGCTGGAACAGCCGCACGTCGACCCCGACGCGATCCTGGTGGTGGGCGCCAGCTACGGCGGCTACCTCGCCGCCATCCTCAGCGCGCTGCGGCCGGTGCAGTGGCTGGCGCTGCGCGTGCCGGCGCTGTACATGGACCACGATTGGAACACGCCCAAGCGCGCGCTGGACCGCAAGGCGCTGCACGCCTACCGCAGCCGCGTCCTCGATCCCGACGAGAACCGCGCACTGCGCGCCTGCCAGGATTTCCGTGGCGACGTGCTGATCGTGGAATCCGAGCACGACCGGCTGGTGCCGCCGCCGGCCATCGTCAGCTACCGCGACGCCTTCACCCGCGTGCACTCGCTCACCTACCGCATCATCGACGGCGCCGACCACGCGCTGAGCAGCCCCGAGTGCCGCCAGGCCTACACCTCGATGCTGCTGAGCTGGACCACGGAGATGGTGTTCGGCAAGCGCGCCGGCGGCCTCGTCGACGCCCGGCACCTGGAAGCCGGCGGGCGACCGCCCGCCTGAACGCGCGCCTCGCCCTGCACGATCCGCTGCGGGATTTTTCACGAACGGGCGACCGCGCTGCCGGGACAGTGACGGCCGTTCCCACCACGAGGCCTTCCCCATGCCGCATGCCCCGTCGCACAAGCCCGCCGCCGTGTCCCTCGCCGTGATGCTGGGTCTCGCCAGCTCCGCCAGCTTCGCCCAGACCTCGCCGGCGCTCGACCGCATCGGCGTGTGGCTGGGCGGCTACTATTCCGACAACACCACCGATCTCTCCGTGCGCGGCCGCGGCGACTACGCCGGCATCCACGGCAAGCTCGGCTTCGAGCATGACCTCGGCTTCGACAAGCGCACGCTCGACCCGCGCGTGCGGCTGGACTTCCTCATCGGCGACAGCCAGGGCTTCTCGTTCGACTACTACCGCATCCACCGCGACGAGACGCACACCTACTCCGCCCCGATCGAGGCGCTGGACACGACCGCCAACGCCACCCTCCGCGGGCGCGTCAACTACGACTTCGGCTCGGCCAGCTACCGTTGGTGGTTCGGCCACGAAAGCGACGTGTTCGGCCTCGGCGTGGGCGCGGCGTACTACAAGGTGAACCTCAGCCTGTCCGGCAGCGCCAGCGCCGCCGGGCGTTCCGGTTCCGCCACCACCGGCTACCGCGACAGCGAATGGGCGCCCATGCTCACGCTCGGCTGGCGCCACGCCTTCAACGACCAGTGGCGCATGTACGCCGACGCCTCCGGCGTGAAGAAGAACGGCGGCGACCTCAGCGGCCACATCTGGAACGCCGACCTCGGCGTGGAATGGTTCCCCTGGCAGAACGTCGGCTTCGCGCTGGAATACACCGCCTCGAAACTGCACCTGCACAAGAACTACCACGACGCCGTCGCCAAGCTCGACCTGAAGTCCAACGGCCCGGCGTTCTACGTGCGCATGCGCTTCTGAGCAAGACAACCCATTCCCCAAACCCCCACCCCTGCGCCGGAATGACGGTGAGGGGAACAGGCCGCGAGGCAGGCGTGAAGCATCCTGGCCATGCTGGAGCAAGCGAGGCGCGGCAACCAGCGACACCCCTGCCCTACCCTCAGTCAACGGCGACGGCGCGGTGTGGCCGCAAGTAGAACAGGAGGTGTTACGAAAGTTCCAGAACACCTCGAGCGCCACGGCTTGTAGGGTCGGCGGGCTCCGTAAGGCCATTTCTCTTGGCTACTTCTCTTTGGGCCAGTGTATAGACCGGAGACATGGGTAACAGGTGTGCCAGGACATGGGTTACACCTCGGCAGGTGTTCTGACCTGCAGGAGGTGCCATTCCATGCCTTGGAAG
>NZ_JASERU010000007.1 GCF_030504985.1 Fulvimonas sp. R45
ACCGACTCATGGGTGGCGTCGTCGACGATGGTCAGGCACTTGAGGACGCGGGCGTCGGCGGTGCGATCGAACACGAAATCCATCGACCACACCTCGTTGCGCGCCGATGGACGACACAGTGGCTGCCGCTCGCTCACCGGCACCTTCTTCCGCTTGCGTCGGCGTACCTGCAACCGTTCCTCCCGATACAGCCGTTCCACGCGCTTGTAGTTCACCGGCTCGCCGCCTTCCTGCCGAAGCTTCAGGTGGATCATCCCCACGCCGTAGCGCTTGTGCCGCTGCGCCAGCTCCACGATCCGCCGTCGCAGCGCCACGTTGCGGTCCGGCTGCGCCTGATACCGGTACGCGCTGGCGCTCATGCCAGCCACGCGCAACGCGCACCGCTCGCTCAACCCCTTGTCGATCATCTGGCGCACCAACGCTCGCCGGGCCGGTGCGCCTACGGTTTTTTTCGCAGAACGTCCTTGATCACCTCGTTCTCAAGCATCTGCTCAGCCAGCAGCTTCTTCAGCCGCATGTTCTCCGTCTCCAGCTCCTTCAGGCGTTTGGCGTCCGGCACGCTCATGCCGCCGAACTTGCTGCGCCACAGGTAGTAGGAGGCCTCGCTGAAGCCGTGCTTGCGGCACAGCTCCTTGATCGGCAGGCCGGCATCCGCCTCACGCAGGAAGCCGATGATCTGTTCTTCGGAAAAGCGCTTCTTCACGTCCAATCTCCTTCGGTTGGGGGATTGGACTCCAAACGGCCGTGCTACTCAAAACCGGGGGGACGTCGGGCCTGGATCGTCATCTACGCGTTGTACTGGTCGTGAGGTTGCTCATGGAGGCTGCATGCTCGAACCCCTGGTCGCCCGGTCGCTGACCGGGTTCATCCGTCTGCTCACCGGCAGCCGCGTGTTCTGGAGTGGAAGGCTCGCGCCGGGGCGCCGGGTGTACTACGGCAACCACAGCAGCCATGGCGATTTCGTGCTGATCTGGTCGGCGTTGCCGCCGACGTTGCGTGCGCAGGCACGCCCGGTCGCAGCGGCGGAGTACTGGCGTCGTGGCGCACTGCGTCGTTACCTGATCGGGCGGGTGTTCAAAGGCGTGCTGGTCGAGCGCGACGGCGCGCAGCGCACGGAGGATCCGATCGCCCAGATGGCTGCAGCGATCGAGGCAGGTGATGCGCTGATCCTGTTTCCCGAGGGTACGCGCAATCCAGGCGAAGGCGTGCTGCCGTTCAAGAGCGGCCTGTATCGCCTCGCGGCGCGCTGCACAGGGCTGGAACTGGTGCCGGTGTGGCTGGAGAACCTCAACCGGGTGATGCCCAAGGGGCGGCTTATCCCGTTGCCGCTGCTATGCACGGCACGCTTCGGCGCCCCATTCGGCTTGGAGGAGGGCGAGGACAAGCAGCAGTTCCTGGAACGCGCACGCAGAGCCCTGCTCGCGTTGGCACCGGAGAATGCATGATGTCGCACATGAGTTCGCATGCACAGGCCGTGCTGCTGTTCCTGGGCATCGGTGTGGTACTG
Organism: Fulvimonas sp. R45; assembly: GCF_030504985.1. Classification (GTDB taxonomy): domain Bacteria; phylum Pseudomonadota; class Gammaproteobacteria; order Xanthomonadales; family Rhodanobacteraceae; genus Rhodanobacter_A. The sequence continues at coordinate 1,508 of NZ_JASERU010000007.1, forward strand.
CTGATCGCCACCTTGGTAGGGCGTGTGTTGGCGCACCGGGCGCCGCCCGGCAAGCGAGCCACGATCGACAACCTCAATGCGCGCGTCAATGCCTGGTGGGTCATGGCGGCCCTGGTCGGCGCGGCCTTCGTATTCGGCAAGCCCGGTGTGCTGGTGCTGTTCTTCCTGGTCTCGCTGCTGGCACTAAGGGAATTCATCACCCTGCTGCCCACGCGCAGCGGCGATTACTGGGCGCTGGTGGCCGCGTTCTATCTGGTGCTGCCGATCCAGTATGTCCTGGTGGGCATTGCGTGGTACGGCATGTTCGCCATCTTCATCCCGGTCTATGCGTTCCTGCTGCTGCCGATCCTGGCTGCCTCCGGCGGTGACACCACGGGCTTCCTGGAACGCGCGGCCAAGGTGCAGTGGGGGCTGATGATCAGCGTGTTCTGCATTTCGCACGTACCTGCACTGCTGACGCTGAACATTCCCAACTACGAGCACCGGCAGTTGTTGCTGATCGCGTTCCTGGTGATCGTGGTGCAGTCCTCTGACGTGCTGCAGTACGTATGGGGCAAGTTGTGCGGAAGGCGGCCGATCGCGCCGGTACTGTCGCCGTCCAAGACCTGGGAGGGTTTCATCGGCGGCGTCGCCTCAGCCAGTCTGCTGGGTGGCCTGTTGTGGTGGATAACGCCCTTTTCGTTCTTCGGCGCGCTGGGCATGGCGCTGGTGATCAATCTGATGGGTTTTCTGGGCGGGTTGGTGATGTCGGCGATCAAGCGCGATCGCGGCATCAAGGACTGGGGTCATATGATCGAAGGCCATGGCGGCGTGCTGGACCGGCTGGACTCGGTTTGCTTCGCCGCGCCGGTCTTCTTCCATCTGACGAGGTATTTCTGGGCGTGAGGCGGAAGCGCCTTTCCGGCTACTCTTGGCGCCACCATCGAAGCACGGACCCCGCATGAGCCAGTTCGCCCTGTTCGGCCAGCGCCGCTTCGCGCCGTTCTTCTGGACGCAGGCGCTGGCGGCGTTCAACGACAACGCGTTCCGCAATGCATTGCTGGTGCTGGTGGCGTTCCAGCTGGGGCTGGACGACCGCGCGGCCTCAATCTACACCAACTTCGCGCCGGCGCTGTTCATCCTGCCGTTCTTCCTGTTCTCGGCCAGCGCGGGGCAGCTGGCGGAGAAGTTCGAGAAGACGCGCATCATCCGCTTCGTGAAGCTGTTCGAGATCCTGGCGATGGCGGTGGCCGCGGCGGGCTTCATCACCCACCACGTGTCGCTGCTGCTGGTGGTGCTGTTCATGATGGGCTTGCACTCCACCGTGTTCGGGCCGATCAAGTACGCGATCCTGCCGCAGGCGCTGAAGCCGGCCGAGCTGGTCGGCGGCAACGGGCTGGTGGAGATGGGCACGCAGCTGGCGATCCTGCTGGGCATGATCGCGGGCACTACCTTGATGGGCGTGGCCGGGATCGGGGCGTGGCTGTCGGCCGGCGTCACCATCGGCGTGGCGGTGGTGGGCTACCTGGTTTGCCGCGCGATCCCGCCGGCGCCGGCCACCGCGCCGGCGCTGAAGATCAACTGGAACCCGTTCGGCGAGACCGCCCGCGTGCTGCGCATCACCCATGCCGACCGCGCGGTGTGGAACGCGGTGCTGGGCATTTCCTGGTTCTGGTTCTTCGGCACCGTGCTGGTGGCGCAGCTGCCGATCTACACGCGCGAGACGCTGGGCGGCGACAACACGGTCTACACCCTGGTGCTGACGCTGTTCTCGATCGGCAGCGGCCTGGGCGCGCTGGCCTGCGAGAAGCTTTCCGGCAAGCGGGTGGAGATCGGCCTGGTGCCGCTGGGAGCGTTCGGGCTCACCGTGTTCGGGGTGGACCTGTACTTCGCGCGGCATGGCGTGGCGCCGGTGCGCGGGCTGGACTGGCTGGCCTTCCTGCGTGGCCCGGGCAGCGCGCGCATCGTGCTCGACCTCACCCTGATCGGCGCCTTCGCCGGTCTCTACGTGGTGCCGCTGTTCGCCTACGTGCAGGCGCGCGCGCCGCGCGAGAAGCTGTCGCGCATCATCGCCGGCAACAACATCATGAACGCGGTGCTGATCGTGGCCGCGGCGGGCTTCGGGCTGGGCCTGGGCATGCTGGGGCTGGACGCGGTGCAGATCTTCCTCGCCGCGGCGCTGCTCAACGTGCTGGTGGCGGCGTACATCTTCACCCTGGTGCCGGAATTCATCCTGCGCTTCGTCACCTGGCTGCTCACCCGCACGTTGTACCGGGTGCGCGCGGACGGCCTGCGGCACGTTCCCGAGGAAGGGCCGGCGCTGCTGGTGTGCAACCACGTCAGCTACGTGGACCCGCTGCTGCTGATGGCAAACCTGCGCCGCCCGGCGCGCTTCGTCATGTACTACCGGATCTTCAACATCCCGCTGCTGCGGTTCCTGTTCCGGACGGCGAAGGCCATCCCCATCGCCGGGCAGAAGGAGGATCCCGCCGTGTTGCAGCAGGCGTACGACGACATCGACGCGGCATTGGCCGATGGCGAGCTGGTGTGCATCTTCCCCGAGGGTGCGTTGACCCGTGACGGTGCGATTGCGCCGTTCCGCCCGGGGGTGGAGAAGATCCTCGCGCGCCGCCCGGTGCCGGTGGTGCCGATGGCGTTGCGCGGGCTGTGGGGCAGCATGTGGAGCCGGCGCGATTCCGCGCTGGGCCGGGCGCGCCTGCCGCGGCGCTTCCGCGCCCGGGTGGAACTGGTGGTGGATGCGCCGCGGCCGCCGGAGCAGGCCAGCGCCGCGGCGCTGGAGGCGCGGGTGCGCGAGTTGCGCGGGGAGAAGGCGTAGGTCCGGGCGCGATTCTCAGCGCCACCAGCCGGCGATGACGATCAGCGCCACCACGCTCAGCCACGCCAGCAGGGCGCGCAGCAGGGCCGAGCGCAGGCGGCGCAGTTCCAGCAGCGGGTCGCTGCGTTCCTCGACGTAGCCGTCGCCGCCCTCGATGTCGGTGAGGATGTCGGCGCGCGCGGCGGCGCCCAGGAAGCCGGGGCCGACGCGGTACCAGTCTTCCGGCCGGGCCTGCTGGTGCCAGCGGCGCCACGCGCCGATCACCGCTTCCCAATGGCCGACCAGGGCCAGCGCGAACACCAGCAACTGCGCCGGCAGCCAGTCCAGCACATTGGCCAGGTGCCGTGCGGTGGCGCGGGCGCCGGCGTCCAGGCCCAGCGTGTCGTCGCGGCCCAGCGTGCGCGCCAGCCGGTACAGCAGCGCGCCGAACGGCCCGAGCAGGAAGAACCACAGCAGCACGCCGAAGCGCCGGCGCAGCGCGGCGTAGATGGCCGCCTCGCCCAGCGTCTCCGCGCGCCAGGCCACCGGCTCGCCATCCTCGCCCAGTGCCTGTGCGGCCGCCACGCGGCGGGCGCCGTCGGGCGCCTGCAGCACCGCTTCCAGGTCCGCTTCGTAGGCGTGCGGGCCGAAGCCGTACAGCAGCACCGCCAGCGCGAATGCCAGCTGCCACAGGTTCGCCAGCGGCAACAGGCCGAGCAGCCAGACGACCAGCAGGCACAAGGCCAGCGGCGGAATCAGCGCCAGCACGACGCGCCCGCTGCCGCTGGTGTCGGCCAGTTGCGCCACCCAGCGGCGGAAGCCGCCGTCGCCGCGCCAGCAGGCGAGCCGTGGCTGCAGGTGCAGCAGGCCGAGGGCGATGAGGGCGGCGAGCAGGCGGATGGCCATGGCGACGACGGGCTTGCTGGGACGATGCGCATTGTATGGCATGCGCCGCGCCGCGACGGCCACCGGGATGCGGGTGCGTCAGTGGCCGGAGATGAAGCGCTCGGCCGCCGCGTTGAGGCCGGGGTCGTCGTCTTCCTTGCTGGCCTGCGGGCCGCAGCCTTCGGCCTCCAGCCTGCGGTCTACCTGGCCGGGCGTGAGGAAGCGGGCCATGCCGTGCGTCAGATCCGTCCGCATGGCGTAGCAGGCCTGGCTTTGCCCGATCATGCGCACGACCTGCTTCAGGCTGGGCGGTGGCGCGCGCAGGCGGATACCCGGCACGCGCGATACGGCGGCCGATCCGGGCAGGCGGAAGGCGGGTCTGGGATGGCGGGCTTCTTCAAGCGCGTCGCGGAAGCTTCCCGGGTGGTAGGCGGCATCGGCGCCATCGGGTACGGGTGGCAGGCTGATATGCGGCGGTTGGCCGGGTGGTACAGGCGTTGCCGGCCGCGGTGGCGCAGGTTGCGGATGCGTTGCCGCTACGCGCCGCTGTGGCGGCAGGTGGGGCGGCGTGATGGCCTGCGCGGCGGAAGCCATGGCCGGCCTGCGCAGGAATGTGAGCTGCAAGGCGTCATCGCGGGCCGGTTCGTCCACTTGGCGTGCCGTTTCCGACCAGGGGGCCGGCGCCAGGCTCAGTACCCGGGCCAGCAGGGCCAGGTGCAGCGCCAGCGCGAGGCCGAGTGCCGTGCCCTGGCGCACGATGTCGCGCCAAGGCGGCCGGCTCTTGCCGGAGGCGGGATGTCGCGGTGACGTGCCATGGTCCGACTGGTCGGGGTCGTGCACCGGCATCGATCCCTGCGTGGCGGGCGTGGAGCTGGGACCGGCCGTGCATGGCGAAGTTCATGGCGTTGTCGTCACGTCCGGGCCCTGCGTGCGGAAGGGGCGCCCGCCTTTCACGCCGTGCGCCTTGGGTTCAGCGCCCGGCCGGCGCGGCGGCCACCAGCCGGTCGAGATCGAGCCCGGCGCGCTCGCGCAGCCAGTCGGCGAGCAGGTGGTAGGAGACGGACAGCCGGGTCGGCGTGCGCAGGCTGCCGTCGGCGAGGCCGTCGACGATCTGCCGCGGGGTGAACCAGCGCGCGTCCTCCAGCTCGCCGTCGCGCGGGGCGATGGCGGGCGAGGTGGCGAAGGCGGTGAAGCCCACCATCAGCGAGGCGGGCATCGGCCACGGCTGCGAGGAGTGGTAGTGCACCTCGCCCACGGCGACGCCGGCTTCTTCCCACACTTCGCGGCGCACCGCGTCTTCCAGCGCCTCGCCGGGTTCGACGAAGCCGGCCAGGGTGGAGTAGCGGCCGGGCGGCCAGCCGGCCTGGCGGCCGAGCAGGCAGGCGCCGCCGTGTTCCACGATCACGATGATCGCCGCGTCGGTGCGCGGGAAGTGCAGGCGGCCGCAGGCGGGGTCGGTGCATTGCAGGCGATGGCCGGCGGAGACGACCGCGAGCGGCGCGCCGCAGCGTGTGCAGTGGCGCGTCTCGCGATGCCAGTGCGCCAGGCCCTTGGCATAGGCGAACAGGCCGGCCTCGTCGGCGGGCAGCAGCAGGCCGGCTTCGCGCAGGCCGATGCGGCGCGCGCCCAGGGCGGTTTCCAGTTCGGCCGCGCGGGCGTCGTCGTCCAGCGCCAGCAGGAAGTGCGGGCGGTCGTCGGCCAGGCCGAGCAGGCTGGCCGGCTGGCCATCGAGCAGGCGTGCCCGTTCGGCGACGGTCAGCCAGCGCAGGGCCTCGCGGTCGCCGTGCAGGAGCGCGGCACCCGCGCCGTCCAGCAACAGGTAGCGGGCGTCCGGCGAGGCGGCCTGCGTGGCCAGCCAGCCGGCGTCGTCGCGGCGTTCGGCCATGCGGTCCAGCACCAGGCTTAGTCCGGCGAAGGTGTTGGGCGTCGTCGCGGCCATGCGTCAGACGGAGAACGAGGAACCGCAGCCGCAGGTGGTCTTGGCGTTCGGGTTGCGGATCACGAACTGCGCGCCGCTGAGGTTTTCGCTGTAGTCGATCTCGGCGCCGGTCAGGTATTGCAGCGAGAGCGGGTCGACCAGCAGGGTGACGCCCTCGCGCTGCAGCGCGAAGTCGTCCTCGGCCTGCGCCTCGTCGAAGGTGAAGCCGTACTGGAAGCCGGAGCAGCCGCCCCCGCTGATGTACACGCGCAGCTTCAGCGCGGGGTTGCCTTCTTCCTCGATCAGCTCGTGCACCTTGTGCGCGGCGGCCTCGGTGAACACCAGCGGAGCGCCGGCCTGGCGGTAGTCGGGGATGGGGACGATGGTTTCCATCGGAGGGATATGCGGTCGCGGCGGGGCGGACGCAAGCATAGCGCGATGCGCCGGCGGCCACGACCGGCGCGTACGCGATGCCGGCGTCGGGCTCAGGCTGCGGCGGCTTCGGTTTCGGATCCGGTCGTGAGGGCGGCCGGCGCGGGCAGCTCGCGCGGGGCCTCGTCGCCGGCATGGGTCATGCGGCCGTTGACCTGGGCGCCGGCGGCCATTTCCAGGGTGCGGTAGCGCACGTCGCCGGTGATGCGGGCCTGCGGCGCCAGTTCCAGCCGTTCGCCGGCGTGCACGTCGCCGTCCACCTGGCCGTTGATCACCGCGTGCGGCACGCGGATCTCGCCCTGCACCTGGCCTTGCTCGCTGAGGGTGAACACCGCGTCCTCGCCCTCGCCGATCACGGCGCCTTCGATGCGCCCGTCCAGGTGCAGCGCGCCGCGGAAGCGCAGGTCGCCGTGGATCACGGTGCCGTGGGCGATCAGGCTGGTGTGGTGCGGCTGGTGGCCGGCGCGGGCCGGTTCGTTGCGTTTACGGTTGAGCATCGGGTCCCCCCTGGGCGATGGTGACGTGGCCGGACAGGGCGTCGCTCCATGTGACGGCCCGGGCGACGGCGTCGCCGCCGGCCGGTTTGGCCTCGACGCGCAGCCGGGTCGGGCGGAAGTCCGCCGGCAGCACGATCGTGGCATGCAATTGTTCGAAATACTTGAAGCGGAACGGCAGGCCGTCCTTCTGCGCGGCGTCGCCCAGCGCGGGCCAGGCCAACTGCTCCACCTTGTCGCCGCGCAGGCCGTCCACGCTCACCGTGGCGTCGCCGGTGGTGTCGTCGCGGCTGCGCACGCTCTGGGTCAGGCTGATGGTGAGGTTCCACGCGCGCGAGCCGGGCACCGGCTGCAGCCGCACCTCCTGCACCTTCAGACCCTCGCGCGGCGCGTTGCCGCCCAGCAGGCGCGAGTAGAAGCCCAGGTCGGCGCGCAGGCCGCTGATTTCCTCGTCGCGATCGGCCAGGGTCTTGCGCAAGGCGGTGGTGGCGATCCCGGTGACCTGCTGCGAACGCTGCAGGTTGGCGACCTGCTGCTTGAGGTCGTCATTCTGCGCTGTCAGGTCTCGCAACTGGCTCTTGTGGCTGATGATGCGCGGCGCGGCGTGGCCGCCGAGCAGCGTGGCCCCGGCGCCCACCGCCACCAGGCTGCCCAGCCAGGCGGCGCCCAGCCAGAGCCGGCGGCGGCGTTGCCCGCGGGCGTCATGCGGGCGCACCACGTAGCGCGGCGGCGGTCGTGAGGGCATGCGCGGCCATCCGGTGGAAAACCGTTGGTATAGCCGCGCCGGGACGACAGCGTCAAGGAACGGCCGCACGCAATCGGGACGCCGCGCGGCCGTTCCCGTCCGCCTGGCCCGGGCGGGCGGTCTCAGTCGCCCATCTTGCTTTGCAGGTAGCGCTCGGCGCCGATGTCCTTGACCAGGCTCTGCTGGGTCTCCAGCCAGTCGATGTGCTCTTCCTCGTCGTGCAGGATGCCCTTGAACAGGTCGCGGCTGACGTAGTCGGCGATGCCCTCGCTGTGCGCGATGGCGGCACGCAGGTCCTGGGCGGCGGCCAGCTCCAGGTCGAGGTCGCCCTGGATGCACTCCAGCACGTTCTCGCCGATGCGCAGCTTGCCCAGATGCTGCAGGTTGGGCAGGCCGTCGAGGAACAGGATGCGCTCGATCAGGCGATCGGCGTGCTTCATCTCCTCGATCGACTCCTTGTACTCGTGCTCGGCCAGCTCCTGGTAGCCCCAGTCCTTGAACATGCGGTAGTGCAGGAAATACTGGTTGATCGCGGTCAGCTCGTTGTAGAGCACCTTGTTGAGGTATTCGATGACCTTGGCGTCGCCCTTCATGCGCGTGCTCCGTGATGACCTGCCGCGACTATACGGATTCCGCCGCGGGCGCGACGGAACGCAAATGCCAATGGTTCGCGCATGCGCGCGCCGCACCCGGCGGCGCAACGGCGGGAAGGGAATCAGGCGACGGCGACGAAGGCCGGCAGGGCGGGCACGGCTTCGAGCTGCTCGACGGCCTGCTGCAGGCAGGCGCGCGCCTCGGACTCGCAGCAGCCGCAGCAGTCCGAGCAGCCGGTACGCGCCTGCAGCTCGGCGAAGCCGCGCACGCCGTCGGCCGCCTGGCGGCGGATGTCGTGGTCGGTGACGGCGTTGCACAGGCAGATGTACATGCCGCGCATTGGAACGCGAATGCGAATGATTGTCAACTGGATCGCCCGTGCCGGGGGCGGACGGGCGTTCAGGCGGCGGCGCGCCCGCCGCCCGGGTCCGGCGCGCGCCGGGGCTGGTGGCCCACCCGCACGCTGAGCAATTCCTCCACCACCGGGGCGAAATGGCGCAGCGCGCGCTCGTACACGTCGCGCTTGAAGTTCACCACGTGCGCGGCGGGGTACCAGAAGTCGACCCAGCGCCACAGGTCGAACTCGGGCTTCTCGTTGGCGTCCAGGCGCAGCGCATCCTCCTGGCCGACCAGCCGCAGCAGGAACCACACCTGCTTCTGGCCGATGCACAGCGGGCGCTGGTGCTGGCGCACGTAGCGGCTGGGCAGGCGGTAGCGCAGCCAGCCGCGGGTGGCCGCGACCACTTCCACGTGGTGCGGCGCCAGGCCGGTTTCCTCTTCCAGCTCGCGGTACATGGCTTCCAGCGGCGTCTCGTCGCTGCGCATGCCACCCTGCGGGAACTGCCAGCCGTCGCGGCGCACGCGACGGGCCCAGAACAGCCGTCCGTCGCCGTTCAGCAGCACGATTCCCACGTTCGGGCGGTAGCCATCCGCGTCGATGATGTCGGCCATCTTGCCTCCTCGCAGCGCGCCGGGCCGGAACCCGGCGCCGAACGGCACGAAACATTCCGGCCCGATTCAAGCACAGCGCGCGAAGCGCGGGCAAGCCGCGAAGGGCGTGGGAAGCTTGAATGCCGGCGCCGACGCGATTACACTGCCGCGCCCCGCCCGGTATCGCGCCCGATGCCCCTCGAGGCGGAGCGCACCCATGGCTATGTAGCTCAGCCGGTTAGAGCACAGCACTCATAATGCTGGGGTCGGTGGTTCGAGTCCACCCATAGCCACCATACCCTCGTCCCGTTCAGCGCCGCCCGCATCGTGTGGTGCGCGGCTCGCGTATGGACGTCTGGACGTCCAAATGCCGCCCAAGCCGCGTCCCGCCTGGGACGGCCTGCCTCCTGCGCGCCTTCGCGCCGCCGCCGCTTCATCCGGCATTGACGCCACCCGGGTCATGCTGTCCGGCGCCGTGTGGCCGGCAGGTGGTGCGCGATGCACTTCGCAAGATTCTTCGGCGGCATGCGCCGGCCCCCGTGCGGCTCGCCTTGCGGGTGCCCGGCGCGGAGGCCTACCCTAGGATCGAGCAGGCCTCGCCTGTGCGTCCCCACCACATGCCGCGAAGACCGCCGGCGCCCGTGAAGCCGTGGCCCGCCGCTTCGCGCCTTCCGGGTAATCAAGGAGTATCGCGATGCAAGACACGGCCCGCACGCTGAACGGGCTCGGCCAGAGCCTCTGGCTGGACAACATCACGCGCGGCATGCTCCGCGCCGGCACGCTGGAGAAGTACCGTGACGAGCTCGTGGTCACCGGCCTCACCTCCAACCCCACCATCTTCGAGCACGCGATCAAGGGCGGCAGCGACTATGACGCCGCGATCCGCGCCGCCGGCGGCACGGACCCCGAGCAGCTGTTCTTCGACCTGGCGATCGACGACCTGCGCCAGGCGGCCCGGGTGTTCGAGCCGGTGCATGCGCGCACCGCGGGCGTGGACGGTTGGGTGTCGCTGGAAGTTTCGCCGCTGCTGGCCGACGATACCGCGCACACCGTCGAGCAGGCCGTGGCGCTGCACGGGCGCGCCGGCATCCCCAACCTCTACATCAAGGTGCCGGGCACCACCGCCGGCGCGGGGGCGATCGAGGAGCTGATCTACCGCGGCGTGCCGATCAACGTCACCCTGCTGTTCTCGCCGAAGCAGTACCAGGCGGTGGCCGACGCCTACATGAAAGGCTTGGAGCGGCGCCTGGCGGAAGGACTGTCGCTGGACGTGGCCTCGGTGGCCTCGGTCTTCATCAGCCGCTGGGACGCGAAGGTGGCCAAGGCGGTGCCGGACGAACTGCACAACCAGCTCGGCCTGGCGGTGGCCGGCAGCGTGTACGCGCGCTACCGCGCGATGCTGGCCTCGCCGCGCATGCAGCGCCTGATGAACGCGGGCGCGCGGCCGCAGCGCCTGCTGTGGGCCAGCACCGGCACCAAGGACCCCAACGCCAGCGACACGCTGTACGTGGACCAGCTGGTCGCCCCGCTCACCGTCAACACGCTGCCCGAGAAGACCCTGCTGGCGGTGGCCGACCACGGCAGGCCGGGCGCGCCAATGGACGCCGACGACACCGCCGCCCGCGCCGTGCAGGCGCGCTTCGCGGAGCGGGGCCTGCACGTGGACGAGCTGGCAGGGACGCTGCAGGACGAGGGTGCGGCCGCCTTCGTGAAGTCCTGGAACGACCTGCTCGACACGATCCGCCAGCGGATGGAGAAGGCGGCATGAGCGCATTGCGCGAAAGCCCGGCCTGGAAGGCGCTGGAAACGCATCACAGGTCGGTGTCGAGGCTGCACTTGCGCGAACTGTTCGCCAGGGACGAGGGGCGCGCCGAGCGCTACACCGCCGAGGCCGCCGGCTGGCGGCTGGACTATTCCAAGCACCGCATCACCGACGAGACGCTGAAGCGCCTGTTCGCGCTGGCCCGCGAGCGCGGGCTGGAGGCGAAGCGCGACGCGATGTTCGCCGGCGACAAGATCAACGCCACCGAGCGGCGCGCCGCGCTGCACGTGGCGCTGCGGGCGCCGGCCGGCAGCACCGTCCTGGTCGACGGCGAGAACGTGGTGCCGGAGGTGCAGGCGGTGCTGAAGCGCATGGCCGACTGCGCCGCGACGATCCGCGCCGGCGACTGGAAGGGCTACAGCGGGCGGCCCATCCGAAATATCGTCAACATCGGCATCGGCGGCTCGGACCTCGGCCCGGTGATGGCCTACGAGGCGCTGCGCCACTACAGCGACCGCAGCCTGCGGCTGCGCTTCGTCTCCAACGTGGACGGCACCGACTTCGCCGAGGCGGTGCACGACCTGCGCCCGGACGAGACGCTGTTCATCGTCGCCTCCAAGACCTTCACCACGCTGGAGACGATGACCAACGCGCACACCGCGCGCGACTGGCTGCTGGCCGCGGCGGGCAAGGACACCAGGGCGGTGGGCCGGCACTTCCTGGCGCTGTCCACCAACGAGGAGGCGGTCAACGCCTTCGGCATCCCCACCGAGCAGATGTTCGGCTTCTGGGACTGGGTCGGCGGGCGCTACTCGATGGATTCGGCCATCGGCCTGTCCACCATGATCGCGATCGGCGCCGAGGCCTTCGGCGAGATGCTGGCCGGCTTCCACGCGATGGACGCGCATTTCCGCGGCACCCCGCTGGAGCGCAACCTGCCGGCGATCATGGGCCTGCTCGGTGTCTGGTACAACGACTTCTTCGACGCCGCCACGGTGGCGGTGCTGCCGTACGAGCAATACCTCAAGCGCTTCCCGGCCTACCTGCAACAGCTCACCATGGAGTCCAACGGCAAGAGCGTCACGCTGGAGGGCAAGGCGGTGGACTGCGCCACCGGGCCGGTCTACTGGGGCGAGCCGGGCACCAACGGGCAGCACTCGTTCTACCAGCTGATCCACCAGGGCACGCGGCTGATCCCCTGCGACTTCATCGCCTTTGGCGAGACGCTGAACCCGCTGGGCCGGCACCACGACCTACTGCTGGCCAACGTGATCGCCCAGGCCGAGGCGCTGGCGATGGGCAAGACGCTGAAGGAAGTGCGCGCCGAGGGCGTGCCGGCGAAGCTGGCCCCGCATAAGGTGTTCGAGGGCAACCGGCCGTCCAGCCTGCTGCTGGCCGAACGGCTCACGCCCAGCGCGCTGGGCGCGCTGGTGGCGCTGTACGAGCACAGCGTGTTCGTGCAGGCGGCGATCTGGGACATCAACCCATTCGACCAGTGGGGCGTGGAGCTGGGCAAGCAGCTGGCGCAGCGCGTGGCGGCGGAGATCGAATCGCCGCGCAAGCCGCTGGCGCACGACGCCTCCACCAACGCGGCGATCCGCTGGTACCGCAAGGCGCGCCACCGCGCCGCGGCGAAACCCGCGCCGGAAGCGCGCCGCGTGCTGGTGCTGGACGTGGGCGGCAGCCACGTCAAGGCGATGCTCAGCGGCAAGCGGCAGGAAGTGAAAATCGACTCCGGTCCGGCGATGGGCCCGCAGCAGATGATGGATGCGCTGCGCAAGCGCCTGCGCGGCTGGCAGTACGACGTGGTGAGCATCGGCTTCCCCGCGCCGGTGGTGCACGGGCGCATCGTGCACGAGCCGCACAACCTCGGCGCGGGCTGGGTGGGCTTCGACTTCACCGCCGCCTTCGGCTGCCCGGTGAAGCTGGTCAACGACGCCGCGATGCAGGCGCTGGGCAGCTACCAGGGCGGGCGCATGCTGTTCCTCGGCCTGGGCACCGGGCTGGGCTCGGCGATGATCGTGGACGGTCTGGTCGAGCCGATGGAGCTGGCGCACATGCCGTACAAGAAGCACGACTACGAGCACTACGTCAGCGAGGCCGCGCGCGAGCGCCACGGCAAGAAGAAGTGGCAGGCGCACGTGTTCGAGGAGGTCGAGGCGCTGCGCGCGGCGCTGGAGCCCGATTACGTGGTGCTCGGCGGCGGCAACGTGGAGCACCTGGACAAGCTGCCCGAGGGCGTGCGCCGCGGCGACAACGCCAACGCCTTCGCCGGCGGATTCCGACTGTGGGAGAACGTCGCATGAGCGTCACCGGCAAGAAGCTGCAGCTGGGTTTCGTCGGCCTGGGTCGCATGGGCCTGAACATGGTGCACCGGATGCAGGACGCCGGCGTCGATTGCGTGGTGTTCGACACCAACGCCGACGCCCGCGCAGCGGCGGCCAAGGCGGGCGCGCGGGCGGTGGAGTCGCTCGAAGCGATGGTCGGCCAGCTCGACGGTCCGCGCGCGGTGTGGCTGATGCTGCCCACCGCGGTGGTGGACAAGGTGCTCGACGCGCTGGTGCCGCTGCTCGGCGCCGGCGACATGGTGATCGACGGCGGCAACTCGCACTACGTCGAGGACCTGCGCCGCGCCAGGGCGCTCGGCGGGAAGCAGATCATGTACGTGGACGTCGGCGTCAGCGGTGGCGTATGGGGCCGCGAGCGCGGTTACTGCCAGATGATCGGCGGCCCCGAGGAGGCCTACCGGCACCTCGAACCCGCCTTCGCGGCGCTGGCGCCCGGCGTGGACGCCGCGCCGCGCTCGCCCGGACGCGAGGGCGAGCCGTCGCCCGCCGAGCGCGGCTACCTCTACTGCGGCCCGAACGGCGCCGGCCATTTCGTGAAGATGGTCCACAACGGCATCGAATACGGCCTGATGGCGGCCTATGCCGAGGGCCTCAACATCCTGCACGGCGCCAACGTGGGCCGGCAGGCGCAGGTGGTCGACGCCGAGACCACGCCGCTGGAGCATCCCGAACGCTACCAGTACGACTTCCCCCTGCACGACGTGGTGGAACTGTGGCGCCGCGGCAGCGTGGTCGGTTCGTGGCTGCTCGACCTCACCGCGATCGAGATGGGCAAGGACCCGACGCTGGCGAACTACGCCGGCCGCGTCTCCGATTCGGGCGAGGGGCGCTGGACCGCGCTGGCGGCGATCGAGGAAGGCGTCCCCGCGCCGGTGCTCACCTCGGCGCTGTTCGGCCGCTTCACCTCGCGCGGCAACGACCTGTTCGCGAACAAGGTGATGTCGGCGATGCGCCACGCCTTCGGCGGCCACGCCGAGAAGGCGGCCAAGGACAGCTAGACGACCTCCACCGCGGGCCGCCGCCCGTCGCACGGGCCGCGCCGGCCCGCTCGCGGAGGCGGGCCCGTGCTGGCCCGCCGGCCCGGCCGACGCGCGGCCGGGCTCCCACCAAGGAGCATGCGATGAGCGACACCACCCTGGTCATCCTCGGCGCCACCGGCGACCTCACCCAGCGCCTCTTGATGCCGGCGCTGTACCGGCTGCACCGGCTCGGCCTCACCAAGGACCTGCGCATCCTCGGCTATGCGATGGAGGGCTGGAGCCGGCAGCGCTTCGAGGACCACATCCACAAGGCGCTGAAGGCGTTCGCGCCGGACTACACCGCGGCGGCCTGGAAGCGCTTCAGCCAGCGGCTCGACTACGCGGGCGGCCAGCTCGATCCGAACGACCTTGCGAAGATCAAGGACAAGCTTGCGCCCGCCACGCTGTTCTACATGGCGTTGCCGCCGTCGCTGTTCGGCCCGGCCTCGCAGGCGCTGGGCGAGGCCGGCTTCGCCGCCGCGCCGCGCGGCGGCTGGCGCCGACTGGTGGTGGAGAAGCCGTTCGGCACCGACCTCGCCTCCGCCGAGAAGCTGCGCGCCGCGATGCACACGCACTGGGAAGAAAGCCAGATCCTGCGCATCGACCACTTCCTCGGCAAGGAGGCCACCCAGAACCTGATGGTGTTCCGCTTCGCCAACCGCTTCCTCGAACCGGTGTGGAACGCGCAGCACATCGCGCAGGTGCAGATCACCTACGCCGAGACGCTGGGCGTGGAGAAGCGCGCCGGCTACTACGACCATGCCGGCGCGCTGCGCGACATGCTGCAGAACCACCTGATGCAGCTGTTCAGCCTCGCCGCGATCGAGCCGCTGTCGTGCTGGGATGCCGACGTGCTGCGCGACCACAAGGTGGAAGTGCTGCGCTCGGTGAAGCCGATCAACGCGCGCAACGTGGACAAGCACGCCGTGCGCGGCCAGTACCGCGCCGGCACGCTGGGCCGGAAAAAGCTGGCGGGCTACCGCAGCGAGCCGGGCATCCCGCGCGGTTCCAACACCGAGACCTTCGCCGCGCTGCGGCTGGAGATCGACAACTGGCGCTGGCAGGGCGTGCCGTTCTACCTGCGCAGCGGCAAGCGGCTGGCCAGCGACTGCTCGGAGATCGCGGTGCAGTTCCGCGAGGTGCCCGGCGCGCTGCCCGGCGGCGTGAAGGCGGACAACAACTGGATGGTGTTCCGCATGAAGCCCGAGCAGGGCATGCACCTGCTGGCCAACGCCAAGCTGCCGGGACTGGAGCTCGATGGTCACCAGGTCACGCTCAGCGCACCCTATGTGCGCGACGGCGAGCACGAGTTCTCCGCCTACGAGCAGCTGCTGATGGACGCGATCGAGGGCGACCGCTCGCACTTCCTGCGCTTCGACGAGGTGGAGTGGGCCTGGCGCCTGCTCGATCCGGTGCTGCGCGCGTGGCAGGGCGGCACGCCGGACTTCTACGCCGCCGGCTCCGAGGGCCCATCCACGCAGAATCGCCTGCTCGACCGCGGCCAGCACTGGCGCTCGATCGCCCTGCCGGATGGGGGCACGGCGTGAACGCGCCCGGCTGGCCGGGGCTGTCGCCCACCTGGGCGAGCAGCGACAAGGACGCCGTCGGCACCGCGCTCGGCCCCGGCCGCGTCTGGTACACCGTGGGCCACGGCGTCCTCGACGAGGTGTACTGGCCCTCGTGCAGCACGCCGCAGATCCGCGACCTCGGCTTCATCGTCGCCGGCGACGGCTTCTGGGCCGAGGTGAAGCGCGTGGGCGAGTATGCGTTGTCCACGCCCGCGCCCGACGTGCCGTTGCCGACCATCGTGCATCGCCACGAACGCTACCGGCTGGAACTGGACGTGCTGGCCGATCCGCTGCGCGACGTGGTGCTGGTCCGCTACCGGCTGGAAGGCAAGGGCCTCAGGCTCTACGCCCTGCTGGCGCCGCACCTGGACGGCTCCGGCCACGGCAACAGCGCCGAGGTGCAGCCGCACGGGCTGGCCGCGACCAAGCCCGGCGCCGCGCTGCTGCTCGCCGCCGACCGCGGCTTCAGCCGCGCCAGCGCCGGCTACGTGGGCGTTTCCGACGGCTGGCAGGACTTCCACCAGAACGGCGAGATGAGCTGGCACTACGATGCCGCGCCCAACGGCAACGTGGCCCTGCTGGGCGAGCTGGCGAGCGGCGAGGGCGTGCTGGCGCTGGGCTTCGCCGATACCGTGGAAGGCGCGCGCACGCTGGCGCTGTCCTCGCTGGCCTGCGGCTTCGAGGCCGCGCGCGAGGCCTTCGTCGCCGGCTGGCGGCGCTGGGCCGGGCACGTCGACTGCGGCGGGCTCGACCCGGTCCTGGAGCAGGCCGTGCGCCGCGCCGCGATGGTGCTGAAGTGCCACGGCGACCGCGACTTCCCCGGCGCGATGGTGGCCAGCCTCAGCGTGCCCTGGGGCAACACCCGCGACGACCCGGGCGGCTACCACCTGGTGTGGCCGCGCGACGCGGTCGAGTCCGGCTTCGCCATGCTCGCCTGCGGCCATCACCCCGAGGCGCGCGCGCTGCTCGCCTACCTGATCGCCACCCAGCAGCCCGACGGCCACTGGCTGCAGAACTTCTACGCCGACGGCCGCCCGTACTGGGGCGGCGTGCAGCTGGACGAGGCCGCGCTGCCGGTATTGCTGGCCGCGCGGCTGGATGAGCTGGGCGAACTGGGCGACCTGCGCCCCGAGGCCACCACGATGGTGCGCCGCGCGCTGCGCTTCGTGGCGCGCACCGGCCCGTTCAGCGCGCAGGACCGCTGGGAGGAAAACCCCGGCATCAACCCGTTCACCCTCGCCGTCGCCATCGCGGCGCTGGTCGCCGGCGCCGCGCACGGCTTCCTGGACGAGGCCGACACCGCCCACGCGCTGTCGCTGGCCGACGACTGGAATGCGCGGGTCGAATCGTGGACCTGGGCACGCGACACCGAACTGGACCGCCGGCACGGCACGCGCGGCCACTACGTGCGCATCGCCCCGCCGGGGCAGACCGCGCAGGACGGTGACGTGGCGCTGCGCAACCGCGGCCGCGAATGCATCGCGGCCAGCGACCTGCTCGGCCTGGAATACCTCTACCTGGTGCGGATGGGCCTGCGCGCGCCGGACGACCCGCGCATCCGCGACACCACCCGCCTGGTCGACGCCGTGCTGCGCATGGACCTGCCCGCCGGCCCGTACTACCGCCGCTACAACGAGGACGGCTACGGCGAGCACGACGACGGCAGCGCCTTCGACGGCACCGGCACCGGCCGCGCCTGGCCGCTGCTCAGCGGCGAGCGCGGCCTCTACGCGCTGCTCGCCGGCAAGGACCCGAAGCCCTATCTCGACGCGATCCTCGCCTCCGCCAGCGCGGGCGGCATGTTGCCCGAGCAGGTGTGGGACGCCGCGCCGATCCCCGAGCGCAACCTGGTCCCCGGCCGCCCCAGCGGCAGCGCGATGCCGCTGGCGTGGGCGCATGCCGAGCTGGTCAAGCTGATTGCCGCGATCCGCCTCGGCCGGCCGGTGGACCGCCTGCGTGCGGTGGCCGACCGCTACGCCGCGCCGCGCGCGCCGGCAGCAACGCATTGGCGCGAGCAGGCGCCGTGCCGCACGGTGGAGCGCGCCGGCGTCCTGCTGGTCGAGGCCGATACCCCGTTCGTGCTGCACCTGGGCTGCGACGGCTGGAAGCGCGTGGACGACCACGCCAGCCAGCCGCTCGGCTTCGGCCTGCACGGGGTGCGGCTGCCGGTGGCGGCGCTGGGCGCGCAGCGCACGCTGGAATTCACCCGCCGCTTCCTCGATGCGCGCGGCTGGGAAGGGCGCGACTGGTCGCTGCTGCTGACGCCGCTGGCCGCGCCCCGGGATGCCTGAAGGCCATCACATGGACGAATGGAACATGCACGCATGATTTCCCGGCTTTCTCCCCGCCCGCAGCTGCGGGTCCACGCCGATGCCGACGCGATGACCCGCGCCGCGGCCGACGCCTTCGTGGCAACGGCGCAGGCGGCGCTGGCCGCGCACGGCCGCTTCGGCGTGGCGCTGGCCGGCGGCGGCACGCCGAAGCCGCTGTACGAACTGCTGGCCGCCGCGCCGTACCGCGACCGGCTCGACTGGTCGCGCGTCGAGGTGTTCTTCGGCGACGAGCGCTGCGTGCCGCCGGACTCGCCGCGCAGCAACTACCGCATGGCGCACGAGGCATTGCTGTCGAAAGTGCCGCTGCCACCGGCGAACGTGCACCGCCTGCGCGGCGAGGACGAACCCGCGCTGGCCGCGTTGGCCGGCGAGCAGGACCTGCGCCACGCGTTCCGCCGCGACTGGCCGCGCTTCGACCTGGTCCTGCTGGGCATCGGCGACAACGGCCACACCGCCTCGCTGTTTCCCGGCTGCGCCTGCCTGCGCGAGCGCGAACGCGCGGTCTGCGCGCAGTACGTGGAAAGCCAGCACGAATGGCGTCTCACGCTCACCCTGCCGGTGCTCGATGCGGCGGCCGCGGTCTGGCTGCTGGCCGACGGCGCCGGCAAGGCGGACGTGCTGGCGCAGGTGCTCGACGGGCCCTGGCAGCCCGACGTGCTGCCGATGCAGTACGTGGCGCCCGCGCAGGGCGAGTACGTATGGTGGCTCGACCGGGCGGCGGCTGCACGCTTGTCGGACGCGTGACCATGCCCGGCATGCGCGCTTTTCCCCCTCTCCCCTCCGGGGAGAGGGCCGGGGTGAGGGGCCGCTCTTGCGGTTGCCTCCATTCCGCCGCCGCGCACAGCCCCTCTCCCGTCGGGAGAGGGGTTGGGGTGAGGGTTCGGCAACGCCATGACGCCTCGCTCCGCGCGAACCCTCACCCGCCTGCCGGCACCCTCTCCCGGAGGGAGGGGGATTCGTCCGGCAGCGCTTTCGCATCATTTGCGCCGTACCGCGGAGACCGGCATTGACCCGCCACGCTCCCCTGCGCGTGCTGATGCTCGGCTGGGAATACCCGCCGCGCTTCGTCGGCGGCCTGGGCAAGGCCAGCCAGGGCATCGCGCGCGGGCTGGCCGACCTCGGCGCGGAGGTGCTGTTCGTGCTGCCGCGGTTCCGCGCGGCGCAGGGCGAGACGCGGCTGCGCGTCAGCGGCGCGCGCGAGTGGCTGCTCGAGCATCGGGTGTCGGCGCCGGTGGAAACCATCCGGCGATCGCCGCGCTGGCTCGACGTGGCGTCGTCGCTGCGGCCGTACGCGCGGCCGGCACCGGAGCCTGTGCGCGGTGGCGGCGCCGATGCGCATGGCGACGCTTCCGCGCTGTATGGCAGCGACCTCGGCCGCGAGGTGATGCGTTTCGCCGCCCGCGTGGCGGCAATCGCCGGACGCACGCGCGCCGACCTGGTCCATGCGCACGACTGGATGACCTTTCCCGCCGCTATCGCCGCCGCCGACCGGCATGGCCTGCCGCTGTTCCTGCACGTGCATTCCACCGAATACGACCGCAGCGGCGAGGGCGCCGACCCGGGCATCGCGGCGATCGAGCGCATGGCCTGCGAACGCGCCGACCGCGTGTTCGCGGTGAGCGACTACACGCGCGGCGTGCTGGTCTCGCGCTATGGCGTCGACCCGGCCAAGGTCGGCGTGGTCTACAACGCGCCGGATGCCGACGACCTGCCGCCGGCGCTGCCGTTCGACGCCGGTCCGCGCCAGCCGTGGGTGGTGTTCCTGGGCCGGCTCACCTTCCAGAAGGGGCCGGACCATTTCCTGCGCGCGGCGGCCGGGGTGGCGCGGCTGGATCCGGCCGCGCGCTTCCTGGTCTGCGGCAGCGGCGACATGCTCGACGCGCTGAAGGCGCAGGCGCATGACCTGGGCATCGCCGGCAAGGTGGACTTCCGCGGCTTCCTCGCGCCTGGCGCGGTGGACCGGCTGCTGGCGCGCTCGAGCCTGCTGGTGATGCCCAGCGTGTCCGAGCCGTTCGGGCTGGTGGCGCTGGAGGCGCTGCGCGCGGGCACGCCAGTGGTGCTGTCGCGGCAGTCCGGCGTGCGCGAGGTGCTGGGGCACAGCCTGCAGGTGGATTTCTGGGACCACGGGAAGCTGGCCGACCAGATCCTCGCCGTGCTGCGCCTGCCGGTGCTGGCGCGGCAGCTGGTGGAGGAGGGCCGGGCGCAGCTGGCGCGGCTGTCGTGGGACGAGTCGGCGCAGCGCATCGCCGAGGCCTACCGGCAGGCGGCCGGCCTCGACGTGGCCGCACGCGCATGAGCCTGGATGTCTGCTTCTACTTCCAGGTGCACCAGCCGTGGCGGCTGCGGCGCTATCCGTTCCGCGACGTGGGCCATCGCCACGACTACTTCGACCGGGAGGAAAACGCGCGCATCCTGCGCCGCGTGGCCGGGAAGTGCTACCTGCCGATGAACGCGTTGCTGCTGGAGCTGATCCAGCGGCACCGCCCGCACTTCCGCGTGAGCTTCTCGATCACCGCCACCGCGCTGGAACAGATGGCCGCGTTCGCGCCGGAAGTGCTGGCCTCGTTCCGCCGCCTGCTCGCCACCGGCGCGGTGGAACTGCTGGCGGAGACCTCGCACCACAGCCTTGCCGCGCTGTACAGCCCGCGCGAGTTCGCCGCACAGGTGCGCCACCACCGCGCGGTGTGCCGGCGCCTGCTGGGCGAGCCGGGGCGGGTGTTCCGCAATACCGAGCTGATCGTCAGCGACGCGGTGGCCGCGCAGGTGGCGGCGCTGGGCTACGGCGGCCTGTGCCTGGAAGGCGCCGACCGCCTGTTCGATTGGCGCAACGTGGCCGCGCCGTACCGCTACGCCGCGGCGCCGTCGCTGGTCGCCCTGCCGCGGCATTACCGGCTCAGCGACGACATCGCGTTCCGCTTCTCCGACCGGCGCTGGGCCGCGTGGCCGCTCGGCGTGGAACGCTACGCCGACTGGCTGCAGGGCGAAGCGGTCGCGCTGCCGCCGGAGGCGAATGGCCGCGGCTTCCTCGGCCTGTTCATGGACTACGAGACCTTCGGCGAGCACCAGTGGGCCGACACCGGCATCTTCGATTTCATGCGCGCGCTGCCGGGAGAATTGCTGAAGCGCGGCGGCTTCCGCTTCGTCACGCCGTCGGAAGCGCTGGCGCGCGTGCCGCCGGACGCCGCCACCCTGGCGTTGCCCACACCGGTATCATGGGCCGACCTGGAACGCGACACCTCGGCCTGGGACGGCAACGCGATCCAGCGCGCGGCGCTGGCCGAGGCGTTCGCGCTGGAGCCGTACGTGCGCCACCACCACGCGCGCCACGCGAACGAAGCCGCGCAGGTGCTGGAGGACTGGCGCCGCCTGCTCACCAGCGATCACGCCTACTACATGTCCACCAAGCACTGGTCCGACGGCGACGTGCACCAGTACTTCAGCCCGTTCGAGTCGCCCTACGACGCCTGCATCAACTACATGAACGTACTGGCCGACCTGGCGCAGCGGGTGGGCGCGCCGGCGCCGCGACCGGTGTAGGCGCCGGCCTGCCGCGAGCGCTTACAATGCGGTCATGCACATCTTCAAGGTTTTCCAGATCGAGGCGGCGCACCGCCTGCCCAACGTGCCGCCGGGGCACAAATGCGCCCGGTTGCACGGCCACTCGTTCCGCATCGAGATCCATCTCGCCGGCGAACCCGATCCGCAATTGGGCTGGGTGATGGACTTCGGCGACGTGAAAGCCGCCTTTGCGCCGCTGTTCGAACGGCTCGACCACCACTACCTCAACGACATCGAAGGCCTGGAGAACCCCACCAGCGAGATGCTGGCGCGCTGGATCTGGCAGCGCCTGGCCCCCGTCCTGCCGGCGCTGGACGAGGTGGTGGTGCACGAGACCTGCACCTCGGGCGCCCGCTGCTCGCGCGACAGCTTTTGACGCGGCGCATCAGCCTGGGTGCTTTTCATAACTTGTTGAAACACGGCCTGTAACAAGCCTGTCTTGCCTCGTTCAGAAAAAATATATTGCATCGCACAAAAACCCTTGCTAGGCTTTGTCCTACTCCTAGACATCCCTCGCGGGGGACCCAAGCCATGACACAGCAACTGAACACCCAGGCCTTTGCCTACGCCCGCCAGTTCGCCGACCACGCCTTCAAGGCGCAGGCGGTGGCCCTGAAGGGCTTCGAGGAAGTGGCCGGCCTGCAGTTCAAGGCCTTCGAGCAGCAGGCGCGCAGCGCCGCCGACTTCGTCGCCCAGGCGGCCGAGGTGCGCGACCTGGAGGCCCTGCGCGGCCTGTGGGAAAAGGGCGCCAACCTGAGCCGCGACCATGCCGAGCAGGCGGTGAGCGTGGGCCGCGAGATCTTCGCGGTGACCCAGAAGACCGCCGAGTCGCTGGGCGCGCTGGCGCAGGCGCAGCAGCAGGCGGCCAGCGACGCCGTGGCCGCGCCGGCGGCCACCGCCAAGAAGGCCGCCGCCAAGTAAGCACTTCATCTTCATCGATCGCGACTCTCCCCTTGCGCGATATCCCCCGGGCCGGACGCCTTGTCCGGCCCGTTTTTTATGGGCGATGGGATACGTGCCGCAGTGCGGCCAGCTTGCCGCAAGAAAAGGCGCACTGATATACTTCCGCAGATTGAATCGTAGCCCGTGGCCTGGTTGAAACTGCCTGGTGCGAACCGCGCGGAAACCTCTACGTGCTCAACAGTCTAGCTTCCGGTCGTCGTCTCGCGCTGCGCATGCTGCTCTGGCAGCTGGCCGTGGCGTTGCTGGCTGGCCTGGCCTTTCTGGCGTGGGGGCGCCGCGAGGCGCTGGCCGCCGCTGCGGGCGCGGCGATCGTGGCGGCGGGTACCGCGCTGATGTCGGCGCGGGCCTTCAGCGGACTGGCCGGGGGCAGCATCGCGCTTGCGCATCTGCTCACCGGGATGATTCTCAAGTGGATCGTGATCCTCGGAGGGTTGGTCGCGATCCTGGTTCAATGCAAATTGCCGCCGCTGGCCGCCATCACGGGGCTGGTGGCAGCCTACGCGGTCAATCTGGCGGCACTCAGATTCAAGGGTTGAGAGATGGCAAGCGAGCCGGGCGGCTTCACCGAATACATCCAGCACCACCTGACCTTCCTGAAGCCGCACGCGAGCCCGGACGGTTTCTGGGCCGTGCACCTGGATTCCATCGGCGTGTCGCTGGTGCTGGGCGCGATCTTCTGCCTGTGGTTCTGGCTGAAGGCGCGCAAGGCCACCGCGGGCGTGCCGTCCAAGGGACAGGCGTTCGTGGAACTGGTGCTGGAGTTCGTCGACGGCCAGGTCAAGGACGTGTTCCACGGCGACCGCCGCATCCTCGGGCCGCTGGCGCTGACCGTGTTCGTCTGGGTGTTCCTGATGAACTTCATGGACCTGTTGCCGGTGGACTTGATCCCGTGGATCGCGTCCAAGTTCGGCCTCGGCCATTTCCGCGCCGTGCCCACCGCCGACCTCAACATGACCTTCGCGATGTCGATCACGGTGCTGGCGCTGATGATCTTCTACAGCTTCAAGGCGAAGGGCTTCGGTGGCTACATGCACGAGCTGTTCACCGCGCCGTTCGGCAAGCACCCGGTGCTGTGGATCCCCAATTTCGCGCTGAACATCGTCGAGCTGCTGTCCAAGCCGGTGAGCCTGGCGATGCGACTGTTCGGCAACATGTACGCCGGCGAGCTGGTGTTCATCCTGATCGCGGGCCTGTTCAGCGCCGGCGGCGTGGCGCTGTACAGCCTGGGGCTCATCGGCTACACCGTGTGGGGCATCTTCCACATCCTGATCATCTCGATCCAGGCCTTCATCTTCATGGTGCTGACCGTCGTGTACATCGCCATGGCGCACGAGCACCACTGATTCCAACCCACAACGCACTACCGTTTTTTTCTTCTCGAGGAGACCACCGTGGAACTTATCGCTCATCTTGCTCAGGTTGAGAGCCTCACCGCCATCGGCATCGGCCTGATCATCGGCCTGGGTGCGCTGGGTGCCTGTATCGGCATCGGCATCATGGGTTCCAAGTTCCTGGAAGCCGCCGCCCGCCAGCCCGAGCTGATGCCGCTGCTGCAGGGCCGCATGTTCCTGCTGGCCGGCCTGATCGACGCGGCGTTCCTGATCGGCGTGGCGCTGGCCATGTACTTCGCGGTGGGCAACCCGCTGGCCACGGCGATCACCAACGCCGCCAAGGCCGCGGCCGGTCATTGACCGGTCGCTGCAACACACCCGGCGTGGGCGATCGCGCCCACGCCATCCGTAATCCGCATGCACAGGTAACGCAGCGATGGAATTCAACGCGACCCTGATTGGCGAAATGATCTCGTTCGCCATCCTGATCTGGATCTGTGTCCAGTTCATCTGGCCGCACATCAACAAGGCCATCGAAGAGCGTCAGCTGAAGATCGCCGAGGGCCTGGGCGCCGCCGAGCGCGCGCATGCCGAGCTGAAGGACGCCGACGCCAAGGTGGCGGACGAGATCCGCAAGGCGCGCCAGCAGGCGTCCGAGATCATCGACAAGGCGCAGCAGCAGGCCAACCAGATTCTCGACAAGGCCCGCGTCGACGCGGTGGCCGAAGTCGATCGCCAGAAGGCGATGGCGCAGGACGAGATCGCCTCGATGGCGCAGCGCGCCCGCGAGGAACTGCGTGAGCGCGTGGGCGCGCTGGCCGTGCAGGGCGCCAGCAAGATCGTGCAGCGCGAGATCGATCCGGCGGCGCACAAGGCGCTGCTCGACCAGCTCGCCGCCGAGGTCTGATCCATGGCGCAATCGATCACTCTCGCACGTCCGTACGCACGCGCCGCCTTCGAGGCGGCGCGCGACGGCGGCGCGCTGGCGGCCTGGTCGCAGGCGCTGGCCTTCGCCGCCGCGGTGGCGAAGGATCCGCGCGTGGCCGTGCTCGGCAACGACCCGCGCGTGCTGCCGGCGCAGCTGGTGGCGCTGCACCTGCCCGAGGGCATGACTGCCGACGCGCCGTTCGCCCGCTTCCTGGGCGAGCTGGCCGAGCATCGCCGCATGGCGCTGCTGCCGGAGGTGGCCGGACTGTACGAGCAGTACCGCCGGGAGTCCGAGTCGCAGCTGCTGGTCAAGGTGACCAGCGCGATGGCGCTGGATGCGGCCCAGGCCGAACAGCTCAAGGCCTCGCTGAAGCGCCGCTTCAAGCGCGAGATCGAGCTGCAGACGGCGGTCGATCCGGCGCTGCTCGCCGGCGTGGTGATCGATACCGGCAGCGAAGTGATCGACGGCTCCGCGCGCGGGCGCTTGCAGCGCCTGGCCGGGGCATTGAGTGCATAAGTAGACGCGAAACCCGTTTCGCGAGAGCAAGGCCGGTCCCCGGGGCCGGATGCCCGGAAAGACATACGCGAAGTCCATGCCGGACTCCCAAGAGAAAGCGACGCGTTTTCAAATTTCAGGATAACGACCATGTCCAGCACCACCCTGAATCCGTCCGAGATCAGCGAACTGATCAAGCACCGCATCGAGCAGTTCAAGCTCGGCGCGGAGGCCCGCAACGAGGGCACGATCATCAGCGTGTCCGACGGCATCGTGCGCATCCACGGCCTGGCCGACGTGATGCAGGGCGAAATGATCGAGCTGCCCGGCAACGCCTACGCGCTGGCGCTGAACCTGGAGCGCGACTCGGTCGGCGCCGTGGTGCTGGGTGAATACCAGCACCTGCGCGAAGGCGACACCGCCAAGACCACCGGCCGCATCCTCGAGGTGCCGGTCGGCCCCGAGCTGCTCGGCCGCGTGGTCGACGCGCTGGGCAACCCGATCGACGGCAAGGGCCCGATCAACGCCAAGCTGCTGGCGCCGGTGGAGAAAGTCGCGCCGGGCGTGATCTGGCGCAAGAGCGTCGACCAGCCGGTGCAGACCGGCTACAAGTCGGTCGACTCGATGATCCCGATCGGCCGCGGCCAGCGCGAGCTGATCATCGGCGACCGCCAGACCGGCAAGACCGCGCTGGCGATCGACGCGATCATCAACCAGAAGGATTCGGGCATCTTCTCGATCTACGTGGCGATCGGCCAGAAGCGCTCGTCCATCGCCAACGTGGTGCGCAAGCTGGAAGAGAACGGCGCGCTGGCCAACACCATCGTGGTGGTCGCCTCCGCCTCCGAGTCGGCCGCACTGCAGTACATCGCGCCGTACGCCGGCTGCGCCATGGGCGAGTACTTCCGCGACCGCGGCCAGGACGCGCTGATCATCTATGACGACCTCAGCAAGCAGGCCGTGGCCTACCGCCAGATCTCGCTGCTGCTGAAGCGTCCGCCGGGCCGTGAAGCCTACCCGGGTGACGTGTTCTACCTGCACTCGCGCCTGCTCGAGCGCGCCTCGCGCGTGTCCGAGGAGTACGTCGAGAAGTTCACCCACGGCGAGGTGAAGGGCAAGACCGGCTCGCTGACCGCGCTGCCGATCATCGAGACCCAGGCCGGCGACGTGTCCGCGTTCGTGCCGACCAACGTGATCTCGATCACCGACGGCCAGATCTTCCTCGAGACCGACCTGTTCAACGCCGGCATCCGCCCGGCCGTGAACGCCGGCATCTCGGTGTCGCGCGTGGGCGGTTCGGCGCAGACCAAGATCGTGAAGAAGCTGTCCGGCGGCGTGAAGCTGGCGCTGGCGCAGTACCGCGAGCTGGCCGCGTTCGCGCAGTTCGCCTCCGACCTCGACCCGGCCACGCGCGCCCAGCTCGACCGCGGCCAGCGCGTCACCGAGCTGATGAAGCAGGCGCAGTACGCGCCGCTGTCGATCGCGGAACTCGCGCTGTCGGTGTACGCGGCCGAGAAGGGCTACCTGGACGACCTGCCGGTGGCCAAGGTGCTGGCGTTCGAGAAGGGCATGCATGCCTTCTTCCACCAGAACCACGCCGAGCTGATGAAGAAGATCGTCGCCACCGGCGACTGGAACGCCGACATCGAGGCCAGCTTCAAGGCCGGCCTGGACGAGTACAAGAAGACCGGGAGCTGGTGAACCAGCCCGGGAGCAGGGAACGGGAAACAGGGAGCATGCGGGTAGCGGCAAGCCCGGCCCGGCCTTCACGATCCCCGTTCCCCAGTCCCCGTTCCCCCGAGCGAGCATAGCGAGCGAGACCCATGGCAAGCGGACGCGAAATCAAAACCAAGATCAAGAGCACGCAGAACATGCGCAAGGTGACGCGCGCGCTCGAAATGGTCTCGGCCTCGAAGATCCGCAAGGCGCAGGAGCTGATGCGCGCCTCGCGCCCGTACGCGCGCGCCATGCGCAAGGTGATCGCGCACGTGGCCCAGGCCAGCACCGACTTCAGCCATCCGTTCCTGGTCGAGCGCGGGAACGTGGCGCGGGTCGGCTACATCGTGGTCTCCACCGACCGCGGCCTGTGCGGCGGCCTCAACTCCAACCTGTTCCGCCGCCTGCTGGTGCAGATCCGCGAGTGGCAGGACAAGGGCGTGCAGGTCGACGTGGTGGCGGTCGGCCAGAAGGCCGTGCAGTTCTTCCGCCGCCTCCGGGGCGTGAACCTGGTCGGCAGCGTCACCCACCTGGGCGACCGGCCGAAGCTGGAGCAGCTGGTCGGCGTGATCAAGGTGGTGCTGGACGCCTACAGCGCCAACGGCCTGGACCGCGTGTTCCTGGCCTACAACGACTTCGTCAACACGATGACGCAGAAGCCGTCGGTCGACGCGCTGCTGCCGCTGCCGCTGGTGGCGGCGGAGCTGGAGGCACACCAGGCGGCCGGCGAATCGGCCTACGCCGGCGTGAAGCTGGAGCAGGCGCACGACTGGGACTACCTGTACGAGCCCGACGCGCAGACCGTGCTGGAGCACGTGCTCGGCCGCTACATCGAATCGGTGGTGTACCAGGGCGTGCTGGAGAACCTCGCCAGCGAGCACGCGGCGCGCATGGTGGCGATGAAGGCCGCCTCGGACAATGCCAGCAAGGTGATCGACACCCTGACGTTGAGCTACAACAAGGCGCGCCAGGCGGCGATCACGCAGGAAATCTCGGAGATCGTCGGTGGCGCGGCGGCGGTTTGAAGGTCGCGATGTTTATCTAGTGCGAGCATCCGTGCTCGCAGAGCAAGATCAAAAAGCAACCATCCATGGTTGCACTTTTAAATAGAGCGACGCTTCGTCGGCGCTGATACGAAATCACAAAGATCCATCCGGAGCACATCCATGAGCCAGGGCAAAGTTGTTCAGATCATCGGCGCGGTCATCGACGTCGAGTTCGCGCGCGATCAGGTGCCGCAGGTGTACGACGCGCTGAAGATCGACGGCACCGAGATCACGCTGGAAGTGCAGCAGGTGCTGGGCGACGGCGTGGTGCGCACCATCGCGCTGGGCTCCACCGAGGGCCTGAAGCGCGGCCTGGTCGCCCGCAACACCGGCGAAGGCATCAAGGTGCCGGTGGGCAATGCCACCCTGGGCCGCATCATGGACGTGCTGGGCAACCCGATCGACGAGGTCGGCCCGATCGCCGCCGAGGAGCAGTGGGTGATCCACCGCGAGGCGCCCAGCTACGACGAGCAGGCGCTCGCCAACGAGCTGCTGGAAACCGGCATCAAGGTGATCGATCTGGTCTGCCCGTTCGCCAAGGGCGGCAAGGTCGGCCTGTTCGGCGGCGCCGGCGTGGGCAAGACCGTGAACATGCTCGAACTGATCAACAACATCGCGACCCAGCACTCGGGCCTGTCGGTGTTCGCCGGCGTGGGCGAGCGCACCCGCGAAGGCAACGACTTCTACCACGAGATGCAGGACGCGGGCGTGGTCAAGCTCGACAACCTGCCCGAGTCGAAGGTGGCGATGGTCTACGGCCAGATGAACGAGCCGCCGGGCAACCGCCTGCGCGTGGCGCTGACCGGCCTGACCATGGCCGAGTACTTCCGCGACCAGAAGGACGCGTCCGGCAAGGGCAAGGACGTGCTGTTCTTCGTGGACAACATCTACCGCTACACCCTGGCCGGCACCGAGGTGTCCGCGCTGCTGGGCCGCATGCCGTCGGCGGTGGGCTACCAGCCGACCCTGGCCGAGGAAATGGGCGTGCTGCAGGAGCGCATCACCTCCACCAAGACCGGCTCGATCACCTCGATCCAGGCCGTGTACGTGCCCGCGGACGACCTGACCGACCCGTCGCCGGCCACCACCTTCGCGCACCTGGATTCCACCGTGACGCTGTCGCGCCAGATCGCCTCGCTGGGCATCTACCCGGCGGTGGACCCGCTGGACTCCACCAGCCGCCAGCTCGATCCGCAGGTGGTGGGCCAGGAGCACTACGACGTGGCCCGCCGCGTGCAGGGCATGCTGCAGCGCTACAAGGAGCTGAAGGACATCATCGCCATCCTCGGCATGGACGAGCTGTCCGAGGAGGACAAGCAGGTGGTGGCGCGCGCCCGCAAGTGCGAGCGCTTCTTCAGCCAGCCGTTCCACGTGGCCGAGGTGTTCACCGGCGCGCCGGGCAAGTACGTGTCGCTGAAGGAAACCATCCGCGGCTTCAAGATGATCGTGGACGGCGACGTCGACCACCTGCCCGAGCAGGCGTTCTACATGGTCGGCGGCATCGACGAGGCGATCAAGAAGGGCGAGGAGATGGGCGCGAAGAAGGCGGCCTAAGCCGTCTCCCGCACCCCGCCGAGCCCGAGAGAGAGAACCATGGACCACACCATCCGCGTCGATATCGTCAGTGCCGAGGCCGAGATCTTCCACGGCGAGGCCTCGATGGTGATCGCCACTGGCGAAGTGGGCGAACTGGGCATCACGCCCCGCCACGCGCCGCTGATCACCCGCCTCAAGCCCGGCCACATCGACGTGGTGCAGGCCGGCGGCGAGCGCCAGCAGTTCTACGTCTCCGGCGGCATCCTCGAGGTGCAGCCGCAGGTGGTCACCGTGCTGGCCGATACCGCCACGCGCGCGGCCGACCTGGACGAGGCCGCCGCCCAGCGCGCGAAGAAGGAAGCCGAGGACGCGCTGGCCAGCCGCACCGATGCCGAGGACGTGGCCGAGGCCCAGGCCAAGCTGGCCCAGGCGCTGGCCCAGCTGCAGGCGCTGGAGCGGCTGCGCCGCAACCTCAAGCACTAGGCGCGGCGCAGGCCGCACCCGCGAAGCGCCGGCGCCATGCCGGCGTTTTCGTATCCGGCCGGCGGATATTGAATTACAACTGTAATCCAATTAACCTCCGTGGTACCCCGTGGAGGCATCCGATGCATCGACACGCACGCGCGACGACGGCACTCACGTTCGGCCTGCTGCTGGCCGCCTGCGCCCGCCAGCAGGTCGTCCAGCCATCAGCGGCGCACCAGGGCGAAGCCTCGTACCGCGCGCTGGATGACACGCAGATGGCGCACTACCAGCTGGCGCTGGGCTCCACCTCCAGCGGCGCCGCGCCGATCGAGCATCCGGCGCCGGCCTACCCGTCCGCGCTGCTGGCCCGCTGCCCGCCGCCGGTGAGCCTGCGGGCGCTGCTGATCGTGGGCACCGGCGGCAAGGTGGACGAGGTGCGCGTCCAGCCGGCGCCCGGCGTGGCCGGGGCCTTCGCCGACGCTGTGCGCGCCGCGGCCTTGCAGTGGCGCTTCGAGCCGCTGCAGATCAGCCGCTGGGCCGCCGACGCGAACGGCGGAACGCACGCGGTGGAGACGGTGGCCAAGCCGTTCAGCCTGCCCTACGAATTCCATTTCGCCTGCCACGACGGCAAGCCGCAGACCGGCAGCAGCGCCGACCTGCCCGGACCGTAAACGCCGCGGGGCGGCGGCGGGCTCCGCAACGGACGGGCCTGTTATCCTCGGCGGCCGCACCGTTCCATCGCCGAGGCAGGAGTCCATGGAAAACACCCCGCTGCACGTCATCGTCCTGGCCGCCGGCGAAGGCAAGCGGATGCGCTCGAAGAAACCCAAAGTGCTGATGCCGCTGGCCGGTCGGCCGCTGCTGGCGCACGTGCTGGAGGCGGCGCGCGCGCTGCGCCCGGCGGCGATCCACGTGGTCCATGGCCATGGCGGCGAACAGGTGCTGGCCGCGTTCGACGGCCAGGCCGACCTGCGTTGGGTGCTGCAGGCCGAGCGGCTGGGCACCGGCCACGCGGTGGCGCAGGTAGTGCCCGGCGTGCCCGACGACGCCCGCGTGCTGGTGCTGTACGGCGACGTGCCGCTGATCCGCCCCGACACGCTGCGACGCCTGGCGCAGTCGCCCGGCGCGCTGGCCCTGCTGGCCATCCGCGTGGCCGATCCGCACGGCTACGGCCGCGTGTTGCTCGATGACGCGGGCCGCGTGCGTGCGGTGGTGGAAGAGAAGGACGCCGACGACGCGCAGCGCGCGGTGGACCTGGTCAACACCGGCATCGTGGCCGCCGGGGCCGCGGCGCTGAAGCGCTGGGTGGCCGGGCTGGGCCGCGACAACGCGCAGGGCGAGTACTACCTCACCGACGTGTTCGGCATGGCCGCCGCCGAAGGACAGCCGGCGGCCTGCGTGGAAGGCGACGATCCGGACGAGGCCGCCGGCGCCAACAACCCGTTGCAGCTGGCCGAACTGGAGGCCTGCCATCGCCAGCGCGCCGCACGCGCGCTGCTGCAGGCCGGCGTGCGCATGGCCGACCCGGCGCGGGTGGACGTGCGCGGCGCGGTCGAGGCCGGCTGCGACGTCGAGCTGGACGTGGACGTGATCCTGGAAGGCACGGTGAAGCTGGGCGAGGATGTCGCCATCGGCCCGTTCGTGCGCCTGAAGGACGTGGACCTCGCCGCCGGCACGCGCGTGCTCGGCCACTGCGAGCTGGAAGGCGTGGTCACCCGCGGCCCCTGCATGATCGGCCCGTTCGCGCGCCTGCGCCCGGGCACCGAGCTGGCCGCGGGCGTGCACGTGGGCAACTTCGTGGAAACCAAGAAGGCCCGCCTCGGCGAGGGCAGCAAGGCCAACCACCTCAGCTACCTGGGCGACGCCGAGATCGGCGGCGGCGTCAACGTGGGCGCCGGCACCATCACCTGCAACTACGACGGCGTGAACAAGTTCGTCACCCGCATCGGGGACGGCGCCTTCATCGGCTCCAACAGCGCGCTGGTGGCGCCGGTGACGATCGGGGCCCGGGCCACCATCGGCGCCGGCTCGGTGATCACCAGGGACGCCCCGGCGGACGAACTCACCGTGGCGCGCGGCCGCCAGCTCACCCTGCCGGGCTGGCAGCGGCCGAAGAAGCTGCCGAAGCCGTAGTCACGCCATGCCTCAGGCGTAGCGCCAGCCGTCCAGTTCCACCAGCAGTTCGCGACGACAGACGTCGCCCTGCAGCAGCAGCACCGGCACGCCGGGCAGGCGCTGCTGCAGGAGGTCACGCACGCGCGTCGCGTCGGCGGCGTGGCGAACGTAGGCCTTCAGCGGCGAATGCGTGTCGAAGCCGGCCGGCATGTCGGCGTTGGCCAGCAGCGCCTCCAGATTGGCCAGGGTCTCGCCGAACTGGGCGTCCAGGTCGCCTTCGTGGGCCGAGGCGTGGCCCACCACCGCGGCGGTGCCGGAGATCGCCAGCACGTCCTGCGCCGGCAGCGTCATCGCGCGGGCGAAGCCGGGCGAGGTGCGGCCGTACTGGCGCGGGTAGCGCCAGGCGCTGACCTGGCGCGGGTTCTCCACCCGCGTGCCGGCCTGCGCGCAGGCCAGCAGGTAGACCTGCAGCAGGTGCGGGTCGCCGTGGTGGCCGATCGCGGTGGCGGCGGGATAGCCGTCGGCGAAGCAGTCGCCCTGGCCCGCGGCGCGGCCGTCGCAGAACTGCTTGTAGCGTTCCTGGTCGCCATCGCCCTGGTTGATCGCGCCGATATAGTTCCAGATGCGCAACGCCCGGCGCTCGGGGCGCGCGGCGAGGAAGTCGCGCAGACGAGCGTAGGCATGGCGGGCACCGCCGGCGGGGCCGCCGTGCTCGCGCTCGTCGACTTCCAGCGCCACGAACAGCCAGCCGCCGCCGGCGGACCAGCGCAGCGCCCCGTCGCGGCCGTGCGCGACGTCGCCGTCCACCTGCCACAGCTCCAGCGGCGCGGGAGCGTCGAACGGTTCCAGCGCCACGCGCAGCCAGCGCGGGTCGGCGCATGCCGGCGCACCGGCGCCGAAGCCGAACGCCGCCAGGGCGCCGGGTTCGGCCAGCGCGGTGGCGACGTCGTCGTTCGTGCGGTAGGAAACGCGCGGGGCGCGGGGCAGGCCGGGAACGGACTGCGGCTCTTCACACAGCTGGACCATTGCGTGCAACCGGGAACCACAAGACCTCTATGTTACACTCCGCGGCCGTTCCCGACGGGGCGTTGCATGGACCCGGAGCATCGAGACGCGCATGGCCGAGCAGACCGCCGAGCAGCACGAACTGGCCGCCCTGATCGTGGCCAGCCTCAACCTGGAGGACGTCGACCCGGCGAAGATCGATCCGGATGCGCCGCTGTTCGGCGGCGAGCTGGGGCTGGACTCGATCGACGCGCTGGAGATCGCGCTGGCGGTCTCGAAGCATTATGGCTTCGCGCTGCGTTCCGACAGCCCGGACAACCAGCGCGTGTTCGCCAGCCTGCGCAGCCTGTGCGACCACATCGGGCAGCAGCGCGCCGCTTGAGCGCGACGGCGGCATGAGCGGCGCACCCCGGCACGCTCCAGCCGGCCGATCGCCGGCCATCCATCTTCTTTCCGACGTGGACGCGCCGGCATGAGCGGCCACTGGCGGCAGCAGCCGGAGGGCGGCGGGCGTTTCGCGTTCTGGCTG
This sequence comes from Fulvimonas sp. R45, assembly GCF_030504985.1. GTDB lineage: Bacteria > Pseudomonadota > Gammaproteobacteria > Xanthomonadales > Rhodanobacteraceae > Rhodanobacter_A. The sequence goes on from NZ_JASERU010000007.1 coordinate 35,017, forward strand.
ATCCGCGTCATCGCGCTGCGTGGCGGGCGCCGCCTGGGCCGCCTGTGCCTGTATCCGGTGACGCTGTACTACATGCTGCGGCGGGGCGAGGAACGCCGCGCCTCGCGCCGGTACCTGCGGCGCGTGCTGGGCAAGCCGCCGACGTGGCCGCAGGTGTTCCGCAACCTGCACGCCTATGCCGCCACCTCGCTGGACCGGATCTTCCTGCTCGCGCACGGCGAGCGGGGCTTCGACATCGAGGTGGAAGGCCTGGCCGCGTTGGAGGCGGCCATCGACCAGGGTCGTGGCGTGCTGCTGGTGGGGTCGCACCAGGGCAGCTTCGAGGCGTTGCGCGCGCTCAGCGCGCGCCGGCCGGATGTGCCGCTGCGCGTGCTGCTGGACAAGCAGAAGACGCCGACGATGACCGCGATGCTGGAGGCGCTGGCGCCCGACGTCGGCGCCGGCGTGATCGACACCGCCCGGGGCGGTGCGGCGGTCACCCTGGCCGTCGGCGAGGCCTGCCGCGCCGGCGCCATGGTGGCGCTGCTGGCCGACCGCGCCCGCGAGCACGAGGCCCTGCACATGGCGGATTTCCTGGGCCGGCCGGCGCCCTTCCCGGCCGGGCCGTGGCTTCTGGCCGCCGCGCTGCGCGTGCCGGTGCTGCTGTGCTTCGGGCTTTACCTGGGCGGGAACCGCTACCGGCTGGTGTTCGAGCCGTTCGCGGCCTGGATCGAACTGCCGCGCCGGGCGCGCGGCGCCGCGCTGGACGCGCTGGTCGCCCGCTACGCCGCGCGGCTGGAGCACTATGCGCGCGCCTATCCGTACAACTGGTTCAACTTCCACGACTTCTGGCGCGTGCCGGACGAGGGCGGCGGCGCCCCGGGCTGAATGCTCAGAGCCTGTTCAAGATCTCCCCGTAGCTCGCGTTGCCTTGCCCTGGCCGCCAGGTCAAGCCGCGCGCTCCCACCTGGCGGCCAGGGCAAGGCAACCCGAAGGGCCGGGTCTGTTGGCCCGCATCCCCGCGTCATTGCTCAGTCATGGACGGGCGTCCACTCCTTCGCTCTTTCTTGACCTGCGCGCAAACAGCTCCCGGCGCGGGCCACGGGGAGATTTTGAACAGGTTCTCAGAACGCCTGTGCGGCAGGCGCGTCGGACAGTTGCGGCGCGCCGCGCGAGCGGCGGTAGCTGGCCTGGACGTTGCCGTAGTGGATCACCCGGCCGATGGTGTAGGCGGTAATGCGGCTGACGTCGCGCACCGGGCGGAAATGGCTGAGCCGGAAGTCGCCGTGGTAGCGCGAGGCGATCGGCACCGAGACCACGCGCATGCCCAGCTCGCGCGAGGCGGCGATCAGCAGCGCGGCCTCGAACACGAAGCCTTCCGCGGGCAGATCCACCAGCGCCAGCGCCGCGCGCGGGTACCAGCGTTGGCCGCTCTGCGTGTCGGCCACCGGCTGGGCGCAGGCCCAGGAGATGCCCCAGTCGGCGAAGGCGTTGGCGAAACGGCGCGCCTTCGGCTGCTGCTCGCGATCGAGCAGGCGCGCACCGATCACCATGCGTCCCGGCCAACGCTGCGCCGCGGCCACGATGCGCGGCACGTCGGCGGCCAGGTGCTGGCCGTCGCCATCCATCGTCAGCACCGCCTCGAAGCCCTGGCGCAGCGCCTCGCGGAAACCGCTGCGCAACGCCTCGCCCTTGCCGCGCCGCCGGCCATGGCGCAGCAGCGTCACCGGCAGCCGGGCGACGATGTCCGGCGTGCCATCGTCGGAACCGTCGTCCACCACGATCACCGGGGCGCCCAGCGCCAGCACCGAGCGCAGCAGGCCGTCGATCGCGCCCGCCTCGTTGAGGCAGGGAATCAGCACGCACCAGCGCGGCAGGCCGTTCATGCCGGCGGCTCCACGCGCACGTGCAGGGCGAGGCCGCCCGCCGCCGCCATCGCGATGACGCCGGCGCGACCGGCAGCCAGCAGTGTCAACAGCGGCAGGATGGCGGCGGAAGGGTTGTCGGGCATGTCGCCAGTGCAATCGATCGCGGGTGAAGGCGCGGTGCAGGAGGGGTCCGCCAGCGCCAGCTGCAGCCGGGCCAGCGTGCGTGCGCCGGGGGTGGGGGCCAGCACCAGCGCGGCGCCGAAGTCGTGGCGGCAGCCGACGATCTCGCCCAGCGGGCCGCGACCGGCGATGTCGCTGCACACCAGCAGCACCGGGCGCGCCTCGGCGCAGGCCAGCACGGCCGCCTCCAGCAGGCCGGCGCCGGCGCTGGCCGCGCCGGCGCATACTGCGCTGGACGACGCGCGGCAGCCGCCGGCGATGGTCCAGTAGCCGGCCGGCGCGTTGTGCACCGACAGGTGGAAGCGGGTGGGCGAAAGCTCGGCCGGCGCGCGCGCCAGGGTGGCGCAGAGTTCGTCGGTGGTGGCCAGGTCACCGAAGGCGGAGGCGAACACGCAGGCCAGCGCGGCGGCGTCGCGGCCGCTCATCGCCACGGCCTGCGCCGCGGCTTCCACCGCGATGCGCACGCTGGCCGAGGCGCGCCGGCGCTCGGTGGCGGGCAGGGCCTGCGCGGGTGGCGTCGCGGCCGGTGGCGGCACCGCGGCGCCGGCCAGGCGCGTGCGCAGCGCATCGAATCCGGCCAGCGCGGGCGACCACAGGCCGACGCCCTCGACGTGGACAGCCAGCCCGCTCACGCCGCCTCCGCGGAGGCGAACAGCAGGCAGGCGTTGTTGCCGCCGAAGCCGAAGGAATTGCTCATCGCCACGTCCACCGGCCGCCGCTCGGTGCGCCAGGCGAACTGCGCGCCGCAGGCGGGGTCGGGCGTGTCGGCGCCGAGGTTGCCGGGCACCAGGCCATCGCGGATCGCCAGCAGCGCGAACGCCGCCTCGACGATGCCGGCGGCGCCCAGGGTGTGGCCGGTGTAGCCCTTGGTCGAGCTGGCGCGCACGCCGGGCGGGAACAGCCGCGCCAGCAGCGCCGCCTCCATCGCGTCGTTCTTGCGGCTGGCGGTGCCGTGCAGGTTGATGTAGCCGACCTGCGCCGCCTCCCGCCCCGCGCGCGCCAGCGCGTCGCGGATCGCCAGTTCGGCACCCAGCCCGTCCGGGTGCGGCGTGGACATGTGGAAGGCGTCGCTGGATTCGCCCCAGCCGACCAGCCGCGGCGCTTCCGGGGCGGCTTCGGCGCGTTCGAGCAGGGCGAAGCCGGCCGCCTCGCCGATGGAAATGCCGCGCCGCGCCGCGTCGAACGGCCGGCACGGCTCGGGCGAGACCAGTTCCAGCGCGTTGAAGCCGAACAGCACGTGGTCGCACAGCGAATCCACCCCGCCGACCACGGCGGCATCGGCCAGGCCCAGCCGCATCAGCCGCTCGGCGCTGGCGAACACCTTGGCGCTGGACGAGCAGGCGGTGGAGAGGGTGAGGCAGGGCCCGGCCAGTTCCAGCGCCGCGGCCACGAAACCGGCCAGCGAATGCGGCGTGTGCAGGGCGGGGCGATACAGGTCGGGCGGCAGGCGGCCGTCGGCGCCGAGCCGGCGGTACCCTTCCTCGGTGGCGCCGATGCTGGCGGTGGAGGTGCCCAGCAGCAGCGCGACGCGGCCTGCGCCATACCGCCGGCGCGCCGCGTCCACCTGGCCCAGGAAGCCGTCCTGGGCCAGGCCCAGCCAGGCCAGGCGGTTGTTGCGGGAATCCCAGCCGGCCAGCGTGGCGGGCAGGGGGGTGTCGTCCACTCCATCCACGCGACCGATCCAGCAAGGCAGCGGGGCGCTGCTGGCATCGTTCGGGCGCAGTCCGCCGCGTTCGCGTTCAAGCGCGTCGCGATGGGCCTCCAGCCCGCGGCCCAGCGCCGACGTGACGGTAACGGCGCGGACGGCGATCGGGGACATCGGTGCTGCCATCGGTCCAGCCTAGCCAGCCGTTCCCGGCTTGCCAAGGCGTGGCCGCGGCGCCGGGCGGCGGCGTTCAGGCGGCGGTTGACCGCGGTCAGGCCGCCGCGGCGCGGCGTCGCAGCCGCGGCCGGTGCGCTCTTGCTAAGCTGGTCGGCGATGAACGCGAACCACGCCACCGCCCATCCCCAGGCCGACCGGGTCGAAACCTTCCTGCGCGAACTGCAGGACCGCATCTGCGCCGCCGTCGAGCAGCTCGACGGCAGTGCGCGCTTCGTCGAGGACGCCTGGACCCGCCCCGCCGGCGGCGGCGGCCGCACCCGCGTGCTGCGCGGCGGCGCGCTGTTCGAGCAGGCGGGGGTGAACTTCTCGCGCGTGCACGGCAGCACGCTGCCGCCCAGCGCCACCGCGCACCGGCCGGAACTGGCCGGCGGCGGCTTCGTCGCCACCGGCGTGTCGCTGGTGCTGCACCCGAAGAACCCCTACGTGCCCACCACGCACGCCAACGTGCGCTACTTCGAGGCCGGCAAGGAAGGCATGCCGCCGGCGTGGTGGTTCGGCGGCGGCTTCGACCTGACCCCGTTCTACCCCTTCGACGAGGACGTGGCGCACTGGCACGCGGTGGCGCGCGACCTGTGCGCGCCGTTCGGCGCGGACGTCTACCCGCGCTACAAGAAATGGTGCGACGACTACTTCTACCTGAAGCACCGCGGCGAGACCCGTGGCGTGGGCGGGCTGTTCTACGACGACCTCGACGAAGGCGGCTTCAAGCGCTGCTTCGACTTCACCCGCGCGGTGGGGCAGGGCTTCCTCGACGCCTACCTGCCCATCGCGGAACGCCGCCGCGACACGGCATACGGCGAACGCGAGCGCGAGTTCCAGCTGTACCGCCGCGGCCGCTACGTGGAGTTCAACCTGGTCTACGACCGCGGCACGCTGTTCGGGCTGCAGTCCGGCGGCCGCACCGAGTCGATCCTGATGAGCCTGCCGCCGCGGGTGCGCTTCGAATACGGCTACCAGCCCGAGCCGGGCTCGCCGGAGGCGCGGCTGGCGGACTACCTCAAGCCGCGCGACTGGGTCTAGCCGCGCGGCGCGAAGGCAACCCTTCGGGCCGGGTCTGTTGGCTCGCATCCCTGCGTCATCGCTCAGTCGTGGATGGACGTCCACGCCTTCGCTCTTCCTTGACCTGCGCGCAAACAGCTCCCGGCGCGGGCCACGGGGAGATCTTGAACAGGTTCTTACGGCGTGGCGCCGCTGAACTTCTCCGCCGTGGCGCCCTGCACCGGGCCGATCTGGGCGCTGTCGCTGACCTTCAGCACCACCGGGCGGCGGAATTCCAGCGTGCCCTGCACCACGGCGTGCGGGCCGATCACGATCACCGGCTTGCGCCCGTCGCCGTTGCCCCAGTGGAACCAGCCGCCGTTGTTCGGCTTGTCGACCAGGATGCCGCCTTCCACGCGCGAGTTCGCGCCCACCGTGATGTTGCCGGCCACGGTGCCGATGCCGCCGGCCACGTGGGCGTCATCCAGCCGGATGGCGCCGTTGACGTTGGAGAGATGGCCGTCCACCTGGGCGCCCTGCGCCAGGGTGATGTCGCCATTGACCGCCTTGACCAGGCCGCCGACCTTGCCGCCGGCGGCGACCGTGATCGAACCGTTGACGGTATGCAGCTCGCCGGCCTCGGCCTGCGTACCCAGCGATACCGAGCCGTTCACGCTGCTGGCCAGTTCCACCACGGCGTGGTCGCCCACGTCCACGTCACCGTTGACGCTCTTGGCGGTGCCGGCGTGCTGGCCAGCCTCGACGCGCACGTCGCCGTTGACCTTGTGAAGGTCGTTGTCGGAGGCGACCGCGGCCAGCGGCAGCAGCAGGGCGAGGGAAAGCAGGATACGGCGCATGACAAGGCTCCATTCGTGTAGGGAATCGGCTATAGGATGCACCCGCGGGACGCCGGGTTTAGCGTGACCTTCGGCAGGGACGGATTTGACGCGCCGCCGGCCGCGGCCTCACCATTCCGGGCTTCACCCGCCAAGAATCCCGACGCCATGCACAAGCTCGTCCTGATCCGCCACGGCCAGTCGCAGTGGAACCTCGACAACCGCTTCAGCGGCTGGGCCGACGTCGACCTCACCGCCCAGGGCATCGCCGAGGCGCGCGAGGCGGGCGAGCTGCTGAAGCGGGAGGGTTTCGAATTCGACGTGGCGCACACCTCGGTGCTCAGGCGCGCGGTGCGCACGCTGTGGGGCGTGCTCGACGCGATGGAGCAGATGTGGCTGCCGGTGCACACCGACTGGCGCCTCAACGAGCGCCACTACGGGGCACTCACCGGCCTCAACAAGGCCGAGACCGCGGCGAAGTACGGCGACGAGCAGGTCAAGATCTGGCGCCGCAGCTACGACATCCCGCCGCCGCCGCTCGAGCGCGGCGCGAACGAATCGGTGCACGACCCGCGCTACGCCGCGCTGGCGCCGGCGCAGATCCCCGACACCGAATGCCTCAAGGACACCGTGGCGCGCGTGCTGCCGTACTGGCACGAGGTGCTGGCGCCGGCGATCAGGGCCGGCCGGCGCGTGGTGGTGGCCGCGCACGGCAATTCGCTGCGCGCGCTGGTGAAGTACCTCGACAACATTTCCGACGCCGACATCGTGGAGCTCAACATCCCCAACGGCGTGCCGCTGGTGTACGAGTTCGACGACCAGCTGAAGCCGCTGCGCCGCTACTACCTGGGCGACGCCGAGGCGATCGCCGCCAAGACCGCCGCGGTGGCCAACCAGGGCAAGGCGAAGTAACGGCGCCCACGCGCGCATGACAGGCGTCATGCGCGTCGGCTGTGGAGTTTCAGTCGCGCGCCGCGCACGCCCGGGCTAGGCTGTGCGCAATCTCCCTGCCGGACGCCCGGACATGCCTTCCCATCTGATGAGCTACGCGATCATGGTGCCGCTGGTGGCCCTGATGGTCTGGCGCCGGGTCAGCCGCCAGTTCGGCCGCCAGCCGATCCGGCGCAAGCGGATGATCGCGCGCATCGCGATCTTCGCGGCGATCGGCTGCCTGCTGATGCTCGGCGGCCTGCACGACATCCGGCTGGCCGAGGGCGTGCTGGGCGGCGCGGTCGCCGGCGCGCCGCTCGGCCTGCTCGGCCTGCGCCTGACCCGCTTCGAGACCGATCCGGCGAAGGGTGATTGCTACCTGCCCAATCCCTGGATCGGCGCATTGCTCACCGCGCTGCTGCTGGGCCGGCTGGCCTGGCGTTTCCTGGTGCTGTGGCCGCAGATGCAGCAGGCGCAGGCGCTGGCCGCCGGCGCGCCGGCGGGCTCGATGGTGCCGATGGGCTACCAGTCCAGCCCGCTGACGATGCTGGTGATCGGCCTGCTGGTGGGCTACTACATCGCCTACTACAGCGGCCTGCTGGTGCACCATCGCCGTTTTCAGCGCGCAAGCGCGCTGAAAACAAAAGAAGAAGCCCCGGCCGTGCGGTAAGGCTGCGTACACCGCTGCGCGTAAAAAAGCGGCCCCGCCCACCGCGTTCCCTCCTCTCCCCTCCGGGGAGAGGATTGAGGTGAGGGGCGGGTGCTCGCGGCAACGCCCCATCCAAAGCGTGCCCTGCACACAAAGTCCCGCGGGGTTGGTCCCTCACCCCGACCTCTCCCCGGAGGGGAGAGGGAGGAACAGCCTACAGCGCGTCCCCGTCCAGCTCCCCGGTACGAATCCGGATCACCTGCTCCAGCGCGCTGACGAAGATCTTGCCGTCGCCGATCTTGCCGGTACGGGCGGATTGCGAGATGGCTTCCACCACGCGGTCGAGCTGTTCGTCCGCCACCGCCACCTCCAGCTTGATCTTGGGCAGGAAGTCGACCACGTACTCGGCACCGCGATACAGCTCGGTATGGCCCTTCTGGCGGCCGAAGCCCTTCACCTCGGTCACCGTGATGCCCTGCACGCCGACCTCGGCCAGCGCCTCGCGCACATCGTCCAGCTTGAACGGCTTGATGATCGCCACCACCAGTTTCATGCATCGTCCTCGTCAACCGGCGCCGCGGGCGACGCCACCCATGCATTGTGCCTGCCGCACGACGTGCTGTCGCGTGATGTAGGAGAATGCCTACATATCCCAGTGGAGCCAGCCGATGGCGAGCGCGAACCCCCGGTCCCTAAACTCTTCCATGACGAGTTCGAGGCGCCTTCCATGATGGAAAGGCTGGACATCGACCAAATTGCCCTGCGACTTGCTTCGTTGGTACCGCCAGGATTGGCAGACGCGCAAAAGGATCTGCGCGCCAATTTTCGTGATGTCCTGGCACAGGGATTGCGCCGCCTCGAACTGGTTACCCGCGAGGAATTCGAGGTCCAGAGCCAGCTGCTGGCGCGCACGCGTGCCCGGGTGGAGGAACTGGAACGACGCGTGGCCGAACTCGAGGCCATAGCGGCCGCCCGCGGGTCGTAAGGCCAGTTCCCGGGAGCCGCCCCCGATCCGTCACCCTCACCCCGAGAGCGATCGGGGGCGGTTGTTTTCCTCAGCAGTCCGATGGAGTCGCTCGATGGATACCATGATCGGCGACGCCTCCGGTATTGCCCCGCTCCCGGCATGAGCCTTGCCGTCACCCTCAGCCGCGCCCAGGAGGGCGTGGCCGCGCCACAGGTCATGGTCGAGGTGCACCTGTCCGGCGGCCTGCCGGGCACCAACATTGTCGGCCTGCCCGAGGCGGCCGTGCGCGAGGCGCGCGACCGCGTGCGCGTGGCGATCCAGAACACCGCGTTCGAATACCCCAACCGCAAGGTCACCGTGAACCTGGCGCCGGCCGAGCTGCCCAAGGACGGCGGCCGCTTCGACCTGGCCATCGCGCTGGGCATCCTGGCCGCCGGCCACCAGGTGCCGCGCGAGCGGCTGGACGACTGCGAATTCCTCGGCGAGCTGGCGCTGTCCGGCGACCTGCGCGGCGTGTCCGGCGTGCTGCCGGCGCTGCTGCGCGCGCGCGCGCGCCGGCGGCGGGTGGTGGTGCCGCGCGCCAACGCGGCCGAGGCCGCGCTGGTGTCCGATGCCGACGTGCGCGTGGCCGACACCCTGGCCGAGGTCTGCGGCTGGCTGCGCGGCGCACAGGATCTGGCCACGCCGGCCGCCGCCACCTCTGGCGACGCCGCCGGCGCCGGTCCCGACCTGATCGACGTGCGCGGCCAACTGCAGGCGCGGCGCGCGCTCGAGATCGCCGCCACCGGCGGCCACCACATGCTGATGTCCGGCCCGCCCGGCACCGGCAAGACCATGCTGGCCGAGCGCCTGCCCGGCATCCTGCCGCCGCTGAGCGAGCCGGAGGCGCTGGAGACCTGCGCCGTGCTGTCGGTGGCGGGGCAGGCGGTCGACCCGGCGCACTGGCGCCGGCGCCCGTTCCGCGCGCCGCACCACACCGCCTCGGCGGTGGCCCTGGTCGGCGGCGGTTCGCAGCCGCGACCGGGCGAAATCTCGCTCGCGCACAACGGCGTGCTGTTCCTGGACGAACTGCCGGAGTTCAGCCGGCACGTGCTGGACGTGCTGCGCGAGCCGCTGGAGTCCGGCAGCATCGTGATCTCGCGCGCGGCGCGGCAATGCACCTTCCCGGCCCAGTTCCAGCTGGTGGCGGCGATGAACCCGTGCCCCTGCGGCTATGCCGGCGAACCGCGCTGCCGGTGCTCGCCGGACCAGCTCGCGCGCTACCGCGGGCGCATCTCCGGTCCACTGCTGGACCGCATCGACCTGTGCGTGGAAGTGCCGCGCGTGCCGCTGGCCGAACTGGGTGCCCCGCGCAGCGTCTACGACGAGGACTCGGCTACCGTGCGCGCCCGGGTGGTGCGGGCGCGTCAGCATGCGCTGATGCGCGCGGGCCGCCCGAACGCCGAGATCAGCACGCGCGAGCTGGAACGCGACTGCGCGCTGGGCCAGGCCGAACGGCGCTGGTTCGACGCCGCGCTGGAGCGCCTGGGCCTGTCCGCCCGCGCCTACCACCGCGTGCTGCGCGTGGCGCGCACCATCGCCGACCTCGATGGCGGCGCAGCCGTGCTGGACCGGGCACACCTGGCCGAGGCGCTGCAGTACCGCCGTTTCTGAGAGCCTGTTCAAGATCTCCCCGTAGCTCGCGTTGCCTTGCCCTGGCCGCCCGGTGGGAGTGCGTGGCGCAGCGCCTGCCTGGCGGGCAGAGCCTGCCCCTGCGAAGGCAGGGGTCCAGTCGCGCGCTGCCGCATGGCGGCCAAGGCAAGGCAACCCGGAGGGCCGGGTCTGTTGGCCCACATTCCTGCATCATCGCTCCGTCGTGGACGTCCACTCCTTCGCTCTTCCTTGGTCTGCGCGCAAACAGCTCCCGGCGCGGGCCACGGGGAGATCTTGAACAGGCTCTGAGCCCCGCGCAGGCCATGCCACATTATTGAACCGTGGAGTATTGACAGCGGCGTCGCACCCGGTATTATCTGCACCGGCCAGTTCATTTTATGAACCCGCCCTGCCACCCGGTATCGGATCCCCTCCCCCCCGTGTCGATACCGGACATGGCCCTGGAGCCGGCCATGTTCCTCGCGCCCCCCGCATGGCGCCGGAACATGGACCGGCTCCCTCTTCGATGGCTGGACGCGCCGTGTCGCGCATGCTCCGATAGACCTCCGTCGGCCATCGACAAGGATCGCGCATGACTCTGGAAACCGGCCTGGTGCTGACCGGCATGCTGGTGGTGGGCTTCCTGTGCCAGTGGCTGGCCTGGCGGGTGAAGCTGCCGGCGATCCTGTTCCTGCTGCTGGCCGGCATCGTGCTGGGTCCGGTCACCGGCCTGCTGCGGCCGGACAAGCTGCTGGGCGATCTGCTGTTCCCGCTGGTCTCGCTGGCGGTGGCGGTGATCCTGTTCGAGGGCAGCCTCACGCTGCGCTTCCACGAGCTGCGCGGCATCGGCGGCGCGGTGCGCGGGCTGGTCAGCTACGGCGCCGTCGCGGCGCTGCTGCTGCTGGCGGCCTGCGCGCACTGGATCGCCGGGGTGCGCTGGGAGATCGCCTGGCTGTTCGGCGCGCTGACCTGCGTCACCGGCCCCACGGTGATCGCCCCGCTGCTGCGCACGCTGCGCCCGGCGGCGCGCATCGCCAACACGCTGCGCTGGGAAGGCATCGTGATCGATCCGCTGGGCGCGCTGTTCGCGGTGCTGATCTTCGAGGCGATCGTGTCGCGCCAACAGGGCCATACCATCGGCGTGTTCCTGGGCACGGTGGCCTGCGGCGCGCTGATCGGGGCGCTGGGCGCGCTGCTGCTGGGCTTCCTGCTGCGCCGCCAACTGGTGCCCGAGTACTTGCAGAACTACGCCACGCTGGCGGGGGTGCTGCTGGCGTTCGGCGCGTCGAACGCGCTGGCCCACGAGTCCGGCCTGCTCGCGGTGACGGTGATGGGCATCGCGCTGGGCAACATGCGCAGCGTGCACATCGACGACATCCTGGATTTCAAGGAAAGCCTCACCACGCTGCTGGTGTCGCTGCTGTTCATCCTGCTGGCGGCGCGGCTGCACTGGCCGCTGCCCGACGGCATGCTGTGGGCCGGCATCGCGGTGTTCCTCGCAGCGCAGTTCGTGGTGCGGCCGCTGACCGCGGTGCTGGCCACGATCGGCGGCGGGCTGAACTGGCGCGAGCGCGCGCTGATCGCCTGGGTGGCGCCGCGCGGCATCGTGGCGGCCTCGGTGTCGGCGCTGTTCGCGCTGCGCCTCGGCAAGCTGGGCGTGGAAGGCGCCGATGCGCTGGTGCCGCTGGTGTTCATCCTGATCATCGGCACGGTGGTGCTGCAAAGCGCCACCGCGCGGCCGCTGGCGAAGTGGCTGAAGGTGGCCGAGCCGGAGCCGCGCGGCGTGCTGATCTTCGGCTCCGACGCGGTGGCGCGCGCGGTGGGCCGCGCGCTGAAGGACGAGGGCGTTCGGGTGGTGCTGGCCGACGACGACTGGGACGGCATCCGCCGTGCGCGCATGGAAGGGCTGGCCACTTTCTTCGGCAACCCGGCCTCGCCGCATGCGGAGCGCCACCTGGACCTGGCCGGCATCGGGCGTCTGCTGGCGATGTCCACCCACCGCGAGCGCAATACCCTGGCCTGTGTGCACTACCGGCAGGAGTTCGGCCGCGAGAAGGTGTACCGCCTGCGCAACCTCGCGCCGCAGGAGAGTACCGAGCGCGCCGCGCTGGCCGACAACCTGCTGGCGCCGCCGCTGTTCGACGAGGCGATGACCCACGCGCGCTTCGCCGAGCTACTGGCGCGAGGCTGGCGGATCAAGTCCACCCGGCTCAGCGCCACCTTCGACTGGCCGCACTTCGTGGAGCAGTACGGCTCGGACAGCGTGCTGCTGTTTGGCGTGGAGGAGAAGGGCGCGCTGCGGGTGGCCCTGGCCAAGCGCGAGCTGGAGCCGCGGCCGGGCTGGACGGTGATTGTGCTGGTGCCGCCGGCCCGCTCCGGCGGCCAGGCATGACCCCTCCCCCTGCGCGCAGGGGGAGGGGCAGTGGTCACGCCGCGGCGATGCGCTGGAACTGCGCCTCCTCGGTCGAGCCCTTCAGCGCGGTGGTCGAGGACTGGCCCTGCTGGATCGCCTGCGTCACCGCGTCAAAATAGCCGGTGCCCACCTCGCGCTGGTGCTTCACCGCGGTGAAGCCGCGTCCGGCGGCGGCGAATTCCTTTTCCTGCAGTTCCACGAAGGCGCTCATCTGGCGGCGCGCGTAGCCGTGCGCCAGCTCGAACATGCCGTAGTTCAGGCTGTGGAAGCCTGCCAGGGTGATGAACTGGAACTTGTAGCCCATCGCACCCAGTTCGCGCTGGAAGCGGGCGATGGTGGCGTCGTCCAGGTGCTTCTTCCAGTTGAAGCTGGGCGAGCAGTTGTAGGCCAGCAGCTTGCCCGGGAACCTGGCGTGGATCGCCTCGGCGAAACGGCGCGCGTCGTCCAGGTTCGGCTTGCTGGTCTCGCACCACACCAGGTCGGCGTAGGGCGCGTAGGCCAGGCCGCGGCTGATCGCCTGGTCGAGGCCGGCCTTGACCCGGAAGAAGCCTTCGACGGTGCGCTCGCCGGTGAGGAAGGGCCGGTCGTTGGCGTCGATGTCGGAAGTGAGTAGGTCGGCCGCGTCAGCATCAGTGCGCGCCACGATCAGGGTGGGCACGCCGGCCACGTCGGCGGCCAGGCGCGCGGCGTTGAGCTTGTCGACCGCCTCGCGGGTGGGCACCAGCACCTTGCCGCCCATGTGGCCGCACTTCTTCACGCTGGCGAGCTGGTCCTCGAAGTGCACGCCGGCGGCGCCGGCCTCGATCATCGCCTTCATCAGCTCGAAGGCGTTGAGCACGCCGCCGAAGCCGGCCTCGGCGTCGGCCACGATCGGCACCAGCCAGTCGATCGCGTCGTCGCCCTCGGCGTGGTGCAGCTGGTCGGCGCGCAGCAGGGTGTTGTTGATGCGCCTGACCACCTGCGGCACCGAGTTGGCGGGGTAGAGCGACTGGTCGGGATACATCTCGCCGGCCAGGTTGGCGTCGGCGGCGACCTGCCAGCCGCTGAGGTAGATCGCCTGCAGGCCGGCCTTCACCTGTTGCATGGCCTGGTTGCCGGTGAGCGCGCCCAGCGCGTTGACGAAGTCTTCCGTGTGCAGCGACTTCCACAGCCGCTCGGCGCCGCGGCGGGCCAGCGAGTGCTCCACCGCGACGGTGCCGCGCAGGCGCACCACGTCCTCGGCGGTGTAATGGCGGCGGATGCCGGTCCAGCGCGGGTTGTTGGCCCAGTCCAGGGTGATCTGTTCGGCAGTCGGCAGCGAGGTCTTCATGGCATGGCTCCGTGGTTTCGAGCCCCTTTCCCGCTTGCGGGAAAGGGGTTGGGGAGAGGGCGCGGTTCAAGCGAAATGCTCGGTGCTGGCCGAACCCTCATCCGCCCTTCGGGCACCTTCCCCGGAGGGGAAGGAATGGCGTCAAAGCCGGTCGTAGGCCGGCAGGGTGAGGAAATCGCCGAGCGTGTCGGCGTGGGTCAGCGTGGCGAGCAGTTTGGCGGCCTCGTCCACGCGGCCGGCGCCGGGCACGTCGCTGTCGCGCAGGCGATGGACGTGCGCGGCCAGCGTCTGGTCGAACAGCGCGAAGTCGATCGGCGCGCCGTCGGAGAAGGCCAGCCCGCCCCCGGCCGGCGCCCCGCCGGCCGAAGCGTCGGCGTGGTGCAGCCATTGCCACAACTGTGCGCGGGCGATCTCGGCGGTGGCGGCGTCCTCCATCAGGTGGTGGATCGGCACGCAGCCCAGCCCGTCCAGCCACGCGGCGGTGTAGCGCAGCGCCACCTCCACGTTGTTGTCGAAGCCGGCGCGGGTGATGGTGCCGGCGCAGGGCGCCAGCAACTGCTCGCGGGTGACGCGCACGTCCTCGCGTTCCACGTCGCGCTGGTTGGGCTCGGGCATGTATTCGTCGAAGACGGCCCGCGCCACCGGCACCAGCGCGGGGTGCGCCACCCAGGTGCCGTCGTGGCCGGCCTTCACCTCGCGCAGCTTGTCGGCGCGCACCTTGGCCAGCGCGGCTTCGTTGGCGGCCTCGTCGCCCTTGATCGGGATCTGCGCCGCCATGCCGCCCATGGCGAAGGCGCCGCGCTTGTGGCAGGTCTGGATCAGCAGTTCCGAATAGGCCTTCAGGAACGGCACCGTCATCTGCACCTGGCCGCGCTCGGGCAGCAGGCGGTCGCGGTGGCCGCGCAGGGTCTTGAGGTAGGAGAAGATGTAGTCCCAGCGCCCGCAGTTGAGGCCGACCGCGCGCCCGCGCAGCGCGTGCAGGATCTCGTCCATCTGGAACGCGGCGGGCAGGGTCTCGATCAGCACGGTGGCCTTCATGCAGCCGGTGGGCAGGCCGAGTTCGTCCTCGGCGAAGGCCATCGCCTCGTCCCAAAGCGCGGCTTCCTCCATCGCCTCCAGCTTGGGCAGGTAGAAGTAGGGGCCGCGGTCGCGCGCGTGCAGGGCGCGGGCGTTGTGGAACGCGAACAGGCCGAAGTCCACCAGCGCGCCGGCCATGGTCTCGCCGTCGACGGCGAGGTGACGCTCGGGCAGGTGCCAGCCGCGCGGACGCACCACCAGCACCGCCGGGTCCGGGTTCACGCGGTAGTGCCTGCCCTCGGGCGAGGTGTATGCCAGCGTGCCGGCCACCGCGTCGCGCAGGTTCACCTGGCCGTCCATCTGGTTGGCGAAGCTGGGCGCCGAGGAATCCTCGAAGTCGGCCATGAACACCTTGGCGCCGGAGTTCAGCGCATTGATGACCATCTTGCGCTCGACCGGGCCGGTGATCTCCACGCGCCGGTCCCGCAGCGCGGGCGGGATCGGCGCCACCGTCCACTCGCAATCGCGGATCGCGGCGGTGTCGGCGCGGAAATCCGGCAGTTCGCCGGCGTCCCAGCGGGCCTGGCGCTCGCGGCGGGCGGCCAGCAGTTCGCGCCGGCGGGCGTCGAAGCGGCGGTGCAGGCGACCGAGGAAGGCCAGCGCCGCGGGAGTGAGGATGTCCCCGTAGCCGCGGGCGCCGGCGTCCAGCCGGGCGGTGGCGGGGGCGAGTCGTTCCTGGGGCACGGCCATGGGCTTCTCCACTGCGGGTGTGGCTCGAAGCTAGGACGTCGGGACAGGATTTGACAAAGAGAATATTTCAATTCATGGCATTGACATTGCAAATGCAGATTGCAAGTTGTTGAATAAAAGCGATGAAAAGGCTGCCCGAGACGCCGAACAAGCCGAGGAAGCCGCCCCGCGAGGCGGCGAAAAAGCGTGGCCGGCCGGAGGCCTCCCCGGACTCCGGCAGCCGCTTCTACTACAAGGGCAACCGCCACAAGCAGCTGCGCGCCTTCGTCGCCACGGTGAAGCTGGGCACGCTGAGCCGCGCCGCCGAGGCGCTGTACCTGTCCCAGCCCACGGTCAGCCTGCAGCTGCAGGCGCTGGAGCGGGAACTGGGCGCCGTCCTGCTGGAGCGTCGGCGCCGGCGCGTCAATCTCACCGACGCGGGCGAGGCGCTGTACGAGCTGGCGCGCCCGCTGGTGGAGGGCTGGGACAACCTCGACCGCGACTTCCAGGCCCGCGCCAGGGGCCTGCAGGCCGGCAAGCTGGTCATCGCCGCGGGCACCTCCACCATCCAGTACCTGCTGCCGGAGCTGGTGCGCCGCTACCGCGAGCGCTTCCCCGCCGTGCAACTGCAGCTGGCCAACGTCACCGGCAAGGACGGCCTGGCGATGCTGCGCGAGGACAAGGCCGACTTCGCCGTCGGCTCGATGCTGGACGTGCCCAACGACATCGCCTGGGCGCCGGTGCGCCAGTACGATCCCATGCTGATCGCGCCGCTGGATCATCCGCTGGCGGGGAAGGAATCGGTGGCGCTGCGCGACCTGTCGCCCTACGGCCTGATCCTGCCGCCGCAGCGGCTGTCCACCTACCGGCTGGTGGACCTGGTGTTCCAGCAGAACCAGGTGCCGTACCAGGTGGCGATCGAGGTGGGCGGCTGGGACGTGATCAAGGAATACGTGGCGATGGGCCTGGGGATATCCATCGTCACCGGCATCTGCATCACCGGGGCCGACCGGGCGCGGCTGGCCGTGCACAACATGAAGCAGTACTTCCCGCAGCGCAGCTACGGCGTGGTGATGCGCAAGGGCAAGTTCCTCAGCGCCGAGGCGCGCGCCTTCATCGACCTGATCCGGCCGGGGCTGTTGACCCATCGCGACTACGACGAGCCGGGGCACTCCGGGCGGTAGGCCGGTGCCAATCAGCCGCGCGGCTGCAAGGCCAGGCGCAGCCCGAACGCCAGCAGCACGCCGCCGCACACCCGGTCCATCCACGTGCCGATCCGCGGCCGCCGTTGCAGCAGGCGATGGATGCGGCTGCCGGCCATGGCCAGCACCAGCGACCAGGTGAGGCCGGTGGCGATGAAGCTCAGCCCCAGCAGCAACAGGCCGAGCTGCGGATGGGCGGCATGCGGGACGATGAACTGCGGCAGGAAGGCCAGGTAGAACAGCGCCACCTTGGGGTTCAGCACGTTGGTGAGCATGCCCTGGCGGAAGGCGGCGGCGAAGCCGCGGCCGCGCGTCTCGGTGGGCGCGCGCACCGCTTGCCGCGCGAGCAGCATGCGCAGGCCGATCCACACCAGGTAGGCCGCGCCCAGGTACTTCAGCACCGAGAACGCCAGCGCCGAGGTCATCAGGATCGCCGACAGCCCCAGCACCGCGGCCAGCGTGTGCACCACGCAGCCGGCGTTGATGCCCAGCGCGGCGCCCAGGCCCACGGCGTGTCCCTCGCGCCCGCTGCGCGCAAGGATGTAGAACGTGTCCAGCCCGGGCGTGAGGTTGAGCGCGATGCAGGCGAGCAGGAAGGCGTCGTAGTGCTGGATGCCGGTCATGGGTCACAGGCCGTGGTATTTGCCCTGGAACGGTGCGTAGAACGCGCGCAGCCGTGCGGTGTCGGCGGCCATGTCGCCGGTGGTGTCCAGCGGCGGGCCGAGGTGGATGGTCTTGTCCGGGTAGTGGAAGGCGACCGGGAACACCGGCACGCCGGCGTCGCGGGCGATGCGCCAGAAACCGCTCTTCCATTGCGGCACGTGGCGGCGCGTGCCTTCCGGCGCGATGCCCAGCCACAACGCCTGCTGGCGGCGAAAGCGTTCGGTCATCTGTTCCACCACGCCCATCGCCGCGCCGCGGTCGATGGGAATGCCGCCGAGCTTGCGCAGCAGCGCGCCCAGCGGGCCGCGGAACAGCTCGCGCTTGGCCATGAAGTTCACGTCGGCGCCGATCGCGGCCTTCATCAGCAGGCCCCAGACGCCGTCCCACCACGAGGAGTGCGGCACCGCGATCAGCACCAGCTTCGGCGTGTCGGGGAATTCGCCGACCAGGCTCCAGCCGCACAGGTGCAACACGCCGCGGCACAGCCGGCGGCGCCAGTTGTCGCGCAGCCGCGGCATGCGCGGAGGCAGTTGCGCGGGCGTCGGGACGCCGCCCTTCATTCCAGTCCCGGCTTCGTCGAGCGCAATTGCTTCAGCTTGCCGCGCTGCTGCTTGCCGGCGAGGCGGCGTTCCTTCGAGGCGCGGGTGGGCTTCGTCGCCACGCGCTGCTTCGGCGGCACCAGCACGGCGCGGACGATTTCCACCAGTCGCGCGCGTGCGTCCTCGCGGTTGCGGCCCTGGTCGCGGAAGCGGCGGGCCTGGATCACCAGCACGCCGTCGTCGGTGAGGCGGCGGTCGCGCCGCGCCAGCAGCCGTTCGCGCACCGCGTCCGGCAACGAAGGCGAGCGCGCCACGTCGAAGCGCAGTTCCACCGCGCTCTCGGTGCGGTTGACGTGCTGGCCGCCGGGGCCGTCGGCGCGCAGGAAGCGCACGACCAGCTCGGACTCGGGCAGGGAGAGGGTGCGGCTGATGCTCAGCATGGGGGAAGTTTAGGGGGAAGCGCGTCGACGGGCGAGGTGCGCGCACGTCCGTTCGATTCCCCGATGCCGTTCGGGCTGAGCGTAGCCGCGCAGCGGCGGAGTCGAAGCCTTGCGCGAGCATCTGTGCCCGGCGAGACGTGGCTTTTCCTTCTCCCTCCGGGAGAAGGTGGCGCGCAGCGACGGATGAGGGTGCGGGCGAAGCGGAAGCTTGCCCGTCGGCGGGAACGTGGCCATCGCCCTGCGGCCGAACTCTCACCCAACCCCTCTCCCGAGGGGAGAGGGGCTTTTCGTACGGGGCCGGTTGTCCTTCGACTTCGCGCCTGCGGCGCTACGCTCAGGAGGAACGAGTTTGGCAGAGCATGGCTTCGATCCAGCCAAAGCGTTCCAGCAGGGCTGCGTAGGCGTGGTCCAGCGGCGCCTCCAGCGTCATCGCCGCGCCGCTCAGCGGGTGGCGGAAATCCAGCCGCCACGCATGCAGCAGCATGCGGTGGCAGCCGAAGTGCTGCTTGTACAGTCGGTTGTGGTCGCCGCGGCCGTGCTGGCAATCGCCGATCACCGGGTGATGGATGTGCGCCAGGTGCTTGCGGATCTGGCGGAAGCGGCCGCTCTCCGGCTCGGCCAGCAGCAGGGCGTAGCGTTGCTGCGGATAGCGGCCCAGCGCGATCGGCACCTCTACCGTGGCGAGGCGCCGGTAGCGCGTGCGCGCCTCGCGGCGCGGACCGGTCTCGCGCGCGCCGGGCAGCGGATGGTCGACCGCGCCCTCGGCCGGCTCCGGCCAGCCGCGCACCACCACGAGGTACTGCTTGCGCACGTCGCGGCCCATGAACTGCTCGCCCAGCGCCGCAGCGACCTCGCTGGAGCGCGCCACCAGCAGCACGCCGCTGGTGGCGCGGTCGAGCCGGTGCGCCAGGTAGACGTGGCCGCCGAGCTGTTCGCGCAGCGCGTCCACGAGGTAGGCCTCGGCGTCGTTCACCATCTTCGAGCGGTGCACGGGCAGGCCCGCGGGCTTGTTCACCGCAACGAGGGCATCGTCCTGGTAGAGGATGTCGATGGGCGTCATGCGTCACCGTATGGGCTCCCTCCCCTGCGTGCAGGGGAGGGTTGGGGAGGGGGGCTTTTGTCTGGGGGCGACTGGCAAGAGCCCCCCTCCCGGCCTCCCCTGCAAGCAGGGAGAGGAGAAGAGAAGTCAGGCGCGTCGCGACCAGCCCCAGGCGAACGCCAGCAGGCCGGCCGCACCCAGGCCCAGCGGCGGCCACGCACCGTGCTGCGGCGCCAGCGCCCACAGCAGGGTGGCGCTGACCAGCAGCGCGGCGCCGAGCAGGCCGCTGCCCATCATGTGCAGCAGGCGTCGCACCAGCCGGGTCTGGTGGCTCAGCGCGTCGGCGTCGGCGAGCAGACGTTGCTCGCCCAGCGCCACGCGCTGCAGCGCGCCGTGCACCAGTTCGGGCAACTGCGGTGCGATGTGGAACCACTCGGGCAGGCGCTTGCGCACCTCGCCCAGCGTGCGCAGCGGGCTGTAGCGCTCGCGCAGGATGCGCTTGAGCACTGGATGCGCCACCGCCCAGATATCGATGTCCGGATCGAGCAACCGGCCCACCCCCTCGATGTTGAGCAGGGTCTTCTGCAGCAGGATCAGTTGCGGCTGCAGGGTCAGCTCGAAGCGGCGCGCGGTCTGGAACAGCTTCACCACCAGCTCGGCCAGCGAGATCTGCGACAGCGGGCGGGTGAAGTACGGCTCGCACACGGTGCGCACCGCCGCCTCCAGCTCGTCCAGGCGCACGCTGGGCGGCATCCAGCCGGCGTCGACGTGCAGCTTGGCGATGCGCGCGTAGTCGCGCTCGAACAGCGCGATGAAGTTCTGCGCCAGCCAGTACTGGTCGGTCTCGGGCAGCGAGCCCATGATGCCGAAGTCCAGCGCGATGAAGCGCGGCTCGGCCGTGCGCAGCGGGTCCACCCAGATGTTGCCGGGGTGCGCGTCGGCGTGGAAGAAGTTGTCGCGGAACACCTGCTCGTAGAAGATCCGCACGCCCTTGGCGGCCAGCCGCTTGCGGTCGATGCCGGCGGCGTCGATGGCGGCGATGTCATCGCAGCTGACGCCGTGCACGCGTTCCAGCGTGAGCGCGCGGGCGGTGGTCAGCTCCCAGTGCACCTCGGGCACGTACAGGTCGACGCCGCTGGCGAAATTGCGCCGGAGCAGGCTGGCGCTGGCGCCCTCGCGCTGCAGGTCCAGCTCGTTCTCCAGCATCTTCTCGACCTCGGCCACCACGTCGAGCGGGCGGATCTTGTCGGCGTTGGGGTGCCAGCGCTGCGCCAGTTCGCCCAGCGAGCGCAGCAGCTTCACGTCGCGCGCGATCCGCGCCTCGATGCCGGGGCGCAGCACCTTCACCACCACCTCGCGCCCGTCGTGCAGCACCGCGGCGTGCACCTGGGCGATCGAGGCGGAGGCCAGCGGGGCTTCGTCGAACCGGGCGTACAGGCGATCGACCGGCGCCTTCAGTTCGGCCTCGACGATGGCCTTGGCCTCGGCGCCGGGAAAGGGCGGCACCTGGTCCTGCAGCAGGGCCAGCTCGTCGGCGATGTCGGCGGGCACCAGGTCGCGGCGGGTGGACAGCACCTGGCCGGCCTTGACGAAGATCGGCCCCAGTTCGGTGAGCGCCAGCCGCAGCCGCGCGCCGCGCGACAGGGCGCGCACGTCGACCACCGGCCGGCCGAGCAGCGGGCGCAGCAGTTTCAGCGGGCGAAACAGGTGGGTGGCCTCGACCAGCTCGTCGAGCCGGTAGCGCAGCAGCACCACGGCGACGCGCAACAGGCGCGGCACGACGGACAGCGGCGTCATGCCGCGGCGCCCTTCAGCCGGCGCTCCAGCCGCGCGAGCCGGGCCTCCAGCCGCTCATTGCGTTCGCGCAGCGCGTCCACGCCGTCGAGGAAATCCTCCACCTCGCCGGGCGCGACCGCCACGCGGGTCTCGTCACGCAGCCAGGCGGCGCCGTCCTCGGCGAGATGGCTGGCGCCGTCCTTCGCGTGCAGCAGCGCCTTGCGCACGGCCTTCGCCAGCGGCACGCCCAGCACGTCGCCGAAGCTGCGCGCGAAGGCTTCCTCGAAATCCGGCTCGAAGCGGTCGGCCAGCTTCTGCAGCCGGCGCGCGAGGTCGGCGTCGCCGGCGATCTCCACCTTGCCCGGCGCCACGCCGTCGTCGCCGCGGCGCAGCGCCATCGCCAGCAGGCTGCCGGGCGTGGCGGCCACGCGCAGGGCGTCGCCGTCGTCGGGTGGACCGACGCACAGGCGTTCGCCTTCCACCGTCACGGCCAGCGCCAGCTCCGGGCCGCGCAGGTGCAGCAGCACGCGGCGGCCGTCCAGCGCGGCCAGCGCGTGTCGCGTGTCCGGGTCCAGTGACAGGGTATGGTTGAGCGCGGTTTCCAGCGCGCGCCCGGCGAGCTTGCGCAGGGGGCGCGGCAGCCAGACGTTGGGGGCGGAGGCATTCATGCCGCGATTGTAGCGGGCGGACGGACGCGGGCGAGGGGCTCTTCAGCCGGCGGCGCCGGGGAAGCCCAGCTGCCGCCACGCCTCGTACACGGCGACCGCCACCGCATTGGAAAGATTGAGGCTGCGGCTTTCCGGCCGCATCGGCAGGCGCAGCCGCCGCTCGGGCGGAATCGCATCGAGCACGATGTCCGGCAGGCCGGCGGTCTCGCAGCCGAACAGCAGCGCATCGCCGTTTTCGTAACGCGCATCCACGTGGGCCGTGCGGCCGCGGGTGGAGTAGGCGAACACGCGCGGACGGCCGATCGCGTCGAGGCAGGCGTCCAGGCTGTCATGCACCGCCACGCGGGCGTATTCGTGGTAGTCCAGGCCCGCGCGGCGCAGGCGCGCGTCGTCGAGCGCGAAGCCGAGCGGGCGGATCAGGTGCAGCGCGGCGCCGGTATTGGCGCACAGGCGGATCGCGTTGCCGGTGTTCGGCGGTATTTCCGGGTTGAACAGGATGACATGCAGCATCCGGCCATTATCGCCGGATGCCGCTGCGGCGCACGCTCAACCGGCCGGCTGCAGCGGGCACACCACGCCATCCGCCGGCAGGGCGCAGGCCACCGGGGCGGCCGACAGCAGGGCGCTGCCGGTGGTGCTGGCCAGCTGCGCGCCCTGCGGCAGCGGGTGGAACATGGCGACGAACGCCAGCCCGCAGGCCAGCAGGGTGGCGACGAACAGGCTGCGCAGCATCAGGCTCTCGAAGTTCATGGCTGGTCTCCTTGGCAGATGGGCCGTGATTGGCCCGCACCAGGGATATGGCAAGCACCGTGCCAGCCATCGATTCGCATGCATCTACATGATTCAATAGAGTTTTCCAGGAAGGTTCCGTGGCGCGCGAAGTGTTCGCGGACACTGCCCGCCCGACAGCGGACAGTGCACCGGACACCTGCGCTGTCCGCGGCGTGGCATGACTTGCGATTCTGGACAAGGTGATGGCGGTGTGAATAGATCGTGACTTTCCGGCCCGACCGGCCGCCATCCGTGCAACAGGAGGTTGAACGTGAACCGCAAGCCCCTCGCCCTGCTCATCGCGGGCCTGCTCACCCTGGGAGCCGGCGCCGCGCCGGCCCTGGCCGCGCCCGCCGACACGCCCGCCGCCGCGGTCCTGCCGGACATCCCCTTCACCCGCTTCACCCTGCCCAATGGTCTTACCGTGGTGGTCAGCGAGGACCACAAGGCGCCGGTGGTGGCGGTGGCGGTGTGGTACCACGTGGGCTCCGCCCGCGAACCGATTGGCAAGAGCGGCTACGCGCACCTGTTCGAGCACCTGATGTTCGAGCGCTCCGGCCACCACGACGGCAACTACTTCCAGCCGTTCGAGAAGGTGGGCGCCACCGGCATGAACGGCACCACCGCCAACGACCGCACCAACTACTTCGAGACCGTGCCCACCACCGCGGTGGACATGGCGCTGTGGATGGAGTCCGACCGCATGGGCTGGCTGCTCGACGGCCTGGCCCAGGACGAGGTGAACCAGCAGCGCGGCGTGGTGCAGAACGAGAAGCGCCAGGACGAAAACCAGCCCTATGGGCTGCGCGTGCAGGAGAACATCGAAGCCAACGCCTACCCGTCGAACCACCCGTACCACCACGACACCATCGGTTCGATGAAGGACTTGAACGCCGCCTCGCTGGACGACTTCAGGACCTGGTTCCGCACCTACTACGGCGCCGCCAACGCCACCCTGGTGCTGGTCGGCGACATCACCCCGGCCGAGGCGAAGGCCAAGGCGCTGAAATATTTCGGCGAGATCCCCTCCGGCCCGCCGGTGGCGAAGCTGGCGCCGTGGACCTTCCCGCGCGACGCCTCCACCCGCGGCACGATGGCGATGGACGTGCCGCAGGTACACGTCTACCGCGAGTGGAACACCCCGCACGGCGGCACCGAGGCCGACAACCTGCTCAGCCTGGCCGCCACCGTGCTCGGCGGCAGCAAGACCTCGCGCCTGTACCAGCGGCTGGTCTACCAGGACAAGCTGGCCGACGACGTCTCCGCCAGCCAGGACACCGGCGAGCTGGCCTCGCAATTCAACCTGGAAGTGGACGTGAAGAAGGGGGTCGACCCGGCGAAGGTCGAGGCCGCGGTGGCCGACGTATGGAAGGCCTTCCTCGAGGACGGTCCCACCGAGGACGAACTGCAGCGTGCCAAGACCACCCTTCGCGCCGGCTACGTGCGCCGGCTGGAGGACGTCGGCGGCTTCTCCGGCAAGGCCACCCTGCTGGCGGCCTCGCAGGTGTACCAGGGCGACCCGGGCGCGTGGCGCAAGGACCTGGCCGCGGTGATGGCGGCCACGCCGCAGCAGGTGCGCGACGCGGCGCGGCAGTGGATCGGCAAGGGCGACTACACGCTCACCGTGTCGCCGTTGGCCAAGGGCCAGCAGGCCTCCACCGCCGACGTGGCCGAGACCGGCGGCCTCGGCCCCGCGCCCGGCGCGCCCGCGCCGATGCCGGCGGCGAAGCACGACTGGCACACGGTCAAGAGCGACGTCGACCGCAGCAAGGGCGTGCCCGCCGTCACCAGCTTCCCCGACCTGAGCTTCCCGACCCTGCAGCATGCCCGGCTCGACAACGGCATCGAGGTGACCCTGGCCGAACGCCACGGCGTGCCGCTGGTGCAGACCGAGCTGCTGTTCGATGCCGGCTACGCCGCCGACCAGGGCCGCAAGCTGGGCACGTCCAGCTTCACGATGGCGATGCTCGACGAGGGCACGAAGGACCTCGACTCGGTCGAGATCGCCAAGCGCCGGCAGCGCCTGGGCAGCTACATCGCCTCCGGCTGCGGGCTGGACTACTGCAGCATCACGCTGGACGCGCTGGCCGACCAGGTGGTGCCCTCGCTGCAGCTGATGGCCGACATCGCGCGCAACCCGGCGTTCCGCCCCGCCGACACCGCACGCCTGCGCGGCCAGTGGCTGGCCGGCATCGAGCAGGAAAAGGCCCGGCCGATCGGCCTCGCGCTGCGCACCCTGCCGCCGCTGCTGTACGGCAAGGGCCACGCCTACGCGATCCCGTTCACCGGCTCGGGCACCGAGGCCTCGGTCAAGGCGCTCACGGCGGACGACATGCGCGCCTTCATGCGCGACTTCGTGCGGCCGGACAACGTCAGGATCCTAGTCGCCGGCGACACCACGCTGGCGAAGATCGTGCCGGAACTCAACGCCGCCTTCGGCGACTGGAAGGCCCCGGCCACGCCGGTGCCGAAGAAGAACATCGCCAAGGTCGGCTACCCCGGCCACGCGCGCGTGTTCCTGATGGACCGCCCGGGCTCGCTGCAGTCGGTGATCCTGGCCGGCGAGGTGGCGCCGTCCACCGAGGCGCCGAACAACCTCGAGATCGGCACCATGAACGGCGCCTTCGGCGGCACCTTCACCTCGCGCCTCAACATGAACCTGCGCGAAGGCAAGCACTGGGCCTACGGCGCCTTCAGCTTCCTGCAGCCGGCAGTGGGGCAGCGGCCGTTCCTGATCTACGCGCCGGTGCAGACCGACCAGACCGCGCCGTCGGTCAGCGAGGCCTTGAAGGAGGCGCGGGCCATCGTGGGACCGAAGCCGCTGACGCATGCCGAGATCCGGAAGATCAAGGACAACGACGTGCGCGCGATGCCCGGCGAGTACCAGACCGTGCGTGCCGTGCTGGGCGCGATGCAGGGCATCGCCCTGTACCACCGCCCGGACGACTACGTGCAGACGCTGAAGTCGCGCATCGAGGGGCAGGACGACAAGGCGGTGCAGGCGGCGGCCGACGAGGTGATCAAGCCCGACCAGCTCACCTGGGTGATCGTCGGCGACCTGAAGAAGATCGGGCCGTCGGTGCGCGCGCTGAAGCTGGGCCCGGTCGAGGTGCTCGACGCCGACGGCAGGCCGGAAGGCGCGAAGCCCGCGAAGTAGTCGGCCGGGGTACAGGACGCGCCCGCGTCCGCACGCTAGGATGGAGGCCGGGCCGGCGACGGCCCGGCCTCTTTCGTTCGACCACCGCGGAGTCCTCCATGCGCAAGACCGTGCTGCTGCTCGTTCCCACCCTGCTGCTGGGCGCCTGCACCTGGGGCATCACGCCGACCCCGGCATCGCAGAACGTGCGCACGGCGTGGAGCGGCGACGTCTCCGGCTGCCGCGACCTGGGCAAGATCACCGTCTCGGTGATGGACCACGTGGGCCCGGTGGACCGCAACGACATCAAGGTGCGCGACGAGCTGCAGGTGATGGCGCGCAACGAGGCCGCCACCATGCACGCCGACACCATCAAGCCGCTGGCCGAGCCGAAGGACGGCGCGCAGCCGTGGGGCGCCTACGTGTGCGGTTCGCGGCCGGTCCCGGCGGCGGGGCCGGCGCCGGCCGGCACGCCGAAGGCGACTACGCCCAGCGACGGCTTCAAGACCTACCCGATCGGCGGCCGCTGAGTCTTTCTCCCGGCTGCGGACACGAAGGGCGCCCGTGGGCGCCCTTCGCTTTTGCAGGTGCGGGCGGCAAGCCCGGACACGCATGCGTGCCCCGGGTGTCGGGCCTACAGGTGCCCCTGGACCAGTTCGTCCGCCAGCCGCGGCAGCCTGTAGACCTTGCGCACGGCCTCGAGCAGCGCGGCGGTGTCCACCGCCACCGCGCGGTTGTTGCTGCCGTCGTAGGTGTAGTCGCCGCCGATGGAGTGGATGTTGCCGTCGAAGATCAGGCCTACCGCGCGACCGTCGCGGTCGATCACCGGGCTGCCGGAGTTGCCGCCGATGATGTCATTGTCGGTGACGAAGTCGAACGGCGTGGACAGGTCGAGCGAACCCTTCGCCCTGATCCAGCTGTCCGGCAGCTTGAACGGGTCGGCGCCGGTGGCGCGCGCGTAGGCGCCGGCGAAATCGGTGAACGGCGGCACTTGGTGGTCGCCTTCCTTCCAGCCCACCACCTTGCCGTAGGACAGGCGCAGGGTGAAGGTGGCGTCCGGGTAGGTGCTGGCGCCGTCGCGGGCGAAGCGGGCCTGGGCGATCGCCTCGTCGGCGCGGGTGGTGGGCGCCTGCACCTCGTCTTCGTACTGCTTGCGCAGCTTTGTCGCGGTGGGCTCGATACCGCGCACGAACGCGATCATCGGGTCGGTGGATGCCGCGATCGCCTTCTCGCCGCCGTCCCACAGCTGCTTGCGCACCTTGGGATCGGCCAGCCGGGTGCCGTCGACGAGCTGCCGGGCCAGTTCGTCGGGCGAGCGCTTGCCCAGCGTCTGGTGCACGAAGGCGTCGTCGGCGCCGAGGATCTGGCGCATCTTCTCCATCGACCACGCCATCATGGTCTTCTCGTACTCGGGGTAGACCGGCACGTCCGCTTCCAGCGACTGCTCCACCGCCGGCAGGTTGGCGTTGCGGAACATCGGCAGGCGCTCGGCGTCGGGCTTGGCGCGCTGGGCGGCGCCGCGCACCAGGGTCATCGCGTCGGCGAACAGCCGGGTGCCCACGCCGAAGCCGCGGCCGCCGGCGATCATGGTGTAGCGGTCCTGCAGTTCCTCGCCGCGCTGCTGGGCCCTGGCCAGGTCCGCCCACGGGGCGCCGTACTTCGCGCGGCGGGCCGGGTCGGCGGCGATCCAGTCGCGCAGCGCGGCGTCCTCCTTCTGCTTGGCCTGGATGAACGTCTCGTCGGTCAGGGTCTGCAACCGGCCCTTGAACACCTTCAGCGTGTTGTCGATGCCGAACAGCATGTCCTGCGCCTCCTTGGCCTGCTGCGCGCCGGCGCGGCTGTACTGCCACAGCACGCCGCGCAGGTCGGACAGGTAGCCGTAGAACGGGATCAGCACGTTGTCGCGCATGTTCGCCAGCTGCAGCCACGGCGTGCGGCGCTCGGTGGAGCCGGGGTTGCCCACCACGAAGGTCAGCTCGCCGGCCTTCGGCCCCTGCGGGGCGAACTTCAGGAACTGTGTGGTCTTCGCCGGCTTGCCGTCCACGTAGGCGCGGAAGAAGGTGACGTCGAGGTCGTAGCGCGGGAAGTTGAAGTTGTCCGGGTCGCCGCCGAAGAAGGCGATGCTCTGCTCCGGCGCGAACACCAGCCGCACGTCCTGGTAGCGGCGGTACTTGTACAGCGCGTAGCGGCCGCCGTGGTACAGCGTGATCACGTCGCAGCGCCAGGTCTTGGGGTCGCCGGCGACGCACTGCTCTTCAATCTTGCTGTTGACCGCGCGCTCGGCCTTGATGCGCCCGGCGCCGCTCTTGCCGTTCGTGGCGGCGTTCACCTGCGCGGTGACGTCCGTGATCGACTCGAGCTGGTTCAATTCGACGTCGGGGCACTTCGGCTCGTCCTCCGGCTTCGCGGCCACGTAGCCGTCGGCCATGTAGTTGTGGCCGCCCCTGGACAGCTGCGACAGGCAGCCGTTGGCGCAGTGGTGGTTGGTCATCACCAGGCCGTCGGCGGAGACGAACGAGCCGGAGCAGCCCTCGGCCAGCCGCACCGTGGCGTGCTGGATCAGCGAGATCCACTGCGGGCTCGGCGTGAAGGCGTAGCGTTGCTGCAGCTGCTTCACCGGCAGGTGGTCCAGCGTCCACATGCCCTCGTCGGCCATCGCGCCCGCGGCGCTGCCGAGCAGGAGACCGGAAAACCCCACGATCAGCCATCGTTTCATGCTGTGCTCCCTGGTTCGGATGGATCCCTCCGCCGCGTCCGGCATGACCGCACGGCGCCTTCCGCCATCGTCCCACCGCCGCCGGAGCCGGGGAAGAGGACTTCCGGCATGCAGCCGCGCGCCTCTTGCGCATCGCAACACGCGGGCATAAAATTCACATGTAGATAGTACATATGTGTACTAAATCCACGGTGCATCGCCCCATGAACAGCTTCCAGCCCACCGAACAGCGCCTGGCCGTCACCTGCCGGCGGTATCCCGCCTTCCCGCGGGAACCGGCGGTGCTGGTGCGGCTGGTGAAGCACATCTACAAGCGCGTGCACGACGACGCCAACGCGCTGCTCAAGCCCTGGGGCATTGGCCATCCCGAGTACAACATCCTGATGATGATGTACGGCACCGAGGGCTACACGCTGAACCCCTCGCAGCTGGCCGACGCGGCCGGCGAGAAGTCGGCCAACATCACACGGCTTACCAACCAGTTGTGCGACAAGGGGCTGATCGAGCGCACCGCCAGCGACGAGGACCGGCGCAAGGTCACCCTGACCCTGAGCAAGGCCGGGCTGGCGATGATCGAGGCGTTCCTGCCCGCCGTCTGCGCCCTGCTGGAGCGCCAGACCACCGGCCTGAAGCCGGCCGAGGCGGCGCAGCTGGAGCGCCTGCTGAAGAAGTTCCTGGACCAGCTGGAACAGGACTGATGTCGGAGCGGGATTGAAACCATGTCGGCGGCATCGATGAAGGCAGGGCAGGCGGCGCGCCGCTGGCCGACGCTGGCGGAAGCGTTCGCCGGCGAGGGCCGCGCCTGGCTGTTCGTGGCCAAGTCGCTGCTGGCGCTGTACCTGGCCGCCTGGCTGGCGATGTGGCTGCGGCTGGAACAGCCGTCCACCACCATGATCACGGTGGCCATCGTGATGCATCCGCACAGCGGCATGGTGCTGGCCAAGAGTTTCTACCGTGCCATCGGCACGCTGTGCGGCAGCGCGTTCGGGCTGGCGCTGATGTGCGTGTTCCCGCAGCAGCGCGAGCTGTTCCTGCTCTGCCTGTCGCTGTGGGTGGCGCTGTGCGCCGGCGGCGCCACGCTGTACCGCAACTTCATGTCCTACGGCTTCGTACTGGCCGGCTACACCGCAGCGATCGTGGCGCTGCCGGCGATCGCACACCCGCTGGAGGTGTTCGACTCGGCGCTGATGCGGGTGAGCGAGGTGATGCTGGGCATCGTGGTGGCCGGCGTGGTCAGCGACGCGGTGTTCCCCGGGCGTCTGCGCCTGGTGTTGCGGCAGAACGCCCGCGCCCACTTCGCGCACTTCATCGATTTCGTGCGCGGCAGCACCGGCGGCAGCATCCCGCGCGCCGAGATGGAGCAGGCGCACCTGCGCTTCGTGCGCGCCGCGGTGCAGCTGGAGGACCTGCGCGCCTCGGTGATCTTCGAGGATCCGGAAGTGCGCGCGCGCAGTACCCGCATGCGCCTGCTCAACCAGCACAACATGGCGGCGGCGACCAGCTTCCAGTCGCTGCACCACCTGATCAACCGGCTGCAACGCGAGGGCCGTGCCGCCGAGGTGGACGCGCTGATCGCGCTGTACCGCCCGCTGGGCGCGGCGCTGACCACGCCGGCCGCGGCCGACCTGCACGAGCCGGCGGTGCTGGCGCCGCGCCTGCGCGAATGCGCGCGGCGGCTCCCGGCGCTGGCGGCCGAGCTGCGCGCGGGCCTGGCGCCCGGGCACGCGCAACTGGCTTTCGATACCGGCGACACGCTGCTCCGGCGCTTCCTCGACGAGCTGTGCGGCTACGTCGAGGTGGAGCTGGCGCTGCGTGGCCGCCTGTTGCGTGGCAGCGTGGAACGCGTGCACTTCCGCCGCGGCAACGACGCCACCGGCGCCCTGGTGGC
The DNA here is from genome assembly GCF_030504985.1 of Fulvimonas sp. R45. Lineage (GTDB taxonomy): Bacteria > Pseudomonadota > Gammaproteobacteria > Xanthomonadales > Rhodanobacteraceae > Rhodanobacter_A. The sequence goes on from NZ_JASERU010000007.1 coordinate 65,224, forward strand.
GGTGCTGCGCACCTTCCTCACCATGACCACGCTCAGCGCGTTCTGGATCGCCAGCGGCTGGCCGTTCGGCTCCAGCGCGATGCTGCTGGCGACCATCTTCAGCGGCCTGTTCGCGGCGCTGCCGAACCCGCTGAGCTCGGCCTTCACCATGCTGGTGGGTTACGCGGCCGGCATGCTGGCCGGCATCTACGCGGCGTTCTGGCTGCTGCCGGGCAGCGACGGCTTCGCGATGCTGGTCGCGGTGACGCTGCCGCTGCTGCTGATCGGGCCATGGCTCAACGCGCATGCGGAACTGGCCGGCGTGGGCGGCGGCTACGCCATCGGCATCGTCTACATCATGGCGCTGAAGAACCCGATGGCCTACGACCCGGTGCACGCGCTGAACGACGCCATCGCGCAGCTCGCCGGCGTGGCGCTGGCCGCGGCGGCCTTCGTGTTCGTGCCGCGCGTGACCGGCAGCGGCTGGCAGCGCCGGCGCCAGGTGCGCCGCCTGCGCGAACAGGTGGTGCTGGCCGCCACCGCGCCGCTGGCCGGCCTGCCGTGGCGCTTCGAAAGCGTCAGCCGCGACCTGTTCCACCAGGTGATCGTGCACACCCGCCCGGGCAGCCGCCCGTCGCGCGAGCTGCTGGGTTGGGCGCTGGCGGTGCAGGAAAGCGGCCGCGCGCTGATCGAGCTGCGCCAGCAGCTGCGCGCCGACCCCGCCCCGGTCGACGTCGGCCGCCAGGTGGATGCGGCGGTGCAAGCGATGGCGCAGCTGTACCGCCGCCCCGACGCGATGCATCGCCAGCAGGCGGAGGATGCGGTGCGCGCCGCGATCGACGCCTGCGCCGCCCGGCCCGCGTTGCGCCCACGCCTGTACCAGCTGCTGGGCGCGCTGCGCGACGACGAGTCGCCGCTGGCCGCCTGGACGCCTTCCATGGAGCCCGCCCATGCCCCGTGAAATCGCCTTTTCCGACGTGCTGGTGCCCGGCCTGCTGCCGATCTTCGTCGGCTGCCTGCTGCTGATGTGGCTGGTCGACTCGCTGGTCGGCCGCTACGGCCTGTACCGCTACGTGTGGCATCCGCCGCTGTTCCGCCTTGCCCTGTTCGGCAGCCTGTTCGGGCTGGCCGGGTTGTTGCTGCTTCGCTGACATCGCCATGAACAAGACCTCGTTGCTGCGTTTCCTGCTCACCGCCGTCGTGGTGGTGGTCGCCGTCGTGCTCGGCCACGCGCTGTGGAAGCACTACCTCTACTCGCCGTGGACCCGCGACGGCCGCGTGCGCGCCGACGTGGTGCAGGTGGCGCCTGACGTCGCCGGCCTGGTCACCGCGGTGCCGGTGAAGGACAACCAGTTCGTGCACAAGGGCGACGTGCTGATGGTGGTCGACCAGGACCGCTACATCCTCGCCCTGCAGCAGGCCGAGGCCAATCTCGCCGCGGCCGAGGCCAGCGCCCGCGCGGCTGGCGCCGGCACCGCCGCCGCCGAAGCCGCCATCGCCGGCCGCAGGACCGAGTACGAGATGTACCAGGCGCAGGCGCGGCGCCGCCTGCAGATGCCCGAGAAGAGCGTGATCTCCGAGGAGGCGCGGCAGAACGCCGTGGCCACCGCGCGCAACGCGCAGGCCGACCTGCGCGCCGCGCAGGCTTCGCGCTCGCAGGCCAGCGCCGCCGCCCAGCAGGCGCTGGCGGCGGTGCAGCAGGCGCAGGTGGCGGTGGACGTGGCCAAGCTCAACCTCAAGCGCACCGAGGTGCGCGCCCCGGTGGACGGCTACGTCACCAACCTCGACGTGCGCGTGGGCGACTACGCCGCCGCCGGCGCCGCGCGCCTGGCGCTGATCGACAGCCACAGCTACTACCTCTACGGCTACTTCGAGGAAACCAAGCTGCCGCAGCTGCGCGTGGGCGACCCGGTGGACATCCGCCTGATGGCCGGCGGCGTGCACCTGAAGGGCACCATCACCGGCATCGCGCGCGGCATCACCGACAGCGACAACCCCACCGGCAGCAACCTGCTGGCCGACGTCAACCCCACCTTCAACTGGGTGCGGCTGGCGCAGCGCGTGCCGGTGCGCATCGCCATCGACGCGGACTCGCTGCCCAGGGGCATGGTGCTGGCCGCGGGCATGACCGCCACCATCGAGGTGAGGCCGCGCGCGGCGCGCTGAGGGACGTGCCCCCCTCCCGACCTCCCCCTGCAAGCAGGGGAAGGGGCCAAGCCCATGGCGTAACTGATTTCTCCCTCCCCTGCCTGCAGGGGAGGGTCACCCAACCTCGCGGCAAGCCCGCCTACCCCCTCCCAGCCTCCCCCTGCGAGCAGGGGGAGGAGCCAAGTCCATGGCGTAAGCTGACTTCTCCCTCCCCTGCCTGCAGGGGAGGGTCGGGGAGGGGTCATCCAACCTCGCCTCGACGTCCCTCGTCCCCGTCCCGCCCTGTAGGCTGTGCGCCATGCCGGTCATCGACGTCTCGCATCAGCTGCTCGCCATCCTCTGCGGTTCGCTGGTGGGCGCCTCGCTGGCGCTGATCGGCGGCGGTGGCTCCATCCTCGCGGTGCCGCTGCTGCTGTACGTGGTGGGCGTGCGCGATGCGCACCTGGCCATCGGCACCAGTACGCTGGCGGTGTCGCTCAATGCCTTCGCCAACCTGGTGCCGCATGCGCGCGCCGGGCACGTGCGCTGGCGCGAGGCGGCGGTGTTCGCCGTGGCCGGCGTGCTCGGCGCGGCGATCGGCTCCGGCCTCGGCAAGTGGCTGGACGGGCAGCGCCTGCTGGTGCTGTTCGCCGCGTTGATGCTGGTGGTGGCGGCGCTGATGTGGCGTCCGCGTACGGCCGACGCCGTGCCGCGGGCGCATCCGTTGCCCTGGCTGGGCGGCACCGGCCTGTGCGCCGGCGGCCTGGCCGGCTTCTTCGGCATCGGCGGCGGCTTCCTGATCGTGCCGGGGTTGATGTTCGCCGGCGGCTTCAGCGTGATCGAGGCGGTCGGCTCGGCGCTGCTGGCGGTCGGCCTGTTCGGTGCCACCACGGCCGCGAGCTATGCCGCCTCCGGCCTGATCGACTGGCGCGTCGCCGCCGAATTCGTCGCCGGCGGCCTCGCCGGCGGCTGGCTCGGCGCGCTGGGCGCACACCGGCTGGCGCGCCGGCGTGGCGCGCTGAACCGCCTGCTCACCGTGATGATCGCGGCGGTGGCGGTGTACATGCTGTGGCGCGAAGCCGGGCGGCTGTAAGGTTTTCGCGGCCGGCGGGGACTAGGCAAGGGTCGTCAACGCACCGCGAGGCTGCCGCCATGTCCGCCATTCCCGACCGTCTGCCTGCCACCACACCGCTGCCCGCCAGCCGCGGGCTGCGCTGGTGCCTCGATGGCCTGCGCCTGTGGCGGCGCGTGCCGCTCAGGCTGTTCCTGCTCTGCTTCGCGCAGTTGCTGGCGGAAACCCTGTTGCAGCTGATCCCGTGGGTCGGCGTGACGCTGTCCAAGCTGGTGGTGCCGGTGCTGCTGATGGGTATCCTGCTGGGGCTGGACGAACAGGCGCGGGGCGGGCGCATGCGCTGGGCGTGCCTGCTCGACGGCCTGCGCCGTCGCCCGTTCGCGCCGGTGCTGGCATTGGCGGCGTCGTGGGGGCTGGGCGTGTTCGCGGTGCAGCAGGGCGTGGCATGGCTGGCGTACGGCTGGCCGGCGGTGGACGCGGTGTGGCTGGGACATGCCATGGCCCACCGTGCATTGATGACGCCGACGTTCGAGCGGGTGCTGCTGGTGCCCGGGGTGGTGCCGTCGATCCTGCTGATGCTGGCGCCCTGCCTGTGCCTGTTCGACGGGCGGTCGCCGTGGCGTGCGGTGTGCGGCAGCGTGCGCGCGGCATGGCGTCATGCTGCACCGTTCGGGGTGTTCCTGCTAATGAACCTGGCGGTGTTCCTGCTGGTGCTGGCGAAGCCCTGGACGTTCGTGCTGGTGCTGTTCCTCACGCCGTGGTCGATGGCATGTACGTATGCGATCTGGCGCGACCTGCGCCGGACGGAAGGCTGAGACGGAATGCGCGAGGGGGAATTCGCCGCGCTTCTGCACGAGCATGCGGGACTGCTGTCGCGCATCGCGGCCAGCTACGAGGCCGATCCGTCCTTGCGTGACGACCTGCTGCAGGACATCGCGCTGGCGCTGTGGAAGGCGCTGCCGGCGTGGCGCGGCGAGGCGGCGCTGAAGACCTTCGTGGCGCGGGTAGCGCACAACCGCGGCGCCAGCCATGTGATCGGCCGCACGCGGCGGCCCTCGACGCACGGGCTGGACGAAGACCTCGCGGATCCGGCCCACGGCCCGGAATCGCACGCACAACTTGAACAGAAGCGCCTGCGCCTGCAGGACGCGGTACGCGCCCTGCCGCTGACCCTGCGGCAGGCGGTGACGTTGGCGCTGGAGGGCTTCAGCCAGCAGGAGATTGCGGCGGCGCTGGGCATCAGCGCCAACAACGTGGCAGTGCGCCTGAACCGGGCGCGCAAGGCGCTGAAAGATGCATTGGGAGAATCGGCATGAATCCGGGCGACGACTGGACTCGCTGGAGCGACGACTGGCAGCGGCAACCGACGGTCGATGCGGACCGCCTGCGCCGCCGGGTGCGGCGCAAGCGGCGGCAGATGCAGGCGGTGCTGGGCTTCGAGTGGTGCACCGCCTTGTTCGCCACCGGCCAGGTGCTGCGCCTGCTGCTCGACCCGGGCGCCGGCCTGCGCTGGAAGGCCTGGGCCGGGCTGGCGCTGCTGCTGGTATCGACGTCGGCGTACCTGTCGTTGCGCGTGCGTCGCGGCACCTGGCAGGCGGCCGCCGACGGCATGCCGGAACTGCTGCGGCTGACCGCGCGGCGGGCGCGGGCGGGCATCCGGCTGGCCTGGCTGAACATCGCCAGCGTCCCGCTGCTGCTCGCGTTCACGCTGCCGCTGGCGGCGCCCTGGCTGGCGCCCTCGCGCTGGCGGCACGATCCGGCGCTCGAACACCTGCTGCTCGTGCAGGTGGGCATCAACGGCGTCGTCATCGTGCCGCTGCTGGTGTTCTTCGCCGTCTACATCCGCCGGCAACGGCGGCGGCTGCGCCAGGTGGAGGCTCTGCTGCGGGACTACGGGGAGTGATCCGGCGGATTGCCCGGCCGGGCGCAATGCAGGCAAGCTTGGCGGCTTTCCGCACGACTTTGCGTATCCTCTAGCGATGAACAGGTTGATCCATGCACCGCGGCGGATCGCGCGCCGCCTCGTCGCGCCGCTGCGCCGACCGCGCGCCGCGGCGTGGCTGGAAGCCCTGCCGGGCTTCGCGTTGCCGGCCGGCGCGATCGAGACGCTGCCCGGGCCGGCGGCCTTCCATCGCGCGCTGCTGGCGCAGATCGCGCAGGCCACGCGGCGCATCGTGATCGTGGCGCTGTACCTGCAGGACGACGACGCGGGCCGCGAGGTGCTGGCGGCGCTGCATGCGGCGCGGGCGCGGCACCCGCGGCTCGAGGTCGACGTGTACGTGGACTGGCACCGCGCCCGGCGCGGCCTGATCGGCAAGCAGGGCAGCCCGGGCAACGCGGCGATGTACCGTGAGTATGCACAGCGCCTCGGCGACGGCGTGCGCGTGTGGGGCGTGCCGGTGCAGAACCGCGAGCTGTTCGGCGTGCTGCACCTGAAAGGCTTCGTGTTCGACGACGTCGTGCTGTACAGCGGCGCCAGCCTCAACGACGTCTACCTGGCAAAGCACGGCCGCTACCGGCTCGACCGCTACCACCTGTTGCGCGAACGCGCGCTGGCCGATGCCATGGCGGGTTTCGTGCGGCAGCACTTCCACGGCGACCCGGCGGTGTGCCGGCTCGACGCCGGCGAGCCGCCGCCCACGCGCAGCCTGCTGCCGGCGATCCGCGCCTTCCGCCAGCGCCTGCAGCAGGCGCGCTATGCGGCGCCGCCCGCGCCCGCGCTGGCCGACGGCGAGGTGGCGGCGTCGCCGCTGCTCGGTTTCGGCCGCGCCGACAACCAGCTCAACGAAGCCGTGCTGGCGCTGCTGCGCGGCGCGCGGCGCAAGGTCGTGCTGCTGACGCCGTACTTCAACCTGCCGCGGCCGGTGCGCGCGGCGGTCGGGCAGGCGCTGCGGCGCGGCTGCACGGTCGAGATCATGGTGGGCGACAAGACCGCCAACGACTTCTACATCCCGCCTGGCCAGCCGTTCCGCACCATCGGCCTGCTGCCGTACCTGTACGAGAACAACCTGCGCCGCTACGCCCGCGCGCACCGCGGCCACCTCGCCAGCGGCCAGCTGGCGATCCGCCTGTGGCGCGACGGCGACAACAGCTACCACCTGAAGGGCCTGTTCGTGGACGACGAGTACGCCCTGCTCACCGGCCACAACCTCAACCCGCGCGCGTGGGCGCTGGACCTGGAGAACGCGCTGCTGCTGCGCGACCCGTCGCGCCGGCTGCTGGCGCAGCACCGCGCCGAGCGCGAGGCGCTGCGGAGCCATGCCGTGGCGGTCGAGGATTACCGTGCACTGGAAAGCCCGCGCAGCTATCCGCCGGAGGTGCGCAGGCTGCTGCGGCGGCTGAGCCGGGTGCGGCTGGATCGGCTGGTGAACCGGTTGCTTTGATTTGGATGCTGGGGGCTGCGGGGTTGCTCGCCTGCGGCGGGCTTTCGGATGCCTGCCGGCGCCCGAGTCCCCGGCATGGCCGAGCCGTCTCATTCTCGTTTGTGCGCTGTCTCCCTCGCCGTCATTCCGGCGCAGGCCGGAATCCAGTGACGTCGGTGCACGGCTATCGCGAAAACCTGCTGCTCCTGCTACTGCAGGACCAGCCCCGCGGCTGTTGAAAAGCGCCTCCGGCCTGCGCCGGAATGACGGTCGCCGCTTGTCGCAGAGGATCAGGCGTCCAGGTCGGGGATCAGCTTGCTCTCGATGCGCGCGATCGCGTCCTTCAGCAGCAGGCGGCGCTTCTTCAGCCGGGTGAGCTGCAGTTCGTCGCGGCCGATCGCGGTGGCGAGCTGGTCGATGGCCATGTCGAGGTCGCGATGCTCCACGCGCAGTTCGGCCAGCAGGCGGGCGAGTTGGGCGGAATCCTGGACCTGCATGGCGACGGCGGCAACGGTCAGTGGCGACGCACCAGTGTAGCGCCGCCGGAACGGGGAGGGCGAGGCGCTACAATGTCGCCTTTCCGTGCCATCGCGAGCCATGTCCGCCGATCCCGCCGCTTTCCGCCTGCCCCGCGAGGCCGGGCGCCTCGCCGCCCGGCTGCAGCGCCAGACCGGGCAGGCGATCGCCGATTTCCGCATGATCGGGGACGGCGACCGCGTGATGGTGTGCCTGTCCGGCGGCAAGGACTCCTACACCCTGCTGGACATGCTGCTGGCGCTGCAGGCCCGGGCGCCGGTGCGCTTCGAGCTGGTCGCGGTGAACCTGGACCAGAAGCAGCCCGGCTTCCCGGCGCACGTGCTGCCGGACTACCTGCGTGCCCGCGGCGTGCCGTTCCATGTCATCGAGCAGGACACCTACGGCACGGTGACGCGGGTGATTCCCGCGGGCAGGACGATGTGCAGCCTGTGCTCGCGGCTGCGCCGCGGCGCGCTGTACGCCTGGGCGGCGGCCAATGGCATCACCAGGATCGCGCTGGGCCACCACCGCGACGACATCCTCGCCACCTTCTTCCTCAACCTGTTCCATCAGGCCAGCCTGAAGGCGATGCCGCCCAAGCTGCGCTCGGACGACGGCCGCCACGTGGTGATCCGCCCGCTGGCCTACTGCCGCGAGGACGACATCGCCGAGTACGCCGCGCTGCGCGGCTTCCCGATCATCCCGTGCAACCTGTGCGGCTCGCAGGAGAACCTGCAGCGCAAGGCGGTGCGGCGCATGCTGGACGAGTGGGAGCGCGAGCACCCCGGCCGCAGCGAGACGATCTTCCGCGCGCTGGGCAACGTGGCCCCCTCCCAGCTGGCCGACCGCGGCCTGTTCGACTTCGAAGGCCTGCGCGCGGAGGGCTGTTCCGACGGCGCCGCGGCAGGCGATAATCGGACGTCCATACGTCCATCCATCCATTCACACGAAAGCGAGTAGACCGTGTCCCTTTTTGCATCCGTTGAAATGGCGCCGGGCGATCCGATCCTCGGCCTCACCGAGGCCTACCTGGCCGATCCGCGCCCGAACAAGGTGAACCTGGGCGTGGGCATCTACGTCGACGACCAGGGCCGCATCCCGGTGCTGCAGGCGGTGCGCCAGGTCGAGCAGGCGCTGGCGGGCGGCGACCAGCCGCGCGGCTACCTGCCGATCGACGGCCTGCCGGCCTACAACCTCGCCACGCAGAAGCTGCTGTTCGGCGCGGACTCGCCGCTGCTGGAGGCCGGCCGCGTGGCCACCGCGCAGACCATCGGCGGCAGCGGCGCGCTGCGCGTGGGCGCGGACCTGCTCAAGCAGGTGCTGGGCGACAAGGCCACGCTGGCGATCAGCAACCCGAGCTGGGGCAACCATCACGCGGTGTTCGGCACCGCCGGCTTCAAGTTGCTGGACTACCGCTATTACCACGCGCCCACCCGCGGCCTGGACTTCGCCGGCATGCTGGAGGACCTCGGCCGGCTGGAGCCCGGCGCCGTGGTGCTGCTGCACGCCTGCTGCCACAACCCCACCGGCGTGGATCTCGACGCCGCGCAGTGGGCGCAGGTGGTGGCGCTGCTGAAGGACCGCCGCCTGCTGCCGTTCGTGGACATGGCCTACCAGGGCTTCGACCAGGGCACTGAGGCCGACGCCCTCGCGGTGCGCCTGCTGGCCGACTCCGGCATCGAGGCCTTCGTGGTGGCGAACTCCTACTCCAAGTCGTTCTCGCTGTACGGCGAACGCGTGGGCGCGCTGTCCTTCGTCGGCGCCGACCGCGACGAGGCGGCGCGGCTGCGTTCGAAGATCAAGCAGACCATCCGCGCCAACTATTCCAGCCCGGCCACGCATGGCGGCAAGCTGGTCGCCGCCGTGCTGGACAGCGCCGAGCTGCGCGCGCTGTGGGAGCAGGAGCTGGGCGCGATGCGCGAACGCATCCACGTGATGCGCGCGGGCCTGGTGGACCGGCTGGCGGCGCTGGGGGCGCCGGACTTCGGCTTCATCAACAAGCAGGCCGGCATGTTCTCCTATTCCGGGCTGAGCAAGGCGCAGGTGGACCGCCTGCGCGACGAACACGCCATCTACGCGCTGTCCAGCGGGCGCATTTGCGTGGCCGCGCTCAACACCGGCAATATCGACTACGTGGCGCGCGCCGTCGCCGACGTCTGCGCCTGATTCCTGTCGTCTGTCGCCTGACCGTTCGCATTGAGCGCAGCCCGCGCGGCGGGCGGAGTCGAAACGCCGCTGTCCTTCGACTCCGTCCCTGCGGGACTGCGCCCGGGGCGAACGGTCTTCGTGTCGTGCCTTTACTGGATACCGCATGTTCTTCCGCAACCTCACGCTGTTCCGCTTTTCCCCCGCCGTCGCCGCCGACCTGGCCCGCCTCGAGGAGGCGCTGGGCGAACACCGGCTGCGTCCCTGCGGACCGCTGGAGATGTTCACCAAGGGCTTCGTGCCGCCGATCGGCCGCGGCGAGGATGCCGCGCTCACCCACGCGGTGAAGCACTGCACCTGGCTCGCCGTGGGCGGCGAGGACAAGCTGCTGCCAGCCGCGGTGGTCAACGACGAGCTGCAGCGCAAGGTGCGCAAGATCGCCGAGGAGGAAGGCCGCAAGGTTGGCGGCCGCGAGCGCAAGCGGCTGAAGGAGGACCTGCTCACCGAACTGCTGCCGCGCGCCTTCGTGCGCAGCTCGCGGCTGTCCGCCTACGTGGACACGAAGCACGGCTGGCTGGTGCTGGACACGTCCAGCCGCAAGTCGGCCGAGAACGCGCTGACCCAGATCCGCGAGGCGCTGGGCAGCTTCCCCGCCGTGCCGCTGGCGCCGGAGGAAGGCCCGCGCGTGCTGATGACCGACTGGCTGGCCAACGGCAACCTGCCCGCCGGCCTGGCGCTGGGCGACGAGTGCGAGCTGCGCGACCCGGCCAGCGCCACCGGCGCCATCGCGCGCTGCCGCCGGCAGGACCTCGACGCCGAGGAAGTGAAGGAGCACCTGCGCAACGGCAAGCAGGTGTTCCAGCTCGGCCTGGTGTTCGACGACCGCATCAGCTTCGTGCTGGGCGAGGACCTGGTACTGCGCAAGCTGAAGTTCCTCGACGTGGTGATGGACGAGCTGGGCGACAGCCACGAGGACGCCTCCGCCGAGGCCGACGCCAGCTTCGCCCTGCTCACCCTGGAGCTGGAGCGGTTGCTGGCCAAGCTGGAGGAGTGGTTCGGCCTGCCGCGTCCCAGCGACGGCTGAGACCCGCGCCGCGCAAGGCTTCGCGGGTTCGCTGTCGATCAACCCTTGCGCAAGGGTGGGCGCTTCCCCACATACTGTCTGTCCGGGCGCGCGCCAGCGATGGGGCGCGCCCGTGGTACGGGCAGGCAGGACATGGCGCAGCATCTCGAAGGCGACTGGCTGGAACTGGCGACGGCGGGCGGCAACACCATCCGGGTGTTGAAGGCCGCGCATCCACGCGCGCGCAGGCTTCGCCTCACGGTCACGCCGAAGGGCGCGCGCGTGTCCTATCCGCACGGCACCCATCCCGCCCAGGTCAGCGCCTTCCTGCGCAGCCACGCCGAGTGGCTGGAGCAGAAGCTCGACGAGCTGAACCTGATCGTGAAGCCGCTTCCTCCGCTGCGGGTGGGTTACGAAACCGAATTCCCGCTGCGCGGCGAGCCGGCCGTGCTGGACTGGGCCGAGGGCCCGTATCCGCGCGTGGAACCGTCAGCCCGCGGCCTCACCCTGGTGATCCCGCGCCCGCACACGCGCGCGCTGCCGGTGGCGCGCGGCCTGCTGGCCTCGCACTTCGAGACGCTGATCCGGCGCGACGTGTCGCGCTGGCTGGCCGGCTACGTGCCGCGCCTGGGCCTGGCCCCCACCGCGCTGCGCATCCGCCCGATGAAGAGCCTGTGGGGCAGCCTGGATACCCGCGACCGCATCAACCTCGACCTGGCGCTGGCGCTGGCCCCGCCCGCCGCGCTGCGCTACGTGCTGGTGCACGAGCTGTGCCACCTCAAGGTGCGCAGCCACGCGCCGCGCTTCTGGGCGCTGGTGGAAAGCATCTTCCCGGCCTGGCGCGAGCAGCGCGACTGGCTGCGCATCAACGGCGCCACGCTGAAGGCGGAGCTGGACCGGCTGGTGGCCGACGTGGCCGACTGAACGAGGCCGGCGCGCCGGGTGGCACTCGACGCCCGGCCGCCGCCGGCGCAGGCTGGCGGCTTCGCCGCCACATGCGGGAGGCCGCATGCCGCACTACTTCTGCAAGCTGACGCCGCCCCGTCCCAGCTTCCCCGCCGATATCACGCCGGACGAAGCCGCCCTGATGGGCACGCACGCCGCCTACTGGCGCGCCCGGATGGACGAGGGCGCGGTGGTCGTGTTCGGCCCGGTGGACGATCCGGCCGGCGCCTACGGCATCCTGGTGCTGCAGCTCCCCGAGGGCGCCGACCCGCAGCCGCTGGTCGACGCCGACCCGGTGATCCGCGCCGGCACCGGCTTCCGCTTCGAGGTGCATCCGATGCGGGCGGTGCTGCCGGCGGGTTGAACCGTGGTCGAAATCGCCCACGCCGGCACGTCCTGGCAGCGGGGCGGCGCGAGGCCTGGGCCGCGACGCCGAGGCGGAAACGGCACGCGACCGCGCCATCGGCCTGTGCGGAGATCCGGCGATGCGTGCGTTCCTGCAACAGGGTCGGACCCGCCGGCGCGAGGTCGGATTCACCCGGTGGGGCTGACATCCGTCACTCGACCGCGGGACGGGCGCGGCCGCATGCTGGCGGCCGTCTCCCTGGCCGGACGATCCGCCATGCATCCCTTTTCCTGGGGCACCCTGTTCGAGGCCACCTGGCTGGTCTGGTTGCTGTACTGGTTCTGGAGCGCGCGTGGCGTCAAGGCGGCGGCGCGCGAGGACGGCTGGGCCGCGATGCTGGCCTACCGGATCCCGGTGATGCTGGGCTTCGGCCTGCTGGTCGCGCTGGGGCAGGGCGCGGGAGACTCGTGGCTGTACCGGCACGTGCCATCGGCCGGGGCATGGGCGCCGCCGCTGGGCTGGCTGTTGCTGCTGATGGGGTTGGGCTTCGCCTGCTGGGCGCGCGTGGTGCTGGGCCGCAACTGGAGCGCCACCGTGCAGCTCAAGCAGGATCACGAGTTGGTGGTGGCGGGACCGTACCGCTGGGTGCGCCACCCGATCTACACCGGCATGCTGCTGGGCGTGCTCGGCACCTTGCTGGCGATCGGTGCGTGGCCGGGATTGCTCGCACTGGCCCTGGTCGGCGCCGGCTTCTGGCTCAAGCTGCGCCACGAGGAGCGCTGGATGCGCGAGCAGTTCGGCGCGGCCTACGTCGACTACATGCGCAGGGTAAAGGCGCTGGTGCCCGGCTTGCTGTGAGGTGGCCGGCCGCTCCTGCAGGAACGGCGCCGAGAAGCGAAGTCAGGCGGCCGGCTGGCGAGGCTGGCGCACGTAGCGCGTGCCCAGCAGGTAGTCCCACAGCGGCGAGGTGACGCCGAAGTTGCTGTCCGGATGGTAGTGGTGCACGTGGTGGGCGGCGGCCCAGCGGCGCAGCAGCGGACGCTTGAAGCGCACGTGGTGGATCACGAAGTGGCTGACGCCGTAGGCCACGTAGCCGAAGGTGGCGGCGCCGGCCATCAGGAAGGTGAAGCCGGCGGGCAGCACCAGCACGAGCAGGCCGGTCAGGCCGAGCAGGATCGCCGCGGGCAGGAAGAACGGCAGCGAGTCGTAGCCGAGTGGTTCGCGGTGGTGCTTGTCGTGGCCCTGCGCGAACAGCGGGATGCGCGTGTGGAACATCCAGCGATGGAAGAAGTACTCGATGAAACTGAAGGCGAACAGCCCTGTCGCCACCGCCGCGAGGGCGATGCCCGGGCCGTTGCTGCGCTGCCAGCCGGCCGCCAGCAGGATCGCGCCCAGCCCGACGTCCAGCGCGACCTCGAGCCAGTAGTTGGCGCGGGTCGAGGACATCCGGACGATCGCGTCCAGCCAGGCCTGCATGATGTTCCGCTTGGTCGTTGCTTGCATAGTCCCGTGTTCCCGCCACATGGCGCACCGTCCGCCGGGATTGTGCATCCCCCCATTTCGGCGCTCGTCCATGACTTCACATGATGTGCACCGCCTGGCTGACTCCCGCATGACCGGACGGCAGGGGGTGCCGTCGGCACCGTCCCTATGATGCCGCAGCCGGGCTCAGTGCGACAGCGCGAACGCGGTGAGGATGCGCGCGGTCTCGTCCGGCTTCTCCAGTTCCGGCATGTGGCCGCAGCCGTTCAGCGTGCTGGCGCTGATGGCGGGGGCGTGCACCAGGCCGTTGCGCAGGCTGTCCAGCGCGGAGATGTCGATCACCTTGTCGTCGTGGCACCACAGGCCCAGTACCGGCATGGTCAGCTTGTCCAGCCGGTCCTGCACGGCAAGGTATTGCGAGGGCTGGCGCAGCTCGTCGAACACCTTGGCGATGAAGGCGTGGTCCCTCACGTTGCGCGCCACCAGCACGTCGACGAAGCGGCCGGGGATCGTCGGCCGCGTGTCGAAGACCAGGTCGGCGGCGCGCCAGAAGCCGGCGCGGTCGGAGAACACGAACGGGTCCTTGCCGGCCAGCGTCTCGCGCGCGAAGGCGTTTTCCTTGAACTTCAGCCCGAAGGCGTCGAGCAGGGCCAGTTCGCCCACGTGCTCGGGATGCTCGGCGGCGTAGACGCCGGCGACCGCGCCGCCCATCGAATGGCCCACCAGCAGCACGCGGCCCAGCCCCAGCGCTTGCACGAAGTCCTGCAGGCGCTTGGCCTGCGCCACGACGTCGTAGCGGGCGGCCATGTCGCGCGAGGACTCGCCCCAGCCGGGCAGGTCGGGAATGACCAGGTGGAAATGCGGCGTGAGCAGCCTGGCCAGCGGCAGCCACACCTCCTTGCTGTCCGCGAAGCCATGCAGCAGCACGATGGTGGGGCCTTCGCCGCCCTCGTAGTACGACCAGCGCGTGTCGCCGGCCTGCACCGATTTCTTCTCCAGGTGCGCGGCCATCGCCTCGCGCGCGACATTGGCGCGGAACAGCCACTGCGGCGCGAACAGGTAGCTGCCGCCCAGCAGCACCGCCAGCAGCACGGCCACGATGGCGAGGAACTTCAGGCGGCGGATGAGCATGCGCTGCCAGAGCGGGCGGGTGGAGGGGGCGGTAGCGGGCATGATCCAGATCCTTGCGAGAGGCACTCCCTCCCCTGCGTGCAGGGGAGGGTTAGGGGAGGGGTCGCTTCTGGTCGGGCGCCAGAGCACCCCCTCCCGACCTCCCCCTGCACGCAGGGGGAGGGGAAGGACGTTACTCGGCGATCCTGTCCTGCTTCGCCTTGGCCCGGGCGAACAGCCGCTCCACCGCCTGCCGGGTCAGCGGGTGGTAGCCGTCCTTCGCCCTGGCGTAGACCTGTTCGGCGTAGGCCAGGCCGTCCGGCGTCTTGGCGAACGCGCCGTACACCGGCAGGGTGAGGTAGAGCCGGCCGATGCGGCTCATGTGCTCGGCGGCGGCGGGCCAGGCGGCCTTGTCGCCGGCGGCGATGGCGTGCACGTACCAGCGCATGCCGATCTCGGCGTTGCGCGTGCCGGTGAGGTGCCAGGCGGCGTCGAGCTGCTGCATCCGCGCGAGCTTGGGCACGTCGGGCAGGCGGTCGAGGAAGTACATCCATTCCTGCGTGTTCCAGCCCTTGGCGTCGAGCTTGGCGGCGGGCAGGGTGCCGGCGAGGAAGGCCGCGCGTTCCTTGTCAATGGCGTCGAACTGCGGCGAGTCGGGGATCGGCGCATCCTTCGGGATGCCGGTGCCGTAGACCCAGTCCTTTACCTCGTCCCAGCCCATCTTGCCGGGGTACTTGTCGATCAGGTTCGCCCTGAGGTACGCCAGCATCTGCTCGGTGGTGATGCTATGCCAGGCGAAGTGGTCGAAGTAGCCCTTCAGGTAGGCGTCGAAGTCCTTGCGGCCGAAGCGCTGCTCCAGCGTGCGCAGGAACCACGAGCCCTTGTCGTAGGCCACGCTCGACAGCGAATCGTCGGCGCCGACGCCGCGCGGCTCGGGCGCCAGGCGCTGCGAGTTGGCGGGCATCGTGCCGATGCCCTTCTGCAGCGCGCGGATCGCCAGCAGGGTTTCCTCGTCGGCCTGGCGCTTGCCGTACAGCGCCTCGGTGATGCGGCCCTGCACGTAGGTGGTGAAGCCTTCGTTGAGCCAGATGTCGCGCCACGCGGCGCTGGTCACCAGGTTGCCCGACCAGGAGTGCGCCAGCTCGTGCGAGATCACGCTGACCAGGCTCTTGTCGCCCACGATGATCGTCGGCGTGGCGAAGGTCATGTCGGGGTTTTCCATGCCGCCGTAGGGGAACGAGGGCGGCAGCACCAGCAGGTCGTAGCGGCCCCAGCGGTAGGGGCCGTACAGCGACTCGGCGGTCTCGATCATCTTTTCGGTGTCGGCGAACTCGCGCGCGGCCTTGTCCACCACGCTGGGCTCGGCGTACACCGCCGAGCGCGGCCCGGTCTCGCGCACCGCGATGTCGCCGGCGGCGATCGCGAGCAGGTAGGACGGGATCGGGTGGGGCTGGTCGAAGCGGAAGTCGCCGTCGAGCGGATGCTTCGCGTCGTTGAGCGCGCTCATCACCACGCGGATGTCCTTCGGCGCGGTGACGTGGGCGTCGTAGGTGAAGCGGATCGCCGGCGAGTCCTGCAGCGGCACCCACGAGCGCGCGTGGATCGACTCGGACTGCGAGAACATGAAGGGCGCCTTCTTGTCCGCCGTCTGCGCGGGCGGCAGCCACTGCAGGCCGGAGGCGTCGGGCGAGGTGGCGTAGGCGATGCGCACCTCGTGCGGGCGCCGCGGCGCCTGGATGGTGAGCTTGCTGCCGAGTTCCTTGTCGGCCGGCGCCAGCGCGTACTTCAGCGCGTGCGTCCCGCCGCCCGCGTCCACCGCTTCCACCGAGGCGATCTTCAGGTCGCGCGTGTCCAGCACCAGGGTGGTGGCCTGCGGGTTCTTCCAGTCCAGCGTCAGGGTGGCCCGGCCGTCGAGCTGCTTGTGCGGGAAGTCGACCTTCAGGTCCAGGTCGAGGTGGGTGACCACCACCTGGTCGGGCTGGGCGTAGGAGTGCGGGTCGTTGGCGAAGGCGGCCAGCGGCAGCACGAGGGCGCCAAGGACGAGGGCGGGGTACAGGCGCATGCAGCGGCTCCGGCGGGAAACGGAAACGCGCAGTATGCCACCGCCTGCCGCCGGCCACTTTGCTGAACCGGCACAGCCCGCTGGCGCGCGCAGAGGCGGCCGATGCGGGCCGCCATGTAAAATGGACCCTTTTCAGTCTGGATCCATGGCGAAAGCTTCCACACGGGCGCCCGTGCTGGGCCCGGCGTTCATTCGCCTGCTGGCCCGCCTCGGCGACGCCGACCTCCCGCGCACGCCGCCGGTGCTGACCGAGCGGTTGGCCCAGTGGTTCGACTGGAGCCGCGCCCTGGCCCTGTCGCGCACGCTGGACGGCGGGCCTGCCGCTGCCGCGGACGACGCGGCGGCTTCCGGCGACGCTTCCGACGGTGCCCGCGCCGCCGGGGACGCGCGCCACGCCCTGGTGCAGCTGATCGATGCCGAGATCGAGCCGGCCCCGCCCGGGCAGGGCGATGCCGACGCGGACTACCAGCCCTACCGCCGGCACTGCGTGGCCGCCCAGCGTGCGATGCAGGCGGCCACCGGCCGGCTGCGCGGGCAGCTGCGCGACATGCTCGCCGGCCAGTCGCCGGCCAAAGCGCGGCTGGCCGAGGTCGACGCGGTGATGGAAGCCACGCTCGGTCCGCACGAACTGATGCTGCTGGCCCGGGTTCCCCAGCTGCTCGGCCTGCACTACCGGCGCCTGCGCGATGCCGACGCGCCGGACGACACCCACGCGCCCCCCGCCGCCGGCCCCTGGCTGGCGCGCTTCCGCCAGGACATGCGCATGGCGCTGCGGGCGGAACTGGAGGTCCGCTTCCACCCCATCGACGGCCTGCTTGCAGCGCTGCACAACCGATAAACGCCCATGCCCAGAAACCCCCTCGTTCCCGTCGTGTTCCTTGCCGGCCTGCTGGTCGTGGGCTGGGTCGGCATCGGCTACCTCGACCACCATCCGCTGGCCGTCGCGGTCGCCGCGCTGATCGCCGCCTGCTATCTCGCCGGCGCGCTCGAACTGCTGCGCTACGGCCAGGCCACCGCCGCGCTGGTGCGGGCGCTGCCATCGATCGACCAGGCCGATGCCGACCTGGGCGGCTGGCTCGACCGGGTGCCGCCGGGCCTGCGCACCAGCGTGCGGCTGCGCATCGAAGGCGCCCGCGCCGGCCTGCCCGCGCCGGCGTTGACGCCCTACCTGGTGGGCCTGCTGGTGCTGCTGGGCATGCTCGGCACCCTGCTGGGCATGATGGCCACCCTGCGCGGCACCGGCCTGGCGCTGGAAAGCGCCACCGACCTGGAAGCCATCCGCAGCTCGCTGGCCGCGCCGGTCAAGGGCCTGGGCTTCGCCTTCGGCACCTCCATCGCCGGCGTGTCGAGCTCGGCGGCGCTCGGGCTGCTGTCGGCGCTGCTGCGGCGCGAGCGCACCCGGGCCGTGCAGCGGCTGGACGCCGGCATCGCCGCGCACCTGGGGCGACACTCGCCGGCGGTGCAGCGTCGCGAGACGTTCCGCCTGCTGCAGGAGCAGAGCGCCCTGATGCCGGTGCTGGTGGAGCGCCTGCAATCGCTGGCCGATACATTGGAACGCCAGCAGCAGGCTGCCGGCGAACGCCTGCACGCCGACCAGCAGGCCTTCCTCCGGCACACCGAGGCCGCCTACATCCAACTGGCCACGACGCTGCAGCACGCGCTGCACGACGGCATCGCGCAACAGGCCGACGCCGTGGGCGCCGCGTTGCGGCCGGTGGTGGATGCCACCATGGCGGGGCTGGCCGAACAGTCCGGACGCCTGCACGCCACCATCGAAGCGGCCGCGAGCAGGCAGCTCGACGGCCTGGCCGCCGCGGTGCAGGGCACCGCCGGCGCGGCGCGCGAAAGCTGGAGCGCCGCCGTGGCGGAGCAGCAGCGCGGCAACGCGGCGCTGGCGGACGACCTGCGGCAGGCCCTGCACCAGTTCACCGCCACCTTCGAGCAGCGCTCGGCCGCGCTGGTCGACGGCGTGGCCGGACGGCTGGAGGACCACGCCGCCCGCACCGCCGAGGCGTGGGACGGCGCGCTCGCCCGCCAGCACGCGGCGCACGACGCCGTGGCCCGGCGCAACGAGCAGGCATGGGAATCCGCCTCGGCCGGCTTCGAGCAGCGTTCCGGCGCGTTGATCGACGCCTTGCGGCAAGCGCATGGCGAACTGCAGTCGGCGTTCGCCGCGCGCGGTGACGTGATGATCCAGTCGCTGCAACGTTCGCACGGCGAGCTGCAGGACGCGCTGGAAACGCGCGACGCCGCGCGCCTCGCGCAGTGGCGCGACGCCTTCGCCGCGCTGACCGACGAATTCGGCCGGCGCTGGGCGCAGGGCAGCGAACGGGTGGCCGCGCACCAGCAGCAGGTGTGCGCCACGCTGGAAAGGACCGCGCAGGCCATGGGCGAACAGGCGCAGGCGCATGCCCGCGACACCCTGGCCGGGATCGCGCGGCTGGTCGACGCCGCGGCCGAGGCGCCGCGCGCCGCGGCCGAGGTGGTGGCCGAACTGCGGCAGAAGCTGTCCGACAGCATGGTGCGCGACACCGCCATGCTGGACGAGCGCGGCCGCCTGCTGGAGACCGTGGAAACGCTGCTCGGCGCGGTGAACCACGCCTCCACCGAGCAGCGCAGCGCCATCGACGCGCTGGTCGCCACCTCGGCCGAGCTGCTGGAGCGCGTCGGCAGCCGTTTCACCGCACGGATCGAGGACGAGGCCGGCCGGCTCGACGAGGCCGCCGCCCACGTCACCGGCAGCGCGACGGAAGTGGCCAGCCTGGGCGAGGCGTTCGGCGCGGCGGTGCAGTCGTTCGGCCAGGCCGCCGACGCGCTGAACCAGCGCCTGCAGGGCATCGAGGCGGCGCTGGAGAAATCGCTGGCGCGCAGCGACGAGCAGCTGGCCTATTACGTTGCGCAGGCGCGCGAGGTGGTCGAGCTGAGCATGCTCTCGCAGCAGCAGATCATCGGCGAGCTGCAGCAGCTGGCCCGCGCGCGCGACGGCGCCGGGGCCTGAGGCGCATGAGCGACGAGATCGAATTCGACGCCGAATCCAGCGCCACCACCTGGGCCGCGTTCGGCGACCTGATGTCGGTGCTGCTGGGCGTGTTCGTGCTGATGCTGGCCAGCGTGATCGGCACCCAGCTGCTACTGCACAAGCGCCTGGACGCGGAAGTGAGGCAGCGCCAGGCCGAAGCCGCCCGGCTCAGGATGCTGGAACGGGCGCTGGCCGCGCCGCTGGCGGCCGGCCGCGTGACCATGGTCGACGGCCGCATCGGCATCAGCGGCAACGTGCTGTTCGCGCTCAACTCCGACCAGCTGCAGCCCAGGGGGCGCGAGCTGCTGCAGAGCATCGCCGGTCCGCTGCGCGACTACCTGTCCGCGCGCGACGAGATCCTGATGGTCAGCGGCTTCACCGACAACCAGCCGGTGCGCGCGACGAACGCCCGCTTCGCCGACAACTGGGCGCTGTCGGCCGCGCGCGCGCTCACCGTCACCCGTGCGCTGATCGCCGACGGCGTGCCTTCGTCGTCGGTGTTCGCCGCCGCGTTCGGCGCCGAGCAGCCGGTCGGCTCCAACGCCGACGAGGCCGGTCGCGCGAAAAACCGCCGCGTGGAGATCGCCCCGATCCCGCACCGCCAGGCCGACGGCAAGGTCGATGCGCGCTGAGCCCGACGTCCGCGCGCGGCTGGCCGCCTGGCGCGAGCAGGGTGCCGATCGCGTCGATCCGCTGCGCTTCGCCCTGATGGTTGCGCTGGCGCGCCGCGCCGCGCGCCACGGCGGCGCCGTGCGGCAACGGCTGGAGGCACGCCTGCAGGAACTGGCCACGGCCTACGCCGGCCGCCTCGGCCAGCCCGTGGCGCAGCCCGCGCGCGATGCAGGCGAAAGTCCGCTCAAGCGCCTGCTGGAGCGGTTCGCCGACGCGCCGCGGCTGGCCGTCGTTCCGCGCCATGCGCCGGTGGCGCCGGCGGCTGAAACCGGCAAGCCGGTCGCCGTCGACGCGGCACCGATGCCCGTGCTGGACGAGTTCCAGCAATTGTGGAGCCGCCTGCGCATCGACAGCCTGCTGCGCCAGTGCCTGGATGCGCTGCCGGAGGACGCCGGCCCGCTGCATTCCAGCGTGCTGACCTGCCGCGCGATGACGCTGATGCGCGATGTCTCGCCGGGCTACCTGCAGCACTTCGTCGCCTATGTCGACGTGCTGACGTGGATGGAGCAACTGGGCGGCGGCGCCGTCGCCGGCCATGACGCGGATGGCGCCGCCGCCCGCAGGCCGGCGCGCGCCGGCGGCGCCCGGCGGAAGAAGCCCCCGCCGGCCACGCCGCCGGATCAGGCATGACGCCCCGCCGTTTGCCGCCCCGCCCGCTGCGCGCGGACGGGCTGGATCAGGGCAGTTCGCCGCCGCTGTGCGGGTCCTCGCTGTACGGGTGCATCTCGGCGAGGAAGCCGGGTTGCGCCTCCACCCGCGCGATCCACGCGCGGACCTGCGGGCAGGGCCGCAGCGGCAGGCCGGCCTCCTCCGCGCGGCTGCCGTAGGCGAACACCGCGATATCGGCGATGGTGTAGGCGTCGCCGGCCAGGAACGGGCGCGTGGCCAGTTCGCGTTCGAGGATGGCCAGCGTGCGCTGCGCGGCGGCACGCTTCATGTCGACCAGCGCCGGCGGGCGGCGCGGCAGCTTGCCGGTGAGCGTCCAGTGGCGCAGCGTGCCGATCACCGATTCCACCCGTTCCTGCTCGAAGTGCAGCCATTGCTGCACCTTGGCGCGGCCGAACGCGTCGGCGGGCAGGTAGGGCGTGCCGTCGGCCAGGTACGCGAGGATCGCGTTCGACTCGGCCAGCGTGCGGCCGTCGTCCAGCCGGATCGCCGGCACCGTGCCGGTGGGGCTGATGCGCAGGTAGTCGGCGTGCTGCCCCTCGCCCTCGAAGATGCTCACCAGCACCGTGTGGTGCGGGCGGCCGAGGTGGTGCAGCAACTGGCGCACCTTCCAGGCGTTCTGCGAGGGCGGGTAGTCGAACAGGGTGAGCATGACGTTCTCCGTGGCGGGAAGCGCACAGTGTCGATGCGCGTCGCGCGGGCCGCCATCCGCTGCTTGCGCGGGAAGTTCAGGCGTGGCGGTCGGCCAGGTGGTCGGTGGCCTGCACCAGCGCGTCCACGATGGCCGGATCGGCGGCGCTGTGGCCGGCCAGCACGATGCGCAGCTCCGCTTCCGGCCATGCCTCGTGCAGGTCGATGGCGGTCTTCACCGGGCAGATGATGTCGTAGCGGCCGTGCACGAGGGTGGCGGGGATGCGGCGGATCCCCGGCACGCCGCGCAGCAGCTGGTCCGGTTCCAGGAACATGCGGTGGCGGAAGTAGTGCGCCTCCAGCCGCGCCACGCTCAGCGCCGCCTGCGGGTCGGCGAAGTCGCCGGCGCCGTCGGGGTCGTGCCGCAGCGTGGTGCTGCCGCCCTCGTAGGCGCTCCACGCCTGCGCGGCGGCGAGGCGGGTGGCCTCGTCGTCGCTGTCGAGGCGGCGCCAGTAGGCCTCGATCATGTCGCCGCGCTCGGCCGCGGGAATGAAGTCGCGGAAGCGCGCCCAGCGCTCGGGGAAGATGAAGCGCGCGCCGCCGTCCATCTCGTTGAACCAGCGCAGTTCCTCGTCGCGGGCGAGGAAGATGCCGCGCAGCACCAGGCCGAGCACGCGCTCCGGATGCGCCTGGGCGTAGGCCAGCGCCAGCGTGGAACCCCACGAGCCGCCGAACACCGCCCAGCGTTCGATGCCGAGCATCTCGCGGATCGCCTCGATGTCGGCCACCAGGTGCGCGGTGGTGTTGTCCACCAGGTCGGCGAAGGGCGTGGACCGGCCCGCGCCGCGCTGGTCGAACAGCACGATGCGCCAGCGCGCCGGGTCGAAGAAGCGGCGGTGGTAGGGCGACAGCCCCGCGCCGGGCCCGCCGTGCAGGAACACCACCGGCAGGCCGCCGGGGTTGCCGCATTCCTCGACGTGCAGGGTGTGGCGCGCGTCCACCGCGAGGCGGTGGGTGCGGTAGGGCTCGATCTCGGGGTACAGCTCGCGCATGGCGGGGATCCGGGTGGGGCGGGAAAAGCCTTACCCCTCCCCGGCCCTCCCCTGCAGGCAGGGGAGGGAGATGTCCGGCCGGTGGCGGGGTGGACGCCTCCCCCTGCTTGCAGGGGGAGGTCGGGAGGGGGTCAGGCGCCGAACTGCAGCGTCTCGGTGAGGTCGCCCGGCGCCTTGCCGCCGGCGGCGACCATCGCCTTGTCGCGCATCACGATGCCGGGCAGCGGTTCCAGCCCGAAGCGGCGGTTGAGGAAGCGCTGGATCGAGCCGGTGTCGTAGATCGTGTGCTCCACGTGCCCGCGTTTGGCGTGCGGCGACACGACCAGCGCGGGGATGCGCGTGCCCGGCCCCCAGCGGTCGCCCCTGGGCGGTGCCACGTGGTCCCACCAGCCGCCGTTCTCGTCCACGGTGATGACGACCAGGGTCTGCGGCCACAGCGGGCTTTTCCGCAGGGCATCGACCACCTGGGTGATGTGGCGGTCGCCCGCCTCCACGTCGGAATAGCCGGCGTGCAGGTTGAGGTCGCCCTGCGGCTTGTAGAAGGTCACCGCGGGCAGCGTGCCGGCGGCGATGTCGGCGAGCAGGCGGTTGGTGTTCGCGGTTTCGCCGGTGCCGCCGTCGCGCAGGTGCTGCGTGCGCGCCGCGGTGCCGGGCGCGAACGACTTGAAGTAGTTGAATGGCTGGTGGTGCACCTGGAAGTTGGGGCTTGGCGGGAACTCGGCGCTGAGGCCCTCGTCGCCGTGGCCGTCCAGCGCCATCTGCCAGCCGCCGGCGTACCACGCCCAGTCGATGCCCTTGGCGCTGAGCCGGTCGCCGATGGTGGCGTGCTCCTGCGGCGGCAGCGTGCCGTAGTCGTTGGGATCGGCCAGCGCCGGGTTGGCCGGGTCGCGGGTGAAGGCCGGCGCGTAGGCCGGGCCCATCGTGTTCACCGCCCAGAAGTCCGGCGTGAGCGCGCTGGGGCCGGCGGCCTTGGGGCGGCCCTGCATCGCGCTGGCGGGCGAATCCCCGGCCAGCTTCAGCACGATGCCGGCAGGGTCGTCGCCCTCCAGCCGCGCGATCTGGAATTTCGCCGGGCCCTGGTCGGCGTGCGGGTAGAACGGCGGCTGCGCGGCCACCAGGTACTGGTGGTTGAGGAAGGAGCCGCCGAAGGCGCCCATGAAGAAGTTGTCGCAGAGGGTGTACTGCTGCGCC
Source organism: Fulvimonas sp. R45 (assembly GCF_030504985.1). GTDB lineage: Bacteria > Pseudomonadota > Gammaproteobacteria > Xanthomonadales > Rhodanobacteraceae > Rhodanobacter_A. The sequence continues at coordinate 88,663 of NZ_JASERU010000007.1, forward strand.
AGCCGCCACAGGCGCAGGTTGCCGGCGCTGTCGCCGTAGTGGCCCATCACCAGCGCGCCGCTGTCGCCCCAGGCGACGAAGCCGTCGTTCCGGCCGCCGTTGATCTGTCGCTGGTTCTCGTAGAAGCGGTGCCACAGGTCGCGCGTGACCACGCCGTGCGGCAGCGGCGTGCCGTCCGGCGCGGCCAGTGCGAACGGCGCGTTGGGCAGGCCGGTGATGGCGTCCTCGCCGATCTGCCAGGTGCGGTGGTTCACCACCTGCTCGTGCGGCACCAGTCCACGCCAGATCGGCGGCAGCGTGGCCAGCGGCGTGCCATCGCGGTCGAGCTGGCGGTACTGCTCGGGCTTCAGCGCGGAGAGCGGGCTCTGCAACCCGGGGAAGTCGGCGAACAGGTTGTTGAAGCTGCGGTTCTCGGCGTAGATCACCACCACGTGGCGGATGTGCTCGCGCAGCGCGGCGTCGAACGCGGCCTCGTCGCGCGGCGTGGCGGCGGAGGCAGCCGCGGAGGCGGCGGTCTTGCCCGTCGCGTCCTGCCGCTGGCAACCGCCGGCGGCCAGCGCGGCGCCGGCCAGCGCCATGCCGCCGAGCAGGCGCCGGCGCGCGGGGTCCGCGGGAGCCTCGGTGGCGTGAGTGGCGTCGGTGGTGGGCGGCTTTTTCTCGGTCATGGCGGGCGTCGATGGCGAAGGGCGGGCCGGCAGTATGTGCGGAGGCGACGGACCGGCGCGTCCGGCAAAAGTACCGGATGCGCGCGGCGCCTGCATGCCACGCAGGCGCCGCGCACCGGCATTCAATCGTGCGACAGCGCGCGCGCCGCGTCCCACATCGCGCGGGTGATCGGGCGCCGGGTGTGCGGCGACTGCAGCACCACCAGGGTGGTCGTGCTGACGCTGGGATGGATCTTCAGCAGCCGGTCGAGCACGCTTTCCAGGTGCGCGATGGACATCGCCACCACGTGCAGCAGGGCGGAGTCCTCGCCGGCCAGGCGGCGGCAGTCGAGCACCTCGTGGATGTCCGCCACGTGCTGGCCGATGCGGGCGCAGATGCCGCCGTCGCAGCGCAGCCGCACCATCGCGTCGATGGCGTAGCCCAGCCGCTTCGGCTCCACCACCGCGCGGTAGCCGGCGATGACGCCGGCCTCCTCCAGCCGCTTCACGCGCTCGGCCACCGCCGGCGCGGACAGCCGCACCGTGCGTCCCAGCTCGGCGTAGCCCAGGCGCGCGTCGTGCTGCAGGGCCTCCAGGATCTGCCAGTCCTTGTGGTCCAGTTCGGGTTTCGAAACCAAGGTCGGAATCCTCGGGCGATGTTTCGATCGACGGCGAAACCGCGCGTCGGCATGTCGATCCATTATTCCGCGGCCCTCGGGCCAAGACTAGGATGCGCACGTCCCCCACCCAGCGGAATCCACCTGCATGAGTCCCACCGAGCGCCTCGACGGCGGCGCGCTGCTCGCCATTGCCGTCGCCCTGCTCACCTGGTCGTCGGCCTACGCCGCGATCGCCTACGCGCTGCCTTCGTTCACCCCGGGCGAGGTGGCGCTGGCGCGGCTGCTGATCGCCTCGCTGTGCTTCGCGGCGCTGCTGGCGATCCGGCGCGTGCCGCTGCCGGCATGGCGCGACTGGCCGCGGCTGGCGCTGCTCGGCGTGGTCGGCCTGACCGTCTACCACGTCTGCCTGAACTACGCGGAAACGCGCATCGCCAGCGGCACCGCGGCGATCATCATCTCGCTGGTGCCGGCCGCCACCGCGGCGGTGTCGGCGCTGTGGCTGCGCGAGCGGCTGGGCCTGCGCACCTGGGTCGGGCTGGGCGTGGCGCTGGCCGGCACGGTCATGGTGGTGCTGGCCAGCGGCCAGCGCGTGGAGGCCGATCCGAAGGCGCTGCTGGTGCTGGTCTGCGTGCTCGCCTCGGCGGTCTACTTCGTGGGACAGAAGCCGCTGTTCGCACGCCATGGCACGCTCGTCGTCACCGCCTGCACCTTCTTCGCCGGCACCCTGGCCACGCTGCCGTTCGGCTGGCGGCTGCCGTGGGCGCTGGCCGCGGCGCCGTGGCCGCATGCCGCCGCGCTGCTGTGGCTGGGCATCGCGCCCAGCTTCGTGGGCTACCTGGCGTGGAATCTCGCGGTGCACCGCGCCAGCGCGTCGCGGGTATCCAGCTTCATCTACCTGTCGCCGCCGATCGCCATCGCGATCGGCTGGCTGTGGCTGCACGAGATTCCCGGCGTCGTGGTGCTGGCGGGCGGCGCCATCGTGATCGGCGGCGTGGTGCTGGCGAACGCGCGGCGGCGTACCGTGGCGCCGGCGGCGGTGCAGGCTGCCGGGGCGTGCAAGACGCCGTGAGCACGATCCATCCATCGAGAAGGGGAACCAGGATGTACGAGCTTCATATCGCCAACAAGAACTACTCCTCGTGGTCGCTGCGGCCCTGGGTGCTGATGCGCGCGCTGGACATCCCGTTCGCCGAGACGCTGGTGCCGTTCGCCGGCGGCGCGGGCGCGAGCTGGGACGCGTTCCGGGCGTTCTCGCCCACCGGCAAGGTGCCGTGCCTGCGCGACGGCGACGTCACGGTGTGGGACTCGCTGGCGATCGCCGAATACCTCGCCGAGCGCCATCCCGGCGCATGGCCGGCCGCCGCCGCCGCGCGCGCCTGGGCGCGCTGCGCGGCGGCGGAGATGCACTCGGGCTTCCCCGCGCTGCGCAGCGTGTGCACGATGAACTGCGGCGTGCGCGTGCGCGTCGACGCGCCGGACGCGGCTCTGCGCAAGGACATCGCCCGCCTCGGCGAGCTGTGGAACGAGGGACTGGCGCGCTTCGGCGGCCCGTTCCTGGCCGGCACCGCGTTCACCGCGGTGGATGCGTTCTACGCGCCGGTGGCGTTCCGCATCCAGAGCTACGGCCTGGTGCTGGACGAAGCGTCGATGGCCTACGCGCAACGCCTGCTCGACCTGCCCGCGATGTGCGAGTGGTACGCCGCCGCGCTGGCCGAGTCCTGGCGCGACCCGGAGCACGAGGACGAGGCACGGCGCGCGGGCGTATGGCTGGAGGATTTGCGTCGCTCCGCATAGGCGCAGGGCCTTTCTCCCTCTCCCCTCCGGGGAGAGGGCCGGGGTGAGGGGGCAACCTCGCGAGAGTTCTGCACCGGAGCGCGCCTTCGCTGTGCGCTTCCGCGAGCACCCGCCCCTCACCTCAATCCTCTCCCCGGAGGGGAGAGGAGGCCATCGCGCCGGGCGGGTTCGTACCTTCGTGCTTTGCGGCGGACCTGCGGGTGGCTAGAGCTTGTACGCCCTGTGCATGGCCACGATGCCGTGGCTGAGGTTGCGCACCTCCACCCGCCCGAAGCCGGCGCGCTCCATCATCCCTTTCAGCGTCTCCTGGTCGGGATGCTTGCGGATCGACTCGGCCAGGTATTGGTAGCTGTCGGCGTCGCCGGCGAACAGGCGGCCCAGCCTCGGCAGCACCTTGAACGAGTGGAAGTCGTAGAGCTTGCCGAACAGCTCGCTCTGCACGCGCGAGAACTCCAGCACCAGCGCGCGGCCGCCGGGCTTGAGCACGCGGCAGATGTCGGCCAGCGCCTTGTCCTTGTCGGTGACGTTGCGCAGGCCGAAGGCCATGGTCACCGCATCGAACGAGTTGTCCGGGAACGGCAGGCATTCGGCGTTGAGCTGGGCCCAGCGCAGGCCGCCGACCAGGCCGCGGTCGGTGAGCCGGTCGCGGCCCACGCCGAGCATGGCGGCGTTGATGTCGCCCACCACCACCTCGCCATCCTCGCCCACCACCGGCTTGAGCAGGGCAGCGATGTCGCCGGTGCCGCCGGCGAGGTCCAGCACGCGGTCGCCCTTGCGCACGCCGCTCACCGCCACGAAGTGGCGCTTCCACAGGCGGTGGATGCCGAACGACATCAGGTCGTTCATCAGGTCGTAGTTGCGCGCGACCGAGGTGAACACCTGGCCGACCAGCTTCTGTTTCTCGGCGACGGGCACGTCGCGGAAGCCGAAATGGGTGGTTTGCTGCTCGCTCATGGGGCGCATGCTACAGGATCGGCGAGGGGGATAAGGCGTTCTTATGCGCCGTATACGGAACATGAAGTGGCCTTATCGGTGCCGCGGGCGTAGCGTTGCGCCCACGTCACGAACCTTCACCGGAGGAAGCCCGTATGAACCGTCCCATTCCCCTCCTCGTCGGCGCGCTCGGCCTGCTGCTGGGCGCTGCCGCCGCCGCGGCGCCGGCGCAGGCGATCACCGCCGCGGGCAACTTCCACCCGCTGCCGCACGCGGCCTTCCAGCCCGACCGCAATGCCACCTACAAGGTGGTGTTCGGCATGACCAAGCCGGGCAAGCCGGACCAGGTCAATCCCGCGCTGGAACGCGTGGCCCGCACGGTGAACCTGTACGCCGCGGCCGGCGTGCCGCTGGACCACCTGAAGTTCGTCGCCATCGCCTACGGGCCGGCCACCGCGCTGGTGCTGGACGACGCGCACTACCGCGCGAAGTTCGGCACGGCCAATCCCAACCTGCCGGTGATCGCGCAGCTGCGCAAGGCCGGCGTCACCGTGGCGGTGTGCGGGCAGGCGGTGGCCGAGAACCACTTCCAGGACGACTGGGTGGCGAAGGACGTGGACGTGGCGCTGTCCGCGCTCACCACCATCACCGAACTGGAACAGCAGGGCTACGCCCTGATGCCGCTGTGAGGGGGCGGACGATGGCGAGGCATGCCGCTCCCCGCTGGCGCCGCGCGCTGCTGGCCGGCGTGCTGGCCGCCGCCTGCGCCGGCGCGTCCGCCGGCCAGGCCGATTACCTGCCGCCGTGGAACCCGCCGCCCGCCGGCGGCGAGCACTTCAGCGTGCCGCCGGTGGACGCGATCGCCGACCTGCACGGCGACGTGGTCGATCCGCAGCTCACCGTGTTCTTCGCCGGCAACCAGTTCATGGTGGTGCACGACCTGGTGGCGGCGTTCAAGCAGGCCTATCCGCAGTACACGCGCATCTACGTCGAGACGCTGCCGCCGGGGATCCTGGCGAAGCAGATCGAGACGGGTTCGCTGGTGATGGGCAACCTGCGCATCGCGCTGAAGCCGGACATCTACACCGCCGGCAAGGGCGCCATCGCCGCGCGGCAGAAGGAGCACCACTGGTTCGCCGCCACCGCCGACTACGCGCGCAACCCGCTGGCGATCCTGGTCGCCAGGGGCAACCCGAAGCACGTCGAAGGACTGCAGGACCTGGCCCGGCCCGAGGTGCGCGTAAGCATGCCCAACCCTGCATGGGAAGGCATTGCGAAGCAGATCGAGGCCAGCTACCGCAAGGCCGGCGGCGAGGCGCTGGACCACGCCGTGATGGTGACCAAGGTCAAGGACGGCAGCACCTTCCTCACCCACATCCACCACCGCCAGTCACCGCTGCGCGTGCTGCAGGGCGAGTCCGACGCGGCCCCGGTATGGGCCACCGAGGCGTATTTCCAGCAGCATATCCTGCACCACCCGGTGGAGACGGTGGCGATTCCCGCGGCGCAGAACGCGGTGGCCACCTACACCGCCGCGCGCATGAAGGACGCGCCGCACCCGCAGGCGGCGAAGGATTTCTTCGCCTTCATGCAGTCGCCCGCCGCGCAGGCGGTATACCGCAAGTACGGCTTCCAGCCGCCGCGGCCATGAAGGCGGCGCCGTGGATCGCCGGCCTCGCCGGACTGCTGCTCGCCGGCGCCGCGTCGGCCGGCACGCCCGACGGCGCGACCATCGCGCGCCAGGGCAACGGCCGCGGCGTGGCGCCGTGCGCGGCCTGCCACAACGCCGACGGCGGCGGCCAGCCGGCGGCGGGCTTCCCGCGCCTGGCGGGCTTGCCGTCGGCCTACCTGCTCAAGCAGCTCGACGACTTCGCCCATGGCACGCGCCGCAACGCCACCATGCAGCCGGTGGCGGCGGGATTGAGCCAAGACGAGCGCGCCGCACTGGCGGCGTACTACAGCAAGCTGCCGGTGCCGGCCATGTCGACAACACCGGTGACGGATCCACGGCAGGAAGCGCTGGGCGAACGGCTCGCCACGCGTGGGCGCTGGTCGCACGGCCTGCCGGGGTGCGGGCAATGCCACGGACCCGGTGGCGTCGGCGTGGGCGGGCACTTCCCGCCGCTGGCCGGGCAATCGGCCGTCTATATCGCCAACCAGTTGCACGCCTGGCAGAAGGGCATGCGCCGCAACGATCCGCTGCAGCTGATGCAGGCGGTGGCCGGCAAGCTCGACGAGGCCGACATCGCGGCGGTCAGTGCGTGGTACGCCGCGCAGCCCGTCGCGGGAGGACAGCAGCCATGACGCCCGTCTTCGCGAAACCCGGCCGGCAACTGGCCGCCGCATCCGTGCTGCTCATGCTGCTGGCCGGTTGCGGCCGCGACGGACAGCCGGCTCCGCCCGCGGCGCCGGTCTCGGCGGCAAGCGCCGCCGCATCGGCGTCGTCGTCTACCCGGCAGGCAAAGGCCGCGCCCAAGGCGATCGCTTTCACGCCGCCGCCGGACTCCGCCATTCCTGACGACGACTTCGGCAAGCAGGTGGAACTGGGCCGGAAGATCTTCCTCGAGCCGGACAAGTATGCCGCCGCCTGGGTGGGCAACCACCTGAGCTGCGAGAACTGCCACCTCGACGCCGGCCGGCTGGCGAACGCCGCGCCGATGTGGGGCGCGTGGCCGATGTATCCCGCGTACCGCAGCAAGAACCGCCACGTGAACACCTTCGCCGAGCGCCTGCAGGGCTGCTTCCGCTTCAGCATGAACGGCAAGGCGCCGCCGGCCGGCGACCCGGTGCTGGTGGCGCTGGAAAGCTACGCCTACTGGCTGTCGCAGGGTGCGCCGGTGGGCAAGGCGTTGCCCGGGCGCGGCTATCCGAAGCTGCCCCGGCCGGCGCAGGCGCCCGATTACGCGCGCGGCGAGACGGTGTTCAAGCGCGACTGCGCGCTATGCCACGGCGCCGATGGCCAGGGTCAGCGGGTGGCTGGTCGCACGGTGTTTCCGCCGCTGTGGGGGCCGGGTTCGTTCAACTGGGGCGCGGGCATGCACCAGGTGAACAACGCGGCGGGCTTCATCAAGGCCAACATGCCGCTGGGCCGGGGCGATACGCTGAGCGACCAGGACGCCTGGGACGTGGCGTACTTCATGGACGCCCACGAGCGCCCGCAGGACCCGCGCTACGAAGGCTCGGTGCAGGCCACGCGCGCGAAATACCACGACACGCCGCAGTCGCTGTACGGCACCGTGGTGAACGGCACGCTGCTGGGGCAAGGCACGGGCACGGCGCGCTGAGCCGGGCGCTTCCGAGTGCATCCCTCTCCCACTCGTGGGAGAGGGTGGCGGCAGCCGGGAGAGGTGCGGGCGGAGCGGGGCGTGGCGGCGTTGCCGCGCCCTCTCCCCAATTCCTCTTCCTCGCTCCTCAAAGCAGGGCCATCCATGGCCCTTCCCCGCGTCCGCAAGCGGGAGAGGGGCTTCAGAGTCAGTGCCTGCGCTCGGCGTCGGCGGCGTGTTCCTGCCGCTCGGCCTCCACGTGCCGCTCGTGCAGTTCCGTGCCGGTGGCTTCGGGCTCGGCGGCGGATGCCGCGGGTCGCGGCGATTCCCGCTCTTCGCCGCCGGTGATCTTGAGGATGGAGTGGCGCATCTCGCGCGCCAGGATCACCCGTGCGTCGCGCACCATGTCCTCCAGCGCGCTGTCGTAGTCGAGCTTGCCGTCGTCGTCGGTCCACATCACGCCGCGCTCGCGCAGCTTCTGGATGAAGCCGCGGAACAGCGCCTTGTCGAAGAACTCGGGCGCGGTCTGCTCGCTGAGCAGGCTGAGCCGCTGCGCGGTGAGCGTGCAGGCCTTCTCCAGCTCGGCCGCGGTGATTGCGTGCGGGCCGTGCTTGGCCAATGCGGCGATGGCAATGTAGTAGCGCTCGAAGGCCTGGATCAGGCTGCGTGCGATCACCTTGAGTCGGAACGCGGCGTCGTCCTGCCCGGGACCGCGCTCCAGCACGCGGCCCTCGCTGGCGGTTTCCAGCAGGCCGCGGCGCACGAAGAAGTCGATGGTGGCCTGCAGCTGCGCGGCGAAGCCGTCCTCGTCCCAGGGCAGGAACAGCTCGCCCTGGATGAACGGGTAGATGATCCGGCCCAGGCGCAGGATCGAGGCCCGCGTCATGCGCCGGTTGTTGAGGAAGCAGCAGGCCACCCAGGCCGCGGTGGCGACCAGGTGCAGCACGTTGTTGCGGAAATAGCTGAGCAGCACCGCAGGCTCGTCGTCGGCCACCAGCACGTCGCCCAGCGGGTGCGCCACGCGGCGGATCCAGCCCATCTGCTCGCCGTAGGCGACGATCGCGGCCGGGTCCATCGGGGTCAGGGTGACGCGGTCGGAGTACGGCAGCTCCTCCAGCAGGGCCTTGGTCAGCTCCAACTGCGCCAGCAGGTCGTTCTCGGCCATCGCGTGCTTGGGCGTGGCCAGCAGGGCCAGCGCCAGCAGGTTGATGGGGTTCACGTCGGCGGCGCGGTTGATGTTGACCTGGATCTTCTCGGCCAGGCGGTCGACCACGCCGTTCAGCCATTCCGGCCTGGCGTCGGGATCCCCGCTGACGCTGCGCCAGTCGGCGGCGGCCTCGTCCAGCAGCGGGTTCAGCTCGATCGGCTCGCCGAAGTTCAGCGCCACGTGGCCGTAGCGCTGGCGCAGCACCTTCAGGCCCTTCAGCAGGCCGAGCAGGGATTCCTTCTCCTTCGGCTTGCCGGACAGCTCGCCGGCATAGCTCTTGCCCTCCATCAGCTTCTCGTAACCGATGTAGACGGGCTGGAACAGCACCGGACGGCGCGGCGCGCGCAGGAAGGCGCGCACGGTCATCACCAGCATGCCGGCGCGCGGCGCCAGCAGGCGGCCGGTGCGCGAGCGGCCCCCCTCGATGAAATACTCCATCGGCACGCCGCGGTCGATCAGCTGGGCCACGTACTCGTTGAAGATCACCGAGTACAGCGCGTTGCCCTTGAAGGTGCGGCGCAGGAAGAACGCGCCGCCGCGGCGCAGGAACGGGCCGATCAGCGGCAGGTTGAGGTTCACGCCCGCCGCGATGTGCGGCGGCACCACGCCCGACATGTGCAGCTGGTAGCTCATCAGCAGGTAGTCGGCGTGGCTGCGGTGGCTGGGCACGTAGACCACTTCGTGGCCGGGCGCGACGGCGCGGGCCTTGTCGAAGTGGTGCATGGTGATGCCGTCGTACAGCTTGTTCCAGAAGTTGCTGAGCAGCAGCGATGCCGAGCGCACCACCGGGTGCGAGTAGTCGGCGGCGATCTCCAGCATGAGCTTGTGCGCGTTGCGCCAGGCCCTGGCGTGGCTGATCTTCTCCTTCGCCGCGGTGGCGGCGATGGCGGCGCGCACCGGCTCGGCGTTGAGCACCGAATCGACCACGGTGCGCCGGTGCGAGAGGTCGGGCCCGATCACCGCCGCGCGGATGCGCCGGAAGTGGGTGCGCAGTACGCGCGCGATCTTGCGCGCGAAGCGCTCCGGGCGTACGTCGCCGCCCTCGTCCAGCACCGCGCGCAGCGAGACCGGGGCGGAGAAGTGCACCACCGTGTCGCGCCCGTTCAGCAGCACCGCCAGCAGGCGGCGGAAACGGCCCACCACGACCCAGTTCTCGGAAAACAGCACGCTGAACCAGCCGGATTCGCGGCCCGGGGCGCGGCCCACGTAGATCGACACCGGCACGATCTGGATGTCGCGCTCCGGGTCGGCCTCCAGCGCGCGGGCCAGCTGGCCCAGCGGCTCGTTCGGCGAACGGTGGCGGTTGCGCCCGAGCAGGCGGCCGTCGCGGCGGGCCAGCGCGAACACCGAGCGGCGCCGGCGCGTGCCGGCCAGCGGCTGCATCGGGCTGGGCAGGCCGGCCTCGCGGCAGGCGCGCTCCAGGATCAGCGCGTCGGAGAAGCCGTCGCGCTCGATCACGTAGCACACCGGCGCGCCGGCCTTGAGCAGGCCGGCCGGCTCGGCCGGCTCGCGGCGGATGCGCACCCACGGCTCCAGCAGGTATCCGGCGGCCCGGAACCACCAGGGCGTGCGGCTGCGCGCGGGGCTGTCCGCGGTCATCATGTTCGGCATCGGCATCGGCGCATTGTACCGGCAGGGCCGGGGATCAGTGCTGCGCCGGCGCCTTGGCCGGCGCCCGCACGCTGCCGGCGCTCGCCGGCGCGGCGGCGCTGCTGCCTGCGGCGGGCGCGATGCTGGCGGCATGCGCGGGAGCGGCCGCACTGGCCGCGGCGGCGGCCCGGCTCTGCTGCGCCCGTTCGTGCGCCTGGCGCACGCTCCGCACCAGCGCCGCGTCGTACCAACGGCCATGGTCCAGCATCATCTGCGCGTCGGCGGTCAGCGGCTTGCCGAGCAGGGTGTAGGCGATCTGCACGTGGGCCTGGCCATGTTCCACCGAGACCGTGGTGGCCTTCACCGAATCCAGCGTGTCGTCGATCGACAGGCCGTAGATCGCCAGCAGCTTCTTCAGTCCGCCGAAGGCTTCGCCGTACTTCTTCATGGCGTCGTCGAAGCCCAGGGTGCGCAGTTCGTCGGGGGTCTTCAGGTCGAGCTGGCGGGCGGTGGCCACCAGCGCGTCGACGGCCTGCCGGGCCTTGTCCTGGTCGAACCACGGGGCCTGCTGCGCCCACGGCAGCAGGGTGGCCAGCACGTCGTTGGCCTGCTTCTTCTGTCCCTCGCTGAGGGTCTTGGACTGGGCGATGGCGGTGCCGGCGATGGCCTGGCCGATGCCGATCATCACCGGCATCTGGTCCTTGTACTGCTTTTCCATCTGCTGGAGCTTGGGCTTCAGTTCGGCGTACAGGGTCTTCTCCGCGTCCGGCGCGGTGAGTTGCCGCATGGCCTGTTCGAAGCGGGCGCGGTCGGCCGGGCTGATCGGCCGGTCCGCCGGGCGGAGCTCGCTCCAGTCGGCGCGCATGGTGGCGTAGTCCGCCGGCGGCAGCGCGTGCTTCCAGAAGCCGTTGAAGTCGCCGTCACGGATCAGCTGGGCCGATTCCTGCACGGCGGCTTCCGGCGTGCTGCCGCCGGAGGTCTCGGCGGCGTTCTGGTGGTGGCAGGCGGCCAGCGCCAGCGCGGCGGCGAACGGCAACAGGAAGCGGTGCAGGGCAGGGAATCGCATGGGAGATCTCGCGGCAGGGGGCGCCTGGGGCGCCGGCGGGATGTGGCACCCGGACGGGTGCGATGACGGGCGGAGGGTAAGGGCGGCGGCGCCCAAAGAAAACCCCACGGGCAGGCTTGCCGCGCGGGGTTCATGCCGGCAGTGCCGGAAGGGAAATGGCCTTGCCTGCGACGCCGGAGGGCGGTGGGCAGGATCGGCGGGGGAGATGTTACCCAGTTGTAAAATCTAAGGCAATACTTTATGTGTTGGGTCGAAGTTCAATGTTTTCAAAGGATTTATTGATAACGGAGTGCGTCAATGGTACGCCGGCGGCGCTCCTCGCGCGGCGCGCGCCAGTCGTTGCCGAACAGGGCCGGTTGCCAGGCGCCGTAGGTGGGGTTGGGCAGCACGAACCAGCGGCGGCCGATCCATTCCATGTAGGGTGCCGCGGCCTCGGCGCGGGCGGCGTCGGTGTTGGCGACGGCGCTGACGAAATCGCCGAGCTGGTCGCCGAACTGCATCAGCACGCGGTACTTGCGGCTGATCAGCTGGCGCCGGCAGCTCTTCTCGGTGCCGTCCTGCTCGCAGCCCGGCACGAAGGTGCCCAGGCCGAGGAAGGCGTCCGGCCCCGACACCGGGAAACCCGCCTTGCGCAGGTTGGCCAGGGTGGCCTGGTCCAGGCTCTGGTCGCGGTTGGAGATGTAGATCACCGCGATGCCGTGGCTGGCCGCGAACTGCGTGAACGCCACCGCGCCGGGCAGGGCGCGGGCGCGTTCCTCCTTGCACCAGGCCGCCCAGTCGGCCTCGTTGTATTCGCCGCCGCTGCGGACCAGGCGCGCCTGGTAGGGCGAGTTGTCCAGCACGGTCTCGTCGATGTCCAGCACCACGGCCGGCTTCAGGCCGCGTGCCGGGGCCACGCGGTCGGCGGCGGGCAGCGCGTCCCAGGCGGGATCGCGCAGCGCGGCGAGCAGCTGCGCCTGGGCCGAGCGGTAGGTCTCGAGGTAGATCAGGTCGTGCTCGATCGCGGTCTGCGCCCAGGCCACCGCGTTCAGGTTGTCGTCGGCCGGGACGGCGGGGACCTGCGCGGCCGGCGGCGGCAGGGCGGTCGGCGCGGCCGGTCCATGGGAAACGCTGGCGCAGCCGGCCAGCAGCAGGAAGGCGCCCAGCAGCGCCGGGAGGGATCGGGACATGGTTCTTCGATGTCTGGCTATCGCGGGGCCGGAGTGTACGACACGGCGCATGACAGCCGGCACCGCGCCGAGGCTGGCGGCCTTGGCGTGCTGCTGACAGACTCGGCGCATTCCCCACCGCCACGGATGTCGCATGGAACCGAGTTTCCTGCCGCCTCGCGCCACCTACCTTTCCAGCATCGTGCTGGCCGCCGTCGCCCTGCTGCTGGTGCTGTGGCTGCGCCTGCTGCCGGCCCTGCTGGCGGGGCTGCTGGTGTACGAACTGGTGCAGTCGATCGCGCCGCTGTTCGGCCGGCGCATTTCCGGCGACCGCGCGCGGATGCTGGTAGTCGCCGCGCTCGGCGTGGTGGTGGTGGGCGTGCTGACCCTGCTCACGCTGGGCGCGGTGAGCTTCTTCCGCCACGAACTCGGCGATCCCGGCCTGCTGTGGCAGCAGCAGCTGATGCCGCTGGTGGAGAAGGCCCGCCAGCAATTGCCCGCGGCACTGACCAACTGGCTGCCGGACAGCGTCTACGAACTGCGCGTGATGGCGGTCGACCTCACCCACAAGCATGCCGGCAAGCTGCAGATGGCCGGCAAGGAAACCGCGCGCGCCCTGGTGCACGTGATCATCGGCCTGGTGCTGGGCGCGATCGTGGCGCTCAGCCGCACCCGCCCGGTGCACGAATCCGGGCCGCTGGCGGTGGCGCTGGGCGCGCGCTGCCGCCAGCTGGCCGGGGCGTTCCACGACATCGTGTTCGCCCAGGTCAGGATCGCGCTGATCAACGCCGCCTTCACCGCGGTGTTCCTGCTCGGGGCGCTGCCGTTGCTGGGCATCCACGTGCCGCTGGCCAAGACCCTGGTGGTGGTGACCTTCGTGGTCGGCCTGCTGCCGGTGGTCGGCAACCTGGTCTCCAACACCGCCGTGACCATCGCGGCGCTGTCGGTGTCGCTGTGGGTGGGTGTGGCGGCGCTGGGCTTCCTGGTGCTGATCCACAAGCTCGAGTACTTCCTCAACGCCCGCATCGTCGGCACCCGCATCCGCGCCCGCGCCTGGGAACTGCTGGTCGCGATGCTGGCGATGGAAGCCGCGTTCGGGCTGGCGGGGTTGATCGCGGCACCGATCTATTACGCGTATCTGAAGCGGGAGCTGGAGGCCGGGCGGTTGATTTGATGCGCAAATTATTGCGTTTTGAATCGCAAAAAAGTACGTAACTACATGATTTTACGTGGCTAATTTGCTGTACCAAAAGTGATGTCTGTGTTAAACAGAGGCCAAGCAGGTCATCCTGTGGGGAGCCGGTCCGCCGCCGCGTCAGGGCGTGAGCAAGATCCGGGAAGATAAGGAAGCGGTTTGGCGGAGCCGCATCTACGCGTGAGTCCAAGTACTCAAGCTAGGGGAACACCATGCTGAAATCTAAGCTTACGGTTGCCGTCGTGGCAGCTTTGGCGTTCGGTGCTGTCTCGGTTTCATATGCCGCGGTCCAGCCGTCGCCAAGCCAGGCACAGGGCGACAGCCAGTCAGCGAACACCGACACGCAGACCACTGATACCGATACGAAAACCGGGTCTGCAACTGCCGGTGAAAAGCAGGCCAAAAGGCTCGATACCGTGGTGGTCAGCGGATCGCTGATCAACAATGCGCAGATCCAGACGGCCACGCCCACCTATACGATTACCGCGGACGACATCAAAGCACGCGGCTTCAGCAGCGTGCAGGACGTCCTGCAGAATTCGGTCATGGCCACCGGTTCGGTACAAGGCCCGCAGGAAAGCGGCGGCTTTACCCAGGGCGCGCAGACGATCAGCCTTTACGGCCTGAACCCCGAATACACGTTGACGCTGATCGACGGAAAGCCAATCACCCAGTTCGGTCAGCTCTATAACGGCCAGAGCAACTTCACCAACATCTCCAACATCCCGCTGTCGATGATCGACCATATCGACATCATCCCTGGCGGTGGATCGTCGATCTACGGCTCGCAGGCCATCGCCGGCGTGGTGAACATCATCACCAAGCAGCACATGGACGGCGCCGAGGTCTTCGTGCGCACGGGCAACTACAAGGATGGTGGCGGCGCGAACCAGCGCATTGGCCTCTCGTTCGGGCACGACTTCGGCAAGCTCAATGTCCTCGGCTCGTTCGAGTTCGACAACCAGTCGCCGATCTGGGCATACCAGCGCTCGCTCACTCGTCAGAATCGTTCGCCCGAGGCTGTCGCGCTGATTGCCAACTACGGCACGCCCGACGATTATTTCAATAATGGATATCTCAAGGAAATAGGCTACGTCAGTCCGGCGGACGGATGCGCCGCTATGAGCGGCCTGTTCCATGGCACTACCCATGAAACGCATTCGACCGTCACCACGCGTACGGGCACGTATTGCGGTTCGCGCGATGTGTTGGGCTACACCACGCTGCAGAACCAGAACCGCAGCTATGACGGCATGCTGAAATTACGCTACAACGTCAACGAGAACCTGCGCTTCTACAGCGATATGCTGGTTGATTGGCAGCAGGAGAAATGGACTCCGGGTTCCAATTTCAACTGGTGGGGCCCAGGCGATCTCGGTGGCTACATTGCCGATGCGAAGACGGGCGACATCCTTTATCCAGAACGCGTGTTCGGACCCGAGGAAGTGGGTAACGACTACTACAACCAGCTCGGGCGCCAGAACGACCTGCTCTACCAAGCCGACATCGGCGCGAACGGCACCTTCGGTGATTCCGGCTGGAACTGGGACGTGTATTACCTGCGTTCGGGCGACCGCACTAACACCAGCTCGCCCGAACGTATGAAAGAGCCCGTGGATGCATACTTCAGCAACATCCTTGGCCCGATTGTCGGCTACGACGAACTCGGCTTGGCCATGTACAACCCGAACTACCAGGCCTTCTATACGCCACTGACGACGGCCCAACTGGCCGGCTTCATGCGCAACATCAGCGGGTCTTCCAACACCTGGGTCAACAACACGCGGGCCACGGTCAGCAACGACAGCCTGTTCCACCTGCCGGGCGGAGACGCGGGTGTTGCATGGCTGATCGAAGGCGGCAGCCAAGCCTGGTACGAGCCGCTCAACCCTCTGATCCTCAACAACGAGGTCTGGGGGCTCACCGGTACGTCGGGTGGTGGCAAGCGCACGCATTACGCATCGGCCTTCGAGCTCAACCTGCCGGTGCTCCAGCAGGTGACCCTCGATTTGTCCGGACGCTACGACCACTACAAGACGGATGCGGCCGCCAACCACAAGTTCACCTACAAGGCAGGCATCGAGTACCGTCCGTTCCAGAGCCTGCTGTTGCGCGGCAACTATGCAACCTCGTTCCTCGCGCCTGACATGTCGGCGCTGTTCCTAGGCCCGAGCGGCAATTACCAGAACATTACCGATTACTACCTCTGCACCACGCAAGGTGGCGGCAAGGATTGCAACGCCAATTGGAACTACGAAGTATCCGGCGAGACATTGGCGAACCCCAAGCTGAAACCCACGACCGCCAAGAGCTGGACGGTAGGTTTCGTATGGGCGCCTATCGAGAGAATGAGCCTGGCGGTCGATTATCTGCATATCAACATCGCCAATGAAATCGCCCCGCAATCCGCAGATCTGCTGCTGAAGGAAGAGGCGCAGTGTCGGCTGGGCCAACTTCCGGCGGACTCGCCGGATTGTCAGGCGGCGCTGAACCAGGTCATGCGCGATCCGACGACAGGCCAGGTCGCCAGCATCACGCAGTACAACGTCAACATCTCGAACGAGTCGACGGAGTCGGTAACCGCGCAGGCAAGTTACCAGTTCAACCCGACGCCGGTCGGCACCTTCGGGTTGAAGTTTGATTACAACGACATGCTCAAGCACGACTACCAGGTCTATCCCGGCAGCCCGAAGATCGACCAGTTGACCAATCCACTCTACAGCTCGGAGTTCAAGAGCATTGCAAGCGGAGCCCTCAGCTGGTCGCTGCACGGCACTTGGGGAAGCACCTTGTACTGGCATCGCTACGGACCGACCCCGAACTATACGGGACTGGTCAATGGTGCGAACTATCCGGGCGCCGGACGCGTGTCGCCATGGATTACCTGGAACTGGAGTCTCACGTACTCGCCGTCGCTCCTAAAGGGCCTGGACCTCTCGGTGATGGTCGACAATCTGACCAACAAGATGCCGCCCAGGGATCCCTCGTACCAGGCCAGCTTCCCGTACTACAACACGCAGAACTACAACGTGTACGGTCGGGAGATCATGCTGCAGGCGGACTGGAAGTTCGGCAACGCAGGCAATTGATCGAAGCCGAAGGCGTTCCAATTAAGCGAAGCCCTCCCAAAAGGAGGGCTTCGCTTTTATGCCACAGGAACGATGGCCGGATCACGGTATTTTCCTCAAGCCATCATGTGAGCGGCAAACTGCCGAAGGTTCTACCTGGCGTTCAGCATCGCCGCGATCTTCGCCATGTGCGACTCCGCCGTCTCGCGCACCACTTCCTTGTCGGCCTCGGGGTCCTTGCCCTGCCAGTGCAGGTCGTCCTGCGGCAGTTCGTGCAGGAAGCGGCTGGGCTGGTTGGCGTGAATCTCGCCGTAGCGTTTCGTCCGGGCCGACCACGACAGGGTGAGCATTTCCTTGGCGCGGGTGATGCCCACGTACATCAGGCGGCGTTCCTCGTCGATGCGGCCCTCGTCGATGGCGCCTTCGTGCGGCAGGGTGCCTTCCTCGCAGCCGACGATGAAGACGAAGCGGAACTCCAGACCCTTGGCGGCGTGCAGGGTCATCATGCGCACGGCGTTGCCGGGGTCGTCGCGATCGGCGTGGCTGAGCAGGGCGAGCTGCGAGGCGAGGTCGCCCGCGCTGTTGCCGTCCTTCTGCATGGCGCGGAACCAGTCGGCCAGCTCGCGCAGGTTGCCGAGCTTGCGCTCGCGCACGCTGGCGTCGGGGGTGGCGGCGGCGAGCTGCGCGGCGTAGCCGGTGCGCTTGAGCACACGCTCGACGAGGTCGGCCGCGCTTTCGTGCAGCGAGGCGCTGCGCAGTTCGTCGACCAGGTCGGCGAAGCCGGCCAGCGCCGCGGCGGGGCGCGGCGACAGCTGGCGCAGCACGGCGTCGCTGCGCGTGGCTTCCAGCAGCGAGCAATGCCTCGATTGCGCGAACTGCCCCAGCTTCTCCAGCGTGGTGGCGCCGATCTCGCGCTTGGGCACGTTGACCACGCGCAGGAAGGCGGCGTCGTCGCTGGGGTTGGTGAGCAGGCGCAGGTAGCAGAGCAGGTCCTTCACCTCGGCGCGGTCGAGGAAACTCAGCGCGCCGGTGAGGTGGTAGGGGATGCGCGCCAGGCGCAGCGCCTTTTCCAGCGGACGCGCCTGGAAGTTGCCGCGGTAGAGGATGGCGACGTCGTGCCAGCGCGCCTTGTGCTTCTCGGCCAGCGTGGCGATGATCGCCGCCACCTTCTCGGCCTCGTGCTCGGCTTCCCTGCATTCCAGCACGCGGATCGGCGCGCCTTCCGGGTGCTCGCTCCAGAGTTTCTTCTCGTGCAGGTGCGGGTTGTTGGCGATCAGCTGGTTGGCCGCGCGCAGGATGCGCCTGCCGCAGCGGTAGTTCTGCTCCAGCTTGATCACGCGCAGATCCGGCCAGTCGCGGCCGAGCTGGTCGATGTTCTCGGGATTGGCGCCGCGCCAGGCGTAGATGGACTGGTCGTCGTCGCCCACGCAGGTGATGCGGCCGCGCTCGCCGGCCAGCGCCTTGAGCAGCCGGTACTGGGCGTCGTTGGTGTCCTGGTACTCGTCCACCAGCAGGTAGCGTAGCCGTTCGCGCCAGGCGTCGCGGCATCCGGTGTCGCTTTCCAGGATGCGCAGCGGCAGCCGGATCAGGTCGTCGAAGTCCACCGCGTTGAAGGCGGCCAGGCGGGCCTGGTAGAGCTCGTAGATCGTCGCTGCCTCCAGCTCCTTCGGGCTGCGCGCGGCGGCCAGCGCCTCCTCCGGCGACAGGCCGGCGTTCTTGGCCCGGCCCAGCAGGTTGCGCAGGCCGAACAGCACGTCGGGCTTCGCCCCCTTGGGCGCCAACTCCTTCACGATGCCCTCGCTGTCGTCCGCGTCCAGCACCGAGAAGCCGCGGCGCAGGCCTGCGCGCTCGTGCTCGATCTGCAGGAACTTCAGCCCCAGCGCGTGGAAGGTGCATACGGTGAGCGCGGCGGCGTCCTCGGCCGACACCAGCTTGCCCACGCGCTCGCGCATCTCGCGCGCGGCCTTGTTGGTGAAGGTGATCGCCGCGATCTTCGACGCCGGCAGCTTCCGCCGCTGGATCAGGTGGGCGATCTTCTGCGTGATCACGCTGGTCTTGCCGGAACCCGCGCCGGCCAGCACCAGCAGCGGCGTATCGCAGTGTTCGATGGCGGCCAGTTGTTGCGGATTGAGCATGGATCGACGCGGTCGTGGGGCGGCGGCCGATGGTAGCAGAGCGGCCGGCCGCGACCCGGCGCGCTACCATGCACGATCCGGCACCCGGCGTACCGACATGGCCAAGCTCTACTTCTATTATTCGGCGATGAACGCCGGCAAGACCACCACGCTGCTGCAGAGCGCGTACAACTACCACGAGCGCGGCATGCGCACGCTGATCCTCACCCCGGCCCTGGACGACCGCTACGGCGAGGGGGTGGTGGCCTCGCGCATCGGGCTGAAGGCGAACGCGCGCCGCTTCGGCGGCGGCGAGAACCTCTTCGCGCTGGTCGGGGCCGATATCGCTGCGCGTGGTCCGTTGCATTGTGTGTTCGTCGACGAGGCGCAATTCCTGAACAAGCAGCAGGTGTGGCAACTCAGCGACGTGGTCGACCGGCTGGACATCCCGGTGCTGGCCTACGGCCTGCGTACCGACTTCCGCGGCGAGCTGTTCGAGGGCAGCCGCTACCTGCTGGCCTGGGCGGACAACCTGGAAGAGATCAAGACCATCTGCCACACCGGCCGCAAGGCCACCATGGTGGTGCGCGTCGACGAACAGGGACGCGCGGTCACCGAGGGCCCGCAGGTTGAGATCGGCGGCAACGACCGTTATGTCTCGGTGAGCCGGGCCGAGTTCAAGAAGATCACCGAGGGCCGCGGCCGGATCGAATTGCAGCAGGCCGTATTGCCGCTGGGCGAGGACGATCCCGGCCGTCGTTCGCCCTGAGCGTAGCCGCATAGCGGCGGAGTCGAAGGCGCTTCCGCGCGGGCATCGACTTCACGGCGGCGGCATTACGGCTGGCCCGAACAGTCGCGTTGCACTGCGTCGGCTCTCTACCATCACCAAGGAACGAACCGCATGACCGCCCCCGTGACCATCCCCGCCTGGCAGCGCCCACATTGGCAGCCGGGCGACGAGACGATCGTGCTGCAGTTCTACGTGTTCGGCCGCTTCACGCCCGAGCGCGTGCCCTCCGAACGCTACGGCAGCCCCGGCCTGCCGAAGGGCATCGAGTTGAGCAGCCACCACCACGCCGCGCTGCGCCAGTGGGAAGGCTATCCGTTGAAGGGCGCGCTGGGCCGGATGTTCAAGGACGACGCGCCCGAGGCCTACAAGCGCGCGCTCGACGCCCCCGAAGTGCTGGTGCTGCGCGGCAGCCTGCCGGACCGCCCCGACACCGGCTACCTGCGCGACGTGCAGGGCGTGCTGGCGGCGCTGCTGGACAGCGGTGGCGTGGCCGTGCTCGATCCGCAGATGCTCAGCCTGTTCGACGCCGGAAGCTGGCGCCGGCATTACCTGGTGAAGGATGGCGCGCCGATCCGCCACCACGTGCTGATCCTGCGCGACGACGACGGTCCCGGCCGGCACTGGATCCACACCCGCGGCCTGCGCAAGTTCGGCCGCCCCGACATCAGCCTGCACGGCGTGCCCGACCGCGAACTCGACCGCGCCGGCGCGTTGTGCCAGCGGCTGGTGGAACTGGAGGCGCTGGGCGCACGTTTCGCCGACGGCCAGGCGCTGGAGGTGGAAGGCGTGCCGGGCGGCCTCGTGGCGCGGCTCGGCGGCGGCATGGATGACCCGCGGTTCAACAACACGCATATCGCGCTGCACTGGCCCTGAACTCCATGCGGCTGCCACCCCGGCGCCGGGGAAAACGCCGATGCGACGGGTAGGCTGGTCGCCGTGATCCTGCGGAGGGGCCCATGAAAACGATCGTCCGGCGATGGGTGCCTGGCGTGCTGTTCGCCTGCATGGCTGCGCAGGCCGCGACCCCGCCGGCGTCCCGCGGGTTCCGCGAGGTCCCGTTGCGCAACGGCTTCAACCGGATCACGCTGGCGGGTCACGAGGCGATCGTGGCCTATGCCTGGCGCGAGAATTACAACGCGCACGGTTTCTCGGTGGCGACGATCTACGCCAGGCCCGGCAAGGGCGATGCCGGCCGGCTGCTGCTGGTGCCCGTGTTCGGCGAACCGGGCAACGCGCTGAAGGAACGTCACGAGTTGACCGTCTCGGGCGGCGCCGATTGCCGGCTGCAGGATTTCGCCCTTTTCGACAGCGGCAGCGCGGCGCGGCTGGTGCGGGCCTGGCGCGCGATCGGCACCGGCTATGCGGCGGCGGCGCCGGTGCATTTCGACATCTACCGCTTCGAACGCAACAGCGACGGGTTGCCCGGCCGCCCGCCGTTCGACTTCCGCTTCGAGCGGCGCGTCGAGGCGGCGCACGCCTATTGCGACGTCGACGAGGCGATGGAGCGGGAACTGCGCCTCTAGCGCCGGCGGATCATCTCTGGCAGTGCGGGCACCAGAACGTGGAACGCTGCCCCAGCACCGCCTGGCGGATCGGCGTGCCGCAGACCTTGCACGGCTCGCCCGCGCGTCCGTAGGCCATCAGCTCGCGGAAGAAGTAGCCCGGCGCGCCGTCGGGGGCGAGGAAGTCGCGCAGGGTGGTGCCGCCGCGCTCGATGGCGTAGGCGAGGATGCGCTTCACCTCCGCCGCCAGCCGCGCGTAGCGTGCGCGCGAGACCTGGCCGGCGGCGCGGCGCGGGTCGACGCCGGCGGCGAACAGCGCCTCGCTGGCGTAGATGTTGCCCACGCCGACGACGACGGCGTTGTCCATCAGGAACAATTTCACCGCGGCGCGGCGGCCGCGCGAGAGGTGCCACAGCAGCTCGCCGTCGAAGGCGTCGGTGAGCGGCTCGGGGCCGAGGCCGGCGAGCAGCTCGTGCGTTGCGCCGGGTGGCTGCCACAGCAGGCAGCCGAAGCGGCGCGGGTCGGTGAAGCGCAACACGCGCGGGCCCTCCGCCGCGGTGCGCTCGAAGCCGATGTCGACATGGTCGTGCGGGCCGACGGGCGCGTCCGGCGGCAGCACGCGCAGCATGCCGCTCATGCCCAGGTGCAGCAGGGCGCTGCCGGCGGCAGTGTGCAGCAGCAGGTACTTGGCGCGGCGCTCCACCGCGTCCACGCGCTGGCCGGGCAGCCGCTCGGCCACCTCGCGCGGGATCGGCCAGCGCAGGTCGGGGCGGCGCAGCGTCACCGCGGTGATGCGGCGGCCGACGAGGTGCGGAGCGATGCCGCGGCGGGTGGTCTCGACTTCGGGGAGTTCGGGCATGGAGCGATTATCGCCGCAGCCGGTTCACTGCAGGTCGAGCCGTTCGCTGCGCGGCGCCTGCGGCATGTAGCGCAGCGAGACCAGGGCCACCCGCGCGCCGCGCTGCACGTAGCAGCGGTGGCCGATCGCGGCAGCGGCGCCGAAGCGCAGCGCGTGGCCGTCCAGCGTCAGCACCGCGTGCGGAGCGGCCAGGCCTACCTTGGCGGCGTCGAAGTCGGCGGCCGGGCGCCAGTGCCCGACCGGGGCGGCGGCGATGGCGGCCAGCGCATCGATGCGGGCGTCGTCCGCCCGGGCGGGCGTGCCGTCGGTGCGCCACCAGTGGCCGTCGCGGCGGGCGTAGTGCATGGACGTGCTGTCGAGTTGCAGCTCGACCGCCGTCACGGCGGCCGGGTCGATGTCGAGCAGGGTGCCGGGTGCGGCGGCGCGGTCGACGCGCCATTGCCACAGCGCCAGCGCCAGCAGCGCGGCCACGCCAGCGAGCAGCGCCAGCCGATGTCGCGCGGCGCGCTTCATCCGCGGCGCCGGCGCCAGGCGATGAAGCCGCCGGCGATCAGCAGCAGCAGCGGCAGGCCCACGATGAAGCCGATGCCCAGCGCGTCCAGCCCGGCCTGCGACAGGCGCAGCACGCGGTCCGGCGCGCCGCGCGGCGGCAGGTCGACCAGCGCGTCGTCGCCCAGCAGCCAGTCGAACACGCGCTCGCCCAGCGCGCGGTTGCCGCCGTTGCCGAGGAAGCTGTTGGAGAGGAAGTCGCCGTCGCCGATCACCACCGCGCGCTGCACGTTCTTGCCCGGGTCGGGCGACAGCCGCGACAGCGCGAAGCCGAAGTCCAGCGGCCCCTTCAGCTCGCCGCTGCCGGCGTCGTAGCGGATGGTCGAGGGATGGGCGTCGTCGACCGGCTGCAGCTCGTTCCAGCTCTGCGCGCCGGAGCGCAGGAGGGGCTCGATCTTCCACTGGCTGGCGTCGGCCTCGGCCAGCGGCGCGACCTGCGGGAACAGGGTGGCGAGGGCGAAGCCGCGGGTGATCGCCTGCGCCGGATACTGGCCCACCGCGACCATGCGCGGGTCCTTCAGCCCCAGTGCCGCGCCGGCGCCGTCCACCAGCACGCCGGGCAGCACGCGGATGCCCAGCGCGTCGGCCAGCGGCGGCGGCACCGGCGCGCCGGGCTCGGTCAGCCACAGCAGGTTGCCGCCACCGGCGAGGTAGTCGGTGAGCGCCTTCACCGCGCCGGCGGGCAGCGGCAGCGCGGGGCTGGCCAGCACCACGAGGTCGGTGCCCTGCGGCACCGCGGTAACCTGCGAGAAATTCAGCGGCACCGCGCGCAGGCCTTGCGGCTCCAGCTGCGCCATGAAGGTGCCGAGGTCGGCGTTGGCCTTGCCGCCGGCCAGCCGCTCGCCGTCGCCGGTGACGAAGGCGACGATACGCTCGCCGCCGCGCGCCAGGCGCTCCAGCGCGTTGGTCAGGCTGCGTTCGGACAGTTCGTCGAGGCGTTCCTCGCGGCCGTGGTAGTGCGCGACCAGCTCGCCGTTCACGGTGATGCCGAGCCGGCGCATCTTCGCCGGGTCCTGCTCGGGGTCGACGAAGCGCAGCGTGAGGTCGGGCTTCGCCCGCCGGTAGCGTTCGACGAAGGCGGCGATGGTCTGGCGCAGGTCGCCCTGCGGATTGGCGTAGCTGACGATCTCCACCGGGCCGGGCAGCCGGTCGAGCACCGCGCGGCTTTCCGGCGACAGGCTGGCGCGGCCGCCGGCGGTCCAGTCGGCGGTACGGCCGTAGTGCAGGCTGAGAAAGCCCAGCGCGCCCGCGCCGGCCAGCAGCAGCAGCGCGAACAGCCAGCCGTCGAGGCGCCGGAGCAGGTCGCGCATCAGTCGCGCTCCTTCTCGGCGGCGACGCGGCGCACCGCCAGCGCCAGCGCCACGGCGGCGAGCAGCAGGAACCACGCGACGTCGGCGCTGGATACCAGCCCGCGCAGCAGGGGTTCGAGATGGCTGGGCAGGGCCAGCCAGTTGACCAGGCCGCTGTCCACGCCGGCGCTCTGCGCGCCGATCTGCAGCGAGCACAGCGCCAGCACCAGCAGGATCGCGGAGGCAGCCGCGATGGCCGGGTGCGAGGCGAACGCCGAGCAGGCGATGCCGACGGCCGCCAGCGCGGCCAGCAGCAGCACCATGCCCAGCGCCGCGGCGGCCAGCTTGCCCCAGTCCAGCGTGGCGGCGTGCGCCAGCGCCAGCGGCATCGCCAGGGTCAGCGCCAGCCACAGCAGCAGCCAGACCATCAGCGCGAGATACTTGCCCAGCACGATGGCGGCAGCCGACTGGCCGCTGCCGAACAATAGCGGCAGGGTGCCCTGGCTGCGCTCGCCGGCCAGCGTGGACATCGCCAGCAGCGGCACCACGATCAGCGCCAGCTCGGTGAAGCCGAACGGGATGAAGCCGCCGGTGAGCAGGCTGCTGAGCAGCGGCACGCCGGCCAGGTCGGTGAAACCCGGGGCGCCGGGCAGGGCGGCCAGGCGCACCTGCATGGCGAGGAAGTTGCCCAGCAGCAGCACGAAGCGCCAGGCCAGCTCGGCCAGGGTCAGCGCGGCCAGCACCCAGCCCAGCGGGCGCACGAACAGGCGGCGCAGTTCCAGCCGCATCACCGCGGACGTGCTCATGCGGCGCGCGCCCCGGCCATCGCGATGTCGAAGAAGCGGCGCTCCAGCGCGGCGTGGTCGTGCGCGTCCACCGGGCCGTCGTGGCGCAGCGCGCCCTCGTGCAGGATCGCCACGCGATCGCAGGCCGCGGTCACCTCGCCGAGCAGGTGGGTGGACAGGATCACCGCGGTGCCGGCGGCGGCCTGCTCGCGGATCAGCGCGCGCAGCGCGGCGCTCTGCACCGGGTCGAGCGCGTTGGCCGGCTCGTCCAGCACCAGCAGGGCGGGCCGGTGCAGCAGCGCGCAGGCCAGGCCCAGGCGCTGGCGCTGGCCCTGCGACAGCGCGCCGGCGAGGCGGCGCGACAGCGGCGCCAGTTCCAGCCGCTCCACGATGCGTTCGCGTGCCTGCCGCAGCGCGGCGCCGGCCAGGCCGCGCAGGCGGCCGTGGGCGTCCAGGTGTTCCCGCACGGTCAGTTCCGGCCACAGCGGGGCACGTTCGGGCAGCCAGCCGAGGCGGTCGCGGGCCAGCTCCGGATGTTCCAGGAAATCCACGCCGCCCAGCCGGATCGTTCCGCTGTCCGGCCGCAGCGCGCCGGCGATCATCGCCAGCGTGGTGGACTTGCCCGCGCCGTTGATGCCCAGCAGGCCCAGCACCTCGCCGGAAGCCAGTGCCAGGCTCAGCTCGCGCACGGCCGGGCGTCCCGCCCGGCGCCGCGACAGGCGATCACATTGCAATACAGGGGTTGAACCGGTGGCGGGCGCGATCATTGCATGATTGTCACGGCGGCCCCATCGTTTAACAACCGGCGGCGATCACACTGCGCCTACCTTGGCTTAACGCAAGGGCGGGGCACGTGACCTACCATGGCACGTTCAGCCGTCCATCCATGCTGGCGGGTACGGAAACCCCTCCCCTAGACTGCCCCCAACGTACCCGAGTGCTACTTCGATGCTTGATGCCGTACTGAATTTCCTGTCCCACGGCGTGGCCCACGCCAGTTGGGTCGGCATGCTGGTCTACCTGCTGGTGGTGACCCAGCTCACCATCTTCACGGTGACGCTGTACCTGCATCGCTGCCAGACCCACCGCGGCATCGACCTGCACTGGTCGGTCTCGCACTTCTTCCGCTTCTGGGGCTGGCTCACCACGGGCATGGTCACCAAGGAATGGGTGGCGGTGCATCGCAAGCACCACGCCAAGGTGGAAACCGAGGAAGACCCGCACAGCCCGCAGATCTACGGCATCAAGAAGGTGTTCTGGGACGGCGTGTCGCTGTACCGCGATGCCAGCGAGGTGAAGGAAGACCTGGAGAAGTACGGCCGCGGCACCCCGGACGACTGGATCGAGCGCGCGCTCTACAGCGGCCACCCGTACTGGGGCCCGGCGCTGATGGCGGTGATCGACCTGGCGTTGTTCGGCGTGATCGGCGGCGCGATCTGGGCGGTACAGATGATGTGGATCCCGTTCTGGGCCGCCGGCTTCGTCAACGGCGTCGGCCACTGGTGGGGCTACCGCAACTTCGAGAGCTCCGACACCGCCACCAACCTGGTGCCGTGGGGCGTCTGGATCGGCGGCGAAGAGCTGCACAACAACCACCACGCCTTCCCCAGCTCGGCCAAGTTCGCGCTGCGCAAGTGGGAGTTCGACATCGGTTGGGCGGCGATCTGCGCCCTGCGCGCGGTGGGCCTGGCCAAGGTGCTGCGCGTGGCGCCCACGCTGGACGTGCGCCCCAACGTGCACCTGCCCGACGCCGACACGCTGAAGGCCGTGCTCACGCACCGCTTCCAGGCGATGACCGACTACTACCGCGGCGTGATCGTGCCCACCCTGCGCGAGGAAGCCGCCCACGCCGGCGAGAACCTCAAGGCCGTGCCGCGCCGCCTGCGCCGCGCCCTGGCCGACGGTGGCCGCTGGCTGGACAGCGAGGGCAGCGCCCGCCTGCAGGCGGTGCTGGCCAAGCGTCCCGCCCTGAGCACCGTGTGCGACTTCCGCAACCGCCTGGCGGCGTTGATGGAGCAACGCGGCGCCGAGCAGGCGCTGAAGGGGCTGCAGCAGTGGATCCACGAGGCCGAGGAAAGCGGCATCCGCGCGCTGCAGGACTTCGCGCAGCGGCTGAAGGGATACAGCGTGGCGACCGCCTGAGCGGAGCGCCGGTGAAAACCGAAAAGGCCCGCCTCGATGGCGGGCCTTTTTCGTTGGTGGCGATGCGGGCCGCCACTGGCCGCTTGCCGCAGGAGGTGCGGCAAGCGCGCGCCCCCCGTCAGAGCTTCGCCGTCCCCCGGGCCAGCCAGCGGTCGATCAGGCGCTTCTCGTAGCGCAGCGGATCGCTGTCGGCAAGCCCGCCGGGGCTGCCGTACATGAAACCCGCGTCGACCAGGCGGCGGTCGCCCTCGCGGATCACCTTCCCGTCGCTGTCGAGCAGGCGGAAGCGCAGGCTGATGCGCGGCGGATACATGTCCTTGATGATGCGCACCGGATTCAACGAACCCGCCGTCGGCAGGTAGGAGCCGGCACGATGGAGGTCGGTGACGACGATGTCCAGCCGCTCGCCCGGCGGCAGCATGGCCGCCGCCCGCTTCTCGATGTAGGCCTTGAGGGTGGCGAGGTAGCCGGAATCCGCCCGCGTGGGCGCGAAGGCGCGCACTTCGCGGGTCTCGGAGAAATTCTCGGGATGGTCGTAGCGGACGCTGGCGGTGCCGTGGGTGGCGGTTGCGGCGGCTGCCGCGGCGACGAACAGGCCCAGGGCCAGGCCGAGGAACGGGCGGATGCGGACGGTGGACATGGCGGGCCTCCGGGGTGCCGATGCTGGCGCTACGTTACAGCAGGGCGCGCGAAGGTGGCGCGAGCGAGGGGGCGCCGGTTGGCGCGGCGCCCCCGCAGTGCATGCCGCCATCGCGCTTTTGTTCGTCATTCCGGCGCAGGCCGGAATCCAGTAGCCGTGCGGCTGGGCTGGCGTGGTCGTGGCTGGACGACCGATTTTTCGTCTGTTGGAAAGCGCCTCCGGCTTGCGCCGGGGGGGGGGGGGGGCGGCCTTGACGGGGGAGTGCTGCTGGGCAAAGAAAAACCCGCCTTGCGGCGGGTTTTGAGTACTTCACTGGATCCCGGCCTGCGCCGGGATGACGCAACGGCAAGGGCGTCCGCGCGGAGCGCGAACGCGCCGTTGCGTCACTTGATCTTGCCTTCCTTGTAGATCACGTGCTTGCGCACGACCGGGTCGTACTTTTTGAACTCGAACTTGTCGGGCGTGTTCTTCTTGTTCTTCTGCGTGGTGTAGAAGTGGCCGGTACCGGCCGAGGAAATCAGGCGGATCTTGTCGTTTGCGCCTTTGGCCATGATTGTTCTCCTTAGACCTTCTCACCGCGGGCACGCAGCTCGGCGATCACGGCCTCGATGCCCTTCTTGTCGATCGTGCGCAGCGCGTGGTTGGAGACGCGCAGCTTGACCCAGCGGTTCTCGCTGGCGACCCAGAAGCGGCGCTCGTGCAGGTTCGGCAACCAGCGGCGGCGGGTCTTGTTGTTGGCATGCGAGACGTTGTTGCCGGTCTGCACACCCTTTCCGGTGACTTGGCATACACGGGCCATGATGACCTCCGTAGTGTTCTGTTGACCGCCCGTTGGCCAGGGCGACATCGGCCCAGCGGCGCCTTGCGCCACGCGATGCCGGAGCTGTTGCGTTCGCCGTCGCCTGAAGCCGCATCGCGTCGCGGGCACGCCCTGCAAAGCCGGGCTGGCGGAAGTCGAGCCGCGCATTCTCCCGCAAAAACAGGTGGCTGCGCAAGTTTTGTCCAGCCGAGCGATGGCGGCGGGCGGGGATGTATGGAACAATCGACCCCTTTCGCATACGCAACGTTTCACGACGAGGGGCTTTCCGATGGCAGAAGTGACCACCCTGGACCAGGCCGACGGCCAGGCCGGCCAGCCGCAGCTGGTGCTGCAGAAGATCTACGTGAAGGACGTGTCCTTCGAGGCGCCCAACGCGCCGCAGATCTTCCAGGAAATCGGCGAGACCGACCAGCAGCCGCAGGTGCAGCTGAACCTGGGCCAGAGCGCCACCGACATGGGCGGCGACCTGTACGAAGTGGTGCTCAGCCTCACCCTGACCTGCACCATCGGCGAGCGCACCGCCTACCTGGCCGAGGTGCAGCAGGCCGGCGTGTTCGGCATCGCCGGCTTCAGCGAGGCCGACCGCGCCGGCATCATGGGCAGCTACTGCCCGAACCTGCTGTTCCCGTACGCGCGGCAGCTGATCTCCTCGCTGGTGCTGGAAGGTGGCTTCCCGCCGTTCCTGCTGCAGCCGATCAACTTCGACGCGCTGTTCGCCGCCGAGCAGCAGCGCCGCGCGATGGGCGGCAACGAGGCGCCGACCCTCAACAGCTGAGCCCAGTCATGGCCGAAGCATCGACCCTGGCCGTCCTCGGCGCCGGCTCGTGGGGTACCGCGCTGGCCGCGCTGGCCGCGCGCAACGGCACGCCCACGCGACTGTGGGGACGCGACCCCCGGGCGCTGGCGGCGATGGCCGCCAGCCGCCGCAACCAGCGCTACCTGCCCGGCCTGGAACTGCCGGAATCGCTGGCCTACGAAAGCGACCTCGGCGCCGCCCTGCGCGGCGCGGAGGTCGTGCTGATCGTGGTGCCCAGCCATGCGTTCGCCTCGATCCTGGACGAGATCGCGCCGCTGCTCGAGCCGGGCGCCGCGATCGCCTGGGCCACCAAGGGCTTCGAGCCGGGCACCGGCCGCTTCCTGCACGAACTGGTGGCGCAGAAGCTGCCGGGCCGGCCGGCGGCGGTGATCACCGGGCCGTCGTTCGCCAAGGAAGTGGCGGCCGGCATGCCCAGCGCGGTCACCGTGCACTCCGAGGACGCGGCGTTCGCGCAGAAGCTCGCCGCGATGCTGCACGCGCCCGACTTCCGCGCCTATTCCGGCAGTGACGTGCTCGGCGCCGAGCTGGGCGGCGCGATGAAGAACGTGCTGGCGGTGGCCACCGGCGTGGCCGACGGCATGGGCCTGGGCCTGAACGCCCGCGCCGGCCTGATCACCCGCGGCATGAACGAGATGCTGCGCCTGGGCGTGGCGCTGGGCGCGCGGCCGGAGACGCTGATGGGCCTGTCCGGCCTCGGCGACCTGGTGCTCACCTGCACCGGCGACCTGTCGCGCAACCGCCGGCTGGGCCTCGCGCTGGGCAAGGGCGTGGCCATCGACGAGGCGGTGCGCCAGATCGGCCAGGTGGTGGAAAGCGTGCTCACCGCCGACGAGGTGATGCGGCTGGCCGCCAAGCACGGCCTGGACCTGCCGATCTCCGCCGGCGTGCGCGCCGTGCTGCACGGCGAGGTCACGCCGGTCGAGGGGCTGAAGGCGCTGATGGCCCGCGAGCAGAAGCCCGAATACCCCACCGGGCTGTTCGATCCACGCTGAGCCGTCGCGGCGATTTCCGCGGCCCGCTTGCCGGCCTGCACGCCTGGCCTGCTAAGCTCGGAAGTTTCATCGCCCACGGATCGCAGCCGCATGCAGCCATCGGACGAGAAACCCCGCGGCGGGCAGGACTCGCCCCACGCCGGCGGCGAGGCGCTGCCCACGCCGTGGCGCCGCCTGCTGGCCGCGCCGGCGGCGGCCGCGGCGCGCGAGCCGGGCGTGCTGGGCTTCTTCTTCGAGGTGCTGCCCGAGGACGGTGCGCCCTGGGCGCGACTGGACGTGGCCCCGGTGACCCTGGCCGTGGCCGAGCACGGCCGCTTCGTGCGCCCGGTGCCGCTGGACAGCAAACAGCTGGCGCACGCCGCGTTGCCGCCGCCCGAGCTGCGCCTGGCCACCACCGTGCTCGGCCTGCCGCAGGCGCTGCGCAAGGGCCGCAGCTACGCGCGGCTGGACGGCCACGTGGGCGACGCGCTGCTGGCCGAGATGCTCGACACCGCGCCGTGCTTCCTCGGCGGCCTGGGCGGCCTGCGCCTGTCGCGCGGCCGCTCGCACCAGCTCAACTGGCACTGGCAACTGGAGCAGGACGGCAGCCAGCGCCTGCTGCCCGCGCTGGGCCACAGCCAGCGCCTGCTGCGGCTGGAGGCGCTGTGGTACCTCGACGTCGAGCGCGCCGAGCTGGGCCACCTGGAAGCGCCGGCCGAGGAAACCCGCTGGCTCGACCTGCCGCCGCTGCGCCACGACGACGCCCCGGCCCTGCGCCAGGCCCTGCCGCACAGCCGGCTGGCCCACCGCGTGCCGCTGCCGCAGGTGCTCGGCGAATTGCAGCGCGAGGAACTGGCGCCGAAGCCGGTACTCGTCCTGCACGCGCTGACCCGCCATGCCCGCCTCGCCGCCGGCACCCCGCCGCTGGCCTATGCGCGGCTCAGCTTCGACTACGCCGGCGAGCGCCTGCCGGGCCGCGGCGGCGAGCCGCTGGTGCGGCGCGTGCGCAACGGCCGGCTGGTGGAGATCGCGCGCCGCCGCGCCGAGGAACTGTCGGCGATGGAACAGCTCGAACGCGCCGGCCTCACCCCGGGCGTCGACACCGAGGGCCTGCCCTGGGACCTGGCCGACACCCTGCCCGACGATGCCTGGCTGTTCCCCGGCAAGGGCCACGCCGGCGCGCTGGAGGTGAACACGCCGGCGCGCTGGCTGGCGCTGCGGCCGCGGCTGGAGGCGGAGGGCTTCCAGCTCGACTACGCGCCCAGCTTCCCGTTCGAGGTGCTGGACGGCCCGGTGCGCTGGTACGGCAACGCGGTGGAGGACGCCGACGACCACGCCTTCGACCTGGAGATCGGCATCGAGGTGGAAGGCAAGCGCCACAACCTGCTGCCCGCGGTGGCGCAGGCACTGGCCGAGCACCAGCTCAACCTGCGCCCCACGCCGAACGAGCCGGAGGACGCGGTGTGGTACGCGCCGGTGGACGAGCGTCGCCGCGTGCCGGTGCGCCTGCGCGAGCTGCGCGGCATGCTGGCGCCGCTGGCCGAATACCTGGAGAAGCCGCGGAAGAAGCTGCACCTGCCGCGCGTGCAGGCCGGCCGCCTGGACGAGCTGTCCGAGGCGCTGCCCGGTGGCGGCGAGCTGCAGGCGCCGGACGTGCTGCGCGGCTTCACCGCGCGCCTGCGCGACGCCGCCGAGCGCGCCAGCGACGCCGTGCCCGCCGGCCTCACCGTCGAGCTGCGTCCGTACCAGCGCGAGGGCCTGCGCTGGCTCAACGCGCTGGCCGAGGCCGGCGTGGGCGGCGTGCTGGCCGACGACATGGGCCTGGGCAAGACGCTGCAGCTGGTCACCCACCTGCTGGCGCTGAAGGAGCGCGGCGCGCTGGAGCAGCCCGCGCTGGTGGTGGTGCCGACCAGCCTGATCCCGAACTGGCAGGCCGAGGTCGCGCGCTTCGCCCCGGCGCTGAAGGTGCTGGCCCTGCACGGCCCGCAGCGCAGCGACGACTTCGCCCAGCTCGGCGGCCAGGACATCGTGCTGACCAGCTACGCGCTGCTGCCGCGCGACGTGATCACGCTGAGGAAACAGCCGTTCGCGCTGATCGTGCTGGACGAGGCGCAGCAGGTGAAGAACCCGCGCACGCAGGCGCGCCGCGCCGCGCTCAGCCTGCGCGCGCCGCGCTGCATCTGCCTCACCGGCACGCCGCTGGAAAACCACCTGGGCGAGCTGTGGTCGCAGGTGGACCTGGCGGTGCCCGGCCTGCTCGGCGACGAAGGCGCGTTCCGCCGCCACTACCGCGTGCCGATCGAGAAGCAGCGCGACGAGGAATGCCAGGCGCGGCTCAACCGCCGGCTGGCGCCGTTCATCCTCCGCCGCACCAAGGCGCAGGTCGCGTCCGAATTGCCGCCGAAGACCGAGATCACCCGCCGCGTGGTGCTCGATGGCCGCCAGCGCGAACTGTACGAAAGCCTGCGCCTGACCCTGGCCGACGAGCTGCGCGAGGTGATCGCCCAGCGCGGTATCCAGCATTCCGGCATCGTGGTGCTCGACGCGCTGCTGAAGCTGCGCCAGGTCTGCTGCGATCCGCGCCTGGTGAAGCTGGAGGCCGCGCGCGGCGTGCGCGACTCGGCCAAGTTCGAGCTGCTGATGGACATGCTGCCCGCGCTGCTCGCCGAGGGGCGCAAGGTGCTGCTGTTCTCGCAGTTCACCGAGATGCTGAAGCTGATCGCCGCCGAGCTGGAGCGCCGCCGCCTGCATTACGTGCTGCTCACCGGCGAGACGCGCGACCGCGCCGAGCCGGTGCGCCGCTTCCAGGACGGCGAGGTGCCGCTGTTCCTGCTCTCGCTGAAGGCCGGCGGGGTGGGCCTCAACCTCACCGCCGCCGATACCGTGATCCACTACGACCCGTGGTGGAACCCCGCCGCCGAGGCGCAGGCCAGCGACCGCGCCCACCGCATCGGCCAGGACAAGCCGGTGTTCGTGTTCCGCCTGATCACCGTCGGCACCGTCGAGGAACGCATCGAGGAGATGAAGGCGCGCAAGGCGGAACTGGCCGAGGCCGTGCTCGAGGGCGGCGGCGCCCGCGAGCGGCTCAGCTTCGACGAGGGCGACCTGGAGGCGCTGCTGGCGCCGGGGTGAGGCGGCTCAGCGGCGCGATTCGGTCGCCATGCGCACCGCCAGCGCCGCCAGCACGGTGCCCATCAGCCAGCGCTGCACGGCCAGCCAGCCGGGGCGCGCAGCGAGGAAGCCGGCGATGGCGCCGGCGCTCAGCACGATCAGCGCGTTCACGCTCAGGCTGATCGCCATCTGCGTGGCGCCCAGCACCACCGACTGCAGCAGCACGCTGCCGTGCCCGGGCGTGATGAACTGCGGCAGCAGCGACAGGTACAGCACGGCTGCCTTCGGGTTCAGCAGGTTGGTGAGGAAGCCCATCGCGAACAGCCGCCGCGGCGGATCGCGCTGCAACTGGCGCAACTGGAACGGCGAGCGCCCGCCCGGCCGCACCGCCTGCCAGGCCAGGTAGAGCAGGTAGGCCGCGCCGGCCAGGCGCAGCGCGTCGTAGGCCAGCGGCACCGTGAGCAGCAGCGCGGTGATGCCGAACGCGGCGCACAGCATGTACAGCAGGAAGGCCAGTCCCACGCCCGCCAGCGAGAGCAGGCCCGCGGCGCGGCCCTGGCAGAGCGTGCGCGAGATCAGGTAGAGCATGTTCGGTCCCGGCGTCAGCACGAGGCCGAGTGCGACGAGGGCGAAGGCGAGCAGCTTGGCAGGGTCGGGCATGGGGCATATTCCGAGGGGTGATGTGTGTGCGCCGCTCGCGCGGCCGTGTGCTTCAGCGGCTGGCCTGGTCCAGCCGCGCGACCTCGTCGGCGGCCAGCTCGAGCCGCGCCGCGCCCAGCAGTTCGTGCAATTGCTCCACGCGGGTGGCGCCGGCGATGGGCGCGGTGATGCCGGGGCGCGCCATCAGCCAGGCCAGCGCCACCTGGGCCGGGGTGGCGCGGTGCGCGGCCGCCACCTCGTCCAGCGCGGCCAGCACGCCGAGGCCGTGCGGGTCCAGGTATTTCTTCACCGCGCCGCCGCGCGCGGCGCTCTTGGCCAGGTCGGCCTCGCTGCGGTACTTGCCGGTGAGGAAGCCGCTGGCCAGGCCGTAGTAGCAGATCACGCCCAGTTCCTCGCGGCGCGCCAGCGGCTCCAGCGCGTCCTCGTAGCCGGCACGCGCCACCAGGTTGTATTCCGGCTGCAGGCTCTCGTAGCGCGGCAGGCCGTGTCGCCGCGACACGGCCAGCGCCTCGGCGAGGCGGTCGGCACCGTAGTTGGAGGCGCCGATGGCGCGCACCTTGCCTTCCTCGATCAGCCGCGCGAACGCGCCCAGGGTGTCCTCCAGCGGCACGCTGGCGTCGTCCTGGTGCGCCTGGTAGAGGTCGATGCGGTCGGTCTGCAGGCGGCGCAGCGAGCCTTCCACCGCCTGGCGGATGTTCAGCGGCGACAGGCCGGGATGCTCGGCCCACTTCGCCACCTTGGTGGCGATCAGCACGCGGTCGCGCTTGCCGCCCTGCTTCAGCCACTTGCCGATCAGGGTCTCCGATTCGCCGCCACGGTTGCCCGGCACCCAGGCGGAATAGACGTCCGCGGTGTCGACCAGGTTGAAGCCGGCGTCGACGAAGGCGTCCAGCAGCTCGAACGAGCGCCGTTCGTCGACGCTCCAGCCGAACACGTTGCCACCGAGGGCGAGCGGCGCCACCTGCAGGGGCGAGTGGCCGAGTCTGCGCGTTTGCATGGGTTTCTCCGTGGGGATGGGTATGATCGGGAGTCCGTCGCCGTGCGGCGGCATGGTTCCGACCCTAAGGGAGGCTGCATGAAAGGCAAGTCCAGGCACCTGTTGCGCGCCACCGTCCTCGCCGCGGCACTGCTGGGCGGCACCGCCGCCGCCGCGACGCATCCGTGGATGAATCCCGCGCAGTCGCCCGACGCCCGCGCCGCCGCACTGGAGTCGCAGCTTACCCAGGGCGAGAAGCTGCAGCTGGTCCACAGCCTGTTCGGCGAACCCAGCCCGGACAAGGGCCTGCCGAAACCCGCCGGCGCGCTGGGCTCGGCCGGCTACGTGCCGGGCATTCCCCGGCTCGGCGTCCCCGCGCTGCAGGAGAGCGACGCCGGCCTGGGCGTGGCCAACCCCCTCGAAGTGCGCCCCGGCGACGGTGCGACCTCGCTGCCGGCGGGGCTGGCGGTGGCGGCCAGCTGGGACCCGGCGATCGCCTACGCCGGCGGCGCGATGATCGGCGGCGAGGCGCACGCCAAGGGCTTCAACGTGCTGCTGGCCGGCGGCATCGACCTCGAGCGCGAGCCGCGCAACGGCCGCAACTTCGAATATGCCGGCGAGGACCCGCTGCTGGCCGGCACCATGGTCGGCGCGGCGATCCGCGGCATCCAGAGCCGGCACGTGCTGTCCACCATCAAGCACTACGCGCTCAACGACCAGGAGACCGCGCGCACCACCGTCGACGTGCGCATCGGCGAGCAGGCCGCGCGCGAGTCCGACCTGCTCGCCTTCGAGCTGGCGATCGAGCACGGCCACCCCGGTGCGGTGATGTGCTCGTACAACAAGGTCAACGGCGACTGGGCCTGCGAGAACGATGTCCTGCTCAACCGGGTGCTGAAGGGCGACTGGAAATACCCGGGCTTCGTGATGTCCGACTGGGGCGCGGTGCACAGCGCGGCCAAGGCGGCCAATGCCGGCCTGGACCAGGAATCGGCCGGCGACGCGTTCGACGCCCAGGTGTACTTCGACGCGCCGCTGAAGGCCGCGCTGGCCAGCGGCGAGGTGAAGCAGGCGCGGCTGGACGACATGGTCCACCGCATCCTGCGCAGCATGTTCGCCGCCGGGCTGTTCGACCATCCCGCCGCCAAGGCGCCGATCGACGTGGCGGCCAGCATGGCGGTGGCGCGGCGCGCGGAGGAAGCCGGCGCGGTGCTGTTGCGCAACCAGCACGACCTGCTGCCGCTGGCGCGGCCGGCGTCGATCGCGGTGATCGGCGCGCACGCGGACAAGGGCGTGCTGGCCGGCGGCGGTTCCTCGCTGGTGCTGCCGCGCGGCGGCAATGCGGTGCCGGGGCTGAAGCCGACAAGCTGGCCCGGCCCCGTGGTGTACGACCCGTCCGCGCCGCTGGCGGCGATCCGCGCGCTGGCCGGCAAGGCGCGGGTGGATTTCGCCTCCGGCGACGACGTGGCCGCGGCCGCCGCGCTGGCGGCGAAGGCGCAGGTGGCGGTGGTGTTCGCGCGGCAATGGGCGGCCGAGTCGGTGGACGCCGCCGACCTCGCGCTGCCCGACCGCCAGGACGCGCTGGTCGAGGCGGTGGCCAAGGCCAACCCGCACACGGTGGTGGTGCTGGAGACCAACAGCCCGGTGGCGATGCCGTGGCTGGACCGGGTGGACGCGGTGCTGGCGGCCTGGTACCCGGGCAGCGCGGGCGGCGAGGCGATCGCCGACCTGCTGTTCGGCAAGGTCGATCCTTCCGGCCGCCTGCCGATCACCTGGCCGCGCGACCGGGCGCAGCTGCCGCGCCCGGTACTGGAAGGCGCCGGCGCTCCCGCGGGCGCGCCGCCGCCGGCGTCGGTGGATTACGGCATCGAGGGCGCCGACGTGGGCTACCGCTGGTTCCAGCGCCAGGGGCTGCAGCCGCTGTTCCCGTTCGGCTACGGGCTGAGCTACACGCGCTTCGAGCAGGGCGCGGCGAAGGTGGCCCTGCACGACGGCCTGCCGCAGGTGAGCGTGGCGGTGCGCAACGTCGGCAAGCGCGCCGGCGCCGACGTGGTGCAGGTGTATGCGCAGGTGCCTGGTTCGACCGTGCGCCGGCTGGCCGGCTTCGCCAAGGTGGCGCTGGAACCGGGCGAATCGCGCACGGTGCAGGTGGCGCTGGAGCCGCGCCTGCTGTCCGACTTCGACGTCGCGAAGCAGCGCTGGGTGCTGCATGGCGGCGACTACGCGCTGTACGTCGGCAGGTCGGCGACCGACCTGGCGGCGCCGGTGCACGTGCGGCTGCCCGCGCGCGACTGACGCGATCACGCGAAGATCGCGTCAGCCGCAGGCCTGCGGATCGGTCGGCAGCCGCAGCGCTCCGGCCAGCCGGGCGGGCCAGCGGGCCGGCGCCGGGGCGGCGGGCGCGGACGGCCGCTTGCGGCCGGGCTTCGGCGTGGGGTCGAGGCGCGCCAGGCGCCGGGCCAGCGCCGGGTCGTGGATGTGGCCGTGCAGGAACAGCAGATCGGTCCAGAGCGAGCTCATGGCGGGGAGATCCGTGGGCTTGGGGGGTGTGGGGACGCTCAAGCTACCGCCGGCCCATGTCCCCAAAAAGCGATATATTTGCAAGCCAGTCTTGAGGGGCATTCAAGGTGAGCCGCATCCCGCTGGGCCTGTTGCAGCAGTTCGTGCTGGTCGCCCGGCAGGGCAACCTGTCGCGCGCGGCGGAGCAGGCCAACCTCACCGTCAGCGCGCTCAGCCATCAGATGCGCCAGCTGGAGGAACGGCTGGAGCGGCGCCTGTTCGAGCGCGGCCCGCGCGGGGTGACGCTGACCACCGAAGGCTGCGGCCTGCTGGAAGCGGTGGGCGCGCATTTCGACGGCATCGAGCATGCGCTGTCGCGTTACCGCAAGCGCAGCCACGGCGCGCTCACGCTCAGCGCCAGCCCGGGCATCATGTCGAGCTGGCTGGTGCCGCGGTTGCCCGGCCTGGTGGCGACGCATCCGGAGCTGGAGCTGAACCTGCAGACCACCTCGACGCTGGTGCGCTTCGACCGCGAGCCGGTGGACTGCGCGTTGCGCTACGGCCGCGGCCAATGGGAAGGCCTGCACTGCGAGCACCTGTTCGGCGAATGGATCGCGCCGGTGGCCGCGCCGTCGCTGGTGGCGCGCATGG
Organism: Fulvimonas sp. R45; assembly: GCF_030504985.1. Classification (GTDB taxonomy): domain Bacteria; phylum Pseudomonadota; class Gammaproteobacteria; order Xanthomonadales; family Rhodanobacteraceae; genus Rhodanobacter_A. Next base: position 126,366 of record NZ_JASERU010000007.1, read on the forward strand.
GCGATGCCGACCCGCACGAGCTCGCGCGCTGGCCGCTGCTGGGCGACCCCAACCCCGCCAGCCGCTGGCACGACTGGTTCGAGCGCTTCGGCGGCGAGCCGCCGAGGCGCTACGTGGCGCACTTCGACAGTTTCGAGGCGCAGCGCCACGCGGCGCTGGAAGGCCTGGGCGTGGCGCTGGGCCGGATGGTCACCTCGAAGTCGCTGATCGACGCGGGCCGGCTGGTGGTGCTGGGCGAGCGCTACCTGCGCGTGGCGGATGCGTACTGGCTGGTGTATCCGTCGCGCTCGCAGGGACACCTGGGGCTGCAGGCATTCCGCACTTGGCTGCTGGCCGAGGCGCAGGTCTACCGCGGCCAGATGTCCGCCTGGGAACCGGACGCGCATCCGCCCGCCGCGCGGCACGCGCCGGACGCGGCGCGCATTGCGTAGAATGGGCGCCGCCGGCGCACGCGCCGGCACCATCCCGTTGTCGTATCCAATGCTTTTCCATAAGGATCCCCTATGCAACGCACCGCCATCCTCGTCGACGGCGCCTTTTTCCTCGCCCGCTACCGCAAGGTGTGGAGCGACCGCGACGCCAACGACGCCCGCACCGTGGCCAAGACCGTGTTCGGCATGGCGCTGGAGCACCTGAAGGCGCTGGACCGCCCGCGCGAATCCCTGTACCGCATCTTCTTCTACGACTGCCCGCCGCTGGACAAACGCTTCGTGCGCCCGATCAGCGGCGACAGCGTCGACTTCGGCCGCACCGCCGCCGCCGAGTTCCGCCGCGACCTGCACGACCAGCTGCGCCGCCAGCGCAAGATGGCGCTGCGCCTGGGCCGGCTGGCCGAACGCGGCGAGTGGAAGCTGAAGTACAACGCGCTGCAGCAGCTGCGCGACGGCGACCTGCATTCGGACGACCTGGGCGACGAGCACTTCGAACCGGACATGCGCCAGACCCAGGTCGACATGAAGATCGGCATCGACATCGCCGCGCTCACCTACAAGAAGCTGGTCGACCAGATCATCCTGGTGGCCGGCGACGCCGACTTCATCCCGGCCGCCAAGCTGGCCCGCTACGAGGGCATCGACTTTATCCTCGATCCGATGTGGCAGGGCATCGCGCCCGACCTGCACGAACACATCGACGGCCTGCAGTCGGTGTGCCCGCGTCCGTTCTAGACTCTGTCCGTCCACCCTTTCTGCACGCACCGGCCGCCATCCTGTGGCGGCTGTCCAGGCGAAGGAGCCTGCCATGAATAGCCTGTCCGTCGCCGGTTGTTGCCTTGCGCTGCTGCTCGCCGGCGGCGTGGCGCACGCGCAGCAGGACCAGCCCGAGGGCGAACTGGTGCCGCCCACCAGCGCCAGCGATTTCACCGCCAGCCAGCTCGACGCGGTGCTGGCCGGCAGCTGGCGCCCCGCCGCGGACCGCGCCCGCGACGCGTACCGCCATCCCAAGGCCACGCTGCAGTTCTTCGGCATCCGGCCCGACCAGACGGTGGTGGAGATCAATCCGGCCGGCGGCTGGTACAGCGAGATCCTGGCGCCGCTGCTGCGCGACAACGGCAACTACATCGCCGCCGAGCCGGCGCCGTCCGGCGGCGAGGCGCAGCGCAATGATGCCGCGCTGCGGGCGAAGTTCGCCGCCGACCCGGCGGTGTACGGCAAGGCCACCATCGTCCAGTACGACCCGAAGGCGCCGGTGTTCGGCCCGCCCGGCTCGGCCGACGCGGTGCTGACCTTCCGCAACGTGCACAACTGGGTGGAGGCGGGCACCGCGCCGGCGATGTTCAAGGCCTTCTTCGACGTGCTGCGGCCCGGCGGCGTGCTGGGCGTGACCGACCACCGCGCCGCCGCCGGCGCCACGCTGGCGGCGGTGAAGGACAGCGGCTACCTGCCGGTGGCCTACGTGGAGAAGCTGGCCACCGACGCCGGCTTCGAGCTGGACGGCAGCAGCGAGATCAACGCCAACCCGAAGGACGGCCACGACCACCCCAAGGGCGTGTGGACGCTGCCGCCCACGCTGGCGCTGGGCCAGCAGGACCGCGCGAAGTACCTCGCCATCGGCGAGTCCGACCGCATGACGCTGCGCTTCGTGAAGCCCGGGGCGCCCGCGCCGGCGGCCTCCGCACCCTGAGTTCCGCCTTCGCCGCATGCTGATCGCGCTGAACAAGCCGTACGGTGTGCTGTGCCAGTTCACCGGCGACGACGGCCGTCCCACCCTGGCCGACTATGTGGCGCAGAAGGACGTCTATCCGGCCGGACGGCTGGACCACGACAGCGAAGGCCTGCTGCTGCTCACCGACGACGGCCGCCTTGCGCATCGCCTCACCGATCCGCGCCACAAGCAGCCCAAGACCTACCTGGTGCAGGTGGACGGCGCCGTCACCGACGCGGCCGTGGCCGCGCTGCGCCGCGGCGTGCTGCTGAAGGACGGTCCCACGCTGCCCGCCAGCGCCGAACACGCCGCCGAGCCGGACTGGCTGTGGCCGCGCGATCCGCCGGTGCGCTACCGCAAGTCCATCCCCACCAGCTGGCTGTCGATCACCCTGCGCGAGGGCCGCAACCGCCAGGTGCGGCGGATGACGGCCGCGGTGGGCTTTCCCACCCTGCGGCTGGTCCGCGTGCGGATCGGGCCGTACGTGCTGGACGGGCTGGCGCCGGGCCAGACGCGCGTGCTGGCCGATTGAGCTTCCCGCCGGTCGGCGCGCCGCCTAGGCCAGCCCGAAGAACGCTTCGGCCGCCGCCGTGCTGGCCGCGGCGGTGATCTCGGCCGGCTCGCCGCGGTCGCGCGCGATCTCCTCGCAGATGTGCCTGAGGTACATCGGCTCGTTGCGCCGGTGGCTGGGCTGCGGGCGCACGGTGCGCGGCAGCAGGTAGGGCGCGTCGGTCTCGATCAGCAGGCGGTGGGCGGGGATCTCGCGCACGAACTCGCGCAGGTGGGTGCCGCGGCGCTCGTCGCAGATCCAGCCGGTGATGCCGATGTGGCAGTCCAGCGCCAGGTAGTCGTGCAGCGCCTCGCGGGTGTCGGTGAAGCAGTGCACCACCGCCGCGGGCACGCGGTCGCGGTAGCGTCGGAGCAGGGCGAGGAAGTCCGCGTGCGCGTCGCGCTGGTGCAGGAACAGCGGCTTGCCCAGTTCCGCGGCGATCGCCAGCTGGCGTTCGAATGCCTCCAGCTGCGCCTCGCGCGGCGAGTAGTTGCGGTGGTAGTCCAGCCCGGTCTCGCCGACCGCGCGCACCGCGGGCAGGCGCACCAGCTCGCGCAGACGCGCGTCGGTGGCCTCGTCGTAGTCCACCGCGTGGTGCGGATGCACGCCGGCGGTGGCCCACAGCACGCCGGGGTGGGCACGCGCCAGCGCCAGCGCCGCCTCGCTGCCCTCGCGCGAGGCGCCGGTGACGACCATTCGCGTCACGCCCGAGTTCCGCGCCCGGGTCAACACGTCGTCGAAATCGTGACGGAAGGACTCGTGGGTGAGGTTGGCGCCGATGTCGACGAGCTGCATGGGGAACCCGATGAAAAACGCCATTGTCCCAGACTGGGGCAGGGCGGCAAGCCGGCTGCCCGGCGCAGTCCGGGATGCGGCGCTCGCCAGCCGCTTCGCCATTGTGCTACCTATGCGGATTCGCCCGGCCGTGCGTGGGGAACAGGGCCGGGAAAGCGTTTTACTACGAATCGGTGTCATCACGAGCGGGGTGGGCATATGTCGGCAGTCGTGCAGCCGGCGCGGGACGGGGAAGCCACGGTCGTCGACGACCGCGAGGCGGCGGTGTGCGCGCTGCTGGTGGCGCGCGGGCGCCTGAAGGACAACGACCTGGCCCGGGCCCGGCGGCTGCACGAGGAATCGCCCGACGGTACGCTCACCGCGCTGCTGGCGCGGCTGGGCCTGGTCTCCGAGCGCGACCTGGCCGAGGCCTGGGCGGAGCTGCTGGACGCGCCGCTGTTGGTGGCGAAGGAGGCGCCCGAGCTGCCGCCGGCCGAACTGGACGTCTCCGTGCGCTTTCTCAAGCAGCAGCACGTGGTGCCGCTGCGCGAGGGCGACGACGGCCTGGCGCTGGCGGTGGCCGACCCCGCCGACCCGTACCCGCTGCAGGCGGTGGCGCTGGCCGCCGGCAAGCCGGTGGCGCTGCGCGTGGGCCTGCGCTCGGAGATCGACGACCTGATCGAGCGCTACTACGGCTCCGGCCGCTCCGCCATGGGCACCATCGTGGAGAACCTCGACGGCAGCGCGGCGGAAGAGGACGACGTCGAGCACCTGCGCGACCTCGCCTCCGAGGCGCCGGTGATCCGCCTGGTCAACCTGATCCTGCAGCGCGCGGTGGAGCAGCGTGCCTCCGACGTGCACATCGAGCCGTTCGAGAACCGGCTGAAGGTGCGCTACCGCATCGACGGCGTGCTGCACGAGGTGGAGGCGCCGCCGGCGTCGAGCACCGCGGCGGTGATCTCGCGCGTGAAGATCATGGCCAAGCTCAACATCGCCGAGCGCCGCCTGCCGCAGGACGGCCGCATCCAGCTGCGCGTGCAGGGCAAGGAACTGGACCTGCGCGTGTCCACCGTGCCGACCAGCTTCGGCGAGTCGGTGGTGATGCGCATCCTCGACCGCGAATCGGTGGTGTTCGACTTCGCCTCGCTGGGCTTCACCGACGCCTTCGAGCAGCGCTTCACCGGCGTGCTGGAGCGCCCCAACGGCATCCTGCTGGTGACCGGCCCGACCGGCTCGGGCAAGACCACCACGCTGTACACCGCGCTGTCGCGGATCAACACGCCGGACGTGAAGATCATCACCGTCGAGGACCCGGTCGAATACCAGCTCGAGGGCATCAACCAGATCCAGGTGAAGCCGCAGATCGGGCTGGACTTCGCCAACGCGCTGCGCTCGATCATGCGCCAGGACCCGGACGTGATCATGATCGGCGAGATGCGCGACCTGGAGACCTGCCGCATCGCGATCCAGTCCGCGCTCACCGGCCACCTGGTGCTGTCCACCCTGCACACCAACAGCGCGGCCGGCGGCATCACGCGCCTGCTCGACATGGGCGTGGAGGACTACCTGCTCGGCTCCACCGTCAACGGCATCCTGGCGCAGCGGCTGGTGCGCCGGCTCGACCCGGAGACGGCGGTTCCGTACGAGCCCTCGCCCGAGGTGGTCGCCGAGTTCGAGCTGGAGAAATACACCGACCAGCGCCCGATCCGCCTGTGGAAGCCCGGCAGCAGCGCCGCCAACCCCACCGGCTACCGCGGCCGCCGCGCGATCATGGAATTCCTGGTGCTGAGCGACCCGCTGCGCCGCCTGGTGATGCAGAAGGCCGACGCCGGCGAGATCGAGAAGCAGGCGCGCGCCGAGGGCATGCGCACCATGTACGAGGACGGCATCGCCAAGGCGGTGGCGGGCGTGACCACCCTCGAGGAGGTGCTGCGTGTCACGCAGGAGGGCTGACGCAACTTCCGGTACTTCTCCCTCTCCCCTTGGGGGAGCGCGCCGGCCCATGACGCCCTCTCCCCTTTGGGGAGAGGGCCGGGGTGAGGGGCGGGTGCTTGCGGTGGCGCATGTCCGGAGCGCGCTTCGAAGCGGGCTCGTGGCGAGGTTGGCCCCTCACCCCAACCCTCTCCCCGGGGGGGAGAGGGGGCCAGCGTGCCGTGCGGGTTCGCATGTATTTGAGCTGGCCGGAACCTGGGAGTACTGGGTCCCATGAGCCTGTACAGATATAGAGCGGTCAGCGCCGCCGGCGAACTGCTGCAGGGCCAGATGGAAGCGGCCAGCGTCGAGGAAGTGGTCGGCCACCTGCAGGACCAGGGCCACGTGCCGCTGGAAGCGCAGCCGGCCGACGCGGCGGGTGGCGGTTCCGGCGTCGCCGGGCTGTTCAGGCGCGGCCCGTTCAACGGCGACCAGCTCGCCCAGTTCACCCACCAGCTCGCCACCCTGCTCGGCGCGGGCCAGCCGCTGGACCGCGCGCTGGGCATCCTGCTCGACCTGCCGGAAGGCGAGCGCGCGAGGAAGCTGGTCGAGCGCGTGCGCGACCGCGTGCGCGGCGGCACGCCGCTGTCGCAGGCGCTGGAGGACGAGCACGGCGTGTTCCCCAAGCTGTACGTGTCGCTGGTGCGCGCGGGCGAGGCGGGCGGTTCGCTGGAGGAGACCCTGCGGCGCCTCGCGGACTACCTCGAGCGCGCGCAACAGTTGCGCGGCAGCATCGTCAACGCGCTGATCTACCCGGCCTTCCTGATGGTCGGCGTGCTGGGCTCGCTGGTGTTGCTGCTGGCCTACGTGGTGCCGCAGTTCGTGCCGATCTTCCAGGACATGCAGGTGCCGATCCCGTGGATCACCCGCGCGGTGCTGGCGCTGGGCAATACCTTGCAAGCGTGGTGGTGGTTGATCCTGCTGCTGGCCATCGTCGGCGCGTTCGCGTGGCGCGCGCGCCTGCGCGACCCGGCGGCGCGGCTGGCCTGGCACGCGCGGCTGCTGGCGACGCGGGTGGTCGGCCCGCTGCTGCTGAAGGTGGAGACCGCGCGCATCGCGCGCACGCTCGGCACGCTGCTGAAGAACGGCGTGCCGCTGCTGTCGGCGCTGGGCATCGCGCGCCAGGTCACGTCCAACCGCGCGCTGGACGAGTCGCTGGCGCAGGCCGCCGAGCAGGTGAAGGACGGCGGCGGGCTGAGCCTGGCGCTGGCGCAGTCCAGGCGCTTCCCGCGGCTGGCGATCCAGATGGTGCAGGTGGGCGAGGAAGCCGGCCAGCTCGACGGCATGCTGCTGAAGGTGGCCGACACCTTCGAGCAGGAAAGCCGGCGCAGCATCGACCGCCTGCTCGCCGCGCTGGTGCCGGCGCTGACCATCGTGATGACCGTGCTGGTGGCGATCATCATGGCGGCGATCCTGATGCCGCTGCTCAACCTCACCAACAACATCCAGTGATGCGGAGAACGAGATGATGCTGAACAAGAGAAGGGAACAGGAAGCGGAGAGCGGGGAAGGCGCGGGTTCGCATCGGCGTGGCCGTTCCCCGTTCCCCGCGTCCCGTTCCCCGCGCGCGCATCGCGCGCGAGGCTTCACCCTGCTCGAGATGCTGGCGGTGATCGTGCTGATCGGCATCATCGGCACCATCGTGGTGCGCCAGGTCGGGCACAGCGTGGACAAGGGCAAGTACGGCGCCGGCAAGGCGCAGCTCACCACGCTGGGCCAGGACATCGACAGCTACGCGCTGGACAACGGCGCGCCGCCGCGCCAGCTGGCGGACCTGCTGACCAAGCCGGCCAGCGCGCCGAACTGGCAGGGGCCCTACGCGAAGGCATCGCAGCTCAAGGACCCGTGGGGCCACGACTTCGGCTACCAGTACCCCGGCGAGCACGGCAACTACGACCTGATCTTCTACGGCCGCGACGGCAAGGCCGGCGGCGACGGCTACGACAAGGACGTGGGCAACTGGCAATGAACGGCCGGGAGCGGGAAACGGGGAACGGGGAACGGAGGCGCGGCAGCGCCCGCGTTCGCCCGTGCCCGCCCCGTTCCCCGTTCCCCGTTCCCCGCGCGCAGCGCGCAGCGCGCGCCCGCGGCTTCACCCTGCTCGAGATGCTGGCGGTGATCCTGCTGATCGGCATCGCGGCGGCGGCGATGGCGGTGTCGGTGACGCGCGGGCTGGCCAGCGCGCGCATCGACGCCGCCAGCGGCGAACTGGCCGCCGCGCTGCGCGCCACGCGCACCCAGGCGATCGTGCACGGTGCCGAGCGCAGCTTCGTGCTGGACACGCGCGACGCCCGCTACCACGCCGCCGGCGGCCGCGACGTTCAACTGCCGCGCGGCATGCGCGTGGGCATCACCAGCGCGCGCATGGACCAGGGCGGCGACGGCACGGCGCGCATCCGCTTCTTTCCCGACGGCAGTTCCACCGGCGGACGGATCACCCTCGCCAGCGGGCGGCGCGAATGGCACGTCAACGTGTCCTGGCTGACCGGCGCGGTGGACGTGGTCGACATGGCGGCGCGGCGATGAACGCACGGCGCGCGCGCGGCTTCAGCCTGCTCGAGGTGATCGTGGCGATCCTGCTGCTGGCGGTGGCCTTCGCCGCGCTGATGCGGGTGGCCGGCGGCGCGGCCGGGTTGACCCGCCGCGCCGCCGCGCACGACGAGGCGGCGATGTGGGCGCGCAGCCTGCTCGACAGCGCGTTCGTGCTGGACGCACCGGTGCCGGGCGTCACCGAGGGCCGTTTCGACGACGGCTACCGCTGGCGCCTGCAGGTGTCGCCATGGACGCCACCCGGGGCGGCGCCCGACGGCGCGCTGCGCCTGTACCGACTCGATCTGGACGTCTCCTGGGGCGCGTCGTCGCACCCGGACCACGCCCGCTTCAGCACGCTGCGCGCGGTGTCGGCGACGCCGGGAAGCCCCCCGGCATGAAGCGTCGCATGGCCGGCTTCACCCTGCTCGAAGTGCTGGCGGCGCTGGCGCTGCTGGCCTTCCTGCTGGTCGGCGTGTACGCGGGCATCCGCACCGCCATGCGCAGCGCGCGCGCCGGTGCCCTGCGCGTGGCGCAGTTCGACCAGGTGAGCTCGGCGCAGCGTTTCCTGCGCCGCGAGCTGGCGCAGGCGCTGGCGCAGCCGATCGACCACACCGACCAGGGCCTGCCGCTGTTCTTTGCCGGCAGCGCCACGGAAATGCGCTTCGTGGCGCCGATGCCCGGCTACCTGGGCCGCTACGGGCCGCAACTGCTGCAGTTGAAGCTGGCGCCGGACGGGTCGGGCACGCAGCGCCTGGAAGCCAGCTTCGCGGTGCTGCCGCCGGACGGCAGCGCGCCCAGGCCGCTGGGCGACACCCAGGTGCTGCTGCGCGGCATCCACGACGGCGGCTTCAGCTACCGCGGCCGCGGAAGGGACGGCAAGCCCGGCGATTGGTCGGCCGACTGGCCCGACGGCCGACGCATGCCCGAGCTGGTGCAGGTGCGCCTGGGCCTAGACGACGGCCGCGACTGGCCCACGCTGAGCGTGCCGCTGCGGGTGGACGCCGCCGCGGCGCGCGGCGCGAACGACCCGCTGGGCGCCCTGCGCGCCCAGGGCGTGGTGCGATGAACGCGCGGGCGCAACGCGGCGTGGCCCTGCTGGTCGTGATGTGGGCCTGCACGCTGCTGGCGATCGTGCTGGGCGGCTACGCCGCGCTGGCGCGCACCGAGGGCCTGCAGGCGCGCTACCAGTTCGAGCAGACCCGCGCGCACTACGCCGCCGAGGCCGGCCTGATGCGCGCGATCTACGCCCTGCAGGCGCCCCGCCCGCAGGACCGCTGGCGCCCCGACGGCCGTGTCTACCCGATGCGCTTCGACGGCGCGGCAGTCAGCGTGTCGGTCACCGACGAGGGCGGCAAGGTGGACCTCAACACCGCCACGCCGGACCTGCTCGCCAGGCTGTTCCGCGTCGCCGGCGAAGACGCCGGGCATGCCAAGGCGCTGGCGCAGGCGGTGATCGACTGGCGCAGCTTCGCGGTCAGCGCCGAGGACAAGCAGCGCCGCGCCGCCGCCTACGCCGCGGCCGGGCGCAGCTACGGCCCGCGCGACGGCGCCTTCGCCAGCATCGAGGAACTGCAGATGGTGCTGGGCATGACGCCCGCGCTGTACGCGAAGGTGGCGCCGGTGGTGACGATCTGGTCCGGCCGCGCCAGCCCCGACCCGGCCACCGCGCCGCCGCTGGCGCTGGCGGCGCTGACCGGCACGACGCTCGCCGGCGCCACGGCGCAGTTCACTGACCGCATCGCGGCCGGCACCGGCGACGCGGCCTTGGCCGCGATCGGCGGGGTAACGCATAGTATCCGTTCGGTCGCGGTGCTGGCCGACGGGACGCGCGCCGTGCTGCGCGCCACCGTGCGCACGCGCTACGGCCGCAACGGGACGCAGCCTTTCGCGGTGCTGCGCTGGCAGGAGGGAGAGGGGGAATGAATTCCGCATCGCAATCGCTGCGCCCGCAGCTCGAGCGCCTGCAGCGCGCCTGGCGCGGCTCGCCGCTGCCGGGCTTCCTGGCGTGGTGGGGCGGCGAATTGCGCGCGCTGCTGCCGGCGCGCTGGCGCGGCCTGTTCGGCGGCGGCGCGGAATGGCGTCTGCTTCAACATGCCGACGGGCGCTGGACGTTGCGCCAGCCCGGCGTCGCCGCGCCGCTGGCGCGATGGAACGACAGCCTGGACGCCGCCGCGCAGCAGGCCGCGCTCGCCGCCGCCACCGCCGGCACCGCGCCGCAGGACCTGCGCCTGGCGCTGTGCCTGCCGCCGCAACAGGTGCTGCGCCGGCGCCTGTCGCTGCCGCTGGCCGCGCGCGACAACCTGCGCCAGGTCGGCGCCTTCGAGATGGACCGGCAGACCCCGTTCCGCGCCGAGCAGGTGCACTATGCCGTGCGCGAACTGCCTGGCGTCGCGCCGGCCGGGCGCTTCAACGCCGAACTGGTGGCGGTGCCGCGCGGCCAGCTCGACGCGCAGCTGCAGCGCCTGCGCGAGGCCGGCATCGCGGTGGACGCGGCCGACCTCGCCGACGGCGACGGCCGGCTCGGCACGAACCTGCTGCCGCCGGAACAGGCGCGCGTGCGGCGCGACCCGCGCCGCCGCCTGAACCTGGCCCTGGCCGGCGCCGCCGCGCTGTTGCTGGTGCTGTGCCTGGGCCAGTGGCTGCGCAACCGCGAGGACGCGCTGGCCGCGATGCAGGCGCAGGTGGACGGCATGCACGCGCAGGCGCGGCAGGTGGCGCTGCTGCGCCAGCAGCTGCTGGACAACGCCGGCGCCGCCGGCTTCCTGGCGCAGCGCAAGGCCGGCACCGTCGGCGTGCTCGACCTGCTGCAGGACCTCACCAGCCACCTGCCCGACGACACCTGGCTGGAACGCTTCACCGTGGATGGCCAGGGCCACGTCGGCTTCCAGGGCCAGAGCGCCAAGGCCGCGCAGCTGGTCGACGCGCTGCAGGGCAGCCGCCTGCTCGCCGACCCCAGCTTCCAGGGCGTGATCCAGCGCGATCCCAACACCGGCAAGGAGCGCTTCTACATGGTGGCCCAGGTCCGCGCGCCCGCCGCGGCGAAGCCCGCGCCGGAGGCATCGCGATGAAGCTCAAGCCCCTGCGTCCCGCCGAGCGCCGCGTGGCGGCGGTCCTGCTGCTGCTGCTGGCGCTGGCGCTGGCCTACCTGGTGCTGCTGCACTGGTGGTTCGTGGCGCCGCTGCGCGACATCGACGCCGGCATGGACGAGCTGCGCGACACCCAGAGCCGCTACGCCGCCGCGATCGCCAGCGAGCCGCAATTGCGCAGGCGCCTGGCCGAGCTCGGCCAGGGCCAGGCCGACAGCCGGGCCTTCCTGCCCGAACGCGACCCCGGCGCGGCGGCGGCCGGGCTGATGCAGCGCGTGGTGGACGACGCGGCCGCCCACGCCCAGGACGGCAGCTGCGAAGTGACCCAGAAGATGCCGGTACCGAACCCGCCCGACCACGACGACGGCCCGTACCGCCGCGTCGCGGTGAGCATCAGCCTGCGCTGCGGCATGCGCCCGCTGACCGACCTGCTGTACACGCTGGAGCACGGCACGCCGTACCTGTTCGTCAGCGACTTCAGCCTGTACCGCAACCCGGTGGCCGCGCAGCGGCAGGCGGCCGCGCTGGAAGTGCAGTTCACCCTGTCCGGCTACGTGCGCGGCGCGCCCGCCACGCCTTCGCCGCCGGAGCGGGGTCCCGGCGACGATGCCGATGCGGGAGACGCGCCATGAACGCCGCCGCGCAACGCCGCCTGACGCCGTGGCTGGTCGGGGCGGTCGCGCTGCTCGGCGCGCTGCTGCTGGCGTTGCTGGGCGGCATCGGCCGCGGCGTGCGCTGGGATGCGCCACGCCCGCCCGCGCCGCTGCCGCCGCTGCATCGCGCCGCGCCGCCGCCGGTCACGCCACCCGAACACTATGCCGAGGTCTGGCAGCATCCGCTGTTCAGCAGCGACCGCAAGCCGATGGACGACGCCGGCGGCGGCGACGCGCGGGTGAGCCTGGGCGAGCTGGAGCTCACCGGCATCATCCTCACCCCGAACCTGCACATGGCCCTGCTGCGCGACAAGAGCGTCGGCGACGACAAGAAGCCGGGCGCCGAGGTGCGCGTGCGCGAGGGCGAATCCCTGCCCGACGGCCGCTGGAAGCTGGTCGAGCTGCAGCCGCGCTCGGTGACGTTCGCCTCGGCCGGCGGCCGCACCGTGCTGAAGCTGCCGGCCGGCGCGCCGATCGACGCGGCGCCGACCGCTGCGCCGCCGGCCAGGCCGTCACCCGGCGCCGTCCAGCCGCGGACCGCCGCCGGTGCGCGTCCGCTGCCCGCCGGCGGCCTGCGCACCGGCCAGCCGCCGGTGGCGCCGCCGCCGCAGGGCGCCCAGCTGCAGCGCATGCTGCGGCTCAAGGAAGCCATCCTCAAACAGCGCGCCCGCCAGCAGCGGGCCGACGACGGAGACCATTGATCCATGCCCCGCACGTCCTTGCACCCGTTCACCCGTACCGGCGCGGTCGCGCTGGTGGTCCTGCTCGGCGGCTGCGCCAGCCTGCCGCAGCCGCGGGACGACGGCGCCCTGCAGCGCGAGGCGATGGCCGGTACCCAGTCGCCGCCACCCAAGCCGCTGCCGCTGAACAACAGCCTCGCCCCGTCGCAGGAAGCCGTCTCCACCGCGCAGGTCCGCACCGGCACCGGCACCTTCGTGCGCCCGGTGCCGCTGGCGCATCCGCGCGCGGCGGCCAGCGGCGCCAACGCGGTCACCTTCAACTTCGAGAACCAGCCGGTGCAGGCGGTGGTGAAGGCGATCCTGGGCGACCTGCTGAAGAAGAACTACACCATCGTGCCCGGCGTGCAGGGCAACATCTCCTTCTCCACCTCCGAGCCGGTGGACGCCAGCCAGGCGCTGCCGATCCTGGAGACGCTGCTGTCGTGGACCAACAACGCGCTGGTCGAGCGCGCCGGCGGCTACGTGGTGATGCCGGCGAAGGACGCGGTGGCCGGCAACCTGGTGCCCAGCCTGGGCGCGCCCGCGCCCCAGGCCGGCCTGCAGGCGCGGCTGTTCCCGCTGCACTACATCTCCGCCACCGAGATGCAGAAGCTGATGAAGCCGTTCGCGCGGCCCGACGCGATCCTGCTGGCCGACGCGGCGCGCAACGTGCTGGTGCTGTCCGGCACGCCGGACGACCTGGCCAACTACGCGCGCACCATCCACACCTTCGACGTGGACTGGCTCAAGGGCATGTCGGTGGGCGTGTACAACCTGCAGTACGCCAGCGTGGACGAGCTGATGCCGCAGCTCGACAAGATGTTCGGCGACAAGGGCGACACTCCGCTGGCCGGCATGCTGCGCTTCATCCCGATCAAGCGCACCAACGCGCTGGTGGTGATCAGCACGCAGCCCGGCTACGTCAACGAGGTGGGCGACTGGATCGAGCGCATCGACCAGGGCGGCGGCAACCAGCCGCGGCTGTACGTCTACGACGTGCGCAACATCAAGGCCTCGGAACTGGCCAAGTACCTGGCGCAGATCTACACCAACGGCAGCGGGAGCGGCGGCGGCGACAACGGCGGCCAGGTCGGCCCGGGGCTGGCGTCCGGCTCGCTGGGCCTGGGCGGCGGCAACGCCAGCGGCATGGGCAGCGGCGCCGGTGGCTTCGGCGGTTTCGGCAACAACAACGGCATGAACGGCGGCAACGGCCTGGCCGGCGGCACCTCGTCGGGCCTGGGCGGACGCGGCGGCTTCGGCGGCGGCGGTTTCGGCCAGGGCATGGGCAATGGCGCCATGTCGGGCACCAACCGCGGCAACGGCGCCAGCCAGGACCAGGAATACAGCTCCGCCGACGGCAGCATCCGGATCGGCTCGGTGGACAACAACAACCAGTTGCTGGTGCGCGCGCGGCCTTCGCAGTGGGCGGAGATCCAGGGTGCCATCCAGAAGCTGGACAACGTGCCGCTGCAGGTGCAGATCGAGACGCGCATCCTCGAGGTGAACCTCACCGGGCAGTTCCAGTTCGGCGTGCAGTGGTACCTGGAAGGGCTGATCGGCGGCCATCCCGACGGCCAGGGCGGCTACGTGCCGGGCCAGCCGGGCAACCAGCAGCAGGGCGCGCTGGGCGAGGGCGGCGTCAATTACTTCCCGGGCAGCAGCACCAAGCCGGGCGATGCGCTGTTCTACTCCTTCGTCAACCACAACCTGCAGGTGGCGCTGCGCGCGGTGGAGACCAGCGGCAACACCAAGACGCTGTCCGCGCCCTCGCTGGTGGTGATGAACAACCAGACCGCGCACATCGCGGTGGGCGACGAGGTGCCGATCAACCAGACCAGCGTCTCCACCGTCGGCACCGACAACACCTACAACCAGGTGAACTACCTGGACACCGGCGTGATCCTCAACGTGCAGCCGCGGGTCAACCCGGGCGGCCTGATCTACCTCGACATCCAGCAGCAGGTCAGCACGCCCAACTACGCCAGCGGCAGCAACGGCAACCCCACCATCTCGCAGCGCGAGATCGGCACCCAGGTGGCGGTGCAGAGCGGCCAGACCGTGCTGCTGGGCGGCCTGATCCAGCAGGACGAGGGCGCCGCCGACACCGGCATCCCGGGGCTCAACCGCATCCCGGTGCTCGGCCGGCTGTTCGGCAGCACCTCGCGCCACCGCAACCGCACCGAGCTGATCGTGCTGATCACCCCGCGGGTGATCCGCAACAGCAGCGAGGCGCGCGACGTCACCAACGAATACCAGCGCGAGTTCGAATCGCTGAAGCCCTTGCGCGCGAAGCCGCAGGCCGCCGTGGAGACGGCCCCGGCGCGCTGAGTTTCGCCGTCTCCCGCCCACTGCGGCGGGAGACGGCTGGCCGGGCCGTTATCATGCGCGCGTCATGACGCCGCCCATGCCCGCTTTTCCGATCACGTCCCTGCTGCCCGAGATCCGCGCCGCGCTCGACGCGCGGCCGCGGCTGGTGCTGGAGGCGCCGCCCGGCGCGGGCAAGACCACCCAGGTGCCGCTGGCGCTGCTCGACGCGCCGTGGCTGGGCGGGCGCAGGATCGTGATGCTGGAACCGCGCCGCATCGCGGCGCGCGCCGCCGCGCAGTTCATGGCGCGCCAGCTGGGCGAGGAGGTGGGGCGGACCGTCGGCTACCGCATCCGTTTCGAGTCGAAGACGGGCGCGGCCACGCGCATCGAGGTGGTCACCGAGGGCATCCTCACCCGGCTGATCCAGGATGACCCCGAGCTGGCCGGCATCGGCGCGATCCTGTTCGACGAATTCCACGAGCGCCACCTGGCCGGTGACCTCGGCGCCGCGCTGGCGCTGGACGTGCAGGCCACGCTGCGGCCCGACCTGCGCCTGCTGGTGATGTCCGCCACGCTGGACGGCGAGCGCATCGCGCAGTGGCTGGACGCGCCGCGCATCACCAGCCCCGGCCGCAGCCATCCGGTGCGCATCGAGCATCCGCCGGCGCGTGCGCAGGAAAGCCTGGAACACCATCTGGCCCGCGTGGCGAGGCAGGCACTGGCGGAGAACGACGGCGACGTGCTCGCCTTCCTGCCCGGCCGCCGCGAGATCGCCCGCGCGCAGGCGGTGCTCGAGCAATTGCTCCCCTCTCCCTTCGGGAGAGGGGCCGGGGGTGAGGGTACGGGCGGAGCGGGGCATCGCGCTTCGCCCGTACCCTCATCCGCCCCAGCCGGGGTATCCCGAATCGAGTCCGGGGCAGGCTCTTCTCCCGAAGGGAGAGGGGAAGGCCTGCTGATCGACATCGTGCCACTGCACGGCGAACTGTCGCTGGCCGAGCAGCAGCACGCGCTGTCCCCCGCTGACCCCGGCCCGTTCGACACGCTCAGGACAGGCACGCGCCGCATCGTGCTGGCCACCAACGTCGCCGAGTCCAGCGTCACCCTGCCGGGCATCCGTACGGTGATCGACAGCGGCCTCGCGCGCGAGCCGCGCTTCGACCCCAATACCGGCTTCACCCGGCTGGAGACGGTGGCCATCTCGCAGGCCTCGGCCGACCAGCGCGCCGGCCGCGCCGGCCGCGTGGCCGAGGGCACGGCCTACCGGCTGTGGCCGCAGAGCCGGCGGCTGGAGCCGGCGCGCATGCCGGAGATCGCCCAGGCGGAACTGTCCGCTCTCGCGCTGGAGCTGGCGGCCTGGGGGAGCGCCGGGCTGCCATGGCTCGATCCGCCGCCCGCCGGCGCGCTGGCGCAGGCACGCGAGCTGCTCGCCGCGCTCGGCGCGCTGGAGGCGGATGGCCGCATCACCCCGCTGGGCCGGCGCATGCTGGAACTGGGCGCCGCGCCGCGCCTCGCCGCCGCCGCGCTGCGGGCACCCGGGGGGCTGCGCCCGCTGGCCGCCGACCTGCTGGCGCTGATGGAAGCGCGCTCGCCGCTGCGCGGCGAGGCGGCGCGCAGCGACGACTTCCGCGTGCGCGTGGCCGCCCTGCATGCCTGGCGCGACCGCCGCGGCGGCGCGCGCGAGGCCGATGCCGGCGCGCTGGCGGCGATCGAGCAGGCCGCGAAAGGCTGGCGCCGTCGCCTCGGCGCGCGCAGCGCCGCCAGCGGCACGCCCGACAGCCACGCGGTGGGCGACCTGCTGGCGCACGCCTTCCCCGACCGCATCGCCCGCCGCGACGACGCCAACCCGCTGCGCTACACGCTCGCCAACGGCCGCGGCGCGCGCCTGCACGAACAGACGGCGCTGCTGGGCGAGCCGTGGCTGGTGGTGCTGGATCTGCGCCACGAGGCGCGCGACAGCCTGGTGCTGGCCGCCGCGCCGCTCGACCCGCGCCTGCTCGAGCGCGACTTCCCGCAGCGCTTCACGCGCGGGCGCGCGCTGCGCTGGAACGAGGCGCGCGACGCGGTGGAAGCGTTCGAGGAGCGGCGCTTCGGCGCCATCGTGCTGGAACGGCGCAGCGTGCCGGTACAGCCGGAAGACGCGCTGCCGGCGCTGCTCGCCGCGATCCGCGACAAGGGCCTCGACGCCTTGCCGTGGAGCGGCCACGCGCGCCGCCTGCGCCTGCGCATGCAGGCCCTGCGCGCATGGATGCCGGAGGCGGGCCTGCCCGACGTGTCGGACGAGCACCTGCTCGCCACGCTCGAGGACTGGCTGGCGCCCTGCCTGCACGGCAAGCGCCGGCTCGACGCGCTGGGCGAGGACGCGCTGTCGCAGGCGCTGTCGTCCCTGCTCGGCCACGAGCAGCGGCGCCTGCTCGACGCGCAGGCGCCCGACAGCCTGGTCGTGCCCAGTGGCCAGGCGCGCCGGCTGGACTACGCGCCCGACGCGCCGCCGGTGCTGGCGGTGAAGCTGCAGGAACTGTTCGGCCTGGCCGACACCCCGCGCGTGGGCGGCGGCCGCGTGCCGGTGACGCTGCACCTGCTGTCGCCGGCCGGCCGCCCGATCCAGGTCACGCAGGACCTGAAAGGCTTCTGGGAACGCACCTATCCGGAAGTGAAGAAGGAACTGAAGGGCCGCTATCCCCGGCACCCCTGGCCCGACGACCCGTGGGACGCCACGCCCACGCACCGCGCCAAGCCGCGCGGTACCTGAAGCGGGCGGGCGCCGCGATCAGTCCGCCAGCCGGTAGTCCAGGGTGGCCACCACGCGCACCGTCTTGTTCACCTGCTTGTCGGCCTGCAGCATCGGCGCCTTGTCGCGCGGCAGGATCTCGAACACGCCCTGGTTGGCGCGGCGGATGCCGCCGAGCCGGCTGCCGGAATCGCGCGCGAACTGCTCGGCGGCGGCGCGCGCGTTCTTCGTGGCCTCGGCGATCATCGCCGGCTTCAGCCGGTTGAGGCCGTCGAACAGGTAGGCGGGGCCGCCGTTGCCGGGGCCGTTCTCGTCCGCCAGCACCACGCCGTCGGCCACCAGCTCGCCGGTGGCCTGCGCCGCGGCGGCCACCGCGTCCACGTCGGCGCTGCGCACCATCAGCGTGCGCGCGATGATGAAGCGGCTGGGATACTGGCCGTTGCCGTAGGCCTGCGCGGCGCGGTCGGTGACGTCGAGCTGGCGGAACGCGATGGCGTCCGCGCCCAGCTTGTGCCGCTGCAGGAAGGCGAGCACCGCCGCGTCGTCCTGTTGGATCTTCGCCTGCGCCTTGGCGAGGTCGTTGCCGGCCTCGACGAAGCGGATCGGCCATAGCGCCAGGTCCGCCTTCACGTCGCGCTCGGCGAGGCCTTTCACGGTGACGTAGCGCGCGTTGTGGCCGCGCTCGAAGCCGTGGCCGACGAACCAGCCGCCCATGACGAAACCGATGCCCAGCAACAGGGCGCTGACGATCCACTTCATGGCGCGACTCCGGTGGTGGCGACACGGCCAGTGTGCCACGACGAGGTGGCCGTGGCCGGCGCGTGCGCGGGCAGGTTTCGGCGTACGCCGAAGCGTCGCCGCGGCCGCACGGCTAGACTGGCGCCATGTCCGACGCGCCGCTCAACCGTTACCAGCTCGCCGAGCTCGGCGCCCTGCTCGCCGAGCCGGCGCGGGCGGCGATGCTGCTGGCGCTGATGGACGGGCGCGCACGCCCGGCCGGCGAGCTGGCGCGCGCGGCCGGCGTGGGCGCGGCTACCGCCAGCGCGCACCTCAAGCGGCTGCTCGAGGGCGGGTTGCTCGGCGTGCACGCGCAGGGACGCCATCGCTACTACCGGCTGGCCGGCGACGAAGTGGCCGCCTGGCTGGAGGCGATGGCCTTGCCGCATGCGCCGCGTTCGCTGCCCGCCGCATCGGCGGACGCCGCGTTGTGCCGCGCGCGCACCTGCTACCGGCACCTGGCCGGCGCACTGGGCGTGGCGGTGTGCGACGCCTGGCTGGAACGTGGCTGGCTGCGTTCCTCCGCGGATGGCCTGCGGTTCGCCGGGGATGCGGCCGAGGCCCTGCGCCGTGCGGGCTGCGCCCCTGCGCTCACGGCGAACCTGCCGCGCCTGCGTGGCCGTGGCTGCCTGGATTGGACCGAGCGCCGCCTGCACGTGGGTGGGCCGCTGGGCGTGGCGTTGACCGAGACGATGCTCGACGCCGGCTGGCTGCGCCGCGCGGGAAGCGGCCGCGCGCTGCTGCCGAGCGCCGACGGCCTGCGCCGCCTGGCCGGCCTGGGCGTCCGGCTGGACTGAGCCGGAGTTGCGATTCTCCTGAGCGTCCGTTCAAGGCAACGCGAGTTACGGGGAGACTCTGAACAGGCTCCGAGGCACGGCTGACCGTCTGGATGTCCAAACGATGGCGTGACGTGTGCGCGTGCGGGCCGCGCATGCGCCAATGCGGGTTGGCCTGCAGGTGTGGCGCATGCCTTGCACGCCAGCGCCGGTGCGTACGCGCGTGCATCGCGCGATGCCGGCCGATGTCAACGCGGCGTCAAGAAGCGGCATGCATGCATCGAACGAAGCGGCGCAAAAAAGTGCGGTCCAGGGTGGTTGGATCGATCAGCTTGCGATGGTTCCCCGCACAAGTGTGACCGCATCGACGAAATCGAAGCCCTTGCGGGGCAGGAGGAGAAACAGGCGGGGGGAGTCGAGCAGGGCATACGTTCTGTTGGACGGTTCCTGCGCGGCGCAGCGATCGGGGGGTCGTTCGCCGCATGAGTCGACCGGGTGCATTTTCGCGACGGAAAGCGGCGACCACGACAGGCTCGGGAACCGGTAGGCAATCGTTGAGCTAATCGGAGTCGCACGAGGGTGCGACATGTTCATTGCCACGGGGTCGCAGCGGCCGCGTAAGGCCGGCTCGTCCCTAGACTTGGGGAGTACCAAATGTCCAACCGTTTTCGCATCAAGGCATTGACCGCCGCCATCGGCCTGGCCGCCGCGGCCTCGTTGTACGCGGCACCCGCCAGCCAGGCCGCGACGAACAACCTGTCGCTGCACACCATCCACCATGCCACCCGGCTGCATGCCGGCGACACGGTACTGGGCGCGTTGAGCCAGGGCCAGTCGATGAATGTGGCCGTCTCGTTGAAGCTGCGCAACAAGGCCCAGCTCGACGCGTTCGTGGCCAACCCGCACCACCCGAACCTGACTCCTGCGCAGTTCAACGCGACGTACGCGCCGACCCAGGCGCAGGCGCAGGCCGTGGCGAACTTCCTGAAGAAGCAGGGTTTCGCCAACGTCCAGATCGCGCCGAACCGCCAGCTGGTCACCGCTTCCGGCCAGGCGGCCACCGCGGCCAGCGCGTTCCACACCTCGTTCGTGCGCGTGCACACGCATGACGGGCGCAACGCCTACGCCACCTCCAGCGACGTGAAGATCCCCGCCTCGCTGCAGGACATCGTGCAGGAAGTCGTCGGCCTGCAGAACGTGCACATCTTCCACGTGCTGAAGCCGGTGCACGTCGACGCCAGCGGCTCGGCGACCGGCCACAAGATGACCGACTTCGCGCAGATCTACAACGCCGGCAGCACCGCCACCGGCTCCACGATCAACGTGGGCGTGATCACCGAAGGCAGCATGACCAACGTCAAGAGCGACTTCAGCAGCTTCCTCAGCCAGAACCCGAGCCTCGGCAGCATCCCGCTGAACGTGGTGGCGGTGGACGGCGCCGGCAGCGACACCAGCGGCGATGGCGAGTGGGACATGGACACCCAGTCGATCGCCGGCATCTCCGGCGGCGTCAAGGCGCTGTACCTGTACGACACCTCCAGCCTCAACACGCAGCCGCTGCTCGACGCCTTCAACAAGGCGGTGACCGACAACGTGGTGCGCGTGATCAACGTGTCCATCGGCGGCTGCGAGACCGGCTCCGAGACCAACGGCGCGGCCACCGGCGACAACATCTTCGAACAGGCGTCCGCGCAGGGCCAGACCTTCTCGATCTCCTCCGGCGACAGCGGCGCGGACGAGTGCGGCGACGGCGGCGTGACCCCGAGCTGGCCGTCCGACTCGCAGTACGTGGTGTCGGTGGGCGGCACCGAGCTGTACACCTCGGGCACCACCTGGACCAACGAGACGGTGTGGAACAACCTCAGCTCCAACGAAGGCGCCACCGGCGGCAGCCCCAGCACCTTCGAGCCGCAGCCGAGCTGGCAGAACGGCGTGGGCCAGAACGCGGGCAGCCAGTACCGCGGCCTGCCCGACGTGGCCTTCGACGCCAGCCCGGAATCCGGCTCGCTGGTGCTGGTGGACGGCCAGCAGGAGCAGATCGGCGGCACCAGCCTGGCTTCGCCGCTGTTCGTCGGCGTGTGGGCCCGCACGCTGGCCACCAATCCGCAGCTCGGTTTCGCGGCCCCGCTGATCTACGCGGACGCCAAGACCAACTACGCCGCGGATTTCCACGACGTCACCTCGGGCAACAACTCGGGTGAGACGGCCGCCACCGGCTGGGACTACACCACCGGCTTCGGCTCGATCAACATCGCCAACTTCGTCAGCCACGTGGCGGGTGGCGGCAGCACGCCGCCGCCGTCGGGCCCGACCGCGAACTTCACCTACACCGCGAGCGGGCTGACCGTGAGCTTCACCGACGGCTCCAGCGATACCGGCGGCACGATCAGTTCCCACTCGTGGAACTTCGGCGACAACGGCACCTCGACCTCGGCCAGCCCGAGCCACACCTACGCCGCGGCCGGCACCTACAACGTGACCGAGACGGTGACCGACAGCAACGGCAAGAGCGCCAGCAAGACCGAGTCGGTGACGGTGACCGCCAGCGGCGGTGGCAACGGCGGCACGTTCAGCAACAATACCGCCAAGACGATCGGCGACAACGCCACCATCACCAGCAACATCAGCGTGACCGGCGAACCCGGCGCGGCGCCCTCGAACCTGCAGGTGCACGTGAACATCACGCACAACTGGTCCGGCGACCTGGAGATCGTGCTGTACGCCCCGAACGGCGCCTACGCGATCCTGCAGCAGCCGGACTACAACGACGACGGCAACATCAACGCCACCTGGACGGTGAACGCCTCGTCGGTGCAGGGCAACGGCACCTGGAAGCTGAAGGTGATCGACAACGACCCGTGGTACCTCGGCGACAGCGGCAAGCTGAACAGCTGGAGTCTGACGTTCTGATGACAAGGGGCGCGTAGGGACGCGCGCCAGTCGTCGCCCAGCATCCGGAGGCCCGGCCAGTGATGGCCGGGCCTTTCTGCGTCGGGAGGATCGCGCTTCCTCGGCGCGCGCATGGATCTGTTCGCTCGCAGGCCATGGAGAGCGGAGGAGCAGGCGTCCGTCCGCGAGTGCGGTCGCGTGCCAGGCGCCTGTGTCGCCGGGGTGGCGAGGTCGATCGGCCGGCGGCCTTTGGTGCGCTGCAAATGTACTCGGCGTCGGAAAGGGTACTAAATAGGTCGAGGTGATTGGTCCGCATCGGTTGTGCAGGACATAGGTCTCTGGCAGCCCATCACGTTGCGTCGCTTTCGTCGGTCAGGCCGCCTTTGCCATAGAGCACTCATGTCGACCCGCGCTTCCAGTACCCAGTCGATATCCGCAGCTTCCGTTGCCGGCGCCGCCGGCCCGGACGCTGACGAAAGCGATTTCGCTGCCGTACTGCAGTCCTTGCAGCCGGGACTCCGCCGCTACATGCGCCGGCAGCTGGCGGACACGGACATGGCCGAAGACGCGGTCCAGGAAGCTTTTCTGCACATGCTGCGTTATCGCCAGTGCGGCAATGCGGGCGAAATACGTGCGCTGCTATTCCGGGTTGCCGCCAATGTGGTCGCCGACCACCGCCGCCAAGCGCATACCCGGCAGCGGGACCGCCATTGCGACATGGAACAGCTGGAACTGGTCTCGCCCGAGCCGCAGCCGGACCGCATGCTGTCCGACCGGCAGAGCCTGGATTGCGTCAAGGAAGCCATTCGCGGCTTGCCGCCGCGCTGCCGCCATGTCTTCCTGTTGCATCGGTTCGAGGGCCTGGGCTACCGCGACATCGCACGGCAGCTGGGCATTTCGGAGCGCACAGTGGAAAACCAGATCGCGCACGCACTGGCCATTTGCCGGAAAGCGCTAGGGGAAAATCGCAGAAGAGCGTTTAAGTAACCATGGATCGCAATGACGACCGCGAATCGAGCTTCGACCAGGCTGAGCGCTGGCTGGCGCGACTCAATGCGCACGATTGCTCCGCGGTGGATCGGCGTGCCTTCGAGGCCTGGCGCGCAAGCGATCCGGACCATGCAGCCGCCTATGCCGAAAGTGAACGGTTGTGGGGCGAGTTGTCGGCCCTGGCCGGCGACGGCGAGGTCGCTGGTTGGCGACATCAAGCCAGGGTCGCCGCGCGCAACAGTGAAGCCTCCCGCTCCGCGGCAAGGCGCCGCTATGGATGGGCCGTGGCCGCGTCGTTGTCCGCCGGCGCATTGCTCGGCGGATACTTCGCATGGCGCGCCCCGGCGGATGTCGCCGTCGCGGCGCTTCCGGTGGTCACCCACTATGCGACGAGGCCGGGAGAGGTCCGTCATGTGGTCTTGCCGGATGGCTCCAGCCTTACCCTGAACGTGGATACCGTGCTGGATGCCAGCGTGGGTCCGCATGCGCGGATCGTCCATCTGACCAGGGGTGAAGCCGTTTTCGATGTCGTGCACGAGCCGCGGCGGAGTTTCACCGTGTACGCCGCTGGCAACACGATACGCGACATCGGTACGCGCTTCGACGTGCATGTGGCCGGTTCGCGGGCCAGCATCACCGTGGTCGAAGGCGTCGTGAGCGTGGCGCGAAAAGGCCAGGCTGCCACGCTTGCCCTTGGCGACCAGCTGGTCAGCGGCGAAGGCGAATGGAGCCGGCGCAGCATCGATCCCTCGGTCGCGGTGGGCTGGACGCAGGGCAAGCTGGTGTTTCGCGATACCCCGCTGGGCGAGGCGGTGGCCCAGGTCAACCGCTACGGGCCCGGGCGCCTGGTCATCGTCGATCCGGCGCTGGAGAAGCTGCCCATCAGCGGCGATTTCAGGATCGGGCAAACCGCTTCGCTGGTGCGCGCCTTGCAGAGCGCGTTCCGGATTCGCGCCCGCCTCGACAAGGCCCGTGGCGAGACGTTGCTCAGCCGGCGCTGAGTGCATCGCGCCTTATCAGACCGGCCCCCCACGACTTTCGCCCGACTACCGCCCCGCTTCGCTGCGCCCGGGGCAAACGGTGTGCGTATCGGCGAAGTGCGCTCCAGCAAAAGCGTCGGGTCGCCCGAGGTTCGCATGAGGGGCGAAAAATTGCGCAAGTTTTTTCTAGGGGTTCTTTCGGCCGGCAGCGTTCTTGTTGTCGAACGGCCGTTTGAAGGCCTGGGAAAGGGGAGAACATGCGCGCATCCGGGGTTCGTCGTGGGGTTCGTTCGTGCAGCGGTTGCCAGCGGGCGCTGCTGGCTGTCGTCATCGGGATGGCTATCGGCGGCCCTGCCGCCATGGCGCAGTCGGCGTCGGCTGCCGTGGCTGCAGTCACGCCCTTCCATATCGCGCCGGGGCCGCTGGGCGAGGCGTTGCATCAGTTCAACGCACAGAGTGGCCTGCAGGTGCTTTTCGACCCGTCGCTGGTGGCCGGAAAGAAATCCCCCGGCCTCGACGCCCGGCTATCCGCGCGAGCCGCGCTCGAGGCCCTGCTCAAGGGCACCGGCTTGATATACCAGTTCACCGATGGCCACACCGTGGTCGTCAAGCGGGCTGCCAGACCCGCCGCGGCAGCGGCGAACGGCGCCGACGCGGGCAAGCCCGTCCAGCTCGCCACCGTCAACGTCACGGCGGAAAAGAAGACCGAGAACATCCAGGTGGTGCCCATCGCCATCTCGGCTTTCACCGGCCAGCAGCTGGACAATCAGAAAATCGAGACGGGCGGCGATCTGGTCAAGGTCACCCCCAACGTCACCTTCAGCAAGACCAATTTCGCCAGCTACAACTTCCAGATCCGCGGCATCGGTACGCAGGCGCTGTCGGTCACCACCGATCCGGCCGTGGCGGTGAGCTTCAACGACACCCCGTTGCTGCGCAATCGCCTGTTCGAGCAGGAGTACTTCGACGTCAATAACGTCGAGGTGCTGCGCGGCCCGCAGGGCACGCTGTTCGGCCGCAACGCCACTGCCGGCGTGGTCAACATGATCCCCAACCTGCCGAACCCGGATGGCTTCGAGTCCTGGGTCAAGGCCGAGACCGGCAACTACGACACCCGCCGCTTCAGCGGCATGCTCAACGTGCCGCTGTCCAGCACGCTGGCCTTCCGCCTGGCGGGTGCATGGACCGATCGCGACGGCTACATGCGCAACACCGTCACCCACAAGGACGTGGATGGCCGCAATCTGTGGAGCGGGCGTGCCAGCATGCTGTGGAAACCCAGCGACCGCTTCACCGCCAGCCTGATCTGGGAGCATTTCGGCGAGCACGACGATCGCGCGCGCACCGGCAAGCAGCTGTGCCACACCGATCCGGGTCCCAGCTCGGTAGGGGGCGTGGCGGTGGCCAACCCTCGTACCCGCGGCTCCCTCAGCACGGGGTGCATGGACGGCTCGCTCTACGGCAGCGGCGCGTTCGGCGTACCCAACGGGTATGCGTTGCCACAGGTCATCGCCGGCAACAGCCCGGCAGCGGTCGGCATCTTGCCCGACTTCTCGGCAGTGGTCCCCCTGGTGATGGGCAACCCTTATGCCGGCGTCACCCAGTCGACCAACCTGCGCACCATTGCCACCACTTTCGACCCGATCTTCCATGCCAAGAACGACGTGGTGCAGCTCAACCTGCATGGCGAGGTGAGCCCTTCGTTGAAACTCGTTTCGCAGACCCTGTTCGATCGCGATTCCTACTTTTCCGAGCAGGATTACAACCGCTTCCCGTCGGTGCCGATCTTCGGCAACTCGACGGGGCTGCTCGATTTCTTCGGCAACCCCACCAACCCCGGTGTGACCCCGGGCGGGGTGTTCGTCGATCCGCAGTTGGGCGCGTCCAGCGGCATGCTGTCGGTGGATCGCAGCCAGTCCTGGAGCCGGCAGTGGTCGCAGGAGTTCCGCCTTCAGTCGGATTTCGATGGCCCGTTCAACTTCAACGTGGGCGTCAATTTCCTGGACTTCCACATCGACGAGAATTACTACGTTTTCAATAACGTATTCACGGCCCTCGCCGAGGATACGTTCAATCTCAGCACGCCGGACATCATCGCGTTTCCGGGAAATAACCCGCAGCCCTGCGCGCCGGGCGCCACATATGGCTGCGTCTACATCGATCCCAACGCGCTGGGAAGCATCAATGGCCAGGGCCATAACTACTTTCGCAGCGACAATATCGCCCGTACGCTTTCCACGGCGGTCTTTGGCGAAGGTTACTGGCAACTGGCCGACGACCTGAAACTGACGGTAGGCCTGCGCATTACCCGTGACCGCAAGACCACGACGCCCATACCCAGCCAGTTGCTGCTGTCGCCTCTTACCGATTCTTCCAACCTCACGCCGATTCAGGTCGGCTACGTCAACTCCGGATACCCGGCCCAGCCCAACATCAACCAGCGCTGGACCGAACCCACCGGCCGGGTGGTGCTGAGCTGGACGCCGCGGCTCCCGTTTACCGACAGCACGTTGCTGTATGCCTCCTACTCGCGCGGCTACGTGGCGGGTGGTACCAATTCACCGGGCATCGATATCAACCCTGCGTTGATGAGCTATACGCCCAACCCCTCGACGTTCAAGCCCGAATTCGTCAATGCCTTCGAGCTGGGTACCAAGAACGTGCTGGCCGGCGGCAAGCTGAGCCTGAATGCCGACGTGTTCTACTACGACTACCGCAATTACCAGGTGTCGCAAATCAGCAACCGCGGCACGCTGAACGAGAACTTCGATGCCAAAGTATGGGGTGCGGAGTTGCAGGCTGCATGGCAGCCCACCAATTACTTCCGACTGGACGGCAGCGTAGGCCTGCTGGGTACGCGCATCGGCGGCCGCCAGTACTCGATCGACCCGATGAACCTCACCGATGGCGATCCGAACTGGATTGCCGTGCAGCCTTTCATCGAGGCTGCGCAAAGCTGCATCGCGCCGGTTGCCGCCGTGGCCAAGATCGTTCAGTACGTCGACTCCATTGGTGGCGGTGCCGGAACCTATCTGGCAGGCCTGTGCACGCAGACTTCGCCCCTGATCCAGGGAGGCTACCTGCCTGGCTCGCCTTACTCGGGCTATACCGGAGTGGTGTATGACCCCGCCACGGCTCCCAATGGAGGGCGAGGCATCTCAACCAATGTCGGCGGCAACGACTTGCCGAACGCGCCGCATTACACCTACGACATCGGCGCGCAGTACACCTTCTTCCTGGGCGCTTCGGACCTCGTCCTGCGTGGTGACTTTTATCGTCAAGGACCAAGTTGGGCGCGCGTGTACAACGACCCCATCGACCGGCTTCGTGGGTGGAGCAATGCCAACTTGTCGCTCACATGGGAGCACCCGGACAACGACCTGACCGTGCAGCTGTACGCCAAGAACCTGTTCGACAAGACGCCGATCACCGGCGCTTTTCTCAACAGCTCCGACAGCGGCCTGACCACCAATGTCTTCACCCTGGATCCGCGGATCATCGGTTTGTCCATCCGCAAAGGGTTCTATTGAGCCATGCCATGGCCGGGGATTTGACCCGGGGCATGCGAGCACCGATTCCGGACCCCCCTTTCCGGCGACACGCCGTCATGTGGAGAACCTCGAACGACCGGGTTTTTGCGCATCTTCCGGTGAAGGCCGGATGAAGCGGATTGCGGGTTTTCGAGGCGACCTGCAGACGGAAGTGAACGCGCCGGGACCGACGACATCCTGTCGAGCGTGACGGGGTTGCCGCCGAGCAAGCCCCGCGGCGGTTCGGCCCCTCATGGGCCACTGCCGCGCTTTCCTGTCGAGTCTTTACATGCACAAGGAGAAACACATGAAAGCGATCAAGTCCCTGGTGTTGGGTTCCCTGATTCTTGCGGGCACGTTGGGTGCGTCGTCGGCGTTCGCGCAATGGACCGTCGGAGGGAGCTCGAGCGGCACCAGCATCGTCGGAGCCGGCCCGACCAATCTCAGTTTCCTGGGGATTTCCTACCCATGCACCGGCACGTTTACCGTGCAGGTCACGAGCGGCGTGGCGGTGGTGACGGCGGCCAGTTTCACGGGCAGTTCGGTATGCACGTCGATCAAGGCGAACCGTCTGCCGTGGATGATCAGCGCTCCTTCGGGAAGCGGGCCGTGGACCGGTACGGTTTCCGGTATCAATGTGACGGCGGCGGGCATCTTCAATTGCTCGGGCAACGCATCCATTGCCGTGAATGCCAATGGCGATGCCAGTTTCAGCGGGTCATTGGGTGTTTGTGCCATTTCCAGCGGCACGCTGCCAAGCAGCCCGAAGATAAACGGCTGAGAGCCTGGCAGGGCTCCGGCGGCGCTTCAGCTTGAAGGGCCGCGGTCCTGGCAACCGCATACGGCCGCCGCCGGACGGGCCGGCCAACTCTCCACATCGCCCGGCCGGATGGCGTTGCTTTGCGTGCTATCTGGCCGGGTTCTGGAGATGAGCTGGCCTGCTCATCAGGAACGCAAGCCGACGCCGCGCTTGAGCAGGCCCAGGGCGAACACGGACAGCACCACCACGAAGGCCACCATCACCAGCAGCGCGGTGCCGACGTGCACGTCGCTGATGCCGAGCACGCCGAAGCGGAAGGTATTGACCATGTACAGGATCGGGTTGGCGCGGGAAATCGCCTGCCATGGCTCGCCCAGCATCCTGATCGAGTAGAACACGCCGCCCAGGTAGGTGAGCGGGGTGATCACGAAGGTGGGCACCAGCGCGATGTCGTCGAACTTCTTCGCGTAGATGGCGTTGATGAAGCCGGCCAGCGCGAAGATGGTGGCGCCCAGCAGGATCGACACCAGCGCCACCAGCGGATGCGCCACGTGCAGGCTGGTGAAGAACAGCGCCACCACCAGGACCAGCGCGCCCACCGCCAGGCCGCGCGCCACCGCGCCGGTGACGTAGCCGGAGAGGATCGCCCAGTGCGACATCGGCGCCACCAGCATCTCCTCCACCGAGCGCTGGAACTTGGCGCCGAAGAACGAGCTGGAGATGTTCATGTAGCTGTTGTTGATCACGCTCATCATCACCATGCCGGGCACGAGGTACTGCATGTAGGGAAAGCCCTCGATGGTGCCGATGCGGCTGCCGATCAGCTTGCCGAAGATCACGTAGTACAGCGTGATGGTGATCACCGGCGGGATCAGCGTCTGCGTCCAGATGCGCAGGATGCGCACGATCTCGCGCCGGGCGATGGTGCGGTAGGCGACGAGGTTGGCGGCGAGGTTGCTCATGCGGAGGCCTCCGTGGCGGCCTGGCCGTTGCGGCCGCCTTCGACCAGGCGCACGAACAGTTCTTCCAGCCGGTTGGTCTTGTTGCGCATCGATGTCACCGTAATGCCGCACGCGGAAAGCCCCGCGAACAGCGAGTTGAGGTCGTGCGTGCGGGCCATCTCCGCTTCCAGCGTGTGCGCGTCCAGGCGGCGCAGCGCGATGCCGGCCAGCGCGGGCAGCTCGGCGGCCGGCGCGGCGATGTCCAGCACGAAGGTCTCCACGTCCAGCTTGGCGAGCAGCGCCTTCATCGAGGTGTTCTCCACGATGGTGCCGCGGTCGATGATCGCGATGTTGCGGCACAGCTGCTCGGCCTCCTCCAGGTAGTGCGTGGTGAGGATCACCGTGGTGCCGGCGGCGTTGATGCCGCTGACGAACTGCCACATCGAGCGGCGGATCTCGATGTCCACGCCGGCGGTGGGCTCGTCGAGGATCAGCAGCTTCGGCTCGTTCATCATCGCGCGGGCGATCATCAGGCGACGCTTCATGCCGCCGGACATCTCGCGCGCCTGGCCGAAGGCCTTGTCCCACAGGCGCAGCTCCTTGAGGTACTTCTCCGCGCGCGGGGCGGCGACCCGGCGCGGGATGCCGTAGAAGCCCGCCTCGTTCACGCAGATGTCGAACGGCTTCTCGAACTGGTTGAAGTTGATTTCCTGCGGTACCAGGCCGATCAGTTTCATCGCCTCGCTGCGCTGCCGGTTCACCGACACGCCGAAGACGCGCGCGTCGCCGCCGCTGGCGTTGACCAGCGAGGAGAGGATGCCGATCAGGGTGGACTTGCCCGCGCCGTTGGGGCCGAGCAGGGCGAAGAAGTCGCCGGGCTGTACGGTCAGCGAGACGCCCTTGAGCGCCTCGACGCCGTTGCCGTAGGTCTTGCGCAGGCTGTCGACGACCAGCGCGGGCGTCGTCTCGGGGTGTGGCTGGGACATGGGCTGCACCGGGGAGGCTGAGCCCCTTATTATAACGGGCCGCATCCTGCCGTCTGGCCACGCCGGACATACACACCGTTTCCGGAACCGCCATGGCCGATCATTTCCAGCTCCGCCTCGTCGACAGCCGCATGCTGGCGCCCACCGTGCGCCACCTTGCCTTCGAGCGCGCGGACGGCCAGCCGCTGGCCTTCGTGCCCGGCCAGTTCCTGCAGATCCACTTCCACTACGACGACGGCATGCCGACCAAGCGCAGCTATTCGGTGGGTACGGTGGGCGACGGCAGCTCGCCGGTGCGGCGCATCGAGATCGCGGTGAGCTACGTGGAAGGCGGCGCGGCCACGAAGCTGCTGGGCGAACTGCCCCTCGGCGGCACCGTCGACGCCAGCGGCCCCTACGGCCGCTTCTGCCTGCAGGACGCCGACGTCCATCCGCGCTACCTGCTGCTGGCCACCGGCACCGGCGTCACCCCGTACCGCGCCATGCTGCCGAAGCTGGAAAAGCTGCTCGCCGCCGGCGATCGCGAGGTGGTGCTGCTGTACGGCGCCCGCAACGAGACCGAACTGCTCTACGGCGAGGAGTTCGAAGCCTTTGCCCAGGCCCACCCGGGCTTCACCTTCCACGGCTGCCTCAGCCGCCAGCCGCGCGCCGTACCGCGTCCGAACGATCGCAGCGGCCACGTGCAGGGCGTGCTGGCCGAACTCGCCCCGCGCGCCGACCGCGACATCGCCTACCTGTGCGGCAACCCCGACATGGTCGACGCGGCCTTCAACGCGCTGAAGGAATACGGCCTGCCGGTGGCGCAGATCCGGCGCGAGAAGTACATCTCCTCGCGCTGATCGCCCGATGCGCTGGCCGCTTCCTCATGGCCGGCCGGGTGGCAGGGGGAGGGCGCCGGCCTTTCGCGCCGGTGCGGAGGCATGGCATGCATCTGGGCTGCGGCATGGGCGGCCTTTCGTCTTGGCCGGGAATGTGATTTGTATCACGTTTTCTGATGCTGCCCATTCGCCTGGAAAAGGTCCCGCCCGGTGCTCACGCCGCAATTACATACGTCGGAGTATTCCCCCGAAAAGCGCACGGTTGCGCCGATTGTGACCTCTCGCATGACGCGATCGGGTTGCAGTGGCAGGGGGCACCAGGGATCTGCTTGGCGGCGCGCCGGTCCGGCGCGCCGCTAAAGCTCGATTGTCGACTGCCGATCTGCACGTCAGGCGTCTCTCTTACCAGAGAGGGCGGCAGGAGGCAGCATGATGGGTCTGATTCGTCCGGTGCTCGCGGCATGCCTCGTGTGCGGCATGTCCCTGACGTTTCCCGCACGGGCGGAAAGCGGCCGTATCACCTTCAATGGCGCCATCGTGGTGCCGACCTGCGCGGCCCCGGTCGAGCCGGAGATGGAAGCCGCCCGGAACGTCCCGGCCAGCCGTTCCTTCGCCTGCGGTGGCCGGGCGCAGGCCACAGGCCACGCCGACACGTCGACGTATCGGCTTTCAGTGATGCGCCTGGACAAGGCGGCGACTGCCGGCAGCCCGCTGTTGCAGTACTTCGTCGACTACCGCGCCTCCATGCATGCCGCCGACGCGCAGCTGGTGACGCGGACCTACGAATAGGCTACTGGTAGTTCAGCGTGTAGGTGGCGACACCCTTCACCGTGCCGGCCGACACGGTCGTGCCCGTCTGGTAATAGCGGGCATACAGGTTGATGGCGTAGTTGCTGGCGGAGGTGGTGCCCGTGCTGAAGGGGGTGCCGAAGGTGACGGGCGTGGCGCCATCCGCCTTGAGGACTTGTACGCCGACGCCGCTTGCATAGCCCGACCCCGTCGTGGGCGCGATCACGCCGGTGGCGCCGGGTTGCGGGTTGGCGGTACCGAGCGTGATGACGACGCCCTGGTTGGTGGGGCAGTTGGTCAGTTGCAGGCTGAAGGGCGTGCTGCCGGCTGTCGAGCCCTGCCCGGAAAGCTGCACGGTGTTGATGCCCGGCAGGGTGACCGTCTTGTTCACCGAACCCGGATCGACGCTGCAGGTGGGGACCTGGATGATGATGTTGGCGCTGATGTTGAAGGTTTCCACCGGCTGCGCCGCCACGGAGCCGTTGCACCCAAGGTAGTAGCCGAAAAAGATATTCGGGTTGCTGCAGATATCGATCTTCCACTGCGACAGCTGGCCGGTCAGGGTGCTGTTGCTGGGAGGCAGGTAAGGTCCGGTATAGACCAGTTGCAGGTTGGACGTGACGCTGTACGTGGAGCTGCCGCTGCCGACCGGGTAATTGGGGTACAGCGCCAGCAAGGTGCTGCTGTCGGGATGCAGCAGACGGTAGGAAATGCCCGGGATGCCGGTGGGGATCAGCGTGTTGTCGCCGTTGACCGGGGTCGATGCGGCGATGGTGTTGACGATGCCGCCGTTGGTGTTTCCATTGCAATCCAGCACCGGCGGATTGGAGGGGTTGGCCGTGTTCGACGTCCACAGCACTGCATTGATCTGCGTGCTTGGCGTCAGCGTGATGGTGCCGGCGTTGAAGCTGACGGTGGTCGCGGCGCCGCTGGTGAACCAGCACGTCGCCTTGGCCGTGCCCGGCACGATAGCCATGCCGACCAGCAACAGGCATGTGCAGAACAGGCCGAACAGGCGCTGCATCCGGTTTGCCGAAGACCCGCGGATCGTCGACGTGAACGGGGTGGCCGGAGACATGTCATGACCTCGCGAATCACGGTGTGGCCGGGTGGCTGCCTGCATGACGATCCGCCTTGCATGCGGTAGGGATGATGGAGTGGTCATGGTGCGCTACCGCTGTGCCCTGCGGCGGCCTGTCCGTCCATGGTGCAAGTGGCATCGACGACGGCCTGGGCCTGCGCGGGCTGTTTCGTGGCGGGCGCCGCGTAAGCGAACGAACACGCGTGCGCGACGCCTTGCGTATCTTGCCACTGCGCGCCGAGCCGACCCGACTGGCCGGCCACCCGCAAAAGGGCCATCCCGCCCTGGCCCACCGTGCCGATCGCCTGGCCCTTGGCGTCCTGCACCTCGGTGCCGAAGGGCAGCGGCTTGCCGTCCGCCATGCGGATGCGTGCGATCAGCGCGCGGCCGTAGCGGCTCTTGAAATTGACCTTCACGACCGCGCCGGCGTAGGGCGCGACACGGGCGCTGGTGGCGTCCAGCTGTACGCCCAGCGGCAGGCCTTGCGGGTCGATCTGGACGGTGTCGAGTTGATAGGGCGCAAGATACGGCACCAATGCGTAGCCGGAGCGGTTCACGCGCACGCCCGGTGCGTTGACGACATGCGCACCGGCGGCGCCGGGTGCGTACGCGATCGCCACGGTATCGCCCGTCGGCTGGCCGAAGGTGACGCCGCCCTGGTGCGCGACGACCGCGCCGCTGGCGCCAAAGGACGTCTGCGAGTAGCCGTTGCCGTGGCCGACGCTGGCGTTGAGCGTGGCGTAGGGGCTGTTGTAGCCGGCATTCACGCTGAAGGTGTTGCCGGTGCCGTCGCCGCCGTGCGAGGCGGAGGCGCCGTAGGTGAACTGGTTCCACTGGCCCAGCGTGCCGTTGAGGGTCGCCTGTTCCTGGGTGCCGTTGTTGTCGTCGCGGTTGACGTTGAACGAAAGGCTGGGGGCATGCGGGGCGTCGCCCAGCGGCAGGCTGGCGTTGAAGAAGACCTGGTTGTCGTAGCCGCCGAACTCGGTGCGCCCGCGGCTGACGGACACGCCCCAGGCCAGCCGGTGGAAATGGCTGTTGTAGCCAAGCTGGAACTGGGTGTCGCGCCCGTTGTGGTTCCAGTAGTCGTTGGCCGTGGCGTTGGCGTACAGCGAGCTGCCATCGTGCCCCAGCTGCTGGTTGAGGGTCAGGGTGAAGCGGTTGCGCTGCTGCAGCAGTCCGCGCGAGGTGTAGAGGCCGTTGCTGTTGTAGGCCGAGCCGTTCAGGGCCGCGATCTGGGCCGGCGTGAGCAGGCTTTGCACGGGCACGCCGTCGATCGTCTGCACGTTGGTCGGCAGGTATTGCAGGGCGTTCAGGCCGCGGCGCGCGTAGTCGCGTGCGGACTCGGCGTCGTTGAGGCTCAGGAAGCCGCTGGTGGAATAGCGGTAGGCCGCCACGCTGAGCGAGGTGTTGGTCTCCGGGACGATCTTGCTGTAGGTGACGCGAAAGCTCTGGCCGTTGTAGGTGCCGTTGCCCGGGATGACCGCATGGGCCTGGGTGACGTCCAGCGCCAGCGCGCCGAAGCGCGTGTTGAACGCGCCGCCGACCAGCGCCGCGGCATAGCCCTGCGAGCCCTGCACGCCGGCGTAGCCGGTGAAGCGGTTGCCGAAGCCGTGCTGCATGGCGGCCTGGACCACGCCCGGCTTGTCGTGCAGGGCGGTGTCGCGCAGCTGACCCACGGCGACGTCGAAACGGGTGATGCCGGGGCGCATGAGCTGCGCCACCGAGGCATAGGGCACCTTGAAGCCGTGCTGGCGGCCGTCGGCTTCGGTCACGGTCACGTCCAGGTCGCCGCCATAGCCGGTCGGGTACAGGTCGTCGATGACGAACGCACCCGGCGCCACGGTGGTCTGGTAGATCTGCATGCCGTTCTGGCTCACCGTGACCTTGGCGTTGGTGTCGGCGACGCCGCGCACCACCGGCGCATAGCCGCGCAGCGACTGGGGCAGCATGCGGTCGTCGGTGCCCAGTTGCACGCCGCGCAGGCCGTAGCTGTCGAACACGGCGCCGTCGGTATAGCTGTCGCCTATGTTCAACACGGAGCGCCACTTGGGCAGCGCGCGCTGCACGTACGTGTCGATGTTCTGCCAATGGCGCTGGCCGGACCGGCTGGCCGTCCCCGATTGCCAGGTGACGGTACTGTCCTGCCGCAGCTGCCAGAGGCCGATGTTCAGGCCGGCGCGAAGTCCCAGGTAGGTGCTGGTCTGGCCTTGCCCGTTGCTGGTGGTGCGATAGCTGTTGAAGTTGTAGTTGAGCAGGAACGCCGGCACGCCCGCGCTCCACGACGTCGGGTTGACCCAGCCGCGCGGCATCTGGTTCATGTAGGCCTGCGGCACGCTGGCGTCCAGGCGCAGGTTCGGCATGTCGAGCACCAGCCTGGCGCCCGGAATCAGCTCGCCCAGGCCCACGCAGGCGCCAGGCGATTGCAGTCGCGCGGCGGCCGCGGCGGCGGACTTGACGGGCGCCAGGCCCATGCGGTCGAGCAGGTCGGTGCTGGCGCACGGCACGGCGCTGGCGTCGGGCGAGGGGGCGGCGAAACGCACGTCCATCCGGCCGATCCAGTTCTCGCCGAGGTAGACGTCCAGGTTGTAGATGCCGGGCAGTACCGGGTTGCCGTGCTCGAAGCGCGCGAGATCGGCGGCGCTGCCGCCGGCACCGGCCAGCAGGCTGCGGTCGAAATTGGCGAAGCCGCCGCTGGCGCTGGCATCGGCGGCGGCGCCTCCGGGGGCCGCGCTCGCAGCGGCTGCCGCCCACGCGGGAGTGGACCCGCCAAGGGCGGCGGCCAGCGCCACGCCACAGGCCACCGCGAGCGCGGCGCGGCGCGTCGGCAGGTGGCCGGAGCGGGCGCGCTGCGGTTCCATTACGGCGCCACGGTGCCCTGGTGGGTATCTGCCGCGCCGAAGTCGTTGATGGTGACGAACACGACCGGCGTGCCCGCGGCAGGCGCCTGCGCAGCGCCTTTCAGGGTCAGGCACAGGTCGCCGAAGGGCGCCACCATGCCGTTGGTCTCAGGGAGAGGCTTGCTGCCGGCGCCGAGCGACAGGCTGCTGATCGTGACGTAGTACGGCGTGGGGTTGTGCACCTCCAGCGCCGCGCCCTGTCCGGCGGCCTTGAAGACCAGCTTGTCGGATGCCTTCAGCGCATCGCCCGCCAGGCCGGCCGGACGGTAGAACAGTTTCAGCCGCGAACGGATCGCGAACTGCAGATAGTTGCGGCCGGCATACTGGGCGCCGGTGGGCTTGGGCGGGATCTCCAGCACGTTCAGCCAGAACAGCGACTCGCGGTCGGTCGGCAGCGGATGGGAGCCCTGCGTGGAGAGGATGCGCAGACTCTGGTCCTTGTGCGGATCCATGCGGAACAGCGGGGGCGTGATCAGGAACGGCGTGCTGACGCTGTCGGGTGTCGAATCCTGGTTGCCGGTGTCGATCCACGCCTCGACCAGCGCAGGGTGATCGCCTTCGTTGGACAGGCGTACGGTGACCTCGCCCTGCTGGGCGGGGAACACCACGCGGGTGCCGCCGATGACGATGCCGGCCCGGGCCACCGGGATCGACAGGCACAAAGCGAGTACCGCCGTGCCAAATGCACGGGTCAGGGTGTTCATGGGAACCTCTGCGGCGGGGGCGGGTTGCAGCCGGCTGCCGCATTCGTGCGAATGCGGCAGCCGGGGGGCGTGCGCTTAGTTGTAGGTCAGCGTGTAGGTCACCGACGCGGCCACCGTGCCGGCGGTGACGGCCGTGGACGTCGGCTGGTAGTACTGGGCCTGGTAGCTCAGCGTGGCCGTGCCACCGGCGGAGATGGTGGCGTTGACCGGGTTGGGGTTCGTGTTCAGGTTGACAGCAGTGCCCCCCGCGTTGGTCATCTGGACCTCGACGTTGGAGTTGCCCGCGCCGGTGGCGTTCTTGATGGCGCCGGTCGTCCCGTCGATGCTGGCGCCGGAGAACGCCGCGCCCACCACGACACCCGACGGGGTCGTCGGGCAGCCGGTCAGGTTCAGCGAGAACGGCGTCAGGCCCGCGGTGGAGCCCTGGGCGGTGAAGTTGCTGACGGGGACGTCGGGCAGGGTGACCGCCACGTTGCCGCCGGTCGCATTGCTGACGGTGCAGGTCGAGGACAGGACCTTGCCGTTGAAGGTGACGGTGCCGTCGGCGGC
This sequence comes from Fulvimonas sp. R45, assembly GCF_030504985.1. Taxonomy (GTDB): domain Bacteria; phylum Pseudomonadota; class Gammaproteobacteria; order Xanthomonadales; family Rhodanobacteraceae; genus Rhodanobacter_A. The sequence goes on from NZ_JASERU010000007.1 coordinate 163,295, forward strand.
GCGGGCCGCCTGCGGGACGAACGCCGCGGCGCCGAAGGCGACGGCAAGCGCAGAGGTGAGAAGCAGCTTGTTCATGATGTTTCCTTGGGTTCCACAGTGAATTGAGGTGTGCGGCATCGTGTGCGGCAGGTTCGGTGGGCGCCGCTTTCCGGCGGGCAATCGAGCTGTGCCGCCGGCGGGAGCTAGAGCAATCATCGTGCCATAGTGTGATATGCCCCACATTTTGTCGCCCGATCGGCCACGTTTTCGGCCATAAGTCCTATGGACGAAGCCGTTCAGGTATGGTTGGGGTGCTGAAAAGAAGGCGGTGTTGTCCAAAGCTGACGCGGTGCGTCAAACGCCTTGTCTGGCAATTGCCCCAAGTGGGCGGCAACGGGTTCATTCCGTTTCACCTTCTCCCCCGATCATCCGCGCTGCACGCCAATGGCGCGCCGCCGGACTCTACAAAGAGCGCTGGGCAACGGCCGCCTGGAACGGAAGCCGTTGCTTTCGGATTCTCCGATCCGTATCTGCCCAGCACGAAAGCCGGGCCGGCTGGGCTGGCGCTAGCTTAGGCTCCCGGTTCGACGTCGGCAGTAGGACGATTCCGAAAAAATCGGGTGACAGCGCTGGCAATGGTGATCCTTTTCCCGCAAGGCGCGATGTAAAGCTTGCTTTACACCCTTTCATGTGTAAAGCTTGCTTTACATGGGCGCTGAATGCGCGGGAGGAGTGTCATGCGGAAGCATCGTGGCTGGCGGTACGCCTTGGTGGTGGCGCTGGCCGGTTTGGCCGGGGCGTCGATGGCGGCGGAGGCCGTGCCGGCGGAGCGGATCGGCACGCTGCAGGTGCAGCGCCACGGCGATCGCGGCCGCCCGGTGATCCTGATCCCGGGCCTGGAGTGCGGCCCGTGGGTATGGCAGCGGACCATCGCCGACCTCGAAAAGGACCACGTGGTGTACGCGGTGACGCTGGCCGGCTTCGACGGCGTGCCCGCGCCGGCGCCGGACGCGAAGGCCGGCACGCTGCTGGATCGCGCCGACGCCTCGCTGCTTAAACTGATCGAGCGCAGGCACCTCGACAAGCCAGTGCTGGTGGGCCACAGCATCGGCGGCACGCTGGCGCTGCGCTTCGCCGGCGAACACGCGGACCTGCTTTCGGGCGTGGTAGCGGTGGACGGCTTGCCGGTCTTCCCCGGCATGGAGCGGGTGGGCGCGGCGCAGCGCCAGGCCATGGCCGGGCAGATGAAGGCCAGGTACGCCGCGATGACGCCGGCGCAATTCCAGGCCGCGGCCTTGTCGTACATGCGCATCATGGGCGTGATCGATCCGCAGCTGGCCGCGCGCGCCGCGCCGCGGCTGGCGCGCAGCGACGCCGCCGCCACCGCCGACTACATGGCCGCGGACCTTGCGGCCGACTATCGCCCCGGCCTGAAGCAGGCGAACGTGCCGATCCTCGAGATATCGCCGTACAACGCGCCGGATTTCGCGGCCGCGGCCGCGATGAGCAAGCAGCCGGTGATGAGCGAGGAACAGAAGGCAACCTATTACCGGAGCCTGCTGGCGAATGCGCCCTATGCGAAGGTGGTGTCGGTCTCGCCGTCGCGCCACTTCGTGATGCTCGACCAGCCGGCGAAGTTCCGGCAGGTGCTGGACGGTTTCCTGGAATCGCCGTGAGGGCCGTGGCATGTCGCGCCTGACCAACAAGCGCTACCAGCAGCAGCTGATGCTGACCATGGCCGTCTATGTGGTCGTGCTGCTCGGGGCCGGCTCGCTGGTGCACGTCGTGGCGAGCCTGCCGCTGAAGGCGATGCTGGCGGTGGTGCCGGTGCTGCCGATGCTCTACGTGATCGCGCTGATATGGCGCCGCATCCGCGACAGCGACGAACTGGAGCAGCGCATGCATCTGGTGTCGCTGGGCGCGGCGACCGCGCTGGTGTCCGCGCTCAGCATGGTGGTCGGCTTTCTCGCCGCCGACGGCGTGCTGGAGCTGGACGGCAGCGTGCTGATCTGGGTGTTCCCGGTGCTGATATTCGGCTACGGGATGGCCAGCCGCCGGGTCGGCCGCCGCTACGGCATGGAGGGCATGTGCGACGGCGAGGGCACCGAGTGGCTGCCGTGGTACTTCGCGGGCATTGGCGCGCTGATGGGACTGCTCGCGCTGTACGTGTGGTGGCGCCATCTCCCGCGGGAGGCGGCATGGTTCGCCGCCACGGCAGGCCTCTTCGCGGTGCTGGCCGCATGGGCCCGGTGGCGCCATGTCCGCGCGCGCCGCCACGGGCAGGAGCCTTGACATGCACGCGCTTCGTACATGGCTGGACCGCTTCAACGACTGGCAGGCCCGCGCGCAGGCGCGCCGCGCGGTGGAACGCATGGAACGCGCGGTGGAACCTGCCCGGCGCATGACGCGCGGCCAGGCATGGGCGCTGCTGGGCTACTTCGCCGCGCTGCTGGCATCGCGCGCCTGGCTGCCGCAGCTGGTGAGGTCGCCGCTGCGCGCGCCGGTGGCCCTGCTGCCGTTGCCGTTCATCGTGGCGATCGTGGCGCTGTCCGTGCGCCGGGTGGTGGCGATGGACGAACTGCAGCGGCGCGTCGAAGGCGTGGCGCTGGCGGTGGCGGCGATCGCCGCCTGGCTGGGCCTGGGCGTCTGCTGGCTGCTGCAGCACGCCGGCGTGCCGGTGCCGGTAGCGCAGCTGGGCTTCGTGGGCATGCCGCTGCTGTACGTGTTCGCGCGGCGCTGGGCGGGCCGGCGCTACGCATGAACAACCGGGTGCGCGAACTGCGCGGCGAGCGCGGCTGGTCGCAGGCGGACCTGGCCGCACACCTCGACGTGTCGCGGCAGACCGTCAACGCCATCGAGACGGGGAAGTACGACCCCAGCCTGCCGCTCGCCTTCAAGCTGGCGAAGCTGTTCGGGCTGGCGATCGAGGCGATTTTCGAACCGGTCGACTGAAACCGGTGGAGGGGAGTCATGGACAAGAAGTGGTGGAAGCAGTACGCGCGGGCGATCCTGCCGCCGGCGGTGCTGACCGTGGGCCTGGCGATGTGCCTGCGCGCCTTCGGGCACGGGCAGGGACCGGGCGTGCGCCTGGCGCTGGTGGCGGCACTGATGGCCAGCTACGCGTGGCTGGGCTGGACCGAATACCGGCAGATCCTGCGTCGCGACGAGCTGCGCCGCCGGCTGGAGATGGAGGCGATGATGCTGGCCTTCATCGCTTCGGTGGGGATCATCCTGGCGCTGTTCTTCCTGCACGCCTTCAAGCTGGTACAGGCCAGGCCGGACATGGCGCTGCTGGTGCAGTTCGGCTGTTACCTGGCCGCCCAGTTGCTGGTGCGCTTCCGCTACCGCTACTGGGCGCCGTGAGGGCAGGGGGATGACGATGGGATCGACGATGCGCAAACTGGGGGCGGGCCTGGCGCTCGCCGTGGTGCTGGTGGTGCTGGCGCCCGGGCGGCATGCGGGGGCGCTGCCGGCAAGCGACCGGGAGACGACCACGGTGCTGGTCACGCCCGCGTTGCCGCTGGGGGTGGTGGATCTGCAAGTGAGGCTGGTGTGCGGCACGCCTTCCGCGTGCGCGCTGGAACGACGACTGGGGCGCACGCTGGCGGCGCTGCTGGGCTGGACCGACGGGGAGTAGACGAGGCATGGGCATTTCTGCGCGCAACGGTTTGCGCATCGCGATCGCCGTGGGTGCGGTCGGCTGGTTCGGCTGGAGCTGGCTGCACCAGCACCGGCAGCATGCGGCGTCGGATGCCGCGACGACGACGGAGGCGGCCCCTGCCGTCGCCGCCACCACGCTGGCGCGGCCGCTGCCTCCGCCCGCGCCGCGGACATGGCGACTCGGTTCGCTGACGCTGACCGCGTGCGAGCTGGGGCGGCCCGGCGACGGCGTGCGGGCGCAGGCCTGGTGCACCGATTTCCCGGTGCCGGAAAACCGCGCCGATCCGCACGGGCGGCGGATCAAGTTGCACCTGGCGGTGGTGCGCAGCGAAGCGGCCGTGCCGGACAAGAGCCTGGCGGTGCTGCTGGCCGGCGGCCCCGGAGAGGCCGCCACCGCGGTGTGGAAGACCGAGGCGAGCGCCTTCGCCGGCGTGCTGAAGCGGCACAATGTGCTGCTGCTCGATCAGCGCGGCACCGGTGGCTCCAACGCGCTGGTCTGCAAGGCGGCGCAGGACGACAACGGCGGCAGCCTCGACGAGGCCGACCCGGACAAGCTGCGGGCGCTGGCGAAGACCTGCCTGGACGAGATCACGCCGCACGCCGATCCGCGCTTCTACACCACCAGCATCGCGGTGCAGGACCTGGAGGACGTGCGCAAGGCGCTGGGTTCGCCCGTGCTCGACCTGGTCGGCGTGTCCTACGGCACGCGCATGGCGCAGCAGTACCTGCGCCATCACCCCGATGCGGTGCGCAGCGTGGTGCTGGATTCCCCGGTGCCGAACCAGGTGCTGGTGGGCCAGGACTTCGCCGCCAACCTCGACCGCGTGCTGAAGCTGGACTTCGCCCGCTGCACCGCCGACGCGGCGTGCAGGAAGCGCTTCGGCGATCCCATGCAGACCCTGCGCCAGCTGCGCGACGCGCTGCGCGCCAACCCGCATCAGGTGAGCTTCCGTGACCCGCGCAGCTGGGAGCTGGTGACGCGCCCGCTCGATGCGCAGGTGCTGGTGGGCCTGGTGCACATCTTCGCCTACACCGCGGAAACCGCGGCCCTGCTGCCGCTGACCATCGACGCCGCCGCCCACGGCGACGTGGCGCCGCTGATGGGCCAGGAGCGCCTGATGAGCCAGGACATGAACGGGGACATCAATCCCGGCATGTTCCTGAGCGTGGTATGCAGCGAGGACGCCGACCTGATCCAGCCGCGCCCGGAAGACGCCGACACCCTGCTCGGCAACCACTTCGTCGAGGCGCTCAAGGCGCAATGCTCGGTATGGCCGCACGGCGCGCGTCCGGACGATTTCCATGCGCCGCTGAAGAGCGGCAAGCCGATCCTGATCCTCGACGGCGAACTCGACCCGGTGACGCCGCCGGCCTACGGCAAGACCATCCTGGCCGGGCTTTCCGACGGACGCCAGCTGCTGTTCAAGGGCCAGGGCCACAGCAACCTGATGCGCGGCTGCATGCCGAAGCTGCTGGCGAACTTCATCGAGCGGCCGGACCCGAAGGCGCTCGATGCCAGCTGCCTGGACCGGCTGGGCCCGGTGCCCGCCTTCGTCGACTTCAACGGAGCCACCCCATGATCGAGGTAAGCAACCTGCGCAAGGCGTTCGGCAAGGTGCAGGCGGTGGACGGCGTCAGCTTCCGCGCCCGCGACGGCGAGATCACCGGCCTGCTCGGCCCCAACGGCGCCGGCAAGACCACCACGCTGCGCATGCTCTACACCCTGATGAAGCCGGACGGCGGCGAGGTGCGCGTGGACGGCGTCGACGCCGCCGCCGACCCGCTGGCCGTGCGCCGCACCCTCGGCGTGCTGCCGGACGCGCGCGGCCTGTACAAGCGGCTGACCGCGCGCGAGAACATCGAGTACTTCGCGCGCCTGCACGGGGTGGAGACGCCGCAGCTGCATGCGCGCCGCGAGGCGCTGGTCGATGCGCTGGAGATGCGCGACATCCTGGACCGCCGCACCGAGGGCTTCTCGCAGGGCCAGCGGGTGAAGACCGCGATCGCCCGCGCGCTGATCCACGACCCGCGCAACGTGATCCTCGACGAGCCCACCAACGGCCTCGACGTGATGGCCACCCGCGGCCTGCGCCAGTTCATGCAGGCGCTGAAGGCGGAGGGCCGCTGCGTGCTGTTCTCCAGCCACATCATGCAGGAGGTGGCGGCGCTGTGCGACCGCATCGTGGTGATCGCGCACGGCCGCGTGGTGGCCGACGAGACCCCCGATGCGCTGCGCGCGCAGACCGGCGAGAACAACCTGGAGGACGCGTTCGTGAAGATCATCGGCAGCGAGGAGGGCCTGGCCGCATGAAAGCGCTGACCGTCTTCCTCAAGGAAGTGAAGGAAAACCTGCGCGACAAGCGCACCGTGATGAGCGCGCTGCTGTACGGGCCGCTGATCGGGCCGATCCTGTTCGTGCTGATCCTCAACGCCTCGGTCACGCGCGAGCTGGACAAGGCGGAGCAGCCGCTGAAGGTGCCGGTGGTCGGCGCCCAGTACGCGCCGCACCTGCTCGACGCGCTGAAGCAGCAGGGCCTGGTACCGCAGCCGCCGGTGGCCGATCCGGAGGCGGTGGTGCATGCGCAGGACGCCGACGTGGTGCTGCGCATCCCGGCCGGCTACGGCCAGGCCTGGCGCCGCGGCGAACCGGCCGAGGTGGAACTGGTGTACGACTCCTCGCGGCGCGATTCCAGCGCCCAGGAGCACCGCCTGCGCGAGATGGTGCAGGCCTACGCGCAGCAGCAGGGCCTGATGCGGCTGGTGGCGCGCGGCTTGCCGCCCACGCTGGCGGTGCCGGTGGTGGCGGTGGGGCGCGACCAGTCCACGCCGCAGTCGCGGGCGGGCCTGATGTTCGGCATGCTGCCGTACTTCTTCGTGCTCACCGTGTTCCTCGGCGGCATGTACCTGGCGATCGACCTCACCGCCGGCGAGCGCGAGCGGCAATCGCTGGAGCCGCTGTTCGCCAACCCGCTGCCGCGCTGGCAGATCCTGCTGGGCAAGTTGGGCGCGATCTGCGCGTTCTCGCTGGCCAGCCTGGTGATCACCGTGGTGGCGTTCGCCGTCGCCGGACGCTTCCTGCCCACCGAGAAGCTGGGCATGACGCTGGACCTCGGCTTTGCCTTCGGCGGCCGCGTGCTGCTGCTGATGCTGCCGCTGCTGGTGTTGCTGGCCGCGCTGCAGACGCTGGTGGCGGCGTTCGCCAAGAGCTACCGCGAGGCGCAGACCTACCTGCAGATCCTGATGTTCGTGCCGATCCTGCCCTCGATGCTGCTCACCTTCGCGCCGGTGAAGACCGCGGACTGGATGTACGCGGTGCCGGTGCTGGCGCAGCAGATCGGCATCACCGCCTTGCTGCGCGGCGGCGCGGTGAGCGCATCGCAGATCGGCCTGTGCCTGGTTTGCGGCTTCGCGGTGGCGCTGGTGGCGGTGCTGGCCACCGCCTGGGTGTACCGCTCCGAGCGGCTGGCGATCTCGGCGTGACGTGGGTCCCGCCGCCCTGGCGCCGGCCGGGGCGGCGGATCGATCATCAGGATGCCGCGTGGCCTTCGCCGGCGTGGCGTTGCATCCACAGTGCCACCGCCCCGGGGTGCTCCAGGTGCAGGTGATGGCCGCCGTCGATATGCTCGACCGTGATGCGCGGCACGCAGGCGGCGCGGGCGCGCATGGTGGCGTCGGGCAGGTACGGCGTGGCGGGGCGCGCCAGTAGCAGGGCGGTGGGCGCCTCGATGCCGGCGAGCAGGGCGTGGACCTGGGTTTCCGCCAGCCGTACGGCGCTGGGACGGGTGAGCCGCGGGTCGCTGCGCCATTGCCAGCCGCCGGCAGTTTCGCGCAGGCCGCGTTCGACGATCGGGCGCGCCAGTTCGGCGGCGAGTCCGCCGGCCACGGCGCGGGTGCGGACGGCCTGGTCCACGTCGCGGAACAGGCGCAGCGTCTTCCCGTTCGCGGACGTGGCCGCAAGCGCCTGGCGGAAGCGGTGCAGCGTGTCGCCGCCGTCGTCGCCCAGCGGACCCAGGCCCTCGACCAGCCACAGCCGCTCCACCCGCGCCGGCGCGGCGGCGGCGACCAGCGAGGCGATGCCGGCGCCGAGCGAATGGCCGAGCAGGGCGAAGCGCGGCAGGCCCAGCGCGTCGGCCGCGTCCAGCACCGCGCGCACGTAGTCGGGCAGCGCGTAGCCGCCGGCGGCGGGCGGCAAGTGGTCGCTGTGGCCGTGGCCGGGCAGGTCGAGCGCGATCACCTGCCGGTGCGCGGCCAGCAGCGGCGCCAGGCGCGCGAAGCTGGCGGCGTTGTCCAGCCAGCCGTGCAGGGCGAGCAGCGGCGGCAGGGTCCCGTCGCCCCAGGCCAGGGCGGCCAGCCCGAGCCGCGGCAGCGCGAGGCGGCGTTCGATCGGCGCGCTCATGCGCCGCCGGCCGACGGCCAGCCTTGCGTGTGGCGCCATACCAGGGCGGCGAGGCTGGCCACCTGTTCCGGACCGTCGTTGAGCGCGGGGATGTAGCGCAGCGCCTCGCCGCCGGCGGCGAGGAAGAAGTCGCGGTTCTGCAGGGCGATTTCCTCCAGCGTCTCCAGGCAGTCCACCGCGAAGCCGGGGCAGGCCACGTCCAGCCGCCTCACACCCTCGCCGGCGAGGCGGCGCACGGTGGCGTCGGTGTACGGCTGCAGCCAGGTCTCGCGCCCCACGCGCGACTGGAAGCTGGTGAGCAGCTGCGTTTCGTCCAGGCCCAGCCGCCGGCGCAACAGGCGCGCGGTGGCGTGGCATTGGTCCGGGTAGGGGTCGCCCTCGCGCGCATAGCGCTCAGGGATGCCGTGGAAGGACAGCAGCAGCCTGTCGCCGCGGCCGTTCGCGGCCCACCAGCGCTCGATGCGCGCGGCCAGCGCCTCGATGTGGCCGGGGTCGTCGTGGTAGTCGTTGACGAGGCGCAGCTCGGGCGGCCAGCGCAGCGTCTTCAGCGTGTCGGCCACGGCATCGATCACCGAGCCGGTGGAGGTGGCGGAATATTGCGGGTACAGCGGCAGTACCAGCAGGTGGCGCACGCCTTCGCGCTGCAGCCGTTCGATCTGCGCGCGCACCGACGGCTGGCCGTAGCGCATCGCCAGGGCCAGGCGGAAGGTGCCGGGGCGCCGGCGGTCCAGCTCGGCCTGCAGCGCGGCGGCGAGCGCTTCGCTGTACACCCGCAGCGGCGAGCCCTGCGGCGTCCAGATGCGCGCGTAGGCATGGGCCGAGCGGCGCGGGCGGATGCGCAGGATCACCCCGTGCAGGATCGGCCACCAGCGCCAGCGCGGGTAGTCGATCACCCGGCGGTCGCCGAGGAACTCGGCCAGGTACGGGCGCAGCGCCCGTGCGGTGGGCGCGTCCGGGGTGCCCAGGTTCACCAGCAGCACGCCTGTCTGAACGGGCGGCCCGTCATGGCCGGTGGCAGGGTCGATATCGGTGCGGGGACGTGGCATCGTGGCGGCGGCGACGGGACAAGCCGTGGCAGTCTGCCACAAGCGTCCCGCCTCGCGGCCGGCGCGATGCGCCGCCGCACGATCTTCCAACGTCTTGCCAGGAGACATTCCATGTTCAAGCTGTCGCTGCGTCGCCTGTTGCCCGTCGCGCTGGTCCTGCTGCTGCCGGCGATGTCCGCGCACGCCGAGGACCCGCCGCTGGTGCGCGCCCAGAACGCGGTGCGCGTGCTCAACGACATCGAGCAGGCGCCGGACAAGTCCATCCCCACCGACCTGCTGAAGGAAGCCCACGCGATCGCGGTGATCCCGGACCTGGTGAAGGCCGGCTTCATCTTCGGCGGCCGCCGCGGCGAGGGGCTGATCTCGGTGAAACGGCCGGACGGCACCTGGTCCAACCCCAGCTTCATCACCCTCACCGGCGCCAGCGTGGGCTTCCAGGCCGGCGTGTCGTCCACCGACGTGGTGCTGGTGTTCCGCACCCAGCGCGGGGTGGATTCCATCGTCAACGGCAAGTTCACCCTCGGCGCGGACGCCGCCGCCGCGGCCGGCCCGGTGGGGCGCAACGCCAGCGCATCCACCGACGGCCACCTGAAGGCCGAGATCTACTCCTACTCGCGCTCGCGCGGCCTGTTCGCCGGCGTGGCGCTGGACGGCGGCGTGATGCGCATCGACTACGACGCCAACGCGGCCGTGTACGGCGCCGGCATCACCCCCCGGCGCATCTTCGAGGGCGGCGTGAGCAACGTGCCCACCGCGGTGGTGAACTTCCGCGACGCGCTGGAGGAGTACACTTCCAGGTGACCGCCATGTGCGAATATCGGCGTTCCCGCGGGCGGAGCCGTTTCCGCCCGGGGCGCCTCGAGGAACATCATGGGTTTTGACAGCTTCTGGCACTGGATCATCCTGCTGGTCGTGGTGCTGCTGATCTTCGGCACCAAGAAGATCCGCAACCTGGGGCCGGACCTCGGCAACGCGGTGCGCGGCTTCAAGAAGGCCATGCACGGCGATGACGACGACGCCAAGCCGAAGACCGCCGAGCAGCTCAAGGCCGATCCGCCGGCGTCGGCGCAGTCGGCCACGCAGGAACAGCGCGACTCCACCGAGTCGAAGTAGGCGCGTGCGGCGAGGCGGTCGATGATCGAGATCAGCTTCGGCAAGCTGGTGCTGCTGGCGCTGATCGCGCTGATCGTGCTCGGCCCCGAGAAACTACCCGGCGCGGCACGCACCGCGGGCGCGCTGCTGCGCCGCGTGCGCAACGGCTGGGACAGCGTGCGCGCCGAGGTGGAGCGCGAGCTGGAGGTGGAGGAGATCCGCCGCGCCGCGCGCGAGGCGGCGAAGCAGGCCGAGACCGTGCAGAAGGAGGTCGAGGCCGGCGTGCGGCAGGTGCGCGAGCCGATGGAGGAAGCCGTCGCCACGGTGAAGTCGGCCGACGCGCCGGCGGCGGAGCCGGCCACGCCGGACCCCGCCGCCGACGGGATGCAACCGGAATTGCCGCTGGGCGGGCCGGCCGCCGGCACGAAGGAGTCGCCGCATGAGCGAGCCTGAGTCCGACCTCGGCGACGACCTGCAGCAGGGCCTGTTCTCGCACCTGCTGGAGCTGCGCTCGCGATTGCTGAAGTGCGTGGCCACCGTGGTGGTCGTGCTGCTGGCGCTGGTGCCCTTCGCCAACCGCCTGTACAGCGAACTGGCCGCGCCCCTGGTGGCGCGGTTGCCGCAGGGCGCGCACCTGATCGCCACCGAAGTGGCCAGCCCCTTCCTCACCCCCCTGAAGTTGGCCTTCTACGTCGCGCTGTTCGTCGGCATGCCGGTGATCCTGTACCAGCTGTGGGCCTTCGTCAGCCCGGGCCTGTACCGGCACGAGAAGCGGCTGGCGCGTCCGCTGCTGGTGGCGGCGCTGGTGCTGTTCTACCTGGGCTGCGCGTTCGCCTATTTCCTGGTGCTGCCGGCGGCGTTCCGCTTCCTCACGGCGGTGACGCCGCAGGGCGTGGAGATGATGACCGACATCACGCATTACCTCGACTTCGTGATGCTGATGTTCTTCGCCTTCGGCCTGTGCTTCGAGGTGCCGGTGGCGGTGGTGATCCTCGCCGCGGTGGGCGTGGTGGATCTGGCGAAGCTGCGCGGCGCGCGGCGCTACGCCATCGTGGGCGCGTTCGCCATCGCCGCGGTGATCACGCCGCCGGACGTCACCTCGATGATCATGCTGGCGATCCCGATGTGCCTGCTGTACGAGCTGGGCCTGCTGGCGGTGCGCTGGCTGCTGCCCGCTTCCACCAAGTAAAAGCGCTCCTCGCGTTCGCCTTCTCACCCCGCAGGAGAGAGGGGCGGACGCAAGAAGCGCGTTATTTGACTGAAGCGCGGTTCAGCGCCAGCCCCTTGAGGATGTTCAACGCCTGCGACAGCGCATAGTCCTCGGTGGCCAGCTTGGCGCTCTGTGCGCTGCCGTCGTCGTCGACGCCGGCGGCGGTGTTCTGGTTGGCGAGGTGGTGCGGCAGGTCGGCCTCGGAACTGATCGGCTCGGGCGGCGTGTCGGCCACGCTGGCGGTGAGGTCGCCCAGGGCGATGTCGGGCCGGATGCCCTCGGCCTGGATCGAGGTGCCGTTGGGCGTGTAGTAGCGCGCGGTGGTGATCTTCACCGCGTGGTCGGCGTCCAGCGGCAGCACGGTCTGCACCACGCCCTTGCCGAAGGTGCGCTGACCCACGAGCAGCGCGCGGTGGTTGTCTTTCAGCGCGCCGGAGACGATCTCGGCGGCGGAGGCGGTGCCGTTGTTCACCAGCTCCACCATCGGCGCGCCATCGAGCAGGTCGCCCGGGTGGGCGGAGAAGCTGAGGTTGGCGTCGCGCAGGCGGCCGCGCGTGCTGACGATGGTGCCCGCGTCGAGGAAGTCGTCGCTGACCGCCACCGCGGCGGTCAGCAGGCCGCCGGGATTGTTGCGCAGGTCGAGCACGGCGCCCTTCTGCCTGCCGTGCTTGGCGATCAGCGCGCGCAGCTTCTTCTCCAGGTCGGCCGCGGTGTCCTCCTGGAACTGGCTGATGCGGATGTAGGCGTAGCCCGGCTCCAGCTCGCGCACCTTCACGCTGCTCACCGTGATCAGCTCGCGGGTGAGGGTGATGTCCACCGGCTTGTCGCTCTTCTCGTGCAGGATCGACAGCGTGATCTTGCTGCCCGGCTTGCCGCGCAACTGCTGGAACATGTCGTCGATGTTGTCGGCGTCGACCAGCTTGCCGTTCAACTTGACGATGACGTCGCCGGGCTTGATGCCGGCGCGCGCGGCGGGCGTGTCGTCGATCGGGGTGACGATGCGCAGTACGCCGTTGTCCTCCAGCACCTCGATGCCCAGGCCGCTGTACTGGCCGCTGGTGTCCTCGTCCAGGTCCTGCAGGCCCTGCTTGTCGAGGTAGGCGCTGTGCGGGTCGAGGTTGGCCAGCATGCCCTTGATCGCGGCGGTCATCAGGGTCTTGTTGCTGACCGGTTCGACGTAGGCCTGGTGGATGATCTGGTAGACCCGGGCGAAGTGGCGGATGTCGTCCAGGTCGGTCTGGTCCGCGGCCGCGCTGGAGCTGGCGCTGGCGGGCGCGTCGGCGCTGGCCGCAGGGGCGGGGGCCTCGTCGCCGCCTGCCTGCGGGGCGGTCTGCGCGCGCGCCAGCGGCGCCGCCAGCAGCAGGGCGATCAGGCTGAGGGTGGAAAACCGCATGCGAGGACTCCGCGAAAGGTGTAACGGGCGCCCGCTTGGACCACCGGCAGGCGCCGGAATTCAACCGGGTGGGGGCCTGCCTAGCCTGCGATGGCCGGGCCGGGCCGTCAACGCTGCCGGCGCAGCCAGCTGCGCGGGTCGACCGGCTTGCGGTCGTGGCGCAGCTCGAAGTACACGCCGGTGCTGCTGCTGGTGCTGGGCAGGGCGGTGCCCAGCACGGTGCCGGCCTGCACGGCGTCGCCGACGTCGTGCAGCAGGGTCTCGTTGTTGCCGTACATGCTCATCCAGCCATCGCCGTGGTTGACGATCACCAGCAGGCCGTAGCCGCGCAGGAAGTGCGCGTAGACCACCCGGCCGGCGGCCACCGCGTGCACCTCGCTGCCGGCCGGCGCGGCGATCAGCACGCCGTTGCCGTAGTCGTGCACCGCGCCGGAGGCGGGCCAGGGCAGGTCGCCGCGGATGTCGGCCACGCGGCCCTTCGGCGGCGGTGGCGCGTGCCGGGCGCGGGCCGCCGCGGCGGCGGCGCGGGCGGCCTCGTCGATGGCCTTCTGCAGCTTGCCCAGCAACTGGTTCAGCGACTGCTCGTTCTGCTTCATCGCCGCCAGCCGCTGGGCCTGGTCCCTGTATTGCGCGTCGGCCTGGCTGGCCAGCTTCTGCTGCACGGCGCGCTGCTGGCGCAGGGTCTTTTCCTGCGCCTGGCGTTGCGCGCGCTGCGCCTCGAGCGCCTGCTGCTCGGTGGCGATCGAGGCCTGCAGGTCCTGCAGCTTCGCCAGGTCGCCCATCAGCTCGCGCACCTTGCGGGCGCGGTCCTGCTGGAAATACTTCGAGTAGGCCAGCGCGCGGGCCACCCGCGCCACGTCGTCGCCGTCCAGCAGCACGCGCAGATCGGAGCCGCGGCCCAGTGCGTAGGTCGCGCGCAGCAGGTCGGCGATCGCGGCGCGCTGTGCGTGCAGTTTCTGCTGCAGGTCGGCGCGTTGCCGTTCCAGTGCATCCAGTTGCTGCTGCCTGGCGGCGATCTGCGCATCGGTCTCGCGCACGGCGCGCGCCGCCGCGGCCAGGGCCTCGGCCTGCTTCGCCAGGGTGGCGTCGAGGCTGTCGCGGCGCGCCGCGGTCTGCGCCTGTTCGTGCGCCAGCGCCTTCATCTTCTCGCGCACCTGGCTCAGCTTCTGCTGGGCCTGCGCCTGTTCGGAACGGGCCTGGTCGGCCTGGTGCGCCGCCGCCGGCACGACCGGCAGGGCGAGCAGGAGGCAGAGCAGCAGGCGGGTGCGTGGCGTCGGGAACGGGAAGACTGGCGGCATGCGGGGATTATCACCGAGCCGGGAGAGGCCCGCGAGGCGTGGTGGCCGGCGGCAGTGCGACGTGATTTGTAAGTTCGCGGTTTCGTGGAAGTAATGGACTTGTGAGGCCAGGCGCAAAGTGCTACGAATGCGCCTGCAGGCGGCCATTCCCCCGCTCACGTGGTCCCTGCCCATCCAGTCGCGAAGGGGTCCCCACCCTCTTCTCCGTTCGTCTGTCCATGCCGGTCCCCTTCCGGATGACTCCAATTCGAGACTTGAGCGATCGCAGTATCTCCTTCTAATGGGGTGGAGGTTATGTCGATGAATCGCAACAAGCTTTCCCTTGCCTTGGCAGCCCTGCTGCTCGCGCCTGCCGCCACGGCCCTGGCGCAGGACGCTTCGACACCCGCCGGCACGCCGGCGCAGAAGCAGGACAACGCTCAGAACGCCAAGCAGTTGCAGACCGTCACGGTCACCGGCTCGGCGCTGCCGCGCATCGACGCGGAGACGCCTTCGCCGGTGACCGTGATCACCGCGCAGCAGATCCAGCGCAGCGGCCTGACCACGCTGTCCGACGTGGTGCGCGCGGTCTCGGCCGACAACAGCGGCTCGGTCCCCAACGCGTTCAGCAACGGCTTCGCCGCCGGCTCGTCCGGCGTGGCCCTGCGCGGCCTCACGGTGAACTCTACCCTGGTGCTGATCGACGGCCACCGCAACGCCAACTACCCGGTGTCCGACGACGGCCAGCGTTCGTTCGTCGATCTCAACACCATCCCGCTGGCGGCGGTGGAGCGGATCGAGGTGCTGAAGGACGGCGCCTCCTCGCTGTACGGCGCAGACGCCATCGCCGGCGTGGTCAACGTGATCCTGCGGCCCGGCTTCAAGGGCGTCGAGGCCACCGCCGACGTGGGCACCTCGCAGCACGGCGGCGGCTTCACTCGCAAGGCCACCCTGCTGGCCGGCGGCGGCGACCTGGACACCGACCACTACAACGCCTACATGAGTGTGCAGTACGAGAAGGACAACGCGATCTGGGCCCGCGACCGCGACTTCCCGTTCAACACCACCGACCTCAGCTCGATCGGCGGACCCGGCCTGGGCGGCGCGCCCGGCCGGGCCGGGGGCACGGACGGCGCGATCAAGCCGAGCGACGGCAGCGGCCTGTGGCAGCCGCTGCGCGCCTGCACCACCGGGCCGCTGGTCACCGATCCCAAGAACGGCAGCTGGTGCCGCTACGACGCGGCCAACCTGTACGGGCAGGTGCAGCCGGAAATGGAGCAGGGCGGCATCTACGGCCGCTTCACCGTCAAGCTCAACGACACCACCAAGGCCTACCTGTCGGCCAGCTACAACGAGGCCAGGACCTGGGCGCCGCGCGGCCCGCGCGCGATCCAGACCAGCACGCCCAACAACACCAACAACATCACCCTGCCGGTGGGCAACCCGTCCAATCCGTTCGCGGTGCCGGCACTGATCAGCTACAACTTCGGCGACATTCCCGACGGCTTCAACTACGACAACCACGTCGCCCGCGTGGTGGGCGACGTGGCCGGCACGGCAGGCGATTGGAACTACGATGCCGCGCTGGTGATCAACCACGCCTGGCTGGACACCAAGCAGTACGGCTACATCAGCTACCAGGGCCTGATGGACGCCATCAACAGCGGCACCTACAACTTCGCCAACCCGGCGGCCAACTCGGCGGCGGTGCGCGCCTCGCTGGCGCCGGGCTACGACAAGACCTCCACCACCGACATGGACACGCTGGACCTCAGCGCCAGCCGCGAGCTGTGGGACCTGCCGGGCGGCCCGATGGGCCTGGGCCTGGGCGCGCAGTTCCGCCACGAGGCGCAGAACGATCCCACGCTGAACCCGAACTTCGAGTTCCAGGGCCTGGGCAACGCGCAGACCAAGGGCAGCCGCGACATCAGCGGCGTCTACGCGGAAGTGGACATGCCGCTGCTGGAGTCGCTGGAACTCGACGCCTCCGGCCGCTTCGACCACTACACCGACGTCGGCAACAACTTCTCGCCCAAGATCGGCATCAAGTACAAGCCCACCGACTGGCTGGCGCTGCGCGGCACCTATTCCAAGGGCTTCCGCGCGCCATCGTTCGCCGAGAACGGCTCCAGTTCCACCCAGGGCTTCGTGACCTATACGCCGCCGCCCGATTTCCAGAAGGCGCACGGCAACAACGCCTACGTGCTGCCCTACGCCCTCTCGGAGTACACCCTGGCGAACAAGAACATCAAGCCGGAAAAGGCGAACAGCCTGACCTTCGGCGTGGTGCTGCAGCCGGCGGACTGGCTGAGCGCCTCGCTCGACTACTACAACATCAAGAAGTCCAACAACATCGTGGCGGCCGACACGTCCTCCGCGCTGGCCAACTACTACGCCGGCCTGCCGCAGGCACCGGGCGTGACGGTGGTCCCCGACCTGCCCGACCCGGACCACCCCGGCGCGCTGCCGCGCCCGGCCGAGATCATCGGCTCCTACCTCAACGCGAACGAGCTGAAGACCACCGGCGTGGACCTGGACGTGCAGGCGCGCTTCACCTTCGCCAACAGCTGGCAGTACATCAGCGAACTGACCGGCACGCAGATCTTCCAGTGGAAGATCCAGTTCGCCGACGGCAGCACGCAGTCGTACGTGGGCACGCAGGGGCCGTACAACCTGTCCTCCGGTGCCGGCACGCCGCGCAGCCGCGCCTCGTGGGCGAACACCCTGGTGGCCGGGCCGCTCACCGTCACCGGCACGCTGTACTACACCAGTGGCTACAAGGAGACCGCCGCGGACGTGGGCGTGCTGGGGCTGTACGACGGCGACTGCCTCAGCACCACGCCGGACGGCTTGAACTTCCCGTCGAGCTGCCATGTCGGCGCGTTCTACGACTTCGACCTCACCGGCAGCTACGCCTTCAACGACCACTTCAGCCTCACCGCCTCGGTGATGAACGCGTTCGACCGCAAGCCGCCGTTCGACCCCGCCAACTACGCCGGCGCCGGCATCAACTACAACCCCACCTGGTCGCAGGCGGGCTTGGTCGGCCGCTTCTACAACCTGGGCGTGAAGCTGAAGTTCTGAACGGGCCGCGTACGCACCGGGCGCGCCGGCGGACGGCGCGCCCGCTTTTTATGCCGGATGCGACTGAGCGGACGCTGGCCGCCGCGCGCGATGTCGCCCAGAATGCGACGTGCCGCGCCACGGACGCGGCGCGACCCGCGGAGACACGAGGAGGCAACCCGATGCGCATGGGCCTGGCCGCCAACCGGCGCCACCACAGCCACGACGACGGCGCGCTGTTCCGCTGGCTGCGCGCCTGCGAGGCGGGCATCCGCGAGCTGCGGCTGGAACTGCACGCGGTGGGCCGCACCCACGACGCGATCCGCCGCATCGGCCTGTTGCAGGACTACCCCCCGCTGCGCCGCTATCCGTACGGACGCGAGGGCGGCCTGATGAAGCTGGTGGCCGAGGTGGTCGGGCTGGAGGACGCCGCGCGCACGCTGGACGGCGCGATCTACCTGATCGACCCGGTCGACCCGTCCTCGGTCTTCCCCGAGGCGGCGGCGCTGAAGCGCCAGTGCGTGATCCACGGCAAGCCGTTCGTCTCCACCGTGGCCTCGGCGCGCGACTGGGTGGAAATGGAGCGCATCCACGCCGGCCTGCCGCCGGACCCGGGCGCCGACGAGCTGTACGCGCCGGAGCGGCGCACGCTGGCGCTGATCGCCCACGACGCGCTGAAGCCGCAGATGCTGGCCTACGCCGCCGAACACTTCGACCTGCTCTCGCGCTTCGCCCGCCGCGTGGCCACTGGCACCACCGGCCAGCGCCTCAACGAGTTGGCGTGGAGCCGCGGCTGGCCCGAGGGCCAGCCGTGGGTCGACCGCTACCGGAGCGGCCCGATGGGCGGCGATGCGCAGATCGCCGACCTGGTGCTGGAACGCCGCTGCCAGCGCGCGATCTTCTTCGAGGACCCGCACGTGGCGCGCCAGCACGAGGCCGACATCCAGCTGCTGGAACGCGCGGTGACCACGCGCAGCGACGAGACCGTGTGCATGACCTCGCCCCGCGTGGCCGCGCGCTGGGCCGAGGCGGCGGGCCTTCGCGCCGCGCGGCGGGCCTGAGGCCATGTGCCTGATCGCCTTCGCCTGGCACGCACACCCGCGTTGGCGGCTGCTGCTGGCCGGCAACCGCGACGAGTTCCATGCCCGTCCCAGCGCCGCGCTGGCGCGCTGGGCGGACCTGCCGATCGTTGGCGGGCGCGACCTGGAGGCCGGCGGTACCTGGCTGGGCGTCACCGACGCGGGACGCTGCGCCGTGGTCACCAACGTGCGCGACCCGCGCGATCCGCAGCTCGGCGCCTCGCGCGGCCTGCTGGCCACGGACTACCTCGCCGGCGGTGCGGATGCCACCGCGCATGCCGCCGCGCTGTGCGCACGCGCCGCGGACTACCGCCCGTTCAACCTCCTCACCTTCGATGCGCAGGCGGCGTTCTACCTCGGCAATCGCCCCGGGTCGCGCGCGCAGGCGGTGGCGCCGGGCGTGCACGGCCTGTCCAACGCGGATTTCAATACGCCATGGCCGAAGACGCGCGCGCTGATGGCGCGGCTGCAGGACTGGGTCGAAGCCGGTGGCGAGGATGACTTCGCGCCGCTGTTCGATGCCCTGGCCGACGAGCGCCCCGCGCCCGACGACGCGCTGCCCGACACCGGCGTGGGGCTGGAGCGCGAGCGCTTGCTCTCCAGCGCCTTCATCCGTGGCGAACGCTACGGCACACGCGCCAGCACCGTGGTGGCGATCGGCCACCACGGCCATGGCCGGATCGTGGAGCGGCGCTTCGGGCCGGGCGGGCGGTTCGAGGGCGAGACGGCGCTGCGCTTTGGCAGCGTTGGGTAGGTTTCCAGTCCATCGCCGACGCGAGGTCGCCATGACGAACCGGGTCGCTTCCTGCTGTTGCGGACAGTTGAGCATCGAGGTGCGGGGCGAAACCCTGGGTGCCGGCATCTGCCATTGCCTGGCCTGCCAGCGTCGCACCGGCAGCGTGTTCGCCGCGCTGGCCGCCTATGCCGCGCCGTGGAAGGTGACCGGCACGGCGACCGAA
Source organism: Fulvimonas sp. R45 (assembly GCF_030504985.1). Lineage (GTDB taxonomy): Bacteria > Pseudomonadota > Gammaproteobacteria > Xanthomonadales > Rhodanobacteraceae > Rhodanobacter_A. The sequence goes on from NZ_JASERU010000007.1 coordinate 182,449, forward strand.
TACGTGCGCACCGGCGACCGGGGCGCGTCGTTCCGTTTCCGCTTCTGCCCGGTCTGCGGCAGCACGGTCTTCCATACCGAGGAAGGCGACGACAGCATCGTGATGGTGGCGGTGGGCGCGTTCGCCGACCCGGCGTTCCCGCCGCCGCAGGATTCCGTCTACGAATGCCGGCGGCATGCCTGGGTGCGCCTGCCCGAAGGCGTGGCGCATTTCGAACGGGATCCGGACTGAGCCCTCAGGCCTCCGGGAATTCCCCATCCACGTAGAACCAGCGCCCGCCCTCGCGCACGAAGCGGCTCACCTCGTGCATGCGCTGGGCCTTGCCGCCGCTGTAGCGCAGGCGTGCGACGAACTCCACCGTGGCACGGTCGCCCGCCGCCTCGTGGCGCTTCACGTCCAGGCCCAGCCAGGTCGGCACGGGCTGCTGGGCGGCGAGCTTCAGGTGCGCGGGCCGGGTGGACGGATGCCAGGTGGCCAACAGGTAGTCCTCGCGCTTCAGCACGTAGGCGCTGTAGCGCGAGCGCATCAGCGCTTCGGCGTCGGGCGCGGCCACGCCGTCGTGCAGCGGGCCGCAGCAGCGCGCGTAGCCGGCGCCGTTGCCGCAGGGGCAGGGCGTGAGCGTGTCGACGGCGCGCAAGGGCTGGATGACGGCCTCCGACACCGGCCGCTTCAGGCCGGCCGCCCGCGCAGCACGCGTGCGGGCAGCATCAGCAGGGCGCCGAGGAAGGCGAACACCGCGCCCACCGTGATCCCCACCAGCCGCAGCGGCAGGCACAGCAGCCACACGATCGGATACAGCACCAGCGCCAGCAGCGCCAGCGGCCAGCAGAACACCAGCAGCAACATCCAGAGCAGGAAAGCGGCCATGTCGCGACCTCGCGGGGGAGGGAAGGATGCGGCGGACTCTAGCGCAGTGGCGCTGGCGCGTACATGAGCCGGCGATGTAGGCCGGCGCCGACTGACAGCCGACAGGGTCCGGTTTATGCTGCGCGCCCCGCGCCGCCAATCCGGGCGCCGCGGGACGTTCACTTGAATACGGAGTACGAGCAATGGGAATGGACGGCCTCTTTCACTGGCTCATCCTGGCTGTGCCGGTCGCCATTATCGCGCTGGTGGTGCGCTTGGTGCGGCGGGCTTCCCGCGGCGCTTCCAGCGAAGCGCGCCTGCGCGAACTGGCGGCGCTGAAGGCACGCGGCCTGGTGACCGAATCGGAATACGAGCGGCAGCGCCGGGCCATCATCGGCGACGTCTGATCCGGCGCCCGTCAGGCCATCGGGTTCACCCCGATCAGCAGCACGTGCAGCCAGAACGCGAACAGCGCCCACAACACCGCGCCTGCCACCAAGGCGATCGTATCGCCGCGGACGGTGCCCGCCGGGTACACCGTGCTCTCGCGGCGGTCGCGCCGCCGCGCGGCGGCGAACAGCACCACGCTCCACAGCAGGAACGCACCGAACAGCACCACGTCGTGCAGCATGCCGGTGGCGAGCAGGTGGCCGAAGGCCCACACCTTCACCGCCAGCGTCTGCGGGTGGTGCAGCTTCGCCTTGAGGTGGTTGCGCGGCACCCGCGCCGCCGCCAGCAGCACGAACGCGACCAGGGTGAACAGCGCATTGAGGTGGCGCAGCCACATCGGCGGCACGTACAGCAGCACGGGATGCCGGCGCGCCAGCCCGAAACCCCAGCAGATCAGCACCAGGCCGGCGACCGCGCCCAGCGAATACAGCAGCTTCCAGCGCTTCTCGCCCAGCCGCGCGACCTGCCGGCTGCGCCAGTCGTAGGCGAAGATGCGCAGCGAGTGCAGGCCCAGGAAGACCAGCAGGCCGAGGATCAGCACGGACATCGCGAGGGACCCCGTTGGCGTTGGCTCGCCGAGTATAGGCTGCCCCGTCGCCGCACTGGAGTGACAATCGTCAGGTCGCGTCTTCGATCCGGACGGCCAGCGCCACTGCACCGGGCAGCAGTTCCAGCGCGGACGGCACGCCGGGCGACGGCCGCCAGGCATCGCCCGGCCGCAGCATCTCCCCGGCGACGGCGATCGCGCTGCGCGCGCAGTACACCAGCGCCACGCCGGCCTCGGGCACGCTCGGGCCGGCGTCCCGCCATACCTCGATACCGCCGCGCACGCGGCCCCGGCGCAGCATCAGGTTGAAGTCGCGGGTGGGACCGCCGGCCAGCGCGACGTCCACCTGCGCCTCGCCGGGGAACGCGAACGGCGCGAACGGCACGGTCAGCGCGTGCGTGCGAACGCCGTCCAGCGTCATCGTGAAGCCGGCGCCGTCGAGCAGCACGATGCTGCGGTCGATGCCGGGGAAGGCGGAGAACGGCGCGGCGCTGTCCACCTCGGCCATGCTGACGCGCCACAGGAAGTCGTCCATGCCGACGCCGGGCGGATGGACGGCCAATTCGCGGGTGTGGCCCAGGCCATTCTTCCAGGGGCGAGGCGGGCAGTCGTCGAGGCGGAGGATGGGCATGGCTGGTCAGGTCGGTGGAATGGTTTGCGCCTTCCCCTGCGTGCAGGGGGAGGTTGGGAGGGGGTCCAACCTCGCGGCGAGGTTGCCTACCCCTCCCCGGCCCTCCCCTGCACGCAGGGGAGGGAGAAAAACCGGGCGGTGCTCTCGTTCGCCCCTCCTCCTGCGGGACGGAGGGAGCGATGCAACGAGCCTTCACGCCGCCCGTTCGATCACCCGCCGGAACGGCGGCAGCGCGCGCAGCATGCCGGCGCCGTAGCGCTTGGTGACCACGCGGCGGTCCAGCAGCACGATGCGGCCGGTGTCGTTCTCGTTGCGGATCAGGCGGCCGCAGTACTGCGTGAGCAGGCGCGTGGCCTCGGGCACGCTGACCTCGATGAACGGGTTGCGCCCGCGCGATTCCAGCCACTCGGCGTAGGTGGCGCCGACCGGGTCGGTGGGCACCGCGAACGGGAGCTGGGTGATCACCACCGTCTCGCACAGCTTGCCGGGCAGGTCCAGGCCCTCGCCGAACGAGGCCAGCCCGAACAGCGTGCCGCCCTTGCCGGCCTCGACGTCGGCGATGTGCTCGGCGATCAGCTGCGCCTTGCCCAGCGAGCCCTGCGCCCGCACCCGGCGCACCTTGTCGATGGGCAGCAGCTGCAGCACGCGGTCGAGCTTGGCGCGCGAGGTGAACAGCACCAGGTTGCCGCCGTCCCAGTCGAGGTTCGCGGCGAGCCAGTCGCTGATCTCCTGCGCGTGCTCCTCGCGCGCGTCGGGCAGCGCGCGCATCAGCGGCACTTCCAGTTGCGCCTGCGCGGCGAGGTCGAACGGCGAGGGCAGGCTCAGCGTCACCGCGTCGTCGGGCAGGCCCACCGCGTCGGCGAAGCCGCGGAAATTGCCGCCCGCGCTCAGCGTGGCCGAGGTCATCACCACGGCGCTGGCGTTGCCCCACAGCACCTGGCGCAGCAGCCCGGCGGCGGATACGGCCGAGGCGTGGCAGACCAGTTGCCGGTCGCCGGACAGGGTGACCCAGCGCGCCAGCGGCGGCGCGTCTTCACCGTCCTCGCGGGCCCATGCGCGCCAGGTGGCGAGCTGGGTGCCGATGCGTTCCAGGCCCATGCCCAGCTCGCGCGACAGCGCCTCCTGGGTGGGACCGCCCTCGCTCATCTCCACCACCGCGCGGCGCACCGCGACCAGCCAGCGTTGCACCTCGCCGGTGAGCAGCTCGAGCAGGCGCGCCTGTTCCACCCAGGCGTCCGGCAACTGGCCGAGCGAGCCGCGGTAGACCGGTTCGATCTCGTCCGGCGCGGGCATCCAGGCGAGGCGGATGGCCTTTTCCAGTTCCTCCAGCGCATCGCTGAGTTCCTGGAGTTTCGCGTCGCCGGCGTCGAGCGCGAGCTTGCCGAGCACGTCCTTGTCGGTGAGCGAGTACGCCGCGTGCACCTGCCGGCCGAGGCGGCTCAGCTGGCGCACGGCGGCGGTCATGTAGACCTCCGAGGCGCCGCGGTCGACCGCCTTGCCCGGCACGTGGTGGCCCTCGTCGAACACGTACAGCGTGTCCTCCGGCCTAGGCAGGATTACGCCGCCGAAGCCATCCTGCCCGCTGGGCATGGTGAGGTCGGCCAGCACCAGGTCCTGGTTGGCGACCACGATGTCGGCGTCGCCGATCGCGCGGCGCGCGGCGAACAGCGGGCAGACCATGAAGTGCGCGCAGCGGCGGCCGGTGCAACCGCCGGAGGTGGTGGTGACCATCGGTCGCAGCAGGTCGCCCACCGGCACCGGCGCGCGGTCCATGTCGCCGTCCCACTCGTTGCGGTCGAACGCGGCGACGAGCCGGTTCAGCGCCTGCTTGTCGCGCTCGGCCGGGGGCTTGGCCCACAGCGCCAGGTCGTTGTCCAGGCCGAGGCCGAGCTGGGCCGGCTCGGCCAGGCTGCCGGCAGCCATGCGCAGGTTGCGCAGGCACAGGTAGCGGCCCATGCCCTTGGCCAGCGCCACCTTGGCGGCGACGCCATTGAACTTGAGGTAGAGCGGGATGTCGCGTTCGACCAGCTGTTCCTGCAGCGCCACGGTGGCGGTGGCGATCAGCAGCTTCTTCTTCTGCGCGCGGGCGACCTCGTGGCCGGCGATCAGGTAGGCCATCGACTTGCCGGTGCCGGTGGGCGCCTCGATCACCGCCGCGCCGCCTTCGGTCGCCAGCGCCTTGGCGACTTCCGCGATCATCTTCCCCTGCGCCGCGCGCGGACGGAAGCCGGGCAGGCCGTCCTTCAGGCGCGCATAGGCGGCGCGGATGGCGTCCTTGGTGGCGTCGGTGAGCATGCGTACATGATAGGGCAGCGGAGGCACCGGCTTCCCGGCTCGTCAGCGAACCTCGGTCTGCGCCCACTGCTTTCCTGCCGCTGGATGCGCTCCTCCCCCTGCGTGCAGGGGAGGGAGTTGCCTCGCTTCCCCTTCGGGGGCAGACGGCAGTCTTTGTCCACACGCCTGTTTGCCGATCTTCGGTGCAAGCGCCTGACCGGCATCAACACCTATTCCGGACAGCAGTGCGCCTGCGCCGGAATGGCGGGCGGGTCACACCGACAGCGTGCGCCCCCCGTCCACCGGCAGGATCTGCCCGGTGACGAACGGCGCGTCGCGCAGCAGCCACAACACCGCGCCGGCGACATCCTCCGGCGAGCCGGTGCGTTGCAGCGGCGTGCGCGCCAGCAGCGCGGCCTGGTCGGCATACGGCTTGCCGTCGCCGGGCCACAGCACCGCGCCGGGGGCCACGCCGTTGACGCGCACCTCGGGTGCCAGGTCCAGCGCCAGCGCGCGCGTCATCGCCGCCAGCGCGGCCTTGGCCATGCAGTAGACCGGATGGCCGGCGAGCGGGCGCGCGGCGTAGATGTCCACCAGGTTCACGATGCCGCCGCGCGCCGCGCGCAGCGCCGGCGCGGCGGCCTGGGCGAGGAAGAACGGGGCGCGCGCGTTGGCGGCGAACAGGTCGTCCCATTGCGCCTGGGTGGCCTGGCCCAGCGGGGTGGGATAGAACGCCGAGGCGTTGTTGACCAGCGCGTCGAGCCGACCGGCCTGCGCCAGCAGGGTGTCCATCAGCGCCGCGGGTGCATCGGGATCGGCCAGGTCGGCCTGCAGCACGAGGGTGCTGCCGGCGCGCGCGCGTTCCAGTTCGGCGGCCAGCGCCTCGGCCTCGGCCACCGAGCGGCGGCAATGCAGCGCCAGGTCGTAGCCGGCCGCATGCAGGCGGCGCGCGATCACCGCGCCCACCCGCTTGCCGGCGCCGGTGACCAGGGCGAGCGGGCGCTCGTGGCGTGGCTTCATGCGGGACTCCTGGCGGCGGAACGGGCGGCCAGCTTGCCGCAAAGCGGACGGGGCGTCATCCGCGCGGCGGCGCGGCGGCAGCCTCCGCATCGATGCCGAAGCCGTCTTCCATCAGCGCGATAGCGCTGGCCGCCACCTGGCGGGTGTCGTACCAGGCGTAGGCGCCCACGCCCAGCGCGCCCACCACCGGCATCCAGCGCGACAATCCCTCGCCCAGCGCGCGGCGGCTGAGCTTCACCCCGATCTGCCGCGCCAGCCGTTCCAGCATGCCCTGCGACAGGCGGCGGAACAGCAGCCGGTCGCCCATGCGCACCGCCACGTCGCGGAACGCCTGCGCCGCGGTGTGGCGGAACAGGCACCACAGCATCTGCTCGCGTCCCAGTTCGGCGTGGCGGCCGTAGGCGGCCGCGATGTCGCTGACCAGTTGGGCCTGGATGCGCCAGATCGCCAGCAGCTCGGGCAGCACGGTAAGCCAGCCCAGCGGTCCCGGCGGCAGCGCCAGCGAGCCCGCGGTCAGCGCGGCGCGGCGCGCGGCCTGCTCGGTGAGGCGGCGCGCGGTGATGCCCGGTGCGGCGCTGCCGGCGACGTGGCTGGCGGGAACGTGGGCGACGAAGTCGAGGATCGCCTGGGTCACCCGCCCGGTGGCTTCGTCCTGGCCGATCACGGCGGGCAACGGGTCGCGGGCGGGCGGCATGGCCTTGGTCATCGCGGTCCTCGGGCGAAGGGCAACGGGGCAATGTTAGGGCGACGGCCGTGAAGAGCGACGGAACGGGAGCATGACTTTCGGGACAGGCAGGGGTGGGCGGCAAGTTGGTAACGTTATAACATTACATCATTCGTCCCCTGTCTCCCGGAACCCGCATGAAGCCCAAGCCGCTTGCCCTGAGCCTCGCCCTTGTCCTGGCCGCCACTACCGCGCCTGCCGCGGCCGGCGACGCCACGTCCACCGCCGCCGCGGGCACGGACACCATGCCGCCGTCGCAGGTGAAGCAGCTCGGCACGGTCGATGTCTCTGCGGCGCTGGACCAGGCGCGCAACGCGCTGTCGCCCGACACCGGCTCCAGCCAGTACGTGATCGACCAGAAGGCGATCGCGCAGCTGCCGCTGGGCGACTCGACGCCGCTCAACCAGGTGATCCTGCAGGCGCCGGGCGTGGTGCAGGATTCCTACGGCGGCCTGCACGTGCGCGGGGACCACGCCAACCTGCAGTACCGCATCGATGGCGTGATCGTGCCCGAGTCGATCTCCGGCTTCGGCCAGACCCTGGACGCGCGCACCATCCAGAGCGTGAAGCTGCTCGACGGCGCGCTGCCCGCGCAGTACGGCCTGCGCACCGCCGCGGTGGTGGACATCACCACCAAGGGCGGCCGCCAGCTCGGCAACGGCGGTAGCGTGGGCGTCACCGGCGGTTCGTTCGGCACGCTCAACCCGAACGCCTCGATCTGGGGCAGCGACGACCGCTGGAGCTGGTTCCTCACGGCGAACTACCTGGAGAGCGACGTGGGCGTCGAGAATCCCACGTCCAGCCGCAAGCCGATCCACGACCACACCCACCAGGTGAAGGCGTTCGGCGACCTCTCCTACCTGATCAACGACGACACCCGCCTCAGCTTCATGTTCGGCATGGCCAACAGCCGCTTCCAGATCCCGAACAACCCGGGCCAGGAGCCGGCCTTCGGCTACCTCGACCGGACCGGTTTCGACTCGGCCGACCTCGACGAGCGCCAGCGCGAGCAGACCCGCTTCGGCGTGCTCTCGCTGCAGGGCAAGCTGGGCGCCACCGACTACCAGGTCTCGCTGGGCCAGCGCTATTCCAGCCTCGACTTCACGCCCGACCTGGTCGGCGACCTGATGTTCAACGGCGTGGCCTCCGCCATCGCGCGCAGCAACCGCGCCAGCACGCTGCAGGCCGACTTCGCCACCCCGCTGGGCGACCGCCACACCCTGCGCTATGGCGTCTACGGCAGCTTCGAAAGCGCGCCCAGCCGCAACGACGCCTGGGTGTTCCCGGCCGACGCCGACGGCAGCCAGACCAGCACCACGCCGGTCAACATCCTCGACGGCAACCGCATCACCGCGAAGACCTGGTCGGCCTACGTGCAGGACGAATGGAGCATCGGCGACAAACTGACGGTGAACTACGGCCTGCGCGGCGACGTGTACAAGGCCTTCCGCACCGAAAGCCAGCTCAGCCCGCGCCTCGGGCTGGTCTACCAAGCCAGCGACAGCACCGTGCTGCACGCCGGCTACGCGCGCTACTTCACGCCGCCGGCCACCGAGGCGATCACCACGGCGAACATCGCCAAGTTCGACGGCACCACCAACGCGCTGCCCGACAACGGCAACAACACGCCGCTGGCCGAGCGCAGCGACTATTTCGACGCCGGCATCCAGCAGCACGTCGGCGACTCGCTCACGCTCGGCCTGGACACCTACTACCGCAAGGTGAGCCGCTTGCAGGACGAGGGCCAGTTCGGCGCCGCGCTGGTGTATTCCACCTTCAACTACGCCAGGGGCCGCATCAAGGGCGCGGAATTCACCGTCAACTACGACCACGGCCCGTTCAGCGCCTACTTCAACCTGGCCGCCAGCCGCGCGATGGGCACGCGGGTGATCACCAGCCAGTACAACTTCGACCCCGACGACCTGGCCTACGTGGCCGACCACTGGATCTTCCTCGACCACGACCAGGCGTTCTCCTCCTCCGGCGGCGTCAGCTACGCCTTCGGCGACGGCACCCGCGTCGGGGCGGACTACCTGTTCGGCAGCGGCCTGCGCAAGGACGGCGACGTGCCGAACGGCGCCTCGCTGCCGTCCTACTTCCAGCTCAACCTCAGCCTGTCGCACGACTTCAGCTTCGCCGGCACCGGCAAGCTGCATACCCAGCTGGCGCTGATCAATGCGCTGGACCGGACCTACGAGCTGCGCGACGGCAGCGGCATCGGCGTGGGCGCGCCGCAGTTCGGCCCGCGCCGCGGCGTGTACCTCAGCCTGCAGAAGGATTTCTGATCCTGCCTTGCTCCCTCTCCCCTCCGGGGAGAGGGCCGGGGTGAGGGGCCAACCTCGCGAAAACCTGTTTCACCGTTCGCGTCGAACGTAGCTCGCGCCAGCGAGCGGAGTCGAAACGCCCTTCGACTCCGGCCCTTGCGGGCCTACGCTCAGGGTGAACGGCGTAGGGGAAGACGACGGCCCCTCCCGGCGCATCGGCTATCCTTGCCCCTTTGCCGAACCCGCCGCCCGCATGCCCTCCCGCCTCCCCGAACCCGGCGCCGACGAACGCGCCCACTCCGACCGCCTGCTGGCGCACCTGCGCGAGCTGATCGCCGCGCATGGCCCGCTGTCGTTCGCGCAGTACATGGAGCGTTGCCTGTACGCGCCCGGGCTGGGCTACTACAGCGCCGGCACCACCAAGTTCGGCGCAGCCGGCGACTTCGTCACCGCGCCCGAGCTGGGTGGGCTGTTCGCGCGCTGCGTGGCCAGCGCATTGCAGCCGGTGCTGGCGATGCTGGGCGACGGGGCGGATTTCCTGGAGCTGGGCGGCGGCAGCGGCGCCTTCGCGGAAGCGGCGCTGAAGGCCTTCGCCGCCGAGGGCCCGCTGCCGCGCCGCTACCTGATCCTGGAGCCCAGCGCCGACCTGCGCGAACGCCAGCGCGAGCGCCTCGCCGCCGCACTGCCGGCGGAACTGGCGGCGCGCGTCGAGTGGCTGGACCGTCCGCCCGAACAGCCCTGGCGCGGCGTGCTGTTCGCCAACGAGGTGATCGATGCGCTGCCCACCACGCGTTTCGCGATGAAGGGCGGCGAGGTGTACGAGGAGCACGTGGTGCTGGACGGCGAAGGCGCGCTCACGCGCATCGACCGCCCCGCCGACGCGCTGGTGGCCGGCGCGGTGCGCCACGTCGAGCGTGACCTCGGCGCGGACCTCCCCGACGGCTACCGCTCCGAGATCCTGCCGCAGCTGCCGTACTGGATGCAGGCGATCGCCGGCACGCTGGAGGCGGGCGCGATGCTGTTCGTCGACTACGGCTACGTGCGCCGCGAGTTCTACCTGCCCGAGCGCCGCGACGGCACGCTGATGGCGCATTACCGCCACCACGCCCATGGCGACCCGCTGTGGCTGCCGGGCCTCAACGACCTCACCGCCTCGGTGGACTTCACCGCACTGGCCGAGGCCGGCAACCAGGCGGGCTTCGGCGTGGCCGCCTACCTGCCGCAGGCGCAGTTCCTGATCGGCGCCGGCCTGCAGCAGGCCTTCGAGGACGCCCATGCGCAGGCCGCGGACGAGACCGCGCGCTACCGCCTCGCGCAGGAAGTGAAGCGGCTCACCCTGCCGGACCGGATGGGCGAGCGCTTCCAGGCGATGCTGTTCGCGCGCGGCCTGGGTGCGCTGCCGCTGCCCGCCGAACTGCTCGCCGCCGACCAGGGCGGGCGGCTGTGAGCGAAGCGCCGCGGCGCCTGCGCTGGCACGTGGCATGGACGGTGCTGGGCGTGCTGCTGATGGCGTGGACACTGTGGATGGCGCTGACGCCCGACCCCGGCATCGCGCTGGATTTCCCGCAGGGCGACAAGCTGCTGCACGCTTTCACCTTCACCTGCCTGATGGGCTGGTGGGGCAACGTCCACCACGGTCGCCGCGGCCGGATCGGCAGCGCCCTGCTGTGCCTGGGCTTCGGCGTCTTCATCGAGTTCGCGCAATGGCTGGACCCGCCGCGTGACGCCGACGCCTTCGACGTGCTGGCCGACGCGGTCGGCATCGCGCTGGCATGGCTGCTGCTGAAGACGCCGCTGGCCAACGTGCTGGCGGGCGTGGAGCGCATGCTGGCGCGATAGCCTGCGTGGCGGCCTGCACCGGCCGCGGTCACGCCGCCGCGATGGCCGCGATGCGCGCACGTTCCATCGCCGCGCCGATGGCCGGCCCTTGCAGGCCCTTCGCCACGAACGGCGCGGCCGTCACCGCGGCGGCGGCGTCGCGTGCGCGGCGCAGCCGGTCGGCCTGCGGGTAGTCGTCGCGCGCGTGGCCCAGTCGGCCGCGCTTGTCCGCCAGGCAGGCGGCGAGGAAGGCCTCCAGCCGCTCGGGGCGGCGCAGCGCGTCCAGCGCGGCGAGCAGCTTCAGCACGGTGGTCGGCTTCAGCTCCAGCGCACGGTGTGCATTGAGATGCTCGCGACAGACGATCTCGGCCAGCGCCGCGTGTTCCGTCGGCACCTTCAGGCGCGCCGCCAGCGCACGCAGCGGCGCCACGCCGCGCTGCTCGTGGCCGATGTGGCGCGGCAATGCGTCGACCGGGGTCAGCGCCTTGCCGAGGTCGTGCGCCAACGCGCAGAAGCCCACCAGGTCGTCGCCCGGCGCAAGCGCGGCGGCGGCGTCCAGCACCATCTCGACGTGGATACCGGTGTCGACCTCGGGGTGGAATTCGGCGCGCTGCGGCACGCCATACAGCGCGTCGACCTCGGGGAACAGCACGCGCAGCGCGCCGGCCTCGCGCAGCACGCGCAGGAAGGCGGATGGCCGCGGCTCGGCCAGCGCCTTGCGCGTCTCCGCCCACACCCGTTCCGGCACCAGGTGGTCCACCTCGCCGTCGGCGACCATCCGGCGCAGCAGCGCCATGGTCTCGTCCGCCACGGTGAAGCCCAGCGGCGCGAAGCGCGCGGCGAAGCGCGCCACGCGCAGCAGCCGCACCGGGTCTTCCACGAAGGCGGGCGAGACGTGGCGCAGCACGCGCGCCTCGAGGTCGCGCACGCCGCCGTGGGGATCGACCAGCGCGCCGTGCTCGTCCTCGGCGATGGCGTTGATGGTGAGGTCGCGTCGCGCCAGGTCCTGCTCCAGCGTCACCGTGGGATCGGCCTGGAACACGAAGCCGTGGTAGCCGCGCCCGCTCTTGCGCTCGGTGCGCGCCAGCGCGTATTCCTCGCCGGTGTCGGGGTGCAGGAACACCGGGAAGTCCTTGCCCACCGGCCGGTAGCCCAGCGCCAGCAGATCCTCCGGACGCGCGCCTGTCACCACGTGGTCGTGGTCGACCACCGGCCGCCCCAGCAGCTTGTCGCGGACCGCGCCGCCGACGAGATAGATGCGCATGCGCGGATTGTGACATGCCGGCCGCGCCGACCGGACGACGTCAGTGGAAAGGATCATTGCCGTCTGGCGCCCCGCACCACTGCTGTTCGCAGGGCTCGCCGTCACCGTCGCCATCCATTTGCGCGCCCGGGCAATATTTCAGGAAATACTTGGCTTCGGCACAGGAGTGCATCTGCGAGCAACGGGTGCGGCCATCGCAACTGAAGTCCGGGAGCGACGCCGTCGCGTGCGTCGAGTTGGTAGGAGATGAGGCGGGAGGCTTGTACTGCCCGAAACGGTTGTAGCCGTAGCCTCCGAGTGCGATAGCCAGGAGCAGGCCGAAAGTGCCAGTGAGCGAAACGGTGTCGTGCTTGCGGCGAGGCTGGCGGTCGCGGGTGCGTGGGCGTCCCCGGGGTGGCGGGTGCCGGCCCGGGCGTGTGATGCTCAACGCACGCTTGCGTCCTTGTGCGTCGGTATCGATCTCGAAGGATACCGGTTCACCGACACTCGGGCGCCGACCGTCGCGCGGAAAGGCGCTGACGTGGACGAAGACTTTCTCCAAGCCTTGCACTGGCGTGATGAAGCCGAAGCCGCGCTCGTCGTTCCATGCCGTCAGCGTGCCGTGCGTACGTGTCGTGGGGCTGGGCGTGGCGGGCATGGTTCAGGATGGGATGGAAGCCGTGGTGGGCGCTCAGCGCACCGCGCGTCGCGTCGCGTCCAGCCGGCGCTGACGTGCGGGGCCGTGCAGCAGCACCGGCAGCCACGGCGTGAACGGCTGCGGGCGGAGGCCGAGCGCGGCGTAGCCGTCGACCTTGCCCACCGAATCGGTGCGCAGGGTGCGGAAGTTGTCGAGCGAGAACGGGGTGCCGGGCAGCAGGCCGGCGAGCTGCGCCTGCAGGCGGCCCAGGCCGTCGGGCAGCGGCAGGATCGGCGTGCGCAGGCCGGCGGTGTCGCGGATCGCCTTCACGATGTCGCCCAGGGCGAGCACTTCCGGGCCGTAGAGTTCGTAGCTGCGGCCGCGCGTGGCGTGTTCCTCGCGCACACAGCGGGCGATCGCCGCGGCCACGTCGCCGGCCCAGGTCGGCGCCAGCCGCGCGCGGGCGCGCGCCAGCGGCAGCACCGGCAGGCGCCGCAGCAGGGTGGCGAAGCGGTTCACCAGGCCGTCGCCCTCGCCGAAGATCACGCTGGGCTGGTAGATCGTCCACGCCAGCCGCGAGCCTTTCACCAGCGCCTCGGCCTCGCCGCGCGTCTTGAGGTAGTTCGACAGGCCCTGGCCGGCCTTCAGCGCGCTCATCTGGTGCAGGCGCGGCACGCCGGTATCGACGCAGGCGGCGATCAGCCGGCGGGCCAGGTCCACGTGCGCCCGGCGGAAGCTGTGCGGGCCGGACGGGTTGAGGATGCCGACCAGGTTGATCGCCGCGTCGGCGCCGCCCAGCGCCGTGCGCAATGCCGCGTCATCGTAGACGTCGGCGCTGCGCACGTGCACGCCGGGCAGCACGCCGAGCGCGCGGTGGCGCTCGCGGTTGCGCGACAGCACCAGCACCCGGTGGCCGTCGGCGGACAGGCGCGGCAGCAGGTGGCGACCGACGAAGCCGGTGCCGCCGAGCACGACCAGGCGCCGCGCCGTCATGGCCGCGGCGCGCTGGCGGCGCGGGCCGGCGCGGCGGTGCTGCGCGCGGCGGCCGGGGTTTCGTCGGCAGGACAGGCCACGGTCTTGCGCGAGGCCTGGACGTCCGGACGGCTGGACGGCTGCGGATCGGTCGCGCCGGTGTAGGCCGGCATGCGCGCGCTCACCGGCAGCGCGTCGCCGTGCAGGCGCCAGTCGTAGATCACGCTGAAGGCCATCACCCGGGCCACGTATTCGCGGGTCTCCTTGAACGGGATGGTGGCCACGAACAGGTCGGGGTTGAGGCTGCCGCGCGCGTCCAGCCAGCGGTCGACCCGGCCGGGCCCGGCGTTGTAGGCGGCGGTGGCCAGCCACGGCGCGCCGCCGAAGCGCGCGGCCAGCTGGGCCAGGTAGCGCGTGCCCAGCGCGATGTTGGTGGCGGGGTCGTACAGGCTGTCGCCGCCGTTCCAGGCCAGGCCGTTGCGGCGCGCCACCAGCGCCCCGGTGGCGGGCACCAGCTGCATCAGGCCGCGCGCGTCGGCGCCGGAGCGCGCGTCGCTCATCCACGCGCTTTCCGCGCGCAGGATGCCGTAGGCCCAGGCCGGGTCGATGCCGGCCTGCCCGGCCTGCGCGCCCATGCCGTCCTGGCGCGCCAGCGGGAAGCGCCAGGCGTAGTAGCGCAGCATGTCGCCGTGGTTGAAGGTGAACACCGCGCGGTCGTACCAGCCCCGGCGGGTGGCGAGGTCGGCGGCCAGCTGCAGGGTGGTGGCGTCGGCGCCGGCCAGGGCGAGCGTCCATTCGCGGCGGGCGTAGCGCGGCAGGTCCACCGCGTACAGCTCGAACGCGCGGCGCAGGCCGGGCGTCGCCAGCAGGTCCTGTTCGCGCTGCGGGTCGGAAGCGGGTTCCAGCGGGCAGATCGCGTAGGGTGCGCCGATGCGGTCGGCGGCGAGGAAGCCGAAGTAGCTGGGCTGCCGCGCCAGCGCCTCGTACAGCGGCTGGGCCTGCGCGGCGCGGCCCAGTTCGCCCAGCGCGCGGGCGCGAAAGTAGCGCCATTCCTCGTCGTCCTGCTGGCTGGCGGGCATCGCCTCGATGGCGGCCAGCACGGCGCGCCAGTCCTGCTTCGCCAGCGCCACGCGCACGCGCCATTCGCGGGTGGAGTCGTCCTGCACGGCGGGCGGCAGCGCGGCCAGCCGGGCCAGCGAGCCGGGATCGAAATCGGTGGCGTGGTACAGCGCCAAGGCGTAGCGCACGGCATCGCGCTGGGCGGCGTCGAAGCGGAAGCGCGTGCGCAGCGCCTGCCAGGCGCTGTCGGCGGCATCGGTATCGCGGCGCGCCAGCTGGCGCAGCGCGAGCGCGACGGCCTGGCGGCTGCGGCGGGTATCGGGCCAGTGCGTGGCGGCCTTCGTCGCGGCCGCGGGATCGCGCAGCGCCTGCGCCAGCCGCTGTGCCTCGGCGCTTTCGCCTTCAGGCAGCCAGGTGGCGAGCGCGGCCACCGTGCCGCCTTGGCCGGCGTCGGCGGCGCGATCGATGCGTGCCCACAGCCGGGCCGGCCTCAGCAGGCCCTGGTCGTGCGCCGCCGCCAGCACGGGATCGCAGGCGTTCGGCAGGCTGGGGCGCTGCCACAGCTCGGCCAGGTCGCGCTGGAAATCCAGCGCCGCGCCGCCGGCCAGCTTCGCCTGCAGCGCGTCGCAGGCGAGCGAGGTGTTGATGCCGGGCCGGTACAGCGCCATGAAGCCGGTCCAGTCCTTGCGCCGCGCCAGTTCCTCCAGGAACGCGCGGCGCAGGTCCTGCGCGGGGACCAGGTCGGGGTATTGCTGCAGGTAGGCCTGCACGGCGGGCCGCTGCGTGGTGCGGAGGTCGTGTTCCAGCGCGGCGGCGGGCAGGTAGGGATAGAGCGGGTAGTCATGCAGGCCGGCGGCCAGCGCGCGCCAGCCGTCGCCGCCCTGCTGGCTGGCGGCGGCCCAGGCCTGGCGGAAGGCGGCGCGCTGCTGCGCGAGCTGCGTGTCGGTGGCGTTCGTCGACTGGGCGCCGGCGCTGCCGGCGAGCAGCGCGCCGGCGAGCAGCGCGAGCAGGCGGGGGATGCGGCGCGGGGCGGGGACGGGGGCGAACATGGGAGCTCCTGCAGGTGTTCCCGCCCGAGTGTAATTCATGCGCCGTACCGGGCCGGCGCGGGTGCGCCTGCTAAGCTGGCGCGCCATTCGTCGAGCCAAGGGAGCGGCATGTCGCCCACGTCCAGCACCACGCTTCGCGACGCCTGGCCGGCCTGGCTGCTGCTGGTGCTGGCCGCCGGCGCGGGCCTCGCGTGGTGGTGGTGCGCGGGGCGCCCGGTGGCGTTGCCGGACGCGCCGTCGGCGCGCATCGCTTGCGTGTCGTACGCGCCGTACCGCCTGCCGGGCGAGACGCCGTACGACCCGCGCGCCTTCATTCCGCCCGCGCGCATCGAAGCCGACCTGCGCGTGCTGTCGCAGCGCTTCGACTGCGTGCGCACCTATTCGCAGGGCCAGGGCCTGTCGGCGGTGCCGGCGATCGCGCAGCGCTACGGCATGCAGGTGCTGATGGGCATCTGGCTGGGCCGGGACCCGGTGGCGAACGCGCACGAGATGGCGCTGGGCATCGCCAACGCCCGCGCGCATCCGCAGGCGTTGCGCGGGGTGATCGTGGGCAACGAGGTGCTGCTGCGCGCCGAGTTGTCGCCCGCCGCACTGGCGGACGACATCCGCCGGGTGCGCGCGGCGGTCCCCGCCCAGGTGCCGGTGAGCTACGCCGACGTGTGGGAGAACTGGCTGCGCTACCCGCGGATGGCCGGCGTGGTGGACTACCTCACCATCCACATCCTGCCGTACTGGGAGGACGACCCGGTGGCGCCGGAACACGCGGTGCGCCACGTGGCCGAGGTGTACGCGAGCATGCAGCGCGCGTTTCCCGGCAAGCGGGTGATGATCGGCGAGACCGGCTGGCCCAGCGAGGGCCGCCCGCGCCGCGCCGCGGTGCCCAGCGTGGTGAACGAGGCGCGCTACCTGCGCGAATTCCTCGCCTACGCCGCCACGGTGAAGATGCCATACAACGTGATCGAGGCCTTCGACCAGCCGTGGAAGCGCGTGCAGGAGGGCACGGTGGGCGGCTACTGGGGCATCTTCGACGTGCAGGCGCGGCCCAAGTTCCCGATGCGCGGCCCGGTGGTCGAGGTGGCGCGCTGGTGGCTGGGCTGGCTGGCGTCGGCGGCGGGCGCGCTGCTGTTCCTCGTGGTGGGCGCGGTCCGGCGGAACTGGCGCGGCGCGCGCGGCTGGGCGGCGCTCGCGCTGGCCGGATCGGCCGCAGGCGCCGCGCTGGCGTGGCAGGTGCGGCAGATGCTGTACGCCTGCGCGAACGGCTGGGAGTGGCTGGTGGCGATCGCCGCCTGCGTGCTGGCGTTGTTCGTCGCGCTGCGGCTGGCGCGCGCGGCCGCCGCGCGCTTCGCCGGCGCCGTGGCGCCGGCGCCGTGGCTGGGCTGGCGCCTGGCGACGCTGTTCGCGCTGGCGCTGTACGGCCTGCTGGAGGTGTTCGATGGCCGCTACCGCGATTTCCCGCTGGGCCTGTTCGCGCTGCCTTGCGTGGGCTACGCGCTGCTGGCGCTGCTGCGGCGCGAGGCGTCGGCACCGTCGCTGGAGCAACGCTTCCTGGCCGTCGTCGCGCCGCTGCTGGGCGCGGTGATCGTAGCGCAGGAACTTTGCCAGAACGTGGTGGCGTGGCTATGGCTGGCGCTGTGCCTGGGCGCCGCCGCGCCGGTCTGGATCGACGGGCGTCGCGCCCGCCGACTGGCAGCGCAGCAGCACCAGGCAACCGACCAGTAGCGCCGGCGCACCGCCGTCCGCGCAATACATCACCAGCGCGAACGCGCCCAGCGCCGCGGCCAGCCAGGCCACGGCGGCGCGCCGCCACAGCAGCGCCAGCGCGGCCGCGGCCAGCGCGGCCCAGCCGTAGGCGTAACTGAGGAAGCCGCGTACCGCCAGCTCGCGCAGCGGGCACCAGGCCGGGCCGCCGGCGGCGCAGCGGTGCGCCAGCGCGGGCGGCTGCACCAGGCCATAGCGCAGCCAGGCCGCGAGCAGGCCCGCGACGACGACCAGCAGCCACGGCAGCGCGCGCCGCGCCAGCATGCGCGCGCTCATGCGCGTCGCCCCTGCGCCGGCATGGCCAGGCTCACCTCGGCGGCCAGCGGCAGGTGGTCGGAGAAAGCCTGCGGCAGGGTCCATACCTTTTCCAGCGTGATGGTGGGCGAGGTCAGGATGTGGTCCAGCGCCTTGCGTGGCTTCCAGCTGGGGAAGGTGGGCGTGGGTTGCGCCGGCGGCCGCAGGTTGCTGCGGGCGAACAGGTGGTTCATCTCGGCGCTGTGCGCGTCGGTGTTGAGGTCGCCCATCAGCACGGCGCGCGGATGGTCCTGCAGCACCTCGGCGATGAAGGCGAGCTGGCGCGCGCGCGCCGGCGCGCTCAGCGAGAGGTGGGCGATCATCACCGCCAGCGCGTCGTCGCCCTCGCCGAAGCGCGCCAGCAGCGCGCCGCGGCCGGGGATGCGGCTGGGCAGCGGGTAGTCGATCACCGCGCGCGGCTCCAGCCGGCTGATCAGGCCGTTGGCGGAGTGCGCCAGCCGCGCCATCGGCCGGTTCGGCTGGTGGCTCCAGTACGGCATGCCGGCGGCTTCGGCCAGGTAGCGGGTCTGGTTGAGGAAGCCCGAGCGCAGGCTGCCGGCGTCGGCTTCCTGCAGGCCGATCACGTCGAACTGCTGCAGCAGCGCGGCCAGCCGGTCGAGGTTGTCCAGCTTGCTGCGGCCGGGCAGCACCGCGCTGAGGCTGCGCGTGACGTACTCGCTGTAGCGCTGCACGCTGGCGCCGGCGAGAATGTTGCAGCTCAGCAGGCGCAGCCGCGGCCCGGCGGCGGCTGCAGGGGCGGGGTCGGGCGGGTTCATCGGCTCACGGTACCTCGCGCCGGTCGTGCCCGGCGTGAACGCGCGCGCGGCGGCGGGACTACCTGCCGCCCTTCGCGGCCAGTTCGCGCTGCACCAGCCACTGCGTCATCGCCACCAGCTGGTCGTAGCTGGCGATGTGGTTGCTGCGGTACTTGCCGTTCACCACGATGGTGGGGGTGCCGTCCACGCCCCATTTCTGGATCAGCGCCAGATCGGCCTTCAGCGCGGCGGTGGCCTGCGGCGAGTTGGCGATGCGCAGGAACTCGGCGCGGTCGACGCCTTCGCGCGCGTAGAAATCGGCCAGGTCGTCCAGCGAGTTCAGCGGGTAGTGCTGGGCGAACTTCTCCACGAACAGCTTCAGGTGGGTGCGCGGCACCACGCCGAGCTTGTCGGCCGCATAGTAGGCGCGGGCGTAGGGCAGCCACTCGTCGCTGAACGGCGCCGGCAGCAGCTTGAACGCCACGCCGGCCGGCAGCGACTTGCGCAGCTTCTCGGCGTCGGGGGCGAACTGCGCGCAGTGGATGCAGCCGTAGGAGAACACCTCCACCACCTCGACCTTGCCTTCCTTGCCCAGCCGCTGCTGTTGCGCGGCGGGCAGGGTGACGTACTCCTTGCCGTCGGTGTACGGCGCCGGCGCGTTGCCGGAGTTGGAGGCGCCGCAGGCGCCGGTCAGCAGCAGGCCGCCGAGCAGGGCCAGCGTGCGCAGGGAGGCGAATCGCTTCGACATCGGGGGTTCTCCACGGCCGGCGGCGTGCCGCCGGCGTGCATCGGAATGGCGGCGGCGGGGTGCCGCGCCGCAGGCTTACTTGCCGGCCGTTTCCTTCGCCACCAGCCACTTGGTCAGGGCGATGGTGTCGTCGTAGTTCTTGCCGGCGCTGATCGGGGAAAGGCGGTACTTGCCGTCGACCACGATGGTGGGCGTCGAGTCCGCGCCCAACGCCTTGATCAGGTCATCGGCGCGCTTCATCTGCGTGTTCACGGTAAAGGAGTTGGCCACGCCGACGAACTGCTTCGGGTCGACGCCGTACTTGGCATAGAACTTGGCCACGTCGTCCAGCGTGGGCCAGGCCGACTTCGGCTTGGGCTGGCCCAGGGTGAGGTCGTAGGTGGCCAGCTCGCCGGTCTTCCACACCGCGTCGAACATCGCGTCGTAGGTCTTGTCGGCCACGCCCAGCGCCTTGGCGGCGTAGTAGGCGCGCTGGTACAGCGGCCAGTTCTCTTCCGGATGCCACGAGGCGGGCAGGTATTCCACCACCACGTTGGCGGGCATGCTGGCGACCAGCTTGTCCATGATCGGATGGAAGTGGTTGCAGGCCGGGCAGCCGTAGGAGAACACCTCGGTGACCACGATCTTGCCGGGCTGGTCGGTGGGCTGCGCGGGCTGGATCAGGAAGTAGTTCTTGCCCTCGACCCACTTGCCGTCGTCCACGAACGGCTCGGCGGGCGCGGGCGGGGGCGTCGGTGCGGCGGCGGCCGTGCTGCCGCTGGCGGCGGGAGTGGCGTTGCCGGTGCTGGCGGCCGGGGCCGGCGCGGTGCTGGCGGCGGGCGCCATGGCGGGCGCGGTGGCGGCCGGCGCGGGCGACGCCGGGGCGGCGGCCTGGTCGCCGGAGTGGCTGCTGCAGGCGGCCAGCGCGAGCAGCGCGGCACACAGGAACGGCAAACGCTTGGACATGGATGACCTCGGGATCGATGCCGCCGCGGTCGGCCCGCGGCGCGGGATGATGCTTACTTCGGCGCGGCCGCGGAGGCGGCGTCCGGCGTGGCCGCGTGCAGGCCTTCGATGTAGCTGGCCACCGCGGCGATGTCGTGGGCGTCGAGCTTCTGCGCGATCGCGGGCATGATCTGCGCATGTGCGTCGGTACCCCAGCTGGCGCCGTCGTGCCAGGCCTTCAGCTGGGCCTCGACGTACTGCGCGTGCTGGCCGCCGAGGTGCGGGTACATCGCGCCCGGGTTGCCGCTGCCGTCGATGCTGTGGCAGGCCATGCAGGCGGGGATGCCGCGCTTGGTGTCGCCTTCGCGGTACAGCTTCTCGCCCTCGGCGACCAGCGCCTGGTCGGCCACGCCGGGCAGCGGCTTCTGGCTGGCGAAGTAGGCGCCGATGTCGTGCATGTCCTGCACCGACAGCGGCGAGGCCATGCCGAGCATGATCGGGTTCTGGCGCTGGCCGCTCTTGAAGCTTTCCAGCTGGCGCACGATGTACTGCTCGCTCTGGCCGGCCAGCTTGGGGTATTGCGGATCGGCGGAGTTGCCGTCCATGCCGTGGCAGGCGCCGCAGGCGGCGGCCTTGCCCTGGCCGGCCTTGGCGTCGCCCGGCTTGGCCTCGGCATGGGCGTCCGCCACCGGCATCGCGCTGGCCGCCGCTGCAGCGGGAGCGGCGCTGGCCGCCGCGGCCGGCGGGGTGGAACTGGCGGGGGCGGGAGCCTTGGCCTGGCCGGTGGCGCCGTGCGCCAGGACCCCGCCGGCAGCCAGCGCAAGGACGAAAGCGACTGCACTGACTGCAACAGGTCGAGAACCGGCAGGCCGAAAACTCATACACTTGTCTCCAGGAGTACTGCTTGTGGCTGCGTGGCGCGCGTACGCGCCCATGGCTGGCAGAATCCCCGGATTATCCCCACGCCACCGCAACCGGTCAAACCATGTCCAACCCGCTCCAGGGCGCGCAATTCGTGCTCGCCGCACACCGCATCAGCCAGCTTCCGGCCGACCAAGGCGCCGAGGTGGCGTTCGCCGGGCGCTCCAACGCGGGCAAGTCCAGTGCGCTGAACGCGCTGACCGGCCAGCGCGGCCTGGCGCGCACCTCGAAGACGCCCGGGCGCACCCAGCAGATGGTGGCGTTCGCGCTGCCGTCGCCGCAGGGCGGCGAACCGGTGCGGCTGATCGACCTGCCCGGCTACGGCTACGCCAAGGTGCCGGAGGAATTGCGCGAGCACTGGAAGCGCGAGATCGACGCCTACCTGCACCACCGGCAGAGCCTGCGCGGCGTGGTGCTGATCGCCGACATCCGCCATCCGCTGAAGGAGTTCGACCGGATGATGCTGGACTTCTGCTTCGCCACGCAGCTGCCCTGCCACCTGCTGCTGACCAAGGCCGACAAGCTGTCGCGCAACCAGGCCGCGCAGGCGCTGGCGGCGGTGCGCAAGAGCTTCGCCGACGGCCTGCACGCCACCGTGCAGGTGTTTTCCTCGCAGGCGGCCACGGGCGTGGACGAGGCGCGCGCGCGCGTGGCGGAGTTGCTGCGCACGCCGCGCGGGTAAAGGGCCTGACGGCTCCGGGGCTCAGCTGGCGAGCGCGGCCATGAACACCGCGCACAGCGCCTCCATGCCGGCGCGGTCGTCCTCGTCGAAGCGCGCGGTTACCGGGCTGTCCACGTCCCACACGCCGAGCAGGCCGCCGTCGGCCTTCACCAGCGGCACCACGATCTCCGACTGCGAGGCGGCGTCGCAGGCGATGTGGCCGTCGAAGGCGTTGACGTCGCGCACCAGCTGGGTCTGCCGCGTCTGCGCCGCGGTGCCACACACGCCCCGGCCCAGCGCGATGCGGATGCAGGCCGGCTTGCCCTGGAACGGGCCGACCACCAGCTCGTTGCCGTCGTACAGGTAGAAGCCGGCCCAGTTCAGTTCGGGCAGGCTGTGGAACACCAGCGCCGAGAAGTTCGCCGCATTGGCGACCAGGTCGCGCTCGCCGGCGAGCAGGCCGCGCGCCTGGCGCGCCAGGTCTTCGTAGTGCTCGCGCTTGCTGGCGTAGGTGGCGGACTTCAGTTCGAACATGGCGGTACCCGCGGCGGCGAAGCTGCGTATTATGCGCGCACGGGGAAGGGAGGGACGCGCATGAGCCTGGTGGAACACCGCGAAGGCATCGAGGCGGGACGGCTGGACATGTTCGTGGACGGCGCCTTCGCGTTCACGCTGACCCTGCTGGTGATCGGTCGCGACGCGGTGCCGGCCAGCGCGCAGGAACTGCTGCGCATGCTCGGCGGCATTCCCGCCTTCGCCGCCAGCTTCTCGATCATGGCGTTGTTCTGGCACGGCCACGTGCGCTGGCGCAGGCACAACCTGCGCGCCGACGGCGGCGGGCTGTTCCTGTCGCTGCTGCTGGTGTTCTTCGCGCTGATCTTCGTCTACCCGCTGCACATGATGTTCGCCAGCCTGTTCGGCGCGATCGACCTGGGCGGCCGGCCCGACGGGTTCGCGCTGAGCGAGATGGGCAACCTGCGCGCGCTGTACGTCTGCTACGGCGTGGCGTTCACCTGCATGGCGGGCACGCTGGCGTTGCTGTTCCGGCATGCGGCGCGGGTGGCGCAGCGCGAGGCGCGCTCGCCGCTGCACGCGCGGCTGGAACAGCAATCCTGGCTGGTGCCGACCGTGCTCGGCCTGCTGTCGGCGCTGCTGGCGCTGGCCTTGCCGGCATCCGCGCCGCCGCTGCTGTGGTCGCTGCCCGGCTGGCTGTACATGCTGATGTTCCTGATCGGCCCGCTGACCACGCGCTTCCGGCGGCGGCATGGCATGGACGCGCTATCCTGAACGGATGAAGCGCACGTATTTCGTCGCCGGCACCGACACCGGCATCGGCAAGACCCACGCCTCCTGCACCCTGCTGCACGCGCTGCGCGCGGCCGGCCACGCCGCCTGCGGCATGAAGCCGGTGGCCAGCGGCTGCATGGAAACCCCGCTCGGCCGCCGCAACGAGGACGCGCTGGCCCTGCTCGCCGCCGGCGGCGAGCCGGTGCCGCCCTACGTGCGGATCAACCCGGTGGCGCTGGCCGAGCCGCTGTCGCCGCACCTGGCGGCGGCGCACGAGGGCGTGACCATCGCGCTGCCGCCGCTGCGCGCCGCGTTCGATGCGCTGTGCGTGGACCACGACGCGGTGGTGGTGGAAGGCGTGGGCGGCTGGCGCGTGCCGCTGGCGCCGGGACTGTTCGCGTCGGAGATCCCCCGGGCGTGGCAACTGCCGGTGATCCTGGTGGTGGGATTGCGGCTGGGCTGCCTCAGCCATGCGCTGCTCACCGCCGAGGCGATCGTCGCCGACGGTTGCCGGCTGGCCGGCTGGATCGGCAACCGCATTGATCCGGCGATGGACGCGGCGGAGGAGAACATCGCCACCCTGCGCGAACTGCTGCCTGCGCCATGCCTCGGCATCCTGCCGCACGGCACGGCGCCGGCGCAGGCGGCCGCCGGGCTGGACCTGGCCGCGCTGGCCGGTTGAACGCATTCACGCCCGGCATGCCGCCGCGTGCGCATGCTGGCGACGACCTGCAAGGAGACGCCATGGCCAGCCGCAACCATTACTACCTTTCCATCGACGACCTGGCACAGGCGCGCGGCCGCGAGCCCGCGCTGAGCTGGGATGGCGCCGGCCCCGGCGACTTCGCGGCGGCCCTGCAGGAAGCGCTGCGCAGCCCGGCGCTGTTCGAACGCTGGCGCGCGCTGCAGCCCGAACCGGACGAGGTCGATCCCGCGCTGGGCGCCACCGACGCGCAGGCGCAGGCGAACGCGCGCGTGGCCGACCTGCGCATCGACGTGGATGTGCTCACCAGCCTGCCGATGAACCTGCTGCGGCAGCGCCTGAACTGGCTGATCGGCACGCATTGGCAGCTGCGCGACGTGCGCGCGGCCTGAGAGCCTTATATGGACGCCTCCCGGCCTGGCAAGAGCCGCTTGGATGAGATGGAAGCCAGCGAGCAGCAGTCTTATATCCGGCCTGTGATGCAGGC
>NZ_JASERU010000008.1 GCF_030504985.1 Fulvimonas sp. R45
ATGGAAGAACGCCGAACGTCACCTCAATACCAGCCGACAGTTCATCCACCTGGCCTTCCTGACCCTGCTCCTCAGGAGACTTTGAACAGGCTCTGAGAGCTCCGGCGGGCGGCAGGCTAGCGGGTGCCGCGCACCACGATGGTCTTGCCGGAGACGTCGATCATCCGCTGCTCCTCCAGCTGCTTGAGCACGCGGCCGACCATCTCGCGCGAGCAGCCCACGATGCGGCTGACCTCCTGGCGGGAGATGCGGATCTGGGTGCCGTCCGGGTGGGTCATCGCGTCCGGTTCCTGGCACAGGTCCAGCAGGGTGCGCGAGATGCGGTTGGTGACGTCCATGAAGGCCATCCGGCTCACCTGGCGCGAGGTGCGCAGCAGGCGGTTGGTGAGCTGGGAGCCGATCGCGAACAGGATCTTGGGGCATTCCTCGCGCAGCGGGCCCTCCATCAGCTGGAACAGGCGCTCGTAGCTGATCTCGGCCATCTCGCAGGGGGTGCGGCTGCGCACCACCGACTCGCGCTGGGCCTGCTCCACGAACAGGCCCATCTCGCCGATGAACTGGCCGCGGCTGAGGTAGGCCAGGATCAGCTCGCGGCCCTGCTCGTCCTCGGTGCAGACGGCCAGCGAGCCTTCCATGATGTAGTACAGCGTGTTGGCCGGGTCGCCCGGGCGGATGATCGCCGTCTTGCCCGGGTAGCGCCGCCGGTGGCACAGCGCCAGGAAGCGCTCCATCGAGGCGGGATCGGGGGCGAAGCCGAGCGGGGCCTGCGACCGCTCGAACGCCTGTTGCAGTTGGTATTTGAGTTGCACCACGAGTCTTCCCCGAAGAAATAGTGTCTCAAGGGCCGCCGGTGGACGGCGGCCGCGCTCTGTCTGTGCGGGTCCCTTGCAACCCGGCCATTATGGCAAAGTGGCGGCCGGCTGGCAGGTTCAGTTTTTCCGGGTTTTGCCGCATACTTCGCAGTCTTTCGGCCGGCGATCCGTCGCGCGGCCTTGCCGGGGACGCGAAAGATAAGGGTCTTTCGTGTCCAGTTTCCAGCGGGGACCCTTGCTGCTAACCCGCCTCGTCTGCTGGCCGCGAACCGGCCATGGAGAGTCGCCGTGGTTAAACCCCTCCCCCGTCTGCGCCTGCAGGGCTTCAACAACCTCACCAAGGCGCTGAGCTTCAACATCTACGACATCTGCTACGCGGTGTCCGAGGAACAGCGCCAGCGCTACATCGAGTACATCGACGAGCAGTACGACGCCGACCGCCTCACCCAGATCCTCACCGACGTGGCCGAGATCATCGGCGCGAACATCCTCAACGTGGCCCGCCAGGACTACGACCCGCAGGGCGCCTCGGTGACGATCCTGATCTCCGAGGAGCCGGTGGTGGAGAAGCTCGGCCGCGACTCGATCGCGGGCGCGGTGGTGGCGCACATGGACAAGAGCCACATCACCGTCCATACCTACCCGGAGACGCACCCGCACAACGGCATCGCCACCTTCCGCGCCGACATCGACGTGGCCACCTGCGGCGTGATCTCGCCGCTGAAGGCGCTGAACTACCTGATCGACAGCTTCGAATCGGACATCGTGGTGTGCGACTACCGCGTGCGCGGCTTCACCCGCGACGTGAAGGGCAAGAAGCACTTCATCGACCACAAGATCAACTCGGTGCAGGACTACCTGGCGCGCCACATCAAGCAGAAGTACGAGATGTTCGACGTGAACGTGTACCAGGAGAACATGTTCCACACCAAGATGCACATCAAGGACTTCGACCTCGACACCTACCTGTTCGAGGCCCACGCCGACGACCTCTCGTTCAAGGAGCGGCAGAAGATCGAGTCGCTGCTGCGGCGTGAGATCGAGGAACTGTTCCACGGCCGCAACCTGATGTGACGTGACGAAAAACCCGCCGCGAGGCGGGTTTTTCATGGGCCGGGCGGCAAGGGGTGGCCGTGCTTTTGCCCGTCATTCCGGCGCAGGCCGGAATCCAGTGGCAGGAGCGACGGGTTTTCGCGAAAACCATATACCGACGTCTCTGGATTCCGGCCTGCGCCGGAATGACGGGTGCGAGGGCGGGCGCAATTCCACGCCATCGGTGAAGCGTCAGATCCGGTACGCCACCGTCTTCATCACCATCGAGCTGGCGCGCATCAGCTGCGGGACCGGGAACGGCAGGTCGACGCCGCCGCGCGTCTGGGCGGCCTGCGCATGGCGCAGCTCGTCGGCCTGCATCTGCCGCAGCACCGCGCGCGAGCGTTCGTCCGGGGCGGGCAGGCGGTCGATGTGCTCGGCCAGGTGGGCTTCCACCTGGCGCTCGGTCTCGACCACGAAGCCCAGGCTCACCGGGTCGCCGGCCAGGGCGGCCAGCGCGCCGATCGCATAGCTGCCCGCGTACCACAGCGGGTTGAGCAGGCTGGGACGGCTGTCCAGTTCCTTCAGGCGTTCGGCGCACCAGGCCAGGTGGTCGGTTTCCTCGGCGGCGGCGTGCAGCAGGTGGGCACGGTTGTCCTCGTGCCGGGCCAGCGCGGCCTGGCCGTCGTAGAGCGCCTGGGCGCACACCTCGCCGGTGTGGTTGATGCGCATCAGGCCGGCGGCGTGGCGGCGCCCGGCATCGTCCAGCTCGGCCTCCGGCAGTTCCACCGCCGGCGAGGGGCGGGCGGCCTGCGGCGTGCCGGCGACGGTCTCCAGGGCGCGGCCGAGGCCGGCCAGCAGGCGGTCCAGCGGGGTGAGGGTGCGTGCGTTCATGGGTGGCTCCGGAAGGTTCGGGCTGCTGCGCCGGCGGGTGCCGGGACGGTCGCCCGGGCCGGCGGCAGGCGTCGCGGGCCCGGCGTGGCGACGCCGTCGGGGGGATTCTCAAGCATGGGGTTCATGCTATCATCGCCGACTCGCAGCCCGCCGGCGCAGACGTCGATCCCGGGCTTGCGCGATGGATGGAAGCTCCGCTATCATCTCGCGCCTTTGCTTCACCGATTCCGCCAACCGCCCTCGTGGCGGCAGATAGGTATTCCGAAATGAAAACGTTCAGCGCCAAGCCGGAAAGCGTCAAGCGCGACTGGTTCGTGGTCGACGCCACGGACAAGACGCTCGGTCGCCTGTCGACCGAGATCGCCCGTCGCCTGCGCGGCAAGCACAAGCCGGAGTTCACCCCGCACGTCGACACCGGCGACTACATCGTCGTGATCAACGCGCAGAAGGTGGCCGTCACCGGCGCCAAGCTGGACGACAAGATGTATCACCGCTTCACCGGCTACGTCGGCAACCTGAAGACCACCAGCCTGAAGGACATGCTGGCCACGCATCCGGAGCGCGTGATCGAGATCGCCGTCAAGGGCATGCTGCCGAAGAATCCGCTGGGCCGCGCGATGTACCGCAAGCTCAAGGTGTACGGCGGCGCCGAGCATCCGCATACCGCCCAGCAGCCGCAGGCGCTGGAGATCTAAGGAAAACCCATGGCAATCCAGCAGAATTACGGCACCGGCCGCCGCAAGACCTCCGCCGCCCGCGTGTTCCTGCGCAAGGGCAGCGGCGCCATCGAAGTCAACGGCAAGCCGCTGGACCAGTTCTTCGGCCGCGAGACCTCGCGCATGATCGTGCGCCAGCCGCTTGAGCTGACCGAGAGCACCGGCAAGTTCGACATCAAGATCACCGTCTCGGGCGGCGGCATCACCGGTCAGGCCGGCGCCATCCGCCTCGGCATCGCCCGTGCGCTGATCGAGTACGACGAAAGCCTGAAGTCGCCGCTGCGCAAGGCCGGCTTCGTCACCCGCGACGCCCGCGAGGTGGAGCGCAAGAAGGTGGGTCTGCACAAGGCACGTCGTGCAACCCAGTTCTCCAAGCGCTAAAATACGCTGCATAGCCCCGTCGCCAAGCGGTAAGGCACCTGACTCTGACTCAGGCATTCGGTGGTTCGAATCCATCCGGGGCTGCCAATACGAAACCGGTCGCGCATCGCGACGACCGTCCGGAAACCCGCCGCCAGGCGGGTTTTCGCGTTTCCGGGAGAGGTGCATTGCGGATGCGCGCCGCGCTGCGCGCACGATGGATGCCGTTCGCTGCCGATCGCAGGTTCCTGCGGGCATCTGGGCGGCCTCGCGCCCTTCGGTTTTGCAACGCACAAGCGTAGAATTCCCGCTTTTGATCCACTCGGCGATTCCATGACCACAGCAAGCGAGAACGATCCCGGTCGCCCGGGCGTGCGCACCGAGGGCAGCACCGACGCGCTGCCGCTGGCGCCGGCGATGAGCATGAGCCTGGACGCCGCGCGCATGCCGCGCCGTTCCACCCTGGTCGACCGCCGTGTGCTGCGCATCACCGCGGTGTCGGTGGTGCTGGGCATCGGCGCGGCACTGATCGCGAAAGTGCTCACCATGCTGATCGGCCTGATCACCAACCTGGTGTTCTACGGCCGCGTCTCCGCCGCGTTCTCCTCGCCCGCCGACGCGGTGCCGCACCTGGGCTGGTGGGTGGTGCTGATCCCCGCGCTGGGCGGCGTGATCGTGGGCTTCATGGCGCGCTGGGGTTCGCGCGCGATCCGCGGCCACGGCATTCCCGAGGCGATGGAGCAGGTGCTGCTCAACGAATCGAAGATCCCGCCGCGCATCACCTTCCTGAAGCCGATCTCCTCGGCGATCGCGATCGGCACCGGCGGCCCGTTCGGCGCGGAAGGCCCGATCATCGCCACCGGCGGCGCGCTGGGCTCCTTCATCGGCCAGATCCTCAAGGTCACCGGCAGCGAGCGCAAGGTGCTGCTGGCGGCCGGCGCCGCGGCGGGCATGTCGGCGATCTTCTCCGCGCCGATCGCCTCGGTGGTGCTGGCGGTGGAACTGTTGCTGTTCGAACTGCGGCCGCGCTCGCTGATCCCGGTGGCGCTGGCCTGCGTGGCCGCCACCGGCATGCGCTACGTGCTGATGGGCACCGCGCCGGTGTTCCAGATGCCGGTGCTGGCCTCGCCGGGCGGCATGGCGCTGGCCACCTACGTGCTGGTCGGCGCGGTGGTCGGCCTGGTCAGCGTGTGGACCACGCGCATCGTCTACGGCATCGAGGACTGGTTCGAGAAGCTGCCGATCCACTGGATGTGGTGGCCGGCGCTGGGTGGCCTGGTGGTGGGCGTGGTCGGCTACTTCGCGCCGCTGACCCTGGGCGTGGGCTACACCAACATCGAGGACATCGTGAACGGCCGGCTGACGCTGGCGGCGCTGGCCTTCCTGTGCGTGATGAAGTTCCTGTCCTGGTCGATCTCGCTGGGCAGCGGCACCTCCGGCGGCACGCTGGCGCCGCTGTTCACCATCGGCGGCGCGCTGGGCGCGATGATGGGTATCGGCGCGGCCGCGCTGGCGCCGCATTTTGGCGTGGATCCGCGCATTGCCGCGCTGGTGGGCATGGCGGCGATCTTCGCCGGCGCCTCGCGCGCGCTGCTCACCGCGGTGGTGTTCGCGTTCGAGACCACCGCGCAACCGGCCGGCCTGCTGCCGCTGCTGGGCGGCTGCACCGCGGCCTACCTGATCTCCGCCCTGATGATGCGCAACACCATCATGACCGAGAAGATCGCCCGCCGCGGCGTGCGCGTGCCGGCCGAGTACACCGCCGACTACCTCGACCAGGTGGCGGTGGGCGACGCCTGCTCGCACGACGTGGTGTCGCTGCAGACCACACAGACGCTGGCCGAGGTGCGCCGCTGGCTGGACCAGGGCGGCGAGGCGGCCCAGCACCAGGGCTTCCCGGTGGTGGACGAACGGGGCCGCGTGCAGGGCGTGCTGACCCGGCGCAGCCTGCTCGACCCGCAGTGGCACTACACGCTGACCCTGGGCGAGCTGGTGACGCGCCCGCCGATCGCGGTGAACGAGGCACACTCGCTGCGCGAGGCGGCCGACCACATGGTGGCCGAGAAGGTGGGCCGGCTGATCGTGGTGGGCAAGGACGATCCGCACAAGCTGGTCGGCATCCTCACCCGTGGCGACATCCTGGCCGCGCACGCGCGGCGCCTGCGCGAGGCCAGCCACGCCGGCCGCCACCTGCGTTTCCGCGACGGCCTCAAGCCGCGCCCGGAGCCCGGCGAGGAGCCGCCGCGCCGGCGTGGCGCCGGCCACGTGGCGGAGTGAGCGTGCGGCGTCCGCGGAGCGGCGGCCCTGGAGGCCGCCCCGACCCATGTCCAGCCCTCCGTGTTCATAGGACGTAGCGGATTCGGCGACACTCCGGTCCGGGGGAGAACCGTCGCCATGAAGAAACCGCCGTACAGCGAGGCCGCCGCGCATGGATGAAGGCAGGAACAGCGCCCGCTGGACGGCCGTCGGGCTGGTCGCCCTGCTCACCGTGTGCGCGCTGGCCGCGCTGCGCCTGCCGGTGCGCCTGCCGCCCGCGCCGGCGCCGCTGGTGCTTCCGGCCATGCCGTCGGGGCCGGTGGCCAGATTCTGGCTGAGCACGCAGGACCGGCGGCTACGCCTGGCGCGGCAGCCCGACGTGCCGGTCCTCGTGCAGGCGCCGGATCCGACCGACATCGTCGTCGACACCGGCCGCACCTACCAGACCATCGTCGGCTTCGGCGCGGCGTTGACCGACGCCTCGGCGTGGCTGATCCGGCACCGCTTGAACGCCCTGCAGCGCGGCGCGCTGCTCGAGGAGCTGTTCGGCCCGCCGCCCGGCCTCGGCCTGAACATGCTGCGGCTGACCATCGGCGCCTCGGATTTCTCGCTCAAGCCCTACACGCTGGACGACCTGCCCGCCGGCCAGGTCGACCCGGAGCTGCAGCACTTCAACATCACGGCCGAGCTGCCCGACGTGGTGCCGACCGTGCGCGAAATACTGGCGATCGACCCGCAGCTGCACGTCATCGCCTCGCCGTGGAGCGCGCCGGCATGGATGAAGAGCAGCGGCAACCTGATCGGCGGGACGCTGCTGGAGCCGTACGAGCAGGCCTACGCGCAGTACCTGGTGAAATACGTCGACGCGTTCCGCGGCCAGGGCATCCCGGTCTGGGCGCTGACGGTGCAGAACGAGCCCGCCTTCCTGCCGCTGACCTACCCGGGCATGGAGCTGCCGGCGGACGCGCGCGCGCGGATCATCGGCCAGTACCTCGGCCCCGCCCTGGCCGGCCGCACGCCGCGCACCCGCATCCTCGGCTGGGACCACAACTGGGACATGCCGGAACAGCCCCTGGCCGTGCTGGCCGACCCCGACGCGGCGCGCTACGTCGACGGCATCGCCTGGCATTGCTACCGGGGCGACCCGGCGGCGCAGGGCCGCGTGCACAGCGCCTTCCCGCACAAGGACGCGTACGTGACCGAATGCTCCGGCGGCGATTGGGAATCGGCGAGGAACGGCGAACTGCTGTGGTTCGCGCGCGACCTGCTGCTGGGCGGCCTGCGCAACTGGGCGCGCGGCGTGGTGTACTGGAACCTCGCGCTCGACGAACAGCACGGGCCGCATGCCGGCGGCTGCGACAACTGCAAGGGCATGGTGCTGGTCGATTCGCGCACCGGCGAGGTGCGCCGCAACGACGAGTACTACGCGTTCGCCCACTACAGCCGGTTCGTGCGGCCCGGCGCGGTGCGGGTGTGGTCCACCGCCACCGGCCCGGACCTCAACAACGTGGCCTTCCGCAACGCCGA
This sequence comes from Fulvimonas sp. R45, assembly GCF_030504985.1. Taxonomy (GTDB): domain Bacteria; phylum Pseudomonadota; class Gammaproteobacteria; order Xanthomonadales; family Rhodanobacteraceae; genus Rhodanobacter_A. Next base: position 7,598 of record NZ_JASERU010000008.1, read on the forward strand.
CGGCTCGGTCGTGCTGGTGGTGGTCAACAGCACGACCGGGGCGCGCCGCATCGGCGTAGGGCAGGGCAAGGTCTTCTTCGAGTACGCGATGCCGGCCGAGAGCGTGGCGACGCTGGTGTGGAACCCGGACCGACCGGCCACGCCCTGGGAGGAGCGGGCGCGCAAGTACCTCGGCAAGCTGCTAGACATCGTGGTTCCGGACAAGGCCGCAGGCGCGCGCGACGGTTCGCGCTGACGCGCAGTGGCAGCGCCGAGGGGACGCGGCGCTCAGACTTCCCGGTCGCCCACCAGCACCACGTCGGCGGGGCGCTGCGCGAACAGGCCCACGGTGACCACGCCGGCCAGCTGGTTCAGCTCGCGCTCCAGCGCCACCGGGTCGGCGATGCGCCAGCCGTGCACGTCGATGATCCAGTTGCCGTTGTCGGTCACCACGCCATCGCGCCACACCGGCTGGCCGCCCAGCTTCACGATCTCGCGGCTGACCAGGCTGCGCGCCATCGGGATCACCTCGATCGGCAGCGGGAACCTGCCCAGCACGTCCACCTGCTTGCTGGCGTCGATGATGCAGACGAACTTCGCCGCCGCCGCCGCCACGATCTTCTCGCGGGTCAGCGCCGCGCCGCCGCCCTTGATCAGCCGCTTGTGCGGGTCGCACTCGTCGGCGCCGTCGATGTAGATCGCCAGCGGGCCAGCGCCGTTGAGGTCGAGCACCTCGATGCCGTGCTTCTTCAGCTGCGCGGTGGACTGCTCGGAACTGGACACCGCCCCCTTGATGCGGTCCTTCACGCCGGCCAGCGCGTCGATGAAGAACGCCACGGTGGAGCCGGTGCCGACGCCGACGATGGCGCCGTCCTCGACGTAGCGGAGGGCGGCCTCGCCGGCCTGGCGTTTCTGCGCGGCGATGTCGCCGTGGGCGTTGCTCATGGGCGTGTTCCCGGAACGGTGGAGAAAGGGCTCATTCGAGCGTGAGGATGTGCTTCCATTCGGTAGCGGCCACCGGCATCACCGACAGCCGGCTGCCCTTGCGCACCAGCGGCATCTCCGCCAGCGCGGGGTCGGCCTTCAGTTCCTCCAGCGTGATGGTGCGCTTGAGCTTCCGCTTGAAGCGCACCTCCACCAGCGACCAGCGCGGCGCGTCGCGCGAGCTGGCCGGGTCGAAGTATTTGCTTTTCGGGTCGAACTGGCTGGGGTCGGGATAGGCCTCCACGGCCACCTCGGCCACGCCCACGATGCCCGGTTCGGCGCAGTTGGAGTGGTAGAAGAACACCAGGTCGCCCTTGCGCATCTCGCGCATGTAGTTGCGCGCCTGGTAGTTGCGCACGCCGTCCCACGGCTCCTGCTTCCGGTGCTTCAGGGCGTCGATGGAGAAGGCGTCGGGCTCGGACTTCATCAGCCAGTGGCGGGCGGGGCTCATGCGGGCGTTCCGTGGCAGTCGATCAGTTCGCGGTCGGTGGCGACGTAGTCCAGCGGCACGTCCCAGGTTTCGGCGTCGATTGCGTCCCGTTCCTGGAAACCGTAGGCGATGCCGACCAGCAGCGGCTCGGTGGGGCGCGCCTGCTCGCGCAGGAAGGCGAAGCTGCGGTCGTAGTAGCCGCCGCCGTAGCCCAGCCGATGGCCGCGGCGGTCGAAGGCCAGCAGCGGCACCAGCACCAGGTCGAGCTGGAACGGCGCGAACCATTCGCGCGGCGCCACCGGCTCGGGGATGCCGTAGCGGTTGGGCTGCACCGGGTCGCCGGCCTGCCAGGGGGCGAAGCGCAGCTCGCGCCCGTCGCCGATCAGTGGCAGCAGGAATTGCTGGCCGCGCCCGGCCAGCGGCGGGATGGCCAGGTTCAGCGGCAGCTCGCCGTCGGTGGCCCAGTAGCCGGCCACGCGCATGTCGGTGTGGTATTCGGGCAGCCGTTCCAGGTTGCGGCGCAGGCCCTGCGCCGCGGCCATGCGCTGGGGCGGCGACAGCGCGCGCCGCCGCGCGGCCATCTCACGGCGAAGTTCGCTGCGTAGGGCGGGGGCGTCCACGGTGGCGCGGCTCCTGGCGGCAAGGCGCGTCCGGCGGACGTCGCGGCAGGCGGATCGTCGCCGGCGGTCGCCACCGGGGCGACCGCCAGGCGTGGAAAGAGGTGGCGTCGACCGCGATGCCGCTGCCCACCGAACGACCTTGATCCACGATGGATCAGGTGGGAGGGCGATCAGGGCTTCGAGGCTTTCCGCTCGTGGCGGACATGCGCAACAGCCGCTGAAATGCCGACCCGGGGCCGTATTTAGGAACAAGGCAAATGTAAGAGTGTGCTGGCGCACACCGCAGAGAACGCCGGGGCCTATTTTAGTAGCGGGCCGGGCTGGCCGTCGAGTGCCGCTTCCACCCGGCGGCGCAGCGCGGCGAGGCTATCGGCGGTGCTGTCGCCGCTGCCGCCCTGTTGCCTGCGGAGGGCGAGGAACTCGTGGGTGACGCTGATCGCCGCCAGCACCGCCAGCCGGTCGAAGCCCGGCGCCCGGGCGTTGGCGCGCAACTCGCGCATCTTGCGGTCGAGGTAGGCCGCGGCTTCCAGCAGGCCCTCGCGCTCGTCCGGCGCGCAGGCGATCAGGAATTCGCGGTCGACCAGCCGCAACGCGACCGGTTCGCTGGCCTGGGTGGTTTCAGCCATTGCTCTCTAGCGCCTTCAGTCGCTGGATCATTGCCTCGACGCGGCTGCGCGCCTGCTCGTTGCGCGCCAGCAGCCCGGCGCGCTCGGTGGCCAGCTGTTCCTGGCTGTGGCGCAGGCTGCGGTTTTCCTCATGCAGGCGGCGCACCACGTCCAGCAGGCGATCGATCTGCTGGCTCAGCGCGGCCACTTCGTGCTGGACGGAATCGGGCGGGCTCATGCGGCGCACTATATCAGCACGCGGTGCGAAATCCGTGGGCGCCATCGCGTTTGCCCGCCGCATCACGCGCGGCCGGCGGTGCGGCGTCGCGCTGCTAGACTGGCGCCTTGCCCGCGAATGGAGTGGATGCCGCGATGAACGCCGACGAACCCATCGGCCACGACGAACTGGACGGCCTGGCGGCGCGCCTGCGCCTGGCCATCGCGGCCAGCGAGCTGCACGGTTCGCTGTGTGGTTTCCTGGCCGGCGGCGGCCGGCCGGGCACAGCTCCGTTGCTGGAGCTGCTGCAGCTCGAAGGCGCGGAGGCGGTGACGCCCGCGCCGTCCGACCTGGCCCTGCTCGACCGCCTGGCGCAACTCGCCCAGGCCGAACTGGCCGACCCCGAGCTGGGCTTCGAGCCGCTGCTGCCGCCCGACGACCGCCCGCTGCCCGAACGCGCCGAGGCGCTGGGCGACTGGTGCCGCGGCTTCCTCGGCGGTTTCGGGCTGGCCGGCGCCGGCGCCCATGGCAAGCTGTCGGAGGAGGCGCAGGAGATCCTGCGCGACCTGGGCACCCTGGCCGGCGCGTCGTTCGACTTCGGCGACGAAGGCGAGGACGAGGACGCGCTGATCGAACTGCACGAATTCGTGCGCATGGCCGCGATGCTGCTGCACGCCGAATGCGCCGGCGGCCGCAACCGCCCCACGGACGGCACCGTGCATTGAGCATCGCGGTCGCCGAGTTCGCGCGCCGTCGGCGCCAGCTGATGCAGATGGCCGGCGAGGACGCGGCGATCCTGGTCGCCGCCGCGCCCGAGCGCCTGCGCAATGCCGACGTGGCCTGGCCGTACCGACAGGATTCGGACTTCCACTACCTCACCGGCTTCCCCGAGCCCGACGCCGTGCTGGCCCTGCTGCCCGGCCGCCGGCACGGCGAGGCGGTGCTGTTCTGCCGCGAGCGCGACCCCGGGCGCGAGCGCTGGCACGGCGAGGCCGTGGGCACCGAACGCGCGGTGACCGCCTGCGGCATGGACGACGCCTTCCCCATCGACGACATCGACGACATCCTGCCCGGCATGATCGAGGGCCGCGCCCGGGTGTACTGCCACTTCGGCCGCGAGCCCGCGTTCGACGCGCAGTTGATGGGCTGGATGCGCCGCCTGCGCCAGTTGCGCGGCGGCGGCGTGGAACCGAAGGAGTTCGTGGCGCTGGGCCACCTGCTGCATGACCTGCGCCTGTACAAGTCGCGCGACGAACTGCGCCTGATGCGCGCCGCCGCGGGCATTGCCGCCGAGGCGCACCTGGCCGCGATGCGCATGGCCCTGCCCGGGCGGCACGAGTACGAGGTGGAAGCCGAGCTGCGATACGCGATCCGCCGGCGTGGTGCGGTGCCCGCATTCCCGCCCATCGTGGCCGGCGGCGCCAACGCCTGCACCATGCACTACACCGCCAACCGCGCGCCGCTGGCCGACGGTGACCTGCTGCTGATCGACGCCGGCGCCGAGCTGGACTGCTACGCCTCCGACATCAGCCGCACGTTCCCCGTCAACGGCCGCTACGGCCGCGAACAGCGTGCGCTGTACGAGGTGGTGCTGGCCGCGCAACTGGCCGCGATCGACGAAGTGAAACCGGGTCGCCCCTTCGACGCCGCGCACCATGCCGCGGTGCGGGTCGTGGCCGAAGGCCTGTGCGCGCTGGGACTGCTTGAGGGCGACACCGACACGGCCATCGCCGAGGGCCGCCACCGGCACTTCTTCCCGGGCAAGACCGGCCACTGGCTGGGCCTGGACGTGCACGACGCGGGCGACTACCGCGTCGACGGCGAGCCGCGCGTGCTGGAGCCGGGCATGGTGGTGACGGTGGAGCCGGGCATCTACGTGCCGCCCGACGAGCGCGGCGTGGCCGAGCGCTGGCGCGGCATCGGCATTCGCATCGAGGACGACGTGGCGGTGACGCGCGACGGCCACGAGGTGCTGTCCGCCGGCGTGCCGAAGGACCCGGGCGAGATCGAGGCGCTGCTGGCCGGACGCTGAGGCATTCCGCTCCTATCGAGTCCTTCCTGCCAGCAGGCGGGCGAGGGCGATGGAGCGAGCTTACGCCGCCGCGAACGCGTCGCGCGTGAGGTTCTCCGGCTCGCCATCGGTGCACACCACGTCGTCCTCGATGCGGATGCCGCCGTACGGGCGGAAGGCGTCGACCTTTGCCCAGTCGATGTCGGCGGCGACCGGCCTGTCGCGCAGCCCGGCCAGCAGCATGTCGATGAAGTACAGGCCGGGCTCGATCGTCACCACCATGCCCGGCTGCAGCACGCGGGTCGTGCGCAGATAGGGGTGGCCCGCAGGGCGCGGGATGCTGCCGCCGCGTTCGCTCTGCTGGAAGCCGGCCACGTCGTGTACCTGCACGCCGATGGAGTGGCCCAGGCCATGCGGGAAGAACGCGCCGGTGACGCCGGACTCCACCGCGCTTTCCGCGCTCATGCGGATGAAGCCGTGCTCGCGCAGCACGCCGGCCAGCACGTGGTGGGCGTGGACGTGCAGCTCGGGATAGCTCTGTCCCGGGCGCACCTTCGCTGCGAAGCCGCGCTGCGCGACATCCATGCTGTCGATCAGCGCCTGGAAGCCGGCGTGGCCGTCCGCCGCGTAGGTGCGCGTGATGTCGCTGGCGTAGCCGGCGCAGCTGGCGCCGGCGTCGATCAGGAACGAGCGGTGCCCGCGCGGCGGCGTGCGGTCGAAATGGGTGTAGTGCAGCACCGCGCCGTGCTCGTTGAGGCCCACGATGCTGGCGTAGGGCAGCTCGGCGTCGATCTGCCGCGCGGCGGCGAGGTAGGCCATGTGGATGCCGAACTCGCTTTCGCCGGCGCGGAACGCCGCTTCGGCGGCACGATGGGCGCGCGCGCCGATGCGGTTGGCCTCGCGCATCAGCGCCAGTTCGTACGGCGTCTTGAAGCTGCGGTGCCAGTGCAGGCAGTCGAGCACGGCCTGCGGGTTGTTGGCCTCTACGCCATCGACCGCGGGGCAGGCCGGAGTGATCACCGCGTTGCGTCCCTTCGGCAGCTGCGCCACGGCTTCCGCCGCGCTGCGCACGATCACCACATCGAAGTGCTCCACCCAGTAGCCGTGCGGCGCCTCAGGCACCACGTGCCAGTAATCGCGCGGCTGCACGAACACCAGCCTGGGCTTCGCACCGGGCGTGTAGGCGATCCAGCTGCCCGGCGCATCGGTCAGCGGCAGCCAGTGCCTGAAGTGCGGGTTGGCGACGAACGGGTAGTCCTGGTCGTCGAGGAACTTGCCGGGCGGCGTGCCGGCGGCCACCAGCAGGTGGTCGAAGCCGGCCAGCGCCAGCGCGTGGTCGGCGTGCCCGCGCACGGTGGCGAGGTGCTGGGGATACAGGGCGGCAAGCGGCGGATTCATGCGTGCTCCGGGTGGTGCGTGGGCCCGCCAGTGTAGGTCGGCGTGGTCAGGGCAGGAAGGCGGCGATGGTGTCGTTGAGGAAACGCTGGCCCTGCGCGGTGGCCTGCAGGCGTTGCGGATCGTCGACGAGCCAGCCGCGCCGGCGCGCTTCCGCCAGCGGTACGGCCATGCGTTCCAGTGGCAGGCCGGTGCGTTCGGCGAAGTCGGCCAGCGGCACGCCGTCGATCAGGCGCAGCGCGTTGAGCATGTACTCGAACGGCAGCTCGTGGGCGCCGACCACATTGTCGCCGCCGATGCGCGCGGGGCCGGCGGCGGCTTCCATGTACGCGCGCGGGTGGCGGGTCTTCCAGCGCCGGCGCACCTGGCCGGCGGCCGCATCGCTGAGCTTGCCGTGCGCGCCGGCGCCGATGCCGAGGTAGTCGCCGAAGCGCCAGTAGTTGAGGTTGTGCGTGCAACGCCGGCCGGGCTGCGCGTAGGCGGAAATCTCGTACTGGCCGTAGCCGGCTTCGGCCAGGCGCGCCTCGCAGGCCTCCTGCATCGCCCAGGCGTGGTCGTCGTCGGGCAATGGCGGCGGGTTGGCGGCGAAGGCGGTATTCGGCTCCAGCGTGAGCTGGTAGTGCGAGATGTGCGCGGGCGCGAGCGCGACGGCGCGTTCGATGTCGGCCAGCGCGCCGTCCAGCGTCTGCTGCGGCAGCGCGTACATCAGGTCGAGGTTGAGGTTGGCGTAGCCGGCATCCTGCGCCGACTTCACCGCGGCCTCGGCCTCGGCGGCGGAATGGATGCGGCCCAGGCGTCTCAGCTTGTCGTCGTCGAAGCTCTGGATGCCGAAGGAGAGCCGGTTCACGCCGGCGGCGAGGTAGCCGTCGAAGCGGCCGTGCTCGACGGTGCCCGGGTTGGTCTCCAGGGTGATCTCGCAATCGCGCGCGAACGGCAGGCGTGCGCGGGCGCCGTCGAGGAAGCGCGCGATCAGTTCCGGCGCGAACAGGCTGGGCGTGCCGCCGCCGAAGAATACGCTGATGACGTCGCGTTCCCGTGCAGCCTCGCCGAAGTCGGCGAGATCGGCGTCGAGGTCGGCCAGCAGCAATTCGGCATATTCGGCATAGGGTGGCGGCGCGCCGCGCAGGCCGTGCGAGTTGAAGTCGCAATACGGACACTTCTTCACGCACCACGGCATGTGGACGTAGAGCGACAGGGGCGGTGCGACGAGGGGCATCCGCGCATTGTATTCGGTCGGCGCTTGTACTAACGTGAGTTATAACTTCGCGGAGCCGCCATGAATACCAAGCTCAAGATCACCACCGTGGGCAACTCGGCCGGCGTCGTGCTGCCGCGCGAGCTGCTGGCCCGGCTGCGGGTGGAGAAGGGCGATACGCTCTACGTCACCGAGTTGCCCGACGGCATCAAGCTGGCCGCGTTCGATCCGGAATTCGCGGCGAAGATGGAGGTGGCGGAAAAGGTCATGCGCCGCCGCCGCAACCTGCTGCATGAGCTGGCGGGGAACTGATGTGATCTGGATCGACGCGGCATTGGCGCTCGCCATCCATGATCGGCAGCTGGCCGAGCACGGCGGCATGCCGGGCGTGCGCGACGGCAACCTGCTCGACTCGGCTTTGGCCCGGCCCCAGCAGATGCAGGCTTACGCCGATCCGGCGCCGGACCTTGCCGATCTTGCCGCGGCGCTGGCGCACGGGCTGGCACGCAATCCCCCGTTCGTCGATGGCAACAAGCGCACGGCGGCGGTGGCTTGTGAAACCTTCATCGAGCTCAACGACGCCCAGCTCGATGCCACGGACGAGGAGCTGTTTCCTCGATTCCTCGCCCTCGCCGATGGTCGCCTGCCAGCCGAAGCCTTCGCGGCCTGGCTGCGCGGGCGCCTGCGCGCGCACCGCGTGCACGAGGCGCCCGCGCGCTACAAGGGCAAGGCGGTCAAGTCGGCGCGCTGAGCATTCGACGCAGCGCGGCGAGCGCCTGGCCGCGGTGGCTGAGGCGGTTCTTCAACGCATCGTCCATCTCGGCCACGCTTTGCGCATGGCCGTCCGGCAGGAATACCGGGTTGTAGCCGAAGCCGCCGCTGCCGCGGCCTTCGGCGAGGATGCGCCCGTGCCAGCGACCTTCCGCGATCAGCGGGGCCGGATCCTCCGCGTGGCGCAGCAGCACCAGCACGCCGATGAAGAAGGCCCCGCGCCGCTCGTCCGGCACGCCGTCCAGCGCGCGCAGCAGTTTGGCGTTGTTGGCTTCGGCGTCGCCGTGGCCGCCGCTGTAGCGCGCCGAGTACAGGCCGGGCGCGCCGCCCAGTGCGTCGACGCACAGGCCGGAATCGTCGGCGAGCGCGGGCAGGCCGGTGGCGCGCGCGGCATGGCGCGCCTTGATCAGCGCGTTCTCGACGAAGGTGAGGCCGGTTTCCTCGGCGTCGTCCACGCCGAGGCTGGCCTGCGGCACCACCTCGAAGCCGCTGTCGGCGAGCAGGGCGCCGAACTCCTTCAGCTTGCCTGGGTTGCTGCTGGCCAGGACGATGCGGTTCACGTGTTCATTCTCCAAGCAGGTCGAAGGCGGGGGCGTAGTCCACGCGGCCATGGCGGCCGTCGAGCGCGCCTGGACGCAGTGCTCGCGCCATGAAGGCGTCGCCGCCGCCGTAGGTGTCGTGCAATCCGGCCGCCGAGGCGGGCGCGAAGCCGAAGCGGGCGTAGTAGGCCGGATCGCCCAGCACCACCACCAGGGATGTGCGGCCGCCCTGGCGCAACGCATCCAACGAGGCTTCGATCAGCGCGCGGCCGACGCCGCGCCGCTGCCAGGCCGGCAGGACGCCGACCGGCGCCAGGCCGAGGGCGCATCCGTCGTCGCCGTGCTCGATGCGCACGGGCGAGTACGCCACGTGGCCGACCACCTGGCCGTCCGCCTCGGCCAGCCATTCCAGCGCGTCGTCGCCGGCTTCGCGCAGGCGGTGCACCAGCCGGGCCTCGTCGTCGCGGCCGAACGCGGCGCGGTGCACGGCAAGCGCCGCTTCCAGTTCGCGCGGTTCCGGCCGCAGGCGGCGCAACGCCAGGGTCATGCCTGCGCCAGCGCCGCGCGCTGCGCGGCCACCAGTTCGGCGATGCCCTTTTCGGCCAGCGACAGCAGCGCGTCCATCTCGTCGCGACGGAAGGCGTGGCCTTCGGCGGTGCCCTGCACCTCGATGAAGCCGCCGCCGTCGTTCATCACCACGTTCATGTCGGTGTCGCAGTCGGAATCCTCGGCGTAGTCGAGGTCGAGCACCGGCACGCCCTTGTAGATGCCCACCGACACGGCGGCGACCGCACCCACGATCGGGTTGCGCTTGAGGTTCTCGCGCTGCATCAGTGCGGTCATGGCGTCGACCAGGGCCACGTAGGCGCCGGTAATGGCGGCGGTGCGGGTGCCGCCGTCGGCCTGGATCACGTCGCAGTCCAGCGTGACCACGCGCTCGCCCAGCGCCTGGCGGTTGACGCAGGCGCGCAGGCTGCGGCCGATCAGGCGCTGGATCTCCATCGTGCGGCCGCCCTGGCCGCCGCGGGCGGCCTCGCGCTGCATGCGGGTATGGGTGGCGCGCGGCAGCATGCCGTATTCGGCGGTGACCCAGCCCTCGCCCTTGCCGCGCAGCCACTGCGGCACGCGGTCCTCGATGCTGGCGGTGCACAGCACGCGGGTGTCGCCGAAGCTCACCAGCACCGAACCCTCGGCGTGGCGGGTGTAGTGGCGCTCGATGCGGATGTCGCGCAGCTGGTCGCTGGCGCGGCCGCTGGGGCGGGAGGCGTTCATGGGCATGGCGGGCGTCTCTGGCCGGAATTGGGCAGGCGGGGACGCGAGAGTTTACCATTGCGGCCTTCCCCGCCCACGGACCGCCCCGATGATCCGCAGCATGACGGCCTACGCCAGCGCCGAAACCACCGGCCCCGCCGGCACGCTCAGCTGCGAGCTGCGCACGGTCAACCACCGCTACCTGGAACTGAGCCCGCGGCTGCCGGACGAGCTGCGCGGCGCCGAGCCGGCCCTGCGCGAGCGCGTGGCGTCGCGGCTGTCGCGCGGCAAGGTCGACCTCACCGTGCGTCGCCAGGGCGAGGCGCGCGCCGCGTCGCTGCAGGTGGACCACGCGTTGCTGGCGCGCCTGGCCGAGCTGTCGCTGGACCTGGAACCGCGCTTCCCGAAGCTGCGGGTGGAGTTCACCGAGCTGCTGCGTTTCCCTGGCGTGCTGCAGCAGGAGGCGGCCGATCCGGAGGCACAGCAGGCGGCGCTGTTCGAGGTGCTTGACCGGGCGCTGGACGCGCTCGCCGCCACCCGCGAGCGCGAGGGCGCCAAGCTGGCCGAGCTGCTGCGCGAGCGGCTGGACGCCATCGAGGCCATCGTCGCCCAGGTGCGCGGCTGGATGCCGGAGATCCGCGCCGCGCTGCGCGCGCGGCTCGAAGCGCGCCTGGCCGACCTGAAGCAGCCCGCCGACCCCGGCCGGCTGGAGCAGGAACTGGTGCTGCAGGTCACCCGCAGCGACGTGGACGAGGAACTGGACCGCCTTGCCACCCACATCGCCGAGACCCGCCGCGTGCTGGGCCTGGAGGAGCCGGTGGGGCGCCGCCTCGACTTCCTGATGCAGGAATTCAACCGCGAGGCCAACACGCTGGGCTCCAAGTCGGTGGATGCGCGCACCACCAACGCCGCGGTGGAGCTGAAGGTGCTGATCGAGCAGATGCGCGAGCAGGTGCAGAACATCGAATAGCGCGTCGGCGGCGCGGCTGTATCCGCAGTGGCGCCTGCCGGTGGCGCGTCGCGCGCCCGGATCCCTCACCTGGCGGGCCACGGGACGATTCCGGGTTGCCTGGCGTCGGGGTCGTCCGTGCCGTGGTTGGCGGAACTTTCGTCCAGGCCGATGGTAGATTGTGTCGGCTCACAGGCATGTCTTTCGCGATGCTGTCGACCGCATGGAGACAGCGCAACCCGTTGCTGGTGTAGGAACGCACCAGCGGGCGGAGTGGCGAGAAGGGGGGGGAATGTCGCCGATTCACGAGGCGGTTGACGGTGTAGTCCCGAAAGGTCCGAGTCACGCGCGATCGTCGTCGGGCACGACGCTGGCGGACGTGCAGCTGATCCAGCAACTGCATGACGGTCCCACGCAGTGGATGGCGCTGGCGTTGCTCCAGCTGGACCGAACCCTGGGAGCCGGCTGCGTGGCGGACGCCCGCCTGCTCAACAACGTCCGCACGCTGCTGGGCGAGGCGTTGCGCAGTATCCGGCACGTGCTCGACGATGGGGGCGGCAGCGAGCCGGTCGCGGCGATGTCGCTGGGCGCCGCACTGGCGCAACTGGGCCGGCGGCTCGCCGCGTTGACCGCATTGACGCTGCGCCTGGAGTGCGACGAGCGGGTCGTCGACCCGCCGGCGCCGGTGACGGCGATGGTGCTGCACGCGGTACAGGAGTTGCTACTGAACACCTGCAAGCACGCGCCTGGAGCACAGGCCGAGGTGGTGCTCGCGGCCGAGGGCGACGGCTTCGAGCTGACCGTGTGCGACGACGGACCCGGGTTCGATCCGACCGCCCTCTACCGGCGCCGCCGCATCTTGGGGGGATTGGGGCTGGGTACCTTGCCGGAGCGGCTGGCCGGCGTCGGGGTGGGGTTCCGCGTGCGCAGCCGGCCGGGCGCCGGGGTGCGGGCATGCATGTGCTGGCCCGCGGGGCCGGACGGTCCGCGATGCGGCCCGCCGCGTGCCCGCGCCAAGATGACCGGGCCGTGAGCATTCGCATCGTTCTGGGCGACGATCACGTCATGCTGCGCGAAGGCCTGATGGCCTTGCTGCGCCACGAGCCCGACATCGAGGTCCTGGGGCAGGCGGGTCATGGCCTAGAGTTGCTGCGCCTGGCGCGCGAACTGCGCCCCGATGTGGTAGTGGCCGATGTCGCGATGCCGTATGTCAGCGGCATCGAAGTGGCGCGCCGCATGCGCAGCGAATTGCTGCCGGGCAAGGTGCTGTGCCTGTCGGTCAGCGCCCAGCCAGCCCGCGTGACCGAGGCACTGGAGGCGGGCGCCGCCGGTTACGTGCTGAAGGAGAACTGCTTCGACGAGCTGGCCCGGGCGATCCGCCACGCCTTCGGCAACCAGGTGTTCCTGAGCGCTGAACTGGTGGCGCCGGTGATGAACGCCTATCGGACGGCCGGCGGCGGGCATGGCGCCTCGATGCCGCCGCCGCTGACCTGGCGCGAGCGCGAGGTGGTCCAGCTTTTCGCCGAGGGCTGCTCCACCCAGCAGGTGGCCCGGCGCCTGCACATCAGCGCCAAGACGGTGGCCACGCACCGGTCGCACGTGTTCCGCAAGCTCAATATCAGCAGCCTCGCCGAACTCACCCGGTTCGCAGTCAAGCAGGGCATGACGCCGCTGGACTGAAATCGCGCGGCACAGCATCCGCGCAGCGCCGGTTTCCCGTCGGGCCCGGCGCGCATCCGGAAGCATCCGCTCCCAATCGATCGCTTCGTGGTCCGGCCGCCCCATGGCTGGACCGGGCGGCCGTGGCTCGGTCATGGCATCAGCAAAACGGAGGTCAATATCAGCAGATTGCTGATAGGGGCGAGCCGGGCTGTGTGGGTACTCTGCAAACATTCTTCTGCCGCTCGCGCCAGCACCTGGGTGCTGGACGTTCGCCGTGCTGGACGCACGGCTTGGGCGCCAGGGAGCGGAGACTCGTCGGACAGGGGCGACGTGGTGATCGATCGGGTGTTGGGGCATTTGGCGACGCATCTCAATGGCTACTACCGGAGACATTTCCAGGTGGCCGAGGATGTTGCGGTCGTCTCCAACCTGCAGGAGGTGGGCGGGGCGCCGGTGGTGCTGTCCGCCAACAAGGTGACGCTCTTCCTGAGCGGCATCGAGCGCGACACCCTGGCGCACCAGGCCAAGGCTTCCCCCGTCTCCGCCGGGCAGGGCATCGCGCAGGGCATGCCGCCGGTCTACCTCAACCTGCTGGTGATGTGCGCGGCCAACTTCAGCGGCAGCCACTACCCGGAGGCGCTGAAGTTCCTTTCCAGCGCCATCGTCTTCTTCCAGGCGAACGCCGTGTTCGATCACCAGAACACGCCGGACATGGACGGCCGGCTGGAACGGCTGGCGCTGAACATGGAGAACCTGAGCAGCCAGGAGATGCACAGCCTGTGGAGCATCCACGGCGGACGCTACCTGCCGTCGGCGCTGTTCCGGGTACGCATGATCACCCTGGATGCCGGCGGCGTGCGCGGTCGCGATCCCGCCGTCAGCCAGGCGGACACCGGAGTACGGGCGCAATGACCGGCCCGGCGAGCCCGCCCGCTGCGGACCGTGCCGGCATGTCGGCCTACCGGCTGCTCGCCGCGGTCCACGTCACGCACGATTACTTCGCCGATGGCCGCCCGCCCTGCATGCTGTTCTCGCCGCATGCCGCCACTGCCGCGTTCCTGCGCCGCTTCGACATGCGCATGCATGCTGAAGGGTCCGGCTTCGTCATCGGCGTCTGCGATGGGCAGCGGGCGAACCTGTGGAGCGAACGCATCGACGAGGGCACGCCGCGCGCGTTGTGCTTCGACGTGCGCTCGGCCGATCCCGAGAGCGCCTATTACACCGAGGCGGTGACCGCATCGGCGCAGGTGGCGGACGACGCCGTGCGCGTGCCGCCCCTGCTGCCGGTCGAGCCGTCCGCGTCGGCGCCGCTGGCGACGCTGGCCCTGCCGCTGAACCCGGGCCCGGCCGACGACTTCGCCGGCTGGGACGCCGCTGCCTGCGTGTCGTACCGCCTGTGCCTGCGCAGCCCCGGCACGATCTGGAAGTACGTGCTGGTCGGTGACTGGCGCGACCGCAAGCTGGCCGTCGTGGATCCGCGCGGCGAGGTAGCGTTCACCGCGCCGGCGAGTGAGCGCATGCCCGACGGCAGCGCGGCGCTGGCGACGTATTCGAGCGTGCCGATCACGCTGCGCGAGCGGCCTGCGCAGCGCTTCCAGCTGCATGACGTCACCGATGCGCCCGGGCGCGTCCTGGTGCCGCGGCTGCCCGGTGCCCGGCCGCGAGGCCTGTGGCGCGAGATGCAAGGCTCCACGCCGATCGCGGTATCGGAAATTTTCGTTCACAGCTGACACACACTGACAGGAGCCCAACGATGGGTGCAATGAAGACACCGGGTGTTTATATCGTCGAGAAGAATGCGTTCCCCAACTCGGTGGTGGAAGTGGCTACCGCCGTGCCCGCATTCATCGGCCACACCGAAAAAGCCGACAACCGCAGCAAGCCGCTGGCGTTCAAGCCGTGGCGGATCAGCTCGATGGCGGAATTCCACCAGTACTACGGCATGGCGCCGAATCCGCGCTTCAACATCGCGGTGAAGTCCGACCCGTCCGCGCTGGCCGATTTCACCGCGCTGGACAAGGACAACAAGCCCGCCGAGTACGTGCTCGAGCAGCCGGCCGGCAAGGACGGCGGCTGCTACACGCTGTACAACGCCATGCGGCATTTCTTCCAGAACGGCGGCGGCCCGTGCTACGTGGTGTCGGTGGGCGACTACACGCAGGACGTCGACCTGGACAAGTTCAACCGCGGCATCGAGGAACTGCTCAAGGAGCAGGAGCCCACGATGCTGGTGATTCCCGAGGCGGTGCTGTTCAAGCAGCCCGACTGCATCAGCCTGCAGCAGAACATGCTGGCGCATTGCGGCGACAAGATGCGCAACCGCGTGGCGATCCTCGACGTCTGGGGCGGCGACAAGCCGCGCAACGACCCGGGCGGCGATCCGGTCGACGCGTTCCGCAACAGCCTGGGCATCAATTTCCTCAACTACGCGGCGGCCTACTACCCGTGGGTGAACACCACGGTGGTGGGCGAGAACGAGCTGAGCTACGAGAACATCGCCTCGGCCGACGTGCTGCAGGCGCTGCTGCGCAGCGAACTGGGCCTGCCCGAGGCCGCGCCCGACGGCGCCAGTCTCAAGGTCAAGGAGCAGATCCAGGCGATCGCCGACATCACCAAGGACTGGAGCGCGCTCGACCCGAAGCCGACCGCCGACGCGATCCTGGCCAACAAGGCCATGCTCAACAAGACGCTCGGCACGATCAGCCCGCTGTTCAACACGATCATGGAGCTGGTCCGCGGCAAGCTCAACCTGATGCCGCCGAGCGCGGCGATGGCTGGCATCTACACCATGGTCGACAACAGCCGCGGCGTGTGGAAGGCGCCGGCCAACGTCAGCCTGTCCGGCGTGGTGTCGCCGGCGGTGACGATCTCGGCGGTGGACCAGGAGGACCTGAACGTCACCACCCAGGGCAAGTCGATCAACGCCATCCGCAGCTTCATCGGCGAAGGGGTGCTGGTGTGGGGCGCGCGCACGCTGGACGGCAACAGCCTCGACTGGCGCTACATCAACGTGCGCCGCACGATGATCATGCTGGAGGAGTCCTGCCGGCTGGCGGCCAAGGCGCTGGTGTTCGAGCCCAACGTCGCCAATACCTGGATCACCATCAAGAGCATGATCCAGAACTTCCTGACCAGCATCTGGAAGCGCGGCGGGCTGGCCGGCGCGGTGCCGGAAGACGCCTTCAGCGTGCACTGCGGGCTGGGCGAAACGATGACCCCGGACGACATCCTCGAAGGCATCCTGCGCGTCACCGTGCTGGTGGCGATGGTGCGCCCGGCGGAGTTCATCGAGATCACCTTCCAGCAGCAGATGCAGAAATCGTGACCCGCGGCGGGTCGCGCGTGGCGGCCCGCGGCGCGTATCGCACCACCTTGCATTGACGGAGCATTCCCATGGCAGACGACGGTTCCCAGCAGTCCACCAACATATGGCCGATGCCGAAGTTCTACTTCCAGGTGAAGTGGGATTCGGCGGTGATGTCGTTCGAAGAGGTTTCCGGGCTGGACGTCGAGGCCCAGCCGATCGAGTACCGGCACGGCGACAGCCCGGTGTATGCGGCGATCAAGATGCCGGGCCTGAAGAAATACGGCAACGTGACGATGAAGAAGGGCGTGTTCAAGGGCGACAACAAGTTCTGGGACTGGTTCAACCAGATCAAGATGAACACGATCAAGCGCGTGCCGGTGACGATCAGCCTGCTCGATGAAAGCGGCAAGCCGACCATGGTGTGGACGCTGATCAACGCCTGGCCGACCAAGATCACCGGCACCGACCTGAAGGCGCAGGGCAACGAAGTGGCGATCGAGACGATCGAGGTGGCGCACGAGGGCCTGACCATCGCCAATGGCTGAGATGGGAATGGCTGATACGGACCGACCCGGCCATGAGTGACGTCGCAAGCCTGCTCGGGGCGCCGCTGCCGGCGGCGTTCCAGTTCACCGTCAGCTTCAACGCGATCCCGTCGGGCATCGACAGCTCGTTCCAGGAGGTGTCGGGCCTGGAGCAGGGCATGGACGTGGAGGAGCTGCGCGAAGGGGGCGAGAACCGCTTCGTGCACCAGCTGCCCAAGGGGGTGCAGCAGAAAAAGCTGACCCTCAAGCGCGGCGTGGCGGGGCTGACCTCGCCCCTGGTGCTCTGGTGCAAGGCCACCCTGGAAGGCGGGCTGTCGATACCCATCGTGCCGGTGCCGCTGCTGGTCAGCCTGCTGGACGCGTCGTCGCTGCCGCTGCGGTCCTGGCTGTTCAGCAACGCGTACCCGGTGCGCTGGGACGTCGACGCCTTCAACTCGACCAAGAACGAAGTGGCGCTGGAGACGATCGAGCTTGCCTACCAATACGCCCAACGAATGCTGTGAGAGAGCGCCATGACGCTGGAAATCCGCCAGATGGTGATCAAGTCGGACATCGCCAACACCAACGGCAAGCCGGCGCCTGGGCCGGCGGACGACGAGACCGACGGCAGCGGGTGTGACGACGGGCGCAGCGGCGCGGAAGCCCTGCGCTCCGGCCTTGCGGCCGAGCTCGAACGACTGCGGGAGCGCTGAGGGTGTCCATCCTGTCCGGCCAGAAGGCCGCGCTCAAGATCGTCGCCTGCAGCATGAGCGGCGACTCGGTGACGCCGAGCGGCGACCCGTCGGAGTCGATCTCGCTGATGATCAACCCGGCCGAGCTGAGCCTGAAGCGCAAGACCGAGTTCAGCCGCTGCGTGCCGATGGGCGACCCGGGCAGCGGGCGCAACTTCAGCCGCATGCAGCCCGACACGCTGGCCTTCGTCACGGTGTTCGACGGCACCGGCGCGGTGCCGGTGCCGGTGGGCCTGCCAAGCGAAGTGGAGGATCAGCTCGACGCGCTGAACAAGATCGTCTACTCCTACGACGGCCAGCAGCACCAGCCGGACGTGGTGCAGATCGTGTGGGGCACCTTGCTGTTCAACGGGCGGCTGACCTCGCTGGACATCGACTACACGCTGTTCAAGCCGAGCGGGGCACCCCTGCGCGCCAAGGTGTCGCTGTCGTTCCAGGGCTACAAGAGCCGGCAGGAGGCGGCGCTGGAAGCCAGCGCTTCATCGCCCGACCTCAGCCACCGGGTGGTGGTGAAGGACGGCGACACGCTGCCCCTGCTGTGCCATCGCATCTATGGCGACAGCGGCTATTACGTCGACGTGGCGCGCTTCAACGGCCTGTCGTCGTTCCGCCGCCTCAGGCCCGGGTCGACCCTGCATTTTCCGCCGCTGGGTTGAGCCATGGCCGATGCTTCCAACACCAGCGCGAACGGACCGCTTCGCGTCAGCATCAGCGCCGGGGGACAGGCGCTGACCACCTTGCCGATCGTCAGCGTCACCGTGCGCCGCGCGATCAACCGCATCCCGTGGGCGGAAATCGTGCTGCAGGACGGCGACATGCCGACCGGCAGCTTCGTGCTGAGCGACGCCGCCACCTTCGCGCCCGGCGCCGAGATCGTGGTCAGCGCCGGCTTCGGCAGCGACGAGGCGGTGCTGTTCACCGGCGTGGCGATGCGCCATGGCGTGAAGATCGACGGCGCGAGCAATGCGCGCCTGGTGGTCGAGTGCCGCGACAAGGCGGCCAGGATGACGATCGGGCGCAGCAACGCCAACTACCTGCAGCAGACGGACAGTGACATCATCGCCACGCTGATCGGCAACCACGGCCTGTCGGCGGACGTGCAGTCCACCGCCACGCAGTACGACGAACTGGTGCAGTTCTACTGCAGCGACTGGGATTTCATGCTGGCCCGCGCCGACGCCAACGGCCTGCTGGTGAACGTGGACGCGGGCACGGTCGGGGTGAAGCCGCCGAGCACGTCCGGTCCGGCGGTGCTGAGCGTGAGCTGGGGCATGGACCTGCTGTCGTTCGAGGCCGACATCGACGCGCGCAGCCAGTTCACGGCCGTGCAGGCGGCCTCGTGGGACCCGAAGCAGCAGGCCGTGGCGCTGGGCGATTCGGCCAGTCCGCTCAGCCTCAACGCGCAAGGCAACCTCGACGGCAGCACGCTGGCGCAGGTGGCCAGCCCCGCCACCTACGGGTTGCAGACCGGGACGGCCCAGCCCGCCGCCACGCTGACGGACTGGGCCAAGGCCACCCAGCAGAAGGCCGCGCTGGCGCGCATCCGCGGACGCATGCGCCTGCTGGGCAACGCGGCCGTGGTGCCGGACAGCCTGGTCGAGGTGAAGGGCGTCGGCGCGCGCTTCAGCGGTTCGGTCTACGTGTCGGCGGTGGAACATCGCCTGGCCAACGGCAACTGGATCAGCGAGGTGGAGTTCGGCCTGCGCCCGGAATGGCATGTCGAGCGCGACGACGTGATGGCGCCGGCCAACGGCGGCCTGCTGCCCGGGGTCAGCGGCCTGCAGATCGGGGTGGTGCTGAAGCTCGACGGCGATCCGGAAGGCGAGGAGCGCATCCAGGTCAAGCTGCCGGTGCTGCAGGCGCAGACCGAAGGCGTGTGGGCGCGGCTGCTGCAGTTCCACGCCTCCAGCGCGTTCGGCGCGTTCTTCGTGCCGGAGGTCGGCGACGAGGTGCTGATCGGCTACCTCAACGCCGACCCCAGCCACCCGGTGGTGCTGGGCTCGCTGTACAGCAGCTCGCGCAAGCCGCCCTACGCGATCGAGGCGGAAAACAACACCAAGGCCATCGTCACCCGCTGCCTGCACAAGATCGAGTTCAACGAGCAGGACAAGATCATCACGATCATCACGCCCGGCAACAACCAGGTGGTGCTCGACGACAAGAACCAGGCCATCACGGTGCAGGACCAGAACAACAACAGCGTGAAGCTTTCCGGCGACGGGATCGCCCTGACCAGCCAGTCCGACATCAAGCTCACCGCGCAGGGCGGAGTCACCATCAGCGCCAACGCCGCCATCAACATCGAGTCCCAGGCCGACGTCAAGGCGGCCGGGCTCAACGTCAACTGCGAAGCCCAGATCGGCTTCGTCGGCAAGGGCTCGGCCACCGCTGAGCTTTCCGCGTCCGGCCAGACCACGGTCAAGGGCGCGATGGTCATGATCAACTGAGGAGCCGCGATGCCGCCCGCCGCCCGCCTGACCGACATGCACACCTGCCCGATGCAGACGCCCGGGCTGCCGCCGATCCCGCACGTGGGCGGGCCGATCGTCGGGCCGGGCGTGCCCACCGTGCTGATCTGCAAGCTGCCGGCCTCGGTGGTGGGCGACAACGCGGTGTGCGTGGGGCCGCCGGACGTCGTGGTGAAAGGTTCGTCCACGGTGATGATCGGCCACCGCCCCGCCGCGCGGGTCGGCGACACCACGGCGCACGGCGGCAGCATCGTCATGGGCTGCCCGACGGTGCTGATCGGAGGCTGATGGTGAGCGATTTCCTCGGCCGCGGCTGGAGCTTCCCGCCCCGTTTCGATCCGCGCGGCAAGGCCGCCGTGATGGTCTCCGGGGTGCCGGACATCGACGAGAGCCTGCGCATCCTGCTGTCCACCGCGCCCGGCGAGCGCGTGATGCTGCCGGACTACGGTTGCGCCCTGCGGCGCATGGTGTTCGAGGAGGTCAGCGAGCAGACCGTCACCGAGATCAAGGGGCTGATCCGCAAGGCGGTGCTGTTCTACGAGCCGCGCATCACGCTGAACCGGATCGACGCGCAACGGGTGGACGCGCTGGACGGCCGCCTCGACATCCTGCTGGACTACACCGTGCGCACCACCAACACGCGGCACAACCTGGTCTATCCGTTCTACCTGCACCAGGCCACCCACCCGGTGAAGGCCTGAAGCGTCCCATGCACGCCGGCACGCAACAGGACCAGCGACTCGACGCCGCGCTGCGCCCCGGCTACATCCTGCCGGACGAGCTGGTGCTGGCCGAGCGCGTCCGCCTGCTGCTGGGCCATGCCGCGCGGCTCCAATTCGCCAGCGGCGACGGCAGCGACGCCGGCCGCTGGGACGATGTCCTGCGCGGCGACGAAAGCGTGCTGCTGGCCGACATCGCGGCGTATCCGCTGGAGGCGATGCAGGAAAGCTTCGCCCGTGCATGGCCGTGGGCCGGCGAGGCGCACCTGTGGCGCCGGGTTCGCCAGTTGCTGCACGACGTCGACCGCTGGTGCCAGTGGCTGGCCGGGCACGGGACGTCGAGCGCCACGCAGGTCCGCCAGGTCCTGTTGCAGCCGATGGGCACCGGCCTGCGCGACATGCTGCACGAGGCCATCCGCTGCTTCGGCCTGGACGAGGCCGCGACCCGCCGCCTGCACGGTGTGTGGCGCATGGAGGCCGCGCGCGCGGAGGCGCCCTC
This sequence comes from Fulvimonas sp. R45, assembly GCF_030504985.1. GTDB lineage: Bacteria > Pseudomonadota > Gammaproteobacteria > Xanthomonadales > Rhodanobacteraceae > Rhodanobacter_A. The sequence continues at coordinate 28,475 of NZ_JASERU010000008.1, forward strand.
GCGCTTCGACACGGCCGAGCTGCGGCTGCAACTGCTGCGGCGGTTGTGGGGCGGCCTGTGCATGGCGATCGCCCGGTTGCGCCCGCTGGCCAGGGAGCAGCTCGCCCACAGCCTGCGCAGCGGCACGCACGAGCCGGCGATGGGCCTGCTGCTGACCGCCGTGCAGCTGTTCCAGGACACCCGCGCGCCGGTCAACCGCTTCCCGGAGCGGCTGACCGACTTCTACTACCGCGATCTGCTGCGCATGCGCCCGCGCGCGCCGGCGCCCGAACGGGCCCATCTGCGCCTGCTGCGCGATCCGCATTACCGCAACCCGGTGCAGGTGCGCCGCGACGATCGTTTCGTGGCCGGCAAGGACGCCCGGGGGCAAGCGATCGAATTCGCCGCCGGGCAGGCACTGGAAGTCACCGACAACCAGGTGGCCGCGCTGTGCAGCCTGCGGCTGGAGCGCGACCGGCTGATCTCGCCGGAGAAGGAACTGGGCTACGCCACGCGCGTGCTGGCGCAGAGCATCCCGCTGCAGGCGCCCGACGCCGCCTATGCCGAGGCGCCGGCATGGTGGCCGCTGCTGGGCGGCAAGCTGAAGGGGGCGGCGGCCACGGCCCAGCCTGCGCTGCTCGGCCTGGCGCTGGCCACGCCGATGCTGGCGCTGCGCGAGGGCGCGCGGCGGATCAAGCTGACCTTGCGCCTGTCGCATCCCGGCTACGACGACGAGGCCTTGCTGGCCTTGCTGCGCCGTTCCGGCGGCCAGCGCGACGCAGCGTGGCTGGCCGAGGTGTTTGCCCGCTTCGACCGTTACGAAGCGAGGCACCACCCCTCGCGGCTGGCATCGGCGGCCATGGCCACGGCCGATGCGGCGGCGGCGTGGCGGCGTGCACCGCGGCCCGACGGGGATGTGCAACTGTGCCACCTGGTCGCCCGCTGCCTGGCCGCCGGCGAGCAGGAGCTGTTCCGCGAACGCCTGGGGCGCCTGTTCGCCGCCTGGCTGGCGGCGGCCGGCGAAGACCTGCAGGCCGCCGACGTCGCCGCCTTGCGTGCGCATGCCGCGGCATTGCCCGGCGGCGACGGCCCGCTGCGCGTGGAAATCGACGATCCGCTGATCCTGATCTACCCGCACGAGCACGGCGGCGGCCCGGTCATGCCGGATCGCGCGTTGATCTTCGCGCGGTTGTTCCGTGACGTCTGGCGCGCCGAATTGAGCACGGCCACCGGCTGGCTGGCGCTGGACGACGTGCGCATGCGCCGGGCCGACGCGGCGGGCGGTCCCGGCGGCTGCATCGAGATCGGCTTGGCGCTGGGGCCGGAGCAGCCATCGGTCACGCCGTGCCAGCCCGCGCTGCACGGCGCGGCGTGGCCGGCGCAGCCGATGCTTCGGCTGGTGCTGCAGGCGCGCGCGCGGGTGTGCGTGTACAGCCTGCTGCAGCAGTGGTCGTTGCACGACATCGTGCTCGGCGTCGAGGTGCGCGGCGTGCGCGACATCGCGCTGTACAACCAGCTGGGGCGGCTCGATGCGGGCAAGCCCTTCCAGCCGTTCGGCCCGATGCCCACGCTGGGGTCGTATTGCGTGTTCGGCAGCGAGGAACTGGCGCGCAAGCCGCTGCGCTCGCTGCGGCTGCGGTTGCGCTGGGGTCAGTTGCCCGGCGGCGAGGGCGGCTTCGCCGAGCGCTACCGGGGCTACCCGGGAAGCTGGACGACCGCGAGCTTCCAGGTGCGGCCGGGCGTGCTGCGCGACGGCCAGTGGCACGGCGGCACGGCGGGCAGCCTGGCGCTGTTCCGCGGCGACGGCCGCCTGGACGACACGATCGAGCTGGCCTTGCCGGAAGCCGATCTGGTGCTCTACCACCGCGCCCAGGCGCAACCAGCGGAGTCGTTCGCCTATGGCGCGAACACGCGCAACGGCTTCTTCCGGCTCGACCTCTGCGCGCCGGACGCGGCGTTCGGCCACGCGCTGTATCCGCGCCTTCTGGCCGAGGCGTTGACGCGCAACGCGCGGCTGAAGAAGGCGCGGCTGGCCCTGCCGCTGCCGCAGGAACCCTACACGCCGGTGGTCGAGCAGGTGTCGCTGGACTACGCCGCCAGCCAGCTGGTCACCTTCAAGCCCTCGGCCGAGCCGACGGCGGCGCAGCTGTTCCACCTGTATCCGTTCGGCCACGACCGGCCGCTGGCGCGGGCCGGCATGGACGGCGTGCCGCTGCTGCCGCGCTACATGCAGGACGGCCAGCTTTACCTGGGCCTGTCCGGCACCGATCCGCAGGGCGTGCTCAACCTGTTCTTCCAGCTGCGCGCCGAAAGCGCGCTGGCGGACAGGCAGGCGCCGCGCCCGCAGCCGACCTGGTCGGTATGGGGCGAGGATGGCTGGCGCACGCTCGAAGCGGATCGCCTGCTGTCCGACGGCACCCTGGGTTTCCTGCGCAGCGGCGTCGTCAGCCTCGACCTGCCCGCGGGCATGCGCGCCGACAATCCGCGCCTGCCCGGCGGGCTGTACTGGCTGCGCCTGGGCGCGAGCGGCGAGCTGGATTGCCTCGCCGGCCTGTACGCGGTCTACGCGCAGGTGATCGAGGTCCGCTGCGTGCAGCCGCGGGCGCTTGGCCCGGGCTGCGAGCCGCTGCCGCCGGGCGCGATCAAGGCGCCCCTGCGGGCCATCGGCGGCTTGCGCGCGGTGCAGCAGATCGGTCCGTCGTTCGGCCTGCGCCCGCCCGATGCGGCGGACGCGCTGCGCGTGCGCGGCGCCGAGCGCCTGCGCCACAAGAATCGCGCCAGCACGCCGTGGGACTACGAGCGCCTGTTGCTCGACGCGTTCCCGGAGTTGTTCAAGGTGAAATGCTTCGCCAACGGCCAGGCGCACGGCGCGGCGGTTTCGGAGCGGTCCGGCGGCGTGCTGGTGGTGGTGGTGCCGTCGCCGCGCCAGGGCGCCCTGTTCCGCAGCACCGAGGCGCCGCGCTTCGACGCCGCCGTGCTCGAGCGGATGGTCGGCCACCTGCGCGAACGCGCCACCCCGGGCATCCGCATCGTGGTGCGCAATGCGGCCTACGAGCGCATCCAGGTGCGTTGCACGGTGCGCCTGGCGCGCGGCAGCCATCCGGGCGCGTCGCTGATCCGCATCAACCGGGCCATCGTCGAATTCCTGTCGCCGTGGCACGCGGGCGGCCACCGCGCCGAGTTCGACTGGGAGATCCGCAGCGAGGCGGTCGAGGCCCGTCTGCGCGAACTCGACGAGGTGGAAACGGTGGGCGCGATGTCGCTGCTGCACGTGGTGCAGACCGACGCCAATCTCTATCGGCTGCACGATACCGCGCGCAGCGGCCGCACCCGGCCGCAGCGCCTGGTCCGCCCGGTGCAGCCCTGGAGCCTCGCCCTGCCGACTCCCCACCATCTGGTCGAACTGGTCGATGCGCCGCCGTCGGGAGCGGCGGCCACCGGTGTCGGCAAGCTCGAGGTCGGCAGCACCTTCGTCGTTGGAGCCACGGCGCCGAAGCCCGGGCGGGGGGCGCCATGACCCGTTGCAACCGCGAGTCGCTGCGCAGCTATTTCAGCGACGGAGCACTGCCGACCCAGGAGCATTTCGCCGACCTGGTCGACTCGATGCTCAACATGAACGACGAGGGCTTCTGCAAGACGGTCGAGGGCGGCTTCGAGATCTCCGCCGCCACCGGCTACGACACCCTGCTCAGCTTCTTCCGCGACCAGGACCCGGACGAGCCATTGTGGCGGGTGGGCTTCGGCGGCGCGCAGGGTCAATTGCTGATCCGTGCCAACCCGGGCGCGCAGGCGGACACGCCGGAGGCGCCGCCGCCCCTGTGGTCGCTGGACTCGTCCGAGCGCGGCCGGGTGGGCATCCGCACCGCCAACCCGCAGGCCGCGCTGGACGTCGACGGCGTGGTGCGCAGCACGGGGCGTCGTGGCAGCTATGCGCGGACGGCGCCGGCGCCGCTGCTGGCCAACGGCCAGTGGCAGGACCTCACCGACGACCTCGGCGGTTGCCAGGCCTTCGAGCTCACCGCCGGCGCGGGGCACCCGGGGCAGGGCCGCTTCGCGATGCTGCACGCCACGGCGCTGAACGCCTACAACCCCACCCTGGGCATCCTCGATTTCCTCAACCGCAAGCGCGGCATCCGCTGCACCCATGCCCACTACGCGCGCCGCTGCGACCGCCTGCAACTGCGCTGGAAGGGCAGCAGCGGGCGCAACGCGCGCTATCGCCTGCAGATCCGCAGCGGCTGCGACTACGGCCTGGGCATCGTGATCCAGGCGCACCTGACCCAGCTGTGGTTCGATCCGCACATGCGCGAAGGGCAGGCCAGGCCGTGAGCGCGCGTTTCGACATGGGCATGGATGAACCGCAGGCCTCGCCCGCGGCCGTCGCGCTGGCGACGAAGCCGGCGCCGGCGGTGATCCCGCGGCACGTCGGCGATGACCCGTTCGCGTATGCCGCGTTGCGCGAGCAGGCGGTCGCGCTGGCGCAGATGCTCAGCGGCGAGCGCTGGACCGACTTCAACTACCACGACCCCGGCGTCACCCTGCTGGAGGCGCTGTGCTTCGCGCTGACCGAAAGCGTGTTCGGCGCCGGGCAGCCGCTGGCCGACCAGCTCACCGCGCCGGACGGGCGCATCCACTACCACCGGCTGGGCCTGCACGCGGCGGAAGAGATCCTGCCGTGCCGGCCATGCACGGCGGCGGACTACATGCGCTGCCTGCTCGACCGGGTGCCCGGCGCGCTGCAGGCGCACGCGGCGATGCCGGGCGGCGACGGCCTGTGGCGGCTGGGCCTGGAGGTGACCACGGCACGGACGGAGGGGGCGGTCGCGGCGGCGGCGCGTGCCTACTGGGCGCAGCGCAACCTGGGCGAGGACATCGACGAGCTGCCGCAGGTACTGCAGCCGCGCTGGTGCCGCCTGCAACTGGACCTGAGCGTGACCGGCACGCGCGCGCCGGAGGAGATCCTGGCCGAGCTGGTCGCCCGTTGCGCCGAACACATCGATGCGGCGCCACGGCGGGAATCGCTGGCGGAGCGCCTGGACGCGGACGGCGGCGATACGCGCTCGCTGGCCGAGGTGTTCGACGGCCCGCGTGTGCGCCGGGGCTGGGTGGCGGCCGACAGCCTGCTCGCCGGCCGGGACCGGCGCGTGTATTTCGGCGACCTCGCGCGGCTCGCCGGCACGGTCGAGGGCGTGTACGAGATCCGCAACATCAGCCTTTCCGTGGACGGCGCGGAGAGCGACGAGGAGGCCTTGCCGCGGCGCCTGGACGACCGGGTGCTGCGGCTGCGCTGGCCGGATGCGCCGGCCGACGTGGCGGACTGGCGGATCGCGCGGCACGGCACGCCGATCGCGCTGGCCATCGCGCCCCTGCTGCACCGGCTGGAAGACCTGTGGCGCGCCGGCGGCCGGGCGGTGGCCGAGACCTCGTCGATGGGCGACGTGCCGCTGGCCCGGCCGACGGGCCGCTGGATGCCGGCCGAGCCGTACGTGTCACTGTTCCGGCAACTGCCCGCGATCTACCGTGAACGCTTCGACGCCAGCCTCGCCGCCGTGGATGCCGCGGCGGCGGACCAGTTCCGCGCCTATCTGGTCATGCTCGAACAATGGCTCGCGCACGGCGCGGCGCAGACGGCCTACCTGCGCGAGCTCTACACCCTCAGCGCCGGGCCGCGGCCGAGCTACGCCTGGCAGGTGCTCGACGGCGCGCACATCCCCGGCCTGGATGCGCTGTATGCGACATCCCCGGAACGGATCGCCGCGGAGGTCTACGCACCCGCCGATGCCGTGCTGGACCGGCGCGGGCGCGTGCTCGACCACCTGCTCGCGCTGCATGGCGAGGGTTGCGGGCAGGGCAGCATCCGGCCGTTCGGCTGGTACTTCGAGGCCGCCGCGTGGCGCCACCACCTGTTCGAATGCAAGCGCCAGATGGTGCTGCGCATCGCCGCGCTGACGCGCGACCGGCACGGCGCCATCGACTACAGCCGCCGTTCGCTGGGCCGGCGCGGCAACACCTGCGCCCTGCAGCGGCGGGTCAGCCTGCTGCTGGCGTTCCGGCACCATCACGACCGCCTGCTGATGGCGCCCATGCGACGGGCGGGGCTGCGCCTGGCCGACGAGCAGGCGCGCTTCGTCACGGTGGACGCCGCGCCACCCGGGGATGGTCCCGTGGTGCTGTGGGGCGCCGGCAGGGCGCGGGCCGTCGAGCGCCTCGGCCAGGGCCTGGCCGAGGCCGCCCGCGTGCTGGCCCACCTGTTTCCCGCGCTGGACCTGCAGGCCCTGCCGCCTGCCCTGCTGCGCAGTGCGGTGCACCCGGACCGCTATCGCCAGGCGGGGCCGCACACCTTGTGGCTGGGACCGGACGAACACGGGCGCTGGTGGCCGCTGCGCCTGCGCTCGGCGCGCGTCTCGCTGCCGGTCGCGGCGGTCTGCCTGCACGAATTCGCGTGCCGCCTGCAGCTGGCCTGCGAGGGCATGCACGTGGTCGAGCATGTGCTGCTGCGTCCCCGCGACGGCGACGGTGATCCGGAGGTGCCCGACGATTTCTACAGGTATCGCCTGAGCGCGGTGTTTCCCGGCTGGACGGCGCGCGGGCGCGACCCGTCGTTCCGCCGCATCGCCGAGGAAACCCTGCAACTGTCCGCCCCGGCGCACCTGCGGGTGCAGGCGATCTGGCTGGATGCGGGTGCGATGGAGCGCTTCGAGCGCTGCTACGCGGCCTGGCTGGAGGCCAGGCAGGCGCATTGCGCCGCCTGCCTGGAACCCGCGGCGGGCGACGCGGCCCGCCACCTGGATGGCTGGACGCGCCTGTTGCGCTGGCTGTTGCTGCGGCACGAGGCGGAGGACGCCGCATGAGCCGGCACGTCATCGACACGCTGAGCTGGGTGTGCCGCGGCGACGACCCGCGCCAGGGCTTCGCCCGGCAACAGCGCCTCAGCGAATTCCTGCACGGCCCGGGCCGACGGATGCTGGGCGCGCTGTTCGACCGCCTGTCGCCCGATGACGAGGTGTGGCGGATCGACCGGCTGGACGTCGAGCTGGGCGCGCTGCCCGCCGACACGGATTTCGATGGCATGGCGCGTCAGCTGGAAAGCGCGCTCGAAACCGAGCTGCAGCGCCGGCGCACCGACGGATCGAACGGCGCGTTCGCCGATCGCCCGCCTGCGCGACCGCGCCGCCGCGACGAGGGCGAGCTGGACAATTTCCTGTACTACCTGGAGCGCGGGCGCCTGCACTGGTCGATGCCGGCGATGGGGCGCGGCGACATGGCCGACTGGCTGGAGCGGCTGGCGCTGCGCAACGGCCCGCGCCTGTGGCAGGCCTTGCAACGCCTGCCGCACGCCGAGCGCAGCCTGCGCCGGCTGGGCCAGATCGCGCCGTGCCACGGCCTGCAGGCCGTGCTGGCCCAGCGCCACGCCGGCCTTGCGCAGGCGCTGGACGCGCTCGACGACAGCTTGCTGGAACCCTTGCGCGCGCAGGGTCGCCTGAACGCCTACCAGGTCGGCCAGGTGCGCCAGGCGTGGCGGGTGGCCGGTCTGCATGCGCTGTGGGGGCAGGCCGGCAGCGGCCTCGGCGTGGGGCGCGTGCAGCGCCTGCTGGCCGCGCTGGGCGATGCGCTGGCCCTGCGGCTGGGCGCGCACGGGATGCCGGACCCGCGCGCCTGGCTGGGGCCGACCTCGATGGCGCTGGGCGCCTCCGACCTGCAGCGCAGCCTGCTGCTGGGCATGCAGATGCGCCTGTTCGGCGATGCGCTCGGGTCGGCGGGACACGGCGCCGCCGCGGCGCGTGCGGAATCCGCGAACGAGGCCGCGGCCGAGCGGGCGCAACCGTTCGTCCTCACCGCGGCCTGGCACGAATCCCTGCGCCAGTTCGCGCTCGCCCACCAGGGCGCGCCGACGGTGCGCGCGGCGGGGCTGGGCTTGTCGGAACTGCAGGCGTATCTGCGCGACTTCAGCCTGGCCTACCTCGCCACGGTGGATCGCGTGCCGCAGGACCACGTGGCATGGCAGGCCACCTGGCGGCGCGCGTTGCAGGCGCTGGGCGGCGGGGTCGACGCGGACGCGGCGGCGGTCCTGGCGGCCGGCGCGGACGCAGGGCCGTCGGCGGAAGCGCCCGAACGGCCGCGGATCAAGAACAGCCGCACCGCCGACGGCACCATCTCGCCGGCCGACGACCATCCGGACAACGAGGCGATCTACGTCGTCAACGCTGGCCTGGTGCTGCTGGCCAACTACGCGCCGCGCCTGTTCGGCATGCTGGGGCTGGTGCGCGACGACGCCTTCGTGGATGAGGCGGCCCGGCACCGCGCCGTGCATTGCCTGGTGTACCTGAGCGATGGCCACTTCGACAGCGAGGAGCACGAGTGGGTGCTCAACAAGCTGCTGTGCGGCGTGCCGATCGACGAGGTGGTGCCGCCGGCCGAGGCGATGGACGACGCGCTGCCGGTGCTCGACGGCCTGCTCGGCGCGGTGATCGCGCACTGGAAGGCGCTGGGCCACACCACGCCGGGCGGCCTGCGCAAGACCTTCCTGCGCCGCCTCGGCAACCTGGTCGAGCATGAGGCGCACGAGGGCGGGCACTGGCGGCTGAAGATGCAGCCCGGCCCGTTCGACGTGCTGCTCGACCAGTTGCCCTGGGGGTACGGCACGATCCGCCTGCCGTGGATGAAAGGAGCGATCCATGTCGATTGGCGCTGAGCACCGCCACGCGCCCCACGCGCGGGCGCTGGCGCTGGAGCTGGACTGGCTGGAAGGCGTGCTCAACCTGCGCCTGGAGCAGCACTTCCAGCAGCATGCCGAGGGCTTCGAAAGCGCGCCGCCGCCGCCCGAACTGCCGCCCGAAAGCGCGCTGGCCATGCTGGTGGCCGAGCTGGCGCTGGGCCCGGTCGAGCGCGCCGTGCTGGCGCTGGCGCTGGCGCCGCACCTGCGCCCTGGCATGCTCGACCTGCTGTTCGTGCGCAACCAGAACCTGGACCGCGGCTTCACCGAATTCGGTGGCTGGAAGGCGCAGCGCCATGGCGGCTTCCTGCCCACCGGCGAGACCGCGGCCTTTCTCGTGGCGGGCGACGACCTGGCGCGGCGCATCGCCCTGCTCGAGGTGTTCGACGCGCGCCACCCGTTCATCGCGCGCGATGTGCTGCAACTGGACAACGAGGCGGCCAGCCACGAGCCGCAGCTGAGCGGCGTGCTGGCGGTGCGCGCCGAGATCCTGCAACGGCTGCAGACCGGCGAAGGCTACAAGCCCGACTACAACATCCAGTTCCCCGCCAAGCGCATCAGCTCCAGCCTCGACTGGTCCGACCTGGTGCTGGCGCCCGAGGTGATGGACGAGATCCAGGTGATCCAGACCTGGCTGCGGCAGGGCCCGCAACTGCTGCGCGATTGGGGCCTGGGACGCGCGGTGAAGCCCGGCTACCGCAGCCTGTTCTACGGGCCGCCGGGCACCGGCAAGACCCTGACCGCGACCCTGCTCGGGCAGAGCGTGGGGGTGGACGTCTACCGCATCGACCTGTCGATGGTGGTGTCCAAGTACATCGGCGAGACCGAGAAGAACCTGGCGCGCGTGTTCGACCAGGCGCAGCACCGGCACTGGGTGCTGTTCTTCGACGAGGCCGACGCCCTGTTCGGCAAGCGCGCCGCCGTGCAGAACAGCAACGACCGCCACGCCAACCAGGAAATTGCCTACCTGCTGCAGCGGGTGGAGGATTTCCCCGGCGCGGTGATCCTGGCCAGCAATCTGCGCGGCAACATCGACGAGGCGTTCGCGCGGCGCTTCCAGTCGATGGTGTATTTCCCGATGCCCGATGCCGGGCAACGGCTGCGGTTGTGGCAAGGCCTGCTGCCCGACCCGGGCCGGCTGGCCGACGACGTCGACCTGGAAGCCATCGCCGAGCAGCACGCATTGTCCGGCGGCGCCATCGTCAACGCGCTGCACTTCGCCGTGTTGCAGGCCGCGCGCAGCGGCGCGACGCGGATCGCCGCGCACCACCTGCGCACCGCGCTGGCCAAGGAGCTGGGCAAGGAAGGGAGGACGCCGGGATGAGCCGCCTGCCGCACCCGTGGCGCACCCTGCTGCGTGTCGCCGGCCTCGTCTGCGGCCTCGCCGCCGTGCTGCTCCTGGCGCCGGCGGCCAGGGCGGCCTCGTGCCCTGAAAACCAGTCCGTGCCCCTGCAGTTCGGCGACAACGTGACCAACCTGCCGGCCGGCGTGGTCGACCGGCCGTATGCCTACACCCTGCGCGCGACCGGCGGAACGCCACCCTATGCGTTCCACGCGGAGAGCCTGCCGCCGGGGATGAGCCTGAGTGCCGCCGGCCGGCTCACGGGCACGCCCCATGCCCTGCCGTCGATCGCCCTGTTCACCGCCAGCGTGCGCGACCACCTCGGCTGCACCGTGGACAGGCAGTTCCGCGTGGCCATCGTGGCGCCGCGGCAGCCGGCCGCGAAGCCCTCGCCTGCACCTTCGCCGGTGCCGAAGCCGGCGCCGCCGCCCGCGCCGCCCAAGCCGCTGCAGACGATGACGCCCGAGGAGATCCTGGCCAAGCCGCCGGCCAACCGCCCGGGCATGGACACCTACGTGCTCACCGGGGCGATCTTCAAGGACAAGGCGGTGCTTGCCGAGCTGAAGCAGATGTCCGTCACCGTGGCGCCGGCCACCAGCACCACGCCGGCCTACGATCCCACCGTGGTGGAGGTCGACGCTCCGGCCGAGGCCGGCACGGCCGCCGGCGACACCGTGGCCGCGGACGATGCCGCGCAGGACGACGACGCGCCCCTGTACGTGGATACCCAGGCGCAGTTCAAGCGGCTGCTGGAACCCCTGATCGGCGTGGAATACCCGGGCCGCGACCTGTTCGCGGCCGCGCTCGACACGCGGTTGTGTCGTTTCTCGGCCAGCCTGGTGGCCGCGGCCGCACGCAAGCAGGGCCTGCCATTGCCGAACGAAGACGCCAGCCATTGCCCGCCGGACTGGGATGCGACCGCGCAGGACGACAGCGACGACGCACAGAATGGCAAGGTGGCATGGCAGCGCGTGCCGCTCGCGCTGATGAGCCCGGCCATGCGCAGCCTGTTGATCGACAAGGCGCGCGAGAACCACCCGCTGGACGGTCCCGCGCCGCCGGCATGGGACGGCAGCGGCTGCGGCTGCGTGGGCAGGCTCAGCGGCAAGATCTACGGCTTCTATCCGTTCTGGCGCACCGGAGCCACGCCGCAGCGGCTCGACTTCAGCCTGCTGTCGCGGATCAGCCTGTTCGCCCTGTGGTACCACGGCAACGGCGATCTCGTCGTGCCCGACTGGGATACGCCACAGCAGACGGCCTTCGTCCTTACGGCGCACCGCCATCGCACCCAGCTCGACTACACGCTGTACCGCAACGACTGGCAGTTCCTGAAGAAGGAGCCGGGCGCGGAAGAAGCGCAGGCGACCGTGCGCCTAGCGGAACAGGCGGCCGACCTGATCGACACCCCGGTGCCCGGGCTGGTCGCGCGCAGCCACGCCATGTTGCCGGGTTTCGCCGAGGTCGAGCGGATGGGCGACGGGCTGAGCTTCTTCCCCGATAAGGTGCCTGCCGCCGGGTCGCCGTTGCGCGCGCCCTTCGAGCGCTACGTCGACGCGCAGATCCGCGCGCTGATCGCCGAGTTGCGCCATCGCCAGCGCCACTACGTGCTCAACATCGTGCTGCGCGACAGCGACCTGCTGGCGAAGGACGGCGCCTGGCAAGTCGGCCGGCTGTACGACTACGTGCGCGAGGCCGAGGCACCCGACATGCAGGACGACCACATCGTCGTCGGCAGCGCGCGCTACCGGAGCAACACCAACCTCACCCTGCATTACCTGGTGCTGCTCACCGACCCCACCGTACGCAGCAAGCGCGACCTGCGGGCGGCGGTCTACCAGGACCACAGCCTCAACGAGGACGACCGTCGCGTACTGCTGCGCAAGCTGATTCCGGTGGTTTCCAGCGGCGACGTCAGCTCGGGCGAGGTCGCCGACCAGCTGGCCTATTTCTCCGACAACTTCGGCGGCGTCGGCTTCTGGGCCGCGCCCGACCAGAGCCTGCCTTCGGGGCGCACGATTTCCGGGCGCATCCGCGCCAGCTTCCTGGCCAGCGTCCCCGAAGCGGAACGGTTCGACGCCTGGGTCTGCACGCGCCGCTGGCCGCTGCGCATGGCCTTCGAGGGCCTGCTGCTGCTGTGGCTGGTCGCGTTCGCGCTGTATCGCACGAATTGTCGCTTCCGCAACTTGCCCTACCAGCTCGGCCTGCTGGCCGGCGCGATCGGCGTGGTGCTGCTCGGCGCCCTGCTGCTGGCCGGCGATCCCGGACTGGAAGCCCTGCGCGAAGGCAACGCCTTGCTTGGCCTGTTGCTGTTCGCACTGATCGCCACGATCGCCTATCACATCCTCAAGCCAAGGGTGGAGAAGCCATGAATACGCAACGAGTAACGCAAGCCAGGCAAGGAACTGAGCCAGCCGCGCAGCAAGGCCATGGCATGGGAGCGATGCAGCGTCAAGCCGCAACGACACCCAGGCAGACAGGCGAGGCGGCGCGCATCGCACAGCTCAAAGGCGAAACCAGGCCGCAGGGAAAAGTGCCGCCGCCGAAGAAGGGCAAAGGCAAATGAATCTGTTAGAGCCTGTTCACGATCTCCAGGCACCTCGCGCCGGGAGCTGTTTGCGCGCAGGCCAAGGAAGAGCGAGGGAGTGGACGTCCGTCCACGACGGAGCGATGACACCGGCCTGCGCGCAAACAGACCCGGCCCTCCGGATTGGCCTCGCATGGCGGCCATGCGAGGCCAACGCGAGGTGTCTGGAGATCGTGAACAGGCTCTTATAGCCAGCCCGGGCAGGACATTACAGCCGCATCACCAAGTCTGGGAATACGGTTTATCCCCAGTGAACCTCCTTCAATCCGTCAGGAGATCGCCGCATGGACATGGCTGCATTGGTTCAGCACGACGCCAGGTGCGCTCGGACTGCAGAGCCGGCCGCTGTCGCACAGTCACATCCTCATTCACTGCAAAAGCGGGTCGATGCCAGCACGCGGCAACTCGTGCAAGGAGAGCGACTGGCGCAGTTGCACGCTGCGCCGGCTCGGCGGAATCCCAATGGTTTGCCGCAGCAGCTGCGAGCCGGCATCGAAGCTTTGTCAGGCATGGACATGGGCGACGTCGTGGTGCATCGCAATTCGGCCCAGCCGGCGCAGTTGAACGCGCTTGCCTATGCCCAGGGCAACCAAATTCATCTGGGGCCGGGGCAGGAGAAGCACCTGGCGCACGAGGCCTGGCATGTGGTGCAGCAGCGGCAGGGGCGAGTAAAACCAACGAAGCAGATGAAGGATGGCGTGTCGATCAACGACGATCAGCGCCTGGAGCGTGAGGCCGATGTGATGGGCCTTCGCGCGCAAGGCGGTGGCCAGGCTGTCATGCGAAAGCCGGAAAAAGAAGCGTCGTTGGCGGCGCCCGTGCAGAGACTTGAAGGCGAGGTTCGCAGGGAGGTTCCTCTCGAGCAACTGCCGGAGGCGGATACCCGCAAGCGCCTGATGAGCTCTTTCAAGAAAAGCTCGATGGGAGGGCCCATGGTGGATAGCGCAGACAAGCTTGTGCAAAGGCGGCCCAAGAAGGAGTCGTGGGGTGGAGGAGACCTTTTCACAGTGCTCAAAAGCGATCTTAACACTGGGACCGGAACCAGCAAAGGCACCCGCGAATACGTCAACAGTCCAGGTACCTACAAGCCAAGCTCTGTCCTTTTCGACTACGGGGCGGATAAGAGTGCTATCAAAGCAAAATACAAAGTTACGATAAACAAAAATGCATATGAAGTTGATAATTCAGAGGCGGATTACTCCTATAAATCAGGCAGCCTGTGGGATGCCGGGCATAAGTTGGGGCGTCAAAATGGCGGTCTCGGCGATGACAACGATTGGGTCTTTCCGCAAAACCCGGCCTTCAATCAGGGTAACAGCAGGAACATGGACGACGTGGAAGAGACCTATCCCTTATGGCGCGAGCATGAGAATACATTTCACCAGGGCGTGAAAGACCACGGTAGCGGCGTCTGGTGGATCAAGTTGGTGTGATTGTGTGGCGATGTATGCAAACAGCATGCGGATTTTCAACAAAATAGACTTGTAGTGGCTTGCCAAGTGGCAGATATTGGGGAAAGTCATGCAAAAAGCTGAAGCGGAACACAGCCAAGTGCACGGCTTGCCGGCCGCGAGCCAGGGTGGCGGCATGGCGCTCGAATCACTGCAGAGCGACCGGATTGCGCAACTTTCGGACAAAGCGAATGGCAGCGCCCAAGTTGTGGCACAGCGCAGAATGGTGGACTCGATCCAGCATAGTCCACGCGTGACGGCGCAGGCCGTGGCTTGCGATGGCGTTGACGGTAATCCAATCTCGGGCGGCAAGTCAGGTGTTGCAATGCCAAACTCTCCGAGTGGAGAGCATGCCGTAGTGATGATGAAAAAGGATGCGGCACTTGCCGAGTTGCGATCGAAGGAGAGTGGGTGGACAGCTACGAAGATCATCAAGCCGAAAAATGGCAACAAGGGCGTATTTCGATTTCCAATGAACGGTGACAATATTGATACATTCGTCGGAACGAACAGCGTCCCCAGCGGTATCACGATTCCTTCCGAGCACTCGGACGCCGAAAACCCTGGAAGCCTGTATGCCCCAGTGGCGGATCATGATCTGTCGAAAAAATACGGCCATGCTGAAGGCTTAAGCGACACTGTCATTAGAACCGGCGCTAGGTCGGCGCATTTCGCACACGGTGATGAAGGCCACGGTATACACAGAGAGAACAGTTTGACTTGGCATCACAAGGCAAAAGTTGGCCATATGGAACTTATCGACATGAACGTGCATGGTGCTTTCTGGCACTACGGTGGAATCGCAGGCTGGAGTGCCAGCCTTGTTGATCCATCCGATGGCGACGATGATGCGGGTGCGTCATCATGAAAGCCCATGGCCGCGATGCAAAGAAACGGAGTCGGATTCGCTTGCTCTCCCTTCCACCGCGATCTTCGCAAACGGAAGCTGGGGTCAGAGTCTGAGATTTCTCCACGAGCAGGAACGGGGCCCAGGAATGGGGCCAGAAACGGAGTCAGGTTCCCGAGGTGAGCAGCATCTACGGCGGCGGCCTGCGCGGCCCGGTGGTGATTCCCGGAGATGACTGATCCGGCTGCTCGCTGCCCGCGCGATGCGTCAGGCTCTGACCGCGATCGGCCATGCCGTTATACTTGGTCGATGAACGGCCTTGCCATCATCCCCCGTTGCCCTGCCTGCTCCGGGCGCCACGCCGCATGAGCATGCCGATGTCGGGCACTTTGTTCGTGGTCGCCGCCCCCTCGGGCGCCGGCAAGTCCACCCTGGTCAACGCGCTGCTGGAGCGCGAGCCGGCGATCTCGCTGTCGGTGTCGCACACCACCCGGCCGCCGCGGCCGGGCGAGCAGTACGGGCGGCACTATTACTTCGTGGAGCGCGCGGAGTTCGAGCGCGAGGTCGCCGAGGGCGTCTTCCTCGAGCATGCCGAAGTGCACGGCAACCTGTACGGCACCTCGCGCACCACGGTGCAGGAGCTGCTGGCGCAGGGGCGCGACGTGCTGCTGGAGATCGACTGGCAGGGCGCGGCGCAGATCCGCGCCAGCAAGCCCGACTGCGTCAGCGTGTTCATCCTGCCGCCCTCGCGCGCCGAACTGGAGCGCCGCCTGCGCGGGCGCGGCTCGGACGCGCCGGAGGTGATCGAGCGCCGCCTGCGCAACTCGCGCGGCGAGATCGCCCACGCGCACGAGTTCGACTACATCATCGTCAACGACCGCTTCGAGACCGCGCTGGACGACCTGCAGGCGATCGTGCGCGCGGTGCGCCTGCGCACCGCGCTGCAGTGGCGGCGGTACGAGGCGCTGATCGCCGAGCTGCTGGCGGCTGAATGAGCCGGGGGCGCCGTGGATGGCCTTCGGGCCGATCTTCGGCTAACGTTCACGCTTTTCCTGTACCCGCCAGTTCATGACCGAGCCTGCCATGCCCAATCAGGCCACGCCCGACGATCGCGTCCTGGTGCGCATCCGTGGCCTGACCACGGTGCTCAACGGGAAGAAGGTGTTCGACGCGCTGGACCTGGACATCCCGCGCGGCAAGGTCACCGCCATCATGGGCCCCAGCGGCACCGGCAAGACCACCCTGCTCAAGCACATCACCGGGCAGATGTACGGCGACGCCGGCGAGGTGTGGGTGGACGGCCGGGACGTGCCCAGGCTCGACCGCGAAGCGCTCTACACGCTGCGCGAGCGCATCGGCTACCTGTTCCAGAACTCGGCCCTGCTGACCGACTTCGACGTGTTCGAGAACGTGGCCTTCCCGCTGCGCCAGCACACGAAGCTGCCCGAGGTGCTGATCCGCAACATCGTGCTGACCAAGTTGCAGGCGGTGGGCCTGCGCGGCGCGGCCGCGCTGATGCCCAGCGAGCTGTCCGGCGGCATGGCGCGGCGCGTGGCGCTGGCGCGGGCGATCGTGTTCGACCCGATGCTGATCCTGTACGACGAGCCCTTCGTGGGCCTGGACCCGATCGCGCTGAACCAGGTGCTGAAGCTGATCCGCACGCTCAACGAGACGCTGGGCATCACCAGCGTGCTGGTGGCGCACGAACTGGAGGCGATCAAGCAGGTGGCCGACCACATCTACCTGATCGCCAACGGCAAGGTGGTGGCGCAGGGCGATCCGAAGACCATCGCCGACGACGGCTCGCCGTGGACGCGGCAGTTCTTCGGCGGCGAGGCGGACGGCCCGGTGCCGTTCCAGTACCCGGCCGGCGACTATGCCGAGGCGCTGGGCTTCAAGCGGAGCAGGGGATGAACGCGCGCGCCGGCAACGACAACATCGTGGCACGCTCGCTGGAGCAGATCGGCGACTGCGGCCTGTTCCTGCTGCGCGTGCTGGCGGCGATCCCGCGCAGCCTGCGGCATGCGCGCGAGACGGTGCGCCAGCTGTGGTTCGTCGGCGCGATGAGCCTCACCATCATCATGGTCTGCGGCCTGTTCGTGGGCATGGTGCTGGGGTTGCAGCTGTACCACGTGCTGTCGATCTTCGGCGGCACCGCGGCCACCGGCACGGTGGTGGCGATCGCGATCTACCGCGAGCTGGGGCCGGTGGTCACCGCGCTGCTGTTCGCCGGCCGCGCCGGCACCGCGATCACCGCGGAGATCGGCCTGATGCGCGCCACCGACCAGATCGCCGCGATGGAGCTGATGGCGGTGGACCCGCTGGCCTACGTGGCGGCGCCGCGCTTCCTCGCCGGGCTGATCGCGATGCCGCTGCTGTGCTGCGTGTTCTGCGCGCTGGGCATCTTCGGCGGGCACCTGGTCGGGGTGAGCTGGCTGGGCATCGACAACGGCACCTTCTGGTCGAACATGACCGCCACCGTGGACGTGTGGCAGGACATCGTCAACGGCGTGGTCTGGAAGAGCCTGGTGTTCGGCGCGGTGGTCTCGCTGATCGCGGTGTTCCAGGGCTACACCACGCCGCCGACCAGCGAGGGCGTGGCCTACGCCACCACCCGCACGGTGGTCGCCTCGTCCATCGCCATCCTGGCGCTGGACTTCGTGCTGACCGCGTTCCTGATGTGATTGTTCCGATGATGACCCGATTCCCGTTGAGGATGCTGCCGTGAGCCAGAGAAAGTTCTATGCCGTCGGCACCGGCCTGTTCATCGTGCTCGGCTTCGCCGCGCTGGCCTACCTGGCGACCCAGACCAGCTCGGTGGCGAACCGCCACCAGGGCGCCAGCTATACCGTCGACGCGCAGTTCGAGAACATCGGCCAGCTGAAGGAGCGCGCGCCGGTGAAGGTGGCGGGCGTGCGCGTGGGGCAGGTGCAATCGATCGCGCTGGAGCCGGGCAAGCCGGTGGCCGACGTGAAGCTGTCGATCGACAGGCGCTACGGCACCATCCCGGCCGATTCGGTGGCGACGATCTTCACCAGCGGCCTGCTCGGCGACCAGTACGTGGGCATCGAGTACGGCCACGCCAAGAAATACGTGGTCGACGGCGGCAGGCTGGCGCTGACCCGTTCCAGCCAGCCGCTGGAGGAGATGCTCGGCAAGTTCTTCGGCGCCGGCGGCGCGGCCGACAACATCGGCGGCACCTACCAGGTGAAGGCGCGCTTCAGCAACGTCGGCACGCTGTCGGTGGGCGCGCCGGTGAAGATGGCCGGCGTGGCGATCGGCCAGGTCGCCTCGGTGCAGGCCGACCCGACCAAGCTGGACGCGCTGGTGACCCTGGCGATCGACAAAAAGTACGACCAGATCCCCGACGATTCGGCCGCCGCGGTGTTCACCAGCGGTTTGATCGGCAGCCAGTACGTTGCGATCCAGCCCGGCGGCTCGCCCGACATGCTGAAGGACGGCGACGAGCTGATCCTCACCCAGTCGGCGATGCAGCTGGAGGACCTGATCGGCAAGTTCCTGGTCAACGGTACCAACGGCGACAAGTCCAAGGACGCGTCGTCCACTCCCGCCGGCAAGCACTGAGCCGGCTCCCCGAGACACACAAGGAGTTCCCCATGTTGCGCAGCAGCCTGGTTCTCGCCGTCGCCTTCGCCCTGGGCGGCGCCGTCGTCGCCCCCGCCTTCGCCCAGACCTCCATCCAGGCGCCCGCCGCGGCGCAGACGCCGGTGCAGGTGGTGCAGGAGATCGCCCACCAGCTCGACACCGCCGTGGCCGGCCACAAGGCCGAGCTGGCGAAGAACAAGGAAAAGCTGATCTCGGTCATCAACGAGGTCTTCCTGCCGCACTTCGACGTGGACTACGCCTCGATCCTGGTGCTGGGCCAGCATGCCCGCGAGGCCACGCCGGAACAGCGCGCGCGCTTCGCCAAGGCGTTCTACGAGTCGATCACCCACCGCTACGCGGAAGGCCTGCTCAACTACACCCAGGGCGCGGTGAAGGTGCTGCCGTTCAACGGCGACCTCAACGACAAGCGCACCGTGGTGCGCACCCAGGTGGTGATGGGCGACGGCAAGACGGTGTCGGTGGACTACGCCTTCCGCAAGTCGCGCAGCGGCGACTGGAAGGCCTACGACGTGATCATCGAGGGCATTTCCTACATCACCAACTACCGCAACCAGGTCGACGCGGAGATCCGCAAGGTCGGCCTGGACCAGCTGATCAAGAACCTCGAGACCCAGGGCGCGCAGGCGCTGAAGTCGATGGAACAGCAGGACGGCAAGGGGCACTGACCGCGATGGCGCAGGCGTCCTTCCGGCTGGACGGCGGCGAGCCGGGTACCGTGGCGGTGTCCGGCACGCTCAGCTTCGCCACCGCGGCGGCGGCGTTGGGCGAGTTGAACGCGGCACTGGCGGGCGGCAGGCACCAGCTCGACCTGGCGGGCGTGTCCGCCTGCGACAGCGCCGGGCTGGCCTGCGTGCTGGCCGTACTGGCCGAGGCAGCGCGCCACGGCCGGGCGGTGCGCGTGCTGAACGCGCCCGCGGGCCTGCGCGCGCTGGCCCGGGTGTGCGGCGTGGAGCCGATGCTGGCCTGAGCCTGGTTGACGATCGCCGGATACGAAAAACGGGGCCCGTGGCCCCGTTTTTCATGCCGACGACAAGGTTGGCCGGCAGCGGTCAGCCGTGCCCCTGCGGCTTGGCGGGCGGGGTGCCGGAGTCGTGCCGCTGCTCCCACTGGTGCTGCTCGTCCAGCAGCTGGTCGGGGTCGAAGCCCTGCTGGTCCAGGCCCTGCATGCGCTCGATCACGCCGGCCGGCGGGTTGCCGTCGTACAGCTTGTACAGGCGGTGCTGGCGATAGGCGTCGCGCATGAAGGCGTATGGATCGTAGGCGGACTGCAGGAAGCCTTCCGCATCGATCGCCTGGGCGCGCAGCGTGACCAGGTAGAGCAGGCCGGGCGTGTAGTACAGGCCGTGGTGGAACTTGTGGTTGCGGGTCAGGTAGCCGAGCGGGTCGAAGAAATAGCTGTCCACCGGCAGTCGCCACACGTCGCGCATGGTGGTGGGGCCCACGAACGGCAGCATCAGGAAGTCGCCGTCCGGCACACCCCAGCGCGCCAGGGTGATGCCGAAGTCGGTGTCGTCGTCGGGGATCCCCATCGCCGTGGCCGGGTCGAAGATGCCGCCGATGCCCAGGGTCAGGTTGACCAGGAAGCGGCCGGTGCCTTCCAGCGCCTGCCTCGGCCGCGCCTGCAGCAGGTCGTTGGCCACGGTGATCGGCATGCGCAGGTTGGTGAAGAAGTTGCTCACCGAGCGCCGCACCGGCGGGTTGGTCACCTTGCGGTAGCCCACGGCGACCGGGCGGATCACCGCCTTGTCCATGGTGTCGTTGAAGGTGTAGACCTTGCGGTTGAACTTCTGCAGCGGGTCGTCGGTGCGCGGCGGCGCCACCGCGCAGCCGGCCAGCAACAGCACGGCCAGCGCGACGGCGGCGCGGCGGGCGAATCGGAAACGGGGCGGGGAGGGCATCGGCAGGGGCGTCCGCTGCGGGAGGGGAGATGAAAATTGTACTTGCTGGTTCTGTATTCTGCACGACCGGCGTCGCGTCCGCCCCGGGGGATGGCGGGCGACCGCCCATGATACGGGGCCTCGCATTGCCAGCCAAGCGGCCTCTGGCTACACTGTCGGCCCATATAAGTCGCTTTATCCCTTAAGGATTTCACATGGCACGCATTACCGTGGAAGACTGCCTCGAGGTGGTCGACAACCGATTCGAGCTGGTCCTGATGGCGACCAAGCGCGCCCGCCAGCTCTCCAAGGGCGCCGAGCCGGCCGTCAACCCGGACCACGACAAGCCCACCGTGCTGGCCCTGCGCGAGATCGCCGACCGCCGCATCGACCAGGCCACCATCGACGAGATCGACAAGGCCGAACGCGAGCGCGCCGAGCGCGAGGCGCTGGAATGGGCCGCGGCCGAGGTGGACGACGACCTTTCCAAGGGCGGCGACGACTGATGGAGGGCGGCGGCTGTCGATGGCGCCGTCGCACCGCCGGCCATGCCGGCAAGCCTGAGCGCGCCCCGTTCGCGGGCGCCTCCCGTCAGCGCCGCCCATGCCGCGGAGCGGGCGCCTGAGCGGGCCTCGCGTTCCCATGCCGGCGGCCGCGCATCCCGCATCCGTGGATCCGTCCGTGCTGCCCCCCTACGTGCTGGCGCTGAAGGAACGCCTCGGTTACCTCCCCGAGGCCCAGGTCGCGCGCGTGCTGCGCGCCTACGAGGTGGGCGCGCACGCGCACGAGGGGCAGGCGCGCAAGAGCGGCGAACCGTACATCACCCACCCGGTCGCCGTGGCCGGCATCCTGGCCGAGCTGGGCCTCGATGCCGAGACCATCATCGCGGCGATCCTGCACGACACGCTGGAGGACACCGCGCTCAGCCGCAGCGCATTGTCCAGCGAGTTCGGCGAGACCGTGGCCGAGCTGGTCGACGGCGTCACCAAGCTGGACAAGATGCGCTTCTCCAGCCGCCAGGAGGCCGACGCGGAAAGCTTCCGCAAGATGCTGCTGGCGATGGCGCGCGACCTGCGCGTGATCCTGATCAAGCTGGCCGACCGCCTGCACAACATGCGCACGCTGGGCGCCAAGGACGCGCCCTCGCGCCGCCGCATCGCGCGCGAGACGCTGGAGATCTACGCGCCGATCGCCCAGCGGCTGGGCATGAACAAGTTCAAGGCCGAGCTGCAGGACCTGGGCTTCCGCGCGCTGTATCCCGACCGCTACCGCGTGATCAGCGAGCGCATCCGCGCCGCGCTGGGCAACCGCCGCGAGGCGATGGGCAAGATCGAGGCGGCGCTGTCCGCGCGGCTGTCCGCCGAGCACCTCGCCGCGCGGGTGGTCGGCCGCATCAAGTCGCCGTGGAGCATCTATTCCAAGATGCACGGCGAGCACAAGAGCTTCACCCAGCTGATGGACGTGTACGGCTTCCGCGTGGTGGTCGAGAGCGCGATGAGCTGCTACATGGCGCTGGGCGTGGTGCACGCGCTGTACAAGCCGGTGGACCGGCGCTTCAAGGACTTCATCGCGATCCCCAAGGCGAACGGCTACCAATCGCTGCACACCGTGCTGCTGGGGCCGTTCGGCGCGCCGATCGAGGTGCAGATCCGCACCCCCGAGATGGATTCGGTGGCCGAGAGCGGCGTGGCCGCGCACTGGGCCTACAAGACCGATTCCGGCCCGGCCAACAGCGCCCAGGCGCGCGCGCGCGAATGGCTGTCCTCGCTGGCCGACAGCTCGGTGCACACCACCTCGTCGTCGGAGTTCATCGAGAACGTCAAGATCGACCTGTTCCCCGACGAGGTCTACCTGTTCACCCCGCGCGGCGACATCCTGGCGCTGCCGCGCAACGCCACCGCGCTGGACTTCGCCTACGCGGTGCACACCGACGTGGGCGACCACGCGGTGGCCGCGCGCGTGGACAAGAAGCTGCTGCCGCTGCGCACGCGGCTGGAGTCCGGCCAGCTGGTGGAGATCATCACCGCGCCCTCGGCGGTGCCGAACCCGGCCTGGCTGGAGGTCGTGGTGACCGGCAAGGCGCGCACCGCGATCCGCCAGTACCTCAAGCACCTGCAGCACGAGGACGCGGTGGACTTCGGCCATCGCATGCTCGACCGGGCGCTGGCCGCGCTGGGCACCAGCCTGGAGGTGGTGCCGCCGGCGGTGCTGGACCGCTTCCTGCAGGAATCCAAGTTCAAGCGGCTGGAGGAACTGCTGGCCGACCTGGCGCTGGGCAACCGCATGCCCGACCAGGTGGCGGCACAGCTGGTGGCCTCCGGCGGCGAGCGTTCGCGCGGGGCGAAGCCGGCCGCGCGCGCCAGCGAGAAGATCCGCATCACCGGCGCCGAGCGCGGCGTGCTCAGTTTCGCCAACTGCTGCCACCCGCTGCCGGGCGACGAGATCATCGGCTACCTGTCCTCGGGCAAGGGCATCGTGGTGCACCGCACCGAGTGCCCGAACGTGGTCGAGCTGCGCAAGTCGCCGGAGCGCTGCGTGGCGATCGAGTGGGACCGCGACGTGCAGGGCGACTACCGCGCCGAGCTGCGCATCGAGGTGATCAACCGCCCCGGCGTGCTGGCGACCATCGCCGCGGCGATCGCGGCGGCGGACTCCAATATCGAGAACGTGGAATACGTCGAGCGCGACCTCGCCGCCGCCACGCTGCTGTTCACCATCGAGGTGAAGAACCGCAAGCACCTGGCCGACGTGATGCGCCGCGTGCGCCGTACCGGCGTGGTGAGCGGCGTCTACCGCTATCCGCTGTAGGGGCGCGCTCCGTCGCGGAAGCCGGCCGGGCCGCGGTGCCGCGGTTTTCGCGCACGGAATGCGCCCCCAAAATCGCTTCTTTCCAACCGAGGTTCCGCCATGTCCCGCCAGATCATCGCCACCGACCAGGCCCCCGCCGCGATCGGCCCGTATTCGCAGGCCGTGCGCCATGGCGGCACGGTGTACTTCTCCGGCCAGATCCCGCTCGACCCGGCCACCGGCCACCTGGTGGAAGGCGACATCGCCATGCAGACGCGGCGCGTGTTCGACAACCTGGTGGCGGTGGCGCAGGCGGCCGGCGGTTCGCTGGCGCAGTTCGTGCGCGTGGGCATCTACGTCACCGACCTGGCGAACTTCGCCGCGGTGAACGCGGTGATGGCCGAGTATTTCCAGGCGCCGTACCCGGCGCGGTCCACCATCGAGGTCTCCGCGCTGCCCAAGGGCGCGCAGGTGGAAGTCGACGCGATCATGGTGCTCGACTGAGTCTGCGTATGCGCCGCGCCGCGGCCTGACCGTGCGGCGCGGCATGCGCCGACGGCGGCGGGCTGCATCGGCCTGCCGCGCTGGGCTACGCTTCGGCTTCCATGCCCGCCCGCAGCACGCCCGCCACCGTCCCGTCCCGCACCGACCCCGGCCTGTCGCCGGTCGGCGCGCTGCCGGGCGTCGGCCCGGCACTGGCCGACGCGCTCGCGAAGCTGGGGCTGGAGCAGGTGCAGGACCTGTGGTTCCACCTGCCGCTGCGCTACGAGGACCGCACCCGCGTCGCCGCGATCGCCGACCTGCGTCCCGGCGAGACGGCCCAGGTGGTCGGCGCGGTGGAGGCGGTGGAGCGCGGCTTCCGCTATCGGCCGCAGTTGAAGGTGGCGATCGGCGACGCGTCGCGGCAGACCCTGCTGCTGCGCTTCTTCCATTTCCATCGCGCGCAGGCGGACCTGCTGCGCCCCGGCGTGCGGCTGCTCTGTTTCGGCGAGGTGCGCCAGGGCGCGCACGGGCTGGAGATGGTGCATCCGCAGTACCGCCGCCTGGGTGACGACGAGGCGGTGGCGGTGGAGGACCGGTTGAGCCCGGTCTACCCCGCCACCGAGGGCCTGGGCCAGAAGCGCCTGGCCGGGACCGTGGCGAAGGCGCTGGCGCTGTTGCCCGGGGCGACGCAACTGGAATTGATCCCCGCCGCGCTGTGTGCGGAGCACGGCCTGGCTTCGCTGCGCGATGCGCTGCTCTACGTGCACCGCCCGCCGCCCGACGCGGCGCTGGCGCAACTGGCGCAGGGCCGCCACCCCGCCCAGCAGCGGCTGGCCTTCGAGGAACTGCTGGCCCAGCACATCGGCCTGAAGCGCATGCGCGCCGCGGTGCGCCGCCGGCACGCGCCCGTGCTGGACGGCGACGGCCGGCTGCGCCGGGCCATGCTGGCCGCGCTGCCGTTCCGCCTGACCGCCGCGCAGCAGCGGGTGGGCGACGAGGTACTGGACGACCTGGCCTGCCCGAAGCCGATGCTGCGGCTGGTGCAGGGCGACGTGGGCTCGGGCAAGACCGTGGTCGCGGCGCTGGCCGCGCTGGCGGCGGTGGAGGCCGGCCACCAGGTGGCGCTGGTGGCGCCCACCGAGCTGCTGGCCGAGCAGCACCTGCACAACTTCCGCCACTGGCTGGAACCGCTCGGCGTGGCGGTGGAATGGCTGGCCGGCAAGGTCGCCGGCAAGGCGCGCCAGCGCGCGCTGGCGCGCGTGGCCGAGGGTGCCGCGCCGGTGGTGGTCGGCACCCATGCGCTGATGCAGGAAGGCGTGGCCTTCGCGCGGCTGGGCCTGGTGATCGTGGACGAACAGCACCGCTTCGGCGTGCAGCAGCGCCTGGCCCTGCGCGACAAGGGACGCGACGGCGAACGGGTGCCGCACCAACTGGTGCTCACCGCCACCCCGATCCCGCGCACGCTGGCGATGAGCGCCTACGCCGACCTCGACGTCTCCTCCATCGACGAGCTGCCGCCCGGGCGCACGCCGGTGCAGACCCTCGCCGTCTCCAATGCGCGCCGGGGGGAGGTGATCGAACGCATCCACGCCGCCTGCGCGGAAGGCCGCCAGGCGTACTGGGTGTGCACGCTGATCGAGGAGTCGGAGCAACTGCGCGCGCAGGCCGCCGAGGTGGCGCACGCCGAGCTGTCCGCCGCGCTGGAAGGCTGCCGGGTCGGGCTGATCCACGGCCGCATGAAGCCGAAGGAGAAGCAGGCGGTGATGGACGCCTTCAAGACCGGGGAGCTGGCCGTGCTGGTGGCCACCACGGTAATCGAGGTGGGCGTGGACGTGCCCAACGCCAGCCTGATGGTGATCGAGAACAGCGAGCGCCTGGGCCTAGCCCAGCTGCATCAGCTGCGCGGCCGGGTCGGGCGTGGCGCGGTCGCCTCCAGTTGCGTGCTGCTGTACCAGCCGCCGCTGGGCCAGCTGGCGCGCGAGCGGCTGGCCGTGATGCGCGAGACCAACGACGGCTTCCGCATCGCCGAGAAGGACCTGGAGCTGCGCGGCCCCGGCGAGGTGCTGGGCACGCGCCAGACCGGCCAGCTCGCCTTCCGCATCGCCGACCTGGCGCGGGACGCGCACCTGCTGCCGGCCGTGCAGCAGGTGGGCGAACGCATGCTGGCGCAGTATCCGGAACAGGCGACGCGGCTGATGCAGCGCTGGGTCGGCGGCGCGGCGCGCTACGCCCAGGCATAGTTTTTGCGATCATCCATGATCGAACATCAGACGGCAGCCATCCTTGGCCGCACTTTTCAATTCCGGTAACCCTCCATTCATGAGCACCATGAGCAAGCCGCACCTGCTGATCGACACCGACCCCGGCGTGGACGACGCCCTCGCCATCCTGATGGCCCACGCCCATGCCGACGTGGCGGGCCTCAGCGTCGCCGCCGGCAACGTCGGCCTGGGCCATACCGTGCGCAACGCGCGCACCCTGGTCGACCTGCTCGGCGCGGACACGCCAGTGTTCCCGGGCTGCCCGTCGCCGCTGGTGCGCGCCCCGGACGAGGACGCGGCCTTCGTGCACGGCCTGGACGGCTTCGGCGACGTGGGCTTTCCCGAACCCGCCGTGCCGGCGGCGGACGAGGCGGCGGCACTGGCGCTGCTGCGTCTCACCCGCGAACGGCCGGGCGAACTGACCCTGGTGGCGCTGGCGCCGCTGACCAACCTGGCGCTGGCGCTGCGGCTGGACCCGACGCTGCCGCAGCGGGTGAAGCGGCTGGTGGTGATGGGCGGCGCGGTGACCGGCCACGGCAACACCGGCAAGGTGCCGGCCGAGTTCAACGTCGGCTTCGACCCCGAGGCGGCGCACGTGGTGTTCGAGAGCTTCCCGGAGTTCGACTTGGTCGACTGGGAAGCCACCCTGCGGCACGCCTTCGACGAGGCGGAGTTCGACCGCTGGCTGGCCGCCGGCGACCGCCGCGCCGGCTTCTTCGGCCAGGTGTTCGGCACCGCGCGCGCCTACAACGCCGGGCATGGCCGGCACGGCATCGTGGCGGCCGATGCGCTGGCGATGGCGGTGGCGATCGACCCGTCCATCGTCACCCGCAGCGAACGCCGCCACGTGGCGGTGGAGCTGGACGGGCGGCTCACCCGTGGCGCCACCGTGGTGGACTGGGCCGGCCGGCTGGGCCACCCGGCCAACGCCAACGTGGTGCTGGACGTGGACCAGGCGCGATTTGCCGCCATGGTGCGGCGGGCGCTCGGGGCGGGTTGAGCCGGTCGGCGGCATGGCAGGAACAGAAGAAGGCTTCCCGGCAGCCCCTCCCCCGGCAGGACCGGCGGAGGGAATCGCAGCCCGTTCCCCGTTCCTACGCAAGTTGACCCCGCCATCACCCGCCCGCTACAATGCCGCTCTTTTCACCCACCGCTTTGAGTCCGCCATGAAGCCCGATATCCATCCGAACTATCGCCCGGTGGTGTTCCAGGACCTGTCGTCCGAGTTCGCGTTCCTGACGCGCTCGACGATCGCGACCAAGGAAACCATCAAGTGGGAGGACGGCAACGAGTACCCGCTGGTCAAGGTGGATATCTCCAGCCACTCGCACCCGTTCTACACCGGCAAGCAGAAGACGCTGGACGTGGGCGGCCGCGTGGACAAGTTCCGCCGCCGCTACGCGCAGAAGTAGGCGCGGGCTTCCGGCCGCCGGCCGGGTTGGCAAATGCAAGGCACGGGGCGGGCCGTCGGCTCGCCCCGTGCGTTTTTGCGTCTGCAGCCGCGCCGGTCTTGGACCATCCGCGAACGGATGTCCGGTCGGCATTGTGCGATAATGCACAGGTTGCATCGTCCGGTTCCCCGCCGCGATGCCCCTTTCCCCCCGCCCGCCATGCCCCCTGGGCGCGGCCGGCGGCGCCATTTGCCGTAAGGAGGTTTCCGTGTCCGATACCAAGACCGTCAAACTGGTGGACGAGTCGAACAACCGCAGTAGCGAGCTGCCGCTGGTCAGCGGTACGCTCGGCCCGGCCTGCATCGACATCGCCACGCTCTACAAGGACACGGGCCACTTCACCTACGACGTCGGCTACGGCAGCACCGCCAGCACCAAGAGCGCAATCACCTACATCGACGGCGACAAGGGCGTGCTGCTGTACCGCGGCTACCCGATCGAGCAGTTGGCCGAGAAGTCCAGCTTCCTGGAGGTGGCCTACCTGCTGCTCAACGGCGAGCTGCCCTCGAAGGACGAGTTCGCCAGCTTCGAGCACGACGTCTCGCATCACACGATGATGCACGAGTCGCTGAAGGACTTCTTCAAGGGCTTCCACCACGACGCGCACCCGATGGCGATGCTGGCCGCCGCGGTGGCCTCGCTGTCGGCGTTCTACCACGACAACCTGGACGTGGACGACCCGGCCGACCGCAAGCTGGCCGCGATCCGCCTGATCGCCAAGATGCCGACCATCGCCGCGGCCTGCTACCGCTATTCCATCGGCTGGCCGTTCCGCTACCCGCGCAACAACCTCGAGTACGTCGACCGCTTCCTGCACATGATGTTCGAGGTGCCCAGCGAGCCGCTGCAGATGAGCCCGGTGGCCGCCAAGGCGCTGGACCTCTTGTTCATCCTGCACGCCGACCACGAGCAGAATGCCTCCACCTCCACCGTGCGCCTGGTCGGTTCCACCGGCGCCAATCCCTACGCCTCGGTGGCCGCGGGCATCACCGCGCTGTGGGGCCCGGCACACGGCGGCGCCAACGAGGCGGTGCTGAAGATGCTGGAGGAGATCGGCAGCCCGGACAAGGTCGAGACCGCGGTCAAGCGTGCCAAGGACAAGAACGACAGCTTCCGCCTGATGGGCTTCGGCCATCGCGTCTACAAGAACTTCGACCCGCGCGCCAAGATCATCCGCGAGATGTGCCACAAGGTGCTGGCCGAGCTGGGCGTGAGCGACCCGCTGCTGGACGTGGCGATGAAGCTGGAGGAGGCCGCGCTGAAGGACGAGTACTTCGTCGAGCGCAAGCTGTATCCGAACGTCGACTTCTACTCGGGCATCATCTACAAGGCGCTGGGCATCCCCACCGAGATGTTCACCGTGATGTTCGCCATCGCCCGCACCGCCGGCTGGATCGCGCACTGGATCGAGCAGCACGAGACCCCCGGGGCGCGCATCGGCCGCCCGCGCCAGATCTATACCGGCCACGACGTGCGCGACTACGTGCCGTCGGACAAGCGCTGAGCGCAGCGGCTCGGAACGAAAACGCCCCGGCCATGCCGGGGCGTTTTCGTCAGGGCCTCGGAAAGAAGGCGTGGCTCAGCGCCGGACCGCGGCCAGCATCCGTTCGAGCTCGTCGCCCGCGTCGTCGCCGGCCAGCAGTTCTTCCACCGCGGGCAGCGCGGCGCGACGCATCGGTTTTTCGTCGACGCGGTCCAGCGGCGCCTGGCGCATCGCGTCCAGCGGCAGCACGGTGAGGTCGAACGGCACTTCGTCGGCGGCGAACAGCAGCACCGGGTAATCGGCCTGGGCATCGCGGCCGAAGCGCAGGTGCCGCACCTGGGTCTCGAACGGCACGCCGCGTTCGCGCAGGAACAGGCCCACCGCCTCCGGGTCGTCGCTGAACACGTGCAGGCAGACTGCGGAGTGGGCGTCGGCGGTGCCCTCCAGCACCGCGCCGACCAGGCGCGGTTCGAAGGCGTGCAGGAAGCGCATCGCTTCCGTCGCGGCCTCCCGGCGGCGCCGCAGCAGCTGTGGCTGGCTGTCGGCGTGGAACAGGCGCTGGTGTTCGCGCAGCGCCTGCTCGATCTCCTGGTTGCGCGGCAGCGCCTGGGTGTCCAGGATGCCCAGCCGCTCGGCCGCCTTGAGCTTGGCGCGGTGGAAGTCGCGGATGCCGTGCTCGCTCATCAGTCGCGCCGCCTCCTGGGCGACGCGCACGCGGTTGCGCTGGGTGCGGTCTTGCGCGTGGATGCGGTGGTGTTCGCCTCGTGCCATGCGCGGTTCCTCCGTAGCCTGCGCGGACAGGCTACACGGAAATCGCCCGCACGGGGGAAGCCGGCGGCGCGGCGTTCAGCGCCGTACCGCCGACGTATGCGCCGCGTCGACGCCTAGAAGATGTCGTAGGCGTGCTGCTGGTCCTTGTTCTGCTGCTGCTGTTGCGCGGCCTGGGCGCGCAGGCGGTCGACGTCCTCGACCTTGAAGATCTCCGGCATGGCATCGGGGTCGCTGGCGGTGGTGGGCAGGCCGGAGTCGCGGTTGATCAGCACGGTGCTGATCCCGGGCGGCATCGACAGGGTGTTTTCCGGCAGGCCCTTCAGGGCCGCGCCGATGTAGTCCATCCAGATCGGCAGCGCCGCCTGCGCGCCGAACTCGCCCACGCCGTTCGAGCGGCCCAGCGAGCTGAAATCGTCGAAGCCCACCCATACCGCCGTGGACAGGTCGCCGTTGAAGCCGACGAACCAGGCGTCGCGGTGGTCGTTGGTGGAGCCGGTCTTGCCCGCGAGGTCGGTGCGGTCGAGTGCGCGGGCCGCCGCGCCGGTGCCGCGCCGGACCACGTCCTTCATCAGCGAGGTGATCAGGTAGTCGGTGCGGGCGTCCAGCACGTGCGGGGCCAGTACCGGCGGATGGCCGCCGTTGCCGTGGGCGTCGGCGGGCAACGGGCCTTCGGCATCGTCCGCGGCGCTGCTGCTGGCGGGCGCCGGCGCGGAGCCCGCCGCGGCCACGCTGTTGGCCGGGGCGGAGAGCGCGTCCGCCGGCGGCACGCCGGGCGGGGTGGGATTGAGCAGGCGCTCCTCGCAGGTGCGGCAGGCGCGGGCGGGGTTGGCGATGTACACCGGTTTGCCGTCGCGGTCGTCGATCTCCTGGATGAAGTAGGGCGTGACCAGGTAGCCGCCGTTGGCGAACACGGCATAGCCGCGTGCCATGCCGATCGGCGACACCGAGGCGGTGCCCAGCGCCAGCGACAGGTTGTCGGGCAGCGCCGAAAGCGGGAAGCCGAAGCGGGTGGCGAAGGTGCGCGCGTAGCCCACGCCGATGGCGTCGAGCAGGCGCACCGAGACCAGGTTCTTCGACTGCACCAGCGCCTCGCGCAGGCGCATCGGGCCGGCGAACTTGCCGTCGTCGTTGGACGGCGTCCACAGACCGCCGGGGCGCGAGGGATCGGGCAGCGCCAGCGGCGCGTCGTTGATGATCGAGGCCGGGGTGAAGCCGCGGTCGAACGCGGCAGAATAGAAGTACGGCTTGAAGCTGGACCCCGGCTGGCGCGCCGCCATCACGGCGCGGTTGAACTTGCTGCGCATGAAGCTGAAGCCGCCCACCAGGGCCTGGATCGAGCCGTCCTCGGGGTTGATCGAGACCAGCGCGGCCTGTGCCTTGGGAATCTGGGCCAGCTGCCAGGCGCCCTTGCCGTCGCGCGAGAGGCGCACGATGTCGCCGCGCCGGAGCACGGCGTCCACCGTCTTCGGCGCCGCGCCGACGCGGCTGTCGCTGATGTACTTGCGCGCCCAGGCGACCGCGTCCAGGCCGAGCCGCACCTGCTCGTGGTCGGACAGGTACACCGTGGCGGCGTCGGCGGAGGCCGCGGTGACGATGCCGGGCTGCATGCCGGCGACGTCGTAGTAGCCGGCCAGCGCATGGTCGAGGTCGGCGTCGGCGGGGGCGGCGGGCAGGTCCTGGTGCGCCTCGGGGCCGCGCCAGCCGTGGCGGCGGTCGTAGGCGACCAGGCCGCTGCGCACCGCATCCACCGCCTCCTGCTGGCGCGCGCCCTGCAGGGTGGTCTTCACCACGTAGCCCTCGGTCAGGGCGTCGTTGCCGAGCCGCTTCAGCACCTGCTGGCGCACCATCTCGGCCAGGTAGGGCGCATCCACCTCGATCGGCTGCTCGTGCGGCGAGGCATCGTCCGGCGCGGCGATGGCCTGCTCGTACTGCGCCTTGGTGATGTAGCGGTGCTCCAGCATCTGCCCCAGCACCCAGTTGCGCCGCGCCACCAGGCGCCTGGGATTGGTTACCGGGTTGACCGCCGAGGGCAGCTGGAAGGTGGAGGCGATCGCGGCGCACTCCGGGATGGTGAGCTGGTCCAGCTTCTTGCCGTAGTAGTACTCCGCGGCCGCGGCCACGCCGTAGGCGCGGTGGCCGAGGAACATCTTGTTGAGGTACAGCTCGAGGATCTGGTTCTTGCTCAGCTGGTGCTCCATGCGCAGGGCGATGAACATCTCGATCAGCTTGCGCGTGTAGAGCTTCTCGGGGCTGAGGAAGAAGTTGCGCGCCACCTGCTGGGTGATGGTCGAGCCGCCCTGGCCCTTGTCGCCGCCGGAGATCACCACGTGCCAGACCGCGCGCGCCACGCCGTGCCAGTCTACGCCGGGATGGTGGTAGAAGTCGGCGTCCTCGGCCGACAGCACGGCGTTCCGGAGCATGTCGGGCACCTGGTCGATGCCGACCGGGATGCGCCGGGTTTCGCCGAAGCTGGCGATCAGCTTGCCGTCGGCGCTCAGCACGCGCAGCGGCACCTGCATGTGGTAGTCCTTCAGCATCGCCACCGAGGGAATGCGCGGGGCCACCAGCCAGTAGGCCACCCCCACGGCCGCGATCGCCAGCAGCAATCCGGAGAAGATGAGGACCAGCAGCCAGCGCAGCAATCGCTTCAGGAGAGGATTCATGTGGGTGTAGCGAGACCTGAGTCAAAACACGCCAGAGTATAGATGTTGCACCATTCATTCACAGGGACGACGCACCGACGGACCCCGGTGTACAGGCCGAAAACGCGATGGCGCAAATGTGCAGACCATCACGCCATGGAGTCGAGAAAGATCGCGTAGGCCGTTGCGATTGCGTTAAATTTTGGCTTTAATCCCTGGCAGGCTCGCCACTTCCGTGGCCGCAGCCGCAGGGGCAAGGGGGAAAACCGTGGGTCTCTTTACACCCAAGAAGCCGCCGCTGGTCGGCGTCGACATCAGTGCGACCGCCGTCAAGCTGCTGCAGCTCAGCCAGACGGGTGGCCGTTACCGCGTGGAGCACTACGCGGTCGAGCCGCTCCCGCCCCATGCGGTGGTCGAGAAGAACATCGTCGAGGTCGAGGCGGTGGGCGAGGCGATCCGGCGCGCGCTGGCGCGTTCGGGCTCCAAGCTCAAGCACGCCGCCGCCGCCGTGGCCGGCTCGGCGGTGATCACCCGCGTCGTGCCGATGGCCAGCGACCTGTCCGAGGACGACCTGGAAGGCCAGATCCAGGTCGAGGCCAACCAGTACATCCCGTATCCCATCGACGAGGTCAGCCTCGACTTCGAGGTGCTGGGGCCGGTGCGCGACAACCCGGAAATGAACAACGTGCTGCTGGCCGCGTCTCGCACCGAGAACGTCGACATGCGCGTGGCCGCGCTGGACCTGGGCGGGCTCACCGCGCAGGTGGTCGACGTGGAGGCCTTCGCGATGGAGAACGCCTTCGCCCTGATCGCCGACCAGCTCGACGTGGGTCGCGACGCGCTGGTGGCGGTGGTGGACATCGGCGCCACCATGACCACGCTGTCGGTGCTGCGCAACCAGCGCACCATCTACTCGCGCGAGCAGGTGTTCGGCGGCCGCCAGCTCACCGACGAGATCATGCGCCGCTACGGCCTGTCCTACGAGGAGGCCGGCCGCGCCAAGCGCAAGGGCGGCCTGCCCGAGTCCTACGAGACCGAGGCGCTGGAGCCGTTCAAGGAATCGCTGGTGCAGCAGATCAGCCGCCTGCTGCAGTTCTTCTACGCCGGCAGCGAGTACAGCAAGGTCGACCAGGTGGTGCTGGCCGGCGGCTGCGCCTCGATCGAGGGCATCGACGGCATGCTCGAGGAGCAGCTCGGCGTGCCCTGCGTGGTGGCCAACCCGCTGGCGCGCATGTCGCTGTCCTCGCGCGTCCAGGCCCAGACGGTGGCCCAGGAGGCGCCGGCGCTGATGATCGCGGTCGGACTCGCGCTGAGGAGCTTCGACTGATGACCCGCATCAACCTACTCCCGTGGCGCGCCGAGCGCCGCAAGCAGCGCGAGCGCGAATTCTTCATGCAGCTGGGCGCCGCCTTCGTGGCCGGCGTCCTGTTCGTGCTGCTGTGGTCGTTCTGGATGGGCATGCGCATCGACAACCAGAACGAACGCAACGCCTACCTGCAGAACGAGATCAAGCAGGTGGACGTGAAGATCACCAAGATCAACGAGCTCGACCGGGTCCGTTCGCAGTTGCTGGCGCGCAAGCAGATCATCGAGCAGCTGCAGGCCAACCGTTCGCAGATGGTCCACCTGTTCGACGAGCTGGTGAAGACCATCCCCTCCAGCGCGCGTCTCTCCGAGCTGAAGCAGAACGGCCAGTCGATGGTGCTCAACGGCGTGGCCCAGTCCAACGCCAGCGTGGCCGAGTACATGCGCAACATCGAGGACTCGCCCTGGATGGGGCACGCCGACCTCAGCAAGACCGAGAACACCCACGCCTCCACCCGCATGCCCTACAGCTTCGGCCTGACCGTGGCCCTGAACCGGCCCAAGCAGGACGAGGACGGCAAGGACAAGGCCGGCAAGGCCGCGCCGGATACGAAGACGGGCGCGCCCGCGGTCTCGGCGACGCCGGCGAAGCCCGCCGCTGCGCCCGCAGCCGCTCCCGCCCATGACGTCGCCAAGGGAGGGGCCAAGTGATGAAACTCCTCGACGACCTGCGCAATCTCGACCGCAACAACATTGGCGGCTGGCCGAAGTCGGTCAAGGTCTTCTTCACCGTGCTGGTGTTCGCCGTCATCGCGTTCTTCGGCTGGTACCTGCACGTCAGCAACCAGCAGGACGAGCTGGCCTCCCTGGCGAACAAGGAAATACAGCTCAAGCAGGAATTCGCACAGAAGCAGGCCAAGGCGGTCAACCTCGAGGCGCTGCAGCAGCAGCTCGGCGAGATGAAGGACATGCTGCGCCAGCTGCTGCGCCAGCTGCCCAGCAAGACCGAGATGCCGGAACTGCTGGTGGACATCTCGCAGGCCGCGCTGTCGGCCGGCCTGGAAACCGACCTGTTCCAGCCGGGTCCCGAAACGCCGAAGGACTTCTACGCCGAGAAGCCGATCAAGCTGAAGATGGTCGGCACCTACCACCAGTTCGGCACCTTCATCAGCGACGTGGCCTCGCTGCCACGGGTGGTGATCCTGACCATGCACGACGTGTCGCTGACGCCGCTGCACGCGCCGGCCAAGGGCGCGGAGCCGACCGCCAACGAGCAGCTGGTGCTGCAGGGTACGGTGAAGACCTACCGCTATCTCGACGACAGCGAAACGAACGAGGGCGGCAAGAAACCGGCCCACGGCAAGGCGAGGGCGCGGAAATGAACATCATCGCTGCCATCAAGCCCGCCCGCGCGGCCCGCGCCGCGCTGATGCTGGGCGCCGCCCTGGTGCTGGGCGGCTGCACCCGCGGCACGTCCGACCTGCGCGCCTGGGTGGCGCACGAAAAGTCGCTGAAGGGCGCGCCGCTGCCGCCGCTGCCGGTGATCAAGACCTTCGAGACCTTCACCTATCAGGACCAGGACAAGCGTGACCCGTTCAGTCCGAGCCCGGCGGAGGAGCAATCCAGCGCCTCCGGGCCGCGGCCCGACCAGGACCGGCCCAAGCAGCCACTGGAGATGTTCGCGCTGGACAGCCTGAAGATGGTCGGCACCATCGGTGTCGGCAAGGGCATCCAGGCGCTGATCAAGGATCCGGGCGGCGTGATCCACCGCGTCACCGTCAACGAGTACATGGGCCAGAACTACGGCCATGTCACCACGGTGGCGCCGGACCACGTGGACCTGGTCGAACTGGTTCCCAACGGCAATGGTGGCTGGATGGAACGTCCCGCCAGCATCGCGCTCGGCGAGAAATAGGCTTACAGGGGCTGATGCAATGACCAACCGAATCCAAACCCTCCGCAGCCCTGCCAAGCGCCTGGCGAGCCGTTGCCTGCTGGCCGGCCTGCTTGTCGGCGGCGCGGCCTGGGCCAACGCCGCGACGGCCGCCACCACGCTGAAGGACATCCATGCCGAGACGCTGCCCGGGGGGCGCGTCGCGCTGCACCTGGACTTCGCCAACGGCCCGGTGCCGCAGCCGCGCATCTTCACCACCGACGACCCGCCGCGCATCGCGGTGGACCTGCCCGACACCGCCAACGCGGCGGCGCGGCATACCGACGTCGGCGTGGGCTCCACCTCGGGCGTCACCGCGGTCTCCGCCGGCGGGCGCACGCGCGTGCTGGTCGAACTGATGCGCAGCTCCACCTACCAGACCAAGGTGGAAGGCGACAGCCTGGTGCTCACCGTCAACAACGGCAGCGATGCCGGGCCGACCACCACGGCGTCCACCATCGATCCGTCCAAGGCACTGCCCTCGGCGACCGACGGCCCCGCAGTCAGCAACATCGACTTCCGCCGCGGCAAGGATGGCGCCGGCCGCGTCCTGATCGACTTCGCTGGTCCCGGCGCGCACGCCAACATGCGTCGCGAAGGCGATCGCGTCGTGGTCGACCTCGACCACGTGCACTTGCCGCCGAGCCAGGCGCAGCGGTTGGACGTGCTCGACTTCGCCACGCCCGTGCAGTCCATCGCCACCCACGCCACTCCGGATGGCGCACGCATGGAGATCGCCGTCAAGGGCACGGTGGACACCTCGTCCTACCAGACCGGCGAGCAGTACGTGGTGGAGATCGCGCCGAAGAAGTCCGACGCCAAGACCGACGCCGCGAAGGGCCAGCAGCCGGTGTACACGG
Source organism: Fulvimonas sp. R45 (assembly GCF_030504985.1). Lineage (GTDB taxonomy): Bacteria > Pseudomonadota > Gammaproteobacteria > Xanthomonadales > Rhodanobacteraceae > Rhodanobacter_A. The sequence continues at coordinate 64,871 of NZ_JASERU010000008.1, forward strand.
GCAGCCGCGTCACCTTCAACTTCCAGGACATCCCGGTACGTTCGGCGCTGCAGCTGCTGGCCGACGTGTCGGGGCTGAACCTGGTCGCCTCCGACTCGGTGGGCGGCAGCGTCACCCTGCGCTTGGTCAACGTGCCGTGGGACCAGGCGCTTGACGTGATCCTGCGCGCCAAGGGCCTGGACAAGCGCCGCGACGGCAACGTGGTGTGGATCGCGCCGCAGAAGGAACTGGCCGACTACGAGCAGAGCGTGGCCGATGCGCGCATCAAGGCTGAGGACAACGCTCCGCTGATCACCAGCTATATCCCGATCAGCTATGGCAAGGCCTCCGAGATCGCCAAGCTGCTGACCACGGGCAGTATGCAGGGGGGCGGCAACGGAAGTGGCAGCGCGGGTTCGGCGAACAGCAGCCGGGGTTTCCTGTCGCCGCGCGGCAGCGTCTCCTACGACCAGCGCACCAATACGCTGCTGCTCAACGATACGGCCGAGAAGACCGTGGAAGTGCGCAAGCTGGTCGCCGAACTGGACAAGCCGGTACGCCAGGTGCTGATCGAGTCGCGCATCGTGATAGCTACCGATCAGTTCGAACGTGATTTGGGCGTCAAGTGGGGGGCGAACGCCCAACGAACCAATCCGAGCGGTCAGGTCATCCAGATTGGTGGTCCGCTGGGGGGGGGCACGTCGGGAAGCAACGGCAGCACCGGCAGCGCAACCAGCCCTGGCGGCTTCAACGTCAACCTGCCGGTTTCCTCTGCGGCAGGCACTTTGGGCATGGCCATCCTCGGCAAGAACTATGCGCTTGATCTGGAGCTGTCCGCAGCGCAGACCGAGGGACGCGGCGAAGTGATTTCTAGCCCTCGCGTCATTACCGCCAACCAGCAGGAGGCGGACATCAAGCAGGGTCAGGAAATTGGCTATGTGACCTATCAGGGCAGCGTGGGCAACTCGGGCACGCCGACTGCATCGGTGCAGTTCAAGGAAGCCGTACTTGAGCTGCGCGTGACGCCGACGATCACTGCCGACAGCCGTATCTATCTTGCCATCAATGTCAAGAAGGATGCGCTGAACAAGATGGTGGACACACCCAACGGCCAGGTGCCTTTGATCGATACGCGCTCGGTTAATACCTCCGCGCTGGTGGACAATGGCCAGACCGTAGTACTGGGTGGCATCTACGAGATCACCAAGAACGACTCGGTGGCGAAGGTACCGGGTTTGGGCGACATCCCGGTTCTGGGCACGCTGTTCCGCAAGACTACGCGCCAGAACGACAAGGCTGAATTGTTGATCTTTGTAACGCCACGCATCCTCAACGACAATTTGCAGTAAGAGGCGCATGAGGATGCGAAGGGGCGGCCGCCGGCCGCCCCTTCGCGTTTCAGGGTCAGCGTCAATACGCGGCATCCAGTCGCATGGCAAACTTTCGGCCCCTGCTGCGGTCAACAACGACGTCATGCCGAATGGACCCCATACGATGGACATGCCCGAGAGTCCGGCCGCAAGCCGATTGCAGCAGGCCTTCGCGCGGCTGCGCGAGGACCTGCAGCGCAGCGTCGTCGGCCAGCCGCACCTGATCGACTGCCTGCTGGTGGCGCTGCTCGCCGACGGCCACCTGCTGGTGGAAGGCGCGCCGGGACTGGCCAAGACCACCGCGGTGAAGGCGCTGGCCGCGCGTATCGAGGCGGATTTCCACCGCGTGCAGTTCACCCCCGACCTGCTGCCCGCCGACCTCACCGGCACCGACGTGTTCCGGCCGCAGTCGGGCGCCTTCGAGTTCGAGCGCGGACCGCTGTTCCACAGCATCGTGCTGGCCGACGAGATCAACCGCGCGCCGGCCAAGGTGCAGTCGGCCCTGCTGGAGGCGATGGCGGAACGGCAGATCACCGTCGGGCGCAGCACCTGGCAACTGCCCGAGCTGTTCATGGTGATGGCCACGCAGAACCCGATCGAGCAGGAAGGTACCTTCGCCCTGCCGGAGGCCCAGCTCGACCGCTTCGTGATGCACGTGAAGATCGGCTACCCCGACGCAGCGTCCGAGCTGGCCATCCTGCGCCTGGCGCGCGAGCAGGCGCGCCGGCAACTGCACCCGCGGCCCGCGCCGGCGGCGCTGCTCAGCCAGGCCGACGTGTTCGCCGCGCGCGACGCCGCGCTGGCCGTGCATGTCGCGCCGGCGCTGGAGGAATACCTCGCGCAACTGGTGCTGGCCAGCCGCGACGCGGGCCGCTACGGCCCCGAGCTGAAACGCTGGATCGCGTGGGGCGCCAGTCCGCGCGCCACCATCGCGCTGGACCGCTGCGCGCGCGCCCGCGCCTGGCTGGCCGGGCGCGACTACGCGCTGCCCGAGGACGTGCACGCCATCGCGCACGAGGTGCTGCGCCACCGCATCCTGACCAGCTACGAGGCCGAGGCCGAGGGCGTGGACAGCGACCAGGCGATCGACCGCCTGCTGGATCTCGTGCCCTTGCCGTGAACGCCGTGCCCACGCCAGCGTCCCGTGGCGACGGCCGCACGCGGGTCGACCTGGACGAACTGATCGCCCTGCGCGCCCGTGCCGCGCATTCCGCGCTGGCCCCGGTCGAGAGCCGGGCCCTGCGTTCGGGACGACAGTCCAGCCGCCTGTACGGTCGCGGCATGGACTACGCCGAATCGCGCGCCTACCAGCCCGGCGACGACGTGCGCCGGCTCGACTGGCGGCTCACCGCGCGCAGCGGCAAGCTGCACACCAAGCTGTTCCAGGAAGAGCGCGAGGGCCGCCTGCTGGTGCTGCTGGACAGCCACGCCGGCATGCGCTTCGGCACCCGCGTGCGGTTCAAGTCGGTGCAGGCGGCGCGCGCGGCGGCGCTGGCCGCGTGGTGCGCGGTGCGGGCCGGCGAACGGGTCGGCCTGCTGGCCTTCGGCGGTCACGGCCGGCTGCTGCGTCCGCGTGGAGGCGTGCGCGGCGCGTTGGCGGCCTGCGGCGCGCTGGCCGAATGGGACGCCTTGCCCGCCGATGGCGAGGAACCGCTGTCCGCCGCGCTGCTGCGCGCCAGCCGCCTGCAACATGGCGCCAGCCGCGTGCTGCTGATAAGCGACGGCTGGAGCTGCGACGAAGCCGCGCACGGCCGCCTGCTGGACCTGTCGCGGCGCGCGGCGGTGCGCGTGCTGGCGGTGGCCGACCCGCTGGAGTTGGCGCCGCCACCGCCCGGTCGCTACCCGTTCGAGCACGCGGGCGAGCGCCGCGAAGTGACGCTGTTGTCCGAACGCGACCGGCGCGATTTCCAGGCCAGCCTCGGCGCAGGCCGGGCGCGCCTGCATGCGCAGGCGCGCGCGCTGGGCCTGCCCATTCGCACCATCGACACCCGCGACGACGTGGGCGATGCCGTGGTCGCCCTGCTGCGTGCACCGGAGCTGCGGCGATGAGGCCGCCGCAACCGCTGCCGCTGCGCGACATCCACCTGCCGCCCGCGCCGCCGTGGTGGCCTCCGGCGCCTGGCTGGTGGGTGTTGGCGGCGCTGCTGCTGGCGCTGCTCGGCACCGGATTCTTTTTCGTCCTGCGTTGGCGCCGCCGGCGCGCCGCATGCCGCCGCGTGCTGGCCGAGGTGGACGCGCTGGCGGCGCGGCACGCCGGCGACGATGCAGCCCTGGCGCTTGGCCTGCACCAGTTGCTGCGTCGCGCGGCGCGCCGCTACGACGCGCAGGCCGTGCACCAGCGCGGCGAGGCGTGGCGGCGCACGCTGGCGCGCGTGCCCGTGCGGGCCGGCGTGCTCGACGCGCTGCTCGCGCTGGAACGGGACCTGTACCGTCCGCAGGCGGCCTTCGATCGTGACGCGGCGCTGGCGGCCACCCGCGCCTGGCTCGCCGCGGCCTGGCGGCGCCGGCCGAGGGAAGTGACGCATGCCTGAGTTCGCCTGGCCCTGGGTGTTCGTGCTGCTGCCGCTACCCTGGCTGCTGCGGCGCTGGCTGCGCCCGGTGCTGCCCGGACAGGCGCTGCGCCTGCCGCAGGCCGGATTGCAGCTGCCGCAGGCGGCCCGGACCGCCGTGCGCGGCGCCACGCCGTGGCTGCTGGCATTGGCCTGGCTGTGCCTGCTGGCCGCCGCGGCCCGTCCGCAACGGTTGGGACCGCCGCAGGCGCAGCAGCGCAGCGGCCGCGCGCTGATGCTGGCGGTGGATCTGTCCGGCAGCATGCACACGCCGGACATGCAGCTGGCCGGCCAGCCGGTCAGCCGCTTCGGCGCGGTGGAGGCGATCGCCGGCGACTTCATCGCGCGGCGGAGCGGCGACGAACTGGGCCTGATCCTGTTCGGCAGCCACGCCTACCTGGTCACGCCGCTGACCTACGACCTCGGCGCCGTGCGCGCCCAGCTGCAGGGCGCCGCGGTGGGCCTGGCCGGCACGCAGACCGCGATCGGCGACGCCATCGCGGTGGCGGTGAAGCGCCTGTCCGCGCTGCCCAAGCAGGCGCGCGTGCTGGTGCTGCTCACCGATGGCGTCAACAACGCCGGCACCATCGCGCCGCTGGACGCCGCGCGCGCGGCGAAGGCGGCCGGCGTGCGCATCTACACCATCGGCATCGGCGCCACCCGCCTGCGCGTGCCCGGCTTCTTCGGCAGCCAGGTGGTCAACCCCTCGGCCGACCTCGACGCCGACATGCTCACCCGGATCGCCGACATGACCGGCGGCCGCTTCTTCCGCGCCACCGACAGCGGCCAGCTCGCCGACGCCTACCGCGCCATCGACGCGCTGGAACCGATGCCGCAGCACGGCCCCAGCCTGCGTCCCCGCCACGAGCTGTTCCGCTGGCCGCTGCTGGCCGCGGTGCTGCTGCTGATGCTGGCCAACCTGCCGCGCTGGCGGCTGCGGGAGCGCCCTGCATGAGCGAGGCGCTGCGCCAGTTCCACTTCCTGCAACCATGGTGGCTGCTGGCCCTGCTCGCGTTGCCGCCGCTGCTGTGGCTGGGTGCGCGCGAAGGTGCGACGCGGCGCGCGCTGGCGCGGCTGGCCGACGCCGAGCTGCTGCCGCACCTGCTGCACGGCCAGTCGCGCGGACGCCGCCTGCCATCCGGCCTGCTCGCGCTGGGCTGGCTGCTGGGCGCGCTGGCGCTGGCCGGCCCGACCTGGAGCCGCGTGGCGCAACCGCTGTATGCCGACCGCGCGGCGCAGGTGGTGGCGATCTCGCTGTCGCAGCGCATGCTGGCGCGCGACGTCGCGCCCAGCCGGATCGACCGCGCGCGCTACAAGGCGCGCGACCTGCTCGAGGCCAATCGCGACGGCCTCAACGCGCTGGTCGGCTACGCCGGCGAAGCCTTCGTGGTGGCGCCGCTGACCAGCGACGCGCACAGCCTCGACGACCTGCTCGAGGCGATGGTGCCCGACACCATGCCGGTGGACGGCAACGACGCCGCGCAGGCCATCGCGCGCGGCGCGAAGCTGATCCACGACGCCGGCGCGGATGCCGGTTCGCTGGTCCTGATCACCGACACCGCCGACGCCGCGGCGCAGGCGGCAGCGCGCAAGGCGCGCGCGGAAGGCGTGCGCGTGTCCGTGCTGGGCGTGGGCACGCCGCAGGGCGGCCCGGTACCGCTGAACGATGGCGGTTTCCTGCACGACGACCACGGCGACCTGGTGCTGGCGAAGCGCGACGATGCCGCGCTCGCCGCCCTGGCCGCGGCCGGTGGCGGCCGCTACGTGCCGATGCGCGACGACGACGGCGACATCCGTGTCCTGCATGGCGAGCTGCGGCCCGCGCACGAGACGGGCGCGGTCGTGCAGCGGGGCGATGCCTGGCAGGACCAGGGGCCATGGCTGCTGCTGCCGCTGCTGCTGGTCGTCGCGGCGGGCTTCCGGCGCGGCTGGCTGCTGCTGTTGCCGCTGGTGCTGCTGCCGTCGCTGCTGCCCGCGCCGGCGCAGGCTGCCGGCTGGCCCGACTGGTGGCGCCGTCCCGACCAGCAGGCGGCGGCAGCCTTGCGCGCGGGCCGGGCGAAGCAGGCGGAGCAGTTGGCGCGCGATCCCGCCCTGCGCGGCGCGGCGGCCTACCGGGCCGGTGACTACGCGGCGGCGGCGCAGGCGCTGCGCCAGGCGCCGGGCGCGGACGCGGCCTACAACCTCGGCAACGCGCTGGCGCGGCAGCAGGACTATCGCGCGGCGATCAAGGCCTACGACCGCGCCTTGCGGATGGACCCGCACAACGAGGACGCCCGCTACAACCGCCAGCTGGTGGAAGACGCGATGCGCCGCCAGCAGCACCGGCCGCAACAGCAGCCGCAGCAAGGCGGGCAGGGCGGCCAGGGCCCGCAGGACAAGTCCGCCGGCTCCTCGGGCCAGGGCCAGAGTCCGCAGGGCCAGGGCGGCCAGCAGGGCGCGTCGCAGGACAAGCACGACGGCGGCAAGGCCGGCCAAGACGACAAGTCCGCAAAGGGCGACGACAAGGGCGAAGCGTCGAAGCCCTCGCCGGCCGCCCAGCAAGGCAGCGGGAACAAGGGCGAACCCCCGCCGTCCGATGCCCGGGCGGATGGCACGGGCCCGCAGCAGACGCAGCAGCAGCGCGCCGCCCAGCAGGCGCAGGCGGCGAAGGCCGAGCAGGCCCTGCACCGGCAGATGGACCGGGCGCTGGGGCCGCCGCAGCCCGGCACGGCACGGCAACCCGCCCACGACCTGGGTGCCGCCAGCACGGACGACCCGCTGTCGAAGCTGCCCGCCGACGTGCGCCAGGCCCTGCGCCAGGTGCCGGACGATCCGGGCGCCCTGCTGCGGCGCAAGTTCCAGCTCGAATACCGGGAGCGCCACGGCGGCGCGCCCACGGAGGACGGACCATGACCCGGCGTTGCCTGTGGGCCTTGCTGATCCTGCTCGCCGTGCCGGCCTGGGCGCTGGCGTCCGGCGTGCGCGCCACATTGGACCGCAGCCAGGTGCAGCTGGGCGAGACGGTCACGTTGAACATCGCCATCGACAGCGGCGACAGGGTGGCCGCACCGGACCTCGGCCCGCTGGCGAAGGACTTCGACGTACTGGGCCAGTCCAGCAACAGCAGCATCAGCATCGTCAACGGCCGGCGCAGCGCGCAGTTCACCATCGGCATCGCGCTGCGGCCGAAGCATGCAGGCCAGCTGACGGTGCCGTCGCTGGCGGTGGGCAACGGACACACCGAGCCGTTGCAGCTGACGGTGACGCCGCCGGACCCGAACGCCGCGGCGAGCAGCGGCAAGGACGTGTTCGTCGAGGCCTTCGCCACGCCGGACCACGGCTATGTGGGCCAGCAACTGCTGCTCACCGTGCGGCTGTACTTCGACGTGAACCTGGACCGCGGTTCGCTGGACGACCCGCAACTGCCGGGCGTGGAAGTGCGCAAGCTCGGCAAGGACGTCGACTACGACGCCGAACGCGGCGGCCGGCGCTACCACGTGCTGGAGCGGCGCTACGCGCTGATCCCCCGGCACGCCGGCACGCTGACGGTGCCCTCGCTGGCGTTCCAGGGCGTGGCCAGCAACCCGTCCGACCCGATGGACCCGGGCGATTTCTTCGGCCAGTCCGGCCTGTTCGGCGGCACCACGGTGACGGCGGCCTCGCCCGCGGTGACCCTGCACGTGACCGCGCCGCCGGCGGACTGGGGCGGTGGCGACTGGCTGCCCGCGCGCCAGCTCACGCTGGCGCTGGAAGGCCTGCCGGCGGACGGCACGCTGCACGTGGGCCAGCCGCTGAACCTGCACATGACCGTCCAGGCCGAGGGGCTGCCGGCCGAGTCGCTGCCGGAACCCAGCCTGCCCGCGCTGGCCGGCGCCACGGTGTACCCCGACCGTCCGGTGGACAGCACCACCCATGATGGCCGCTGGCTGCAGGGCCGGCGCGAGCGCGCCTTCGCCGTGGTGCCGCAGCGCGCCGGCACGCTGACCATCCCGGCCACCACCCTGACCTGGTTCGACGTGCAGAGCGGGCAGAAGCAGGTGGCGCGCATTCCTGCCCGCACGCTCACCGTGTTGCCTGGCGCGGGCGGGGCCGGACCGGCCGCCACGCCGCCGGCGGGGGCGGCCAGCGTGTCGCCCGCTGCATCGGCACCGCTGCCGCCCGCCGCGCAGCCGGATACGCCGGCCGGTACCGGGCACGCCCACGATCGCTGGCGCTGGATCGCCGCGGCCAGCCTGGGCCTGTGGCTGCTGAGCCTGCTGGCGTGGTGGTGGCTACGCCGGCGCGCCCGCCGTGCGGCACCGGCTCCCACGTCACCCGCGGCGCCCGCCGGCGACGCGCGCGCATTGCGCCAGGCGTTCATGGACGCGGCGCGCGGCGGGGATGCATCGGCGCAGGCGCGCAGCTTGCTGGCCTGGGCGCGGTCGGAGCGGCCGGGCCTGCATCACCTGGGCGAACTGTCCGCCGCGCTGGATTCCGGCGCGCAGCGCGCCGCCATCGACGCGTTGCAGCGCCGGCAATACGGCAACGCGCAGGCATCGCCGGCAGAAGATCTGGTGGCGGCATTTGCCGACGGCTTCGCATGGCGTCGACCGGGTGGCGGCGAGCCGGGCTCGCCGCTGCCGCCGCTGTACCCGTTCGACCTGGGCGGGTGCTAGGCGTCCAGCGCGTGCTGCAGGATCGCGCCCATGCGCGGGTCGTAGCCACACAACTGCACGTGCAGGTCGTCGCGTCCATGCAGCATCTCGCGCAGCGCGGCGACCGCCACCGCCGCGGCACGGGCGGGCGGGTAGCCGTACACGCCGCAGCTGATCGCGGGAAAGGCGAGGCTGCGCAGGCCATGGCCCCGCGCCAGCGCCACGCTGGCGCGATAGCAGCTGGCCAGCAGCGCCGCCTCGTCGTGGTCGCCGCCGCGCCAGACCGGGCCGACGGTGTGGATCACCCAGCGCGCGCCCAGCCTGAAGCCGGGCGTGATGCGCGCCTCGCCGGTGGGACAGCGCACGCCGGGCAGCACTTCCGGCAGCGCGCGGCAGGCGGCCAGCAGCGCCGGGCCGGCGGCGCGGTGGATGGCGCCGTCCACGCCGCCGCCGCCGAGCAGGGCGGGGCTGGCCGCGTTGACGATGGCGTCCGCGTCCAGTCGCACGATGTCGGCGACGATCACGGCGATGGACATGCACAGGCCTTATGCTTGGCGGGCAAACGGTGGAGGTTGCGGTACGACATGGCGAAAACGGAAGACATTTCCTTCGGCTATCTGCTGAGCGACGTGACGTTGCTGTTCCGCAAGCACTTCGACCGCCGCGCGGTGAAGTTCGGCCTGACCCGGGCGCAGTGGCGCGCCACCAAGATGTTGTACCACCGTCCCGGCCTGCGCCAGACCGAGCTGGCCGAATTCCTGGAGATGGAGCCGATCGCGGTGGGCCGCGTGATCGACCGCCTGCAGTCCGCCGGCTTCGTGGAACGCCGGCCCGACCCGAAGGACCGCCGCGCCTGGCGCCTGTACGCCACCGAGCAGGCGCACGAGGTGGTCGACGACATGGAACGCATCGCGCGCGGCCTGCGACGCGACGCCACCACCGGCATCGACCACGACGAGATGGCGCAGATGATCGCGGTGCTGACGCGGATCAAGGAAAACCTGCAGGCGCTGGACGGCTCCGACGAGCCTGTCGATCCGGCCGGCTAGACGGCCGTACGCGGCATGCTGCATGGCGCATGCCGCGTGTCATGTGCCATTGGTATCGTCCGGGAAGGCCCGCCGATGGCCGCAGAATGGGATTCCGGCGTCAACTGATCGCGTCCACGCGCGTTAGCTGCGGAGCACGTCCCCGACGTTCGCGTTTTCGGGCTTGGCATTGCTGCATCAGAGGTGCAGTCGTGGTGTCGGCGCCTCGTGGCTGGAGAAAACATGCAGCGCAATTCCTGGAAAAAGATCCTGCTGGCCGTGGTGGCGCTGGCCATCGTAGGCGTGGCCCTGCGCGGCTGGAAAGGCAGCCACGAAAAGGCGCATGCGGCCAGGGCGCCCGCCGAGGTGCCGGTGAAGGTGGCGCTGGCCACGCGTGGCGACCTCGACCTGGCGCTGAAGGTGATCGGCCGTGCCGAGGCGTATTCCACCGTGACCGTCCAGTCGCGGGTGAACGGCCAGCTGCAGTCGCTGGCGTTCGTCCCCGGCGGACGGGTGAAGGCGGGCCAGGCGATCGCCCGGATCGATCCCAGCCTGCTGCAGGCGCAGCTCGACCAGGCCCGCGGCGAACTGGCGAAGGACCAGGCGCAGCTGACCAACGCGCAGGCCGTGCTGGTGCGCTACACGCCGCTGCTGGCCAAGGGCTACGTGTCGAAGACCGACTACGACAACTACAAGGCCAACGTGGGCGTCTACGCCGCCTCGGTGAAGGCCGACAAGGCGGCGGTGGAGATGGCGCAGACCCAGCTGGGCTATGCGCGGATCGTCGCGCCGGTGGACAGCATCGCCGGCGCGCCGCTGGTCTATCCCGGCGCGCAGGTGAGCGCCAACAGCACCGACCTGGTGGTGCTCAACCAGGTGCGGCCGATCTACCTCACCTTTGCCGTGCCCGAGTCCGCGCTGGATGGCGTGAGGGCCGCCTACGCGCGCGGCAAGGTGGCGGTGGGCGTCTCCGTGCCGGGCGCGAAGGGCGCGCCGCTCGCCGCCACGCTGGACTTCATCAACAACGCGGTGGACACCAGCACCGGCACGATCCAGCTGAAGGCGGAATACCCGAACGCCGACGACCGGCTGACGCCCGGCCAGTTCGTGCAGGTGAGCCTGCCCACCACCCGCCTGGCCAACGTGGTGACGGTGCCGGTGGAGGCGCTGCAGAACTCGCCCGACGGCAGCTTCGTGTTCGTGGTCGGCGCGGACGGCCGCGTGCAACAGCGCATGGTGGCGACGGGCCAGGGCAGCGGCGGCCGGCTGGTGATCAGCAAGGGCCTGGACGGCGGCGAGCAGGTGGTCACCGACGGCCAGATGCTGCTGACCAACGGGACGCGGGTGAAGGTGGTGAAGGGATGATGGGGGGCGAGGCGGGATTGGCCCTGTTCGCCGCGAGGTTGGCTTGGCTTTCCGCGGGGTTGGCCTCTCTCTCCAACCCTCTCCCCGGGGAGGAGAGGGAGCGAACGGGCCGGGCGGGTTCGCCTGTCGGGCCATGCCGTAACCGGAAGCCGTGCGGCTTGTTGGGAGGGTGTCTCTCTTGAACCTTCCTGCCCTGTGCATCCGCCGGCCGGTGATGACGGCGCTGCTGATGATCGCGCTGATCGTGTTCGGCGTGGCCGCGTACCCGCACCTGCCGGTGAACGAATTGCCGAACGTGGACTTCCCCACCATCTCGGTCAGCGCGAGCCTGCCCGGCGCCTCGCCGGAGACCATGGCCACCGCGGTGGCGACGCCGCTGGAGAACCAGTTCTCCACCATCGCCGGCATCAGCCAGATGACCTCGACCAGCGCGCTGGGCTCGACCTCGATCACGCTGACCTTCGACCTCAGCCGCAACATCGACGGTGCGGCGCAGGACGTGCAGGCGGCGATCTCGGCGGCGCAGCGCCAGCTGCCGACCAACATGCCCACGCCGCCCACCTTCCGCAAGGTGAACCCGGCGGACAAGGCGATCCTCTACCTCACGCTCAGCTCCGACACGCTGCCGCTGTCCACCGTGGACGAATACGGCGAGACGCAGCTGGCGCAGGAGCTGTCGATGATCAGCGGCGTGGCGCAGGTGAGCGTGTTCGGCTCGCAGAAGTACGCCGTGCGCATCAGCGTCGACCCCGCCAGGCTGGCGGCCAACGGCATCGGCATCGACACCGTGCAGCAGGCGATCGCGGATGCCAATGTCAACCTGGCCACCGGGTCGCTCAACGGCAGCCGGCAGCTGCTGCAGGTGAGCGCGGACGGCCAGTTGAAGAAGGCGGCACCGTACAACGACCTGATCGTGGCATATCGCAACGGCGCGCCGGTGCGGTTGTCGCAGCTCGGCCATGCCGAGGACGGCGTGCAGAACGACCAGGTGGCCAGCTGGTTCAACGGCAAGCGCGCGGTGGTGCTGGCGATCGACCGCCAGCCCGGTTCCAACACCGTGGCCACGATCGACCGCATCCGCGCGGTGCTGCCGCAGTTCGAGGCCACGCTGCCGCCGTCGATCAGGCTGCAGACGCTGTACGACCGCTCGGAATCGATCCGCGCCTCGGTGGACGACGTGCAGTTCACCCTGCTGCTGGCCGGCGTGCTGGTGGTGCTGGTGATCTACCTGTTCCTGGGCAACGCCTCGGCCACGCTGATCCCCGCGCTGGCGCTGCCGGTATCGGTGATCGGCACCTTCGGCGTGATGTACGCACTGGGCTACAGCCTCGACAACCTCTCGCTGCTGGCGCTGACCCTGGTGGTCGGCTTCGTGGTGGACGACGCGATCGTGATGCTGGAGAACATTGTGCGCCACGTCGAGGCCGGCATGGACCCGTACGAGGCCTCGATCAAGGGCTCCGGCGAGATCGGCTTCACCATCTTCTCGATGACGCTGTCGCTGGTGGCGGTGTTCCTGCCGGTGATGTTCATGGGCGGCATCGTGGGCCGGCTGTTCCACGAGTTCGCGGTGGTGATCTCGACCGCGATCCTGATCTCCGGCTTCGTCTCGATCACGCTCACGCCGATGCTGTGCAGCCGCTTCGTGAAGCATGCCGAGCACGAGCACAAGTCGCGCGTGGCGCTGTGGTTCGACGCCGGCTTCAACCGCGTGCGCGACGGCTACAACGGTTCGCTGGCCTGGGCGGTGGCGCATCCGCGCGCCGTGCTGGGCGTGTTCTTCGCCAGCCTGGTTGCCACCGCGGTGCTGTTCGTGGTGGTGGACAAGGACTTCATCCCCGCCGGCGACACCGGCCAGCTGCACGTCAACGTGGAAGGCCCCGACGACATCTCGATCAGCGCGATGAAGCAGCGCCAGCAGCGGCTGGCCGGGATCGTGGCGAAGGACCCGAACATCGCCAGCTACATGTCCTCGGTGGGCTCGGGCGGCTCGCGCGCCACCACCAACAACGGCTCGCTGTTCCTGCGCCTGAAACCGGCGGACCAGCGCAGGCTCGGCCCCGACCAGATCATCCAGGAACTGCGGGCGAAGTTCGCCGCGGTGCCGGGCATCCGCGCCTACATCAGCAACCCGCCGGCGATCCAGGTGGGCGGGCGGGCGTCCAAGGCGGAATACCAGTACACCTTGCAGTCCACCGACCTGCAGGCGCTGTACGACGAGTCCGGCAAGGTGCTGGCCGCGTTCGCCAAATTGCCCGGCTTCCAGGACGTGACCAGCGACCTCGACCTCAACGGCCCGGCCATCGCGGTGAAGGTGGAACGCGACAAGCTGGCGCCGCTGGGGCTGACCATGCGCCAGGTGCAGAGCGCGCTGGGCACCGCCTTCGGCGAGGGCCAGGTGTCCACCATCTACGGTTCGGCCACGCAGTACTGGGTGATCCTGCAGGTGCCCTACAGGCTGCAGGACGATCCGTCGGTGCTGTCGCAGCTGTACGTCACCTCGAACACCGGCCAGCTGGTGCCGCTCAGTACCGTGGCCAGCTTCCGGCGCAAGGCGCAGCCGCTCACGGTGAACCACCAGGGCGAGCTGCCGGCGGTGACCATCTCGTTCAACCTGGCGCCGGGCGTGAGCCTGAGCCAGGCGGTGGACGAGATCGACGGCGCGATGCGGAAACTCGACCTGCCCGCCTCCATCACCGGCAGCGTGCAGGGCACGGCGCAGGCGTTCCAGCAGTCGATGCAGGGCATGGGCATGCTGCTGGCGCTGGCGCTGTTCGTGATCTACCTGGTGCTGGGCATCCTCTACGAGAGCTTCATCCACCCGCTGACCATCCTTTCCGGCCTGCCGGCGGCGGGCGTGGGCGCACTGCTCACGCTGATGATCTTCCACGCGCCGCTGGACCTGTTCTCCTTCGTGGGCATCGTGATGCTGATCGGCATCGTGAAGAAGAACGCGATCATGCTGATCGACTTCGCGCTGGAGCGGCAGCGGGTGGAGGGCATGTCGCCGGCCGAGGCCATCGTCGAGGCCTGCCATGTGCGCTTCCGCCCGATCATGATGACCACCATGGCGGCCTTCGCCGGCACCTTGCCGATCGCGCTGGGCATGGGCGCGGGCGCCTCGTCGCGGCGCCCGCTGGGCCTGGCGGTGGTCGGCGGCCTGGTGGTGTCGCAGGTGCTCACCCTGTACCTGACGCCGGTGATCTACCTGTACATGGACCGGCTGCAGCGGCGCTTCGGCCGCAAGGCCAAGACCGCGGCAGCCTGACCGGGCTCGCCCCGGGGACGGTCCTGGAGTAGGTTGGCCGGCAACCCAAGGAGAGCGCCATGGCCTGCATCCGCAGCGCGTTTCCGGCGATGCTCGCCGTTCTGGCCGCTGCGGGCGGCATTGCCCGTGCGCAGGCCTCCGGGCCGCTGGACGACGCGGCGCTCAAGGCCTACGCCGCCCAGTCGTTCGACCCGCGCGCGATGATGGGGCGGACGGTGGAACTCGGACGCCACCACGGCGTGCCAGTGGTGGCCGAGTTCCCCTGTTCGGACGTCTGCCCGCAGTACACCGTGCGGATCATCCACTACCGCCTGCCGCCGGACACGGACTGCGCCGCGGCGGGCGGCGTGGAACGGACCGTGCCGGTGCCGGTGGCGATCGCCTCGACCGACGCGACCTTCTGCGTGCCGAAGGTGCTGGCGGGCGGCGGCTACTATCGCCGCGCGGAGCTCACTCCTCCGCGCCGTCGCCCTTGAACGCGCCCGGCGCGGAGCCGAAGTCGCCGTCGGCCTCGGCGGCCATGTACGTCCACGCCGCATACGCCGCCACGTTCTGCGCCAGTTCCTTCGGGTCGACCTTGTCCAGCGTGTCGTTGCTGGTGTGGTGCCAGTCGAAATAGTGCGTGGCGTCCTGGCTCAGGGTGAGCGCGGCCATGCCCCTGGCGTGCATGGAGCCGAGGTCGGAACCGCCGCCGCCGGGACGTTGCGCGTCGTAGGCCACGCCCAGCGGCTTCAGCACTGCGGCGATCTGTTCGATGGCGTGGCGCGCTGAGGGCTTCACGCTGGCGCTCATCCGCCACACCTTGCCGGCGCCGAGGTCGGAGTCGGTGCCGAGCATGAAGTCCGCCACGTCCTTCGCGTGCCGTTCCGCGTAGGCGCGCGCGCCCCACAGGCCCATCTCCTCGTTGGCGAAGGCGATCACGCGGATGGTGCGGTCGGGGCGCTGCGGCAGGTCGTGGATCAGCTTGGCGGCGGCCATCGAGATGGCGATGCCGGCGCCGTCGTCGATCGCGCCGGTGCCTGGGTCCCAGGAGTCGAGGTGGCCGCCGATGGCGACCACCTGGTCGGGATATTTCTTGCCGGTGATCTCGCCGATCACGTTGGCGCCGGTGTACTCGCCGTCGAAGCCGCAATCGAGGTCCAGCTTCACCGTCACCGGCTTGCCGTAGGCCAGCACGCGCTCGAGCTGGTCGGCGTCGGGGTTGGACAGCGCGGCGGCGGGGATGGCCGTCTTGTCGCCCGGCTTGAAGCCGGTGACGCCGGTGTGGGCGATGCGCTGGTGCGCGTCGGTGCCGGCCGAGCGCAGCAGGTAGCCGGCGGCGCCCTTGGCCGCGGCGATCACCGGGCCGGCCACGCGCACCATCGAGCCCATGCCGTAGTCGTGGCCGTCCTGGTGGCGCTGCATGCGGAAGCCCACGTAGACGATCCTTCCCTTGATCGTGGCCGGGTCGGCGGCCTTCAGCGCGGCAAGGCTGTCGAAGCCCACCACCTGCGCGGTGAGGCCGCCCTTCGGCGTACCCGGCGAATAGCCGAGCGCGGTGAGCACCAGGTGTTGCGGGAACGGCGCCACGATGGCGCCGCTCTCGTGCCGGCGCACCCATTTCGGATAGGTGACCGGCTCGGTGTAGACCTTGTCGAAGCCCAGCGCCTTGAACTTCGCCACCGCCCAGTCGCGGGCACGCTGGTCGGCATCGCTGCCGGCGAGGCGCGGGCCCACCTCGGTGGTGAGCGAGGCCAGCACCTGCCAGGCGGTGTCGTCGTGCAGCGCCTTGTCGCGCAGCTGTTCGGCGGTCCCGACGGCCGCGGCGGGGATGACGGTGTCGGCGGCGCTGGCGAGGCCGCTGGCCAGCAACAGGCCGGCGGCGAGCAGGGTGAGGGCGGGGCGGCGCATGGACGGCTCCGAAAGCGGGATGGAGCCGCGATTATGCCCGCTTTTCTACCTCTCCCCTTGGGGGGCTGGGGTGAGGGGCAGTCTTGTGAAAGCTCAGCCCATGAAGCGTGCTTTGGATCAGCGCTTCCGCAAGCACCCGCCCCTCACCTCGGTCCTCTCCCCAGAGGGGAGAGGAGGCGGAGCTAGAGCGAGCGCGATCGTCAGGGCCTGTTCTTCAGCAGGTCGCGGATCTCGGTGAGCAGCTGCACGTCGGCCGGCGGCGCGGCGGGCGCGGCTTCTTCCTTCTTGTGGACGCGGTTGATCGCCTTGATCAGCAGGAAGATCGCGAAGGCGACGATGACGAAGGTGATGATGGTATTGACGAAGGTGCCGTAGCTGATCGCCACTTCGGCGATCTTGTGCTTGGGGTCGCTGTCGTCGGCGGGCTTGAGCACCCATTTCATCTTGGAGAAATCGATGCCGCCGGTGATCAGGCCGATCGGCGGCATGATCACGTCGTTCACCAGCGAGGTGACGATCTTGCCGAACGCGCCGCCGATGACGATGCCCACCGCCATGTCGAGCACGTTGCCGCGCATTGCGAATTCCTTGAATTCCTTCATCATGCCCATCGTTCTACTCCCCGATTGCTGCCGGATGGCGGGGGGACTTTAGCGCAGCGGGCCGGCACGGCACAGGGTTTGCCGGCTAGGAATCGTCCGATAAAGGCGCTCAGGCGACGCGGCCGTCCAGCGTGGCGATGCCGGCCAGTTCGGCGTGGAAGCGGTCGCCGCGGCGCAGCGCCGCCACGCCGGCGGGCGTGCCGGTGAAGATCAGGTCGCCGGGCTTCAGCTCGAACAGGGTGGACAGCGCGGCGATGATCGCGGGCACGTCGTGCACCATGTCGCCCAGCCGCCCGTGCTGGCGCGGTTCGCCGTTCACTGCCAGGCGCAGCTCCGTGTCCGGTCCGGGTGCGGCATCGGCGGCGGGGCGCAGCGCCGAGACCGGCGCGGAATGGTCGAAGGCCTTGGCCACGTCCCAGGGGTGGCCCTTGGCCTTGGCCTGCGCCTGCAGGTCGCGGCGGGTGAGGTCCAGGCCCACGCCGTAGCCGAACACCTTGTCCAGCGCCTGCGCGGGCGGGATGTCGCGGCCACCGGCCTTCAGCGCCACCACCATCTCCACCTCGTGGTGCAGGTCGGCGGTGGCGGAGGGGTAGGGCAGGTCGGCGCCGTCGGTCACCACCGCGTCGGCGGGCTTGCAGAAGAACATCGGCGCGGCGTGGTCGACCTGGGCGCCCATTTCCTTCGCGTGGTCGGCGTAGTTGCGGCCGATGCAGAAGATGCGGCGCACCGGGAAGCGCAACGCGCTGCCGACGACCGGCAGGCTGGGCAGGGGCGGGGGATCGATGGCGTAGTCCATGTGCCCAGTCTAGCGGCTGGCCGCGTTCAGTGCGGGTGCGGGCGGAACAGGATATCGAACAGCGGCGCCCAGGTCCTGCCGCCGTCGCGCGATTGCACCGCGGTCTCGCGCAGGTCGCGGCCCTGCGGTGTCCAGGTCACCCGCAGCAACTGCGCGCCCTGCGCGTCGCGGGTGGCGCCGGTCAGCGCGATGCCGTCGCCGTGCTTCACGCCGTCGGCCAGCAGCAGCTCGTCCTGGTTGGTCACCCAGCTCTGGTGCCAGACGTGGCGGGTGGCGTCGTAGATGGTGAAGCTCTCGCCGGTGTAGCCGTCCGTGCGCCGGTACACCTCGTGCAGCACGCAGCCGTCCAGGATGCGGTCGATCCGGTTGCGCGCCACCGGCTTCGCACCGGGCGGCACCGTGCCCGAGGCGTCCACGCGGTAGGTATCCCAGTCGCCCAGCCAGTAGTCGAGCTGGTGGTACACGGGCGCGTCGCAATACCGCTTCGGTGCGGCATCGGCGGCCCGCGCCGCGGTGGATGGAACGGCGCCGGCGCCGATGGCCAGTGCTGCGGCGCAGAAAAGCGGCCATTTCGTCATGGGCGGTGCTCCCTGTGGGCACGGAACGGTCCGCGCGTTCATCAGGATGTCTGGATGCCGGCGAAGCGGCAATAACCAATGCCGCGTCCTTCGGCATAGCCAATCGCATGGGCAGTCGCGCAGGTGACAGCTGTCACCGCCGGCGATTGATAACCGCCCATGGCCGCGCCCGGCCCGCCTCGCTACGGTACCCGCATCATGGAACCCCGGGGGACGACGGTGAGCCACGCCGAGCTGTTGAAGGCATTGCGCATCGAGAAGCACCAGCGCGAGGATCATGGCCGCGGCCCGTCCCGCTGGCCATGGATCGCGGGTGCACTGGTGCTGCTGCTGGCGCTGGCCGGCGCCGGCTTCTGGTGGATGGCCGGCCATCGCGCAATCGCGGTGCGGACCGCCACCGCGGTGTCGCCGGCCTCCGACCCCGGCGCCGGCGCGGTGCTGCAGGCCACCGGCTACGTCACCGCGCGGCGCCAGGCCACGGTGTCGGCCCAGATCACCGGCACCCTCACCGCCGTGCTGATCGAGGAAGGCGACCACGTGACGAAGGGCCAGGTGCTGGCCCGGCTGGACGACAGCGCGTGGAAGGCCGCGCTGGACGCGGCGAAGGCCCAGGCCGCCGCCGCCCACGCGCTGGTGGCGCAGTACCGGGCGCAACTGGTGCAGGACCAGCGCGACGCCGCCCGGCAGCAATCGCTGGCCGCGCGCGGCCTGGTGGCGAAGCAGGTGGCCGAGCAGGCGCGCACCCTGG
The DNA here is from genome assembly GCF_030504985.1 of Fulvimonas sp. R45. Classification (GTDB taxonomy): domain Bacteria; phylum Pseudomonadota; class Gammaproteobacteria; order Xanthomonadales; family Rhodanobacteraceae; genus Rhodanobacter_A. The sequence continues at coordinate 83,657 of NZ_JASERU010000008.1, forward strand.
TCGACAGCACGCGCGCCCAGCTCGCCGCCCAGCAGAAGCAGGTGGCCGCGGCCGAGGCCCAGGTGGCGCAGGCCCAGGTCAACTTCGACTACTGCGTGGTGCGCGCCCCGTTCAGCGGCGTGATCACCACCAAGGACGCCCAGGTGGGCGAGATCATCTCGCCGCTCTCCGCCGGCGGCGGCTTCACCCGCACCGGCGTGGGCACCATCGTCGACATGGACTCGCTGGAAGTGGACGTGGACGTCAACGAGGCCTATATCGGCCGCGTGCAGCCCCGCATGCCCGCCGAGGCGGTGCTCGACGCCTACCCGGACTGGAAGATCCCCGCCCACGTCATCGCCATCGTGCCGGCCGCCGACCGCGGCAAGGCCACGGTGAAGGTGCGCGTGGCGCTGGAGCGGAAGGACCCGCGCATCGTGCCCGACATGGGCGTGCGCGTGTCCTTCCTGGAAGCAAAGCCGCAGGCGGCGCAGGCGCCCCGGGGCGTGCTGGTGCCGGCGAAGGCGATCGTGCGGCGCGACGGCCGCAGCGTGGTGTTCGTGGTGGCGGACGGCACGGTCCGGCAGCGCGCAGTGCAGCCGGCGGCGCGCGACTACGGCGAACTGAAGCTGCTGCCGGACGCGGTGCAGCCGGGCGACGCTGTGGTGCTGTCGCCGCCGCCCGCGCTGCGCGACGGCTCGCGCGTGCGGGTGGAAACCGACAAGCCCTGAGGCGGCGCGCCTCGATCCGCAAGACAATCACCAGGAGTGCCGGCATGGACACGTTGATCGAAATCCGCGACCTCTCCAAGGTCTACGAACGCGGCAGGCAGAAGGTCGAGGTGCTGCACCACATCGACCTCGACATCGCCGAGGGCGACTTCCTCGCGCTGATGGGGCCGTCCGGCTCGGGCAAGACCACCCTGCTCAACCTGATCGGCGGCCTCGACTCGCCCACCGGCGGCAGCATCCGCGTGGCCGGTTCGCGCATCGACCAGCTCGGCGGCGGCGCGCTGGCGAAGTGGCGCGCGGCCAATGTCGGCTTCGTGTTCCAGTTCTACAACCTGATGCCGATGCTGAGCGCGCAGAAGAACGTGGAACTGCCGCTGCTGCTGACCCGGCTCTCCGGCGCGCAGCGCAGGAAGAACGCCGCCATCGCGCTGCAGCTGGTGGGCCTGGCCGAGCGTGCCTCGCACAAGCCAAGCGAACTCTCCGGCGGCCAGCAGCAGCGCGTGGCGATCGCCCGCGCGATCGTTTCCGATCCCACCCTGCTGGTCTGCGACGAGCCCACCGGCGACCTCGACCGCCAGTCCGCCGAAGACGTGCTCGGCCTGTTGCGCACACTCAACCGCGAGCACGGCAAGACCATCGTGATGGTCACCCACGACCCCAAGGCGGCGGAGTATGCCAACCACACCCTGCACCTGGACAAGGGCACGCTGGCCGGGCAGGTGGCGGCATGAACGCGTGCACCGCAACTCTCTCAACCACTCCCTCTCCCCTTCGGGGAGAGGGCTGGGGTGAGGGGACACCCTCGCGGCGAGGTTGGGTGAAGGCCCGCCTTGGGCAACCTCGCCGCGAGCACCCGCCCCTCATCCGACCCTTCGGGCCACCTTCTCCCCGGAAGGGAGAAGGAAAAGTGGAGGAGGCGACGCCATGAAATATTTCCACCTCATCTGGGCCGCGCTGTTCCGGCGCAAGTCGCGCACCTTCCTCACCCTGGTGTCGATCGTGGCCGCGTTCGTGCTGTTCGGCCTGCTCGATTCGGTGCGCCTGGCCTTCACCGCGGGCGACAGCGTGGCCGGCGCGGGGCGGCTGATCGTCAACTCCAAGATGTCGATGCAGCAGCCGCTGCCGGAAAGCCTGGGCGCGCGCATCGCCTCGGTGCCGGGAGTGGCGGCGGTGGCGTCGGCGAACTGGTTCGGCGGCGTCTACCAGGACCCGAAGAACCAGGTCATCAGCTTCGCGGTGAGCCCGGACTACTTCGACCTGTATCCCGAGCTGAGCCTGCCGGCCGACCAGCGCGCGACATGGGACAAGACGCGCGCCGGCGCCGTGGTCGGCGCGGCGCTGGCCAGGCGCTTCGGCTGGAAGATCGGCGACAAGATCCCGCTGCAGTCCACCATCTTCCCGTCCAGGTCCAGCGGCAGCAGCACCTGGACCTTCGACATCGTGGGCATCTTCCACGCCAGGGACCCGCGCCAGGCCGGGCGGGAGCAGATGATGATGTTCCACTGGAAGTACTTCGACGAGAACAACGCCTTCGGCTCCGGCACGGTGCACTGGTACGTGGTGAAGGTGGCCGACCCGGCGCACGCCGACGCGGTGGCCAGGTCGATCGACGCCATCTCGGCCAACTCCGACCACGAGACCAGGGCGCAGACCGAGCAGGCGTTCCAGGCGTCCTTCATCAAGCAGCTGGTGAACATCGGCCTGATCGTCACCTCGATCATGGGCGCGGTGTTCTTCACCCTGCTGCTGCTCACCGGCAACACCATGATGCAGGCGGTGCGCGAGCGCACGTCGGAACTGGCGGTGCTCAAGACGATCGGCTTCTCCAGCGCCAGCGTGCTGGCGATGGTGCTGGCCGAAGGCGTGCTGATGCTGGTGCTCGGCGGCGCGATCGGGTTGGCGCTGGTCACCCTGATCGTGCCGGGCCTCGGTGCCGCCAGCGGCGGCATGATGCCGGTGCATGCGGTGGCCGGCAGCACCTGGCTGTCCGGCGTGCTGCTGATGGTGCTGATCGGCGTGGTGGTGGGCCTGCCGCCCGCGTGGCGCGCGATGCGCCTGAACATCGTCGATGCCCTGAGCGGCCGTTGAGGAGCGAACCATGAAGAAATTCCTGATCAACCTCGGGCTGCTGCTGCTCGTCGTGGTGGCGCTGGTGGCGTGGACGGTGTTGCCCTGGATCGGCGCCGTGGCGCTGGCCGTGGCGTTGGCGCTGTGGATGGCGCTCACCCGCGGCGGCCGCCAGGCGGGCTCGGTGACCGCGGTGGGCGTCGGCACGCTGCGCCAGCGGCTGGGCTCGTCGTCGGTGATCGTGATCGGCATTGCCGGCGTGGTCGGCGTGCTGGTGGCGCTGCTGGCGATGGGGCAGGGCTTCCAGGCCACGCTGCAGAGCGGCGGCCGCGACGACACCGCGATCGTGCTGCGCGGCGGCTCGGTCTCCGAGTCCCAATCGGTGCTCACCCGCAACGACGTGGACGCGATCGAGCAGGCGCCGGGCATCGCGCGCGACGCCGCCGGCAAGCCGCAGGTCTCGGCCGAACTGGTGGTGGCCGCCAACCTGCGCAAGAAAGGCTCGGACGACGACGCCAACGCGCAGTTGCGCGGCCTGGACGACACCGCCTGGGCGCTGCGCCCCACGCTGAAGATCGTCGCGGGACGCAAGTTCAAGCCGGGCCTCAACGAACTGGTGGTGGGCCAGGGCGCGCAACGCGAGTTCGCCGGGCTCGACGTGGGCGACGAGGTGAAGCTGGGCATGCAGACCTGGAAGGTGGTCGGCGTGTTCGCTTCCGGCGACGCCTACGACTCCGAGCTGTGGGCCGACCGCCAGGAAGTGGCCTCCGCCTACCGCCGCGGCAACAGCGCCGAGTCGGTGCTGGTGAAGCTGACCGGTGCCGGCGCGTTCGCGGCGTTCAAGGCGGCGCTGGCCTCCGATCCCAAGCTGAAGGTGGAAGCCGACACCACGCGCGCGTTCTTCGCCAGGCAGTCCGAGGGGCTGGCCAAGATGATCCGCGTGGTCGGCCTGACCGTGGGCGTGATCATGGCGATCGGCGCGGTGTTCGGCGCGCTCAACTGCATGTTCGCCGCCGTCGCCGCGCGCTCGCGCGAGATCGCCACGCTGCGCGCGATCGGCTTCCGCGGCGGCCCGGTGGTGGTGTCGGTGATGCTGGAGACGATGCTGCTGGCGCTGCTCGGCGGCCTGCTCGGCGCGCTGGTGGTGTGGCTGGTGTTCGACGGCTACACCGCCTCGACCCTGAACGGCCTCACCGACGTGATGTTCCAGTTCAAGGTCGCCCCCGCGCTGATCTGGACCGGCCTGAAATGGGCGCTGGCGATCGGCTTCGCCGGCGGCCTGTTCCCCGCCGTGCGCGCGGCGCGGATGCCGGTGACCACGGCCTTGCGCGAGCTTTGAGCTTCGCGCCCCTCTCCCGCCGGGAGAGGGGCGTCATGCAGTGTGCGGCAGCGCCGTGGATGCCGGTGGCGCGGGCGCTATGATCGCCGCATCCGGCATCGCAGGAGGGCGGATGCATCAGGGAAGATGGTGGAGCGTGCCATGCGCAGCCGCGGCGATGCTGGCGCTCTCCGGGTGCGTGGGCTTCGTGGCGCGGCAGATCGAGCATCCGGGGCGCTCCAGCCAGAAGTCGCTGGCGCCCTTCCGGCAGATGCTCGAAGAGGCGGGTTTCCGCTACGACGCCATGCGGACGCGGCAAGGCGTGCGCATCGCCTACTGGTACGGCCAGCCGCGCGATTACGGCGTGACGCAGGTGGCTTCGGAGCGGCGTGAAGGCGGACACGTGGCGTTCCACGTCACCTTCCACTTCAAGGCGCAGGCGGCTGCGGCGCCGCTGCCGGCGCGCGGCAGCATCGTGCTGCTGCATCCGTGGGGCGCCGAGGGCAGCGCCATGGCGGGCTGGGGGCTGGCGTTCGCCGGGGCGGGCTACGTGGTGGCGATGCCCGACCTGCGCAGCCAGGGGCGTTCGGACGACGCCCCGGTGGGCTACGGACCACGCGAGGCGGGGGACATCGTCGACCTGGTGCATCACCTCGAAGCCGCGCATCGCCTGCCCCGGCCGTGGTACCTGCTGGGGGCTTCCTATGGCGCCACGGTGGCCTTGTTCGCCGCGCCGCAGCTGCAGGTACGCGGCGTGATCGCGCTGGAGCCGTATGCCGATGCCGTGGACGCGATCCACCGGGCGCCGGCCAGCGGCCTGTTCGGCCACCGCTGGCTGGCCCGCTGGATCAGCCGGCGCGAGCTCGACAAGGCGGTCGCGCGTGCCGGTCGTGCATTGGGCGTGGACCTGGCGCGGATCGATCCGGGCGCAGCCCTGGCGGACGCATCCGCCTGCACCCTGGTGCTGGGTGGAGGGCATGACACGCTGATCCCGCCGGCCGCCTTGCGCGACCTGGCACGGCGCTCGCCCCGGGCGCGCTTCGTGGAGGTTCCCGGCGAAGGGCACCTCACCTTGCCGATGCGCACCGATCGGCTGTTCACGCCCTTGCTGGCCTGGATGGATGCCCTGCCTGCGGATCCCGGTGGCGACTGCCCGGCTTTCGCGGGGGGCGATAGCGCGCCTGCGGCAAGCTCAGGGCATGACGGGCGGAACGTATTGAAGCGTCAGCCCCAGCAGCCATAGCAGGCCCAGCACCAGCGGCACGTGCACCACCAGCTGCATGAAGGTGTAGCCCACCACGTCGCGCGCCTTCAGGCCCAGCACGCCCAGCAGCGGCAGCATCCAGAACGGGTTGACCAGGTTGGGCAGCGCCTCGGCGGCGTTGTACACCTGCACCGCCCAGCCCAGGTGCACGTGCAGGTCGTTCGCCGCCTGCATCACGTAGGGCGCCTCCACCAGCCACTTGCCGCCGCCGGAGGGCACGAAGAAGCCGAGGATGGACGAGTAGGCGCCCATCAGCAGCGGGAAGGTGTCGGCGTTGGCCACGTGCACGAACAGCTGCGACAGGCGATGCGCCAGCGTGGCGCCGCCGTGGCCCTGGGCATGGGTGAGCAGGGCGGCGATGCCGCCGTACAGCGGGAACTGGATCAGCACGCCGGTGGTGCTGGGCACCGCGCGCGCCACCGCGTCCAGGAAGCTGCGCGGCCGCCAGTGCAGCAGCAGGCCCACGGTGAGGAACAGGAAGTTGTAGGTGTTGAGGTTGGCGATGGCCGTCACCGCCGGCTTGCGGGCGAATTCGTAGCCCAGCCAGCCCAGGCCCAGCAGGCCGACCAGCACCGACAGCAGCGGGCTGTATTCCAGCCATTCGCCGGGACGCGTGCGCGGCGGCAGCGCCGGTGCCGCGTCGGCCTCGGCGACGCCGAAGTCCTGCGCAGTGCGCGCGTTGCGCTCCGACGGCGCGGTGAGCCAGCACACCACCAGCGAGGCCACGATCAGGCAGGCAGTAAGCAGCAGCGACTGCCACAGGAAGATGGTCTGGCCGAAGGGCAGCACGCCGGTGATCGCCAGCAGGCCCGGCGGCATGCTGGCCGGATTGGCCTGCAACTGCGCCGCCGACGAGGACAGGCCCATCGCCCACACCGCGCCCAGCCCGAGGTAGGCCGCGGCGCCGGCGGCGCGGTAGTCCATGCGCAGGTCCGCGCGCCGCGCCAGCGCCCGCACCAGCAGGCCGCCGAACACCAGCGAGAAGCCCCACGACAGCAGCGAGGCCAGCATGCTGACCAGCGCCACGTAGCAGACCGCGCCGCGGCCGCTCCTGGGCACCCGCGCCAGCAGGTCGATGAAGCGCGCCACCACCGGCGCGGTGGCCACCACGTAGCCGCCGATCACCACGAAGGCCATCTGCATGGTGAACGGGATCAGGCTCCAGAAACCGTCGCCAAACGCATTCACCGTCGCTGCCGGCGTGCTGCCGAAGGCCAGCGCGGCCACCGCCACGATCACCACGCCCAGCGCGGCGAACACCCAGGCGTCCGGGAACCAGCGTTCCGACCAGGCCGCGCAGCGCAGCGCGGCGCGCGCCATCCGACCTTCGTGTGCGGTGTTCATGCCGATCCCCGTGCGGTTGCCCCGGCCATGGTGGCGCGGGGCTCGCGGCAGGGGCAAGCCGACCAAGGTCGGGTGGCGGTCAGCCGCCGGTCGCCAGCCGCATGCCGGCGTCCAGCAGCGGTTGCGCCACCAGGATACGCGCCAGCAGCAGGGCGATGATGGCCACGGTGGGCGAGAAATCGACCATGCCGAGGGTGAGCCGGCCGCGCAGCGGACGCAGCAGCGGCTCGACGATGCTGCCGGTGAGGCGCAGCGCGGGGTGGTAGCGGTCCACGGCGAGCATGCTCAGCAGCGACCAGCCGAACACCAGCACCAGGTAGAACAGCAGCACGAAGTCCAGCAGGTCGGCCAGCGCCACCAGCAGCAGGCCGGGCAGCGCCGGCAGGAAGCCGGACAGGGCGAACAGCACCAGCCGCTTCAGCAGCATCAGCAGCCAGGCCACCAGCACGGCGGCCAGGTTGATGCGCCGCCAGTTGGGCAGCACGCGGCGGACCGGCGCCAGCACCGGGTTGGTGCTGCGGTAGACGAACTGGCTGAGCGGGTTGTGGAAGTCGGCGCGGCTGGCCTCGGCGGCCAGGCGCAGCACGAACAGCACCACGGCGGCATCGAACACCAGCTGCAGCAGCAGGGCAAGGGCGTTGAGCAGGTAGGTCATGGCCGTTCCTGACCGTCGAGGGCGGCGGCGAGTTCCCCGCCGCGGCGGGTGGCGGCGGCCACGGCGCGGGCCACGATGCGCGGCAGGTCGTCGGCGGCGAAGCTTTCCAGCGCGGCCTGGGTGGTGCCGTTGGGCGAGGTGACGCGGCGGCGCAGCTCGCCCGGCGCCTCGCCGCTCTCGGCCAGCATGCGGCCGGCGCCCAGGCAGGTCTGCACCGCCAGCGCGCGGGCGGTGTCGCGCGGCAGACCCTGCGCCGCGGCGGCGTCCTCCAGCGCCTCGACCAGGGCGAAGAAATAGGCCGGGCCGGAGCCGGACAGCGCGGTGACGGTGTCCATCAGCGCCTCGTCGTCGATCCAGCGGGTGAGCCCGGCGGCGTCGAGGATGTGCTGTGCCTGCGCCCGCTGCGGCGGGCTGACCCGCGCGTTGGCGACCAGACCGGTGGCGCCGGCGCCGATCAGCGCCGGGGTGTTGGGCATGCAGCGCACGATCGGCAGCGCGCCGAACCAGCGTTCGAGCTGGTCCAGCCGCACGCCGGCGGCGATCGAGACCAGCAGCGGGCGGTGGCGCTGCAGGGCATCGCGCAGGCCCTCGCGGATCGCCGGCATCACCTGCGGCTTCACCGCCAGCACCACCACCTCGGCCTCGGCGGCGGCCAGCGCGTTGTCGGCGAAGGTGGCGATGCCGAAGTCGCGGCCCAGCGCCTCGCGCGCCGCGGCCTGCGGCTCGGCCGCGCGCAGCGAGGCCGCCGCGGTGCCGTGGCGGAGCAGGCCGCCGATCAGGCTGCGCGCCATGTTGCCGCCACCGATGAAGGCGATGCGTGTCATTTCCCGCGTCCTCGAAAAAGCCAGGCGCATACCTTAACCGAGCCGGCGCGTGCGCGGTTTGGTGACGCGATGCTCAAACCCCGGGGGCGCTTTGCGCCAGCGTGCCGGGAAGGCTGGTCGCCCGCCCCGCGCGGCGGGTAGTATCGGCACGCTGCATCGGGAACGGGGGCCCGGACCGCACGGCGCCAGCGCCGCCGGCCACCCCTCCGCCGCACGGGCAGCGCTCGACGTCAGCCGACCGGCTCCAGGGGGATTTCAGATGGACATTGCCGAACTGCTCGCCTTTTCGGTGAAGAACAAGGCCTCGGACCTGCACCTGTCCGCCGGCCTGCCGCCGATGATCCGCGTGGACGGCGACGTGCGGCGCATCAACATCCCGGCGCTGGAGCACAAGCAGGTGCACGCGCTGATCTACGACATCATGTCGGACAAGCAGCGGCGCGACTACGAGGAGTTCCTCGAGACCGACTTCTCGTTCGAGATCCCCGGCCTGGCGCGCTTCCGCGTCAACGCGTTCAACCAGAACCGCGGCGCCGGCGCGGTGTTCCGCACCATTCCGTCCGAGGTGCTGACGCTGGAGGACCTGGGCTGCCCCAAGGTGTTCCGCGAGCTGATCGAGCAGCCGCAGGGCCTGATCCTGGTGACCGGGCCGACCGGCTCGGGCAAGTCCACCACGCTGGCGGCGATGGTCGACCACATCAACAAGACCGAATACGGTCACATCCTCACCATCGAGGACCCGATCGAATTCGTGCACACCTCGCAGAAGTGCCTGGTCAACCAGCGCGAGGTGCACCGCGACACGCACGGCTTCAACGAGGCGCTGCGCTCGGCGCTGCGCGAGGATCCGGACTACGTCCTGGTCGGCGAGCTGCGCGACCTGGAGACGATCCGCCTGGCGCTGACCGCCGCGGAGACCGGCCACCTGGTGTTCGGCACCCTGCACACCTCGTCGGCGGCCAAGACCATTGACCGCATCATCGACGTGTTCCCCGCCGGCGAGAAGCCGATGGTGCGCTCGATGCTGTCGGAATCCCTGCGCGCGGTGATCTCGCAGTCGCTGCTGAAGAAGGTCGGCGGCGGCCGCATCGCGGCGCACGAGATCATGGTCGGCATTCCCGCCATCCGCAACCTGATCCGCGAGGACAAGGTGGCGCAGATGTACTCCTCGATCCAGACCGGCCAGCAGTACGGCATGCAGACGCTCGACCAGAACCTGCAGGACCTGGTCAAGCGCAGCCTGGTGACGCGCCAGCAGGCGCAGAGCTACGCCAAGAACAAGGACATCTTCAAGTGAGGCGGGCGCCGCGGTCCGCCGGGGCGCGCCCTGCGGACCCCGGACCCCGTCTCCCGAATCCGGACGCAAAGCCATGAGCGACTTCGATTTCACTTCCTTCCTCAAGCTGATGGTGCACAAGAAGGCGTCGGACCTTTTCATCACGGCCGGCGTGGCGCCGTCGATGAAGGTGCAGGGGCGCATCGTGCCGATCACGCAGAGCCCGCTGTCGCCGCAGCAGGCGCGCGACATGGTCGTGAACATCATGACGCCGGCGCAGCGCGAGGAATTCGAGAAGACCCACGAGTGCCAGTTCGCGGTGGCCGCGCAGGGCGTGGGCCGCTTCCGCGTGTCGTGCTTCTACCAGCGCAACTGCGTGGGCATGGTACTGCGCCGGATCGAGTCGAAGATCCCTTCGCCGGAGGAGCTGGGCCTGCCGCCGGTGATCAAGCAGCTGGCGATGACCAAGCGCGGCATCATCCTGTTCGTGGGCGCCACCGGCACCGGCAAGTCCACCTCGCTGGCCTCGATGATCGGCTACCGCAACGCCAACTCGACCGGCCACATCATCACCATCGAGGACCCGATCGAGTACGTGCACAAGCACGAGGGCTGCATCATCACCCAGCGCGAGGTCGGCATCGACACGGACAGCTGGGAAAACGCGCTGAAGAACACCCTGCGCCAGGCGCCCGACGTGATCCTGATCGGCGAGGTGCGCACGCGCGAGACGATGGAGTACGCGATCAACTTCGCCGAGACCGGCCACCTGTGCCTGTGCACCCTGCACGCCAACAACGCCAACCAGGCGATCGACCGCATCCTGCACTTCTTCCCCGAGGACCGGCGCCAGCAGCTGTTCATGGACCTGTCGCTGAACCTCAAGGGCATCGTGGCGCAGCAGCTCATCCCCACCCCCGACGGCAAGGCGCGCCGGGTGGCGATGGAGGTGATGCTGGGCACACCGCTGGTGCAGGACTACATCCGCCAGGGCGAGGTGCACAAGCTGAAGGAAGTGATGCGCGAGTCCACCAACCTCGGCATGAAGATCTTCGACCAGAGCCTGGTCGAGCTGTACCACGCCGGCGAGATCAGCTACGAGGACGCGCTGCGCCACGCCGACAGCGCCAACGAGGTGCGCCTGCGCATCAAGCTGGCCCAGGGCGGCGACGCGCACACGCTGTCGTCGGGCCTGGAGGGCGTGGAGGTGGAAGAGACGCGCGACGGCCGCGGCGGCTTCGGCGGCGGCATGCTGCAGCGCTGAGAGCCTGTTCAACAGCTCCCGGCGCGGGCACTTGGAGATCGTGAACAGGCTCTGAGGACAGCGTCCGCGGCGACAGGGAAAAGGCGCCGACCGACGCCTTTTTCCTGTGTCGGGTCAGTGCGTCTGCGGCTTGCCGGTGTCGCGGCCGACCACCAGGCCGTTGGCGTTGACGCGCTTGACGCCCTTCACCTTGCGCGCGATGCGGATCGCCTCGCTGCGCTCGTTGGCCGACGCCACCGTGCCGGCGAGGCTGACCACACCGTCGGCGGTATCGACGGAAATGTCGCTGCCCTGGACCCGCTTGGAGGCGGCGAATTCGGATTTCACCTTGGTGGTGATCCAGCCGTCGGCCACCTTGCCGGGCACGGTGCGGTTGTCGGTGGAGCGATCCATGGTCTGCGGCGGGGCGGTGTCCTGGGCGACCGCCTGTGCCACCGGCACGGCGGCGCAGGCCGCGGCCAGGCCGGCCACGAACAGGCTCTTGCGGAACGACGTGGACATGGGCATGGGGAACCTCCTGGTGGCAACGGGCCGTCGGGGAGACGGGGCGCGGATGTGGGCCGCGCAGCCACAGGGAAGCAGGGCGGATCTGAATTTCGCGTGGCCGCGGCGTGAGCGCCGCGCGACCGGGCGAAGGAAGCGTTCCCGCGGCGCCGGGGAAGGGGGCGGCGGACCGCAGGCGCGGCTCGCCGCCCGTCGTCACTTCAGCGTGGTCTGGTTGGTGATCGTCAGGCCGTCGCCGTCCATGTGCGCCTCGGCGCGGATGTCGCGCACGCGCCCGGCCTGTCGCTGCAGCGCGGCGAAGCGCGCCTTGAGCGCATTCAGCTGGCCCGCGCCGGGAGCGTCGGGCGACGAGGCGGCCGGGGCGGGCAGGCTTTCGATCTTCTGCACCATCGCGTTGACCCAGGCCACGTACATGCCGCCGTCCAGGTGCATGCGCAGCAGGCGGCCGGCATCGCCGGCGGGCGCGACGAGCGCCGCGGCCAGCCTGGCGTCCTCGCCCGCGCCGACCGCCACCGCCAGCGCCTTGCCGTTCATCGCGGCCCAGGCCGGCTCGCCCAGCGCCTGGGTGAGGCTGGCCGGCAGCGCCGCGGGCTGGCCGTTGGCCGGTACGCGCGCCTGCGCCAGGCCGGGCAGGCCCATCTGCGCCATGCCGAACAGGCCGGCCGGGTTGCGCGAGGCGATCACCAGCAGCCCCTTGAGCCTGGGTATGGCGCGGCCCGGCGCGGCGGCGAAATCGTCCAGCGCCAGGTGCAGGCCGACCAGATCGCCGAACGGCGGGATCGCGGCCTTCTGCAGGGTCTCACCCAGCGAGGCGAAACCCTGGTTGAGGTCGGCCAGGGCGGGGCAGGCGAACGGCTTGGCCGCCACCGCGTCCACCTGGGCCTGCCAGAAGCGGCGCGCCGCGTCCATCGGCACTGCCAGGCTCAGCTCGAACGGCGCGTCGGCCTCGGCGCCCAGCCCGGGCACCTCCGCCTTGAGCCCGGCGAAGGCCTGCGCGATGTCGCTGGCCAGGGCGACGTCGAAGCGCCCGTCCTGGTGTCCGGCGTCCAGCCGGGTGTAGCCGAAGCTGAGCCGGGGCACGCGCGCGGCGATGCGCGCGGCGTCGGCCGGGCAACTGGGCGGGATCTGCGTGAGGTGGGCGAGCGGCTCGCCGGTCTTCGCCGATTCGCGCCGGGCGCCGGCCTGGAACAGGGCGGTGAACAGCGGGTCCTTGCCGCTGGCGGCCAGCGGCAGCAGGCGCTGCAGGTCGATTTCGCCGATCCACCAGGGCTGGTAGCCCTTGGCCTTGGCCAGGTCGGCCAGTGCGCCGCTGTCCTGCAGGCTGCGGGCGGGGCGGTCCAGGCCCAGCGCCTGGCGCAGCAGGCCCGGCGCGGGATCGGCCGGCAGCAGCGCCAGCACGCCCTGCTTGCGGACGGTGGCGACCACCAGCTCGACGCCGTCGTCGCCCGCGGCCGCCTTGCGGTAGGCCTGGCCGCCGATCTCGGCCTGGTCGAACTTCCTGCCGTAGGCGGTTTCCAGCCGCGCCACGAAGGCGTCGAAGGCCTTCGGGTCGCTCAGCTCGAAGCGCGCCACCGGCGACAGGCCGAGGCCGTAGAAGGCGAAGCGGCCGCCGAGGTCGATGCCGGCGTTGCGGGCGAAGCCCTCCACCGTGTCGTCCTGGAAGGAGGCGGCGAGGGCGTGCAGCAGGTTGGCGGCCTCGGGATCCCTGGCCGCGAGCCGGTCCGCCGCGTCGTTCAGCTGTGCCAGTTGCGCGGGCAACTGCGCATCGACCTGGACCAGCAGGGCGTGGCGGGCGTCCGCCTCCATGGGTTTCAGGTTGGCGCTGACATAGGGCGTGTCGGCCGGCACGAAGGCCAGCGGCGCGTTTTCGTCCTTGTGTCCGCAGCCGGCCAGCATCGCGCCAGCCAACGCCAACGCGAGCATGCGCGTCATCAGTCGCATCGAGTTTTCCCCAGTGTGGTGTGTGTCGCGGCGCCATTATGCGCCGCTTCGCGGGCGGCGGCTCGATGCCGCCGCATGGATCAGCGCGCCAGCGCCTCGCCCAGCACGGCCATGCGCACGAACACGCCGTTGGCCACCTGTTCGAGGATGCGCGATTGCGCGCCGTCGGCCACCTCGTCGGCGATCTCGATGCCGCGGTTGAGCGGGCCCGGGTGCATCACCAGGCAGCCCCGGGCGGCGCGCGCCAGGCGGCGCCTGTCCAGGCCGTACCCGCGGAAGTAGGCGGCCTCGTCGGGCAGCTCGGTGGCGGCCATGCGTTCCTTCTGCAGGCGCAGCATGATCGCCACGTCGGCGCCCTCGATGGCGCTGTCGAAATCCTCGGTGAAGCGGCAGTGCGGGAACTCGGCCGCCTCGGGCAGCAGTGCGAGCGGGCCGCACAGGCGGATCTCCTTGGTGCCCAGCGCGGTGAGCGCGTGCACGTCCGAGCGCGCCACGCGCGAGTGGCGGATGTCGCCGCAGATGGTCACCGTCAGGTTCTCGAAGTCGGGGCGGTGCTGGCGGATGGTCAGCGCGTCGAGCAGGCCCTGGGTCGGATGCGCCCGGTTGCCGTCGCCGGCGTTGATCACCGACACCCCGCTCATCGCGTGGCGCACCAGCTCGTCCGGCGTGCCGGAGACCTTGTGGCGCACCACGATCGCGTCGAGGTGCATCGCCTCCAGCGTGTGCAGGGTGTCGTACAGCGCCTCGCCCTTGTTGGCGGAGGAGAAGCCGATGTCGAAGTTGACCACGTCGGCGCCGAGCCGACGCGCGGCCAGCTCGAACGAGGTGCGCGTGCGCGTGGAAGGCTCGAAGAACAGGTTGAGCACGGTGCGCCCGGCCAGCGTGTCCAGCTTGCGGGTGCCGTGCGCGCAGGCGTCGCGCAGGGCGATGGCGCGGTCGAGCAGGCGCTCGATGGTGGCGCGGGGCAGGTGTTCCAGCGTGGTGAGGTGGCGCAGGCGGGCGGTCATGGCGGCGTGGGGGGCATGGAGGAATCGGGGGCGGGCGGCGCGTCGGCGAGCCAGCGTTCGAGGATCACCGCGGCGGCGACGGCGTCGATGCGGGCGGCGTCGCGGCGGCGCTTCAGCCCGGCGGCGCGGGCGCCGGCGAAGCGGCGCGCGGCTTCCTGTGAGCTGTGACGCTCGTCGACCAGCGCCACCGGCGTGCGATAGCGCGCGCGCAGGCGTTCGGCGAAGCGGCGGGCGAGGCGGCTGGCGGGCTGCTCGGCGCCGTCCAGTGCCAGCGGCAGGCCGACCACCAGCGTGTCCGGCTGCCATTGCGCGCGCAGCGCGTCCAGTGCGGTCCAGTCCGGCTCGCCGTCGCGCATCGCCACCGTGGAGAGCGCGCGCGCGGTGGCGGTGAGGCGGTTGCCCACGGCCACGCCGACCAGCTTGCTGCCGACGTCGAAGCCGAACGCGCAGCTCACGGGCGGCGACCCGCGCGGGCGCTCATGCGTGACCCGCGTAGCCGGGCAGCTGCAGCGGATCGATCCCGACCAGTCCGGCGGCGGCGCTCCAGCGTTCCTCCAGCGGGGTGTCGAACACCACCCGCTCGCTGGCCTCGGCGGTGAGCCAGGCGTTGTCCTTCAGTTCCTGCTCCAGCTGGCCGGCGCCCCAGCCGGCGTAGCCCAGCGCCATCAGCACCTGGCGCGGGCCTTCGCCGGCGGCGATCGCCACCAGGATGTCGCGCGAGGTGGTCACCGACCAGTCCTCGTTGATGCGGTAGCTGGCTTCCCAGCGGCCGGGCTCGCGATGCAGCACGAAGCCGCGTTCCTGCTGCACCGGGCCGCCGATCAGCACCGGCGCGTCGGCCAGCTCGGGATCGTCGCAGCCGAGCTTCATCTGCGCCAGCACGTCGCCGAGGCGGTATTCGGACAGCTGGTTCACCAGCAGGCCGATCGCGCCGTCCTCGTCGTGCTGGCAGACCAGCGCCACGCCGCGCGAGAACGGCGGGTCGGCCAGGCCGGGCATGGCGATCAGGAACTGGCCGGCGAGGGTGGGATGGCCGGGGGCGGGATGGCGGGGGGCGCTCATGGCGTCATTGTAAGCCAGTCCGGCGCCGGCGCGCCGTCGGACGTTCAGCGATTGCGCAGCACGTTGCCGGGCAGGAACTGCCAGGTGCGGGTGATGTACAGGATGTCCACGCGCTGCTTGTCGGCCGGCAGCGGCGGGAACGGAGCGGCCAGCCGCACGATGTTCTCGGCGGCCTTGTCCAGCAGGGGGTGGCCGGAGCTGCGGATCACGTCGATGCTGTGCACGCTGCCGTCGCGGTTCAGGCCCACGGTGAGTTCGAGGTCGCCGTGCAGGTTGCGGCGGCGCGCCTCCTCCGGATAGTTGAGGTTGCCGATGCGCTGGATGCGGTCGACCCAGCCGCGCATGTAGGCGGCATAGGCGTATTCGCGCGTGCTGGCGGAGATGAACTTCTTGTGCGGGCGCTTGGCGTAGGCCTCGGTCTGGTCGCGCACCTCGGCGGCGAGCTGGGCCATCTCCTGCTGCCGGCGCAGCTCCGCGGCGTCGGCGCTGTCGGGCGTGTCGCGCTCGGGGTGGTCGTTGTCGCTGTCCACGGTGAAGCCGGCGGCGCCGGTGCTGGTGACCAGGCGCTGCGGGGTGGCCGTTTCCGGCTTCGGCGTGCTGGCGGCGACCGGCCGCGGCGCGGTGCCGGGGTCGGGCTTGGGCAGCAGGCCGGAGAACAACTGCGAGGGCCGCGCCGCCTTGTCGCTGTCGCCGCCGCCCTGGTTGTTCGCCTGGGCCAGGAAGTCGGCCTTGTCCGGCGCCTGCCGGTTGGCCACGTCCACCAGGGTCACGTCCATGGTGGGCAGGCCGGGCGCGGACTTGGCGAAATGGAAGGTGATGCCCAGCAGCAGCACGCCGTGCAGCAGCAGCGAGAACAGGATCGTGGCGCCGATCGGGTCGGGGTTGGGGCGGGCCGCGGCGGTGTTCAAGCAGGGTTTTTCTCGATGGCGTCGAACAGCAGACCGGCGATATTAAGCCCGAACTGCGCGTCCAGTTCGCGGGCGCAGGTCGGCGATGTGACGTTGATCTCGGTGAGGTAGTCGCCGATCACGTCCAGGCCGACGAAGCGCAGCCCGCGCCGGCGCAGCTCGGGCGCCACCTGGGCCGCGATCCAGCGGTCGCGCTCGCTGAGCGGCACGCCCTCGCCGCGGCCGCCGGCGGCCAGGTTGCCGCGGAACTCGTCGCCCTGCGGGATGCGCGCCAGCGCGTAGGGCACCGGCTCGCCGTCGATCAGCAGGATGCGCTTGTCGCCCGCGCTGATCGCCGGGATGAACTTCTGCGCGATGGCGAAGTGCCGGCCTTCGCCGTGCATGCCGCCGGCCAGCAGGGTCTCCAGCATGGAGTTGAGGTTGCTGTCGCCGGCCCTGACCCTGAAGATGCCGCGCCCGCCCATGCCGTCCAGCGGTTTCAGCACCGCCTCGCCGCATTCGGCCACGAAGCGGCGCAGTTCGCCGGCATCGCGGCTGACCAGGGTGGGCGCGATGCACTGCGGGAACTCCAGCGCGAACAGCTTCTCGTTGCAGTCGCGCAGGGCCTGCGGGTCGTTCACCACCTGCACGCCGCCGCGCTGGGCCGCGCCCAGCACCATGGTGTCGTAGACGAATTGCGCGTCCACCGGCGGATCCTTGCGCATCAGCACCACGCCCATCTCGCGCAGGTCGCGCCAGGTGGGCTCGCCCAGGGTGAACCAGTCGCTGCGGCTGTCGCGCACTTCGAGCGGCGCCAGCCGCGCGAACGGCGCGCCGTCGCGCAGGGCCAGGTCGCCCTGTTCCATGTAGAACAGCGCGTGGCCGCGCCGCCGGGCCTCCAGCAGCATGGCCAGGGTGGTGTCCTTGGCGGGCTTGATGGCGCCGATGGGATCCATCAGCACCGCGGTCGAGAGGGCCATCGCAGATCTCCGTTGCCGGCGGTCCGGGGCGACGCGCCGAACCGTGGATGTTCGCCGAGGCAGTCCCGCGCGGCAAGGGAAGCCCGATTTCGCGACCTGCGGCACGCCTCGCTGTTGCCACGGCGCAGGCGAGCCCGGACAATGGCTTGGCGTCGGATCGTCCTTGACGGATGGGCGGTCAGGCAGTAAACAGCAACGCCAGAGGCGTCCCGGCAGGCAACGAGGACGCCCGCAGGGTTTGCGGATCCGTTTTTTCATCTGCGCAGGCTGTTGGCCGCTGGCCACGGCCCTGCGCCGCACCTGAGCCTGGGCAGGTCGCAGGGGGGGTTGAGTGAACTTGAACGTAGGCAACAACGGCCTGGCCGGTCTGAAGGTCATGGTGATCGACGACTCCAAGACCATCCGCCGCACGGCGGAAACCTTGCTGAAGAAGGAAGGCTGTGAGGTGCTGACGGCCGTGGACGGCTTCGAAGCGCTGGCTAAGATTTCCGACCAGAAGCCCGCCGTCATCTTCGTCGACATCATGATGCCGCGCCTGGACGGCTACCAGACCTGCGCGCTGATCAAGAACAACCCCCAGTTCCGCGCCACGCCGGTGATCATGCTGAGCTCGAAGGACGGGCTGTTCGACAAGGCCCGCGGCCGCATCGTCGGCGCCGAGCAATACCTGACCAAGCCGTTCACGCGCGACGAGCTGCTTGGCGCCATCCACCGCCATGTCAGCACGGTTTGAAGCCTGTGACTGCAGCGTCTGAAGGGGGACCTGTGGCCAATATCCTCATCATCGACGATTCGCCGACCGACGTTCGCGTGTTCACCACGCTGCTGGAGCGTGCCGGGCATGTCGTACAGTCCGTGGGCAACGCCGAGGAGGGCATCGAGCGCGTGCGTGCGGAGCAGCCGGACCTGGTGATCATGGACGTGATCATGCCGGGCATGAACGGTTTCCAGGCCACCCGCACGCTGAGCCGCGACCCGGCCACCGCCGGCGTTCCGATCGTGATGATCTCCACCAAGTCGATGGAGACCGACCGCGTGTGGGGCTTGCGGCAGGGCGCCAAGGCCTTCATCACCAAGCCGGTGAACGAGAAGGAACTGCTGGCCTGCATCAACGACCTGCTGCCCAACGCGGCGTGAGGGAGGCGGCGATGAACGACAGCGCGCTTTCCCCGTTCGAGATCCTGGCCCGCTACGAGCGGCTGTCGCTGGCCCATGCCTCCGGCACGCCGGAGAAGCTGGAAGCGCCGGGCCTGTGGCGCGGCATCGGCTTCCGCGCCGGCAGCCGCACCTTCGTCAGCGCCATCGACGAGATCAACGAACTGCTCGCCGTGCCCGTGCTCACCCCGGTGCCGGGCACGCTGCCCTGGCTGCTCGGCGTGGCCAACGTGCGCGGCAACCTGGTGCCGGTGGTGGACCTGGGGCGCTTCCTGTTCGGCGAGCGCACCGCCACCACCGAGCGCACCCGCCTGCTGGTGGTGCGCCAGGGCGGCGGCAGCGTGGCGCTGATGGTGGACGAGGTGTTCGGCCAGCGCACGGTGGACGCCGAGCAGCACCGCGACGCCGAGCGCGAGGACGACCCGCGCCTGTCGCGCTTCGCGGAGGAGCGGGTGGCGGTGGACGAGCAGCGCTTTGCGCTGTTCAGCATGAACAAGTTGGTGCGGGCGCCGGATTTCCGCCAGGCCGCGGCCTGAGGCGCACGCGAACGCATGGCCGGCGCCAGCCGTGGCCGGGGATGGGGCGGCATCGCCCCGGGCCGACGCGGATGGCTTGCGCGGCATTGGCAGTAACGGGTGAGGTGAGCACATGAGCACAACAGGGGGCGTCGGCAAGGAACGGGGCTATACCGGCCTCATCGTCTTGCTGGTGGCGGCGATCGGTTTCGCGGCGCTGGACTTCTACTTCCTCACCGTGAAGAGCGGCGAGGACCGGCAGGCCGTCGCGCTGACCACGCAGATCCAGGTGCTTTCGCAGCAGACGGCGAAATACGCCATCGAGTCCTCGGGCGGCAACGCCGGTTCGTTCAGCGAGCTGGAAGGCGCGCGCGACGCCATCGACTCGGCGGTGCAGCGCCTGATCAAGGGCGACGCCAAGAGCGGCATGCAGCCCTATGCCGACAAGGCGAAGCTCAGCACCCCGGCCGGCCGCGCGGTGACCCGCCTCGACGAGGCGTGGAGGAAGCTCAACGACGACATCGGCAAGATCCTCTCCAACAAGGCGGTGGTGCTCGATTCGAGCCAGCGCGCCGACGACCTGTCGCGCCAGTTGCCGCTGCTGAACTCCGAGATGGAGCAGGTGGTGAACATCCTGCAGCAGCGCAAGGGCAGCGCCGACCAGATGCTCGGCACCTCGCGCCAGATGCTGCTGGCCGACCGCATCATCCGCCGCGTGCAGGAGGTGCTGCAGGGCGGCGACTCCGAGCAGGCGGCCGCCGACGGCCTGTCGCGCGACGCGCAGTCCTACGGCGAGGTGCTGAAGGGCCTGCTGGACGGCAACACCGCAATGGGCGTGCAGGAGATCCGCGACGCCAACGCACGCAAGATCATGCAGGGCATGCAGGACAGCTGGAACAAGCTGAGCGACCCGCTGGCCAAGCTGACCGCCGCCGCCACCAACATCGCCGAGGTGAAGAGCGCCGGCAACCAGGCCTCGCTGGACTCGCAGAACGTGCTGCTGCGCGCCAACGAGCTGGCCGACCAGATCGGCAAGCTGCCGGTGCGCCGGATCTTCCCGAACGTGTGGTGGGGCGTGATCGGCGCGGTCGGCGCGGTGGCCTTCGCGCTGCTGCTGGTGTTTGCCCTGGTGCGCGACCAGCGCCGCCGCTTCCAGGAGTCCACCGAGCTGAACCAGCGCAACCAGGAGGCGATCATGCGCCTGCTGGACGAGATGGGCTCGCTGGCCGAAGGCGACCTGACCGTGAAGACCACCGTGTCGGAGGACATCACCGGCGCGATCGCGGACTCGGTGAACTACGCCATCGACGAGCTGCGCACCCTGGTGACCACCATCAACGAGACCTCCGAGCAGGTGTCCTCGTCGGCGCAGGAAACCCAGACCACCGCGCGCCACCTGGCCGACGCGGCGCAGAGCCAGGCGCAGCGGATCAGCACGGCGACCTCGGCGATCAACCAGATCGCCAGCCTGATGGACAACGTGTCGAAGGACTCGGCCGAGTCGGCCGACGTGGCCGAGCGCTCGGTGCAGATCGCCTCGCGCGGCGCCGAGGTGGTGCGCGAGACGATCTCGGGCATGGACTCGATCCGCGATCAGATCCAGGAAACCTCCAAGCGCATCAAGCGCCTGGGCGAGTCCTCGCAGGAGATCGGCTCGATCGTGGAACTGATCAACGACATCGCCGAGCAGACCAACATCCTGGCCTTGAACGCGGCCATCCAGGCGGCCTCGGCCGGCGAGGCGGGCCGGGGCTTCGCGGTGGTGGCGGACGAAGTGCAGCGGCTGGCGGAACGCTCCGCCAGCGCCACCAAGCGCATCGAGACGCTGGTGCAGACGATTCAGTCCGACACCAACGAGGCGGTGAACTCGATGGAGCAGACCACCGCCGAGGTGGTGGCCGGCGCGCGCAAGGCCGAGGACGCCGGCAGCGCGCTGGGCGACATCGAGCGCGTGTCGCACGACCTGTCGTCGCTGATTCAGAACATCTCCACCGCGGCGCGGCAGCAGTCCGCGGCGGCGACCGACATCTCGCAATCGATGAACGCGATCCAGGAAATCACCTCGCAGACCTCGCAGGGCGCCAGCCAGACCGCCGAATCGATCGGCTACCTGGCCCAGCTCGCGAGCGACCTGCGGCGTTCGGTGGCCCACTTCAAGCTGCCGGGCTGATCACAGTGACACGACAGGGGGCAACCTCGACGGTTGCGCGATGCGCTGCGGCGCAGCCGTTGTGAGGGGCGCATGAGACTTCAAGACCACATCGATTTCACCACCCTGCAGTGGGTCAAGCCGGAGCTCGACGAGACGCTCGGGATCGCCCGCCAGGCGCTGGAGTCCTACGTCGACAACCCGGGCGACCGCGGTGTCATGCGCGCCTGCGCGGAACACCTGCACCAGGTGCAGGGCACGCTGCGCATGGTCGAGCTGTACGGCGCGGCGATGGTCGCCGAGGAGATGGAGGCGCTGGCCAGCGCACTGCTGGAAGGCCACGTGGCCCAGCGCGAGGAGGCCTACGCCGCCCTGATGCGCGGCCTGATGCAGCTGCCCGACTACCTCGAGCGCCTGTCCAGCGGCCACCGCGACGTGCCGGTGGTGCTGCTGCCGCTGCTCAACGAGCTGCGCGCCAGCCGCGCGCAGGAAGCATTGACCGAGGCGGCGCTGTTCACGCCCAACCTGGACGCTCCGCTGCCGCCGCAGGCGCCCGCCGCCGCCAGCGCGGCCGACGCCGCGCACCACCGCGGCGAGATCGCCGAGCTGCGCCTGCGCTTCCAGCAGCAGTTGCTGGCGTGGTTCCGGGGACAGGGCGCGCAGCAGCAGCTCGCCGGCATGCGCAACACCCTGCAGGCCATCGCCGCGCGCTGCGCCAGCGTGCCCGGCCGCCGCCTGTGGTGGATCGCCGCCGGCGTGCTGGAAGGCCTCGACCAGGGCATGCTCAAGAGCCAGGCCGGCGAAGTGCGCCAGCTGATCGGCAAGGTCGACCGCAGCATCCGCCAGCTGATCGAGCACGGCGAGGAAAGCCTGCGCGGCGGCGACGCCGACGACCTGGCCCGCAAGCTGCTCTACATCGTGGCGCAGGCCAAGCAGCGCAGCCCGCAGATGGCGCAGCTGGCGCAGGCCTACGGCCTCGACGGCCTGCTGCCCGACGCCGGCGAGCTGGAACACGCGCGCGGCTCGATGGCCGGCCACAACCGCGCCCTGCTGGACTCGGTGGCCAAGGCGCTGAAGGACGACCTGCTGCGGGTGAAGGACGCGCTCGACCTGTTCCTGCGCCAGCAGGACGCCGACCCGTCGCAGCTGGCCGGGCAGACCGAGGTGCTGGACCGTGTCGGCGACACCCTCGGCATGCTGGCGCTGGCGGTGCCGCGCCGGGTGGTGACCGAGCAGCGCCGCGTGCTGGCCGACATCGCCAGCCGGGTGCGTCCGGTCGACGAGGAGACCCTGCTCGACGTCGCCGGCGCGCTGCTCTACGTCGAGGCGTCGCTGGACGACCACATCGAGAGCCTCGGCGCCGAGGGCGGCCACGTCGACGAGGCCCCTGCCACGCTGCTGCCGCGCAGCGAAGCGCGCCACATTCTCGCCACCCTGATGCGCGAGGCGATCGCCAACACCGGCAAGGTGAAGGACGCCATCGTCGCCTTCGTGGAATCCGGCTGGCAGCACGCCCCGCTGGCCGACGCGCCGGCGCTGATGGACGAGGTGGCCGGCGCCATGCGCATGCTGTCCTCGCCCCGGCCGGGGCAGATCGCCGAGGGCATCGGCCGTTTCGTCGGCAACGAGCTGCTGGCCGACCAGCGCGTGCCCAGCAGCACGCAGATGGACCAGCTCGCCGACGCGCTCGCCGCGCTGGAGTATTACCTCGAGGCCGCGCGCGAGCACCGCGGCGGCCTGGAACACATCCTCGACGTGGCCGAACACAGCCTGGGCGAACTGGGCTACTGGCCGCCACCTGCGGCGCGCGAGCCGGCCGAGCCCCTGGCCGCGTACGAGCCGGCGCCCGCGGCGCCGGCGCCGGCCGAGACGCCCGCGTTGTCCGAGACGGTCAGCCTGGCCGACGGCCTCGACCCCAGCGCGCTGTTCCTCGGCGACAGCCGCACGCCGGAACCCGAATCGCACGACGTCGCCGGCCTGCACCTGGTCGAGACCGAGGCGCTGGCGCCGCCATCCGCGGCCGCCGCGGAGCCGGACGACTGGGTCGAGATCGAGGAGGAAGTCGTCGAGCAGGTGCCCGCCGCCGACCCGCTGGCCGCGCAGGCCGGCTTCCAGTCCGGCACCGACGGCATCGACGACGAGATCCGCGAAATCTTCCTGGAGGAAATGCAGGAGGAGATCGCCAACCTCGAGTCCAGCGAGAAGGCATGGCTCGCCGCCCCCGAACAGCTCGCCCTGCTCACCCCGGTGCGCCGCTCGTTCCATACCCTCAAGGGTTCCGGCCGCCTGGTCGGCGCCAGCGTGCTGGGCGAGTTCTCCTGGAAGGTGGAGGACATGCTCAACCGCGCGCTGGACGGCAGCATCGCGCCGCACGAAGGCGTGCAGGCGCTGGTGCGCCATGCCATCGCGGCGCTGCCCCAGTTGCTGGCGGCGCTGAAGGGCGAGGGCACTCCCGCCGCGCCGCTCGGCGCGATCATGGAAACCGCCGAGCGCGTGGCCAGGGGCCATGCCGAGGCGCGGGTGGAGGACCTCGCCGGCGCGTTGCAGACCGTGCGCCGCACGGTCAAGCGCCGCGTGCCGCGCGTGCAGGCGGCCGCCGACGCGGTGCCGGCCGCCAGCCTCGCCTCGATCGAGACCACGCCGTACGACGACGTGCCGTTCGCGACCGAGGCGCTGCCCGGCCCGGCGCTGCCGCCGGTGGACCCGGTGCTGCTGGAAATCCTGCGCAGCGAAGTGGCCCAGTACCTGCAGACCATCCGCGCCGCGGTGGCCCGCGCCGCCGGCGAACTGCCGGTGGACGACGGCCTGCTGCGCGCCGTGCACACCCTGCATGGCGCCATCGCGATGGTCGACATCCCGCTGCTGACCCAGCTGCTGTCGCCGCTGGAAAGCCTGCTCAAGCGCCTGCGCGGCGCCGGCCACGCGCTGTCGCCCGAAGGGGTGAGCCTGCTGGGCCAGAGCGCCGACGTGGTCGACCGCGTGATGGCGCAGTTCGATGCCGAGCGACCGGAGCTGCCGTCGGTCGACGCGTTGATCGCCCGCCTCGTCGAACTGCGCGACCGCGAACCGGAGCCGCAGGTGGCGCACGCGGTGTTCGGCCCGCACGAACCCGACGCCGACGCCGAGGCGGCGCCGGCCACGGCGGACGCCGGTCCGGCCGCGGAAGGCGGGCCGGTGGACGAGGCGGAGCCGGCCATCGAGGCCGAAGCGCACGCGCCGCCCACCGCGGCCCCCGCCACCAGCGAGGAGGATGCGGCCTTCGCCGCGCTGCTCGCCAGCATGCACGAGTCGCTGGACACGGAACCGGTCGTGCCCGCCGCACCGGCGGAAGCCACCGCGCCGGACATGTCGCCGGCGGCGGACGCACCGGAACCGGCCGAAGGCATCGCCGGCGATGCGGACCTGCCGCACGCCGTCGCCGACACCCGCCACGACGATGCGGAAGCCGTGTTCCATCCGGAGCCGGCCGCAGACGAGCCCGCGGCCGCCCTTGCCCACGACGCGGACGAGCACGAGGCCGAAGCGGCACCGCCGCCCGCGGACGACGACGTCGCCTCGGCGGCGGACGAAGCCGCGGCTTCGGCGGGGGCGCCGGTCGCGCCGGCTGCCGTCGAGGCTGCGCCGGCCGATCCGGAACCGTGGTTGGAGGCCGCCCCGGCCATCGCCGGTCCGCCCGTCGCCGCGGCGCCTTCCGTCGCCCCGGTCGCGCTGCCGCCGGAGCACGGCGCCGAGGCCGACTTCAGCCACGTGGATCCCGACCTGCTGGAGGTGTTCGGCGAAGAGGCGCACGAGATCCTCGACCAGGCCGACGGCGTGCTGGCGCAATGGCACGCCGAGCCGCACGAGTCGGCGCACGTGGCCAGCCTGCTGCGCGCCCTGCACACGCTCAAGGGCGGCGCGCGCATCGCCGGCCTGGCGCCGGTGGGCGACCTCGCCCACGCCATCGAGACGGTGCTGGAGCACCCGCCCGAGGCGGGCTCGGCCGAGTCGATGTCGCTGATCGCCACGCTGGAAGCCGCCTTCGACCGCCTGCACGGCCTCGTGCAGCGGGTGACCCGCGGCCAGTCCATCGTCTACCCGCAGGCGCTGATCGAGCACCTGCAGTCGTGGTCGGGCCATGCGCCCGCGGTCCCCGAAGGCGGCGCGCCCGTCGCCGCACCGGAAGCGGAACTGCCCGCGCTGCTGCCCGACGAGCCGGCGTCGCACGAACAGGCCGGCGCGCCGCAGGAACAGATCCGCGTCCGCGCGGAACTGCTCGACAGCCTGGTGAACCACGCTGGCGAGGTGGCGATCTACCGCTCGCGCCTGGAACAGCAGGTGGCCGGCTACCGCTTCAACCTGGTCGAGCTGGACTCCACCGTGCAGCGCCTGCGCAGCCAGCTGCGCATGCTGGAGATCGAGACCGAGGCGCAGATCATCGCGCGCTACCAGCGCGAGCACCGCGAAGCCGGCATGGCCGTGTTCGACCCGCTGGAGCTGGACCGCTTCTCGCAGCTGCAGCAGTACTCGCGCGCGCTGGCCGAGTCGGTGTCCGACCTGGTGTCGATCCAGAGCATGCTGGACGAACTGACCCGTCAGGCCGAGACGCTGCTGATCCAGCAGTCGCGGGTGAGCTCGGAGCTGC
Source organism: Fulvimonas sp. R45 (assembly GCF_030504985.1). Taxonomy (GTDB): domain Bacteria; phylum Pseudomonadota; class Gammaproteobacteria; order Xanthomonadales; family Rhodanobacteraceae; genus Rhodanobacter_A. The sequence continues at coordinate 109,203 of NZ_JASERU010000008.1, forward strand.
AGGACGGCCTGCTGCGCACGCGCATGCTGCCGTTCGACACGATGGTGCCGAACCTGCGCCGCACGTTGCGCCAGGCCGCGCAGGAAGAGGGCAAGCACGCCCAGCTCTACGTGGAAGGCGCGCACGGCGAAATGGACCGCAACCTGCTCGACCGCATCAAGGCGCCGTTCGAGCACATGCTGCGCAACGCGGTGGCGCACGGCATCGAGTCGCCGGACGAGCGCCGCAAGGCGGGCAAGCCGGCCGAGGGTTCGGTGCGCATCCGCGTGGCGCGCGAGGCCACCGAGGTGGTGGTGCGCGTCAGCGACGACGGCCGCGGCCTCGACCGCGAGGCGATCCGCGCCCGCGCGATCGAGCGCGGCCTGCTGCGCGCGGACGCCCGCCCCGGCGACGAGCAACTGCTCGGCCTGATCACCCAGCCCGGCTTCTCCACCGCCAGCACGGTCACCCAGCTGGCCGGCCGCGGCGTGGGCATGGACGTGGTGGCCAACGAGATCAAGCAGCTCGGCGGCTCGCTCGCGATCGACTCGCAGCCGGGCAGGGGCACCACCTTCGTGCTGCGCCTGCCGTTCACCCTGGCGGTGACGCAGGCGATCCTGGTGCGCATCGGCGAGGCCACCTTCGCCATCCCGATGACCTCGGTGCAGGGCGTGGCGCGGATCGGGCCGGACGAACTGGCCCGCCGCATGGCCGAGCCGGACCCCTCGTTCGACTACAACGGCGAGCGCTACGGCATCCACGACCTGGCCGAGCTGCTCGGCCACGCCCCCGGCCATGCCTCCGACGAGGAGCAGCTGCCGCTGCTGCTGACCCGTTCCGGCGACCTGCGCGCGGCGATCCGCATCGACGCCGTGATCGGCTCGCGCGAGATCGTGGTCAAGTCGGTCGGCCCGCAGGTCAGCTCGGTGCCGGGCATCCTCGGCGCCACCATCATGGGCGACGGCTCGGTGCTGATCATTCTCGACCTGGCGCCGCTGGTCCGCCACGGCGTCAGCCGTCGCGAGCAGCGCCTGGCCGAGGGCCTCGAGGTCGTGCACATGCCGGCGGTCGAGGTGGAGCGCGTGCAGCCGCTGGTGATGGTGGTCGACGACTCCATCACCATGCGCAAGGTCACTGGCCGCGTGCTGGAGCGCCACGAGTACGAGGTGGTCACCGCGAAGGACGGCGTCGACGCGCTGGAGAAGCTCAACGAACGCGTGCCCGACCTGATGCTGCTCGACATCGAGATGCCGCGCATGGACGGCTACGAGCTGGCCACCCACATGAAGGCCGACCCGCGCCTGCGCCACGTGCCGATCATCATGATCACCTCGCGCACCGGCGAGAAGCACCGCCAGCGCGCGTTCGACATCGGGGTGGATCGCTACCTCGGCAAGCCCTACCAGGAAGCCGACCTGCTGGGGCAGATCGTCGAGGTGCTGGAACAACGACAGGCCATGGAAGCCGGACGATGAACGAACCGACCCGTACCGCCGTCGCCCTGCTGTTCGACGATGCCGACCTGGGCGGCCAGCTACGGGCCGCGCTGGGCGAACGCGGCGCCCGCATCGTGCACGAGGGTGCGCTGGACGGCTTCGACCCGGCGCGCCTGGCCGAGGCCGACGCCGACGTGGTGGTGGTGAGCCTGGACGACGAATCCGGCGACGACGCGCTCGACCGCCTTTCCGCCATGTTCGACGGCGACCGGCCGCGGGTGGTTTTCAACGACGCCGGAGCCAGCCGCGGCCTCGACGGCTGGGATCGGGCGCGCTGGGCGCGCCACCTCGCCGCCAAGGTGCTGGCGCAGGGCGATGTCGACCCGCCGCGGCCGCAGGACGCGCGCGCGGTCGAGGTGGAAACGGCGGCGCCTGCTTCGGCGCCGGTCGAACCGGTGGCCGTGGCCGCGTCTCCGGTGGCCGCGGCATTCGGCGACGAGCCCGTCATGGACGAATCGGCGCTGCCGCACGACGAGGTGCCGCCGGAGCAGGCCGCCGCCGAATCGGAAACGTTGGCCGCCGAGCTGGAAGCGTTGCTCGCCGCCGATGCGCCGATCGAGCCGGAGCAGGAAGCCAGCGGCCCCGGCCTCAAGTTCGTCGAGGATGCCGCGCTGCCGCCGCTGTTCGACGGCGACTTCGCCGCATCCGCCATCGCAGAGGACGCCGCCGGCTACACCGCCGCCGATGCCGCCGCCCTGGACGCCGGCGAGGCCATGCCGGTCGCGCCGGTGCCCGCCGCCGGCTTCCGCACGGACCACCTGTCGCTGGCCGAGCCGGACGATGGAGCCGCCGCGCCCGTCGCCGCCCCGGCGCATGCCGCGCCGACGCCGCCCGCCGCGCCGTCCTGGGCGCTGCTGGACGACGACGCGCCGGTGGCGCCGTCGCCGTCGCGGCCGGCGCCGGACGACTTCGGCATCCAGAAGATGAGCGCCGCCGATTTCCTCGCGCCCGAGGCGGGCGACGGCGACGCCTCGCCGATCGAGCCCGGCCTGAGCCTGGAACTGGTTTCCCTCGAGGAGGCCATCGCGCCGCAGGACTACGTTCCCCACGAGATGATGCTGGACGACCTGGGCGCCGCGCTGGGACGCCTGGTGGTGCTCGGCGCCACCACCGAGGGCACCGCCTCGGTGTGCGCGTTCCTGTCCGCCTTGCCGGCCGGGCTGCGCGCCACCGTGCTGCATACCCAGCACCTGGCCGGCAAGCCGGCCGACGGGCTGGTCGAGTATTTCGCCGAACATTGCGCATTGCCCGTGCGGCAGGCGCGCTCCGGCATGCGCGCCCGCGTCGGCGAGGTGCTGGTGGTGCCCACCGACCAGCAGGTGCGCCTGCTGCGCGACGGCAGCGTGGACCTGCAACCGGTGGGCGAGCATGCCGCGCACGCGCCCTCGATCGACGCCAGCTTCACCATGGCCGCCAACGTGTTCGGCCGCGACGCGCTGGCCATCGTGTTCGCCGGCAGCTCCACCGACGCGGTGGGCGGTTGCCAGGCCATCCACGACCGCGGCGGGCGGGTGTGGGTGGAAAACTCGCCCGGCGAGCACTACGACGACATGGTCGGCGGCGTGATGGCCGAACGCCTGTCCCAGTTTTCCGGCACGCCGCACGAGCTGGCGGCGCGCCTGGCCGAAGAGTTCCAGACGGAAGGTCGTCGATGAGCGAACAAGAACTGCCGCGCGAGATCCGCTGCGTGCTGGTGCCGGTGGGCAACCTGCGCCTGCTGCTGCCCAACGCCACCGTGGCCGAGGTGATCACCCTGCCCACGCCTGAGCCCGTCGACGGCGCGCCGGAGTGGCTGCTGGGCCGCATCGCCTGGCGCGGCTGGCGCGTGCCGCTGGTGTCCTTCACCCGGCTCGCCGGCGCGCAGGAGGGCGATGCCGACCTGGCCATGCGCGTGGCCGTGCTGAAGGCGCTGGGGGGCAACCCGCAGCTGCCCTTCGTGGCCGTGCTGACCCAGGGCTTCCCGCGCCTGACCACGCTCAACGCCGAGCTGGTCATCCCCACCCACGACGGCGCCCCGCTGCCCGCGGGCGTGAAGGCGCAGGTGCTGGTGCGCGACGACATGGCGGTGATCCCCGACCTGGAAGGCATCGAGGCCGAGCTGGCCGACCTGCTGGGGCTGGACGAGCAGGCCGGCGCCGCCTGAGAGCCTTTGAACAGGCTCCGAGCCGATATCGGCGAAGGACCGCTTCCGCGCACCGGTGTGGCGCGAAGCACGGATGGCGGATGCGCGAAAGCGCGCAGCCCTACTGGAAATCCCCGTGCAGCGCCTGCAAGGCCGCCAGCGCGGCCAGCCCGGCGGTCTCGGTGCGCAGGATGCGCGGGCCCAGGCGCAGGCCGGCGAAGCCGGCGACCTGCAGCGCGGCGACGTCGCGTTCGCCCAGGCCGCCTTCCGGTCCCACCACCAGCAGGCCGCCGCCGGCGCCGAAGCGCAGCGCGCCCGGTTGCCGCGTGGCCTCGGGCAGCAGGGCCAGGCGCAGGGCGCCGTCGCCGGGCAGCCCGTCCAGCCAGGCCTGCAGCGGCTGGGCGGCCTCCACCGCCGGGACGCGGACGCGGCCGCTCTGCTCGCAGGCGCTGGCGACCACCGCGCGCCAATGGGCCAGGCGTTTTTCCGCGCGGGCGGGGTCGAGCTTCACTTCGGAACGCTCGGTGAGCAGCGGCACGATGCGCGCCACGCCCAGCTCGGTGGCCTTCTGCACGATCAGGTCCATCTTCTCGCCGCGTGCCACGCCCTGGGCCAGGGTCAGCCGCAGCGGGGATTCGTTGTCGCGCGGGCAGGCACGTTCGACCCGTGCCGCGACCTCGCGCTTGCCGACGGCGAGCAGGATCGCCTCGTAGTCGCAGCCATCGCCGTTGAACAGCACCAGCGGATCGCCGGCGGCCATGCGCAGCACGCGCGCCACGTGCTCGGCGGCCTGGGCGGGCAGCGCCAGTTCGGCGCCGGCGGCGAGCGGCTGGTCGACGTGGATGCGGATGGTGCGCATGGAACGGCCGGATCGGTGCGGGCTCTCCAGCATAGCGCGCCGCACCGGCCGGACGCGCGCAGCGCCACCACTTGCACCGCCCGGCGTGCGGGCGGAGGATGGCGCCGTCATCGTGCGCGCTCGCCGCCTTCCCCATCGCGAGCGGGAGGTCCCATGCCCAGATTCGCATCCGCATCCCTGCTGCTGGCGGCGGGTTTCGCCGCGAGCGTCGCTTCGGCGCAGGACATGCCGCAACAGGCCAGCGGCCATGCCGCCGCGCTCCAGACCAGGCCGGCGCATAGGGGCGGAACGGCAGGATCGCGGCCGGGCGACCGCAACTGCCTGCGCGACACCGGCAGCCTGATCCCGGCCAGGCCCGGCCACTGCCTGCCGGTGGCGGGCCGCAGCTACAGCCAGGACGACCTGCGCCGCACCGGCCAGACCGATACCGCGGCCGCGCTGGGCCAGCTCGACCCCAGCATCGCCGTGCACGGTCACTGAGGGTCTGTTCACGATCTCCAGGCACCTTGCGCCGGGGGTTGTTTGCGCGCAGGCCAAGGAAGAGCGAGGGCGTGGACCTCCGTCCACGACGGAGCGATAACGCCGGCCTGCGGGCCAACAGGCCCGGCCCTCCGGGTTGGCCTCGCATGGCCGCCATGCGAGGCCAACGCGAGGTACCTGGAGATCGTGAACAGGCTCTAAGCTCTATCATCGATTCCTTGGCCGGCGCGCGTGCAGACCGGCGCCACGAGGATCGACGATTGAAAGCCCTGCGCATCGTGCTGGCCGGCGCGCTGGCCCTGCTGTCCGCGCTGGCGCTGCTGGCGTGGTTCCTGCCCGCGCGCTGGGCCCTGGCGGCGTTGCAGCCGCGCCTGCACGGCGTGCGGCTGGAACAGGTGTCCGGCCTGCTCTGGCACGGTCATGCGGGCCGTGTGCTGGATGCCGGTGGCGACGACCTGGGCGCACTGGACTGGACGCTGTCGCGGCGCGCTCTGCTGGGCGACCTGCGGCTCCGTTTCGCGCTGGACGGGCCGGGGCGGTCGATCTCCGGCGCGATGCGGCGCCTGTCCGCCACCGAATCGGCCTGGCGCGACGTGCGCGTGCAGGCCGATGCGTCGGTGCTGGATGGTTGGGTGGTGCTCGGCGGGCAGCGCTTGCATGGACGGCTAAACGTCCATATCGTGGACGCGCGGCTGCAGGGCTATTGGCCGATGCGGCTGCACGGCTCGGCGCAATGGCTGGACGGCGCGGTGGACGACGCCGGCCGCCGCGTTGAGCTGGGCGGTTTCCGGCTGGACGCGGACGGCGAAGGCGGCGTGCTGCGGCTGCACGCGGGCGACGATGGGCGCGGGCCGCTGCATGCCGACGGCCAGGCGACGCTGAGCCCGTTGGGCTGGCGCTATGCATTGACGCTGCAGCCGCGCACGGACGATCCCGCGTTGCATCGCTGGTTGCAGCGCTTCGGCCAGCCGGCACCCGATGGCTCCCTGCGCCTGCACGGCAGCGGCGGCCTTGCGAAAACCCTGTCCCGGATGGAGCGGCGATGAACCCGATGCAACTGGATGCGGCGCTGGCCGCGGCGCGCGAGGCGGCGCAGGCGGCGGCGGAGGTGATCCGCCACTACTGGAACCGTGGCGTGGAAGTGGAGATAAAGCAGGATGCCACGCCGGTGACGGTGGCCGACCGCGAGGCCGAGCGGGCGATCCGCCAGGTGCTGCACGCGGCGCTGCCCGGGGCGGCGATCTACGGCGAGGAGTACGGCCTGGACGGCGCGCGCGACGGCCTGCTGTGGCTGGTCGACCCGCTGGACGGCACCAAGAGCTTCGTGCGGCGCACGCCGTTCTTCTCCACCCAGATCGCGCTGATGGACCGCGGCGAGCTGGTGCTGGGCGTGTCCAGCGCGCCGGTGTACGGCGAGACGATGTGGGCGCGCGCCGGCGGCGGCGCCTGGCTCGACGGCGAGCGCGTGCGCGTGGCCGCCACCGCCGACATGGCGCAGGCCTCGATCTCGACCGGCAACGTGAAGACGCTCACCGGCGACGCGCGCTGGGCCGCGCTGGGCGGCATGATCCGCGACAGCAACCGCATCCGCGGCTACGGCGACTTCTGCCACTACCACCTGCTGGCGCGCGGCGGGCTGGACCTGGTGGTCGAGTCCGACGTGAACATCCTGGACGTGGCCGCGCTGGCGGTGATCGTGCGCGAGGCCGGCGGCGTGTTCACCGGCCTCGACGGCGCGCCGCCCACGCTGGAGACGTGCAGCGTGCTGGCCGGCACCCCGGCGATCCATGCGCAGGCGTTGCAGCGGCTGGCGTCGCCGGCCATCGGCTGAGCCGGCGGCGCGCTACAATCACGCGATGCCCACCAAGCCGCCCGTCATCCACGCCATCCGCGACGTCTCCGGCAGCAGCTTCATCCGCGCCGAGGAGGTCGACCTCGAATTCTCCAACGGCGAGCGCCGCACCTACGAGCGGCTCAAGGCCGGCGGCCGCGGCGCCGCCTTCATCGTGCCGATGCTGGACGACGACACGGTGCTGCTGGTGCGCGAGTACAGCGTGGGCGTGGACCGCTACGAACTGGGCATCCCCAAGGGCAAGCTGGACGGCGACGAGACGGTGGAGCAGGGCGCCGACCGCGAGCTGAAGGAAGAGATCGGCTACGGCGCGCGCGAGCTGCGCCTGCTCGGCACCCTCACCCTGTCACCCGCCTACATGACGCATAGGGCCTACGTGGTGCTGGCGCGCGATCTCTACCCCGAGCGCCTGCCCGGCGACGAGCCCGAGGAACTGGAAGTGGTGCCCTGGAAGCTGTCCGACCTGCATACCCTGATCGGGCGCGACGACGTCAGCGAAGGGCGCTCGATCGCCGCGCTGTTCATGGCGCGCGAATACCTGGCCGGCCGCTGGAAGCTGCCGTGAGCGGCGCCCCCGGGGATGGCCTGCTGCGGCAGGTGGGCGCGCTGGCCCGGCGCGCCGGCGAGGCGATCCTGGCGGTCTACCGCGAGGACTTCGACGTCGAGCTGAAGGACGACCGCTCGCCGCTCACCGCCGCCGACCTGGCCGCGCAGCAGGTGATCGCCGCCGGCCTGGCGCAACTGGATCCGGCGCTGCCGCTGGTGTCGGAAGAGGCCAGCCAGCTGCCATGGGAGCAGCGGCGGCAGTGGCCGCGCTACTGGCTGGTCGATCCGCTCGACGGCACGCGCGAGTTCGTCAAGCGCAACGGCGAGTTCACCGTCAACATCGCCCTGGTCGAGGACGGCCGGCCGGTGCTGGGCGTGGTGCTGGCCCCGGTCACCGGCGAGCTGTTCGCCGCCGCGCAGGGCGACGGCGCCTGGTGGCAGGCGGAGGAAGGCGGCGACTGGGAGCGCATCTCCACCCGCGCACTGGCGCAGCCGCCGCGCGTGGCGGGCAGCCGCTCCCACGGCGGCGCGCAGGAGGACACCCTGCGCCGCCTGCTCGGCGATGACTACGCGCTGCAGCCGCTCGGTTCCTCGCTGAAGTTCTGCCTGCTCGCGCGCGGCGGCGCGGACGTCTACCTGCGCCGCGGCCCCACCAGCGAGTGGGACACCGCCGCGGCCCAGTGCGTGCTGGAGCAGGCCGGCGGCGCGGTGCTCGACCTGCACGGCCGGCCGCTGCGCTACAACCGCGGCGAGTCGCTGCTCAACCCCGAATTCATCGCCGTGGGCGACGCCGGCCTGGACTGGCCCGCCCGCCTGCGCGACGCCGGCCTGCCATGAGCGACGACGCGCGCCGCGGCATCGACGAACTGCTCGCCATCATGGCGCGCCTGCGCGATCCCGATCGCGGCTGCCCATGGGACGTGAAGCAGGACTTCGCCAGCATCGCGCCCTACACCCTCGAGGAGGCCTACGAGGTGGTCGATGCGATCGACCGCGGCGACTTCGACGACCTGCGCGACGAACTGGGCGACCTGCTGCTGCAGGTGGTGTTCCACGCGCAGATGGCGCAGGAACGCGGCCTGTTCGGCTTCGACGAAGTGGCGCGCGCGATCGGCGCCAAGATGGTCCGCCGTCATCCGCACGTGTTCGGCGACGCGCAGTACGAAGACCTCGACGCCCAGGCGCGGGCCTGGGACGCGATCAAGGCCGCCGAGCGCGCCGCGAAGGGCGACGCGCACGACGCCAGCGCGCTGGCCGGCGTCTCGCGCGGCCTGCCGGAATGGAAGCGCGCGCAGAAACTGCAGCAGCGCGCCGCCGCGGTCGGCTTCGACTGGCCCGACCACCGCCCGGTGCTGGACAAGCTGGCCGAGGAACTGGACGAAGTGCGCGCCGAGTTCGACGCCGGCGCCGACCCGGCGCGGCTGGAGGACGAGATCGGCGACGTGCTGTTCGTGGCGGCGAACCTGGCGCGCCACGCCGGGGTGGATTTCTCGCGCGCGCTGCGCCACGCCAACGCCAAGTTCGAGCGTCGCTTCCGCCGCATGGAGGCGCTGGCCGCGGCCGGCGGCGCGCCCCTGGCCGGGCACGACCTGGCCGCTCAGGAAGCGTTGTGGCGGCGCGCCAAGGCCGAGGAAGCGGCCGGCTGAGTTTCCCGGCGCCCGGGCATGCAACCCTGCGCCGGCCGGGCGCATCCAAGCCCCGTCATCACCCGTGGAGAACGCCATGCGCCACCTGCTCCTGCTCGCCCTGCTGTCCACCCCGCTGGCGGCCACCGCCGCCGAACACTGCAAGTACGAAGCGCCGCGCGCGCTCAAGGCCGACCTCGCCGGCGTGCGCGGCGTGCAGGTCGAGGTGAACAGCTTCGACCTGCACGTGACCGCCGGCGGCGCCAACGGCCTGCAGGCGACCGGCCGCGCCTGCGCCTCCGAACAGTCGCTGCTCGACCGGCTGCAGCTCACCTCGCGGCGCGAGGGCGACCAGCTGATCGTCACGCTCGGCAGCCGTTCGGGCTGGTCCAGCTTCAGCCTGTTCGGCAGCTCCTACACCAACCTCGAGGTCAACCTGCAGCTGCCGGCCGACATGCCGCTGACGGTGGAGGTGGGTTCCGGCGACGCGGACGTCGCCGGCGTGAAGCAGCTCGCCAGCCACGTGGGCTCGGGCGACCTGCACGTGCGCGACATCGCCGGCAGGTTCAGCACCAGCGTGGGCTCCGGTGACGTGGAGGCGCACGACATCGGCAGCCTCGAAGTCGGCTCGGTGGGCTCGGGCGACTTCAAGGCGGAGGGCATCCACGGCGACGCGCACGTCGGCAGCATCGGCTCGGGCGACGTCACCCTGCACCAGGTCGGCGGCAGCGTGCATGCGGAGACGCTGGGCTCGGGCGACCTCACCGTGCGCGACGTGCAGGGCGACTTCAGCCTGGCCGCCAAGGGCAGCGGCGACGTCGACCACGGCGGCGTGAAGGGCAAGGTCAGCGTCCCCCGCGACGACGACTGATCCCGTGTCGACGCCCTCCCCTGCCTGCAGGGGAGGGTTGGGGAGGGGTCATCCCAGCCACCGCCACGCCAGATACACCAGCGGCGCACACACCAGCAGGAACGGCACCGACACCCGATGGAACAGCCGCAGCCCCTGCGGCTGCTTCGCCAGCCGCAGCGCGATCAGGTTGGCCAGCGAGCCGATGGCCAGGCCGAAGCCGCCCACGTTCACCGCCACCGCCAGCGCGATCGCGTCCTGCGCCCGGTCCAGCAGCAGCACCGTGGCCGGCACGTTGCTGATGAGCTGGGAGGCGACAATGCCGGCCAGGTACAGCGGCAGCGGTCGGTCCAGCGCGAGGTGGTCCAGGCCGTGCCGCACCGGCGCCAGCTCGGCGAGGTGGCCCAGGCCGAGGAAGATCGCCGCGAAGGTGGCCAGGAGCAGCCAGTCGATCCGCGCCAGGCTGCGCCGCGCCAGCGCGGCGAACGCCAATGCCAGCAGCAGCGCGCCTTCCAGCGCGCGGCCGTGGTCCATCGCCAGCACCATCGCCGCCAGCGCCGCCACCGACCCGACGGCGAGCGGCACGGAAACCGCGTGCCCGTCCACCTGCGCGGACAGCAGCGTGACCCGGCCCTTCGGCAGCCATGCCAGCGTCAGCGCGGCCACCAGCACGAACATCACCGCCGCCGCCGGCAGCATCGCCAGCGCGAAGCGCAGGAACGGCAGGTGCGCGTGCTGCCACAACAGCAGGTTCTGCGGGTTGCCGATCGGGCTGAGCGTGCTGCCCGCGTTCACCGCCAGCGCCTCCAGCACCGCCATGCGCGCCACCGGCAGGTTGGAGATGCCGCCGATCGCCACCGTCAGCGGCACGATCAGGAACAGGCTCACGTCATTGGTCAGCACCATCGAGAGCAACGCGGTGGCGGCCACCAGCAGCAGGCCCAGCGTGCGCAGGCTGTGCATGCGCGCCACCAGCGCGCCCGCCATGCGCTGCACCAGGCCGCTGTCGCGGATGCCCTGGATCGCCACCAGCAGGCCGAGCAGGCCGGCCAGCGTGGGCGATTGCAGCCAGCGGCGGTAGTCGGCCGCCGGGCGCGGGTCGAGCAGCGCCAGCGCCGCCGCCAGCGCGGCGAACAGCAGCAGCAGCCATTCGGCCTTGAGCCGGGCGCGCCAGCCGGTGCGCGGGGACGCGGCCTCGCTCACCACGAGGACGCCCCAGGCGTGGCCCGTGGCCCGCCATGCCGGCGCAGGCCGGAATCCAGCCACGGGGCCGCCGGAGCGGGCGGCATGGCCGGATGACCCATCGCGTCTGCGGGTTCGGAGTCGTCCTGCGCGCGTTCCTCGCCTGTCCGGTCTATGCCGGGAAGGCGGCGGGACGAGCATCGCGCGATCGGGATCACCACTCGGTGAGGCCTTCCAGCTCGTACAGCTTCCGCCAGCTCGGTCGCGCGCGCACCCGGTCGGCCAGATGCTTCAGCGCGGGCCACCCGGTGGCCGGGCGCGGCATATTGCGCGACCAGCGCATCAGCATGGTCAGCAGCAGGTCGGCGCCGGAAAACGCGGCGCCGAGCAGGTACGGGCCGTCCTTCGCCAGCTGCGCGTCGAGCAGGTCCCACACGCCTTCGATCTTCTTCTGCAAGGCGGCGCGCACTTCAGGCGTGTGCCCGGCCGCGCCCAGTTCGGCGGGATAGAACCAGAGCCGGTACGTGGACATCAGCGTGTTGCTGAGATAGCCCACCCACTGCTGCCACGCCTCGCGCTCCGGCGTGCCCGGCGGCGGGATCAGCTTCGCCTCCGGGTGGCGCTCGGCCAGCATCGCCAGCAGCGCCGCCGACTCGTGGCGTGGCCGGCCGTCGATCACCAGCGTAGGCACCACCCCGCGCGGGTTGAGCCGGAGGTAGTCGTCGCCGTGCTGCGCGTCCTTGTCGAAATCGACCAGGCGCAGCTCGTACGGCGCGCCGGTTTCCAGCAGGGCGAGGTGCACCACCATGCTGGCGGTGCCGGGCGAGTAGTAGAGGGTGTACATCGGCGGCTCCCAGGCGGCGTCAGTCGTCGTGGCGACCGTTCTTGCGCCCGGCCGCATCGAAGGCGGCGCCGAACGCCATGCCGATGGCGACGCCCAGGCCGATCCCCAGCGCGAGACTGTGCAGGGCGACGCCCAGCGCCACGCCGATGCCGATGCCCAGGCTGAGGCCAGAACCGAAGCCGACGGCGCGTCGGCCCGGCGGAGCGGGCTTGCCGGAGGGTGGGCGATCGTCGCTCATCGGGGCATTCCGTGGAATAGGGGCGTCCAGTCTGGGGCCGGCTCAACCCTCCCGCAACAGCCGCATCGGCGAGGTGTGCGTCACCCGGCGCGTGCCGCCCAGCCCCAGCAGCATCACCACGATGGCCGCCGCCAGCGCGTACAGGCCCAGCGGCAGCAGCGGCGGCACGAAGTGTCCGATGCGGAACACCGCGCGCCCCAGCCACCAGCCCGCGCCTGCCGCGCCGAGCGCGGCGGTGAGCCCGGCGATCAGGCCGAGCAGGGCGAACTCGCAGGCGGCGGCCACGCGCAACTGCGCGCGCCGCGCGCCCAGGGTGCGCAGCAGGGCCGCCTCGTGGCGGCGCTCGGCCGCGCTGGCGGCAAGCGCCGCGGCCAGCACCAGCGCGCCGGCGAGCAGGCTGAAGGCCAGCACCCAGCGCACCGCGCCGCCCACCCGGTCCACGATCTGGCGGAGGCGGTCGAGCAGGTCGTCCACGTCGACCAGGCTGAGGTTGGGATAGTCGCGCGACAACGCGGCCACCTGTGCCGCCCGCCCGCGCGGCAGGTGGAAGCTGGCCAGCCAGGTGTGCGGCAGCGCGCCGGCATGGGCGGGGTCCAGCAGCAGGAAGAAGTTGACCCGGAACGAACTCCAGTCGACGTGGCGGAAGCTGGTCACCGTCGCGTCGAGCGTGCCTTCGCCCACGTCGAAGCGCAGCGTGTCGCCCAGCTTCAGCGCGAACATGTCGCGCCACATCGTGTCCACCGACACTTCCGCCCGGGCCGGGCGCGCGTCGAACCAGCGCCCGGCGACCACCGTGTTGGCCGGCGGCAGCGCCTCGGCCCAGGACAGGCGCAGCTGGCGGTCGGCCCAGTCCTTCGCGCGCGGGTCGGCGTAGCGCCGGCCGTCGATTGGCCGGCCGTCGATCGCCACCAGCTTGCCCACCGCCAGCGGCATCATGTTGAGCTGGTCGGCGCCGAGCCGGCCGAGCGCCTGGGCGAAGCCGGCGCGCTGGTCGTCCTGGAGGTTCAGCGCAAACCAGTTCGGGGTGTCCGGCGGCAGCTCACGGCGCCAGCCATCAAGCAGGGCGGGCGCGACCACGGCCAGCAACAGCAGGGCGGTGAGCCCCAGCCCCAGCGCGGTCGCCTGGATCACGCTGAGCGCGCGCCGCCGCGCCAGCGCGGCCAGCCCCAGCCGCAGGGCGGGGTGTGCCCCGGGCGCCACCCGCCGCGCCAGCCACAGCAGCAGCAGCGCCAGCAGGGCCGCGACGGCGGCCACGCCGGCCAGGCTGGCGGCGAGGATGCCGGCCAGCTTCGCCGAGCCGCTCTGGCTCCAGATCAGCGCCAGCGCGACCAGCGCCGGCACCAGGTACAGCACGTCGAAGCGCCGCACGCGGCGCGCCAGGCTGGCGCGGAACACCGCCACCGGCGACACCTCGGCCAGCCGCGCCAGCGGCGGCAGCGCGAAGCCGGCCAGTACCGCCAGGCCGAGGCCCGCGGCGGCCAGCGCCGGCAGCAGCGGCAAGGCGGTGGACACGCCGGCGAACAGCGCGCGGGCGAACAGCCACGCGCCCTGCGCCATGCCCAGCGCCAGCGCCACGCCCAGCGCCGCGGCCGGCAGCGCCAGCGCCAGCAGCGTGCCCAGCAGCAGGCCGAGCACGCGCCGGCGCGGCGTGCCCAGCGCGCGCAGCAGGGCCACCTCGGGCGCCTTGCGCCGCGCGTAGCGCTGCGCCGCCAGCGCGATCGCCACGCCGGCCAGCAGCGCCGACAGCAGCGCGACCAGGCGCAGGAAGGCGCTGGCGCGGTCGAACGCGCCGCGCATGCGTTCCTGCGTCCGTTCCGGCGTGATCCGCTCGGCGCCCTGCGGCAGCGTCGCGCCGCGGGTCCAGGCCAGCCAATCGCGCACCGCCGCCGGCGCGCCGGCGACCAGCAGGCGATGGCGCGCACGGCTGCCGACGCCGAGCAGGCCGGCCTGCCTGGCGTCGGCCAGGCTCATCAGCGCGCGTGGCGCCAGCGCGACCAGCTGGCCGCCGTCGGGTTCGCGCAGCAGTTCGGCGGCGATGCGCAGGGTGCGGCCGCCGAGCTGCACGCTGTCGCCCACCTGCAATTGCAGCGCCACCAGTGCGCGGTGGTCGAGATAGACCGTGCCGGCCGCGGGGCCGTGGGCGGCGTGTGTGCGCCCCTGCGCGTCGCGCAGTTCCAGCGTGCCGCGCAGGGGCCAGGCGGCATCGGTGGCGGCGACGTCGAGCAACTGGCTGCGCCGGTGGGCGAAGGCCACGCTGGGAAAGCCGGCGCTGCGGCTCACCGCGAGCCCGCGGCCGCGGGCCTGCGTGGCGAAGGCATCGGGCACGGGTTGCGGTGCGCCGATGCCGGCATCGCCGCCGATCAGCTCGGCGGCGCTGGCCAGCACGCCGCGCTCCACCCGCGCGGCCAGCGTGGCGACCACGCCCAGCGCCGCCACCGCCAGCACCAGCGAACCGGCCAGGGTGCGCAGCTCGGGCAGCCGCCATTCGCGGCGCAGGGTGCGCAGGGACAGGCGCAGCAGGCTCATGCGGTCACCGCCGCGGCGGCACGCGGCGCGCGCAGCCGGCCTTCCTCCAGTTCCACGCCGCGGGTGCAGCGGCCGGCCAGCCGCGCGTCGTGGGTGACCAGCACCAGGGTGGTGCGGTGGTCGCGGTTCAGCGCGAACAGCAGGTCGGCGACGTGGTGGCCGGTGCGCTGGTCGAGGTTGCCGGTGGGCTCGTCGGCGAACAGCAGGCGCGGCCCGTGCACGAAGGCGCGGGCGATCGCCACGCGCTGCTGCTCGCCGCCGGAAAGCTGGGCGGGGTAGTGCCGGCGGCGCGCGTCCAGGCCGACCGCGGCCAGCGCCTCGCGCGCCTTGCGGCGCGCCCCGGCGTCGCCTTCCAGCTCCAGCGGCAGCATCACGTTTTCCTCGGCGCTGAGCGCGGGCAGCAGGTGGAAGGACTGGAACACGAAGCCGACCAGGCGCCGGCGCAGGTCGGCGCGGGCTTCCTCGTCCAGCGTCTCCAGCGCATGGCCGTCGAGGCGGATGCCGCCGCTGCTGGGCGTGTCCAGCCCGGCGAGCAGGCCGAGCAGGGTGGTCTTGCCCGAGCCGGAGGCACCGACGATGGCGAAGCTCTCGCCTTCGGCCACCTGCAGGCTCACCCCGCGCAGGATGTCCAGCCGGCCCTCGGGTCCCCGCACCGACTTGCTAACATCGCGCACATCGAGAAGAAGCTGGGGCGTGCCGCTCATGCGTCGTTTCCTGAAATGGCCGGGATGGCTGGTGGTGGGGTGGCTGGCGGCCGCCGCGGCCCAGGCCGCGCCGTCGCGCACGGTGCTGGTGCTGGGCGATTCGCTGTCCGCCGCGCACAACATTGCCGCGGACCAGGGCTGGGTGCACCTGCTGGACGTCCGCCTGGGCGACATGGTGCCGCCGTGGGCCGCGATCAATGCCAGCATCAGTGGCGAGACCTCGCTGAGCGGACGCAACCGCCTGCCCGGGCTGCTGGCGAAGTACCACCCGGGGGTGGTGGCGATCGAGCTGGGCGCGAACGATGGCCTGCAGGGCCTGCCGTTGGACGAGCTGCGCGCCAACCTGGCGGCGATGGTCGACGCGGCGCAGGCGGCGAAGGCCAAGGTGCTGCTGCTGGGCATCGAGCTGCCGGTGAACTATGGCCCGCAGTACCGCGACGGCCTGCGGGCGGTCTATGCGGACCTGGCCCGGCAGAAGCACGTGGCGCTGGTGCCCTTCCTGCTCGAAGGCGTGGCGCTCGAGCCACAGCTGATGCAGGACGACGGCATGCATCCGCGCGCGGCCGGTGAGCCGATCGTGCTGGAAACGGTATGGAAAGCGCTGCGATCCCTGCTGCAATGAAGCGACGGCGTGGGGGCAAGGTGAGGGCTGGCTGAACGCTTCGACCTTCGCTTCACGCCCGGCTCACGGCCGGCGCCGCTAGCCTTTCACAAATGTGAAGCAGCGAGGAAGGCGTCATGAATGCACGCGAAGAGAATGCCGGGCTGATCCTGCTGGTGGAGGACAACCGCCAGATCGCCGAGATGGTCGGCGAGTTCCTCGAGCAACGCGGCTACTCGGTGGACTACGCGGCCGACGGCGTCAGCGGCCTGCACCTGGCCGTGTCCAACAGCTACGACGTGGTGGTGCTGGACCTGATGCTGCCGGGCATGGACGGACTGGACGTGTGCCGCAAGCTGCGTGGCGACGCCAAGAAGTCCACCCCGGTGCTGATGCTTACCGCGCGCGACACGCTGGAGGACAAGCTGATCGGCCTGGAGGCCGGCGCCGACGACTACCTGGTGAAGCCGTTCGAGGTGCGCGAGCTGGAGGCGCGGCTGCGGGCGCTGATCCGTCGCGACCGCCGCCAGGTCTCCACCGAGGTGCTCACCGTGGGCGACATGACCCTGGACACCGCCACCCTGCGCCTCACCCGCGGCGGGCAGGAGCTGACCGTGTCGCCGATCGGGCTGAAGCTGCTGGCGATCCTGATGCGCGAATCGCCGCGCGTGGTCAGCCGCCGCGACATCGAGCGCGAGATCTGGGGCGACACGCTGCCCGACTCCGATACCCTGCGTTCGCACCTGTACAACCTGCGCCGGGTGATCGACAAGCCGTTCGAGCATCCGCTGCTGCACACCATCCACTCGGCAGGCTACCGGCTGGCCGACCTCACCGCGGAGGTGGCTTCGGCCACGCAGCCGGCTTGATCGGCCGCAAATCGACCATGATAGACAGGGGTTCGCCGCCAACGCTCCCCGCGCCCCGGCGCGGCGGGTTCCAGCGCCGGCTGGCGCTGATCTTCGCGCTGCAGCTGGCGGCGGTGGTGATCGCGTGCCTGCTCGGCTTCCGCGATACGGCGCCGCCGATGGCGGTGATCGCGCTGATCGTCATCGTCAGCCTGCTGGCCTGGCTGGCCACGCAGCGGGAATGGCGCTCGGTGAGCGTGCTGGCCCGCGTGGTCAGCCGCTGGAACGAGCAGCAGCCCGACCTGGACGCGCTGGAACCGGAGCGGCTGCCGCACCATGCCGACGCCGACGTGGTGGAACTGGCGCGCGGCCTGCACGCCTTCGCCAGCCGCATCGCCGGCTACAACCAGCGCGAGCGCAACTTCACCCGCGACGCCAGCCACGAGCTGCGCAGCCCGCTCACCATCATCAAGATGTCCACCGACATGCTGGCGGACGAGTCCGGGCTCGGCGAGAGCGGCCAGCGCTCGCTGCGTCGCATCCGCCGCGCCACGCGCGAGCTGGAGTCGGTGGTGGAGGCGCTGCTGATCCTGGCGCGCGAGTCCGACAACGGCCAGGGCGAGCACGAGTTCGTGGTCAACGACGTGCTGCGCCGCGCGCTGGACGACGCGCGCGAAGGCCTGCACGGGCGGCTGGTCGCGCTGCAGCTGGACGAGCCGGCGCGCTTCGCGCTGCATGGTTCGCCACGCGTGTTCGCGGTGCTGTGCGGGCAGCTGATCCGCTACGCGGGCCAGCACGCGGCGGGACAGGGCAAGGTGGTGGTGACGGTGCTGCCCGGCGCGGTAACGGTGGGCAGCACCGGCCCGGGCGCCGGCGGGACGGCGGGCGGTGGGGGCGATTCGCCGCAGGGGTTCGAGCTGGCCATCGCCCAGCGCATCAGCGAACGCTTCGCGTGGCCGCTGGACTGGCCGGGCCAGGGGCATGACGGCGCGCAGCGCACCGTGCGCGTGCGCTTCCCGCGGCCGCTGCCGGCGAAGGCCGCGCAGCCGGGCGCGCCGGCCTAGAGCAGCGCGCCCGCGCGCCCGGCGCGCGCTCAGCCGAGTCGCGGATCCACGGCGAAAGCGCAGCCGGTCTTCGCCTTCACCTCGTCCACCGTCACGCCGGGGTTGAGCTCGACCAGGGTGAGGCCCTTGCCCTTCTCGACCGCGAACACGCACAGCTCGGTGATGACCAGGTCCACGCATTCCTTGCCGGTGATCGGCAGCTCGCACTGGTCCTTGATCTTCGGCGAGCCGTCTTTCGCGCAGTGCTCCATCAGCACCACCACGCGGCGCACGCCGCTGACCAGGTCCATCGCCCCGCCCGGGCCCTTCACCATCTTGCCGGGCACCATCCAGTTGGCGAGGTCGCCGGTGGCCGAGACTTCCATGCCGCCGAGGATCGACAGGTCGATGTGGCCGCCGCGGATCATCGCGAAGGAGTCGGCGCTGGAGAAGAAGCTGGAGCCGGGCAGGGTGGTGATGGTCTGCTTGCCGGCGTTGATCAGGTCGGGGTCGACCTGGTCCTCGGTGGGGAACGGCCCGATGCCGAGCAGGCCGTTCTCCGACTGCAGCACCACCTCCATGCCGGCGGGGATGTAGTTCGCCACCAGGGTCGGGATGCCGATGCCGAGGTTGACGTAGAAGCCGTCGCGCAGCTCCTTGGCGGCGCGCTGCGCCATCGCGGTACGGGTGGGGTTCTCCTTGCCGGTGTTGGCGCCGGCGAGGGTGCGGATCTCGATGCGCTTCTCGTACTTCGCGCCCTGGATGATGCGGTCGACGTAGATGCCCGGCACGTGGATGTTGTTCGGGTCCAGCTCGCCCACCTCGACCAGGTGCTCCACCTCGGCGACGCAGACCTTGCCGCAGGTGGCGATCATCGGGTTGAAGTTGCGCGCGGTCTCGCGGAACACCAGGTTGCCGAGGCGGTCGCCCTTCCATGCCTTCACGATGGAAAGGTCGGCATGGATGGCTTCCTCCAGCACGTACTCCTTGCCGTCGAACACCTTGGTTTCCTTGCCCTCGGCCAGCTGGGTGCCGAATGCGGTGCGGGTGTAGAAGCCGGGGATGCCGGCGCCGCCGGCACGCAGCTTCTCGGCCAGCGTGCCCTGCGGGGTGAGGTGCAGCTCCAGCTCGCCGGCCAGCACCTGGCGCTCGAATTCCTTGTTCTCGCCCACGTAGGAGGCGTATACGCGCTTCACCTGGTGGGTCTTCAGCAGCGGGCCCATGCCGAAGTCGTCCACGCCCGCGTTGTTGCCCACGATGGTCAGCCCCTTGGTGCCGGCTTCCAGCAGCGCGCCGATCAGGTTCTCGGGGATGCCGCACAGGCCGAAGCCGCCGGCGGCGATGGTCATGTTGTCGAACAGCAGTCCGTCGAGCGCCTGCGATGCGGTTGCGTAGACCTTGTCCATGGGATGCCTTCATGCAGTGAGAGCCAGACGCCAAGGATACGACGGAATGGCCCGGGGCCATGAGCGGCAGGGCCGCACGGCCGGCCGTGGAGCGGGCCCAGGCCGCCGCACCGTGGCGGCGGGTCGTCGGTCAGTAGAGCTTTTGCAGCACCTGCCCGGTCAGCGCGCCGCTGATGCCGGTGCGCGTGCCGTCGGCGTGGATCACCAGGGTGCGCGGGGTTTCGCCGCCCCAGTCCGGGTCGAGCAGGTAGTTGATGCGTTCCGGCGTGGCGGCGGCGTAGGCGCGGGCCGGGTAAGCGTCCATGCCGGCGGCGTGCAGGCGCTGTTCGAGGGCCGTGCGCTGTTGCGCGATGTCGTCGGTGGCCACGGTCACCAACTCGATCTCGTGCGGGTGCGCGCGTTGCAGCTTCGCTAGCGCCTGCAGGTTCGCCTCGCAATAGGCGCAGTCCAGCGCCCAGATCGCGAGGATGCGCTCGTCGTGCGCGGGCGGCTTCAGCAGGGCGGGCACATCGGCGGCGGACAGCGGCGCGAGCGTGCCGGCATGGGCGAAGGCGGGCGCCAGCACGAGCAGGGCGGCAAGCAGGGCGCGGCGCATCAGCGGGCTCCGGCGGGAACCAGGCGGAAGCCGGCGGCGGTGTTCCAGGCCACCCAGGCGCGACCCTGCCGCACCAGCAGCTGCGGCGAGCCGGCGGCGACCTCGGAATGCGCGATGGTGCGGGGCGCGCCGAAGTGCGCGCCGTCGTCGGTGGATACGCGCAGCATCAACGCGTAGCCCTGCGCGTCCACCTGGTTCCAGGCCACCCAGACGGTGCGGTCGTGCGCCGCCACGTCCGCGTGGCTGGCGCCCGGCCCGCCGAGCTTCAGCAGATGCCGCGGCGGGTGACCGGGATCGAGCTGGCCGTAATGGATCGCCGGGCCGTCCTTCGCCTGGTACCACACCGCGTGGCGCACGCCGTCGGCGCCGATGGCGAGGCCGGGACCCTGGTGCGGGCAGCCATCGATGTGCCACTGGCTGAAGGTGGCGCGTTCGACCTGCGCGGGCCGTCCGTCCGTGCGCAGCACCGCGTAGGCATGGTCGCGGATGTTGTCGCCGTAGATGGCGCGGAAGAAGGCGGCGACCTGGCCGTCGGGCGTATGCGCCAGCGCGATGCGGCAGCATTCGCAGCTCTGGTCGACCAGCTTGCGCTCGGGCACGAAGGTCTTGCCGGCGTCGTCCGACCAGCTGTAGTACACCGCGGCGCCGAGATACGGCTTGCCCTGCGCCTGTGCCGCTTCCAGGTCGCGCTTGTCGATCCAGGCGATCACCACGCGGCCGCGACCGTCCACCGCCAACGCGTCGAAGCGGTGGGTGATCTCGGCGCGGTCGTGGTGCACGGTGAGCGGCGCGGAAAAGTGCACGCCGCCGTCCAGCGAACGGGCGAAGCGCACGAAACCCGTCCACGGCTTCGCGCGCGGCTGCGACCAGCTCACGTACAGCTCGCCCCGCGGGCCGAAGGCGATCTTCGGGCGGTTCTCGCCTTCGTCGTAGATCGGTTCGGCGATGGCGTTGACGTCCACCGGCGCGCTGAGCGTGCGGCCGAGGTCGTCGGAATGGCGCAGGCGCACGTGGCCGTCCGCCGCGTCCACTACCCACAGCCGGCCGTGCGCGTCGAAGGCGGCGCTGGCGCCCAGCTCGGGTCCGGACGGCATCTTCATGCCGTGCATGTCGTGGGCGGCGACGGCGGACGACAGCAGGCAGAGCAGGGCGAGGATGGGTTTGCGCATGGCTTCGACCTTGGTTTTTGCTCCTCCCCCTGCGCGCAGGAGGAGGTTGGGAGGGGTAGGCCATCTTGCGGCGAGGTTGATTGACCCCACCCCCGGCCCTCCCCTGCAAGCCGGGGAGGGGGAAAGGCGGGCTACAGTTCCCAGTGCAGCTCGCCGAACCAGGTGCGGCCGGCGTAGGGATGGTAGACCCAGTAGTGTTCGTTGGTGAGGTTGTCCACGCCCAGCGACGCCGTCCATTGCGGTGCGAAGCGCCAGCGCAGCTTGGCGTCGGCCACGGTGAAGCGGCTGACGGCGCCATAGGTGTCGACGAAGTCGCGGTTGTCCAGCGTGCCGTACTGGCGGCCCGAATGGCGCACGCCCAGCGAGGCGTCCCAGCCCGGCGCGAAGCGCCAGTCCGCGAACAGGCTGGCGCGCAGGCGCGGGATGCGCGGGAAGGCCTTGCCGTCGGCGGCAGGGAACTGCCGGTCGCGCAGGGTGGTCGCCTGGTTCCAGGCGGCGCTGGCGCTGAGGTCCAGTCCGGGCATCCAGACGTCCGTCAGCACCAGTTCGCCCTCGACGCCGCGCGTGCGCACGAGGTCGATGTTCTGCACGTTCGTCACCGGCACCGGCAGGGTGATGTCGGTCTGCGAGTAGAGCGTGTCGGCCACGCGGTCCTGGTACAGCGACACGCGCCAGTGGCCGTGCGGCAGGTGGCGGATCAGGCTGAGGTCGGTGGACCAGTCGCGTTCCGGCCGCAGGTCGGGATCGTTGTCGACGATGGCGCCGTTGGAGACAGAGCCCTGGAACAGCTCCTCGACGGTGGGATAGCGCACGGCCTTGCCGAAGGACAGGCGCAGCTGCCAGTCGTCGGCGAGGTCCCAGTTCAGTGCGGCCTTGGGCGAGGCATCGCTGCGCCGGCGCGAGGGATAGCGCAGGACGCTGTCGGCGGTCGCGCGCAGGCCGCCGTAGGCGCGCCACTGTTCCCAGCGGACGCCCGCGGTCAGCGCCCAGGCCTCGGCGAAGCTCCACACGTCCTGCAGGTAGAACGCGCGCGTCTGCGTGCGGCCGGCGTAGGCGCCGACCAGCGGGCCGTCGGCGGGGCCGCGCCAGTCGCTGGCGGAGTACACGCGCGAGTCGAGCCGGTAGCGGTCCACGTGCGCGCCGGCGTACAGCGTGTGTTCGTCGCCCAACGGACCGGAGCTGCGCAGGTCGAGCGTGCCCCAGCCGGAACCGCCCATGTCGGCCACCGTGCCGGGGCCGCCGCGGGCGCTGGCGGGCGAAGCGGCGGCGGCATCGTGTTCCAGGTTGCGCTGGTAGTCGTAGCGGCTGGCCACGGCGTCCCAGCGCCAGCCGTTGTCGAGGCGGCCGTCGAGCTCGGCGCCGTAGAGCACGTGGGTCTGCTCGTAGGCGCTGGGGGCGAGGCCGCTGGCGGGCAGCGTCCAGGCCCGGCCGCCGGCGAGGATGGTACCGGCGTAGACCGGCCGGCCGGCGGCGTCGCGGATCAGGCTGCGGGTGGCGTCGAAGGCGTGGTTGTGCCACCAGCCGAGGGTGAACAGCGCGCCGACTTGGTCGGTGATGTCCGCACCCACCTGCAGGGTGGCCTGGGTCTGCCGGGTGTGCTCGAGGGTGTTGGCGCCGTAGACCAGCCGTGGCGTGCCGTTGGGGTTGCGGTCCAGCGTGGCGCCGGTCACCGGTACGGCATCGGCCGGGTTTCCGCCGGCCCTGGCGGTGGCGTACTGCATCGGCTGACCGTGGCTGTCGAGCTGGTTCAGCGCGAGCAGCCAGCGCCAGCGGCCCTGGCGGTCGCCGAGCAGGGCGGCGAGGCGATGGCCGTCGTAGTGGCCGCCGGCGCCGTAGCGATCGGCGTAGTCCTGGCTGAAGTACTGCGCATCGGCGCTGGCGGTGAGGCGCTCGGGCAGGCGCGTGTGGATCAGCACCGTGGTGCCCATCGAGTTGCCGGGATAGAGCGCGGAGTAGGGGCCGTACAGCACGTCCACCGCGCCGATCTCCGCGGGCGCCACCATGCCCCAGCGTGGCGCGCCGTCCCAGCCGTTGCTCATCAGGTTGGAGAGCAGCAGGCCGTCGGCGTAGAGCAGGCTGCGTGCGCTCTGCAGCGTGCCGCTGTTGCGGCCGCTGATGGTGGCGTTGGGATCGCCGATGTAGCGCTGGCGCACCTGCAGGTTCGGCGCGTAGCGCAGCACGTCGGCGCTGTCGACGACGTTCTGTCGCTGCAACTGGGCCCGGGTGATGCGCACCGCCACGCTGGGCACGTTCGCCACCTGGGTGTCGCTGGCATGCACCGACATCGGCGCCAGCGTGATGGTTTGCGGCGGTTCGCCGGCGAGCGCGGCGCGGGCGGCGCCGGCGAACAGCAGGGCGGCGAGTCGGGGAGCGGGGAGCTTCACGGGAAACCTTGGATGTGGGTCCAAGGTTGCAGGATAGCCGTATCGGGCGTGGGCGGCGGGTGACGCGATGTCGCAGTGCTCGCTCCGGCGGGACGTCAGAGCCTGTTCAAGATCTCTCCGTGGCCGCGCCGGGAACTGTTTGCGCGCAGGCCAAGGAAGAGCGAAGGCGTGGACGTCCGTCCACGACTGAGCGATGACGCGGGGATGTGGGCCAACAGGCCCGGCCCTCCGGGTTGCCTTGCCCTGGCCGCCATGCGGCAGCGCGCGGCTTGACCTGCCAGCCAGGCAGGCGCTGCGCCACGCACTCCCACCGGGCGGCCAGGACAAGGCAACGCGAGCTACGGGGGAATCCTGAACAGGCTCTCAGTCGTCGCTGTCCGGGCGCTCGCGCACGGGGTGCTTGCTCAGCTTGCGCTGCAGGGTGCGGCGGTGCATGCCGAGCCGGCGGGCGGTCTCGGAGATGTTGCCGTCGCATTCGGTGAGCACGCGCTGGATGTGTTCCCACTCCAGCCGGCGCAGCGCCAGCGGGGCCTCGGGCGCGTCCGGCAGGTCGTCGTCGGCGGGCGCGGGACCGTCGCCGTCGAGCAGGGCGCGCACCACCGCGTCGGCATCCACCGGCTTGGCCAGGTAGTCGTGCGCGCCGCGCTTGATCGCCTCCACCGCGGTGGCGATCGAGGCGTAGCCGGTGAGCAGCAGGATGCGCATGTCCGGTACCAGCGAGTGCAGTTCCGGGATCAGCTTCAGGCCGTTTTCCTCGCCCAGCTTGAGGTCGAGCACGCAGTAGCGCGGCTGCTGGCGCCGGGCCAACTGGCGGGCCTCGTCGAGGCTGGCGGCGGTGATCGTGGCGAAGCCGCGCGAGCCCAGCGCACGGGCCAGCACGCGGGCGAAGGTGGGATCGTCGTCGACGATCAGCAGCGGTCGGGCGGAGGTCGGGGCGGGCTCGTTCATCGTGGATCGGGAGATGGGGGGATGGCGCCCATTCTGCCGGATGCGGCGGCGTGATGCCCGGACCGGCCTAGACCGCGACGCTGGCCAGCGGCAGGCGCAGGCGCATCTCGGCGCCGCTGTCGGTGTTGCGGGCGGTCAGCTCGCCGTCGAGCCGTTCGGCGGTGGCCTCGGCCAGCGCCAGGCCGATGCCCAGCCCGGCCTGCTTGCCGGTCTGGCCCAGCACGGCGGGCGCGCCGGTAGGGGTGAAGCCGGGGCCGTGGTCGCGCACGCGGAATTCCAGCCAGCCGCTTTCGCGGCAGACCTGCAGTTCCACTACCTGCGAATCGCGCAGCGCCGAGGCATCGGCGGCGTTGTTGAGCAGGTTGAGCAGGGCGTGGCGCAGGCCGGGCGGCGTGCGCAGCACGATGCCGGTGGTGGCCACGTCCACGTCCAGCGCCAGCTCCGCCTCCGGCCGCAGCAACTGGAAGCGTTCGAGGCAGCCATGCAGGAAGGCCGCCAGGGTGACCCGCTCGGGCACGTGCGACAGCTGCGCCTGGCCGAACGCCACCATTTCGCGCAGGATCGTCCGGCAGCGCTCGACCTGGTCCTGCAGCAGGGCCAGGTCCTCGCCCAGCGGGCCGTCTTCCGGGTGCTCGCGGCGCATTTCCGGCAGCAGGGTGCGCATGGTGGACAGCGGCGTGTTCATCTCGTGCGCCGCGCCGGCGGCCTGGGTAGCGATGGCGAGGATGCCCTCGTCGCGCAGCGCGCGTTCGCGCACGCGCTGCACTTCCTGCTGCTGCAGCCGGACCGCGCGCGCCAGCCGGTGGATGAAGAAGCCCAGCAGCAGCGCGGTGACCACGAAGTTCACCGCCATGCCGATCACGTGCAGCGAGAAGCCGTCCTCCTGCATCGCCAGCGGCAACGGCACGTAGCGCAGCATCAGCGCCAGGTAGGCCAGCCCGGCGATGGCGGCCACGGCGAGGATGGCGCGTACCGACAGCGTGGCCGCCGACAGCGCGATCGGCACCAGCAGCAAGGTGACGAAGGGGTTGCTGGCGCCGCCGGTGAAGTAGAGCAGGTAGCTCAGTCCCAGCGTGTCGAAGGCGATGTGGCCGATCGCTTCCCACTCGTGCACCGGCCAGGGCTGGTGCAGCCGCCAGGCGGCGAACACCGCAAACACGGCGAGGATGTCGATGCCGATCAGCAGCGGCGGCAGCGGCAGGTCCAGTCCCATCACCCAGGCGCAGACCAGCACCGCGCCGGTCTGGCCCACGATGGCGCACAGCCGCAGCCAGGTCAGCGTGCGGGCGAGCGCAAACGGGCCGAAGCGTTGCTGGAGAGGGCGTGGCGGCATGGCGGCCATCGTGCCGCATCGCGCCCGCCGCGGGAAGCGGCGGGGCGCGGGCGGGACGGCGTTGCCGCCCCGCGGGAACGCTCAGGGCGTCTCGAATTCCTCGCTGCGCACGGCGGGTAGCGGGTCGTGGTTCGTGGCCACGTCGGCGTGGCTGGCCGACAGCTTCTTCATCAGCGGCAGCATGGCCAGCGCGATCGCGGTGCAGGCCACGCCGGCGAAGCCCAGCTTGTTGAACAGGCTGGTGTAGATCGGCAGCGAGGCCACCGGATCGTTCAGTCCCTTCGGCACGTGCGCGTAGTTGGCCACCACGCTGCCCAGGTACTGCGAGATGCCCGAGGCCACGTAGTAGGCGCCCATCATGAAGCCGCCCATGCGCTCGGGCACGTAGCGGGCGATCATCGCCAGGCCCAGACCCGACACCAGCAGCTCGCCCAGCGAGTAGAAGCCGTAGCCCCACACCATCGTCCACGAGGACACCTGGCCGTTCACCGCGAAGCGCGCGCCGATGCCGTACATGAAATAGCCGATCGCCACCGCGGCGAAGCCCCAGGCGAACTTGGCGGCCACCGACGGATCCTTGCCGATCCGGCCCAGCGCGTTGTAGACGAACACCAGCACCGGGCTCAGCAGCACGATCCAGATCGCGTTGAGGTTCTGGAACTGCTCGGGGATCCAGTTGAACAGGTGGACGCCGAACACGTCGAAGGATAGGTCCACGTTCTTCTGCGCGAACAGGTTCAGCGAGGTGGACATCTGCTGGTAGAAGATGAAGAAGAAGATGGTCTGCACCACCAGCACCAGCGCCGCGGTGAGGCCGGCGCGCTCGTCCTTGTGGCTGTTGCGGATCAGGTGGGCGAAGATGCCCAGCAGCACCACGCCGGCGGCGTACACGCAGATGCGCGCCACCAGTTCGTTGTGCAGGATGAAGGCCGACACGAACACCAGCACCAGGGCGCCGCCCAGCACGCCCGCAAGACGCTTCAGGTCCAGCGGGCGGCTGTCGGCGGGCGAGCCGATGTGCTTCAGCGTGCGGCTCATCAGCGCGTAGTTGGCCAGGCCCAGCAG
Organism: Fulvimonas sp. R45; assembly: GCF_030504985.1. GTDB lineage: Bacteria > Pseudomonadota > Gammaproteobacteria > Xanthomonadales > Rhodanobacteraceae > Rhodanobacter_A. The sequence goes on from NZ_JASERU010000008.1 coordinate 135,898, forward strand.
CAGGCCGATGGCGCACACACCGAAGGCGGTGTGCCAGCCCCAGTCGTCGCCGTAGTGCTCGCCCACGTAGTCGCGGATCCAGGGCGTCAGCGTCATCGAGATCATCGAACCGACGTTCACCGCCATGTAGTAGATGGTGAATGCGCTGTCGATCTTGGTGTCGTCGCCCTCGTAGATCTTGCGCACGAGGTTGCCGGCGTTGGGCTTGAAGAAGCCGTTGCCGACGATGATCACGCCCAGCGCGAAGTACAGGAAGGTGGCGTTGTCGGTGGGGATCCACAGCAGCGCATAGCCAAGCATCAGCACCATCGCGCCCATGCGCATGGTGCGGCGGGTGCCGATCAGCAGGTCGCCCACCCAGCCGCCGATCGCCGGGGTCACGTAGATCAGGGCGGCGGCCGCGCCCCACACCAGGTTCGCCTTGGTATCGACGAAGCCCAGCTTCTTCATCATGTAGGTGACCATCAGCACCTGCATGCCGTAGAAGCCGAAGCGCTCCCACATCTCGATGAGGAAGACGGTGCTGAACGAGCGGGTTTGCGAAACGGGTGGGTTCTGTGTGGCCATCAACGGATTCCGGGGTACGGTTCATACAACGGTCGCGCCGGACGCGACCCTACTGCGGCGCTGCATGAACGGCACCACAACCGCCGAAGGGTAACCCATAACCCGCCGGCGGCTCGTTGCGGTGCGACATCGCAGGGTCCTGCAGGCGCCGTGGCTGCTCGCCGCTTGTGGCATCATGCGCGCCTTGCCGCCCGCCCCGGGCGGTCGCGCTCGGAGACGCCCCACCCATGCCCGGCAGCGGATTTCGCGGTCATCCGCGTCAGCTCTGGAACGCCTTCCGCTGGTCGATGCGCGGCCTGTGCGCCGGCTGGCGCCACGAGGCCTCGTTCCGGCTGGAAGTGCTGCTGGCCGTGGTACTGCTGCCGCTGGGGCTGTGGCTGGGCCACGGCGCGCTGGAGAAGATCGCGCTGGTGCTGCCGATCTTCCTGGTGCTCTCCGCCGAGCTGCTCAATTCCGCGGTGGAGTCGGTGGTGGACCTCGTCAGCCCGCAGTTCCACGAACTGGCCGGGCGCGCCAAGGACATGGGCTCGGCCGCGGTGTTCGTGCTGATGGCGGCGACGGTGCTGTGCTGGGTGCTGGTGCTGGTGCCGCGCGCGTTCTGAGCGGACCTATTTGCCTTGTGACGTGACACCCTGATTGACCTTGCCGACGGTGACCGTGCCGGACCACTCGGCATCGCGCGCTTTGAAGTAGTCCTTCGGATCCCAGTACCACTGGACATCGGCCAGGTTGCCGCAACCGGTGATGGGCACGCCGCCTATGGTCGCTGCACCGCAGGGCGGCTGGGCCCCGGTGCCGGTGAATTCTCCGGGCGTGAGGCTGGCCATGGGGCCGATCTGTTCGCCCAGATAGGAACCAGTCAGTTCGGTGCGTTCCCAGCGCAGTCGCTTGGCCATGCGCGGTTGTGCCGTCAGGTCGCCGTATTCCGGGTACAGCCTTTCAATCAGTGCCTTGGCCTGTTCGCGCTGCTGCGCGTCGAGCCCGGCCCACACCGCATCGCGTGTGGCGAGGAATCTGGGGTACTTGCGCTCGGCGGCGATGGCGATCCACGCGAAAGCGGTGACCGGATCCTTTTTCACACCCTGGCCGTTGAGATACATCAGGCCGATGCTGAGCTGCGAGAGCTTGTCGGCGTAGCTAGCGCCGATCAGGAAATATTTCATCGCCGCCTTGTAGTCGCCCGATGCCAAGTGCTGCATGCCGGCGAACTCGCCGTACAGGTCCGGGTGGCCTGCGGTCGGCGTGTGTTCTATGGCGGCCAGCACCTTCTGCGAGGCGGCGTCGTGCATGCTGGCGGGAGATACCTGGGCGGCAGCGGGGCCGGCGAAGGCAAGGGCAAGGCTTGTGGCGGCCAACCGGCGGGGCAACGGCTTGATGTCCATGACGGCTCCTTCGATCCATGCGGGAGACTGCACGCGGCCAGCATAGTGCACCCCGTCGTCGCGGAGCGATTGCGCAGGCGCGGCCGGCAGTGGTGGAATGGGGCGTCCACGATCAGGAGCGTCGTCATGAAACTTCTTCGCAATCTCGTGCTGCTGGTGCTGGCGGTGTGCCTCACCGGTTGCGGCTACAACGCCATGCAGCGGCAGGACGAGGCGGTCAAGGCCGCCTGGTCGGAAGTGCTGAACCAGTACCAGCGCCGCGCCGACCTGGTGCCGAACCTGGTCAACACGGTGAAGGGCTACGCCCAGCACGAGGAGAAGGTGCTGACCGAGGTCACCAATGCGCGCGCCAAGGTGGGCAGCATCCAGGCGACGCCGGAGCTGGCCAACGATCCGCAGGCGCTGGCGAAGTTCCAGGCCGCGCAGGGGCAGCTCGGCAATGCGCTGTCGCGGTTGATGGTGGTCAGCGAGAACTACCCGAACCTCAAGGCCGACGGCCTGTTCCAGAATCTGCAGGCGCAACTGGAAGGCACCGAGAACCGCATCACCGTGGCGCGCAACCGCTACGTGCAGGCGGTGCAGGCATACAACTCGATGATCCGCACCTTCCCCAACAACCTCACTGCCAAGATGTTCGGCTATACCGTGAAGCCGAACTTCAGCGTGGAGAACGAGAAGGCGATCTCCACCGCGCCGGTGGTGAACTTCGGCAACGGCGCGCCGGCGCCCGCCGCGTCCGCCGCGCACTGACGATGCGCTTCCGCCGCCTGCTGTGCGTGCTGACGCTGGCCCTGCTGGCGCCGGCGCTGCTGCACGCCGCCGACACCGTGCCGAAGCTGGCCCGGCACGTCACCGACCTCACCGGCACGCTGACTGCGCAACAGGTGGACCAGCTCGACGCGAAGCTGGTCGCGCTGGAGAAGGCCAAGGGCGCGCAACTGGTGGTGCTGATGGTCGGCAGCACCGGCGACCAGCCCATCGAGGAGTACTCGCTGGCCGTGGCGGAAGCCAACAAGATTGGCCGCAAGGGCACCGACGACGGCGTGCTGCTGCTGGTCGCCAAGGACGACCGGCGGGTGCGCATCGAGGTGGGCTACGGGCTGGAAGGCGCGATCCCCGACGCGGCCAACGCGCGCATCATCCGCGAGTACCTGGCGCCGAAGTTCCGCACCGGCGACTACTACGGCGGCATCAGCGACGCGGTGGGCGCGCTGACCCAGCTGATCGATGGCGAACCCCTGCCACCGCCCGTGCAGGGCGCGCCGCGCGAGCGCCATGGCCCGGGGTTCGAGGGCGTGTTCATGATCGGCCTGTTCGCGGCGATCTTCCTGCGCGGCGTGCTGGGACGGGCCCATGCGCTGGTGCGCGCGCCCGTGGGTGGCGCGATCGTGGGCGGCCTGCTGTGGCTGCTGGCCTCCGCCGGCATCGGCATCCTGGGCGGCCTGCTGGGCGCGGTCTTCATGCTGTTGCCGGCCGGCGCCGGGCGCTCGATCGGCGGCGGCGGCTGGGGCGGTTTCGGTGGCTGGGGCGGCGGCGGGTTCGGCGGTGGCGGCGGCTTCGGTGGCGGTGGCGGTGGCGGTTTCAGCGGAGGCGGCGGCAGCTTCGGCGGCGGCGGCGCCTCGGGGAGCTGGTGAGATGGGTCGACTGCAGCGCCTTGGCGCCAACCTGTTCGACGGCTGGTTCCAGCTGCGCCGGCGCCTCCCGGCGGCGGTGCTGGACGAGATCGCCGCGACCATCGCCGCGGGCGAGCGCACCCACCAGGGCGAGGTCCGGCTGGCGGTGGAGTCGCGCCTGAGCCCGTGGGCGGTGCTGCACGGGCTGGACGCACCGGCACGGGCGCGGCAGGTGTTCACCCAGCTCGGCGTGTGGGATACCGAGCACAACAACGGCGTGCTGCTGTACGTGCTGATGGCCGAGCACCGCATCGAGATCGTGGCCGACCGTGGCATCGCGCAGCGCGTCGACGCCGATGAATGGGCGGTGGCCTGTGCCCGCATGCGCGACGACTTCGCGCGGGGCGCCTGGCGCGAAGGCGCGCTGCAGGGCATTGCCGAAGTGCACGCCCTGCTGCGGCGGCACTTCCCCGCCGAGGGCGGCGAGCGGAGGGACGAGCTGCCGGACCGACCGGTGCTGCTGTAGCCGGCAGCCGGCTGGCGCCCGATTCTTCAGGTCGAAGCGGTTGCTGCGGCCGCGCAACTGGCGACCTGCGCCGGCGTGGCCACGCCGCCACGCGCCCGGCCAGCATTGGATACCACCACCAGCAGGGCGCTGCCGGGGGCATCGCGGCTGCAGAGCAGCAGGCTGAGGTTGCTGCCCAGCGCGCTTCCGTCGGGCAGGAACCGTACGCGGTCGCGGCCGCTGCTGCCCAGCACGGTCAGCTTCCCGTCCAGCCGGCGGACGCGCAGAGGGGCGCCGTCGGGGTGGCCGTCGTGGTCGCGGTCGAGGGCCAGCAGCCAGCCGCGGTTCCAGTCGGCACCGCCGCCGCAGTGGTTGCCGTCCCTGCTCGGGCAGAGCAGTACGCGTGTCCCGGCCTGCACGGCCTCGGCACGTGCGTAGCGCATGGCGGCGAGATAGTCGAACTGCACGGCCTGCAGGCGATGATTGCCCAGCAGCCGGGCCATGGAAGGCATCGCGATGCCGGCCAGCACGGCCAGGACCGCCAGCACCATGATTTGTTCGACCAGGCTGAAGCCCGCCTGGGTGCGTCCCTGCACGAATCGCATGAGCGTCGCTCCCTTCCATGCTTCCTGCATGCTCGGCCACGGGAGGGCCGACGTCTGTGGCCGTGCCGTGCCGATTGGCGTCGGAGTCTGCTGACACGGCCTGTCAGCAGCGGCGATTTAATATGCCGGCAACCGCCCGCATATCGTCCGCCATGACCGAGCAATTCGAACTTGTCGCGCCCTACCAGCCCGCCGGCGACCAGCCCGAGGCGATCCGCCGGCTCAGCGAGGGCTTCGAGGCCGGCCTGGCCGCGCAGACCCTGCTCGGCGTCACCGGCTCGGGCAAGACCTACACGATCGCGAACGTGATCCAGCGGGTGCAGCGGCCCACCATCGTGATGGCGCCGAACAAGACGCTGGCGGCGCAGCTGTACGGCGAGTTCCGCGAGTTCTTCCCCAACAACGCGGTGGAGTACTTCGTCAGCTACTACGACTACTACCAGCCGGAAGCCTACGTGGCGGCCTCCGACACCTACATCGAGAAGGACGCCTCGATCAACGAGCACATCGAGCAGATGCGGCTGGCGGCGACCAAGGCGCTGCTGTCGCGGCGCGACGCGATCATCGTGGCCACGGTGTCGGCGATCTACGGCCTGGGCAACCCCGAGGACTACCTGTCCCTGCGCCTGATCCTGGCCAAGGGCGAGCGCATCGACCAGCGCCAGCTGATCCGCCAGCTCACCGAACTGCAGTACACCCGCAACGAGACCGAGCTGCGCCGCGGCACCTACCGCGTGCGCGGCGAAGTCATCGACGTGTTCCCGGCCGAGTCGGAGACCGAGGCGTTGCGCATCGAGCTGTTCGACGGCGAGGTGGAGGGCATGGCGTTGTTCGACCCGCTCACCGGCGAGACGGTCCGCAAGGTGCCGCGCTACACGGTGTACCCGCGCACCCACTACGCCTCCACCCGCGAGAGCGTGCTGAACGCCATCGACACCATCAAGGACGAGCTGAAGGAGCGGCTGGAGGTGCTGTACCGCGACAACAAGCTGGTCGAGGCGCAGCGGCTGGACCAGCGCACCCGCTTCGACGTGGAGATGATGGCCGAGGTGGGCTACTGCCAGGGCATCGAGAACTACTCGCGCCACCTCACCCGGCGCGCGCCCGGCGAGCCGCCGCCCACCTTGTTCGACTACCTGCCGGCCGACGGCCTGCTGGTGGTGGACGAGTCGCATGTCACCGTGCCGCAGATCGGCGCCATGTACAAGGGCGACCGCTCGCGCAAGGAGACCCTGGTGGAGTTCGGTTTCCGCCTGCCGTCGGCGCTGGACAACCGCCCGCTGCGCTTCGAGGAATGGGAGGCGCGGGTGCCGCGGGCGATCTACGTCTCCGCCACCCCGCGCGACTACGAGCTGCAGAAATCCGGTGATGCCGTGACCGAGCTGGTGGTGCGACCCACCGGCCTGGTCGATCCGGAAGTGGAGGTGCGCCCGGTGCGTACCCAGGTCGATGACCTGCTCGGCGAGGCGAACAAGCGCATCGCCATGGGCGACCGCGTGCTGGTCACCACGCTGACCAAGCGCATGGCCGAGAACCTCACCGAATACCTCGCCGAGCACGGCGTGAAGGTGCGCTACCTGCACTCGGACATCGAGACCGTCGAGCGCAGCGAAATCATCCGCGACCTGCGCCTGGGCGAGTTCGACGTGCTGGTCGGCATCAATCTGCTGCGCGAGGGCCTGGACATGCCCGAGGTGTCGCTGGTGGCCGTGCTCGACGCCGACAAGGAGGGCTTCCTGCGCTCCACCGGCTCGCTGATCCAGACCATCGGCCGCGCCGCCCGCAACGTGCGCGGCAAGGCCATCCTCTACGCCGACGAGGTCACCCGCTCGATGCAGGCGGCGATGGACGAGACCGGCCGACGCCGCGAAAAGCAGCTGGCCTGGAACGCCGAGCACGGCATCACCCCGAAGACGGTGGAACGGCGCATCGCCGACATCATGGAAGGCGCGCGCAGCGAATCGCCGCGCGGGCGCGGTGGCAAGGCCGCCAGGGGCAGGGCCCGTGCCGTGGCCGAGCCTGCCGCCGGCTACGAGGCGATGGACCCGGCCAAGGCCGCCGCCGCGATCAGGAAGCTGGAAGCGCAGATGTACCAGCACGCCCAGAACCTGGAATTCGAGGCCGCGGCCAGGCTCCGCGACCAGATCCACCAGCTGCGCGAGCAGGCGCTGCGCTGAGCCCTCCCGCCCCGGTCCCGGGTGCAGTTGTGGCGCTGCGGCAAGTCGCCTATACTGCGCGGCTCGCGCGGCCTGCGGCCACGCGAATCGGGCGGTTAGCTCAGCGGTAGAGCACTACCTTGACATGGTAGGGGTCACAAGTTCGATCCTTGTACCGCCCACCACTTTCAAACCAGCAGCGGCGCGGCCTTCGGGCTTGGCGCCGTTTCTGTTTCTGGTTCCGACTGACCCGCACTGACACCGCGAAGCCGGGTACTTCCTTCGCCAAGTCGGCCAGCCACGCGTCCGGCGCCTTCCCCGCCTTTCCGGGAGAAGCCCGAACGGCGCTAGGACGCCGGCGACCGCGGCGGCGGCTGGCCCAGCGTGCCGGCCCTGAGCGCGCGGACGACTTCGGCGGCGATCTCGTCCTGGACCGCCAGGATGTCGGAAGCCGGGCGGTCGTAGCTGCCGGCCCATGCCAGGTAGCCGTCGCCGGAGCGCACCAGCTGCGTCGTGACGCGCATCGTGCGGCCCGACTTGCGCACGCTGCCTTCCAGCACGTAGTCCACGTGCAGCTCGCGGGCGATCTCGGCGATCGTGGCGCGCTTGTGCTTGAAGTAGAACGTGTCGGTGCGCGCGGACACCCGCAGGCCGGGGATGCGGCCCAGCTTGTCGATGAGTTCCTCGGTCATGCCGTCGGCGAAGGGTTCCTCGTCCATGGCGGCCGTGAGGTCCAGGAACGGCATCACGGCGATGGAGCGCGTGGGTGCCGTGCGATCCGCGAGCGGAGCGGTGAGCGCACCGGAGACGTAGCGGAACGCGATCAGGCCGAGTGCCAGCGCGACTGCGGCGACGGCCCAGGGCAGCAGGCGGCGACGTTTCCGCGCGGGAGGCGGTGCGGCCACGGCCGATGCCGGCGCCGGCGCGTTCTCCACCAGGGGCTCGACCGCGGCCACCAGCCGGTAGCCCAGCCGGGGCACGGTGGCGATGTAGCTGGGATTGCGCGGGTCGTCGCCGAGTGCGCGGCGCAGCGAGGCGATCGCCTGGTACACCGAATCGGACGTGACGATGACGCCGGCCCACACCTCGTCGAGCAGTTCGTCGATGCCCACCACCTGCCCGGCGCGTTCGGCCAGGCAGAGCAGGGTGCGCAGGGTGCGCGTCTCCAGCCGCAGGGTCTCGCCTTCGCGGGAGATCTCGCCCAAGGACGGATCGATGCGCCAGGCGCCGATGCGTAGCGGGGTGGTGCGGGGACGGTCCATGCGACTCGATTCCGGTCGTGCCATGCGTTTTCAGGAGTTCTTCAACGCTTTTTCAGGCGCGTTTCAGGACTTGCGCGCGCCGCCCGGCGACGGTGGGGATCGTCCCAGGCCAGCGAGAGGTTACATGAACACTCCCTTCCACGACGCCCCGACCCGGCACGAGGGTTTCGGCGGCGGCGCCGCCGGCATGCTGCGCAAGGCACTGGACCGGTGGTTCTACTTCGGCATGGCCTGGCTCGTGCTGCTGGTGGTGGCGTACGGTTTCGGCCGGGGGCTCGGCGGGCGGCTACTGCATCCGGCGGTGCCGCTGCCGTGGATCCTGCACGTTCACGCGCTGGTGTTTTCCGGCTGGGTGCTGCTGTTCCTCGTGCAGTCCGGGCTGGTGCGCCGGCACCAGGTGCGGTTGCACCGGCGGCTGGGGATGCTCGGCGCGGGGCTGGGGGCCGCGTTGCCCCTGCTGGGTGTGGCGACCGCGCTCGTGATGCGCCAATGGCATGCAAGCCGGGGGCCGGTGAACGATGCTTTCCTGGCCGTCTCCTTCAACGACATGCTGACCTTTGCGGTGACCTTCGGCCTGGCGCTGCATTGGCGGCGACAGCCGGAGTTTCATCGGCGGCTGATGCTGATCGCCAGCTGCGCGCTGACGGTGGCCGCGTTCGCGCGTTTCCCGCGGACGCTGGTGCCGGCCAACGCCTGGTATGCGGGCGTGGACCTGCTGATCGCGCTGGGCCTGCTGCGCGACCTCGTCGTGGAGGGCCGGGTGCACCGGGCCTACCGGATCGGCTTGCCGGGCGTGATGGCCGGGCAGGCGCTGGCGCTCTACCTGGCGCTGGCGGCGCCCGAAGGCTGGCTGGCGCTCCTGCGCGCCTGCCTTGGTTGAGCGCGCAGGGCAGTGGAGGTGGCCTGCCGGCTGCGCCACAATGGCCCGGTTCCGTCCCCAGGTGCCGCCCGATGACCTATCTCTGGATCAAATCCTTCCACGTGCTGTTCGTGATCGCCTGGATGGCCGCGGTGTTCTACCTGCCGCGCATCCTGGTGAATCTGGCCGAGGCCGGCGACGAGCCGGCGGTGAAGGCGCGGCTGCTGCTGATGGGACGGCGGCTGTACAAGTTCGGCCACAACATGTTCGGCATCGCCTTCCTGTTCGGTCTGACCCTGTGGCAGGGCTGGCGGTTGTTCCCGTCGAAGTTGCCGAACGTGGTGGCGGGCATGCACTGGATCGACGCCAAGCTGGCCCTGGTGGCGCTGCTGCTGGTCCACTTCGTGTGGGCGGGGCGGATGATCAAGCGCTGCGAACGTGGCGGCGCGCTGCCGTCGTCGAAGGCCCTGCGCTGGTTCAACGAGCTGCCGGTACTGCTGCTGCTCGGCGTGGTTTTCCTGGTGCTGGCCAAGCCGTTCTGACGAGGTGCTGGTAGGAGCGCACCCTGTGCGCGAAAGGCTGGGCGAGGCAGCGGCAATGGCATTCGCGCACAGGGTGCGCTCCTACGGCGTGGTCATCGCTTGAAGTAGTCCCGGTACCAGGCCACGAAGCGCGCCACGCCTTCCTCGATCGGCGTGTCGGGCGCATAGCCCACGTCGCGGCGCAGCGCCGACACGTCGGCCCAGGTGTCGGGCACGTCGCCCGGCTGCATCGGCAGCAGGTTCTTCTTCACCGTGCGGCCGAGGTGCTGCTCCAGCAGCTCGATGAAGCGCAGCAGCTGCACCGGCTGGTCGTTGCCGATGTTGTAGACGCGGTAGGGCGCGTTCGAGGTGCCGGGGTTCGGCGCTTCCGCGTCGTAGGCCGGGTCGGGCTCGGCCGGATGGTCGAGCGCGCGGACCACGCCCTCGACGATGTCGTCGATGTAGGTGAAGTCGCGGCTGTGGTGGCCGTGGTTGAACACGTCGATCGGCTCGCCGCGGCTGATGCGGTCGGCGAACAGCATCGGCGACATGTCCGGCCGGCCCCACGGCCCGTACACGGTGAAGAAGCGCAGGCCGGTGGTGGGCAGGCCGTACAGGTGGCTGTAGCTGTGCGCCATCAGCTCGTTGGCCTTCTTGCTGGCGGCGTACAGGCTGACCGGGTGGTCGACCGCGTCCTCCACCGCGAAGGGCAGTTTGCGGTTGGCGCCGTAGACCGAGCTGGACGAGGCGTAGACCAGGTGTTCGACCTGGCCGGCGCGGCAGCCCTCCAGGATATTGAGGAAGCCGTCGAGGTTGCTGCGCACGTAGGCGCGGGTTCTTCAGCGAGTAGCGCACGCCGGCCTGGGCGGCCAGGTTCACCACGCGCTGCGGCCGGAAGCCGGCGAAGGCGCGGTCGACCGCGTCGGCGTCGGCCAGGTCCGCGCGCAGGTGGGTGTAGGCCGGGTGGTTGGCGAATTGCGCCAGGCGGGCTTCCTTCAACGACGGGTCGTAGTAGTCGTTGTGGTTGTCGATGCCGTAGACCTCGTCGCCGCGCGCCAGCAGGCGCCGGGCCAGGGCGGCGCCGATGAAGCCGGCGGTGCCGGTGACGAGGATGCGCATGGGGGGGATCCTTGGGAAGCGGGGAGCGATTCTACCGCCGGCGGCTGTCCGGCGGCCGCGAGTAGGCTAGACTAGGATCCTGCATCCACCGCTGAAGGCAAGGTGGCCCGCGCCCAGGCGCCGGTCGAGTGTGCGACATGGCAACTACCCGCTTCCCCTGATCGAACCACGCACGCCTCGTTTTCCAAAAGGGCGTCATGCCCTTTTTTGCTTTTCAGAGAACGCACTCCATGATCGAGATCACGTTACCCGACGGCAGCAAGAAGCCGTTCGACCACCCCGTTTCCGTGCAGGACGTGGCCGCCTCCATCGGCGCCGGCCTGGCCAAGGCCACCCTGGCCGGCAAGGTGGACGGCAAGCTGGTGGACGCCAGCTTCCCGATCGAGCACGACGCCCGCCTCGAGATCGTCACCGAGAAGAGCCCCGAGGCGCTGGAGATCCTGCGCCATTCCACCGCGCACCTGATGGGGCAGGCCGTGCAGCGGCTGTTCCCCGGCGCGCAGGTCACCATCGGCCCGGTGATCGAGAACGGCTTCTACTACGACTTCGCCTACGAGCGCCCGTTCACGCCCGAGGACCTGCCGAAGATCGAGGAGGAGATGCACAAGATCGTCGCCGAGCAGTTGCCGGTGACGCGCAGCGTGAAGTCGCGCGACGAGGCGGCGGCGTTCTTCCGCGGCCTGGGCGAGGCGTACAAGGCGGAGATCATCGAGTCGATTCCGGCCGACGAGGCGCTTTCGCTGTACTCGCAGGGCGAGTTCACCGACCTGTGCCGCGGCCCGCACGTGCCGAACACCGGCAAGCTGCGCGCGTTCAAGCTGATGAAGGTGGCCGGCGCCTACTGGCGCGGCGACAGCAACAACGCGATGCTCTCGCGCATCTACGGCACGGCCTGGCTCAACGACAAGGACCTCAAGGCCTACCTGCACCAGCTGGAGGAAGCCGAGAAGCGCGACCACCGCAAGATCGGCAAGGCGCTGGACCTGTTCCACCAGCAGGAAGAAGGCCCCGGCATGGTGTTCTGGCACCCGCGCGGCTGGGCGATCTGGCAGCAGGTCGAGCAGTACATGCGCAATGTCTACAGGAAGAGCGGCTACCAGGAAGTGCGCTGCCCGCAGGTGCTGGACGTCTCGCTGTGGAAGAAATCCGGCCACTGGGACAACTACGCCGAGAACATGTTCTTCACCGAGTCGGAGAAGCGCACCTACGCGCTGAAGCCGATGAACTGCCCCGGCCACGTGCAGATCTTCAACGCCGGCCTGCACAGCTACCGCGACCTGCCGATCCGCTACGGCGAGTTCGGCGGCTGCCACCGCAACGAGCCCTCCGGCGCGCTGCACGGCATCATGCGCGTGCGCGCGTTCACCCAGGACGACGGCCACGTGTTCTGCACGCCCGAGCAGATCGAGCCCGAGGTGACCGCCTTCCACCGGCAGGCGATGCAGGTCTACGCCGACTTCGGCTTCGACACCATCGCGCTGAAGATCGCGCTGCGCCCGGACAAGCGGATCGGCTCGGACGAAGTCTGGGACAAGGCCGAGGAAGCCTTGCGTGCCGCCCTGCGCGCGGCCGGCGTCGCCTGGGAAGAGCTGCCCGGCGAGGGCGCCTTCTACGGCCCCAAGATCGAGTACCACATGAAGGACTCGATCGGCCGCGCCTGGCAGGTGGGCACCATGCAGGTGGATTTCATGATGCCCGAGCGCCTGGGCGCCGAGTACGTGGACGAGAACTCGCAACGCCAGCACCCGGTGATGCTGCACCGGGCCATCGTGGGCTCGATGGAACGCTTCATCGGCATCCTGATCGAGCACCACGCCGGCAACTTCCCGGCCTGGCTGGCGCCGGTGCAGGCGGTGGTGCTGAATATCACCGACGCCCAGGGCGATTATGCCGGGCAGGTGGCGCAAACCCTTGTCGACAAAGGCTTCCGTGCCCAGGCCGATTTGCGCAATGAAAAGGTCGGCTATAAAATCCGCGAGCATACGTTGCAGAAGGTCCCTTACCAGCTCGTGGTCGGCGATCGCGAGAGGGAGGCGGGGGCTGTTTCCGTGCGTACCCGTTCGGGCGAGGACCTGGGCAGCATGCCCGTGGCAGCCTTCATCGAACGGCTGGAGGCCGAGACGCGGCGCTGAAGCCGCGCAGGCCGTGAACCCAGGCGGCGCAGGACGCGCCGCCCCCGGACCGGGCCTGCCCGGTCCGGCGGAGCCGATTCCGGGCATGTGCCCGGGCCGGCGAGCCGGAAAGGCGCGGGACGGCGCTTCTTCGGTACTTCGCTAACACTTCTGGAGGATAGTGGTATCGCTACCACCGACAACAAGGGCAACCGTCGCAACCATGAAATCCGCGTGCCCCGCGTGCGCGTGATCGGCCCGGATTCCGAGCAACTCGGCATTCTCTCGCGCGACGAGGCGCTGCGCGCCGCCGAAGAGGCCGGCCTCGACCTGGTCGAGATCCAGCCGAACGGCGACCCGCCGGTGTGCCGGATCATGGACTACGGCAAGTTCAAGTTCGAAGCCCAGAAGAAGGCCCAGGCCGCCAAGAAGAAGCAGAAGCAGGTCGAGATCAAGGAAGTGAAGTTCCGTCCGGTCACGGACGTGGGCGACTACCAGATCAAGCTGCGCAACATGCTCCGCTTCCTGGAGGAAGGCGACAAGGTCAAGGTCACCATCCGCTTCCGCGGCCGCGAGATGTCGCACCAGGACCTCGGCCAGAGCCTGGCCAAGCGCATCCAGGAGGACGTGGGCGAGAATGGCCAGATCGAGTCCTTCCCCCGGCTGGAAGGGCGCCAGATGGTCATGATGATCGGCCCCAAGAAAAAGCAGTGAAGCGAGCGGCGGCCAGCGGGTCGCCGTTTTGCATATGCGTGGTGGAGTTCCCCTCTCCCCGTGGGGAGAGGGCAGGGTGAGGAGACAATCTTGCCCAGGAACCGGATCGGAGCGCGCTCCGGACCTGCCTTCCCGCGAGCACCCGCCCCTCACCCCGGCCCTCTCCCCGGAGGGGAGAGGGGGCAAAGCCGCGGGCTGGCGCCAGCCCGGCTTCCCTCGTATAATCGCCCGTTCGACCCGCCAGGAAGGGTCGTGCACCGATCATGGCAGGACGGAAAGCGTGGCCTCCCGGGCCGCCGCCAGATCAGTCAGAAACCGAGATACGGAGCAATCCATGCCCAAGATCAAGACCAACCGGGCGGCGGCGAAGCGTTTTCGCAAGACCGCTTCCGGCAAGTTCAAGGCCGGTCACGCCTTCAAGTCGCACATTCTGACCAAGAAGTCGACCAAGCGTAAGCGCAACCTGCGCGCCACCAACCACGTCAAGGCGTGCGACACCAAGGGTGTGGCCCGCATGTTGCCGTACGTCTAAGGGGAGGAGAACACCATGGCTCGTGTCAAGCGTGGCGTCACCGCCCGTCGTCGTCACAAGAAGATCATCGGCCGCGCGAAGGGCTACTACAACGCCCGCCGCAAGGTCTTCCGCGTAGCGAACCAGGCCGTCATCAAGGCCGGCCAGTACGCCTACATCGGCCGCAAGCAGAAGAAGCGCCAGTTCCGCGCCCTGTGGATCGTGCGCATCAATGCCGCCGCCCGCCAGTTCGGCCTGTCCTACAGCCGCCTGATCAACGGCCTGGCCAAGGCCGGCATCACGGTCGACCGCAAGGTGCTGGCGGACATCGCCGTGCACGACATCAAGGCGTTTGGCGCCATCGCGGAAAAGGCGAAGGCCAGCCTGGCCGCTTGATCGTCGCTCACTGACGATATGATGTGAATCAAGCGGGGAGAAGGCCAACGCCTTCTCCCCGTTTTCATTTCAATGATGCGCTTCCTGCGTTTGCCTCCTCTCCCCTCCGGGGAGAGGATTGAGGTGAGGGGCGGGTGCTCGCGTTAGCCTGCACCGAAAGCACGCTTCGCTCCTGACGCTGACGCAAGAGCGGCTCCTCACCCCAACCCTCCCCCCGGAGGGGAGAGGGAGCCAAAAGCCAAAGCGAGACTCGCACCGATGGACGATCTGGATAGCCGCGCCAGCCAGGCCCTGGCCGACATAGAAAACGCCGCCTCGCTCGATGCGCTCGAAACGCTGCGCGTGGGCCTGCTCGGCAAGAGCGGCATCGTCACCGCCGCGCTGAAGGCGCTGGGCGCGCTGGCGCCGGACGAGCGCAAGGCGCGCGGCGCCGAGGTGAACCGCGTCAAGGAGCGCCTCGTCGACGCGCTGGCCGTGCGCAAGGCGGCGTTGGAGCAGGCCGAGCTGGATCGCCGGCTCGCTTCCGAGACCCTCGACATCACGCTGCCCGGCCGCGACGGCGAGCGCGGCGGCATCCACCCGATCACCCGCGCGCTGGAGCGCATCGCCGGCATCTTCGCGCGGCTGGGCTACCAGCGCGCCGACGGCCCCGAGATCGAGGACGACTGGCACAACTTCGAGGCGCTGAACTTCCCGCCGCACCACCCGGCGCGCGCCATGCACGACACCTTCTACTTCGGCGACGGGCGCCTGCTGCGCACGCACACCTCGCCGGTGCAGGTCCGCTCGATGGCCGGCCGCCAGCCGCCGATCCGTGTCATCGCGCCGGGCAAGGTCTACCGCAGCGATTCGGACCAGACCCACTCGCCGATGTTCCATCAGATCGAGGGCCTGCTGGTGGACGAGACCTCCAGCTTCGCCGACCTCAAGGGCACCCTGGCCGAGTTCATCCGCGCGTTCTTCGAGCGCGATTTCGAGATGCGCTTCCGCCCCAGCTATTTCCCCTTCACCGAGCCCTCGGCCGAGGTGGACATCCGCTGGGAAACGAAGGACGGCGGATCGCGCTGGCTGGAGGTACTGGGCTGCGGCATGGTGCACCCGAACGTGCTGAAGAACTGCGGCATCGACCCGGAACGCTACACCGGCTTCGCCTTCGGCCTGGGCGTGGAGCGTTTCGCCATGCTGCGCTACGGCGTGTCGGACCTGCGCGCGTTCTTCGAGAACGACCTGCGCTTCCTCAAGCAGTTCGCGTAAACCGGGCAGGGAACACACGATGAAATTCTCCGAGAACTGGTTGCGCGAACTGGTCGACATCAAGGCCGACCGCGCCGCCCTGGCCCACGCGCTGACCATGGCCGGGCTGGAAGTGGAAGAACTGGTGCCGCTGGGCGAGGGCCTGGACGGCGTGGTGGTGGCCGAGATCGTCGGCGCCGAAAAGCATCCCCAGGCCGACCGCCTGCAGGTGTGCAAGGTCGACGCGGGGCGGGGCGAGCCGCTGCAGATCGTCTGCGGCGCGCCGAATGCGCGCGTGGGCATCAAGGTGCCGCTGGCGACCGTGGGCGCGAACCTGCCGGGTGGCATCCACATCAAGGCCGCCAGGCTGCGTGGCGTGGAATCGTTCGGCATGCTGTGCTCGGCGAAGGAGTTGGGCATCGACGCCGACGCGTCCGGCCTGCTGGAGCTGCCGGCCGACGCGCCGGTCGGCCAGCCGCTGGCCACGTATCTCGGCCTGCCCGACGCCAGCATCGAGCTGAAGCTCACCCCGAACCGCCCGGACTGCCTGGGCCTCTACGGCCTCGCGCACGACGTGGCCGCGCTGTTCGGCAGCCGCGTGAAGACCGGCGAACAGCCGGCCGCGCCGGTGACCGGTACGGCTCGCCGCGGCATCCGGCTCGAAGCCGGCAAGGACGCGCCGCGCTACCTGGGTCGCATCGTCGAGGGCATCGACCCCGCCGCACGCACGCCGCTGTGGCTGGCCGAGCGGTTGCGCCGCTCCGGCCTGCGCCCGATCAGCGCGGTGGTTGACGTCACCAACTACGTGATGCTCGAGCTGGGCCAGCCCATGCATGCCTTCGACAACGACCGGCTCGAAGGCGACGTGGTGGTGCGCCATGCGCGCGCCGGCGAGGCGCTGAAGCTGCTGGATGGCAGCGAGGCGACACTGGACGAAGGCTTCGTGCTGATCGCCGACGACAGCAAGCCGCTGGCGGTAGCCGGCGTGATGGGCGGCCATGACTCGCGTGTCACCGACGCCACGCGCAACATCTTCCTGGAGGCCGCGCATTTCGCGCCGGCCGCGATCATGGGCCGTGCACGCAAGCTGGGCCTGCACACCGACGCCTCCCACCGCTTCGAGCGCGGCGTCGATCCCGCGCTGCCGCGCCGCGCGCTGGAGCGCGCCACCGAACTGCTGCTGGCGATCGCCGGCGGCAAGGCCGGCCCGGTGCTGGTGGCGGAGAACCCGGCCGACCTGCCGCAGCCGGCGCCGGTGACGCTGCGCCGCGCGCGGCTGCGGCGTGTGCTGGGCGTGAAGGTAGCCGATGCCGAGGTGGCGCGCATCTTCACCGCGCTGGGCATGCAGGTGGCCCCGCAGACCGGCGGCTGGCAGGTCACGGCGCCCAGCAGCCGCTTCGACATCGAGCGCGAAGAGGACCTGATCGAGGAGGTCGCGCGCATCTTCGGCTACGACAACATCCCCACCGCCACGCCGGCCGGCGCGCTGGCGCTGGCGGCCGAGCCGGAGGCGCGCATCGGCGCGCTGGCCCTGCGCGAGCAGCTCGCCGCGCGTGGCTTCCACGAGGCGGTGAACCTGTCCTTCGTGTCCGTCGAGCTGCTGGCGCAGTGGGGGCTCGGCGGCCACGGCGTGCCGCTGGCCAACCCGCTGTCGGCCGACCTGGCGGTGATGCGTCCCTCGCTGCTGCCCGGTCTGGTCGAGGCGCTGCGCCACAATCGCGCGCGCCAGCAGGAACGCGTGCGCCTGTTCGAGGTCGCCCGCGTGTTCGAGGCGGGCGACCCGCCCGTCGAGACGCCCAGCCTGGCCATCGTCGCCTGCGGCGCCGCACGCGCCGAGCAATGGGGCGAACCGGCGCGCGCGCTGGATTTCTTCGACCTCAAGGGCGAGCTGGATGCCTTGATCGCCTGGGGCGGCGAACCGCAGCGCTGGTCGCTGCACGCCGACGGCCTGCCGGGCTGGCTGCATCCCGGGCGCGGCGCGCGGGTGGCGCGCGACGGCGTCACCGCGGGCTGGTTCGGTGCGCTGCACCCGCAACTGGCCAAGGCGCTGGACCTGGGACCGGACGCGCATGTGCTGGAACTGGCGCTGGAGCCGCTGCTGGCGCGCCGGTTGCCGCAGGCGCAGGCGGTGCCGCGCTACCCCTCGGTGCGCCGCGACATCGCGGTGGAGGTGCCCGAACAGGTGGCCTGGTCACAGATCGGGCAGGTGGTCCGGAGCACGCTTGGCGGGGTGCTGAAGGAACTGCGCCTGTTCGACCGCTACAGCGGCAAGGGCATCGAATCCGGGCGCAAGAGTCTCGCTATGGGCTTGATTTTGCAGGACGCTTCACGCACGCTTACCGACGAAGACGCGGATCGCTGCGTACGCGAAGCGGTCGCGGCGTTGGAGACGACATGCATGGCGCGATTGCGAGGATAAGATGGCGCTGACCAAGGCGGAGATGGCCGAGCGCCTGTTTCTCGAGGTGGGCCTGAACAAGCGGGAAGCCAAGGAATTCGTGGACGCCTACTTCGAGGTCGTGCGCGAGGCCCTCGAGCGCGGCGAGCAGGTGAAGCTGTCCGGCTTCGGCAACTTCGACCTGCGCCAGAAGAACCAGCGCCCGGGGCGCAACCCCAAGACGGGCGAGGAGATCCCCATCTCCGCCCGCCGCGTGGTAACGTTCCGGCCCGGGCAGAAACTCAAGGTGCGAGTCGAAAGCTATGCTGGATCAAGGGAATAACACCGAGCTGCCCGCCATCCCGGCCAAGCGCTACTTCACCATCGGCGAAGTCAGCGAACTGTGCGGGGTGAAGCCGCACGTGCTGCGCTACTGGGAGCAGGAATTCCCCGCGCTGAACCCGGTGAAGCGCCGCGGCAACCGCCGCTACTACCAACGCCACGACGTGCTGATGATCCGCCAGATCCGCTCGCTGCTGTACGACGAGGGCTTCACCATCACCGGTGCCCGCGCGCGACTGGAAGGTCCGCAGGCGCGGATGGAAGCCAGCATGTCGCACCAGATCGTGCGCCAGGTGCGCATGGAGCTGGAAGAAGTGCTGAGCCTGCTGCGGCGTTGAATCCGCCGCGTATCTGCTATACTCGTTCGTCTGTAGAAAGTGCGGCCCATGGATGGCCGCATTTTGATCTTCGCGGCCAGGATGGCTGCATGAGTGAAGCCAAGTCGGGGCGTAGCGCAGCCTGGTAGCGCATTTGCCTGGGGGGCAAAGGGTCGTCGGTTCGAATCCGGCCGCCCCGACCAATTCGATGATCGGCACTTTGCCTGGCGAGTGCCCAAATTATTGATCCTGAATACACAGCGGTTCTGGCGGCTACGCTATCCCTGAAATGCTACGTCTCTTTGTTACGTCGCACTGCTACGTCTGGGTCAGTCATCGACGGAGAGAGGTGCACGTGAAACGAAGCATTGTGCATCGAGGTGGCAAGCTGAGCTTCCGCACCGCTGCTGCCCCGAAAGAGCTTCGTAAGCTCAGGGAGCAAGCTGGAAAGTCGGCAGGGCAGACCTAGAGTGCCTACATCGAGCGCTTCAACGGGCGTGCCTCGCCGAGGTGTTGGATCGCACGTCTTCACCAGCTTGCCTGAGGCAACGCATAGCCGAAGGCTGGCACCACCCGCTACATCCATCAACATCCCCATCGTGCATTCGGCAGATTCATTTATTGCTCACGCCATGCACGATGTTATCCGCCATCTTTATTTTCAGATGGCTCGGGAATGTAGAGTTTCAAGGGTCGCTACAAGATTCTTTGGTCGGCTATTCTTAAAAGAAGATGTGGATAAACGCTTGGTTCCAGCTGTTTGCCACAGGGGTGAGTCTCACCTAAGCCAAGGAGTAAAATATGAGAATGAAATATATTGGTCTTTATATATGTTACTTTTCCTTGCTCTGCATCATGTTGGTATTGGCGTATGGAATAATATTGGGTCCATTATCCGTAATGAGCTATTCATGGCCCTTTGTTTTTCTGGCTTTGCTTGGTGCGTTTATTCAGATCGCGATGACAGTTATCGGTAGGTTGTCGAGGTTGAAATAAAAAACCCGGAGCATGCATGCTCCGGGTTTTTTACTTTTGCTCGAGATTCACCGAGAAAGAGTGCAGCGTGTTGTCCCGCCTGTGGTAACGCAAGCGAGGACGGCGGGTGCCTGCGGGCTCGGTGTGTTAACGCCCCATAGTTCTACTCGCTGATACCAAGATATTGCATCCAATGAGCCTTGGGGGGTTCCAGGAAAAACATAGTTTTTTGTGCTTCCATTACTCCCGCCGACCTGAGATGGATTGTCAGGAATGGTGTTTCCAGATGCATCCCTTGACGTGCCTGGAACATAGAACCACGAATGATCTGACGGACTCCAGTCATAACGCTGGGTGCTTCCATCTGGAAATTGGACGGTAATTGATAGGCCAAGTTCTCTTAATGAGACTCTAACGGAATCTGAACTGCTGGCACCAAATAGCACATTAAGATTCCCGGCAGCCATGCCAGTTGCTTCTACCATCCTGGCGTAGATTCCTCCCGATGAAGACGAACTCTGCGTATTTAGGTATGAAACAACTTGGTTGCGGTAGTAGCCCTCATTGATTGCATCCCAAGCAGTTATCTCCCCATTTGCAGTCGCTAGCGCGACGGATAGTGTCGAAGGGGTTGCTCTTGGATGGCTGAGAGCGGTCACGCCGCTTGCTTTCGAAGTGCTTACTGGTAGCTCTATTGAAAAAGAGAGGGAGTGATTATTTCTATTGTAGAAAGACATTGCTAGTGCCCAGTAAGAGGCTACATCCGATGGCAAGGGCTGCTCTCTGGGTGTCCATGCATGCTCATTGGGAACGCTTGATTCTTTTACAAAATAACGAATTGTCTATCTCTGTAAATCATATACAAACCAAGAATCACGACTGGGGTAACTTTCTCTTAGCATGTTGATAATAACAGGATTGGCGCATTGGTCGCAGCGGATTGCGTATGTGCCGGATGGCATTGCTATCGCTTTACTGCCAAATCCGGTTGCGCAAATCATCGTTAAAGAAATGGCAAGAGCTTTTACATTCCAAGTAGAAATCGACACTTCCTTTTCTCCTTCCTTAGGGTGCGCAAATGCGCATGATTAGACTAATTGCGCCTGTGTATGTAGTCAACTGCTGCTATTGTGAACGTGTGCGCACCCAAGGGGTTGTCGGCTGGTGATAATTAGTATTTCAAGATAAGCCAAGCTTCTAGTGTTCCGGTTAAATTTAGTACAGCACGCGGCTGCGCAGCGTGCCCGGGATTGCCGCGAGCTGGTCTTTCAGCGCATTCGCCTGTGCCTCGTCGGCGGCCACGTCGATCACCACGTAGCCCAGCTCGGCGTCGGTCTGGAGGAACTGCGCGTCGATGTTGATGTTGCCGGCGGAGAACAGCTCGTTGATGCGCGACAGCACGCCGGGCACGTTCCGGTGGATGTGCAGCAGGCGGCGGCTGCGCGGGTGCTCGGGCAGCGACACCTCGGGGAAGTTCACCGCCGACAGGGTGGAGCCGTTGTCGCTGTAGCGCACCAGCTTGCTGGCCACCTCGATGCCGATGTTGTCCTGCGCCTCCAGCGTGCTGCCGCCGATGTGCGGGGTGAGGATCACGTTGTCCAGGCCGACCAGCGGCGACACGAACGGGTCGTCGTTGCCCTTGGGTTCCACCGGGAACACGTCGACCGCGGCGCCGGCGACGTGCCCGGAACGCAGCGCCCCGGCCAGCGCCTCGATGTCCACCACGCTGCCGCGCGAGGCGTTGATCAGCACCGCGCCGGGCCGCATCGCCGCGATCTCGCGCGCGCCGAACATCAGCTTGGTGGCCGGCGTTTCCGGCACGTGCAGGGTCACCACATCGGCGCGCGCCAGCAGGTCGTCCAGGCCGGCGGCGGCGCGGGCGTTGCCCAGCGCCAGCTTGGTCTCGACGTCGTGGAAGATCACCTGCATGCCCAGGCCTTCGGCCAGCACGCCGACCTGGGTGCCGATGTGGCCGTAGCCGATCACGCCCAGCACCTTGCCGCGCGCCTCGTAGCTGCCGGCGGCCGACTTGCTCCAGCCGCCACGGTGGCATTGCGCGTTCCTCTGCGGAATGCCGCGCAGCAGCATGATGGCCTCGGCGATCACCAGCTCGGCCACGCTGCGCGTGTTGGAATAGGGCGCGTTGAACACCGGGATGCCCAGCCGCTCGGCCGCGCCCAGGTCCACCTGGTTGGTGCCGATGCAGAAGCAGCCCGCCGCGATCAGCCGCTTGGCGTGCGACAGCACCTCGGCGGTGAGCTGGGTGCGCGAGCGAAGCCCCACGATATGCGCTTCCGCGATGCGTTCCAGCAACTCTCCTTCCGGCAGCGACTTGGCGTGGTACTCGATCTGGGTGTAGCCGGCGCGCTGGAAGGCCTCCACCGCGGTGCGGCTCACGCCCTCCAGCAGCAGCACGCGGATGTCTTGCTTCGGAAAGGAGGTCTTCATGGCGGTCCCCGGCGAGTGGAGTCCCCACTATGCCAGAATTGCGGCGTTGCAGCACTGGACGTTTGGACGTCCGACTGGCAGTCTCGTCCTATCGATATGGGAGTCCCCATGAGCCCCACCCTGGACGAACTGGCCCGCCGCCTGCCCGACGTGCGCCTGCTCACCGACGCCGGCGACCTCGAACACTACGGCCGCGACTGGACCCGCCGCTGGACGCCGGCGCCGCTGGCGATCGCGCTGCCGGCCACGGTGGAGGAGGTGCAGGGCATCGTGCGCTGGGCCAACGAGCAGCGCGTGGCCGTCGTGCCCTCGGGCGGCCGCACCGGGCTTTCCGGCGGCGCGGTGGCGGCCAACGGCGAGCTGGTGCTCAGCCTGGAGCGGATGAACCGCGTGCTGGGCTTCGACCCGGCCGACCGCACGCTCACCGTGCAGCCGGGCATGCCGCTGGAGGCGGTGCATGCGGCGGCGCGCGAACACGGGCTGGTCTACCCGGTGGACTTCGCCGCGCGCGGCTCCTGTTCCATTGGCGGCAACATCGCCACCAATGCCGGCGGCATCCGGGTGATCCGCTACGGCAACACGCGCGAGTGGATCGCGGGCTTGAAGGTGGTGGCCGGCAACGGCGAGCTGCTCGACCTCAACCGCGGCCTGGTGAAGAACTCCAGCGGCTACGACTTCCGCCAGCTGATGATCGGCTCGGAAGGCACGCTGGGCATCGTGGTGGAAGCCACGCTGAAGCTCACCGACCCGCCGCCACCCGCACAGACCATGCTGCTGGCATTGCCGGACATGGACGCGGTGCTGGCGGTGTTCGGCCTGTTCCGCGCGAAGCTTTCGCTGCAGGCCTTCGAGTTCTTCACCGACTTGGCGCTGAAGCACGTGCTGGCGCACGGCGCCCAGCGTGCGCTGGGCGGCGACCATCCGTACTACGTGGTCACCGAGTTCGACGCACCGGACGAGGCCGCACAGGACGCCGCGCTGGCGGTGCTGGGCGAAGGCATGGAGCGGGGCTGGATCGTCGACGGCACGATCGCGCAGAGCGAGGCCCAGGCCGCGGCGCTGTGGCGGCTGCGCGAGGGCATCACCGAAAGCCTGGCGCCGCACAGACCGTACAAGAATGACGTGTCGGTGCGCATAGCCGCGGTGCCGGCCTTCCTGCATGCGATGCAGGCGCTGCTGGCGCGCGAGTACCCGCACATCGAAGTGGTGTGGTTCGGCCACATCGGCGACGGCAACCTGCACATCAACGTGCTGAAGCCATCCGGCCTGGCCGACGCCGATTTCATCGCGCAGTGCGAGCATGTGACGAAACTGCTGGCCGCCACGCTGAAGAAGCATGGCGGCAGCATCTCGGCCGAGCACGGCATCGGCCTGGTCAAGCGGCCCTACCTGGACAGCACCCGCGGCGCGGCGGAGATCGCGCTGATGCGCGGCGTGCGCAAGGTGTTCGATCCCAATGGCATCCTCAACCCGGGCAAGCTGTTCGAGGCGGAGTGATCAGCGATGCCATGTCGCCGCGACCGTGCGCGCCAGGTCGGCGAACAGCGCGTCGCGGTCGGCTTTCGGCGCGCGTGAAGCCGTGAGGAAGGCGGCCACGATCACGCTGCGGCCATCGGGCCAGGTCAGGATGCCGATGTCGTTGTAGGCGGCGGTGAGCCCGTCCAGCGTGTAGGACGTGCCACATTTGTCTGCCAGCACCACGCCGCGGGGCAGGCCTTGCCGCATGCGGGCCGGCCTGGTCTGCGCCCGCATCCATGCCAGCAGGGCCTGCGTCGACGAAGGCGAAAGCAGGGTGCCGCGCTGCAGCTGGCGCAGGAAATCGGCGGCGGCGCCCGGCGTGCTGCGGTTGCGCGGATCGGCGAGATAGGCGCGATAGCCGCGCTGCAGACGCAGGTCACGCGCCTCGTCCGTCTCGTTGGCCGGCGGTTGCTGGCCGGCGGCGAGTTGCTCGAAGACGTCGCTGACGCCGGCTTCGCCGATGTCCACCCGCATGCCGGTGACGCCGTGCGCGCGCAGGAAGGCGGTGACGTCCCGCGGCGGGACGAGCTTCAGCAGGGCATCGACCGCGGTGCTGTCGCTGTCGCTGACGGCCGCGACGAGCAGCTGGCGTACGGTGAAGCTCATGCGCTCGCCGTGGAAATGTGCGCCGATGGATGGCACGGCGGAGCCGGCGACGATGTCTGCGCGGGTCAAGGTGACGGCCTGCGACATCGACAGCTCGCCCCGGTCGATGCGTGCGAGGACCGCGGCGGCGACCGGCGCCTTGAACACGCTCATCATCGGATAGGCGCGTTCGACGTTGACCTGCCAGCGTTCGCCGTTCCGCGGGTCGAGCACGGTGATGCCGAGCACGCCGGGCCGGGCGCGCCTGGCCAGGGCTTCGAGCCTGCCTTGCAGCGCGGCGTGGGCTGCGGGAACGTCCGGGGCCGGAGTCGCCGGCAATGCCGTCGGCGCGATGAAGGCGAGGGCCAGGGCGAACAGGTTGGCGAGGCGGACGCGGGCGGCGTGCATGCGGTGGGCCGGAAGGTGGCGGATGCCCATTCTTCCATGTGGAAAGGCCCGGATGATGGCGTGCGGATGGCTCGGCGGAGCCGTCGCCTGGAATGATTGAATGGACTCCTCCCGCGCCACACGGCTTCGATGAGCCAGACTGAGCCGTTGCCGTTCAGTCGACGGGATCACGAGAGGAGTCCGCCATGCATGCTACGCCTGAAACTGTGCCGGCGACCATGGTCGCCGTGGATCTGGCCAAGGACGTGTTTGAGCTGGCGTATGCCGATGCCGAGCACCGAATCGTGGCGCGCAAGCGGCTGTCGCGCCGTGCCTTTGCCCATGCGTTGGACAACCGTGGTCCGTTGCGCGTGGTGATGGAAGCGTGCGGCAGCGCGCACTACTGGGCGCGTCGGTTTACCCGGCAAGGGCACTCGGTGCGGCTGTTGCCCGCGCGCGATGTGCGCCCGTACGTCCGGCGCAACAAGACCGATCGCACCGATGTGGCCGGGATACTCGAGGCGGATCGTTGTGCGCAGATCGATCCGGTGCCAGTGAAGTCGCCCGAGCAGCAGGGCGTGCAGGCGCTGCATCGCATCCGCGAGCGGCTCAAGGCCCAGCGCACCGCCACGATCAATTTGCTGCGTGGCGTGTTGCGCGAGTTCGGCTTGGTCATTCCGCTGGGCGCGACCAAGGTACGTCCGGCGGTGCTGGCGGCACTCGAAGACGGCGACAACGACCTGCCGATGGCCCTGCGTCACACGCTGGGCGAGTTGCTGGAGCGATTGGCGGGATTGCAGGTGGACATGGA
>NZ_JASERU010000009.1 GCF_030504985.1 Fulvimonas sp. R45
GCCAAGGCATCGGCCGCCTCCTCCGAACTGACCGATGCAAAGTCTGGATGTGTCCACCATGTCCCCGAACACCTGTCCACCATGTGTCCGGGCTAAACACCCTGCAAGCAGGGGAGAGAGAAAGGCTCGGGCGGCGTTTTCGTTTGCCCCTCCCCCTGCATGCAGGGGGAGGTTGGGAGGGGGTCCAACCTCACGGCAAGCCCGCCTACCCCTCCCCGACCCTCCCCTGCAAGCAGGGGAGGGGGAAAGCCCGGATGGCGCTTTCGTTCGCCCCCCTGCAAACACAGGGGAAGGAGTCAAGAATCGCCGCCCCGTCCGCTTGCGGCATGCTCCGCGATCCACGCCCGCGCGAATGCCTGCAGCTGCGGAAAGAACGCCTCGAAATGCCCCTGCAGCGGCGCGTCCAGCCCGGCCAGCAGCGGCAGCATCCGGTCCAGCGGATTGTCCCGTCGCAGCCGCCCGGCGATGCCCTGCAGCGCCCGCCCGATCTCCTCGCGCCGCGCATAGCCCGCCGGCAGGTCGTGCGCGTCCATGTAGGCGCGGAAGCGGCGCAGCGCCGGTGGCAGCAGCGCGTCGTGGCGCCACAGCAGCCTGCGCGCAGCGTCCGAGAATTCCGCCAGCGGCTCCGCGCTCCAGCGTGCGAAGTCGCGCGCCAGGCAGTGGTCGAACCAGAGATCCAGCGCGATGCCGGCGTAGCGCCGGTACGGCGGGGCGAACAGCGCCCGCGCCGCCGCCACTTCTGGATGGGTGTCGGTATGCACGTCGATGGCGCGATGCAGGCGGATGCCCTGCGCCATACGCGCCGGCAGCGCCGGGTCCGGTGCGCCGTGCACGAAATCGCCGAGCAGGCCGCCCAGGCGCAGCGCCTCGTCGTCGCCGGCCAGCAGCAGGTGCGCCAGGTGGTTCACCGGCGCCTGCCCGCGCGCCGTCCGGGGCGGCCGGCGGCGCCGGCGGTTATCATCTTCGGCATGAATCCCACCGCGCTTCCCGACGACCCCGCCCGCTTTCCCGACCAGGCCGCCAGCTTCGCGCTCGCCGGCCCGGCCGGCAAGCTGGAGACCCTGACCGACCTGGCCGAGCGCCCCGGCGCGCGCGCCGGCACCGCGGTGATCTGCCATCCCAACCCGGTGCAGGGCGGCACCATGCGCAACAAGGTGGTGACCATGCTGGAGCGCAGCCTGCGCGAGTCCGGCCTGGACACGGTGCGCTTCAACTTCCGCGGCACCGGCGAATCGGAAGGCGGCTACGACAACGGCAACGGCGAGAGCGACGACCTCGCCGCGGTGGTCGCCTGGCTGCGCCGGGTGCGTCCCGGCGACGCGCTGTGGCTGGCCGGCTTCTCGTTCGGCAGCTACGTGACCATCCGCAACGCCACGAAGCTCGGCGCGCGCGCCCTGGTCAGCATCGCGCCGCCGGTGGGGCGCTGGGAAGTGGCCACCGACGTGCTGCCCGACTGCCCCTGGCTGGTGGTGATGGGCGAGGCCGACGAGGTGGTGGAGCCGCAGGCGGTGTTCGACTGGATCGACGACATGGAGCACCCGCCCGAACTGGTGCGCATGCCCGAGACCGGACACTTCTTCCACCGCCGTCTGATGGACCTGCGCGGCGCGGTGAAGCACGCCATCCGCGACTGGCTGCCGCCGGAACGCGCCGCGTAGCGGCCGCCCGCCCCTGTCCGCCGGCCCGCGCACGGGCCGTCCGCCCCGCCCTGCCGTCGCCCGATGACCGATCCCGTCCTGCTCACTCCCTCCACCCGCTACCACGAAGGCGTGGCCGCGCACCGCTGGCAATCCGACCCGGCCCAGCTCGCCGTGCTGCCCGAGCTCGACCGGCTGCACGCCGCGCTGTGCGCCGCGCCGGCCGCCGGCAACGGCCTGTTCGGCCGGTTGAAGTCGCTGCTCGGCACCGAGGAACGCGAGTCCGTGCCCGGCCTGTACCTGTGGGGCAGCGTGGGCCGCGGCAAGACCTTCCTGATGGACCTGTTCGCCGCCAGCCTGCCGCACGGCGTGGCGCTGCGCCGGCATTTCCACCGCTTCATGGGCGAGGTGCACGGGCGCCTGCGCGAACTGGGCGAACGGCAGGACCCGCTGGTCGAGGTGGCCGCCGGCCTCGCCCAGCGCTGCCGGGTGCTGTGCCTGGACGAATTCCTGGTCGAGGACATCGGCGACGCGATGATCCTGGCCCACCTGCTGGATGCGCTGTTCGCCCGTGGCGTGGCCCTGGTCACCACCTCCAACACCGCGCCGGCGAACCTGTACAAGGACGGCCTGCAGCGCGCGCGCTTCCTGCCCGCCATCGCGGCGCTCGAGCGGCACTGCCACGTGGTGGAGATGGCCAGCCCGCGCGACTGGCGCCTGCGCGCGCTGGCCCAGGCGCCGGTCTACCACACGCCGCCCGGCGCCGAGGCGGAACGCGCGCTGGCGCGCATCTTCGACGGCCAGGCGCACGGCGAGGCGCGCGAAGGCGGCAGCATCACGGTGAACGACCGCGCCATCCCGCTGCGCCGGCGCGCTAAGGACGTGCTGTGGTTCGACTTCGCCGCGCTGTGCGAAGGCCCGCGCTCGGTGGCCGACTACATCGCGCTGGCGAAGGCCGTGCCGACCGTGATCGTGTCCAACGTGCCGCAGTTCAACGCCTACGGCGAGGACGCGGCCAAGCGCTTCGTGCAGCTGGTGGACGAGTTCTACGACCGCCACGTGAAGCTGGTGCTGTCCGCCGCCGCGCCGATCACCGAGCTGTACGACGGCGAGCGCCACCGCGCCGAGTTCGGTCGCACCGAGTCGCGCCTGATCGAGATGCAGAGCGAGGCCTACCTGGCCCTGCCGCACCGCCCCGGCTGAACCGGCGCGGCGCGCGTTGCGGCCGCGCCCCCGCCGCAGTAGCCTGCCGGCGAGGTCGCGCCGTTCCGCAGGGGGATTCGCGATGGACACCATACCGGGGACCGCCCCGGGTCCGCTGCCGGATGCAGGCCGGTCCGCCGCCCAGGGCGCGGAGCCGGCCAGTGGCCAGGCCGTGCCCGGATTCGACGCGGTGGCGCGCTTCGCCTCGCATGCGCTGGACGTGCCGCTGGTGGCCCTGGTGCTGGTCGACGGCAGCGCCTACTGGTACCTCGCTGCCGCTTCCGGCCACCTGCCCGCCGGCGGCGCGCCGGCGCCGGCCTGCCTCGCCGCGGCACGCGGCGGCGAGCCCACGCTCACGCTCGACACCCACGACGATCCGCGCTTCCTGCCGCCCGCCGCGACGGACGAACCGGTCGCGCCGGTCCGCTTCTTCGCCAGCGAGCCGGTGTTCGCGCTCGACGGCCGGCTGCTCGGCGCGCTCTGCGCGATGGACCACAAGCCGCGCGCCGTGCTGGACGAGGTGCAGCGCGACGCGCTGCGCGACGCCGCCGCGCTCACCGCCAACGGCGTGGCGCTGCGCGCCTACCTCGGCCGCATCGACCCCACCACCCGGCTGCCGCACCGCGGCGCCTTCTTCGCCGACCTCGGCGCCCACCTGCGCACCGACGCGGACACCGTGTGGCTGGCCGCGATCGAAGTGGCGCCGGTGGCACGCTTCCACGCCTTCATGCGCGCCATGGGCCATGCCTACGCCGACGCGCTGATGCGTGCGGTGGCCGCGCGCGTGCAGGCCTGGGCGGGCACGGACATCCAGCTCTACCAGGTCGGCGCCTCCCGGCTGGCGGCGATGCTGCCCGAGCCGCACGAGAGCCTGCCCGCCGACCGCCTCGACGACCTGGTGGCGTTGCTGCGCGCGCCGGTGGACTGCCTCGGCATCCCGCTCACCCTGCAGCCCGGCGTGGGCCTGCTGCGGGTGGCGGCGCACGAGCTGCGCGGCGGCGACCCGCTGCGGCTGGTGATGAGCGCCTCGCACGCGGCGCAGGACAGTTCCCGCGGCTGGGCGGTGTACGAGCGCACGCAGGACGAGCGCCACCGGCAGGAATTCTTCCTGGTCACCGAGCTGGCCGCCGCGCTCACCGAACGCGCCGAGCTGGAGCTGTACTACCAGCCGCGGGTGGCGCTGGACAGCGGCCGCTGCGTGGCGCTGGAAGCGCTGGCGCGCTGGCGCCACCCCACCGTGGGCGAGGTGCTGCCCAGCGTGTTCGTGGCGCTGGCCGAGCAGGCCGGGCTGATGCGTGCGCTGACCGACTGGGTGCTGGACCACGGCCTGGCCCAGCTGGCCGCGTGGCGGCGCGAGGGGCTGGACGTGAAGCTGTCGCTCAACGTCTCCAGCGCCGACCTCGACGCCACCCTGGCGCCGCGGCTGCAGGCGGCCGCGACGCGGCACGGCGTGCAGCCGTCGATGGTCGAGCTGGAATTCACCGAGAGCACGCTGATGCGCCACTGCGACGCCACCCGCCGCTACCTGGCCGAACTCCGCGAGCTGGGCGCCGGCGTGGCGATCGACGACTTCGGCATCGGCTACAGCAACCTCGCCGCGCTGCGCCAGATGCCGGCCGGCAGCCTGAAGATCGACCAGTCGCTGGTGCGCGGCATGGACGCGCGGCCGCATGACGCCACCATCGTGCGCTCGGTGGCCGCGCTGGCGCACGAGCTGGGCTTCCGGGTGGTGATCGAGGGCGTGGAAAGCGCCCGCATCTACGCCGCGGTGCAGGGCATGGCCTGCGACGAGGCGCAGGGCTACCACATCTCGCGCCCGCTGCCGGCGGCGCTGGTGGTGGGCTGGCTGCGCCTGCACGCCACCCCGCCCGCGCCGCGGGACGACGCCCGGCCCGGCTGAACCCTCCATCCGGCGGGGCGTTGCGCCGGCACCGCCGCAGGGCCTACCGTGCCCCCGAGCCACGGAGCCGCGCATGATCCCGATCCTCGCCCTTGCCCTCGCCCTCGGCGCCGCCCGGCCCGACGCCGGCTTCGCCGCCCGCGTGACCCGGGCCAAGCTGGCCGAGGCCGCGCCGGAGGGCGGCGCCTACCAGAAGGCGCTATGGCGGAAGATCGGCGACCCCACCACCGATGCCTACCGCGGCTGCCTGGCCAGCAACGCCCCGGCGGACAAGCGCCCGTTCACCCTGGTCGCCGACGTCGGCCGCGACGGCCACCCCGCCCGCATCGCGGTGATGCCGGCCACCCCGGTGGCCGCCTGCATGGCTGGCCAGTTCGCGCGCTGGACGCTGCCGCCACCCCCCACGCAGCCGGCACCCTACCCGGTCGAGATCGATTTCAGCGTGACGCCCTGACAGGCCAGCAACGACGCGGCCTGGCCGCACTTATCCACGACCTTATGCACAACCTGTTGGGTTGACCGTGCCTGGTCATCCCGATATGTTGTGCCCGTCGGTGCCCTGCCAGACGCGATCGTCGGCTGGGCTGAAAAGGGAATCCGGTGCGAATCCGGAACTGCCCCGCAGCGGTAAGCGGAAACGAACGCCTTGAGATCGCACTGGCTCGCAGCGGCCGGGAAGCGAAGGCAAGTAGGCGGGTCGCAAGGCCCCGGTCCGCGAGTCCGAAGACCTGCCGACACGGCATGGCGGAGGCCATGCCGAG
Source organism: Fulvimonas sp. R45 (assembly GCF_030504985.1). Taxonomy (GTDB): domain Bacteria; phylum Pseudomonadota; class Gammaproteobacteria; order Xanthomonadales; family Rhodanobacteraceae; genus Rhodanobacter_A. The sequence continues at coordinate 5,502 of NZ_JASERU010000009.1, forward strand.
TGGTGACGGCTTCCGCGGGGAGGCGCGTCGGACCGTCGGGCGCCCTGCCGCCCGATGGCGCGACCGTCCGCGAGCAACCGCCACTTCAGCCCTGCGCGCGGGAGCAGGCGGTTGATCACTTTCGGTTGGAGTCACCGACATGCAGCCTCTCGATACCGCCACCCGCGAGCGCCCCGGCGCCCGCGTGGAGTCGTCCGCGTTTGCCGCCGGGGCCATCGAGGCCACGGCACCCACCAGCGAAGCCCCGATGCCCGTCCTGCAAGAACCGCGCCCAGCCGCACCCGCCGAACCCTTCGCCCTCACCCCGCCGCACAACCCCGGCCAGATGCGCGTGACCAAGCGCAACGGCGGCCAGGAAACGGTGGACGTCAACAAGATCGTGCGTGCGGTGACCCGCAGCGCCGACGGCCTGCACGCGGTGGACCCGCTGCGCGTGGCGCTGAAGACCATCGGCGGTCTGTACGACGGCGCCACCACGCAGGAGCTGGACCAGCTCTCGATCCGCACCGCCGCCGCGCTCACCGCCGAGGAGCCCGAGTACGGCCAGCTCGCCGCGCGCCTGCTCGGCGCCTACATCGACAAGGAGGTGAGCGGGCAGGAGATCCAGAGCTTCTCGCAGTCGATCGCGCGCGGCGCGGAACTGGGCATCCTCAACGAGCGCCTGCGCGACTTCGTGGCCGCCAACGCGCGCAAGCTCAACGACGCGATCGACCCGCTGGCGACCCGCCGCTTCGAGTACTTCGGCCTGCGCACGGTGTACGACCGCTACCTGCTGCGCCACCCGCAGCAGCGTTTCGTGACCGAGACGCCGCAGTACTTCTTCATGCGCATCGCCTGCGCGCTGGGCGGCAACGAGATCGGCGAGACGCTGGAGCTGTACCGGCTACTGTCCTCGCTGGAATACATCGCCAGCTCGCCCACCCTGTTCAACGCCGGCACCGCGCACGAGCAGCTGTCGTCGTGCTTTCTGCTCGACTCGCCCACCGACTCGCTGGAGTCGATCTACGACAAGTACGCCGACGTGGCGAAGCTCAGCAAGTTCGCCGGCGGCATCGGCCTGGCCTACTCGCGCGTGCGTTCGCGCGGCTCGCTGATCCGCGGCACCAACGGCCACTCCAACGGCCTGGTGCCGTGGCTGAAGACGCTGGACGCCTCGGTCGCCGCAGTGAACCAGGGCGGCAAGCGCAAGGGCGCCGCCTGTGTGTACCTGGAACCGTGGCACGCCGACATCGAGGAATTCCTGGAGCTGCGCGACAACACCGGCGACGAGGCGCGCCGCACGCACAACCTCAACCTCGCCAACTGGATTCCCGACGAATTCATGCGCCGCGTGGAGACCGACGGCGAGTGGTCGCTGTTCGATCCCAAGGTGGTGCCGCACTTCGTGGACAGCTGGGGCGAGGCCTTCGAGCAGGCCTACCGCGAGGCGGAAGCCGCCGGCCTGGCCGTGAAGAAGGTGAAGGCGCGCGAGCTGTACGCGCGCATGCTGCGCACGCTGGCGCAGACCGGCAACGGCTGGATGACCTTCAAGGACCGCTGCAACGCCACCAGCAACCAGACCGCGCAGGCGCAGAACGTCATCCACCTGTCCAACCTGTGCACCGAGATCCTGGAAGTGACCTCGGCCGCCGAGACGGCGGTGTGCAACCTGGGCTCGATCAACCTGTCGCGGCACGTCGTCCCGAACGCCGACGGCAGCGTCGCGTTCGACTTCGACAAGCTCGCCGCCACCGTGCGCACCGCGGTGCGCCAGCTGGACCGCGTGATCGACCTCAACTTCTACCCGATCGACACCGCGCGCACCGCCAACATGAAGTGGCGCCCGGTGGGCCTGGGCGTGATGGGCCTGCAGGACGTGTTCTTCAAGCTGCGCCTGCCGTTCGACTCGGCCGAGGCGCTGGCGCTGTCCACGCGCATCGCCGAGGAGATCTACTTCCACGCGCTGTCGCAGTCGAACGCGCTGGCCGCGCAGCACGGCGCGCATCCCGGCTTCGCCGAGAGCCGCGCGGCGAACGGCGAGCTGCAGTTCGACTACTGGCCGAACGCCCGGCCACACGACGAGGCGCGCTGGGCCGCGTTGCGCGAGTCGATCAAGTCCAGCGGCCTGCGCAACTCGCTGCTGATCGCGATCGCGCCCACCGCCACCATCGCCTCGATCGCCGGCTGCTACGAATGCATCGAGCCGCAGGTGAGCAACCTGTTCAAGCGCGAGACGCTGTCCGGCGACTTCCTGGTGGTGAACCGCTACCTGGTCGAGGAACTGAAGACGCTGGGGCTGTGGACCAGCGAGATCCGCGACGCGATCAAGCTGGCCGAAGGTTCGATCCAGGGCATCGCGGCGATCCCCGAGCGGCTGCGCCAGGTCTACCGCACCGTGTGGGAGCTGCCGCAGAAGGCGCTGATCGACCTCGCCGCCGCCCGCGGCGCCTGGATCGACCAGAGCCAGTCGCTGAACCTGTTCATGGAGAACCCGAACATCGGGCAGCTTTCATCGATGTACATGTACGCGTGGAAGTCCGGCATCAAGACCACCTACTACCTGCGCTCGCGGCCGGCGACGAAGATCGCCAAGGCCACGGTGTCGGCGGGCAAGGCGGCCGTCGCGGACCAGGTCGGCATCGACCAGGGCCAGGCCACCGCCGCGGTGTTCTGCTCGCTGGAGAACCCCGAGTACTGCGAGGCCTGCCAGTAGCGGGACGCGCCCGATGAAGCCGTACCGGAACCGCAGCGGGAAATCCGGCGTCGCCGCCTACGACAGCGGCGACGGCTTCATCCGGGTGCGCTTCGTCCGCGACGGCACCTACGAATACACCGACGCCCGGCCCGGCCGCCAGCACGTGCGCAACATGCAGGCGCTCGCCGCGGCCGGCCTCGGCCTGTCCACCTACATCAGCCGCTTCGTGCGCGAACGCTACGCGCGCAAGCTCGATTGAGCGCCCGCGGCGCCGCAAGGAAACCCCATGTCGCACATCCTCGACCCCGGCTTCGAACTCACCCTGCGCCCGATGCGCTACCCGGCGTTCTACGAGATGTACCGCAACGCCATCAAGAACACCTGGACGGTGGACGAGGTGGACTTCTCGCTCGACACCACCGACCTCAACGCGAAGATGTCGGCGGCCGACCGCCACCTGATCCACCGCCTGATCGCGTTCTTCGCCACCGGCGACACCATCGTGTCGAACAACCTGGTGCTGAACCTGTACCAGCACGTCAACGCACCCGAGGCGCGCATGTACCTGTCGCGCCAGCTCTACGAGGAGGCGCTGCACGTGCAGTTCTATCTGACCCTGCTGGACACCTACATCCCGGACCCGGGCGAGCGCGCCAAGGCCTTCGCGGCGATCGAGAACATCCCCTCGATCCGCGCCAAGGGCGAGTTCTGCTTCAAGTGGATCGACTCGATCCAGGACCTCAAGCGGCTGGAGACGCGCGGGCAGCGTCGCCAGTTCCTGCTCAACCTGATCTGCTTCGCCGCCTGCATCGAGGGCCTGTTCTTCTTCGCCGCGTTCGCCTACGTGTACTACTTCCGCTCGCGCGGGCTGCTGCACGGCCTCGCCTCCGGCACCAACTGGGTGTTCCGCGACGAGAGCTGCCACATGGCGTTCGCCTTCGAGGTGGTGCGCACCGTGCGCGCCGAGGAACCGGACCTGTTCGACGAGGCCATGCGCGCCCAGGTGGAGGCGATGCTGGAGGACGCCATCGCCTGCGAGACGCAGTTCGCCGAGGACGTGCTCTCCGGCGGCGTGGTCGGCCTGTCGGCGAAGGACGTGCGCCAGTACCTGGAGTACGTGGCCGACCAGCGCCTGGCCCAGCTCGACCTGCCGAAGAAGTACGGCGCGAGGAACCCGTTCGACTTCATGGACCTGCAGGACGTGCAGGAAGTCACCAACTTCTTCGAGCGCCGCGTCTCGGCCTACCAGGTCGGCGTGGAGGGCGAGGTGGCGTTCGACATGGCGTTCTGAACGCCCGCCACCCAGGGCCCCGGCCTGGCGCCGGTTTCACATGCGGCTGTCATGTCGACGCATCTACAATGGCGCCGCCCTGCCATGCATGGCGCCCGTGCACCCGTCAACCGCCTCCCTCCGGGGAGGCGTTGTCGTACCGGAACAACAATAGGAGCCTGTTCAAAATCTCCCCGTGGCCCGCGCCGGAGCTGTTTGCGCGTAGACCAAGGAAGAGCGAAGGAGTGGACGTCCGTCCACGACTGAGCGATGACGCAGGGAGGCGGGCCAACAGACCCGGCCCGAAGGGCTGCCTTGCCCTGGCCACCATGCGGCAGCGCGCGCGGCTTGGCCTGCCCGCCAGGCAGGCGCTGCGCCACGCACTCCCACCTGGCGGCCAGGGCAAGGCAACGCGGGCTACGGGGAGATCTTGAACAGGCTCTAAGATCGCGCAGCCAACCGAGGAACCCATGGACTCCACCACCCGCGCCCGCTCGCTTCCGTTCGCCATCGCCGCCCTCCTGGCCCTGACCCCGGCCGTCGCCCAGAACATCACCACCTCCGGCGCCGTCGGCCGCGTGCTCGACGCCCAGGGCCAGCCGGTGGCGGGGGCCACCGTGACCATCGTGCACGTGCCCTCCGGCACCACCAAGTCGGTGACCACCGATGCCGACGGCCGCTACTCGGCGCAGGGCCTGCGCGCGGGTGGCCCGTTCACCATCACCGCGGCCAAGCCGGGCCTGGTCGGCACCGAGCAGGACAACGTCTACCTGCAGCTGGGCCAGCCCTCGGCGATCAACCTCACCCTGGGCGCCAGCGCCGTGGAAGCGCACACGCTGGGCGCGGTGACGGTGAATGCCTCGGCGCTGGCGCAGACCTTCACCTCCGAGAACAAGGGCCTGTCCACCACCATCTCGCAGCGCCAGCTGCAGGCCACGCCGCAGGGCAACCGCTCGATCGACGACGTGGCGCGGCTCGACCCGCGCATCACCGTGACCGACCAGGGCACCGGCGCGATCTCCGCCGCCGGCATGAACAACCGCTACAACAACATCGCGGTGGACGGCGTGACCCAGGGCGACCCGTTCGGCCTCAACGCGAACGGCCTGCCGTACCAGAAGTCGCCGATCTCGCCCGAGACCATCGCGGAATACAACATCTCCACCGCCAACTACGACGTCTCCTCCGACGTGGTGGGCGCCGACGTCAACGCGGTGACCAAGTCCGGCACCAACCAGTTCCACGGCTCGGTCTACTACAGCTACCGCAACGCCAACCACCTGGTGGGCGACGCCGGCTGGCTGCCGAAGAGCGACCCGGGCTACCACTACAAGGGCTACCAGAAGGACGCCACCTACGGCTTCAACGTGGGCGGCCCGATCGTGAAGGACACGCTGTTCTTCTTCGTCTCCGCCGAGCACGAGAAGACCACCGGCATCGGCGCCGACTCGGCCAACGGCCTGGACGACTCGCTGGGCAACGGCCCGTCCACCAGCAACAAGGTGTCGCCGGGCGACCTGCAGAAGATCATCGACGCGGCCAGGCAGCTGGGCCTCACCCCGGGCACCTTCGGCGGCCCCACCGGCCTGACCTACGACGACAAGCGCTACCTGGCCAAGATCGACTGGAACATCTCCAACAACCACCGCGCCAGCTTCACCTGGCAGAGCACCAAGGAGATGCTGCCGGCGGTGGGCGGCAACAGCCCGAACAGCGTGGGCCTGACCAGCTACACCTACACCAAGGCCATCACCACCGACAACTACGTGGCGCACCTGTACGACGACTGGAGCGACAGCTTCTCCACCGAGGCCAAGGTCGGCTACCAGAAGTACGTGCAGGACACCACCGCGCCGTTCCAGCAGCCCTCGGTGAACGTGAACCTGTCGCCCACCGGCAAGGGTCCGTCGGTGAACCTGGGCGAGGAGCAGTACCGCCACTACAACCACATCGACACCAAGAAGGTCAGCGTCTTCCTGGCCGGCACCTGGTACGCGGGCGACCACGCGATCAAGGGCGGCATCGACTACCAGCGCAACCAGATCAACAACCTGTTCGGGCAGGCCGAGTTCGGCGTCTACACCTTCTGGGGCATCGACAATTTCCTGGCCGGCAACTACAACAAGTACTCGCTCTACCACCCGGCGCCGGGCTACGCGCTGGCCGACATCGCCGGCCAGTGGACGTACAGCCAGTTCAGCCCGTTCCTGCAGGACACCTGGCAGGTCACCGATGCGCTGTCGCTGCAGTACGGCGTGCGCGTGGACATCCCGCATTCGAGCAGGCAGCCGGTCTACAACCCCGGCTTCGAGCAGGCCTTCGGCTACCCGAACAACAACGTGGTCGGCTCGTCCAACCGCGTGGTGGAACCGCGGCTCTCGTTCAACTACAGCTTCGACACCGCCTACAAGACCCAGCTGCGTGGCGGCGCGGGCCTGTTCCAGACCAACCCGCCCACGGTGTGGATGACCAACCCGTTCCAGAACAACGGCGTCACCCTGCTCAACTACACCTCCTACAACCCCGCCAACGCGCCGTTCAGCCCCGACCCGTTCCACCAGAACATCCCGGCCGGCGGCGGCGCGGGCTCGATCGACACCATCGCCCGCGACTTCCGCCTGCCGACCGTGTGGAAGATGAGCCTGGCGCTGGACCGCGAGCTGCCCTGGTGGGGCCTGGTGGCCTCGGCCGAATACCAGCACATCAAGGTGCGCGACGGCATCCTGTACGAGGCGGTGAACTTCGGCGCGCCCACCGGCACCCTGCCCGACGGCCGCGAGCAGTTCTGGAGGACCCCGGGCGAGGCGCCGACCACCGCCGACACGCTGGCCAACCAGAACCGCGCCTTCAGCACCGCCTCCACCCTGCTGACCAACACCCACCGCGGCAAGTCCGACAGCCTCACCCTCGCGCTGAGCAAGCCGTTCTCGGACGACTGGTTCGGCAACGTCAGCCTCACCTTCAACCATGCCACCGACGTCGACCCCGGCACCGACACCATCGCCTACAACGGCTACCAGCGCGTGGCGCGGCTGAACCCGAACAGCGACGTGCTGGCCACCTCCAACTACAACGTGGCCAAGGTGCTGAAGGCCTCGCTGACCTGGCAGCACGCGTTCTTCGGCGACTACATCACGCAGGTATCGGCGTTCTACAGCGGCCATACCGGCCTGCCCTACACCTGGGTGTTCGGCAACGACGCCAACGGCGACAGCATCGCCGGCTGGGACCCGGTCTACATCCCCGCCGCGAACGACCCGAGGGTGGCCTACGCGCCCGGCACCAGCCAGCAGGCGATCGACCAGTTCCAGGCCTTCCTCGCCGGCAATCCGTACCTGCGCGACCACCGCGGCCGCATCGCCAGCCGCAACGGCGACCGCACCGCCTGGGTGAACGAGCTGGACATGAGCTTCTCGCAGGAAGTGCCCGGCCTGTTCAGGGGCAACAAGGGCGTGCTGCGGCTGGACGTCTACAACGTGCTCAACCTGCTCGACAAGCACTGGGGCCAGCAGCGCAACACCGGGCTCTATCCCACCCGCACGCTGGTCAACTACGCCGGCGTGAACGCGCAGGGCCAGTACGTGTATGCGCTGCCCACCGACAAGAACGGCAACTACCAGCCACAGCAGCTGCAGACCTACGACGGCGGCTTCTACGACCCCAGCCGGGTGGTGTCCCGCTGGTCCGCCATGCTGACCCTGCGCTACAACTTCTGACCGGCCGCTGCGGCCGCACCCAGCACGGGCGCCTGCGGGCGCCCGTGTCGTTTCCGGCGCGGGAGGCCGCCTGCTTGACATGTAACGAACGTTACATGTAACGTTCGTTACATGCAGACCCGGAAAGAAGCCCTGATCGAATCCATCGTCGGCTACCTGCTGGAGCACGGGCTGGCCAATCTCTCGCTGCGCCCGCTCGCCGCGGCCGTCGGCACCAGCGCGCGCCTGCTCGTCTACCACTTCGAGTCGAAGGAACGACTGCTCGGTGAAGTGCTCGAAGCCATGCAGACGCGGCTGCGCCAGTCCATGGCGGAGCTGCTGGAGCGGCCGTCCGCCAGGCATCCGGAGCAACCGCTCAAGCTGTTCTGGCGCTGGGCCATCGCCGACGACAACTACCCGTACCTCAAGCTGGTCTACGAGCTGACGATACTCGCCGCCCAGGCCCCGGACACCTACGCGCAATACGTCCAGCGCAACACCACGCACTGGACGGATTTCATCCTCGCGATGCTGCCCGCCTCCCGGCGCGACCCGGCCTTCGCCACCCTGTGCGCCGCCGTGTTCGACGGCCTGTTCATCGAACTGATGGCCACCGGCGACCGCAAGCGCACCACCCAGGCCATCGACCGCTTCATACAGATCGTCCTCGACGCGCGCAGGCACCAGGCCGGCGCCTGACGCGTCCCCCACCCGCCAACCACGCAGGGAAAACATCCATGCACAGCCTGGCCGCCCGTCCGAAGACCACCGGCAAACGCCGGTGGGCCATCGCCCTCGCGGGCCTGCTGCTCGCCCTCGGACCGGTCAGCCTGCCCTTCAGCACCTGGGACCACGAGTTCGCCGGCATCGGCCACCTGGTCGGCAACGAGGTCATCTGGTGGATCTACATCGCCGCGGTACTGTGGTACGTGCGCCGGATCGAACGGCGTCCGCTGGCGTCGATCGGCTTTCGCGCGCCCGGGGCCGCGAACATCGCCCTCGGCGTGCTGTCGGGCGTGGCGATCCTCCTCGTGCTCGGCGCGATGGTCTACCTCGTGCTCCCCGCATTGCACCTGGACGATCCGGTGGCCGCCACGGCGGGCGGCAGCGCCCTGATGGCCACGCCGTTCTGGTGGCGCCTCGTCTCCACGGTGCGCGCCGCGGTGTCCGAAGAGGTGCTGTTCCGCGGCTACGCGATGGAACGGGTCGAGGAACTGACCGGCAGCCGGGTCGTCGCAACCGTCCTCTCCCTCGCCGTGTTCGCCATCGACCATGTGGCCTACTGGGGCTGGAGCCACGAGCTGGTGGTCGTCGTCGGCGGCCTGGCGTTCTCGCTGCTGTACCTGTGGCGCCGCAACCTGTGGGTCAGCATCGTCGCGCACTTCATCGTGGATGCCGCCACGGTCCTCCCCTAGCCGCGCGGGAGGCACTTGACTACACGTGTCGCCAGGCGTAGCGTGACGACACGTGTAGTCAAGACAGGTGCACCCGCATGACCCGACCGTCCATCGGCGACCAGGAACTCGCCCTGCTGCATTACCTGGCCGAGCACGAACCCGCTTCGGTGGGCGAAGTGGCCGCCGGCTTCGGCGAGACGCACGGCCTCGCCCGCTCCACCGTGCTGACCATGATGGAGCGCCTGCGCGCCAAGGGCTACCTCAAGCGCCGCCAGGCGCAGGGCATGTACCGCTACAGCACCGCTACCGGCACCGGCGAGGTGATGCGCCGCGCGGTGGGCAGCTTCGTCGAGAACACCCTGCGCGGCTCGGTCTCGCCGTTCGTGGCGTGGATGGCCGAGCGCGGCGAGGTCAGCGACGAGGAACTGGCCGAACTGCAGGCGCTGGTGGCGCGGCTGCAGACCACCCGCAAGGAGAAGTGAGATGGCGACCCTCGATCATCTGGCCTCCCTGCTGCTGACGCGCCTGGCCTGGACGTCGCTGCAGGCTGTCGCCTTGGCAGGCCTGGTCGGCCTGTTGCTGCGCGCGATGCCGCGCCTGCCGGCCGCCGCGCGCTGCGCGTTGTGGTGGCTGGTGGGGCTGCAGGCCCTGCTGGGCCTGGCCTGGCATGCGCCGATCGCCCTGCCGCTGCTGACGCCGCCGGCGGTCGCGGCGCCCGCGACCGCATCGCCGGCCGCCACGGGCGCAGCCGCGGCACGACCGTCCACGCCAGCCGCGGCGGTGACGCAAAACGCCGCGGCGGCGCCCGTACCGTCGGTGGCCACCGTCGTGCCGGCCGCCGCGGCCACGCCGACCGGCATGCCGACGGCGAACGCACCGGAGCGGCTGTCCGCGCACTGGCGCGTGCTGTTGGCCGCGCTGTGGCTGTCGCTGCTGCTGGCGCAGGTGCCGGCGATACTGCTGCAGCACCGCCGCACGCGGCGCCTGCGCCGGGCCGCGACACCGCTGGCCGACGTCGCGCTGCAGGCGCAATGCGTGCGGCAGGCGCGCGCCATCGGCCTGCGCCGCTGTCCACCGCTGCTCGCCTCGCATGCCGTCGCCTCGCCGCAGGTGTGCGGGCTGCGGCGCCCCGTCGTCCTGTGGCCGGCCGCGTCCCCGCTCGCGCCCGCCGAGGCCTCGCTGGCGCTGGCCCACGAACTGGCCCACCTGAAGCGCGGCGACCTGGTGCTGGGATGGATTCCCGCGCTGGCGCAACGGCTGTTCTTCTTCCACCCGCTGCTGCGCTGGGCGACGCGCGAATACGCGTTGCACCGCGAGGCGGCCTGCGACGCGCAGGTACTCGAGCAGCAGCCCACCGCACCGCAGGACTACGGCCACCTGCTGCTGCGCCTGGGCGTGGCGCATCCCCTGCACACCGGGCTGGCGGGTGCATCGCCCACCTTCCACAACCTCAAGAGGCGACTGACCATGTTGCAGCAGACTTCCAACGCCATGCCGCTCGCGCGCGGCTGGCTGCTCGTCGCGCTCGTCGCGCTGACCGGCGTGCTGCCGTACCGCGTGACGGCCGGCGCGGCGAAGCAGTCGAACGCCAGCCCCGCGGTCGGCGCCTACCTGCCGTCCGCGCCGTCCACCCCGCCTCCCGCGCCGCCGCCGCCGCCCGCACCACCCGCACCACCCGCACCCCACATGGCGACGCCGCCGGCACCGCCCCCGCCGCCGCCCGTACCCCCGAAGCCGCCGCTGCCCGCCGGCTTCGCCGGCCACCACGTGAGCATCAGCACGCACGACGACAACGGCTACGGCTTCGCCCTGCTCGACGGCGACTCGGTCACCATCAACGGCACCGACGGCGATCTGTCCACCGTGCGCCACCTGCGCAAGCCGGGCCAGCCGCTGCTGTGGTTCCGCCGCGGCGACAAGTCCTGGCTGATCCGCGATCCCGCCTACATCCAGCGCGCCAGGGCCGCCTATGCGCCGGTCACCGCGCTGGGCAAGCAGCAAGGCGCACTGGGCGAGCGGCAAGGCGCGCTGGGCGAGCAACAGGGCCGGCTGGGCGAACAGCAGGGCCGCCTCGGCAGCCAGCAAGGCACGCTCGGCGCCCGCGAAGCCACGCTCGCGGCCCGGCAGGCGGAGCTGGACGCCCGCATGGCCGGGCTGGACAGCCGCGGCAGCACGGACCAGGCCGACGCGCGCAAGGCACTGCAGGCCGAGGCCGCCAAGCTGGATGCCGAGCACAAGGCCCTGCATGACCAGCAGGCCGCACTCGAGAAGCAGCAGCAGGCATTGGGCTCGCAGCAGGAAGCGCTGGGCCGCAAGCAGGACGCGCTCGGCAAGCAGCAGCAGGCGCTCGGCGAGCAGCAACGCGCGGCCTCGGTCCAGGCCGAACGGCAGATCGACACGCTGCTGGAAGAGGCGCTGGCCAAGGGCGTGGCGCAACCGGTGTCGATGGCCACACCGGCGCGCGCGGCCGCGCCGGCTCCGGTCGCGACGGCGCGCGCACACCGCGATGTCGACGTCGACGTCAGTGTCGCCGCGCCGGACAGCCGCTATGCGCATGCCCTGTACGACCACGACGGCCACAGCGACACCGCGTCGGTCCATGGCACGGCCGCCGACACCGCGCTGGCCAGGCGCCTGCACCAGGCCGACCCCTCGCCGATGTTCTGGTTCCGCCGCGGCAACCGTTCCTGGGTGATCCGCGATCCCGCCTTCGTCGACCGCGCGCGCGACGCCTATGCGCCGGTCGCCGCGTACTGGCGCGACGCCGGCAAGCTGGAGGGGGAGCAGTGGAAGCTGAAGGGCCCGCTCGAGGGCCTGCAGGCCAGGCAACGCAGCATCGACAGCCAGCGCCGCGAGCTGCGCGCGGACCCGCAGGCGCCGGGCGCCGCGGCGCGCCTGGCCAGCCTCGACGAGCAGCAGCGCGACATCGAAGCGAGCCGGGCTTCGCTGCAGAAGCAACTGGCGGCACTGCAGCCGCAGCTCGACGCCCGCGCCCAGCGCCAGCAGGCGGTGCTTGCCGCGGCCGACCAGCGCGCCTCGCAGCTGCTCGACGAGGCGATCGCCCGCGGCCTCGCCCAGGACGCCAGCCGCCGCTGAACCGAGGTGCGCCGCACGGCGCGCCGACCCGACCGTTCCACACGCACCGCCTGCTTGCCGCAGGCGGCAGGGAACGCTGCGCCAGCGCGCGGCGATCGCCGGAGGAACACGATGCACGGCTACTACCTCGCCCTGGCCCTGCGCAGCCTCAAGCGCAGCAAGGTGCTCACCGCGCTGATGGTGCTCGCCATCGGGTTGGGCATCGGCGCCAGCATGACGATGATCGCGGTGCTGCACGCCATGTCCGGCGATCCGCTGCCAGGGCGCAGCGCGCAGCTGTACGTGCCCCAGCTCGACCCACGCCCGCCGGCGCACGGGCAGCCCAAGGGCGCCAGCTCCGGCGACCTGCCCGACAGCCTCGCCTGGCCGGACGCGATGGCCCTGCTGCACGCCCGCCGCGCCGACCGGCAGGCGGCGATGAGCGGCGGCTCGGTGCCGGTGCGCCCCGCGCAGGCCGGGCAACGCCCATTCTTCGAGCACGGGCACTACGTCACCGCGGATTTCTTCCCGATGTTCGCCACGCCGTTCCGTGCCGGCAGCGGCTGGAGCGCACGGGACGACGAGGACCGCGCCCGCGTGGCGGTACTCAACGCCGGCCTCGCCCGCCGGCTGTTCGGCGGCGCGCCGGCGGTCGGCCGCACGGTGCGCCTGAAGGACACCGACTTCCGCGTGGTCGGCGTGCTCGACGACTGGCACCCGCAACCCGCCTTCTACGCCGAGATCAACGACCGCGCCTTCGGCCAGCCCGACCAGTTCTTCGTGCCACTGCAGACCGCGCTGGAGCTGAAGTTGAACATCAACGGCCGGTTCAGCTGCTGGGGCAGCGGCGGCGACGACCGCCGCAGCGACCACTGCACCTGGCTGCAGTTCTGGGTGCAACTGGACAGCCCGGCCAAGGCGCGGGCCTATCGCGCCTTCCTCGCCGGCTACTGGCGCGACCAGCAGGCGCACGGCCGCTTCCCGCGCCCGGTGGACGCGCGGCTGCACGGCCTCGTCGACTGGCTCGCCCACGAGCACCTGATCCCGGCGGACCTGCGCCTGCAGTTGTGGCTGGCGCTGGGCTTCCTCGGCGTGTGCATGGTCAACATCGTCGGCCTGCTGCTGGCGAAGTTCCTGCGCCGGCGCGGCGAGATCTGCGTGCGCCGCGCGCTGGGCGCGCGCCGGCGCGACATCTTCGTGCAGTTCGGCGTCGAGTCGGCGGTGATCGGGCTGGCCGGCGGCGCGCTCGGCCTCGCACTGGCCCAGCTCGGCCTGTGGAGCGTGCGCCAGCGCCCCGACGGCTACGCGCAACTCGCACACATGGACCCGGCGATGCTGCTGGGCACCTTCGTGCTGGCGGTCGCCGCCAGCGTGCTGGCCGGCCTGCTGCCGGCCTGGCGCGCCTGCCGCATCGCGCCGGCGCTGCAGCTGAAGGCGACCTGATGCGCCGGCCCTGCGCGTGAAGGCGCGCCCTCCATGGCCGCACTCCCCATCCGCCTGCACGGAACCCCGACATGCCACGCTTCCCGATGCTCGCCAGCCTCGCCCGCCACCGGCTCACCGTGCTGCTGCTCGCGCTGCAGGTGGCGCTGACCTGCGCCATCGTCTGCAACGTGGCGCTGATGATCGCCGGACGCGCCGCGCAGATGCGCTGGCCCAGCGGCGTGGCCGAGGACGAACTGGTGATGATCGACAGCGCCAGCCTCGGCGACGGCAACCCGCTGGCGCGCCATGCCGCCGACCTGGACGCGCTGCGCGGCATCCCCGGCGTGAGGGCAGTGGCGGCGGTCGACGCGCTGCCGTTCAACCGCAACAACTGGAGCAACGGCATCGCCACCGTGCCGGACGGGTCCGCACACCTGGCCGCCACCGCCTTCAACGGCACGCCGGGCGAGCGGCAGGCGCTGGGCCTGCGCCTGGTCGCCGGTCGCGACTTCCGGCCGGACGAATACGTGCCGGTGGACAGCGCCCACGACTGGGACGGCATCAACCACGTGTCGGCCACCATCGTCACCCGCGCGCTGGCGGCGCGCCTGTTCCCGGGCCAGGATCCGCTCGGCCGGCTGGTCTATCCCGGCGACCAGCCGGTGCGCATCGTCGGCGTGGTCGACCGCCTGCTGCGCCCGATGCTGGAAACCGGCGACGGCAACGGATACGCCATGCTGTTCCCGATGCTGCCCGACGACGACAGCGTCACCTACGTGCTGCGCACCACGCCGGCGCAGCGCCAACGCGTGCTGAAGCGGGCCGCCGAGGTGCTGGACCGGCTCGACGGCAACCGCATCCTGCGCCATGCGCAGACCTTCGAGCAGCTGCGCAGCGACTACTTCCGCCACGACCGCACCATGCTCGGCCTGCTGCTGGCCGCGGCGACCGGGCTGCTGCTGGTCACCGCGGTCGGCATCGCGGGGCTCGCCAGCTTCTGGGTGCAGCAGCGGCGGCGCGCCATCGGCATCCGCCGCGCGGTGGGCGCCACCCGGCGCGACATCCTGCGCTACTTCCAGGCCGAGAACGCGCTGATCGTGGGCGGCGGCCTGCTGCCCGGCGCCCTGCTGGCGCTCGGCCTCAACCTGCTGCTGATGCGGCACTACGAGCTGCCGCGCCTGCCGCTCGCCTACCTGCCCGTCGCGGCGCTGGCGCTGTGGCTGCTCGGCCAGCTCGCCGTGCTCGGCCCCGCATTGCGCGCGGCGGCGGTGCCGCCGGTGGTGGCCACGCGCGCGGATTGAACCACGCTCCGGCTTCCACGCAACCGTTCGATCATAGCCAGCTCCAGCGACACCCGGTCGCCATCTAGCATCGTGCGCAGCTCCGCCACGTTCCACCCGTGTAGCAAGCGGCGCCGGCCGAACAAAGCTGGCAATAGCCACGCGAACCACGACGCCAGCGGTTCACGAGCGGCAGTACGCTAGCCAACAGCGGAGAGGACGCCACGACGTACCAGGCATATGCCTGTCGCCCGCCCCTCATGGGGGGCCTCTTCAATCCGCGCAGGGACGCACCGCCTTAAGGCAGCGGCGGCAAACCCAATTCCAGCAGGAAGGTGTTGTGGCGCTGCTTGGCCGCCGCTAGATCCTTCTCGATCTGTTCCAGTTCACCATGCACCTGCTTCAGGTCGATTTCCTTCTCGGCCTCGGCAGTACTGACATAGCGTGAGATGTTGAGGTTGTAGTCGTTGTTGATGATTTCCTTCATCGGCACGCGGCGGGCGTAACGCTCCACCGGCTTTTCGGGGCGCTGCCGGTAGGTATCGACGATCCGGGCGATATCCTTGTCGCTCAACTGGTTCTGGCGCTTGCCTTTGGTGAAATGCTCGGCGGCATTGATGAACAGCACGTCGTCGGCCTTCTTGCATTTCTTCAGCACCAGGATGCACACCGGGATGCCGGTGGAATAGAACAGGTTGGCCGGCAGGCCGATCACCGTATCGATGTGGCCGTCATCCAGCAGCTTGCGGCGGATGTCCGCCTCCTTGCCGCCCCGGAACAGCACGCCGTGCGGCAGGATGATGGCCATCACACCGTCGTCCTTCAGATAGTGCAGGCCATGCAGTAGGAAGGCGAAATCGGCGGCGCTCTTGGGCGCCACGCCATGGTTCTTGAAGCGCACGTCCTGCGCCATCGCCTCGCCGGGATCCCAGCGATAGCTGAAAGGCGGGTTCGCGACCACGGCATCGAACTGCGGCTTCTTCGCCGGGTTGGTCTCGCGCAACCAGTCCCAATCGTTGTTCAGCGTGTCGCCGTGGTAGATCTCGAACTCGGTGTCCTTCACCCCGTGCAGCAGCATGTTCATGCGCGCCAGGTTGTAGGTGGTGACGTTGTATTCCTGCCCCACGATCCTGCCGATGCTGCCGCCTGCCTCCTTCATGCGGTTGCGGATATTGAGCAGCAGCGAACCGGAGCCGCAGGCGAAATCGAACACGCTGTCCAGCTTGCTGCGCGGCCCGGTCTTCGGCTCCTGGCTGTCCAGCGTGACGATGGCGGACAGGATGTTGGAAATCTGCTGCGGCGTGTAGAACTCGCCGGCCTTCTTGCCGGAGCCTGCAGCGAACTGGCCGATCAGGTACTCGTAGGCATCGCCCAGCGTGTCGGTCTCGGTGGAGAACAACGCCATGCCGCGCGCGATCTCGCTGATGATGGAACACAGCTTGGCATTGCGCGCGGGATAGCTGCGCCCCAGCTTGTCCGAGCCGAGATTGATCTCCGAAAACAGCCCCTCGAAGCTGCTCTGGAACGAATCCTCTTCGATGTATTTGAAGCCGAATTGCAGCGTGTCCAGCAACGTGTCGTCCTGGGTCTTGGCTAGGTGGACGATATTGCCCCACAGGTACTTTGGCTTGATGACGTAGTGCGCCTTGCGGCGCATCTGCTTCTCGAACTCGGCCACGTCACCCGGATTGGCCGCGTACCACACCGACAGCGGCGTCTTGCCGCTGTTGCCGATCGTTGCCGGATCGGGGTAGTCCGATCCCAGCTCCTTCTTGGCCGCCGCTTCGTAGTTGTCCGACAGGTAACGCAGGAACAGGAAGGACAGCATGTAATCGCGGAAGTCGTCCGCGTTCATGCTGCCGCGTAGTTGGTCGGCGATGGCCCACAGGGTCTTGCCGAGTTGTTTCTGGTCGTTTTCGGTCATTTCTTAAGTCGTCGCTTGATCTTGTTTTCCAGCGCGGCCAGCTCGGCCTCGTCGGCAGCATCGGCATCGCGCGCTTCCTGCTGCTTGCGCTGCTCGTCGAACGCGAGGTACCGCTCGCTGGTAGCAGCTTCCATCTGTTCGTGACTGACGGAGCCGGCGCTCGTCAGCAACGGGAAGCCGTTGGAACTGATGATCTGGCCCACGTTCTCCATCCAGAAACGCATGGGAATCTCCTGGCGATTCTTGGCCCGCAGTTCCGCGGTTTCCAGGAAGATCACCACCAGCCGGTTGAGCGTGTCGATCTCGTCTTCGGTGAGGTAGTTCTTGGCGATCAGGATGTCCTGCTTGCGCACCCGTCCGCCGCTCCAGGCGCGCAGGCCGAAATGCGGATCGTCGGGGTTGGCGCGAGCCATGATGAGTTCGGCGGCGGTCTGCCCGGTCACCGCGTAAAGCAACAGGTTCTGCACGGTGGCGAAGAACACCTGCGTGGCGCGGTCGGTCTTGTCGTAGTCCACGCTCAGGGCAAACAGGTCGCGCACCTTCTGGTAGAAGCGCTTTTCCGAGGCGCGGATCTCGCGGATGCGGGCCAGCATCTCGTCGAAGTGGTCCGGGCGGCCATCCGGGTTTTTCAAGCGCTCGTCGTCCATGACGAAGCCCTTGAGCAGGTACTCCTTGAGCGCGGTACTGGCCCACCGGCGGAACTGCACGCCGCGTGGGGAACGCACTCTGTAGCCCACGGCCAGAATGGCGTCGAGGTTGTAGAGCGTGACCGGCCGACGCACCTCGCGCCCGCCCTCCCGCTGAACTACCGAGGATTCCTCGGTAGTTCGTTCAGGTTCCAATTCCTTGTCTGAAAAGATGTTTTTCAGATGCAGGCTGATGTTGTCGACGGTGACGTCGAACAACTCCGCCATCTCCGCCTGCGTCAGCCAGACCGTCTGGCCTTCGGCACGGAGCTGGATGCGGCTCTTGCCGTCTTCGCTGGTATAGAGGATCAGCTCGCTCATGCGCCTACTCGTTCATCAGGCGCTGGAGGGAACAGCTCGGGATTGAAGGCGTAGCGCGCCAGAAAATCGCCGAGAATTTTCCTGAAGTGGGCCTTGTTCTCGTCCAGCATCTGCTTCGGCTCGAACAACGAGTAGTTGCCGTGACTCATGATGTTGATCAGTCGCGTATGCAGGATGCCATCCGGATCGTCATCGGCCTGTTTGATGCAGGCCGAGAAATTCTTGTGCCCGTGGAAGCTTGCCGTCTTCTCGAGGATCGTGCGCAGCATGTTGAAGTGATGCGTGAACAGGCGATCTTCTTGGGCGGCCTGGTACAGCTCGGTCAGCGCCGCAACGTGGTGGAAGGACGGCGTGTCGCCCTTCTCCTCTCGAAGGGTGTAACCAGCACCGCCCGGGCCCTTGCCCAAAAAGAAACGCTTGGCGTTCTTCATCTCGTTGCACAGTACGTTGAAGAACAAGGGATGATGCGTCGAGATCACGGCTTTGAGCATGCTGTCTTCGCGCTTGAGCAGTTGCGCCAGCTGGTTGGCGACGGTAATCGCGTTGTGCTCGTCCAGCGATGAAATCGGGTCGTCCACGTAGACATACTTGACCCAGCGGTACGCCTCGATCTCGGGGTCCATCGCAAGCTCCACGATGGCAAGGAAGAAGCACCAGATGAAGATGTTTTCTTCTCCCCGCGAGATCTTGATGTCTTCCGCAGACACCCGCTCACCCGCCACTTGCGTTTCGCGCGAAAAGCTCACCTTCCAGCGGATCGTGTCGATGCGGAAGTCGAAGTCGGCGTATCGGCCAAGCAATCGGCGGATACGGTTGTCCATCTCCAACTGGTCAAGGCCAGCAAAGAAGCGCGAGTCCTTGTTGATCGTCAGCGACCGCTCCCGATCGTTCTGTAGGTCGTTGTCCCAACTGAACAGGTCTTCCGTAAAGGCATTGAAATAGAGCGTGTCGCCTTGGGCATCCTCAACCTCGATGGCCCCGCCATCCTCGGTAAGGATGAGTTCCCCCGCCTCCGTGATCAGCGCCGCAGGCACCCGCTGCTTGCCCATGTCCTTGAACGCCACGGAGAGTCGCGTCTTGCCCGTGCCGTTGTAGGCATAGAGCAAAATTGTCTTCTTGCCCGCCAGCTCCGTTCGGAGGTGTTGAGCCAATTCAGTCAATGCCGGGAAGTCTAAAGGCGCCATAGATCAACCCTCCGCCGGCGCCGGGAACAGCTGCTGCATCAGGCCCTGCTTGTGGGTCTTGAGGGCGGTCAGCTGGTGGGATTCGGCGGTGATCTGGGCATCTAAGGAGAAGAGGAAGTCGGCGATGCGTTGTTGCTCCTCAACCGCCGGCATCCCAAGCACCAATGACTTGATGATGTCCTTGTTGAGGTTCTGCACGCCGCTCCCGGCAGCTTGATCTACGAAATACGCTTGGCTTCGCTCTGAAAGGATCGAATAGTAGAGAAACCTACGATCCAGACTGTCAGGGATGCGGGTGACAGCGATCCAGCCGTCATGAATACATGTCTCGATCGCCGAAATGTACGGGCGACCGAAACTCATCGAGTTCGACAGAATGAAATCACCCGCCTGAATTACACGAGTCTTAGACAGCGCCTCTGGCCGCACCTTGTCTGCGGTCTTGGTGACAAACATCGCATCCCGATCAACGTCACCAATTTTCAACCAGTTGAGGCCATCAGGATGCGACGTCAGGAAGCCGTCGATGGGCCGCGGGGAGCCACCGCGCACGATTGAAGTTATGTCACCGAGCTTTTTCTCTTTCCACTCCGGCTCATCCCGGAACTCGGGGAAGCGCAGATGGGAGCACGTTTCGCCTTCGCGAGGGAATAGCTGCTGCATCAGACCACGCTTGTGCGCCTTCAACGCCTCGACCTTGCGGCCCTGCGAGGCAATCACCTCGTCCAGCGAGGTCAGGCAATCGGCGATTTTTTGTTGTTCAATCTCAGTTTCTGGCACAGCACACGGAACACTTTTCAAAACATCAACAGATAACCCGGGCTGGGCCTGTCCCGTTGCAAACTGATTCAACTGCAATCCATCTAACGTGTAACAAAGCCAATCGACGTCAATTCCAATTTTAGGTGACGATACGAGTGCGTGCTCCGTAGCGTAGAAGTCGCCTTGGGCATATTGAACATTCCCACAAAGTGCCCCTTGTCGCCCAACAAGGGGATACTTGCCAGAGTGCGTAAAGGTCGAGGTGTAACCTCGCAAGCCATTTCCGCCATAACACGGATATGACCCTTCGTATGGACTTTCGGATATTTCCGACGCGGATATGAACTTACCCGCCTGCATGTCACAAACGTGGGTCAACGTCTTCCATTCCCAGGCGGGAGCGTCCCGAAACTCCGGAAACCGCAGCTTCGGCACCGCCGTCTTCGCCCCCTGCTTCGCCATGCTCATTCCTCGTACGCCTTCAGCCCGGCGATCTCGCGGCCGCCGGCGTGCTTGTGCAGCAGCGGCAGCAGGTCGCGCATCAGCGCCAGTTCGGCCTGGGTGCGCGCCTTCCAGCCCAGATCCAGCGGGGCCAGCAGTTCGGTGAGTTGTTCGCCATCGAAGATGCGGCGGGCCAGGATCGCATCGACGAACGTCTGCAAGCTGGCGACCGACAGGCCGTGCTTACCGGATAGCACAGCCATTTCCCGCGCGGCCTTTTCCGCCTTGAACTTTTCGTAGCCCATACGGATGGCGTCCTCGTTTAACCCTTCGCCGGCCTTCAGCCCGCGCACGTATTCGCTGATGTCCTCGCGCTCGTCCATGAACTTGGCATCGCTGGCTATCAGGCCGATCAATTGCTCGCGGCTCATGCTGGCCTTGCCGGGTGCCTTCTCCGAGTAATCGGCGATCAGCTTCATGATGTAGTCGTAGTCGATGGTGCTGGAGGCGAACAGCACGAACTCGAAGTCGAGTTGCTCGACTTCGTTGCGCGTGGTTTCGTCCAGCCCGCCGGGCTTCTTCTGGTCGGCGCGCAGTTCCTCGGCCTTCTGCAGGTACTGGCCACGGAAGCTGCGCAGTTCGTCCTTGGGCAGGATCGTCTCGATCTGCGCCTGCTGTTCGGCGGTCAGGTCGGTGTACTGGTCGAGCTGGGTCTGCAGCTTCTGCACTTCCTTGAAGTGCTTGACGAAGGCGACCTTGGCCGCGGTTCCCTTGAGGTTGGCGATGTCCTCGGGTTTGCCCTCCAGCCCTTGCGAGGCGAGGAAGCTGTCGAGGTTGGCACGGGCCTCCTTCAGCTTGTCGATGACCACCGGCGCGGTGTCCACCAGCCAGATTTCGCGCGCCTTGTCGGCCCTGGCGCCGGAGAACAGCGCGATGGCGGCGTCCACCTCCTTCTGCTGGCCGCGGAAGTCGAGGATGTTGCCGTAGGGCTTGGTGTCGTTGAGCACGCGGTTGGTGCGGCTGAACGCCTGGATCAGGCCGTGGTGCCTGAGGTTCTTGTCCACGTACAGCGTGTTGAGGTACTTGCTGTCGAAGCCGGTGAGCAGCATGTCCACCACGATCACGATGTCCAGCTTCTCGCGGCCTTTCTTCGGCAGGTCGGCATTGGGGAACTGCTGGTCCTTGATGCGCTGCTGCACATCCTGGTAGTAGGCGTCGAATTCCTCGATGCGGTGGTTGGTGCCAAAGCGCGTGTTGTAGTCGGCGATGATGGCCTTCAGTGCAGCCTTCTTGGCGTCCGGGTCTTTCTTGTTGTCGGCCAGCTCCTGCGGCAGGTCTTCCTGCAACTGGCGCACATCGGCGCTGACGTCGCTGGGCGGCGAGAACACGGCGGCGATGTTGAGCGGCTGCCAGTCCGGATCGGCCTGCTGCTTCTCCGCCTGTGCCGTCCTGAAAATGTCGAAGTACTCGATGGCGTCGTTGATGGATGACGTGGCGAGGATGGCGTTGAAGCGGCGCCCGCCGGTGGCGGCATCGTGCTTGCTCAGGATGGCATCGACCACGGCCCGCTTGGCCAACGTTTCACCCGGCTTGGGTGCGTGCTTGCCGTCGGGCTTGTAGTACTCGACGTGGAAGCGCAGGACGTTCCTGTCCTCGATGGCGTGGGTGATGGTGTATTCGTGCAGAGACTGTTGGAACAGGTCCTCGGTGGTCTTCAGCGTTTGCTCGTCGCCTTCGATGCGCTTGTAGCTGGCGTTTTCCTCGAAGATCGGCGTGCCGGTGAAGCCGAACAACTGGGCGTTGGGGAAGAACTCCCTGATGGCCTGGTGGTTTTCGCCGAACTGCGAGCGGTGGCATTCGTCGAAGATGAAGACGATGCGCTTGTCGCGCAAGGGTTCCAGCCGCTGCCGATAGTCTGCGCGAGCCGGATCCAGCGCACGACCCAGCTTCTGGATGGTGGTGACGATTACCTTGTCGGCAGCATCGTCAGACATCAGGCGGCAAACCAGTGACTCGGTATTGGTGTTCTCCTCGACGCAACCCTCCTGGAAGCGGTTGAACTCCTCGCGAGTCTGGCGATCCAGATCCTTGCGGTCCACCACGAACAGGCACTTCTCGATGGCCGGGTTGGCCTTGAGCAGGGTGGAGGCCTTGAAGCTGGTGAGCGTCTTTCCGCTGCCGGTGGTGTGCCAGATGTAGCCGTTGCCCAGGTTCTTGTCGATGCACTCGACGATGTTCTTCACCGCGTAGATCTGGTACGGCCGCATCATCAGCAGCTTCTGCTCGCTGGCCACCAGCACCATGTAGCGGCTGATCATCTGCCCCAGCGTGCATTTGGGCAGGAAGGCGTCGGCAAAGGCATCGAGGCCACTGATCTTGCTGTTGTCGGGTGCGGCGTACTGGTAGATGGGCAGGAAGCGCTCGTCGGCATTGAAGGCGAAATGGCGCGCGTTGTTGTTGGCGAAGTAATACGTCGCGTCGCGGTTGCTGACGATGAACAGCTGGATGAAGCACAGCAACGTGCGCGTGTAGCCGTTGCCGGCGTCGTTCTTGTATTCGACGATCTGCTCGATGGCGCGGCGCGGGTTGATGCCCAACGTCTTCAGCTCGATCTGCACGGCGGGCACGCCGTTGATCAGCAGCATCACGTCGTAGCGGTGGTAGCTATAGTCGGTGTTGATGCGGAACTGGCTGGCGACCTCGAAGGTGTTCTTGCACCAATCGGTGATGTTGACCAGGGTGTAGTTCAGCGGCGTGCCGTCGTCGCGGGTGAACGCGTTGCGGTGGCGCAGCGTTTGTGCGGCCTTGAACACGTCAGGCGTGACAATTTCCTCCAGCAGGCGCTGGAACTCGGCATCGGTCAGGCTGACCCGGTTGAGCGTTTCGAAATGCTTGCGGAAGTTGCGTTCCAGCGCGGCGCGGTCGTGGATGTCCGGGCGTACCGTGTACTTGAGCTCACCAAGCTTTTCGATCAACTCCTGCTCGATGGTGCTTTCCCTGACTTGCATAGCAATCTCGCTCTCGGACGGTTGTTGCGTCGTGAACCGGTGTCCGGCAAATGGCTTGGCAAGTCTACCGGATGAGGGTACGCAACCCGCATTGCCGATGGATATGGCCGATCGACTCCCGGCCGACCCTGGCCGGTTTGAGACTGCCACGGCCACCGACCTGTGCCAATCCTTTGAAATATGGCATGAGCCCGCTCTGCCGCTGTCATTCGGCTGCTGCCCAGCTGGAGGTCGGCCCGGTTTGTGGGCGTCCTTCATGCCACGTGGCCGATGCGGTCAAACCACGGTACCGCGATTCATCGAAGATCGAGCGGCTCGTTTATGACGAAAAAAGCCGGGGCTCTCGCCCCGGCCTCGCTCGATCCGTCACGTGTGCGCGATCAGAACCACGGCCACGCCTTCAGCCTGTACTCCTTCGGCGGCGTGTCGCCGGCGAGGTACTGCACGAAGTAGTCCCAGCGCCGGCGCGTGGCGTACGGCGTGGAGGCGGCGTAGCCGTGGTGGACGTTGGGGATGATCAGCATGTCGAAGTCCTTGTTGGCCTTGATCAGCGCCTGCGCCACCAGGTAGGTCTCGCCCACCGGCACGTTGTCGTCGATGGTGCCGTGGACCAGCATCAGATGGCCCTTGAGGTGCTTCGCCATGTCCTGGTTGGCCTGGTTGTCGTAGTTGGTGGTGCCGTCCTTGTTCGTCACCAGCAGGCCCTGGTACTTCTCGCCCCAGTCGTTCTCGTAGTTGCGGTTGTCGTGGTTGCCGCTCTCGGCCCAGCCGACCTTGAAGAAGTCGGGGTAGCGGAACATTGCGTCGGCGGTGGTGTTGCCGCCGCCGGAGTGGCCCCAGATGCCGACGCGGTTCACGTCGATCCACGGGTAGCGCTGCGCCAGTTCCTGGATGCCCTTGACCTGGTCGGGCAACGTGTTGTCGCCCATGTCGCCGTACCAGGTGTGGTGGAACGTGGTGGAGCGCCACGGCGTGCCCATGCCGTCGAGCGCGACCACGATGAAGCCGAGTTCGGCCAGCGCCTGGTTGTCGCCGCGCGAGGGGTTGAAACTGCGACCGCGCACCGAGCCGGTCTGCGGGCCGGGGTAGACGTAGTCGATCACCGGGTATTTCTTGTGCGGATCGAAGTGCGACGGCTTGAACATGATGCCGTACAGGTCCGTCTTGCCGTCGCGCGCCTTCACCGTGAACGGGATCGGCGCCACCCAGCCGGCGGCCTTGAGGCGGCTGATGTCGGCCTTGGCGATGGTGGCGATGACGTGGCCATCGGCGCTGGAGCGCAGCACGGTCACTGGCGGCGTGGTCGGCGTCGAGTAGCTGTCGACGAAGGTCTTGCCGTCGGGCGACAGGCTGATGGTGTGGTCGGCGTTCTCCGGCGTGAGCAGCACCGGCTTGCCGCCGTCCAGGCTCACCTTCCAGAACTGGCGGTAGTAGGGATTCACGCCGGGTACCTTGCCCACGCCCACGAACCACAGCTCGCGCGCCTTGCGGTCGAGGTGCAGCACCTCGGCGACGTTGCCGTCGCCGGTGGTGATCGGGTGCTTCACCTTGCCGGTCCTGAGGTCGACCAGGTAGAGGTTGTTCCAGTCGTTGCGTTCGGACGGCCAGACCGCCTCGTCCGTCTTCGGCAGGTACTGCCAGTTGACCTCGCCGTGGCCGCTTTCGTAGTAGTCCTTCACGGTTTCCTCGAAAGCCGTGCGCACGGCGCCGGTCCGCGCGTCGGCCACGCGGTACCACTCGTGCTTGCGGTCGCGCGAGCTGTTGACCATCGCCAGGGTCTGGCTGTCCGGCGCCCACTTCAGGTCGCTCCAGTGGCCGTCGCTGTTGCAGCTGATGTCGTCGCACAGGCTGGACAGGCGCTGCTGCGGCTCGATCTTCAGCCGCACCACCTTGCGGCTGGCCACGTCGATCACCACCGGCTCGATCATGAACACCTTCTTGTCGCCCGGCAGCGGGTACTTCCAGGCGTCCAGCACCGGGTGGCCGACCTGGGTCTTCACGGTGTACATCTCGCCCACGCCGCGCTGGTCCTGCTGGTAGGTGGCGAGCTTCTTCGAGTCGGGCGACCAGTTCACCACGGCGCGGCCGGTGTGGATCCAGCCGGCGTTGTCGGTGGCGTAGCCGAAGTCCTTCACGCCGTCGGTGGTGAGCTGGGTCTCCTTGCCGGTGGCGAGGTCGCGCACCCACAGGTTCCAGTCGCGGACGAAGGCTTCCTTGGTCTTGTCGGGCGAGAGGATGCCGGGCTCGTCGCCGGTCTTCGCCTTGGCCTTGGCGGTGCACTGGCCGGCGCCCTTGAGATCGCACAGGTAGTGCTTGCCCATCAGCTCGATGTCGTAGCGGCCGTCCTTCTGCACGCTGAAGTCGAAGCCGAACGGCGGCACCTTGTCGGCCGGCACCGGCTTGCCGGTGGCCTTGCCCAGCGCGGCGGCCAGCCGGGCCTGGTCGAACGCCGGGGCGGCCTTGCCGGTGACGGTGTCCATTTCCATCACATGGTCGCCGCGGGCGTCGTGGTCGCGGTACCAGAAATGGGTGTCGTCCAGCCACTTCACCCGCTGCACGTCGTGGTCGACCAGCGGCATGGTGTTGTAGGACATGAAGCGTTCCGCCTGCGCATAATCCTGCGCCGTGAGCGTGCGTCCCTGCGCCATCGCGCCGCTGGCGCACGCCAGCAGCCCCGCTGCCAGCGCACCGCACAGGCGCGTCTTGCCGATCGTCGAATTCATGCTGCGCTCCCCTCGGGGTGTTCTCGTAAAGCGGCCGTTCCGCGCGGCCGGACCGCGCGCGAATCGCCCGATGCTAGCGCGCCATGACCTTCGGCACCCCTGCCAAAGGTTGAGGGGGCGCGGCGGCCACGCGACTTGACGCCGGCACGAGGCGGCCGCCACGCTGGCCGTCCCGCCTTCCCAGGACGCACGCATGCCCGGCCTCGTCGTGATCGGCAGCTACATCTCGCCCTACGTGCGCAAGGTACTGGCCTGCCTGGAGCTGAAGGGGCTGGACTACGCGATCGATCCGATCCCGCCGTTCACCGGCAACGCCGCGTTCGCCCGGCTCAGCCCGCTCGGGCGGGTGCCGGTGCTGCTCGACGGCGAACTGGTGCTCAACGATTCCTCGGTGATCTGCCAGTACCTGGAGGACAAGCACCCTTCGCCTGCGCTGTACCCGCACGACATCGCCGCGCGCGCCCGCGCCCGCTGGCTGGAGGAATACGCCGACACCCGGTTGGCCGACGGGCTGATCTGGCGACTGTTCTACCAGCGCTCGATCCGCCGGCGCACCACCGGCGAGCCGCCCGACGAGGCGGTGGTCGCGCAGGCGCTGGAGGTGGAGATCCCCGCCGCGCTGGATTACCTGGAAAGCCAGCTGCCCGCCGCCGGCTTCGTGTTCGGCGGGCTCTCGATCGCCGACATCAGCATCGCCTGCTACTTCCGCACCGCCGCCTTCGTGCGCTACGCCATCGACGCGGCGCGCTGGCCGCGCACCGCGGGGCTGGTGGCGCGCACGCTGGAACTGCCCGCGTTCCGCAGGCTGGCCCGCTTCGAGGACTGCATGCTGCGCCGCCCGCTGGCCGAGCACCGCGACGCGCTGCGCGAGGCCGGCGCCACGCTCACCGACGGGACCTGGGGCGACGGCCCGGTGCGCGCGGTGCAGCCGCGGCAATCCTGAGGCGGATATCCGCATGGGCCGACCGCGCCGTCCGCCGGCCACGCGGGTCCACCCGGTCCTGTCGGCCGGCGGGCCGCGATAGGCGGCCGCTCGCCATCGTCGCCGGGCCGGTCGTCACCAGCTCATGGCGGCTCGGCGCGAAAACGGCAGGCTGGCAGGACGTCCATGCCTCCCGGAGGAAGCCGCCCGTGAAACGCCGATCCGATGTGCCTCGACCGCGCCGCACAGCGCCATGGGCATGGATGGCCTGCCTTGCCGGCCTGGCCGTGGCGTCCGCCCATGCCCAGGCGCCATCGACCTGCGACCGTCCCGAACTGCAGGGGCAGAAGCGCGATCCGGCCACCATCCAGCGGCTGGAACGGGCCTGGTCGGTCGCCTACCTCAAGGGCGATACCGTACTGGAGGCGTGCCTGCTGCTGCCCGGCTTCACCGAGATCCTCGGCGACGGCCGCACGATGCGATTGAACGGCGAACTGGCGCTGGCGCGCTCCAACCAGGGGAAGCACCTGCCGATACCCGGCCTCCCGGCCGAACGCGTGCTGTTGCAGGGCGACGCGGCCGTCGCCTTCGGCACCACGGCGTCGAAGGCTTCCGACGGGCAAGTCCACCGGCAATGGTTCGCCGACTACTACGTCTGGGACCACGACGCCTGGCACGTCTATTTCGCCCAGCAGACGCCGGTCGCTTCGCCCTGAGCGGCGGCCGGCCGGCGTCAGCGCTGCGCCGCCATCAGTTCCACCAGCCAGTCCACGAACACGCGCAGCCGCGCCGGCATCTGCCGCTGCGGCGCGTACAGCACGTGCACCGGCAGCGTGGGCGGCGGCAGGCCGGGCAGCAGTTCGCACAGGCTGCCTCCGGCCAGCGCCCCGGCGATGCGGTAGCGCGGGAACTGCGCGATGCCCAGCCCCGCCTCGCAGCACGCCAGGTAGGCGTCCACGCCGCTGACGGTGACGCGCGAGGGCAGGTGCACCTCGCGGCGGCGGCGTTTCACCATGAACTCCAGCGAGGGCTCAGGCCGGCGCGTGGTGGGCGAGGCCCAGTTCACGGCCACATGGCCCTGCTGCAGCTCCGCCAGCGTGGCGGGCCGGCCGCGCCGGCGCACGTAGTCCGCGCTGGCCACGGTGACCTGGGCCAGCATGGCCACGCGCCGCCCGACCAGGCCGGAGTCCGGCAGCTCGCCCACGCGCAGCACGCAGTCCACGCCCTCGCGCAGCAGGTCGACGAAGCGATCGCTGGTGCCGATGTCCAGCTCGATGCCCGGGTAGCGCGCGCAGAATTCCGGCAACCCGGGGATCACCAGCCGGCGCGCCAGCGTGGCCGGCACGTCGATGCGCAGGCGCCCCTGCGGCTTCAGCGCGGCGTCGCGGAAATCCGCCTCCACCTCGTCCAGGTCGGCCAGCAGGCGCACGCAATGCGCGTAGTAGGCCTGGCCGTCGCGGGTGACGCGCTGGCAGCGCGTGGTCCGCTGCAGCAGTTGCGCGCCCAGCCGCGCCTCCAGCTTCTTGATGGCGTGGGTGACGGTGGCGCGCGGCAGGCCGAGGTCGTTGGCGGCGGCGGTGAAGCTGCCCAGCTCGACGATCCGCGCGTACAGCCGCATGGTGTCCAGGCGATCCATGGATTGTTGATCTGAATTGAATGGTGATGGTGATTATTGAGTATTTATCCGACAACGGCCACGACGCACCATGGCGCCACCCTCACCCATGGAGTGCATCGCAATGCAGACCCGCACGCTCGGCAAGAACGGTCCCCAGGTTTCCGCCCTCGGCCTCGGCTGCATGGGCATGAGCGACTTCTACGGCGACCGCGACGACGCCGAATCCATCGCCACCATCCACCATGCGCTGGACCGCGGCCTGACCCTGCTCGACACCGCCGACATGTACGGCCCGCACATCAACGAGGAGCTGGTGGGCAAGGCGATCAGGGGACGCCGCGACGAGGCCTTCGTCGCCACCAAGTTCGGCATCGTGCGCGATCCCGCCCACCCGCAGGCGCGCGGCGTCAACGGCCGCCCCGAGTACGTGCGCGCCTCGTGCGAGGGCAGCCTGAAGCGGCTCGGCATCGAGACCATCGACCTGTACTACCAGCACCGCGTGGACCCGAACGTGCCGATCGAGGAAACCGTGGGTGCGATGGCCGAGCTGGTGGCCGCGGGCAAGGTGCGTTACCTGGGCCTGAGCGAAGCCTCGGCCGCCACGCTGGAACGCGCCGGCAAGGTGCACCCCATCGCCGCGCTGCAGAGCGAATTCTCGCTGTGGACGCGCGACCCGCAGCACAACGGCGTGCTCGACGCCTGCCGCCGGCTGGGCATCGCCCTCGTCGCCTACTCGCCGCTGGGGCGCGGCTTCCTCACCGGCGCGATCCGCTCGCCCGACGACTTCGAACCCGACGACTACCGTCGCCACAGCCCGCGCTTCATGGGCGAGAACTTCGCCCGCAACCTGGCGCTGGTGGACAAGGTGAAGGCGCTCGCCGCCGACAAGGGCTGCTCGCCCGCGCAACTGGCGCTGGCCTGGGTGCTGGCGCAGGGCGAGGACGTGCTGGCGATCCCCGGCACCAAGAAGCGCAGCCGGCTGGACGAGAACCTCGGCGCGCTGGACGTGACGCTGTCGAAGGACGACCTGGCCGCGATCGACGCGGTGTTCCCGCCCGAGGCGGTGGCCGGCGAGCGCTACGCGGCGGCGAGCATGACGCACGTCAACGGTTGACGGTGCGCTCCTCCCCTGCCTGCAGGGGGAGGCCGGGAGGGGGTAAACGCTCCCGCGAGGTTGCTTACCCCTCCCCGACCCTCCCCTGCGAGCAGGGGAGGGAGTTCCATTTCAAGGCATCGTGTAGCTGTTGTTGGAACTTCCGGCATGCCGCGGTACAGCACGACGCCGAGGGAGTTCCATTTCAAGGCATCGTGTAATTGTTGTTGGAACGGTCCGCGTCGGGCAGCTTGTGGTCGGGGTCGAGTTCCAGCTTCGCGATGCGCTTGCCCGTGTCCAGCGTGATCTTCGGCGTGCCGCTCTGCCGCCACGCTTCCACCGGCACGCGCAGGTCGCGGTGGCTGCCGTCGGCGAAGTCCACGCGCAGCGTGGCCGGCATCACCAGCTTCTGCCGGCTGACCAGGTCCACCGTGGCGCCCCGGGCGGGGTCGTTGCCCACGTAGGACGCGCCGGCGATGCCCATGTCCAACTGCCAGTTGTGGAAGTACCAGCCGCGCCACCACCACGACAGGTCCTCGCCCGCGGCGCTGTCCATGAAGCGGAAGAAGTCCGACGGCGTGGGATGGTGGTACGCCCAGGTACGGATGTAGGCGCGGAAGGCGGGGTCGAAGCGGTCCGGGCCGAGGATCTGCTCGCGCAGCAGCACCAGGCCCAGCGCGCCCTTGAAGTAGGTCAGCGGGTGGCGGTACTTCTCGCTGATCGAGTCGGCGTGGGCCATCAGCACCGGCGCGTCCGGATCGGCCAGCAGCGGCAGGATCTCGTCCACCGGGTTGCCACCGTGCGGCGCGTACTCGCCGTCGCGCTTGGGGCCGTATTCGCCGTGGTTGAAGGCGTCCGAGGCGTAGACGTCGATGAAGGTGTTGAAGCCCTCGTCCATGAACGCGTGGCGGCGCTCGTTGGAGCCCACCACCATCGGGAACCAGGTGTGGCCGATCTCGTGCGCGCTGATCCAGAACAGCGGCTTGCCGTGGTCCTCGTAGCCGTCGAACACGATGCCGGGGTATTCCATGCCGGCGCCGTGGCCACCGAGGTTGATCGCGTTCGGCCACGGGTACGGGTACCACTTCGCCGAGAAGTGCTCGACCGCGCCCTTGATGTATTCGGTGGAACGATTCCACTTGTCGGCCCCCACGCCCTCGACCGGGTAGATCGACATCGCCATCGCGTGCTTGCCGCCGGGCAGGTTGATGCGCGCGGCGTCCCACACGAAGGCCGGCGAGGCGGCGAAGGCCACGTCGCGGGTGTGCTCCATGTGGAAGCGCCAGGTCAGCGTGCCGCTGCGGGTGGGCCGGCTGGACGGATCGTTCACCTCGTCCGGCTTGCGGATGTAGACGGTGCGGTCGCTCTTCGCCGCCTCGGCCAGGCGCTGGCGTTCGGTGGCGGTGAGCACCTGGTCGGGATTCACGAGCTGGCCGGAGCCTTCCACGATCCAGTTCCACGGCACCGTCACCGCGTAGTCGATGGTGCCGTATTCGAGGTAGAACTCCTGCCCCAGGTAGGGCAGCGTGTCCCAGCCGCGCAGGTCGTCGTACACCGCCATGCGCGGGAACCACTGCGCGATCTCGTAGATGTCGCCGTTCTTGCTCGGCGTCACCGCGGTGCGGCCGCCCCACGTGCCGGGCACGGTGTAGTGGTAGCGGATGCGCAGCTTGAGCTGGCCGCCATCGGCCTTCAGCGCCGCGGGCAGGTCCACGCGCAGGCGGGTGTCGTCCACCAGGTAATGCACCGGCTTGCCGTCGATCTCCACCGCGTCGAGCTGGTAGCCGTCGGTGGACTGGCCGGGCTTGCGCGGGAACGGCGACGTGGTCGCGGCGCGCGAATCCGGCTTGTAGATGTTCTGGTCCAGCTGCAGCCACAGCGCGTCCAGCGCGTCGGGGCTGTGGTTGGTGTAGGTGATCGTCTCGTCGCCGGCGAGCGTGTGCGTGGCCGGGTCGATGCGCGCCTGGATGGCGTAGTCGGCACGGTTCTGCCAGAACGCCGGGCCGGGCCTGCCGGCGCCGTCGCGGATGGCGTTGGCCGGGTGCGGCAGGGCCAGCGGCGCGAACAGCGCCTGGGGATCGAAGCCGGCATCCTTGCCGTCGGCGAAGGCCGGCGCGCTCAGCGCGGCGGCCACGGCGAACAGGGCGACCGCCGCGGGGCGGGCCAGGACCGGGGTCTTCATGCGGCTTCCTTCGGGTCGGGGAATGCGAACGGCCCACTATAGGAACCTCGGCGCGCGCGTGGATAGGCCAGAAGTCCTGCCCGGGGCCGGTAGAATGCACGCATGAGCACCCCCGACCATTCCCCGCTCGGCAAGGCCACGCCCTACGCCGACCGCTACGACCCCCGGCTGCTGTTCCCGATCCCCCGCGCGGCCAAGCGCGCCGAGATCGGCGTGGGCACGCCGCTGCCGTTCCACGGCGTGGACGTCTGGAACGCCTACGAGCTGTCCTGGCTGGACATGCACGGCAAGCCGCAGGTGGCGGTGGCCGAGTTCCGCGTGCCGGCCACCTCGCCCAACCTGATCGAGTCGAAGTCGTTCAAGCTGTACCTCAACGGTTTCGCGCAGGAACCGCTGGCCAGCGCCGCGGCGCTGCGCGCCCTGCTGCAGCAGGACCTCACCACCGCCGCCGGCGACGTGGTCGAGGTGAGCCTGCGCCCCGCGCGCACCGGCGAGCACGCCTTCGCCGACCTCGCCGGCGAGTCGATCGACGCGCTGCCGGTGGCAGTCGACGACTACGGCCCGCCCAAGGCCGGCTACCTGCGCGCCGCCGCCGGCGCCGCCATGGTCGAGGAGACCCTGGTCTCCGACCTGCTGCGCTCCAACTGCCCGGTCACCGGCCAGCCCGACTGGGGCAGCGTGCAGATCGCCTACCGCGGCGCGCCGATCGACCGCGAGGGCCTGCTGCGCTACCTGGTCTCCTTCCGCACCCACAGCGAATTCCATGAACAATGCGTGGAGCGCATCTACATGGACGTGATGGCGCGCTGCGCGCCGGAACGGCTCAGCGTGTACGCCCGCTACACCCGCCGCGGCGGGCTGGACATCAACCCGCTCCGCAGCAGCGTCCCCGCCGTCCCGGCCAATCCGCGCGGCGCCCGCCAGTAGCGGAACGCATGTCCACGCGCCTGCCAAGCGGGCGCGCGCCGGCCGGTCATCGGCACTTCAGATCGGCCGCGCTAGCCTTCGCCTCCACGCCTGCCCGCGACGCGGGCCGCACCCGAACCCTGCGCGTTTTCACCGGAAGCCGCCCATGAAACCCTCCGTACGTACCGCCGCCCTGACCAGCGCCCTGCTCGCCGCCCTGCTCGCCCTGACCGCCTGCGGCAAGAGCGGCCAGCCCGCCGCCAACCAGCCGGCCGCCAGCGGCAGCGCCGCCCCGGCCGCCGCCGCAAGCACCCCGGCCGCGCCACCGGCCGCCCCGGCCGCCGCCGGCACCGCCGCGAAGCCCGCCGCCAGCGGTACCGCCGCGGCGGCTCCCGCACCGGCCGCCAGCGTTCCGGCCGCAGCCAGCGCCGACGCCGACGTGCTCAAGGTCGCCTCGCTCACCGTGGGCGACGCGGTGAACGCCG
The DNA here is from genome assembly GCF_030504985.1 of Fulvimonas sp. R45. Lineage (GTDB taxonomy): Bacteria > Pseudomonadota > Gammaproteobacteria > Xanthomonadales > Rhodanobacteraceae > Rhodanobacter_A. Next base: position 38,573 of record NZ_JASERU010000009.1, read on the forward strand.
ACCACAAGGTGCGCAAGGCGCAGGACCATTTCGCGCCGGACCAGAAGTCGCTCTACGCCAGCGTCGCCACTACCGGCGACACCGACGGCGCCACGCTCGGCGCGAAGTGGAGCTACCTGGAAGGCAAGGGCCAGCTGGTCAGCAACATCAGCCAGCGCATCGCCACCCACGGCCCGGCCACCACCACCTTCAAGGTGGAGAACCCCAACCTGTGGCCGGAAGGCAAGTACAAGGTCGACATCTCGCTGGACGGCAAGCAGGTCGCCAGCCAGACCTTCGAAGTGAAGAAGCGCTGAGCTTTCCCGCCCGACGCGGACCGAGCGCCCGGCCTGCCGGGCGCTTTTGCATGGCGGACGCGGCGTCCGCGTTGCGCATGGCGGCCGCTGTGGCACCATCGCCTTCCGTGGCATCCGAGGATCACGACCGGTGGAACAGCAAGGGGGCGCTGAGATCCTGAGCCGACAGGAGGATCCTGGTCGCGTGCCGGCGGGTCCGGCCTGGCTGCGCCGCTTCGGCGGCCCGCTGCTGTCGGTGCTGATGCTCGCGCTGGCGCTGTGGGCGCTGCAGAAGCTGGCCGGCGAGGTGAGCTACCACGCGGTGGGGCAGTACCTGCACCGCCTGCGCCGCGGCCGCATCGGCCAGGCCGTCGTGCTCACCGCGCTGGGCTACGCGGTGATGACGCTGTACGACATGTTCGCGCTGGCCGCCATCGGCAAGCCGCTGCCGCGCCGGCGCGTGGCCCTGATCTCCTTCATCAGCTACGCCTTCAGCAACACGCTGGGCATGGCGCTGCTGGTGTCCGGTTCGATCCGCTACCGCTTCTACATCCAGGCCGGGCTGTCCACGGCCGAGGTGGCGAAGGTGGTGCTGTTCTGCACGCTCAGCTTCTGGCTGGGCCTGTGCGCGGTGACCGGCGCCACGCTGCTGCTGGAGCCGGTGTCGCCGCAGCTGCCGCTGGCCGCGCTGCACCTGCCGCTGGGCGTGCTGCTGGCCGCGGCGCCGCTGGCCTGGGTGCTGGGCGGCGCGTTGCGGCGCCGGCCGCTGCGGCTGTGGCGCTGGCAGTTCGCGCTGCCTGCGCCGGGCACCGCGCTGCGCCAGGTGCTGGTGGGCGCGCTGGACTGGGGCCTGGCGGCGGCGGTGCTGTACGCGCTGATGCCGAGCGAGATCGTGATCGACTTCGGCCCGTTCCTGGCGATCTTCGTGCTGGCGCAGATGGCCGGCCTAGTGAGCCACGTGCCGGGCGGCCTGGGCGTGTTCGAGGCGGTGATGCTGGCCGGCCTGGGCGCCACCGGCAACGCGGCGCTGGCCGCGCCGGTGCTGGGCGCGCTGGCCGCGTTCCGCGGCGTGTACTACCTGCTGCCGCTGTGCGTGGCCACGCTGGCGGTGGTGCTGCGCGAGGCGCGCGGGCTGCGCCGGCATGCGCGCCTGCCGCGCTGGTTCGCCAGCCTGCTGCCGCCGTTCTTCGCCGGCCTTACCCTGGTCTCCGGCGCGGTGCTGCTGTTCTCCGGCGCCACCCAGGCGCTGCCGCGCCGGCTGGCGATCCTGCGCGACGTGATGCCGCTGCCGGTGCTGGAGGTGTCGCATTTCCTCAACAGCGTGGTGGGCATGTCGCTGCTGATCCTGGCGCGCGGCCTGCAGCGCCGGCTGGACGCCGCCTACGTGCTGACCCTGGTGCTGCTGGTGGCCGGCGCGGTGTTCTCGCTGCTCAAGGGCATCGACTACGAGGAAGCCACGTTGCTGATCCTGCTGGCGCTGGCGCTGGCGCCGGCGCACCGGCTGTTCTACCGCCGCGCCTCGCTGTTCCACGCCACCTTCTCGTTCGGCTGGTCGCTGGCGATCGCGGCGGTGCTGGGCTGCACGGTCTGGCTGGTGCTATTCAGCTACCAGCACGTGGAGTACAGCAACGACCTGTGGTGGGAGTTCAGCTTCCACCACGGCGGCGCGCCGCGCGCGCTGCGCGCGCTGGTGGGCGCCGCCGCGGTGGGGCTGCTGTTCGCCCTGGTCAGCCTGATCCGCTCGGCGCGCCCGCGCCCCACCCTGCCGGACGAGGCCGCGCTGGCCCGCGCGCTGCCGCTGATCAAGCGCTTTCCCTCCGCCCAGGCGCACCTGGCGCTGATGGGCGACAAGCCGCTGCTGTTCGATCCCGACGGCCGCGGCTTCATCATGTATGGCATCGAGGGCCGCAGCTGGGTGGCGATGGGCGACCCGGTGGGCGCCGACGCCAAGGCGCGGCAGGAACTGGTGTGGACCTTCCACGAGCAGTGCGAGCGCGCCGGCGGCTGGCCGGTGTTCTACCAGGTGAACCCGCGCGACCTGGACCTGTACCTGGAAGTGGGCATGAGCCTGCTGAAGGTGGGCGAGGAGGCGCGCGTGCGGCTGGACGCGTTCAACCTCGACGGCAAGTCGAGGAAAAGCCTGCGCAACATCGTCAGCAAACTGCAGCGCGAAGGGCTGCGGCTGGAGATCGTGCCGCAGGCGGACGTGCCCGCGCTGCTGCCGCGACTGAAGCCGGTGTCCGACGCCTGGCTGCGCGACAAGCGCGTGCGCGAGAAGGGCTTCTCGCTGGGCGCGTTCGACGAGCGCTACCTGGCGCGCACGCCGTTGGCGGTGGTGTGGCAGGGCGACGAGCCGCTGGCGTTCGCCAACCTGTTCCTCAGCGGGACGATGGAAGAAGCCTCGGTCGACCTGATGCGCCACCGCCCCGACGGCCCCGCCGGCCTGATGGACTACCTGTTCGTCGAGCTGATGCAGTGGTCGAAGGCGCAGGGCTACCGCTGGTTCAACCTCGGCATGGCGCCGCTGTCCGGCCTCACCAGCCGCCGCCAGGCGCCGCTGTGGAACCGCTTCGGCGCAATGATCTTCGGCCGCGGCGAACGGTTCTACAATTTCCGCGGTCTGCAGCGCTACAAAGACAAGTTCGATCCCGAATGGGAGCCGCGCTACATGGCGGTGCCCGGCGGCATCGCGCTGCCGGTGGTGCTGGCCAACGTGGCCAGCCTGATCTCCGGCGGCCTCACCGGAGTGGTACGTCGATGAAATTCGTTGCCCTGGGCACCGTGGCCGCCTGCGTGGTGGTCGCCGCCGCGATCATCTGGAACCCGTTCGCGCGGCCCAGCCTGGAGAAGGCCACCGTGAAGCTGCAGCCCGCGCCGCAGGTACAGGCGCCGGCCGCGGACCGCGACGTGCTGGTGGTGTTCTATTCCGGCGACGGCGGCTGGCGCGACCTCGACCGCCAGGTCGGCCAGCAACTGGTGCAGCGCGGCTTCCCGGTGCTCGGCGTCAGCATGCTCGACTACTACTGGCGGCACCGCTCGCCGGAGGAATCCGCGCAGGAACTGGACGCGATGATCACCCGCTACCTGGCGCAATGGCACAAGCGGCGCGTGTGGATGGTCGGCTTCTCGTTCGGCGCCGACGTGCTGCCCACCCTGGTCGACAAGCTCAGCCCCGCCAACCGGGCGCGCGTCAGCCAGCTGGTGCTGCTCTCGCCCAGCCGCGACGTGAACTTCGAGATCGCGTTGGAGGGCTACATGCGCGAGAACTGGCTGAAGACCAAGCTCAAGGCGCTGATGGAGAAGCTCAACCCGATCCCGCACTACCCCGCGCTGCCGCGCGTGGCCGCGCTGGACGGCAAGCCGCCGGTGGTCTGCTACTACGGCGTGGAGGACAGCGACGACGACAGCCTGTGCGATGCGCCCGGCCTGCCGGCGTGGATCACCGTGCACAAGACGCCGGGCGACCACCACTTCGACGGCAACTACCCGGCGCTGGCCGAGCGGATGATCGGCGAGTTCCCGCACGTCACCGCACCGGTGGCGCCTGCCACGCCCGCCCCCGGCACAAGCGTCGCCAAGTGAGCCCCTCCCTTCAGGGAGAGGGTGCCGGCAGGCGGGAGAGAGGCTTTCCCTACTCCGCCCGGATCGCCTCGATCGGATCCAGCGCCGCCGCCTGGCGCGCGGGGTAGACGCTGAAGGCCAGGCCGATCGCGGCGCACACCACCACGGACGCCACGATGGGCAGCGGCGCCCATGCCACGTGCCAGCCGGCGAAGGCCGCGATGAGGTAGGCCAGCAGGGCGCCGAAGGCGACGCCGATCAGCGCGCCGGCCACGCAGATCACCACCGCCTCGCGCAGGAAGCGCACCACGATGTCGTCGCGGCGCGCGCCGATGGCGCGCAGCAGCCCGATCTCGCGGCGTCGTTCCAGCACGTTGGCCAGCATGATGTTCATGATGCCGATGCCGCCGACCAGCAGGCTGACGCCGGCGATGGCGCCCATCACGATGGAGAAGATGCGTTGGGTCTTCTGGTGCTGGCGGTAGAGCTGCTGCGGCACGATCAGCCGGGTATCGTCAGCGCCACTGTGGCGGCGCGACAGCACGTCGCCCAGTACGCGCGCGCTGGCGGCCAGGCGCGAAGGGTCGTCGATGCGCAGCAGCACGCGGTCGACGGCATCGTCCATCGGCTCGAAACGGAAGCGTGCCTGCGCGCTGGCCAGCGGCACGAACACGCGGTTGCCGGCCCCGCCCAACGGCACGCCCTCGAACTGGTCCTTGTCCAGGTCGCGGTCGGCCAGCACGCCCACCACGCGCAGCCACACCTGGTTGACCTTGACCAGCCGGCCCAGCGCCTGGCCGCCGGGGAACAGTTCGGTGGCAGCCTGGTGGCCCAGCACGGCCACCGCCGCCAGCGACCGGTCGTCCGCCTCGGTGAGGCCGCGCCCGGCCGCCAGCCGCTGCGACGACAGTTCGAAGTAGCCGGGGCTGACGCCGCTGGCGCCGAGGTCGCTGCCACCACCGCCGTCGGCGAACACCGCGTAGGTGCGGATGCGCTTTTCCGCCGCGAAGCGCTGGGCCCCGGGCACCACCGCCAGCGCCGCACGCGCGTCGGCCAGGGTCAGGCCCAGGCTGCGCTTGCGCAGTTCCTTCAGCGCCTGGTCGTCGCCGGGCGGATGGGCCTCGACGATGATGTTGTTGAGGCCGAGGCTCTCGACCATCTGCAGCGCCTCGCGGCGGCTGCCTTCGCCCACGCCCTGCATGGCGACGATGGCGCCCACGCCGAAGATCAGCCCCAGCAGGGTGAGCAGGGTGCGCAGCTTGCGCCGCGAGAGTTCGTCCCAGGCTTCGCTCCACGGTGCGAGGTTCATGGCGCCTTGTCCCTGCCCGCCACCAGCACCACGCGGTCGCCGGGGGCGAGGCCGCGGACGACCTCGCTGCGTTCCGGCCCGCGCACGCCCAGCGTCACCGCCTGCCATACCTGCCGGCCGTCCTTGTCCAGGCGCACGCGCACCGCCTGGCCGTGGTCGTCCAGCGCGATGTTGGGCACGCTCAGCGCCGACTTCACGTCGGCGAGGACGATGCGCGCGGCGAACTGCATGCCGGGAAGCCAGCCGTACCGGCGTGCCTCGGCGGTCGGCACCGTGGCCTTGACCGCAAGGTACTTGACCGGGCTCTGGCGCGAGATCGGCGCCGCGGCCGCGGCCACCCAGGACACCGTGGTGCGCACCGCCTGCAACGGCGCGCCCAGTGGGTGCAGCTCGACGGCCATGCCTGGACGGATGCCCTGCGCCTCCACCTGCGGCACGTCCAGTTCCACTTCCAGGTGGTCGAGGTCGGGCAGTTCGGCCAGCGGGTTGCCGGCGTAGAAGCTGGCGCCGACCTGCGGCTTCTGGCCGCTCCAGTCGGCCTTGAGCACCACCACGCCGTCGTGCGGTGCGCGCAGCACCAGCGCGTCGACGTTGTCGTGCGCCTGCTTCACCTTGAGCGCCAGCGTGGCGCCCTTGGCGTCCACCACGCCCAGCTCGGCCCTGCCGCGTACGCCGGACTCGCGCTCGCGCCATTCCAGCACGCCCTGCCGGGTGCCCAGGTAACGCTGGTCCTGCACCGCGTCGAGAATCTGGTTGCGCGCCACCGCCTCGATCGTGGCGCTGGCGTAGCGGTTGGCGATGGCCAATTGCGAACCCACCTCGGCCAGGTCCACGCCGAGTTTGCCGCGTACCGTGGCCAGCTCGGCCTGCTTGCCTTCGCGCGCCAGCTGGTTGCGCATCCGGTCGAGTTCGGCCTCGCGCAGGTCCTGCTGGCTCTGTGCCGCGGTGAAGCGCGCCACCACCTGGCCCTGCTTCACCTCGCTGCCGTCGGCCACCACCATCGCCAGCTGGCGCTGCGACCACATCGGGCCCGGCACCATCAGCGGCGTGGCACTGGCCGCCTTGAGCGTGCCCTCGGCATCCACCGCGATGAGCAGCGGCGCCGGCTTCATGGTGAGCGTGACCGGCGCGTCCGCACCGCCGCGCCCGCAGCCGGCCAGCGCCAGCGTCGCCGCCAGCATGGCGGCCAGCTGCCAATGGTGCAGGTTCATGTGGCGCCTCCCGGGCGCAGCGGGATGTCGACGCGCGCCGAGCGCCCGGGCTTGAGGCCCGCATCGGACGAGTCCAGCTTCACGTCGAGGTCGACCACCGGGATCGGCTCGGCGGCGGAGCGGCTGTGCACGTTGCGGCCGATGTCGGCGATGTGCCCGTCCAGCGTGCGGCTGGCGCCACCGCTCAGCACCACCTGCACGGCCTGGCCGACGTGCACCCGCGGCAGGTCGCGCTCGGGCAGCGACGCGCGCACCGCCAGCGAATCCATGTCCGGCATGCTGCCGACGCTGGAGCCGAAGAACACCTGGCTGCCCTGGTCGATCTTGCTGCCGTCGTAGTTCGCCGCATGCAGGAACAGGCCCGCCCTGGGCGCATGCACGGTGAGGCTGGCCATGGCTTCCTGCGTACGCTTGAGCTTGGTCCGCGCCTGCGCCACCTCGGCGTCGGCCTCGGCCAGCTGCGCCTTGCGCGAGGCTGCCGCCACCGCGGCGCGCGCCCGCGTCAGCGCCAGCGTCTGCCGCGCGCTCTCGCGGTCGATCACCAGCTTGCGGTATTCGATGCCGGCCACGTAGGCCTTGGGCATCGACGCCTTGCGCACGGCCTTGTCCGCGTCGGCCTGCGCCTTGGCCACGGCCAGCTCGGCGTCGCGCGCGTCGTCCGCCAGCTGGAAGCCGAGCTGGGTGCGCGCACGTTCCTTCTCGGCCAGTTCGCTCTGCTGGGCGGGCAGGTCCTGCGCCAGCGTGCCGGCGGCGAAGGTCGCCAGCGGCTGGCCCTTCGCCACCCGGCTGCCGTCGGGCGCCATCTGCTCGATGGTGAGCTGCCACAGGCCGGCGACCTGCGGCGCCATGACGTCCCACGAGCGCACCGCCACGATGTCGCCGGTGGCGTGCAGGTTCCGGTCGCCGTCGGTCGGCGCCGGGGATGGCGGCCGGTCGGCACCGGTATCGGTCTCCACCCGCGCGCTCATGCCCGGCAACAGCGCCAGCTTGCCGGCCGCTCCGTCCAGCGCGACGTCGACCCGGTAGTAGTGCCCCCCGCCCCACTCGCTGCGGCTTTCCGCCGCCGCGCTGATCGCGGCGACGCGGCCGCCGACGTCGGCGTCGGGCAGGGCGTCGAAGTGCACCCGCACGGCCTGCCCGGCCTTCAACCCGCGCCGGTCCGGCTGCAGCGCCCAGGCCTGCACGCGAAACTGCCGTCCGTCGCCCACCACCTGGCCGACCTCGGTGCCCGGGAACACCATCGAGCCGTCGTGGTACTGCCCGGGCGCGCTGCCGTTGATGGAAAACGTCTGGAACCCGTGCACCACCACGCCGGCGTGCGCGGCGGCCACCGTGGCCTGGCCCACCTGGCCCTGATAGAACGCAAGTTCGAGTTCGAGCTTGCGCAGGTCCAGCGCGTTGTCCTTGCCCTGGCGGTCCACCGCGGCCTGCGCCGCCGCGAGGTCCTTCTGCTTGAGCGCGGCGTCGCGCGTCGCGCTTTCGAACGCGCCCTGGTACTTGTCGTAATCCAGCGCCGTGATCAGGTTCTTCGGGATGCCCGCGTCGATCGCGGCCTTGGCGAGCGTGTTCCGCGCCGTCACCAGCGCCAGCCTGGCGTCGACCGCCTTGAGCTCCAGCGCGGCCAGGTCCTTCGCGTGCTTGGCCCTGGCCAGCGCGATCTGGTCGCGCAGGGTGTCGATCTGGCCGGAGGCGCTGCTGGCGTCGATGCGCAGCACCGGTTGTCCTTTCTCCACGCGCGTGCCGTCGGGCACGAAATACTGCAGCGTCTCGGGCGAGGTCAGCGACGGCGGCGCCAGCAGTCGTTGCGCCTCGGTGGATTCCACGCTGCCGGTCAGCACCGCGGCGGCAACCGGCGCCGCCGCCAGTGCGCCGGCAAGCGCCATCGACAGCGCGCTACGCCGCACTGTCGTGCTCCACCTTGCCGTCGCGCAGGTGCACCTGCCGCTGCGCGTGCAACGCCACGTCGTGGTCGTGCGTCACCAGCACGATGGTCTGGCCCTCGGCGTGGACCTCGTCGAACAGGCCCAGCACGGCGTCGGCGCTCTTGGAGTCGAGGTTTCCGGTGGGCTCGTCAGCCAGCAGCAGGGCCGGGCGCATCAGCAGCGCGCGGGCGATGGCCACACGCTGCATCTGCCCGCCGGAAAGCTGGCCCGGGCGATGCTCCAGCCGCTCGGACAGACCCATGCGCGCCAGCAGCCCGCGCGCCCGCGCCTCGAAGTCGTCCGTGGCGTGGCGGGCGAAGCGCCGTGGCAGCAGCACGTTCTCCAGCACCGTCAGCCGCGGCAGCAGGTGGAACGACTGGAACACGAAGCCGATGCGGCGGTTGCGGAAGTCGCTGGCGCGCGCGTCGTCGAAGGTGGAGACGTCGGTGCCGTCCAGCCCGTAGCGGCCCGCGTCGGGCCGGTCGAGGCAACCCAGGATGTTGAGCAGGGTCGACTTGCCCGAACCGGACGGCCCCACGACGGCGGCGAACTGCCCTTGCGGCACGTCCAGGTCCACGCCCGCCAGCGCATGCACCCACTGGCCCCCGACACGATAGCGCCGCGCGATTCCCTTCAGTTCGACCACCCCTGTCCTCCCGTTCCCCCGCTGCCTGTCGATCCCGGCGCAGCTGGTCCATTTGAATTCAAATGCGACGGCGCTGTCCAGAAGCGCCGCGCCGGCACGCGGCCGCCTGGCCGGTCGATCCTGCGCGAACCCTCCGTGACGGGCGCCTGCACCAGACTGAATGACGACCGTGCGTCGCGACAGGCCATTCACGAATCGCCTGATCGAATCAGACTCGCGCAAGCCGCGCGGGTTCCCTGTCCCGCGTGGCCGATGCGCCAAGCGGCGGGCAACCGGCCTTCGACGTCCGCCTCCCCCACCGCGATGCCATGCAGCGGCATCGCCTCCATGGAGAAGCGCCATGCTCTATTGGGCCATCGTGTTTTTCATCATCGCGGTCGTCGCCGCCATCTTCGGCTTCGGCGGCATCGCCGCCGGCGCGGCGGGCATCGCCAAGATCCTGTTCGTGATCTTCCTGATCCTGTTCGTCCTGTCGCTGATCTTCGGCGGCTTCCGCCGCGGCCCGCGCCTGTAGGGGTCTTCCACCGCCTTCATCCGCGGACACGCGGATGGGGCGGACGCTGGGCAGGCGCCCGCCCAGCCGCGCCTGGCGGCCGGCGGGCGCAACACCGGGCCAACGGGCCGGAATGCGGGCGCGGCAGGGGCATGTCCCTGCCGCGCCGCATTCCGTTCACCGGCATCGCGCCAGCGCGTGTGTACGGTGCTCCCGCCTAAGAGCCTGTTCACGATCTCCGCGTGGCCCGCGTTGCCTTGCTTTGGCCGCCAGGTGGGAGTGCGTGGCGCAGCGCCTGCCTGGCTGGCAGGCCAAGCCGCGCGCTGCCGCCTGGCGGCCAAAGCAAGGCAACCCGAAGGGCCGGGTCTGTTGGCCCACAGGCCGGCGTCATCGTTCAGTCGTGGACGGACGTCCACTCCCTCACTCTTCCTTGGCCTGCGTGCAAACAGCTCCCGGCGCGGGCTACGCGGAGATCGTGAACAGGCTCTAAAGCCGGCGCTCACCACGCCAGCAGGAACCAGGCGGACAGCGATTCGCCCGGTTCCAGGTTCCGCGCCAGTCCGAGGTTGAATGCGTCGGGCGGCCCGCTCTGCGGTTCGACGCAGGTGGCGTGGGCGGGTTCGTCGTAGACCACCCAGTGGTCGCAGTCGGAGGCCAGGCGCAGGCATTGGCCGGCGCGCCGCAGCAGCACGGGTTCGCGGTTGACGAAGCAATCGTCCCACGGACCCGGCGGAGGATCGGCCGGCGGCAGGTGCGCGATGCCTTCGGCGTCGCGCGGGTAGTAGCGGCTCGGGCGGAAATCGAGCTGGTCGGGCTTCGGGAACCAGGGATGCCAGCCGATCGTGGCGGGCATCGCGCGTTCGCCCGCGGTCAGCGTCAGCGTCAGCCGCAGGCGGCGCTCGTCCGCCTCGATGCGCTGGCGGGCGCTGCCGCCGAACGGCCAGCGCGCGTCCTGCGGCAGTTGCAGAGAGAGTGCGGCGTGCGCGGGCGCGTGTTCCTCGACCTGCCACGGCAGGTCCAGCGCGACGCCGTGGATCGCATGCGCGCCGAGGTTGGCGGGAAGCCGGTGGGACTCGCCGCGGAAATCGAAACGACCCTGCCGTACCCGGCCCGCCCACGGCAGCATGGGGAAACTGCCCCAGGCGATCGCCGCCGCGTTGCCCGCGTCGTGGCCGACCAGCCACTCGACGCCGTCGAAGGCGATCCGCGCGAGGCGTCCGCCCGCCTGCGGGGCGACGTCGACGGCCAGCGCACCGTGCCCGATGCGGAGCAGCGGGCCCGGCGCCAGCGGGCGCCGCGCGCCGTCGGGCGCTACGTCACGCGCCATAGGGATGCAGCATGGCGATGCGGCCCTGCGCGTCGTGCCGCAGTTCGGCCATCTTGATCGAGCGCAGGTGGGTCACGCCGCCGGACAGCAGGGCGTCGTGGTAGAACAGGTACCACTGGCCGCCGAACGCGCAGATCGAGTGGTGCGTGGTCCAGCCGACCACCTCGGTGAGGATGCGGCCCTGCCAGGTGAACGGGCCGTAGGGACTGTCGCCGGTGGCATAGCACAGGAAGTGGGTGTCGCCGGTGGACCAGGACAGGTAGTAGCGGCCCTGGTGCTTGTGCATCCACGGCGCCTCGAAGTAGCGGCGCTCGTGATCGCCCGCGCGCAGCGGCTGCCCCGCCTCGTCCAGGATCGCCACCTCGCGCGGCGCCTCGGCGAAGCGCCTCATGCCGGGGTCGAGCCGCGCCACGCGCGGGCCCAGCGCGGGCGCGTCCGGCGGCGGCTCCTCGTTCATCTCGGCCCAGGCGTTGTCGCGGTACTTCTGCAACTGCCCGCCCCAGATGCCGCCGAAGTACAGGTAGTGCCCGCCGTCGTCGTCGGCGTACACCGCCGGGTCGATCGAATAGCTGCCCTCGATCGGCTGCGGCTCGGCCCGGAATGGGCCCTGCGGGCGATCGGACACGGCCACGCCGATGCGGAACCGGCCGTCCGGCGCCTTGGCCGGGAAGTAGAGGTAGTACCGGCCGTCGCGGCAGGCCGCGTCCGGCGCCCACATCTGCCGCTCGGCCCAGGGCACGTCCTTCACGTGCAGCGCCACGCCGCAGTCGACCGCCTCGGCGTCGGGCGAGTCCATGCGGAAGACGTGGTAGTCCTCCATGCAGAAATGGTCGCCGTTGTCGTTGAACGGCACGCCGCCCTCGATGTCATGCGAGGGGTAGATGTAGATCGCCCCGTCGAACACGTGCGCGGACGGGTCGGCGGTGTAGATGTGGGTGACCAGCGGCCGCGAGATGGCGCGGGCGGCCAGTGCGGCGAGGTCGGTGCTGTCGTCGGTCATGGTCGTGGTGGTCGGTGCGGGCATCGGGGTCATCGGGCGCCTTCGCCCGCCAGCCGGCGCGTGTCGAGCTCGCGCTCGATGCGCGATTCCATCGGCTTGTCAATCTCGTACAGGAACAGCAGCGCCACCGCCAGCAGGAAGGGCACGGAGCAGAACACGCTGACCGTCAGCCGGATGCCGTCGACCACCGCCGGGTCCTGCACGGGCGCGTCGGGGCGGTAGCCGTAGTGCGCCAGGATGCCGGCCACCAGCGCGCCGCCGAGGCTGAGGCCGAGCTTCAGCCCGCACAGCATCGCCGAGAAGATCATCGCGGTGGCGCGGCGGCGGTTCTTCCATTCGGAGTAGTCGGCCACGTCGGCGATCATCGCCCACAGCAACGGCGTGGTGATGCCGTAGAAGAAGCCGTGGACGATGTACGAGGCCACCACCAGGCCGACGGCGTCGGGCGGATACACGTCGAAGGCGAGCAGGAACAGCGTGGAGGCGAGCAGCGCGCCGCCGAACACGTTGCGCTTGCCGTAGCGGTCGGCCAGCCGCTTGGAGCAGCCGATGCCGACGATCATGAAGATGATGCCCAGCGCGTTGAACAGGCTGAAGGTGGAGGTGGCCGCGTCGTGCGGCCACTGGAAGCCGCCCAGCCCCAGGCCGCGCAGCAGCCGGTCCAGCCCCGCCACGACGTGTTCGAAGCCGATCCGGCCGAGGAAGTCCGCCAGCGCCGCCCCGTCCATGTAGTACTTGAAGTAGTACACGTACATGCCGCCCTTCAGGGCGAGGTTGACGAACACCAGGATGGTGACCAGCAGCATGATCTGCCAGGGCCGGTTGCGCGCCAGGTCGGCCAGGTCCTCGCGGATGCTGGAGGCCTCCTGCCGCACCGGCGCCACGCGCTCGCGGGTGGTGAAGAAGGTGACCAGGAAGAACACCGTGCCGATCACGGCGAACGCCGTCATCACCACGTGGAAGCCGTGCGCCTTGTCGCCGTGGCCGAGCAGCAGCACCAGCGGCAGCAGCAGCACCTGGATGATGAACTGCGCCACCATCACCGCCACGAAGCGCCAGGACGACAGGCTGTTGCGCTGCTCCATGCTGCCGGTGAGCACGCCGCTCAGCGCCGAATAGGGAAGGTTGTTGGCCACGTACACCAGCACCAGCAGGGTGTAGGTGGCCAGCGCGTAGGTCACCTTGCCGTGCTCGCCGAGGTCGGGCGTGGTGAACGCCAGCAGCGACAGCACGCCGAACGGCACCGCCGTCCACAACACCCACGGGCGGAACTTGCCCCAGCGCGTGCGCGTGCGGTCGGCGACCAGCCCCATCACCGGGGTGAACACGAAGGCGCCGAGCAGGCCGACCGCGAAGATGATCGTCGCCGCGGTGCCCGCGGGGATGCGGAACACGTCGGTGTAGAAGAACGCCAGGAAGGTCACCAGCGTCTGGAAGATCAGGTTGGCGGCCAGGTCGCCCAGGCTGTAGCCGAGCTTTTCCAGGACGGTGAGTTTTTCTTGGGCGCTGTTCATGGACACCTGGACGGTCGGGGCGCACGCACATGGGTGCCTGCAAGGCGGACCCGCCGCGGCGCTTGGGGACACCGCGGCGGGCCAAGTGGCGGCATCGGCCGCCGTCAAAACGTACCGCGGATGCCGAGCGTGATGGTACGGCCCGGCTCGTAGTACTTGTCCACCATGTTGTCGAGGCCGAAGTAGGAGGTGATCGCCTTGTTGGTCAGGTTCGACACGTTCAGCGTGATCTGCGGCTTGCTGGGCACGCGAGCCAGCGTGTAGCTGGCCGACAGGTCGAGCTGGCCGCGGTCGGCGCCGTAGTAGTACGCGAACGGGATGCTGTTCTGGTTGGTCGAGGAGCCCTTCGCGCCTTCCTGCCAGTTGTAGGACAGGCGCACCGACGCGCCGAAGTCCTCCCAGTACAGCGTGGCGTTCCACATCTTCGGCGAGACGCCGTAGATGTTGCCCGCCAGCGCGCTGGCGTCGTGCCCTTCCGTGGTCAGGTCGAGTTTGGTGTAGTTGGCCATGAAGCCAAGGCCCTTCAGCGCGAAGTCCAGCGGCTGCACCCAGGTCGCCTCCCAGCCGCGCACGTTCAGCTCCGCGTCGGCGTTGACCTGCTGCGACACGTCGACCAGGAAGTTGTCGTAGCCGCCGTTGGCGTCCACCTGGCTCTTCTGGGTGTCGTTCAGCGCGTCGTACGGCACGCCCAGCTGCGACAGCGTCAGGTGGCTCTGGCCGTTGAAGGTGTAGCCCTCCACGCGCTTGTTGAAGAAGGTCAGGCCCACATAGCCTTCGTTGCCGGTGTACCACTCGCCGCCCAGGTCGAAGTTGGTCGAGGTGTACGGCGCCAGGTTGGGGTTGCCCTGGCGCGCCGAGTCCGCGCCCACGCCGGTGAAGGTGGTGGCAGGCAGCATCGCGCTCGGGTTCGGCCGGGTCATCGTCTTCGAGCCGGACAGGCGCAGCACCACGCTGGGCGCCACGCTCCAGGCCGCGCTGAACGAGGGCAGCCACTTGCTGTAGGAACTGCTCAGGGTCTGCCACTGGCGCACGCCGCCCAGGGTGACCGGGCCGCTGATCCACTGGTTGGTGGCGGCGTAGCGGACGCCAGCGTTGATGCGCAGCTCGCGGCCCCACACGTCGTTGGCCGAGTTGAACTCGACGTAGGCGGCGCGGTTGTCCTCGCTGAAGCTGCCGGTCTGCGCGGTGTTGTTGGTCGAGCCGCCTTCCGGCGCGGTATCGCGGTAGTAGGCGTAGTTGGTCGCGTCCATGAACGCGTTGAAGTCGGCGGTGATGAAACCCGGGCCGGGCCGCAGGTACTGCGACAGCGCCGAATCCGGGATCTGCGACAGCACGTAGCTCTGCCATGCGGCGCTGTTGTCGAAGCCCTGGATCTTGCGGTAGTTGCTGTCCCAGGCCACGCCGACCTTGACGTTGTTCTTGTCGTCGCCGCCCAGCTGCAGGTCGGCGCGGAAGTCCGAGGTCTTGGTCAGGCGGTGCTCGTTCTGCACGTTGACGCGGCCGCCGTTGGCCAGCGACCAGCCGAGGTTCGGGTCGTTCAGGTCGAGGGCCGAACGGATCACCGGGATGCCGTCGGTGTTGCTGTAGTTGACCGTGGTGAACGGCGAGGTGACCAGGATGGTGGGCGAGTCGCGGCGCATCCAGCTGCGGCTGGTGCCGGCCTGCAGGTCGAGGCGGACGTCGCCGTCGTCGCCGAACCAGAAGGTCGCACCCGGGTCCACCTGCCAGTAGTTGACCTTCTCATGGTACGGCCGCGCCTCCAGGAAGAACTGCGCGTTGGTGAGGGTGGCGTCGGTGACCACGCCGTTGCTGTCCACCTTCATGCCCAGCGGGATCATGCCGTCGGCGTTGTTGTTGCGCGCCACCAGGTCCATGTCGATGCGGTTGTTGGTGCGCTTGGCCTTGGTGTACAGGTAGTCGACCCAGAAGTGCGCGTCCTGGGAGGGGCGCCATTCCAGCGAGCCCAGCAGCGCGTCGCGGTCGCGGTCGCCGCGCATGCTCACCGGGCGCGGCAGGTACGGCACCAGCGCGTCGCCGATCTGGCCGGTGCTCAGGCCCGGGTTGTGCGCCTGCAGCCAGGCAGCGTCGATGGCCTGGCCCGGGGTCAGGCCGGCGCCGACGGTCGCGGCGTTGTTCGGCACCGCGTCGGGGATGCGCCAGCGGTTCGAGGACGGGTTGCGGCCGCAGTCGGTGCCGCACTGCGCCGGGGTCAGGCCCGGGTCGATCCAGCCGCCGTTGCCGTCCTCCCAGCTGTCCACGGCCATCTTGCCGCGCACCGAGGACAGGCCGAACAGCGCGCCGAAGGTGCCGGCGTCATTGGTCCAGCTGCCGATCACCGAGCCCTGCGGGGCGATCTTGTGGTCGATGCTGTTGTCCGCGGCCTGCACCGAGTAGGTGAGGTGCGTGCCCGGGTTGTCGAAGGCATGCGCATTGCGCATGTCCACCACGCCGGCGGCGCCGCCTTCCGGCAGGCTGGCCTTGGGCGACTTGTACACGGTCAGCTGGCTGAAGAACTCCGTCGGGAAGATGTTCAGGTCGACTTCGCGGTTCTGGTTGGTCGCGTCCAGGCCGATCGAGGCGGTGGCGACCGAGTTGCCGTTGATGGTGGTCTTGGTGAAGCTGCTGCCGAGGCCGCGGATGGCGATGTTCAGGCCCTCGCCGTTGACGTCGCGGTTGAGCTGCACGCCCGGGATGCGGGCCAGCGATTCGGCGATGTTGGTGTCCGGGAACTTGCCGATGTCCTCGGCGAAGATCGTGTCGGTGAAGCCGGTCGCGTCGCGCTTGGCGTCGGTCGAGAACTGGATGCTGCTTCGATAGCTGCCGGTCACGTTGACCGTGGCGAGCTGCTTGGCCGACTTGGCGGCCTGTTTCGGATCGGCCTGCTGCGCCTGGCCGGTGTCCTGCCCCTGCGATGTCGCCTGGGCGTTCGGCACCGCCTGCCCCTGCGGCGGCTCCTGCGCCTGCGCCATGCCCGCGACTCCGAGCAAGGCCAGGCTCAATGCATGCGAAAGCACGGTTCGTGCGATACGGACCTGCACCATGACTCCCCTCCCGATATGTGGTGATCCCACTGCCCCGGCGCGCCATGCGGCGCTTTTCGATTCGTTTTCGATTCCCGCGTCAGCCGCTTCTGAAGAGCGGTTCGTCAGCAAAGGTAGCGCTAACAATTTTTCCGCGCACGCTGCAGGGCAACATCGCTCCCGGCTTCCTCAAAACGGCATAAAACAAGGACATATGACCATTCAAGGCATGTGGGAAGCCGCTTTCGACAGGTCTTGGCCGTACGGATTTGCCAAAGATTCTGATAGCGCTACCATCTCTTCGACCAGGCTGGAGGGGAGTTCGGCGACATGGCCCGCGAAACACATGCAGCGCGACGCGTCCGACCCCGGCCGGGCGAACCTGCACTCCGGCGACGCCGCGGAGGCTGAGATGCATGCCGCCAATCCGCCGCCCCGCCCGGCACCGGGCATGAAGCCCGGCCGTTACCGCTGGCGCGTCTGCGCCATGCTGCTGGCCGCCACCACGATCAGCTACGTCGACCGCCAGGTGCTGGGCGTGCTGGCGCCGTTCCTGCAGGCGAGGATGGGCTGGAGCGAACTCGACTACAGCACCATCGTCACCGCGTTCCAGGCCGCCTACGCGATCGGCCTGCTCGGCGCGGGCGCGGTGATCGACCGCTTCGGCACGCGCATCGGCTACGCGCTGTCGATCGGCGTGTGGAGCCTGGCCGCAATGAGCCACGCGTTGGCCAGCGGCGTGCTCGGCTTCGCCGCGGCGCGCTTCGCGCTGGGCCTGGGCGAGGCCGGCAACTTCCCGGCGGCGATCAAGTCGGTGGCGGAATGGTTCCCACAGCGCGAGCGCGCGCTAGCCGCGGGCATCTTCAACTCCGGCTCGAACATCGGCGCCATCCTGGCGCCGATGCTGGTGCCGGTGATCGCCGCGACCTGGGGCTGGCAGGCGGCCTTCCTGTTCACCGGCGCGCTGAGCGCGACCTGGGTGACCGGCTGGCTGCTCAGCTACCGCACGCCGGACGCGCAGCCGAAGCTGTCGGCCACCGAGCGCGCCCACATCGGCCACGAACCGCCGGGCCCGGCGACGCGCGTGCCGTGGCTGCGGCTGCTGCGCCACCGGCAAGCGTGGGCCTTCGCCGCGGCGAAGTTCCTCACCGACCCGATCTGGTGGTTCTTCCTGTTCTGGCTGCCCAAGTTCCTGCACGCGAAGTACGGCCTGGACCTGCTGCACCTGGGCCCGCCGCTGGTGGCGATCTTCCTGTGCGCGGACGTGGGCAGCATCGCCGGCGGCTGGCTGGCCGGCCGGCTGATCCGCCATGGCTGGAGCGCCGCGCGCGCGCGCAAGGGCGCGATGCTGGCCTGTGCGTTGGCGGTGGTGCCGGTGGCGTTCGCGGCGAAGGCCGGCCACCTGTGGCTGGCGGTGGCGCTGATCGGCCTGGCCACCGCCGGGCACCAGGGCTGGTCGGCGAACGTGTTCACCCTGGCCTCGGACATGTTCCCGCGCCACGCGGTGGCCTCGGTGGTCGGCATCGGCGGCTTCGCCGGCGCGGTGGGCGGCATGCTGATCTCCACCGTCGTCGGCCTGCTGCTGCAGTTCACCGGCAGCTACGCGCCGGTGTTCCTGCTGGCCGGCTCGGCCTATCTCGTCGCGCTGCTGGTGGTGCACCTGCTCGCGCCACGCCTGCAACCTGCTCGACTGGACCCGATGCCGGCGACCGGCCGGCCGCAAGCCTCGCCGGAGGGGAATGCATGAAGACGCTCCGGGCCGTCCTGTTCGCCGCCGCGCTGGCCGCACTGGCGCCCGCCGCGTGGGCGCAGGGCGCGCCGCTGGCCGCCGGCCAGCCGAAATTCCTCGGCTGCGCCTACAGCCCGGCGCAGGCGAAGGGCTTCGCGTCCTACTGGAACAAGCTCACCCCGGAGAACGCCGGCAAGTGGGGCGAAGTGGAAGCGGTGCGCGGGAAGATGGACTGGCGCGCGCTGGACCAGGCCTACCGCTTCGCCAAGGCGCACGGCTTCCCGTTGCAGATGCACGTGCTGGTGTGGGGCAACCAGCAACCGGAATGGATCGAGCACTTGCCGCCCGCCGTGCAGCGCCGCGAGATCGAGCGCTGGTTCGCCGCGGTGGCGCAGCGCTATCCCGACCTCGACTACGTCGAGGTGGTCAACGAGGCGCTGAACGACCCGCCCGGCAAGGACGACGAGGGCGGCGGCCACTACATCGAGGCGCTCGGCGGCGCCGGTCGCACCGGCTGGGACTGGATCGTCGCGTCCTACCGCCTGGCGCGCCGCCACTTCCCGCACGCCAGGCTGCTGATCAACGACTACAACGTGATCGACAAGGCCGAGCACGCCCGCCGCTACCGCGCCATCGTCGACCTGCTGCACAAGGACGGCCTGCTCGACGGCATCGGCGTGCAGGCGCACGCGTTCGAGACGGTGCACACGCCGGCCGCCACGCTACGCGCCAACCTGGACATGCTGGCCGCCAGCGGGCTGCCGGTCTACATCACCGAGATGGACATCGACGGCCCCACCGATGCCGCGCAGCTCGAGGAATACCGACGCGTGTTCCCGGTGCTCTGGGAGCATCCGGCGGTGCGGGGCATCACCCTGTGGGGCTTCCGCCCCGGCCTGTGGCGCGACACGGAGCACGCCAACCTCGTGCGCGAGGACGGCAGCGAGCGGCCGGCGTTGCGGTGGCTGCGCCGGTACGTGCGCGGCGGGATGAAAAGCGGGGCGGCGCGATGAGGCTTGCGGGAATATCGGCAAGCCGCTTTGTCGACCGTCATGCGCACGGTGCTTCGTTCGCGCGTCATGATGCCATGTTGCGAAGCCTCTCTCCCTTCGGGAGAAGGGCTGGGGGTAAGGGTTCGGCGACGCCGCAGCGCCCCGCTCCGCACGAACCCTCACCCGCCTGCCGGCGCCCTCTCCCGGAGGGAGAGGGGTTCACCCGGCAGCGTGGGCGAGAACGGGTAGCTCATGGGTTCCGATGGCATGCCGTCCTTGCCGGACTGGCGCTGCTGGCCTGCACGCCGGTCCACGCGACGACCGATTGCGCACGCCGGGCCACAGCCTGCGCGTCGGCCACCCGGCGTAGTGTTCCAGCGCGCCGAGGTCGACCTCGGCGCGCCGGAAAGCGCACGGCGATAAAGTGACTCCTCCTTCCCGAAGCATGCGCATGAACGACGCCAAGCCCCTGCACCTGGACGAGCACCGCCTGTTCGCCGCCGATCCGACCCAGCGCGCCATCGCCGCGCGCCTGTACGCGCAGGCCGGCACGCTGCCCATCGTCAGTCCGCACGGTCACACCGACCCGTCGTGGTGGGCCACCGACGCGCCCTTCTCCAGCGCCACCGAGCTGCTGCTGGTGCCGGACCATTACGTGTTCCGCATGCTCTACAGCCAGGGCGTGCCGCTGGACGCGCTGGGCATCCCGCGCCGCGACGGCTCGCGCGCGCGGGTCGATCCGCGCGAGGCCTGGCGCGTGTTCGCGCGCCACTTCCACCTGTTCCGCGGCACGCCGTCCGCGCTGTGGCTCAACCACGTGTTCCACGAGGTGTTCGGCCTGCGCGTGCGGCTGGACGAGGGCACTTCCGACCACTACTACGACACCATCACCGAGGCGCTGCAGACCGACGCGTTCCGCCCGCGCGCCTTGTTCGAGCGCTTCAACATCGAGGTGATCGCCACCACCGAAGGCCCGCTGGACGCGCTGGCGCACCACCAGACGATCCGCGACAGCGGCTGGGGTGGCCGCGTGCTGACCGCCTACCGCCCGGACGAAGTGGTCGACCCGGAGCACGAGGCCTTCGCCGGCGCGCTGCGGCGCTTCGGCGAGCTCACCGGCGAGGACGTGCTGGACTGGGACGGCTACCTGCGCGCGCACCGCAAGCGCCGCGATTTCTTCATCCGCATGGGCGCCACCTCGACCGACCACGGCCACGAGACGGCGCTCGCCGCCGATCTCTCCGCCGCGCAGGCGCGGGCGCTGTTCGCGAAGATCGTGCGTGGCGACTTCGACGCCAGGGACGCCGAGCTGTTCCGCGGCCAGGTGCTCACCGAGATGGCCGCAATGAGCCTGGACGACGGCCTGGTCATGCAGCTGCACCCGGGCTGCTGCCGCAACCACAACCCGGCGCTGTTCGAGACATACGGCCGCAACGTCGGCGCCGACCTGCCGCTGGCCACCGAGTACGTGCGCTCGCTCAAGCCCCTGCTCGACCGCTTCGGCAACGCGCCTGGCTTCCGGCTGATCCTGTTCACCCTCGACGAAAGCACCTACTCGCGCGAGCTCGGCCCGATGGCCGGCCACTACCCCGGCCTGCTGCTCGGCCCGGCCTGGTGGTTCCACGACGCACCCGAGGGCATGTGGCGCTTCCGCGAGCAGACGCTGAGCACGGCCGGCTTCTACAACACCGTGGGCTTCAACGACGATACCCGCGCCTTCCTCTCGATCCCCGCCCGCCACGACGTGGCCCGGCGCATCGACTGCGCGGTGCTGGCCAGGCTGGTGGCCGAGCACCGGCTGGACGAGGACGAGGCTGCCGAAGTCGCTGTCGACCTGGCCTACCGGCTGCCCAAGCGGGCCTACCGGCTGTAGGCCCGGGGTTCGGCGCGCGCTTCGGCGGCGCGGCTCCCAGGCCGGCGAGGCACCGGCACCGACTCGTCCTCCAGCGCCTCCCGTCATGCCGGCGAAGGCCGGAGGGCTGGTCATCCAGTGCCTCCTGGGTCCGGAGACATCCAGTCGCTGGATTCAAGCTCCTCCCCCTGCTTGTAGGGGGAGGTTGGGAGGGGGTGCTTTGATCTACAAACCCGGAAGCACCCCTCCCCGACCCGCCCCTGCACGCAGGGGAGGGCGCCGTCTCCACGCCCACGTTGGGCATACGCTCAGGGCCGCAGCACCACGACCGTGACCGAAGCGGGCGGCAGGGTCAGCATGATGGCGCCGCTTTTCAGCCGGCCGCTGATCGGCCTGGGCACCACCGTGCGGGGGTGGTCGAACGTGTTGACGCTGTCGACCTTCGGCGCGGCGAGGGTCTGGCCGTCCGCCGAGCTCGCCTTGACGCCGGGCACCGCGGCATCGACCTGCAGCGACCGCTCCGGATCGAGGTTGGTCAGCGCCAGCCAGACCTGGCCGTCCTTTCCCCTGGCGGCGATCGCGTCGAGGCGCGGCAGGGTGGTGCCGCCGTGCACGTACGAACCCGCGTCGTAGCTGACCGGCAGGAAGGTGGCGTCCTGGAACGGCACATACATCCGGAAGACGTGATAGGTCGGCGTCAGCACCATCTTCGGCCCGTCGGTGAGGATCATCGCCTGCAGCACGTTGATCATCTGGGCGATGTTGGCCATGCGCACCCGGTCGGCGCGGCGGGCGAAGATATTGAGGTTGAGGGCGGCCAGGATGGCGTCGCGCTGGCTATTCAGCTGCATCAGGAAAGCGGGATTGGTGCCCGGCGTCGGGGCCAGCCACGCGCCCCATTCGTCGACCACCAGCGCGATCTTCCTGTCCGGGTCGTATTTGTCCATCACGGCAGACTGCTTGTCGATCAGCGGGCCCATCTTCAGCGTTTCGCCGAGCACGTGCGCATAGGCCGTTTCGTCGAACCCGGTGGCGGGCATGTGCGGCGGCCAGCCGCCGTAGACCGTGTAGGAATGCAGCGACAGGCCCTGGATGTCGAACGACCAGCCGTGGTGCTCCTTCCACGTCTTCATCACCGCCTCGGTCCAGGCCGTGTCGTCCGTGCCGGGGCCGACGGCGATCTTCAGCGATGGTTGCTTCGGGTCGTAGCTGCCGACGAAGCGGGCGTAGCGGCGCAGTTCGGCCGTGTATTCGTCCGGCGTCATCAGGCCGCCGCAGTCCCAGCTTTCGTTGCCGATGCCCATCATGGCGACGCGGTAGGGCGCCGGGTGGCCGTTGGCGGCACGCATCTTGGCCAGCGTGGTCGGCTGGTCGGCGGTCATGTATTCCATCCAGTCCTGCGCCTCGCCCACCGTGCCGGAGCCGACGTTGAGCGACACGTAAGCCTCGGCGCCGATCTGCCTGATGAAGTCCATGTACTCGTCGGTGCCGAAGGCGTTGGAATCGACCACGCCGCCCCAGGCCGTGTTGACGCGCGTGGTGCGATGCGGGCCCACGCCGTCGCGCCAGTGGTAGCTGTCGGCATAGCAGCCGCCCGGCCAGCGCACGTCCGGCACCTTGAGCGCCTTCAGCGCCGCCACGACGTCGTTGCGGATGCCGCGCGTGTTGGGAATGGGCGAGTCCTTGCCCACCCAGATGCCGCCGTAGATGCCGTGGCCGAGCTGTTCGGCGAACTGGCCGAAGATATGGCGGTCGATCGTCGCGCCGGGCTTGCCGATGTCGACGACGAGGCGGATCGGCTGGCCAGTGCTCTTCGCTCCCGCCGTGGCGGCAAAGGCAATGGCCAGCATGCACAGGCCCGCGGTCATGAGGTGGCGCATGGAATCCCTCCGGCTTTTCTGCAATGAAAGGAACGTGGTGAGCTGCGTCCGGCAACAGCCGCACGGGGCAAGCCGCTTCGGCTATGACAGCGCCCTGCCCACGGCAGCCGGCGAGCCGTCGCCGAGCCTGGCGTAGGCGCGCTCGAGCGCGCGGGTGAAACGCACGTCGTCGCGCAGGCCGGCGAATACCGGGTCGCGCGCGAGGAAGCCGGCGACGTCGTGCGCGGCGTCGCCGTTGCAGGCGCGACCGGCCGCGGCCAGCGCGTCGGCCAGGGGATCGACCAGCGGTTCGCCGCGCGCGGCCTGCCGGCGCGCGAAGACGAGCCAGCCGGCCACCGGCAGGCACAGGCGCTCGACCGGGCGGCCGGCGGCGAGAGTGTCGGCGATCGTGCCGAGCAGGCGCACCGGCAGTTTCTGCGAGCCGTCCCAGGCGATCTGCGCCAGCCTGTGGCGGATCGCCGGGTTGCGGAAGCGTTCGAGGATCGCGCCGATATAGCTCCCCGCGTCCAGCCCCTCGGGCAGGGCGGTCGCCGGCGCGATGGATTCGCGCATCAGCCGCTCGGCGAAGGCCGCCAGCACCGGCTCGGCCATCGCGTCGGCCACCGTCTCCAGCTCCAGCAGCGAGCCGAGGTAGGCCAGCGTGGAATGCGCGCCGTTGAGCAGGCGCAGCTTGGCGCGGTCGTAGCCGGCGATGTCGCGGCTCAGCGTCACGCCCACGCGCTCGAACGGCGGGCGCGCGTTGCAGAAGCGGTCCTCGACCACCCACTGCATGTAGGGCTCGCGCTGCACCGGCCACGCATCCGCAACGCCCAACGCGTCTCCGACGCGCGCGCGCAGCGCGTCGTCGGTGGCGGGCGTGATGCTGTCCACCATCGAGCACGGGAAAGCCACCGCGTCGGCGATCCACGCGGCCAGCGCGGCATCGATCCGCTGCGCGTACTGCAGCACGGCGCGGCGCAGGCGCTGGCCGTTGCCGGCGAGGTTGTCGCAGCTCAGCGCCGTGTACGGCGCGATGCCGCACCGCCAGCGCGCGCGTAGCCCGGCGACGAGGTAGCCGACCACGCTGCGCGGCGCCTCCGGCGCGGCGAGGTCGTGCGCGATCTCCGGGTGGGCGAGGTCGAGGCCATCGCCCACCAGCGCGTAGCCTTTCTCGGTGACCGTCAGCGTGACCAGCCGCACCGCGGGATCGGCCAGCCGCGCCAGCACGGCGTCGGGCTCCCTCGGGGCGCACAGCCATTCGCGGATCGAGCCGATCACGCGCAGGCGGTTCGACGCGCCGAGCAGGGCCAGCGTGTAGAGCCCGTCCTGCGGACGCAGCGCGTCGCGCACCTCGGCGCTGTGCAGCGAGACGGCGCAGATCCCCCAGTCCGGGTGGTCGGCCAGCAGCGCGTCGATGTAGGCCGCCTGGTGCGCCCGGTGGAACGCGCCGGGGCCGAAGTGCACGATGCCGATGCGCACCTCGCCCGGCGCGTAGTCCGGGCGCGCCACGGTGGCCGGCAGCGCGGGCAGCGCGGCCAGCGACAGGCGCCGCTCGCGGGAAGACGCGGCTGCCATCAGCGCCGCACCTCGAAACCGCCGTCGGCGAGGAAGGCCCGCATGTCGGCCTCGCGCAGCAGGTTCACGTCGCCGGGCACCGAGTGCTTGAGGCAGGCCGCCGCCAGCGCGAAATCCAGCGCGGCCTGGTCGTCCATGTCCCGCAACAGGCCGTGCAGCAGGCCTGCGGCAAACGCGTCGCCGCTGCCGATGCGGTCGACGATGCCGATCAGCCCGCGCGGCGCCGTGGCGAGCGTGCGGTCGCGCTGCGCCAGGCGGCCGAGCAGGTCCTGCTCGTCGGCGCTGCGGTGGCGGCGCGCGGTGGTGGCCAGGCGCTGCAGGCGCGGCCACGCCGCGAAGGCGGCTTCGGCGGCGCGGTGGAAGCCGTCGTCCGTGGCCGCGAAGTCCCGGCCGAGGATCAGCGCGACGTCGCGTTCGCCGCCGAAGACCAGCTCCGCCTCGGCCACGACCTCGCGCAGCAGCGCGGGCGCCTGCGCGGCGCGCTCGCCCCACAGCTTGCCGCGGTAGTTGCAATCGAACGACACCCGCACGCCTCCCGCGCGCGCGGCCCGCACCGCGGCCAGCGCGGCCTGCGCCGTGGCCTCGCCCAGCGCGAGGTTGATCCCGGACAGGTGCAGCCATTGCGCCCCGGCGAGCAGGCGTGGCCAGTCCCAGGCCTCGGTCGGCGTGCGCGCGAATACCGAGTCGGCGCGGTCGTAGATCACCTCGGCGGGACGATGCATCGCGCCGGGCGCGAGGAAGTACAGCCCCATGCGGCCTTCCGTGTGGCGCACGCCGCCGGTGTCCACGCCGTGGCGGCGCAGCTCGCCGGCGCAGGCGTGGCCGATCGCATGGTCGGGCAAGGCGCTGACCATCGCGCTGGCATGGCCGAGGATGGCGAGCGAGGCGGCCACGTTCGCCTCCGCGCCGCCGAAGTGGACGTCGAAGCGGGGCGATTGCAGCGGCAGCTCGCGCCCCGGCGGCGACAGCCGCATCAGCAGTTCGCCGAAGCAGACGATGCGGGGCCGGTCGGTGGGAGGCGGCGGTTCGTGCGACTTCATGGTTTCTCGTCACTCATCGGCGTGAAAGCCCCTCTCCCCTCGGGAGAGGGGTTGGGGTGAGGGTTCGGCAATACCGCCATGCTTTGCTCCGCTCGTACCCTCTCCCGGCTGCCGCCACCCTCTCCCACGCGTGGGAGAGGGGCCCACGTTGCGGTGTCTGTGCAAGCCGGGCATGGTCTTTCAGCGCTGCACGGTGAAGTCGCGGGTGAGGCAGATGTCGGCGCTGGAGGCGCCCACCTGTACCTGGTAGCGGCCGGGATCGACGGCGTAGGCGCTTCGCGCCACATCGTAGTAGCGCAGGTCGGTGCGCGGCGTGACGTCGAAGCTGACGCTGCGTTCCTCGCCGGGTTTCAGGGCGATGCGCCGGAAGCCGCGCAGTGACTTGATCGCGCGCGCATGCGGTGCCTGCAGCGCGCGCAGGTAGAGCTGCACCACCTCGTCGCCCGCGCGCTGGCCGGTGTTCTTCACCTTCACGGTGACTTTCAGGTGCCCGTCCGGGCCCAGCGTGTCGCGGTCGAGCCGCAGGTCGGAATAGGCGAAACGGGTGTACGACAGGCCGTAGCCGAACGGATACAGCGGCTCGCCCTTGAAGTAGCGGTAGGTACGGCCCTGCATGGCGTAGTCGTCGAACGGCGGCAGTTGCTGCACGCTCTTGTAGAAGGTGACCGGCAGCCTTCCGGCGGGGTTCGCGTCGCCGAACAGCGCGTCGGCCACCGCGTTGCCGCCGCGCTGGCCCGGGTACCAGGCCAGCAGGATCGCCGGCAGGTGTTGCTGCGCCCAGTCGATCGCCAGCGCCGAACCGGTGGTCAGCACCAGCACTACCGGCTTGCCGGTGGCCTGCAGCGCCTTCAGCAGTTTCT
This sequence comes from Fulvimonas sp. R45, assembly GCF_030504985.1. Classification (GTDB taxonomy): domain Bacteria; phylum Pseudomonadota; class Gammaproteobacteria; order Xanthomonadales; family Rhodanobacteraceae; genus Rhodanobacter_A. Next base: position 64,758 of record NZ_JASERU010000009.1, read on the forward strand.
GCTGGGTGGCCGGCAGCGCCAGCGTGGTGCGGTCGCCGCCGGCGAAGCCCGGGTAGTCGACCGGCATCTCCTCGCCTTCCAGGTCGCTGGTGAGGCCGCCGGCGAAGATCACCACGTCGGCCTGCCGCGCCGCGTCCAGCGCCGCCTCGAACGGCGGCTTCGCGCCGGGCATGCGCCAGGCCAGCCGCACGCTGGCGTTGTGCGCGTCGCGCACGTAGTCGAGGCGGATCGCATGGGCCTTGCCGGCCTTCAGCTCGACGAAGGCGCCCTGCCCGCGCCGCGTCGATTTCGCGTCCCAGCGGTCCAGCAGCAGGCGACCGTCGAGGTAGAGGCGGAAGCCGCTGTCGGCGGCGGCGCCCAGCTCGTAGCGTCCCGACACCGGCGGCACCAGTTCGCCGCTCCAGCGCGCGGCGAACTGGTGGACGTCCAGCGCCTGCGCGTCGGGCAGCTTGCCGTCGGCGACCAGCGCGTCGGTGGGGCTGGCGTGGATGAAGTGGAAGCCGACCCGCGGGTCGATGCGGGTCAGCACCGGCGGCGCGGTGAAGTCGGCGCTGCGGAAGTACTCGCCCTTGAGGCCGTGTTCGCGCGAACCCGGCGCCGGACGGAGGTAGGCGCCATCGATCACGCGGCCCACGTCCGGGCCGTCGAAGCCCTGCACCAGCTCCGCACCCCGCACGTAGCTGACCTGCGCGTGCGGTACCGCCTCGCGGATGCCCTGCAGGAGGGTCACCGGCGCCCGCGGCGTGCCGTGGTAGTTGCCCACCAGCGCCTGCACGCTGTCGGCGGTGGGGCCGATCACCGCGATGCGCCGCACCTTGCGCGACAGCGGCAGCAGGCCGTCGTTCTTCAGCAGCACCATCGATTCCTGCGCGGCGCGGCGCGCCAGCGCGTCGTGCTGCGGTGAGCGGATGGTCGAGAGCGGCAGCGACGACCACGGCACGCGTGCGGGCGGGTCGAACATGCCGAGCCGGAAGCGGGCCAGCATCAGCCGCGTGACCGCGGTGTCGATGGTGCGCTCGCTGACCAGGCCGTCGTGCACGGCCTGGACCAGCGCGGCGTAGGTGGTGCCGCAGTTGAGGTCGTCGCCGTGGTTCACCGCCATTGCCGCGGCCTGCTCGGCGGTGGGCACGACCTTGTGGAACTGGTAGATGTCGGCCACCGCATCGCAGTCGGAGACCACGTAGCCCTTGAAGCCCCAGTCCTTGCGCAGGATGTCCTGCAGCAGGCGCTGGCTGGCGGTGGCCGGCACGCCGTCCACGCGATTGTAGGCACCCATCACCGCGTCGACCCCACCCTGCTGCACCAGTGCCTGGAACGCCGGCAGGTAGGTCTCGTGCAGGTCGCGCTCGCTTGGATGCACGTCGAAGCGGTGGCGCTCGGATTCCGGCCCGCTGTGCACGGCGAAGTGCTTGGCGGTGGCGTCGAGCTTGCGGTACCTGCCCGGATGGCGCGGATTCGCGAGCGAATCCACGGTGTTGTCGTCGCCCTGCATGCCGCGCACGAAGGCCACGCCCAGGCGCGCGGTGAGGTAGGGATCCTCGCCGTAGGTCTCCTGCCCGCGGCCCCAGCGCGGGTCGCGGAAGATGTTGATATTGGGCGACCAGAAGGTCAGGCCTTCGTAGCGGCCGCGCATGCCGCGGCGCTGGAAGTCGTTGTACTTGGCGCGCGCCTCGTCGCTGATCGCGGTGGCTTCTTCGTGCAGCAGCGCGGGGTCGAAGGTGGCCGCGAGGCCGATCGCCTGCGGGAACACGGTGGCCTCGCCGGCGCGCGCCACGCCGTGCAGCCCCTCGCTCCACCAGTCGTAGGCCGGCACGCCCAGGCGCGGGATCGCGGGCGCGCTGTTCTGCATCTGCGCGACCTTTTCCTGCAGCGTCATGTGCGCCACCAGGTCGGCGGCGCGTTGCTCGAAGCTCAGCGAGGTGTCGCGCCAGGCCGGCGCGGCGTGGTCCGCGGCGGCGCTCACCGGGATGGCCTGCGCGGCGAGCAGCAGCACGGCGGCGAGGGATCGGATCTGCATGCGTTCGGTCTCCCTTTCAACGGACCGCTTCGGTCCGGGCATACGGTCCCAGCATGGTGCCGACGAAGCCGCCGGCGACGTCGGTGCTGAGGATGGTGGCGTCGTCGCCGCGGCGCAGCCAGCGCCAGCCTGTGCCGTCGGCGTCCCAGGCGAACGCGTAGGCGCCGCCGTCGCCGGCGATCTTCAGTTTCAGCGTGGCGCCGGGTTTGATCCGGCCGGGCTCGATCCACGCGTGGGCGACGGTCGTCGGCTGGCCGCCGGCATCCTTGCGCAGGAACAGCTCGACGCGCGCGCCGACGCGGTGCACGCCGAGGAAGTACCAGTGCGTCTCGTTCTGGAACGCGGCCAGGCCGGCGGCGGTGCCGGGCTTCGCCGGCACCTCGAGCGCGGTGCTGGCGTCGAAGGCGAGGTGCTGCTGGCGGCGCGCGAGGAAGGACGGGTTGTGCAGCGCGTCCAGTCCTTCCGGCAGCGGGTGGAGGGTGAGCATGCCGGGCCGCGCGCGCAGGTCGGCCCACGGCTGCTTCGGTGCGCGCAGGTAGAGCCAGGCGCGGTCGAGCGTGGGTTTGTCGAAATCGTCGCGCCAGGTGAAGTTGCCGCTCATCGGCGCCTGGCTCGCCCCGTTCCACGCGAAGGACGGCGACGGCGCGATGCGCGGGACCGTGTGGCCGTGGTCGAGGATCACCGGCCAGCCGTTCTTCCAGCGCACCGGCAACAGCCAGGTCTCGCGGCCGGTGTTGAAGTGCGTGCCGCCGTAGGCGCGGCTGGCCAGGAACAGCGCCCACCATTGGCCGTCCGGCCCCTCGACCAGGTCGGCGTGGCCGGCGTTGATCACCGGGTCGGCGCGATCGGCGGGCAGGTCGCGCTGGGTCAGGATCGGGTCGTGCGCGTACGGCTGGTACGGCCCCCACGGCGAGCGGCTGCGCAGCACCACCTGCGAGTGGTTGAGCGCGGTGCCGCCCTCGGCGCAGGACAGGTAATACCAGCCGTCGCGCTTGTACAGGTGCGGCCCCTCGATCCAGATCGGATGCTTCGACAGGTCCACGCCGCCGTTCAAGATCACCTTGCGCGGCCCGACCGGCTGGCGCCGGGCCAGGTCGAATCGCTGCATCCAGATCGCGCGGAGGCCCTCGTACAGCGGCGGCCCTTGCGGCGGGCCGTTGTTGAGCAGGTAGACCTTGCCGTCGTCGTCGAAGAACAGCGACGGGTCGATGCCGTCCACGCCGCGCAGCCAGGTCGGGTCGGACCACGGCCCGGCGGGATCCTTCGCGGTGGCGAGGAAATTGCCACCGCCGTCGACCTCGGTGCCGACCACGTAGAAGCTGCCGTCGTGGAAGGCGATCGAGGCGGCGAACAGGCTGCGGCTGATGCGCTGCCCATCGAAGTCCATCTGCGCCGGGCGGTCGATGACGTTGCCGATCTGCTTCCAGTGCACCAGGTCGCGGCTCTCCGACACCGGCAGGCCGGGGAAGTAGGCGAAGCTGGAATTGACCAGATAGTAGCGGTCGCCCGCGCGCGTCACGCTCGGGTCCGGATAGAAGCCGGCCAGCACGGGGTTGCGGTAGTGCCCCGGCGGCAGCGGCTGCGCGAACGCGGCGTCGTGGCCGCGGTATTCGAACCAGTGGTAGCGCACCGCTTCCCCCGCCCGTGCCGCCGGCAGCGCGAGCAGGCCGGCCAGGCCCAGGCAGGCCCGGGCCAGCGCGGCGGCGGACGGCAGCGAACGGCTCATGCCCTTCCCGGCCTCCTCACCAGTTCCACATCGCGCCGTCTTCCAGCCGCGCGACGGGCAGCTGTTTCGGCGCATACGGATACTTCGCGGCCAGCTTCTCGTCGATCGTCACGCCGTGTCCCGGCGTGTCGCCCACGTGCAGGCGGCCGTCACGGAACGCGTAGTCGTGCGGGAACACCGCGTTGGCCTCGTCGGAATGGAACATGTATTCCTGGATGCCGAAGTTGGGCACCCAGGTGTCGAAGTGCAGCGCCGCGCCCATCGTCACCGGCGACAGGTCGGTGGCGCCGTGGAAGCCGGTGCGCACCTGGTACAGCGCGGCGAAGTCGGCCAGCCGGCGCATCGCGGTGATGCCGCCGCCGTGCACGAGGGTGGTGCGGATGTAGTCGATCAGCTGCTGCTCGATCAGCTGCTTGCAGTCCCAGATCGAGTTGAACACCTCGCCCACCGCCAGCGGCGTGAGCGAGTGGCGGCGGATCAGTTCGAACGAGGCCTGGTTCTCCGCCGGGGTGGCGTCCTCCAGCCAGAACAGCCGGTACGGCTCCAGGCTGCGCGCCAGCCGCGCCGCCTCGATCGGGGTGAGCCGGTGGTGCGCGTCGTGCAGCAGCTCGACGCCGTCGCCGTGGTCGGCGCGCAGGCGCTCGAACAGCTTCGGCACGATCTCCAGGTAGCGCGGCGTGGACCAGGTCGTCTCCAGCGGAAGCTCGCTCTCGGCCGGCTCGTAGGGCTTGCCCTTGACCGAGATGCCGTAGGCCTTCTTCACGCCCGGCACGCCGCACTGCGCGCGCACGGCGAGGAAGCCCTGCTCGACGAACTTGCCCACCTCGTCGCTCGCTTCCTCGATGTCGCGGCCGTTGGCGTGCGCGTAGACCAACGCCCCCCCGCGCGAGCGGCCGCCCAAAAGCTGGTAGAGCGGCAGGCCGGCCAGCTTGCCGAGGATGTCCCACAGCGCCACGTCCACCGCGGCGATCGCGGTCATCGTCACCGGGCCGCGCCGCCAGTAGGCGCCGCGATAGAGGAACTGCCAGAGATCCTCGATGCGGCCGGCGTCGCGGCCGATCAGGTTGGGCACCACGTGGTCCTGCAGGTACGACGCCACCGCCAGCTCGCGGCCGTTGAGGGTGGCGTCGCCGAGGCCGCTGACGCCGCTGCGGGTCTCGATCTTCAGGGTGACGAAGTTGCGTCCCGGGCTGCTGACGATGACGCGCGCGGCGACGATCTCGCGGTCGCGCGCCGAGCCGTGGGCGGGGGTGGCGGAAGCGGTGTCCATGTCAGTGCGTGCTCGCGGAAGTGACGGGGATCTCGAACGGCCCCGCGGGCAGGCCCGCCTGGTCGTAGAGCGTGCAGATCGGGCTGTCGGCCCAGCAGTAGCGCACCCGCGCCACCGCGTCCGCCGTCGCCGGCACGTGCAGGGTGACCTGGTCGCCGTGCATGTCGGCGACGGCGTACCGGCAGGTGCCGGGCCGCGCCCCGCACAGCTCGAAGCCAGCCGGATGGTCGGTGCTGTAGGCGACCAGCTTGCCGGTGACGTCGCCGAAGCGCAGCGTGACCGCGTCGCCGGCGCGCCGCGCCGACAGCGGCACCGGCCCCGACGGCGGCAAGGCCGTGTCGCCGTAGATCACGTGGCGCGCCACCCGCGCCAGCCGGCGGCCGAGTTCCTGCTTGTTGGCGGGGTGGATGTCGTAGCGCTCGCCGATGTCCACCGCGACGGCCAGGCCCGAGCGCGGGTCTTCCGCCGCGACCCGGCGCTGGCTCTCGCGCACGTCGGCCCAGCCGCTCTCGCCGGGCTGCGTGGGCGAGGGGCCGTAGCTGGAAAGCTGCACGATCAGGAACGGCAGGTCCGTGCCGAAGCGCGCGCGGAAGTCGTCGCGCAGCCCTTCCAGCAGCGCGCGGTAGTTGTCCGGGTCGCCGGTGTTCGACGCGCCCTGGTACCACAGCGCGCCGCGGAAGCCGTAGTGGCCGAGCGGCGCGATCATGCCGTTGTAGAGCGTGGTGAGGCCGGACGTGGACTGCCACGGCAGGCCCGGCGGCGCACCGTAGGCCGCGGGCACCACCTTGTACTGCCAGCCCCGCAGCGGGATCGAGGTGCCGTCCGCCAGCTTCAGCGCACGGCTGGACGCGGGGCCCTGCAGGCCGTCGTCGCGATAGGTGCCGAGCACGTTCAGCGCGATCAGGTTCACGCCTTCGTGCAGCACCCCGGCCGGCACGGCGTAGTGGCGCTGCACGCTGCCGTAGGCGGTGCCGACCCAGTGCCCGTTGACCCAGGTCTGGTCGATCTCGTTGGCCAGCAGGTCCAGCACGGCGCCCTGCGCGGCCTGCGCCTTGTCCAGCGTCACCGTGGTGCGGTACCACAGCATGCCGGTGAACTTGTCCAGCGACGGCACGCCCCAGTGCTGCCAGGCGCCATGCTGCAGCGGCGCGCGCCGCCAGCCGGGCTCGCCCAGGCTCGACGCGTTCCACGGCGCGTTCGCCGCGGTGGCGCCGGGCCGCGACAGCCACCAGGCCTTCCATTGGCGATCCCATTGCTGCTCGGCGCGCGGGCGGTTCTTCGCGTAGAGCGCGAGCAGGTCCAGCCCCTGGTCGTAGCCGCCGACCTTGCGCAGCGCCTGCGCGCTCATCCACGGCTCGATGCGCGAGCCGCCCCAGGCGGCCACCACCATGCCCATCGGCACCGGCACGGTCTTCTGCAGCTCGCGCGCGTAGTAGTAGCAGGTGGCGGAGAAACCCGGCACGTTGGCCGGCGTGGTCGGCAGCCAGTGGTCCGTGCGCGGGATCGCCGCCTGCGGGGTGGCGCTGGCGGTGTCGTCCACGGTGAGCATGCGCAGGCGGTCGTTCGACGCGTTCCGGGTCTCGGAATCCAGGTCCAGCGTGCGCCGCACCTGCAGCGCCATGTTGGACTGGCCCGAGCACAGCCACACGTCGCCGACCAGCACGTCGCCGATGGTCTGCGTGGCGCCGTCCGCGCTGCTCACGGTGAGCGTGTACGGCCCGCCCGCGGGCAACGCGGGCAGCGTGGCCTGCCAGCGTCCGTCGGCGTCGGCGCGGCCGTGCACGGTGTGGCCGGCGAAGCGGATCGTCAGCGCCGCGCCGGGCTTCGCCCGGCCCCAGACGGGGTCGGCGCGGTCGCGCTGCAGCACGGCGTGGTCCTGGAACAGCGGATTGAGCAGCGTGGCATCCGCGGCGCATGCCGCGCCCGTGCCCAGGCACAGCAGTGCCGCGACGCCGGCGAGCGTGCGGTAATGGAACGGCGTCGGCCTTGCGTCGGTCACCATGCGGAATACCCCGGCACGTACTTGAAGGAAAGGGACTGGTAGTACTTCAGCGGATGCGCCGGCGGCGCGTAGCCGGCCGGCAGCGGCAAGCCGTTGAGGCTCTGGAAATAGGCGAGGCAGGCGTCGCGCCACCACTGCGCCTCGCGCTGCTGGATGGCGAGGAAGCTGGCGACCTGGCGATAGCGTTCGTCGTCGACATGGCCTTTCAGGCCGGCCCAGGTTTCGCGCATCCGCCTCACGTCGTCGACGCCCTGCGTGTAGTGGCGCACCAGCGCGTCCCACAGCGTGCGGCCGGAGCGCATGCGGTACGTCCACGGCACGTGGTGGAACCACAGCAGGTACCTGTCAGGGATCCGCCCGAGGTCGGCGAATTCGCGCGCGACCGGCGGCGCGTACTGGGCCACCGCGTCGCTGCCGGTGGCGGTGCGGTCGAAGCCGATGCCGTCGTGGTCGGCGCGGTGGAAGTACACCGGCGTCCAGTCGGCGCGCGGGCCGCTGGCGTCCCATGGCTCCGGGCCGTAGTGGTGGCCGTGGCCCATCAGGTGGGCCAGGCCCAGCGGCGTCATGTAGTCCACCGCCGCCTCGCGCGAGCCCATCATCATGTCGACCACCGGCCGCACCACCGCCGCGTCGTTGCCGAAGGTCATGCGCGTCCATGCCTCGGCGATGGCGCGCGCGGACAGCGTGGGATCCCAGGCGAGCCGCCCGAACGCATACCAGTTGGCCTGGTTGAACACCGAGCCGCACCAGTCGCGGTCGGCGCCGATGTTGGCCACGCCCGCGATGCCGGTGAGGGCGTGGCCGTCCAGCGTACCGTCGACCACCTTCGCCACGGTGGAACCCGGGCCGCGCGCCATGGTGTCGGCCGACAGCGCCTCCCGGTACAGCGTCCCGAGGTAGACCAGGTGGGTGGCGAAGCCCAGGTACTCCTTGGTGACCTGGAACTCCATCATCAGCCGGGTCTTCGGCATCGCGCCGAACAGCGGGTTGAACGGCTCGCGCGGCTGGAAATCCAGCGGGCCGTTCTTCACCTGCAGCAGCACGTTGGCGGCGAACTGGCCGTCCAGCGGCTTGAACTCGTCCCAGGCCTGCTTGGTGCGGTCCTCGCCGGGCTTGTTCGCGTAGACGAAGGCGCGCCACATCACCACGCCGCCGTGCGGCGCCAGCGCGGCAGCCAGCATGTTGGCGCCGTCGGCATGGCTGCGGTGGTAGTCCTGCGGGCCGGGCTGGCCTTCCGAATTGGCCTTGACCAGGAAGCCGCCGAAGTCGGGGATCCGCTTGTAGATCTCGTCGGCCTTTTCGCGCCACCAGCGGCGCACCTGCGGGTCGAGCGGGTCGGCGGTCTTCAGCCCGCCCAGCTCGATCGGCGCGCTGAAGCGCACGCTGAGGTAGACGCGGATGCCGTACGGCCGGAACACGCCGGCCAGCGCCGCCGCCTTCTCCAGGTAGGCATGGCCGAGCACCAGCGGATCGGCGTTGACATTGTTGAGCACGGCGCCGTTGATGCCGATCGAGGCGTTGGCGCGCGCGTAGTCGGTGTAGCGCGGCTTCAGCTCGTCCGGCAGCGTCCACCAGTCCCAGATCGAGGCGCCCGCGTAGCCGCGCTCGACGCTGCCGTCGAGGTTGTCCCAGTGGTCCAGCACGCGCAGCTTCACCCGCGGCCGGTCGCGCAGGTCGAGCCGGTCCAGCGGCTGCGCGGTCTGCAGCAGGCGCAGGAAGCGGAACGCGCCGTACAGCACGCCGACGTCGGTGTTGCCGGCGATCACGGTGGCCGCGTGGCCATCCACCACCGCGCTGCGGACCAGGTAGCCCTCGCGCCCGAGTCCGCGCAGGTCCAGGTGCAGCCCCGCGACCAGCGGTGACGAGGCAGGCGTGCCGACGACGACCGCGCCGTCGTGCGTCACCCGGTCGGATAGCGCCGGCGCCCGGCCGAGCAGGCCGCCCAGGCCGCGCAGCAGTTCGCTGCGGATGGCCGCCTGGGTGGCCGTCGACGTGCCGGCGACCAGCTGGGTGGCGCGGCCACGGTAGGCATCGGCCTGCGCGGCCGGGAGCGGGCGATAGCGCAGCCACAGGTCGTAGCCGTCCTCGGCGCGCGCATGCCCCGCGCACAGGCACGCCACCAGCAGCCACAGGCCGGCGAAGAACGGGCGCGCCCACGCGGACCGGCGCGCGCCGGCCGTGCGCGGGGCCGTCGTGCCGCTGCGGCTCTTGTCACGCACGGATTCTGTTATCGCTACCATGTGCCAAGATGCATGCATGTCCGATCCGCTTTCAGGATGGATACCGAGTCATGTGGCCACCGTGCCGCGGCCTCCCCCGCCGCGCGCCCACTGGAGGGAAACGGCATTGAAGAAGGCAGCCAGGAAATCGGTCCGCCGCAAGGGCATGGCCGTCACCATCGACGAGGTGGCCGCCCGCGCCAAGGTCTCGCCGATGACGGTGTCGCGCGTCGTCAACGGCCACAGCAAGGTGCGCGACGCGACCCGCGAGAGGGTGATGCGCGCGGTGCAGGAGCTGGGCTACGTGCCGAACCGCGCCGCCAGCTCGCTCGCCGCCGCGCAGGACGCGCGCATCGCGCTGATCTACACCAACCCCAGCGCCGCCTACCTGCGCGAGCTGCTGCTGGGCGCGCTGCACGGCGCGGCGCGCACTGCGGCGCAACTGGTCATCGCCGACTGGGAGGGCTTCGACGCCACGGCCGAACGCAAGGCCGCGCGCGAGCTGGCCAAGAGCGTGGGCGGGGTGATCCTGCCGCCGCCGCTGTGCGAGTCCAAGGTGGTGATCGAGGAGCTGACCCGTGCCAGCGTGCCGATGGTGGCGATCGCCTCCGGCCACTTCAGCCACGACATCTCCAGCGTGCGCATCGACGACTTCCTGGCCAGCAAGGAGATCGTCGAGCACCTTGTCAAGGCGGGCCACACGCGCATCGCATGCATCAAGGGCCACCCCAACCAGGCGGCCAGCACGCGCCGCTTCGAGGGCTACCAGGCCGCGCTGAAGGAAGCCGGCATCGCCGCGGACGCGAGCCTGGTACAGCAGGGCTACTTCACCTACCGCTCCGGCCTGGACGCGGTGGAGAAGCTGCTGTCGCTGCGCAAGCCGCCCACCGCCATCTTCGCCAGCAACGACGACATGGCCGCGGCGGCGGTCTCGGTGGCGCACCGGCACGGACTGCGCGTGCCGCAGGACCTGTCCATCGTGGGCTTCGACGACACCTCGGCCGCCACCACCGTATGGCCCGAGCTGACCACCGTGCGCCAGCCGATCGCCAGCATGGCCGACTCGGCGATCGACATCCTGCTGCGCACGATCCGCCGCAAGCCCAGCGACACCCGCGTGGTGGTCGACCACGTGGCGGCGCACCAGCTCGTGCTGCGCGACTCGGTGGCGCCGCCCGGCGGCAAGGCGCGCGGCTGAGTCACCCGGCTTTGCAACCGGCTCTCCCGCCGGAGACCGAGACAACGACTCGATTTCCGGTGGCGACCACCTATCCGGCTCGTCATTCCGGCGCAGGCCGGACAAGCGCGCAGCGCGCAGAACGTCCGCAGGACGGCCCCGCAGGGGCGAGCGCAGCGAGTCATCCAGTAGCCGTAGGGCTTGAGCGAGCGTGGTCGCCACTGGATGACCAGACCTTCGTCTGTTGATAAAGCGCCTCCGGCCTGCGCCGGGATGACGAGCGAGAGCACGGCGCCCCACCGGCATAGGGGCAGCCGTCGGCACCGCTGGCAAGGTTCCGCCGCCCACGCCTAGCCCTCCATCTGCTCCAGTTCCTTGCCGCGCGTCTCGCGCACGCAGCGGAACACGAACCACACCGACAGCGCGGCGGCGGCGGCGTACAGGCCGTAGGCGCCGGCCAGGCCGATGCCGGCGAGCAGCAGCGGGAAGCTCACGGTGATGGCGAAGTTCGCCATCCACTGCACCGCGCCCGCCACCGCCAGCGCCGAGCCGCGGATCTGGTTGGGGAACATCTCGCCCAGCATCACCCACATCGCCGGCCCCCACGACATGTTGAAGAACACCACGTAGGCGTTGGCGGCGACCAGCGCCAGCAGGCCCGCGGCGTGCGACAGCACCAGGTGGCCGCCGGCATCGAGCCCGGCGCCGGCGAAGGCCGCGGCGACCAGCGCCAGGGTGACCGTCATGCCGATCGAGCCGATCCACAGCAGCGGCTTGCGGCCGATCCGGTCGATCAGCGCGATGGCGACCAGGCAGGCGCCGATGCTCAGCGCGCCGGACAGCACGTTGATCAAGAGCGCGTCGCTCTCGGAAAAACCCACCGCCTGCCACAGCACCGCGCCGTAGTAGAAGACCACGTTGATGCCGACCAGCTGCTGGAACGCGGCCAGCCCCACGCCCACCCACACGATCGGGCGCACGCGGCCGCGCGCGCGGTCGATCAGGTCCGACAGCCGCGGGCGGTGGCGGTCGCCCGCCAGCGAGGCGTCGATCTCGTCCAGCTTGGCGCGCGCCACGCCCTCGCCGTACAGCCGGCCCAGCACCGCCACGGCCTCCCCGTCGCGCCGCCGCAGCGCCAGGAAGCGCGGGCTTTCCGGGATGAACAGCAGCGAGACCAGGAACAGCGACGACGGCAGCGCCTGCACCCAGAACATCCAGCGCCATGCCTCCTGTTGCAGCCACAGCACGGCGGTGGAGGCCCCCGCGGCGCGGGCCAGCAGGTAGTTGCTGAGGAAGGCGCAGAACAGCCCGCCGATGATCGCGATCTGCTGCACCGTGGCCAGCCGTCCGCGGTAGCGCGCCGGCGCCACCTCGGCGATGTACGCGGGCGCGATGATGCTGGCGGCGCCAACGGCGAAGCCGCCGACGACCCGGGCGGCGACGAACCACCAGGCCGCCTGCGCCGCGCCGGCACCCAGCGCCGACAGCAGGAACAGCACCGCGGCCACGATCAGCACCGAGCGCCGTCCCCAGCGGTCGGCCACGCGACCGGCGAAGAACGCGCCGATCGCGCAGCCGAGCAGCATCGAGGCGACCTCGAAACCGGTCGCGGTGGCGCCGGAGCGGAAGGCCGTCTTCAACCCGTCGATGGTGCCGTTGATGACGCCGCTGTCGAAGCCGAACAGGAAGCCGCCCAGGGTGGCGACGCAACTGATCTGCACGATCAGCCGGGTGTTTTCCGTCCGTTGTGCGGGTGCGCTGCCTTCGAGCACGGCGCCCTGCGTGTCATAGATATCTGCTGCCATGAGCCGGTTCCCCTCCCCTTGCCCGGCTCACGCCGGCCTGTGATTCCCCGGTGTGCGCCGGGCCCCAGTCACCGTTCGCCCCCGGATCAAGTCCGGGGCAGGCTCTGAGCGTAGGCCCGCAGGGCCGGAGTCGAAGGGCATTGAGGGATGCTTCGACTCCGCTTGCTTGCGCAGGCCACGCTCAGCACGAACGGTACCCATCAACGCATCAGGTACTGGTTGACCAGGTTCTCGTAGCGCTCCTGCTTGCCGCTCACCTGGGCCGGCTCGCCGTTCGCGGCAGCCAGGTCGCGCAGCGCGGCCAGGCCCAGCTTGCCCTGCGCGAAGTCGTGCCCGGGGCCCTGGTCGAAGCTGGCGTAGCGCTCGGCGCGCCAGCGCTCCCAGGGCGACTGCGTCAGCAGCGCGTGCGCCACTTCCAGGCCGCGCGCGAAGCTGTCCATGCCGCCGATGTGGGCGAGGAACAGGTCGTCGCGGTCGGTGGATTCGCGGCGCACCTTGGCGTCGAAGTTCAGCCCGCCCGGCGCCAGCCCGCCCTGGCGCAGCACCACCAGCATCGCGCCCACGGTGTCGTACAGGTCGCTGGGGAACTGGTCGGTGTCCCAGCCGTTCTGCGCGTTGCCGCGGTTGGCGTCGATGCTGCCCAAGAGGCCGTGGTTGGAGGCCATCTGCAGGTCGTGCTCGAAGGTGTGGCCGGAGAGCGTGGCGTGATTGGCCTCGATGTTGAGCTTGAAGTCCCGGTCCAGGCCGTGCTCCTTCAGGAAGCCGACCACGGTCGAGGAGTCGAAGTCGTACTGGTGCTTCATCGGCTCCATCGGCTTGGGCTCGATCAGGAAGTTGCCCTTGAAGCCGATGCTGCGGCCGTAGTCGCGCGCGGCGGCGAGGAAGCGCGCGAAGTGCTCCAGCTCGCGCCGGGTGTCGGTGTTGTGCAGCGTGGCGTAGCCTTCACGGCCGCCCCAGAACACGTAGTTGCCGCCGCCCAGCTCGACGGTGGCCTCCAGCGCGGCCTTGACCTGCGCCGCCGCGCGCGCCACCACCGCGAAGTCCGGGTTGGTCGCCGCGCCGTTCATGTAGCGCGGGTGGCTGAACAGGTTGGCGGTACCCCACAGCAGCTTCACGCCCGTCGCCTGCTGGCGCTCTTTCGCCAGCGCCACCATGTGCTTGAGGTTCTGCTCGTACTCGGCGACGTCGTCGGCGTCCGGCGCCATGTCGATGTCGTGGAAGCAGTAGTACGGCGCGCCGAGCTTGGTGAAGAACTCGAACGCGGCGTCGAGCTTGTCCTCGGCGCGGCCCAGCGGCGTGCTCGCCGCGGTGTCCCACGGATAGACGCGGGTGCCCGGCCCGAACGGGTCGTGGCCGGCGTTGCAGAAGCTGTGCCAGTAGCAGACCGCGAAGCGCAGGTGCTCGGCCATGGTCTTGTCGCCGATCTTCCTGTTCGCGTCGTAGTGCTTGAACGCCAGCGGGTTGTCCGATTCGCGGCCCTCGTAGGGGATGCGGCCGATGCCGGGGAAGTATTCGCGCTTGCCGATGAAGGGCGTGCTCATGGGGTCGGGATTCCTTGTCGATACGGGAGATACGGAGGTGGGTGTGGGGCTCGGCAGCGCGTCAGTCGCCGTCCGCGGCGGACCGGTGGGCGTGGCTCGCCACGGCCGCTTCCAGGTGCTGCCGGAAACGGCCGTAGTGACTTCGGTAGACCGCGGCGGCGTTCGCGTCGGGCCGGGCGGACAATTCGGGCGCGAGGCGCACGTGCTCGGCCGCGAGGGCGGCGATACCGGCCTGGCCGCCGCCGGCATGGTCGAGCGCCCACAGCGCCTGCAGCGCGGCGCCGAAGGCGGCGCCCTCGGCCTGCGTGGGCACGTCCACCGGCAGTTCGAACACGTCGGCGACCATCTGCCGCCACGCGGCGCTGTGGCTGCCGCCGCCGGTGAGGCGGATGGCGTCGAAGCGCATCCCGGCCGCCTGCAGCAGTTCGTAGCCGTAACGCAGCGCGTAGGTGGCACCCTCCATCGCGGCGCGGTAGAGGTTGCCGCGACCGAGGTTGCCCGCGTCCATGCCGTGCAGGCTGGCGCGCGCGTGCGGCAGGTCGGGCGTGCGCTCGCCGTTGAAGAACGGCAACAGCACCAGCCCGCCCGCGCCCGGCGCGGTGCCGGCCAGCACCGCGTCGCCGTCGCGGCTGTCGAAGCCGAACGCGCGCGCCACGTTCTCGGTGGCCACGGTGCAGTTCATGGTGCAGATCAGCGGCAGCCAGCCGCCGGTGGAGGAGCAGAACGCGGCCCAGCGCCCTTCCTCATCCACCACCGGGCGGTCGGCATGCGCGAACAGCGTGCCCGAGGTGCCCAGGCTCATGCTCAGCACGCCGGGGACGACGTTGCCGGTGCCGATCGCCGCCATCATGTTGTCGCCGCCGCCGGCCGCCACGCGCACCGTGCGCGGCAGGCCGAGTTCGTCGGCGACGGCCGGGGCGATCGGAAAGCTCGCATCCGCCTCGACCAGCGGCGGCAGGCAGGCGGACAGGTCGCGTTCGCCATCGGTGGCGGCCAGCAGGGGCGCCGCCCAGCGCCGTGCGCGCACGTCCAGCCAGCCGGTGCCGGAGGCGTCGCCGCATTCCATCCAGCGCTCGCCGGTAAGCCAGAAGTTCACGTAGTCGTGCGGCAGCAGGATGCTCGCCAGTTGCCGGTAGGCATCGGGCCGGTGCCGGCGCGTCCACGGCAGCTTCGAGGCGGTGTAGCCGGCCAGGATGGGATTGCCCGCCAGCGCCACGCAGCGTCGCGCGCCGCCCGCGGCCGCCATGATCCCGTCGCACTCGCGCTGTGTGCTGGTGTCGCACCACAGCTTGGCCGGCGCCAGCACGCGGCCGGCGGCGTCCAGCGGCACGAAGCCGTGCTGCTGCCCCGACACGCCGAGCGCGGCGACCCGTGCGCGCAGCGCCGGTTCCAGCTTCACGAAGCAGGCGCGGATCGCGTCGAGCCACCACGCCGCCTCCTGCTCGCGGCTGCCGTCGTCGCCCGCGATCAGTTCCAGCGGATGGCCCTGCGTGGCGACGACTTCGCGCGTCGCGGCGTCGTACGCCACGAGCTTCACGCTCTGCGTGCCCACATCCAGTCCGACGACCAGGCTCATGCGTATCCCGTGCCCATAAGTGTTAGCGCTAACATCAACCTAACCAAAAAAATGCCGGCTTGGCAAGAACGATTTTTCGCGCCGGGTTCCACGGTCCGGCAGCAGACCGTGGAAACTCTACTCGCGCTCGTGCGAATTGCCATGTCGCAGCGCAAAACGACCGTGGCCGATATGCAGGCAGGAAGCGCACATGAAAAGCCCCGCGTGGCGCGGGGCTTTTCGATGAATCCGCCGCAGACGGCCGCGGATCGGCAACTGGCGCGCCCGGAGGGATTCGAACCCCCGACCAATGGCTTCGGAAGCCACTACTCTATCCGGCTGAGCTACGGGCGCATGGTGATGGTCGCGACGGCGGCGGACGTGTGTCCGGCCGACGGCGGAGGCGCAGTATAGCGGAGTTGGCGGGGATCGCCCATGCGGGCGATCTCCGCTCGCACGAGGGGCCGGCGCAAGGGCCACCCCTCGCCCCAACCCTCTCCCCTTCGGGGAGAGGGAGGAAAGCGCGCGCTCAGCGGGCCTTGAACAGCGTGGTGAGCGTGTCGGGCTTGCCGGTGTCGCGCACCAGGTGCGGGTACTTCAGGCCGTCGTGGTAGTCGATGCGGATGGTCTTGTACTCGTCGAAGTCCTTCACCAGCAGTTCAATCGGCTGGCTCTTGTCCTTCGCGGCGGCGGTCACGGCTTCCTTCAGCGCGTCGGGGTCGTAGTCATGGCCGTTGACGGCGACGACGGTCATGCCCGGCGACAGGCCGGCCTTGAACGCGGGACCGTCCCACAGCACGTCGCCGATCGCGCCGCCCTTGCCCACCGACACGCCGAGCGAGTAGGTGAGGTCGGCGAAGTGGCGGCGCGCCTCGAAGGCCTTCACCGCAGCGCTGGGCTGGTCGGTGTAGACCAACTTCCAGCCGTGCGACTCGAAGCCGCCGATCAGCGGGCCGTGGCCGTCCAGCAGGTTGCGCAGGTACTTCGCCCAGTCGTACGGGGCGATGTCGTTGAGCGTCTTCACCACGTCGTCGAAGGTGTAGGTGTTGGTGACGAAGCTGCCGTTGTCCATGCCGAAGAAGGCCTTGGCGAAGTCGTCGATGCTCTTCTTGCCATGGCTGAGCTCACGCAGCTTGCCGTCCACGTCCAGCCAAATCAGCTGGCCGGCCGAGTAGTAGTCCTCGCTGCTCTGGTAGTTGCGGTACGGCAGCGGCGCGCGCTGGGCGATGATCGGGTCGTTGGTGGTGTCCTGCACGTTGCGCCAGCTGGCGAGGCCCGGGCGGCCCTTGTCGTAGGTGGCGGCCACGAAGGCCCACATGTCGTGCGCCTGTTCGTCGTTCCACAGGCCGGAGCGCGAGGCCATCACCTGGCCCCAGAACTGGGTCTGGCCCTCGTACACCCACAGCAGCGAGTCCTGCATCGGCACGTTGAAGTTCGGCGTCCACAGGTCGGCCGGGCGGCGGTACTTGCCGTCCCAGGAGTGGTTGAACTCGTGCGAGAACAGGTCGCGGCCCAGCGCGTTCTTCTTCCACTCGGTGAAGAAATCGGCCGAGGTGCCGTCCTCGCTGGACTGGTGGTGCTCCAGGCCGTTGCCGCTCATCTTGTCGCTGAGCGAGACGAGGAAGTCGTAGTGCTTGTAGTGGTGCGCGCCGTACAGCTTGTACATCTGCTGCACCAGCTCGCGGAACGGCTTGACCTGCTCGGGCTTGATCTCGAGGTACTTCGGCGCGTCGGCCACGATGTCCATATGCACCGGGGCCTTGGCGCCGGGGTCGAGATCGATGCGCTTGAAGTACTTGCCGGCGTAGATCGGCGAGTCCACCAGGGTATTGAAGGTGGTGGTCTTGAAGTGCACGGTGTCACCGTCGCGCGAGGCCACTTCCAGCGCGCTGCCGAACTGCCAGCCGGCGGGGAAGGTCACGCTGGCGTCGGCCTTGATCTGGCGGGTGTAGTAGCCGGCCGGGTACAGCGTGTTGGCGTTCCACTGCAGGTTGAGCATTTCCGGCGTCATCACCACGCGGCCCTGGCGGGTGTTCTGCGGCGACAGGTACTGGAAGTCGACCTCGACGTTGCCGGCGCCCTGCGGCACCTCGACGTGGAAGGCGTAGACGTTGAGCGGGTCGCGCGTCCACGGGATCACCTTGCCGTTCGCCTTCACCACCAGGCCGGCGAACTTGTCGATCGGGCCGCTGGGCGAATGGTTGCCCGGCAGCCACTGCGGGTACAGCAGGGTCAGCGGGCCGGGTGCGGCCGGCACCACTTCGTGCACGCGGAATATGCGGTGGGCGACGTCGGTGGCGTCCACGCTGATCTGCAGCGTGCCCGGGTAGGCCACGTCCTGCGGCGGCGGCACATCGGCGAGTGCGTTGAGGCTGACCAGGCCGAAGGCGCTGGCGACGATGGCGGAAGCGAGGCGTGTGGCTTTCAATGGATTCTCCCTTGGGCTACGACCCGCGCGGAGGAACGGCGCGGGCACGAGGTTTCGATGCTAGACCGGCCGCAGGACCGGCTCCCCTGCCAGAGGTCATGCCGGCCGCAGCGGCGCGGCCCCGTCTACTTCTTGCGCGGCGCGATGATCGCCCCGAGCAGGTCCTTGCCGTCGGCACGCACCAGGTGCGGATACTTCAGGCCGCCGTGGTAGTCCACCTTCACCGTGCTGTAGGTGTCGATGTTCTTCACCAGCAGCTTGATCGGCGCGCTGCCGCCCTTGGCCGCCTTCACCGCGTCCTTCAGCGCCTCCGGCGAGTAGTCCTTGCCGTCGACCGCGACGATCTCGAGGCCGGGCACCAGACCGGCCCTGAACGCCGGGCCGTTCCACTGCACGTCGTAGATGCTGCCGCTCTTGGAAGCGGACAGGCCCAGCGAATGGGCCAGGTCGGCGCCCGGCCGCACGCTTTCCATCGCCTTGGTCTCGGCGTTCGGCTGGTCGGTGTAGACCAGCTTCCAGCCGCCGCGCGCGATACCGTGCTCGGGGAGTTCGGGGCCGGTGTAGTCCAGCCGCGCGTGCAGGAACGTCGCCCAGTCGAACGGCTGCACCTGGTTGAGCGTGTTCACCACGTCGTCGAAGGTGTAGGTCTTGGTGACGTAGCTGCCGTTGTCCATGCCGTAGAAGGCGCGCGCGAAATCGTCCAGCGAATGCCTGCCGCCGGAGAGTTCGCGGATCTTGGTGTCCACGTCCAGCCACAGCAGCTGGCCTTCGGGATAGAAGTCGGTGCCGCGACGCCAGTTGCCCCAGCCGCCGCCGCCGTAGTAGGTGAGCGGCGCGGCGTCGGCGGTGTCCTGCAGCGAGCGCCAGGCGCGGCCGGTGCGCGCGCTCATCGCGGCATCGATGTTGGCCATCGTGTCGCGGAACTGTTCCGGCGACCACAGCCCGGAGCGCGCGGTGAGCACGCTGCACCAGTAGTCGGTGAGGCCCTCGTACACCCACAGCAGGTCGTCCTGCATCTTCACGTTGAAGTTGGGCGTCCACAGGTCGGCCGGGCGGCGGAACTTGCCGTTCCACGAGTGCACGTACTCGTGCGGCATCAGGCTGGCCGCCAGCGTGTGCATGTCGTCGTTGGTGAAGAAGTCGGCCGGCAGGCGGTCGTCGCTGGACTGGTGATGCTCCAGCCCGAAGTGGCCGGTGTGGTCGGACAGGGTGAGCAGGAAATCGTAGTGGTCGTAGTGGTGCGCGCCGAACAGCAGGTTGGTCTGCGTCACCACCGCGCGCTGCTGCTCCAGCTGCTTGGCGCTGAGCTTGACGTCCTTG
Source organism: Fulvimonas sp. R45 (assembly GCF_030504985.1). Taxonomy (GTDB): domain Bacteria; phylum Pseudomonadota; class Gammaproteobacteria; order Xanthomonadales; family Rhodanobacteraceae; genus Rhodanobacter_A. The sequence continues at coordinate 83,818 of NZ_JASERU010000009.1, forward strand.
GCGTCGTCGCCCACCACGTTGAGGTGCACCGGCACCTTGGCGCCGGGCGCCAGGTCGACGCGGTCGAAGTGCTCGCCGGCGATCAGCGGCGAGTCCACGAAGTTGTTGAAGCTCACCGGCTTGAACCGCACGGTGCCACCGCTCTGGCTGGCCACCTGCAGCGCGGTGCCGAACTTCCAGCCCACGGGCAGCTGCACGGTGGGCTGGATCCGGATCTGCCGCGAGTAGTAACCGGCCGGATAGAACGCCACCTGGTTGAACTCCACGTCGACGAAGTTCGGCGTGGACGAGGCGCTGGCCCCGAACAGGCTGCCCTGCCCCGGCGCCGGCGACAGGAACTGGAACTGCAGGTCGAGCTGGCTGGCGCCCGCGGGCACGTCCAGCTTGATCGCGAACATGTCGCGCAGGTCGCGCCGCCACGGCAGCTGCTTGCCGTTGGCGGTGACGACGAGGCCGGCGACGTTCTCGATCGGGCCGGACGGCGCATGCTCGCCCGGGATCCACTCCGGGTACAGCAGGGTGAGCGGGCCCGGCTTCACCGGGATCGTCTCGTGCACGCGGAAGATCCGCTTCGGCGCGTCGGTGAGGTCGACGTTCACCGCGAGCTGGCCGGGATACGGCTGGTCGACCGGCGCCGGTCGCGAGGCATCCTGCGCGAAGGAAGAAGCGGGCAGCGACAAGGCCCCGATCACCGCGGCGGCGATCAGGCTGGAACGGAAGGCTGGGATTTTCACGCGGAGACTCCGGACGGACGCCGGCTCCGCGGACGTCCCGTCCGCATCACCGGCCGAAAAGCGCCGACGGCCGCGGAACGGCCACCGGCGTGGGACCGGGCGATGGTAGATCGAAGGCCGCACGGCTCACCCTGCCAGAGGTCATGCCGCAGGGGCCGCAAACTCTTGCGCCAGGCCGTTTTGCGCACCGTGCCGCGCTTGACCGTGCCACGGCCACGGAACAGACTGCTTCGCGGCAATCTGGGGAGGGAATCATCGGATGAGACGTTTCCTGCGAAGCATGGCATGGATGGCCGCCGGCCTGGCCTGCACGCTGCCGGCCCACGGCAGCAGCCTGCGGCAACTGCGCGAGTCGGCCGAGGCGAGCATGTTGGTGACCGGCAGCCTGATCGTGAATCCCGACGGCAGCCTGCGCAGCTACCGGATCGACGATGCGGCGAAACTGCCGCAGGCGGTGCTCGGCCTGATCTCGAAAAACGCCGCCGGCTGGCATTTCAGGCCGGTGTTGCAGGACGGGCGCGCGGTGGCCGCCGAGGCGAAGATGTCCCTGCGCATCGTGGCCAGGCCCGAGCCCGACGAACGCTACGAGTTGTCCATCCGCGGCGCGCAATTCGGCCGCGACGTCCACAGGGCCATCAGCGCCGACCACCGGGTGCCGCCCTGGTATCCGATGAATGCGCGTTTCGCCCGGGCCGGCGCCGACGTGTACCTGGCCCTGCAGGTCGACCGTACCGGCAAGGTCGTCGATGCGGCGGTGACCCAGGTCAACCTCACCGCGGTCGGCAACGACCGGCTGATGGCCGAGATGCGCAAGTCCTTCGCGGCTTCGTCGGTGGATGCCGGCAAGCGCTGGACCTTCAAGATCGCCCAGGGCGCCGTGCCGCCGCCGGACGGCTACTGGGTCGTCCGGGTGCCGATCGCGTTCAGGATCTCGCGAAGCGAATCCCGCGGACCCGCCTGGCACGCCTATATTCCCGGCCCGTTGCAGTACGTCCCCTGGCTGCAGCACGACAACCTGGCGGGCAACGATGTGGACGCCATGCCCGCAAACGGCGTCTACGACCCGCGCAATGCGCTCACCCTGCTCACGGGCTTGAACCGCGGCTGAGAGCCTGTTCAAAATCTCCCCGTGGCCCGCGCCGGGAGCTGTTTGCGCGCAGGCCAAGGAAGAGCGAGGGAGTGGACGTCCGTCCACGACGGAGCGATGACGCCGGCCTGTGGGCAAACAGACCCGGCCCGAAGGGTTGCCTTGCCTTGGCCGCCAGGCAAACCGGCTGACGCTCAACCCGGCAGTGCGCGGCAGGTCGCGAAGAACAGCAGCACGCGGTACAGCTCCAGCGACGCGCACAAGCCGCCAAACATCCATGCGGACAACGCCAGGCTGCCGAGGCGGGAAAACCGGAAATAGCCGCGCACGGCCAGGCAGAGGTAAGCCAGCGCCAGCAGGCCGGCGACCGCCGTCGGCACGCTGTCGCCCTGGAACGGCACCGGCAGGTGGCCGAGCAGCGCAGCAAGGCCATACCTGACGCCCCACAGCAGCCAGCCCACGGCCAGCAGCACCAGCAGCACGCCGCTCCAGGCGTGCGTGGCGAAAACCGCCAGCTCCGGCAGGTGGCGCCGCAAGGGCGCCAGCACGAGCCACAGCCAGCATGCGAGCAGCGGGATGAATGCGATCACCAGCGCACGCGACAGCTCGTCCGTGCGCTGGTTGTAGACCTGCTCGTAGCGCAGCAGCGCCTGCAGGGCCTGCGGATGGCGACCGGTGCCGGCGTCCCGCTGCAGCTCGGCTTCGCCCGGCACGTGCCCCGAGCGCCTGGCCGCAGTCATCGCCCGGTAGCCAAGGTCCAGGTAGTCCTGCATGGCGGCCGCGCGCGTCGCGGGCGTGAACTCCGACCCGAGCGCCCGCTCGGCCACCACGGCCTGCTTCGCCTGCGCCCACGGCGCCGCCACCAGCTGGTAGTAGAGCGGCGTGGAAAAGGTCGCGTCGGCGCTGAGCAGGAAGTACAGCAGGTTGACCGCGAAGAACAGCGCCACCGGCCGCGTGTAGGGCACGCGCCGGCCGCGGAAGTATTCGCGTGTCAGCCCGCCCGGCTTGAACAGCAGCAGGCGCAGCGAAGCGAGCAGGCGGCCCTCGCCATGCGAGAACGCCTCGAACCACTCGCCCGCGATGTGCCGCAGCGTATGTTCGCCGGGATGCAGGCGACGCTCGCCGCAGGCCTGGCAATACTCGCCGCCCAGCGGCGCGCCGCAGTTGGCGCACACCGCCGCGGATTCAACCGGCGCCTCCGTGGACTCCCGCATGGCCCGCCCCTCCTCCGGACCGGGCCATCATGCACCGGCCAGCGCGCCGGCGCACGTGCACGCATCAGCCGTCCCGTTCCAGCCGGCTGTGCCGCATGCCGTAGCCGAAGTAGATCAGGCAGCCCAGCGCCATCCAGACCACGAAGCGCTCGAAGGTGATCGCCGGCAGGCCGCCGATGCGCTGCCAGCCGTGCGCGTCCGGCCACGGCAGGCCGAAGATCAGCAGCAGCGAGAACGCCACGCCCAGCGGCGCCAGCAGCGCGATCCACGGCATGCGGAAGCTGCGCGGCAGCTCGGGCTTGCGGATGCGCAGCACCAGCACCGCCGAGCAGATGATGATGAAGGCGCTGAGCGTGCCGATGTTGACCAGCTCGGCCACCTCACCAATCGGCAGCAGGCCCGCCACGACGGCAGTGAACACGCCGAGGATCAGGGTCGGCCGCGCCGGCGTGCCGAAGCGCGGGCTCACCTTCGCGAACCACGCCGGCAGCAGGCCGTCGCGCGCCAGCGCGAACCAGATCCGCGCCGCGCCCAGCATGAAGGCGAACAGCACGCTGGTGACGCCCACCACCGCGGCCACCGCGATCGCCACGCTCACCCAGTGCAGGCCGATCGCCTCGAACGCCTGCGACACCGAGGCGTCGCCGCCGAGGTTGCTGTAGTGGGTGATGCCGGTGAGCACCAGCGACACCGCGATGTACAGCACCATCGCCACCGCCAGCGACAGCAGCACCGCGCGCGGCAGGTCGCGCTGCGGATGCCGCGCCTCCTCCGCCGCGGTGGTCAGCGTGTCGTAGCCGAACACCGCGAAGAACACCACGCTGGCGCCGGTGAGCACGCCGGCCCAGCCGAAGTGGCCCACGCCCTGCGCGTCGAACAGCCGCGGCGGGATGAACGGGTGCCAGTTCGCACCATGGATGAAGAACGCGCCCACGCCGATCACCAGCAGCACGCCCAGCACCTTGATCGCCACGATCAGCGTGTTGAAGCGCGCGCCCCATTCCATGCGCACCGTCAGCAGCAGCGCCACCGCCAGCGAGACGCCGGCGGCGATCACGTTGAAGCGGTGGCCGTCGCTGGGCGCGGCCACCGCGGTGCCATGCACGCCGAACACCTGTTGCAGGTAATAGTGCATGGTCTGCGCGCTCATGCTCTGCTGCGCCCATTCCGGCAGGTGCACGCCGGCCGAGGCCAGCAGCACCTGCACGTAGCCCGACCAGCCGATCGCCACCACCGCGACCACCAGCGCGTATTCCAGCAGCAGGTCCCAGCCGATGATCCAGGCCACGAACTCGCCCAGCACCGCGTAGCCGTAGGTGTACGCGCTGCCGGTCACCGGGATCAGCCCGGCGAACTCGGCGTAGCACAGCGCGGCGCAGGCGCTGCCCGCGCCCGCGATCAGGAACGACAGCGCCACCGCCGGACCGGCGTTCATCGCCGCCTGCTGGCCGGCCAGCACGAAGATGCCCACGCCGATGATGCCGCCGATGCCGATCGCGGTGAGTTGCCACAGGCCGAGCACCCGGCGGAAATCGCCGCGCCGGCCCGCCTCGGACTGCAGCTGTTCGACGGACTTGTGGCGCAGCATGCGGCTCAGCAGGCTCATTCGGCATATCCCAGGCAAAACAGGCGTCGATCATATGCGAAACCGGCCGTGGTCACGGACGAGCATGACCAATGGCAGGGTAAGAGCCTGTTCACGACCCCGGGGGCGGTACGGAATCGCCGGGAACCGCGAACGGGCCTTCTATGCCAGCGCCGCGCGACCCAGCGCCGGGTCGTCGGTGAAGAAGGCATCGATGCCGGTGGCGAGGTAGGCGCGGATCTCGGCGACACTGCCGGCGGCGTCGCGCGCGGCCGGATCGGTGCCGTGCCAGAAATCGCGGGCGATGAACTGCCGCTCGGGGCGGAAGGTCCAGACGTGCACCTCCAGCCCGGCGGCGTGCGCGTCGCGCACCAGGGGGGTCGGCGCGGCGAGGCGGCCGGCCGAGTCGAGCGGAATGACCGCGCGCAGGCTCGGGCCGATGGCGTCGGCGTGGCCGGCGACCTCGCGCAGGCCCTCCGCGGTGGCCATGTCGGCATAGCGCAGCGCGCCGCCGGCCGCAGTCACGTCGTACGGCTGCATCGCAGGCTCGTCGAGCAGCTGCAGCAGGCGGATGTTCGAATGCCGCCGGCCCAGCCGTTCGCGTAGCCAGCGCAGGTTGCCGACCTCGAACGACTGGATCTCCACCGGCGCGACGCGCGTGTACGGATGGGCCGCCAGCGCGTCGAGCAGCACCGGCTCCAGCGACAGGCCGATCCGGCGGAAATGCGTGCCGTGCTTGATCTCGGGCACCAGGCCGATGCGCCGGCCCAGCCGGGCGGACGCCGCCGCGGCCAGCGCGATGATCTCGTCCAGCGTAGGCACCTCGAACTGGCCGTCGAAGCGGGTGCCGCGCAGCGCCGGCAGGCGTTCGCGGGCACGCAGCGTCTTCAGCTCGGCGAGGGTGAAATCCTCGGTGAACCAGTCCTCGCGCGGCTCGCCGTCGATGCTCCGGCGGCAGCGGCGTGCGGCGAACTCCGGGTGCGCCGCCACGTCGGTGGTGTCGCCGATGGCGTTCTCGTGGCGCGCCACCGGCACGCCGTCGCGGGTCATCACCAGGTCCGGCTCGATGCAGTCGGCGCCGTCGGCGATGGCCTGGGCATAGGCCGCCAGGGTGTGCTCGGGGCGCAGCGCGCTGGCGCCGCGGTGGGCGATCACCTGGACGCGCGGGGCCAGCGGGTTCTCGATCGGCGGCATGGGGGCGGCGTCCGCGGGAGATGCGCGGAGGTTAAAGCCATCGAGGGTCCGGCGGAACTCGCGGAAAACCGTTCGCCTGGACTTGCGGCGGCATGGATGGCCGCGCTTTGCGGAGCCGGGAAGCCGAAGGGCGCCGGATGCCGGGCGGCCCTTCGACTTCGCCGCTGCGCGGCTACGCTCAGGGTGAACAGTAAAGTGAGTGGCGTCGGGAAGGAAAAGGAGATGCGCCTCAGCGGCCGGCTTCCAGCGACACCCGGCCCAGCGCGTACAGCGGGCCGTCGATGGGCGCGGTGTAGACCAGGCACAGCGTATGCTCGCCGGCCTGCGCGGGCAGCTTTGCATCGAGCTTGAACTGGCGCTGGCTGTGTGCGGGATCGGGCAGCGGCATCGAGGCGAGCACGGTGCCGTCGCAGCGGTCGGCGTGCACCACCAGCTCGCCGAACGGCGTGGCGTGCGGGCGCGAGACCACCAGCTTCTGCTCGTGCGCCAGCGCGTAGTTGCGCACCAGGCGCACCGCGTCCACGTGGATCGCCTGCACGCCGTCCATCAGCGTGGGCGGGAACAGCTGGCAGCTGTCGAACACGTTCACGGCATACACCGGCTGGGTGCTCGTCGCGTCCGGCATCGGCTGCACGCGCAGGCGGAAGTCGCTGCCGGGGCAATTGGCCAGCGCGGTGCCAGGCAGGCTCAGCAGCGAAGCGCGGTCCAGCGTGCGCTGGCGCGATGCGGCCAGCGCGCTGCCATCGGCGGCGAAGCTGGCGGCGCGCACGGTGGCCGGCAGCGCCAGGTTCAGCGGCGCGTCGTAGCGCGGCGAGGCCGGCGTGGGCGCGCTGCCGTCCAGGGTGTAGTGGATGGCGCCGAAGCCGGCCTGGTCGGAGAGCGTGACCGTGGCCTTGCCGGTGGCCAGCGCCACGTTGCGGTCGGTGGCGATGTCCACCGCGAAGGCGCTATCGGCATAGTTGACGTGCTGGGCGCGGTAGCGCGCGAGCTGCGCCGGCAGGCGGGCGAGGAAGCCGGGCCAATCGTGGCGGGCGGCCGGCGACCAGGCCAGTTCGGCCAGCGCGTCCAACCGCGGGAAGACCATGTGTTCCACGTGCGCCATGCTGGGGATGTGCTCGGTCCACACGTTGGCCTGCACGCCCAGCACGTGCTTCGCCTGGGTCGCGTTCAGCACGTCCGGCACGACCTGCAGGTCGTACACGTCCTGCAGCGATTCCACGCCGAGGCGGCCGGCGTACTCGTCGGCGAGGTCGCCCTGCACGTGGTCGAAGTACAACCCCGGCGAGGGCGACATCACCACGTCGTGGCCGAGCAGGGCGGCCTTGATCCCGCCGTCGATGCCGCGCCAGGACATCACCGTGGCGTCGGCCGGCAGGTTGTCGCCTTCGAGGATCTCGTCCCAGCCGATCAGCTTGCGGCCGTGCTTTTCCAGGTAGCGTCCGATGCGGCCGATGAACCAGCCCTGCAGCGCGTCCTCGCTGGTGATGCCGAGCGCGCGCATCTTCGCCTGCACCGTGGGCGAGGCCTGCCACTGGTCCTTGATCGCCTCGTCGCCGCCGACGTGGATGTATTTCGACGGGAACAGCGCCATCACCTCGTCGAGCACGTTGTCGATGAAGGTGAAGGTGTCGTCGTCCACGTTGTACAGCCAGGGGTTGATACCGGAGTCGACCGACACCTGCGGCCGCCTGCCGGTGACGCCGATGCGCGGGTACGAGGCCACCGCGGCCTGCGCGTGGCCCGGCATGTCCAGCTCCGGCACGATGGTGACGTGGCGCGCGGCGGCGTAGGCCACCACCTGGCGGATCTGCGCCTGGGTGTAGAAGCCGCCGTAGCGCTTCGGCTCGCCGTCGTGGCCGGCGTCCGGCGGCGTGCGCCAGGCGCCGATCTTCGTCAGCTCGGGATAGCGCTTGATCTGGATGCGCCAGCCCTGGTCGTCGGTGAGGTGCCAGTGCAGCACGTCGAGCTTGTGCTGGGCCATCTGGTCGATCAGCTTCTCGACGTCGGCCACGCTCTGGAAGTGGCGGGCCGAGTCGAGCATCAGCCCGCGCCAGGCGAAGCGCGGCCAGTCGCGGATGGTGAGCGCGGGCACGTCCACCGCGCCCTGCTTCGCGTCGGGCGTGAGCAGCTGGTACAGCGTGACCGCGCCGTGGAACAGCCCGGCGTCGTCGCGCGCCTCGATGCGGATGCCCTGCGGCGTGACGCTGAGCGCGTAGCCTTCCGCCGCGGCCACCGGCGCCTGCGGGTCGCGTTGCAGCACGATGGCGGACGCCGCCTTGCCGCCGTCGTCGATGCGCAGGCGCAGGCCGCGCGTGCGCGCCAGCAGGGCGGCGAGGTATTCGGCGGTGCCGCGCGTCGCTGCGGAGGCGTCGGCCGGCACGATGCGCGTATCCGCATCGACCTGGAAGCGGCCCTGCGCCATCGACAGCTGCGCGGGCAGCGGGATCAACGCCGACGGCGCCACGGCAGCGGCATGCAGCGGAAGCAGCAGCCCGAGCCACAGGCAGGCACAGGCGACGAGCGGCGGGCGACGTGTCATCAGGGTCTCCGGCAGGCATCCCAGCATGCCATGCATGGCCGGGACACGCATAAAAAAACGGACCTGGAAACCAACGCAGGCCCGTTCGGGGAGAGTGCGGGCCCTCCGTGGCCCGCGGCAATGCTGCGGTGGATCAGAACTTGAAGTTCGCCGTGAGGTAGTACTGGCGACCGTTCGTGTAGAACGCCTCCGGCACCTTGCCGAAGCCCAGGCCCGCCTGCGCGCCGTTGACGTAGTAGCGCAGCTTCGGGTTGTTGAGGTTCATCGCGTCGAACGAGAAGCTCACGTGGTCGTTGAGCCTGTAGCCCGCGGAGAACGACAGGTAGCCGGTACCCGCCTGGTAGTACGGCAGCAGCGGCATGGTGTTGCCCAGGCCGCCCGCCGTCACCGGCATCATGCCGTCGTAGAACGAGGAGCGGTACGTGTAGTTGATGCGGGCGTTCCAGTGGCTGTCCTCGTAGAAGCCGGACAGGTTGACCGTATCCCGCGAGGTGCCGAACAGCGGCCGGTTGCCGGCCGACACGCCGCTCGCGGCCGTGCCGTCGGCGTTGTAGAGATAGGTGCCGCCCGACGAATGGCCGTTGCTGTAGGTGTAGTTGACCTGCGTGCCGAAGTGCTCGCCGATCGGCTGCACCCAGTTCAGCTCCACGCCCTTCAGGTTGCCGTTGACGTTGACCGGGATGCTGACCAGGTAGTTGCTGTAGATCGGCGTGTGCGACGGGTTGCCCACGCCGTAGGTCAGGTAGTTGTTGAGGTAGGTACCGGACGTGGTGCCGTAGTCGTAGTAGTTGTTCAGGTCCATCTGGTAGACGCTGAGCGACAGCAGGCCGCGCTTGGCGAAATACCACTCCAGCGACGCGTCGAAGTTGGTGGAGAGGATCGGCTTCAGGCGCGGGTTCGGACCGCTGCCGGAACCCTCGACGCCCGGGGCCTGCGGATCGTTCAGGCCCAGGAAGCCCGCCAGCTGGCCGTAGTCCTGCCGCGTGAGCGTCTGCGAGGCGGCGAAGCGCGCCAGCAGGCTGCCGTCGTCGTTGAGGTTGAACTTCACGTTGAGGCTGGGCAGCAGCTTGCCGTAGTGGTGCTTGTAGTAGTTCCAGTACCAGCCGGCCGGGTAGAACGCCGAGGCCGGGGAACCCGCGCGGTGGTCGGTTTCCTGGATGCCCGGGCTGGTGTAGCCGATGTCCTCGTTGGTGCCGACGTAGCGCAGGCCGACGTTGCCGCTCCAGCGATCACCCACGAAGTTGGCCTGCAGGTAGACGGCGCTGTTCTTCTCCGTCATCGCATAGATGTCGTTCGGATAGAAGCGCGAGGTGCCGGGATCGTCGGTCACCGCCCGGTTCGCGTACTTCGCGTTCAGCTGCGCCAGCTGCGCGGGCGTCCAGTACCAGATGCCGGACGGCATCTGACCCACGCCGAGATCGCTGGCGAAGCTGCTGGGGTAGTTGCCGCCGCTGGGCGGGTAGATGGTCGCACCCTGGGCGAACGACACGTCCGACGCCCAGTTGGGGCCTTGCGCGATCGCGGTCGGACTGTTGTGCGTGTGCTTGGCGTAGCGGCCGCCGAACTGCAGCGAGGACAGCGCGCCGGCGTCGTCGAAATCGAACTCGCCATCGGCCTGGAACCAGTGCTCCTTGTCGACCACGTGCACGTCCTGGTCGCCGAAGATCCAGTCCAGGCCGGTGGTGGCCGGGTTGTAGGTATTGTTGACGCCGCCCAGCGTCCAGTCGAACGGCTTGCCGAGGCCGTTCATCGCGTAGCTGGCGCCCTGGTCGTAGCCGGTGTCCATCTCCATGATGTCCTGGGTCGGCGTGTTGCCGGTGCCGCGGGTGGTGCCACCCTGGAACTTGAAGTTGAGGTTGCTGTTGACCTGCCAGTCGGCATCCAGGGTGATGTACGAGCTGGATTCGCTCTCGCCGGGACGCGAGATCATGTCGTAGATGCCCTGCGACACGCCGGTCTGCCCTTCCATCACCGCGCCGGTGAGGACGTTGCCGTTGCGGGTGTAGCTGCTCAGCGTGTCGCCCGGCAACTTGTCGCGCAGGCGCAGCATGTAGTTGCGGTTGTAGTCGGTGGCGTCCATCTTCGAATAGAAGCCATCGAGGTTGAAGGTCAGGTTATCGAGCGCCTTCCATTCGATGTCGATCGAAGCGCCCTTGCGCTTGCGCGTCTGGGTGAACAGCGCGGCGCCCGGCAGGTTGGGATAGAACACGCCGGTGCTCTTGCTGCCGTTCTGGCCGGTCAGGCCCAGCTGGGTGGCCACCGCCGAACCGGTCGGGATGTACGAGTAGCCGAGCATTTCCTGGCCGTTGCGCTGCAGGCTGCGCTCCTCGTAGAAGGCCTGCGCCATCACGCCGAAGGTGTTGTCGCTGTTCTTCCAGTTGACCAGCCCGCTGAACTGCGGCTTGGTCTTGCCCGGCAGGTCGGAATACACGCCGCCCACGCTGCCCTCGGCGGAGAACGGCTTGTCGAACTCCAGCGGCTTGCGCGTGATGATGTCGATCGAGCCGGCGGCGCCGCCCTCGAGCAGCCGAGCCTCGGAACTCTTGTGCACCACCACCTGGCTCACGATCTCCGACGGGAACATCGCGTAGCTGACGCTGCGGGTGCCGCCGCCGCCGGTGATGAACCAGTCGCCGGAGGCGACCGCATGCCCGTTGAGCGTGGTCAGGGTGAGCGACGGCGCGCTGCCGCGGATGCTGGCGCGGTCGGCTTCGTCGAAGCCACCCTCGGCGCCGGCGGCGTCGGCGATGTTCACGCCGGGCAGCTGGGCGATGGTGTCGGCCACGTTCTTGGCCGGCAGCCGACCGATGTCCTCGGCGGACACCACCTCGACGTGCGAGTCGGCGGCCTGCTTGGTGTCGAGCGACAACGCCTCGCTGTTGCGGATGCCGACGACGGTGACCGCCGCCAGCTGCTTGACCTGCTTGCCGTCCTGCTTGCTGGTCTTGGTGGTGGTGCCGGTCGCCTGGCTGCTGTCCTGCGCATTGAGCGCCCCCGACAGGCACAGGCCCGCGACGATGCTCGCGGCCAACAGGGTCTTGCGATGTGACATGGTGTCCTCCCCTCAGAGGCTGATCGGCAGCGGCGGGCGACCTGCCCCCTGTTGCCGTGTGGCGATCTGGGCTCGCGCCCGGTTCAGTGCTGGTTCCTCGACTTCACGTCCGCTCGGCGCGCCCGTCCCGGGCATCTGTCCCTTCCATGGCCTGGCCGTCCAGATACAGGCCCGCGGCGCCGATGACCCCGAGCTGGCCGTGCTCCATCAGTCGTACTGGTATCTGTTGCAGGTAGGGGCGCATCACGCCCTTGTTGAAGAAGCGCTCGGCGAACCGGCTGGCGAGCAGCAGCTCGCGGATCTGCGGCAGGATGCCGCCGGCGAGGAACACCCCGCCGCGCGCGCCGTACAGCAGCACCAGGTCGCCCACGAAGCTGCCGAGCAGGCCGCAGAACACGTCCAGCGTCTCCGCCGCCGCCGCGTCGCTGCGCGCCAGCGCGGCGCCGGTGACGTCGGCCGGGCGCATCAGCTCGGGACGCTCGCCGCGCAGCGCGCACAGCGCGCGGTACAGGTTGACCAGGCCCGGGCCGGACAGCGCGTGCTCGAACGACACGTGGGCGCGCTCGCGGGCCAGCAGGCGCAGCACCTCGATCTCGCGCTCGTTGCCCGGCGCCAGGGCGATCTGCCCGGCCTCGGTGGCCAGCACGGTGGCGTGCGGATGGCCCGGCAGCAGCACCGCCGAGCCCAGGCCCGTGCCCGGCCCCATCACCAGCACCGGCCCTTCGGCGCGCGGCGCGGCGGTCTCGATCACCGCGGTGGTATCGGCCTGGCCGAGGAACTGGGTGGCGTAGGCCACCGCCTCGAAGTCGTTGATCACCGCGAGGCTGGCGATGCCCAGCCGGTCGCGGATGTCGCGGATGGACACCGGCCACGGCAGGTTGTCGTTGACGATGGCGTCGCCCAGCACGTAGCCGGCGCTGGCCACCGCGCAGTGTTCCACCGGACCGGCGCCGACCTGGCCGACGAAGTCCTGCAGCACTGCGGTCAGGCTGGGCCATTCGGCGCAGGCGTAGCGGCGGTATTCCAGCACGGTGACCGGCCGCGTGCCGTCCGGGCGCGGACTGACCAGGCCGACGCGCGCATGCGTGCCGCCCACGTCGGCCGCCAGGAAAGCCGGCTGCGCCGCCGCCACCGCCCGTGCACCGCTGTGATTGACAGCCTGGGCCACGCGTCCCTCCTCGATCGATTCCCCGCTGCGCCGCGCTTGTCCCGGCGAGCCCCGTTTGACTGGCGGAGTCTGGTCATCCATGACAACGGTGTCAACACCTTTTTCGCAACGATTCGTCATATCGCTGGTGCGCTGCGCAAGGCGTGGCGCCCGAAGGGACTTCCGCGCCCCGAAAAAGCGATCAAGGCATTGATCCTCATGGATTATGGGAAGCGGCCCTCCCATCCGGACGGCGTTGCGCCGCACCAAGGGGCGAGGCGCCAGCCTCCCGGACGTGCGCTTGCAGCATGACCAAAGTCATGGCATCAATTGACAACGTTGCGCCTCGGGCTCGATAAAGGCCATCGGAGCGGCGCCGCCCACGGGGCTGGGCGCGCGCCGGTGTTCATCACGGGGAAAAAATCCATGTCGTCCATCTCGCTCGCCCACGACACGCCGCGCACGTCCAGCCTGCTGCCGATGATCATCATCGGCGTGCTGTTCTTCATCTTCGGCTTCGTCACCTGGCTCAACGGGCCGCTGACCATCTTCGTCAAGCTGGCCTTCCACCTCGACGACGTCAGCGCGTTCCTGATCCCGGTGGCGTTCTACGTGTCGTATTTCGTGCTGGCGCTGCCGGCAGCGGCGGTGCTCAAGCGCACCGGCATGAAGAAGGGCATGGCGCTGGGCCTGTTCGTGATGGCCATCGGCGCGGTGCTGTTCGGCCAGTTCATCGCCATGCGCCAGTACCACGGCGCGCTGGTGGGGCTGTTCGTGATCGGTGCCGGCCTGTCGCTGCTGCAGACCGCGTCCAATCCCTACGTCAGCATCCTCGGCCCGATCGACAGCGCGGCGCAGCGCATCGCCTTCATGGGCATCTGCAACAAGTTCGCCGGCTTCCTTGCGCCGTTCGTGTTCGGCGCCCTGGTGCTGCACGGCATCGACGCGCTCGACCAGCAGGTGAAGGCCGCACCCACCGCCGCCGCCGCGCAGGAATTGCTGAACAGCTTCGCCGCGCGGGTGTATTGGCCGTACATGGTGATGGCGGCGCTGCTGGTGCTGCTGGCGATCTGGGTGCTGCGCTCGTCGCTGCCGGAGATCAAGCCGGCCGGCGCCAACAGCGAGGAGGAGATCGGCCACCGCGGCGGCGGCATCTTCAGCTTCCCGCACCTGTGGCTGGGCGTGCTGTGCCTGTTCCTGTACGTGGGCGCCGAGGTCATGGCCGGCGACGCGATCGGCATCTACGGCCAGAGCCTGGGACTGCCGCTGGAGGCCACCAAGAACTTCACCTCCTTCACCATGTTCGCGATGCTGGCCGGCTACCTGGCCGGGCTGGCGCTGATCCCGCGCTTCATCTCGCAGCAGCGCTACCTGGCGGTATCGGCCGTGCTGGGGGTGGTGTTCGCGGTCTGCGCCTATGCCACGTCGGGCTACGTCTCGGTGAGCTTCGTGGCGGCGCTGGGTTTCGCCAACGCCATGATGTGGCCGGCGATCTTCCCGCTGGCGATCAAGGGGCTGGGCCGGCATACCGAGGCCGGCTCGGCGCTGCTGATCATGGGCATCGTGGGCGGCGCGCTGATCCCGCAGGCGTTCGTGCACCTGAAGGAACACATCGACTTCCAGCTCGCCTTCCTGCTGGTGATGGTGCCGTGCTACCTGTACATCCTGTACTACGGCATGCACGGCCATGCCGTGGGCGAGCACGCCTCCTGACGCGCCATGCATCGCCCCGTGCCCGCCATCGCCCGCGACGGCTGGGCTACCATGTCCCCCACGCTCCCAGGAGTTCCCTCCGTTGCGCAGTCCCACCATCAAGGACGTCGCCCGCCACGCCGGCGTCTCGCTGAAGACCGTCTCGCGCGTGATCAACCACGAGGCGGCGGTGCGCAGCGAAACCCGCGAGAAGGTGGAACGGGCGATCGCGCAGCTCGGCTACCGCCCCGACCCTTCCGCGCGCAGCCTGCGCAGCACGCACTCGTTCGCGATCGGGCTGGTGTACGACAACCCGAACGCGCACTACGTGATCGACATGCAGAACGGCGTGTTGTCGGCCTGCCGCGAGCGCGGCTTCGGCCTGCAGATCCATCCCTGCGACGCCACCTCGCCCAAGCTGGCCGAGGAACTGGTCGCGCTGGTCAAGCGCTCGCGCCTGGCCGGGCTGGTGCTGGCGCCGCCGATGTCGGAGCAGGCGCCGCTGATCGCCATGCTGAAGGCGCACGACATCGCCTTCGTGCGCATCATCTCCTCGCGCGAGGACCCGCACGACGGCTCGCCCTGCGTCTACATCGACGACCGCCATGCGGCCTATGCCATCACCGAACACCTGATCCAGCTCGGCCACACGCGCATCGGCTTCCTGTGGGGCGAGCCGCACCACCGCTCCAGCCCGGAACGCTACCAGGGCTACGCGGACGCGCTGAAGGACTACGGCCTGCCGCCCAACAGGAAGCTGGTGCTGCCCGGCCGCTACGCCTTCGACGACGGCTTCCGCAGCGCGCGCAAGCTGCTCGCGCTGAAGGACAAGGAGCGCCCCACCGCGATCTTCGGCAGCAACGACGAGATTGCCGCCGGCGTGCTGGCCGCGGCGCGCTCGATCGGGCTGGACGTGCCGTGGGACCTCTCCATCGCCGGCTTCGAGGACAGCCCGTTCTCCAAGCAGGCCTGGCCGGCGCTGACCACCGCGCGGCAGTCGATCGCCGAGGTGGGACGGCACGCCGCGCTGCGGCTGATGCGCAGCCTGCAGCAGCCCGACCCCGGCCCGGCCAGCGAGGGCTTCCTGCCCGAGCTGGTGGTGCGCGGTTCCACCGCGCCGCCGCGGCAGGGCTGAGCCTCCCGGCTTCTGCTCGTCATCCCGGCGCAGGCCGGAGGCGCTTTATCAACAGACGAAGGTCTGGTCATCCAGCAGCCGCACGGCCCGAGCAGGCGTCGTCGCACTCGATCCCGGCCTGCGCCGGGATGACGGCATGCTCGAACGTCGCGCCTCCATCCCTTGCAACCTCTCCCCGCACGCCCCAGCCGGCGTGCCGTCGACCTTCCCGGAGTCCCCATGAAGTCCCCCAGCGACACCCTGATGTACCGCGAGGCCAAGGAAACCGCCGCGGTGGTCGAGCGCCAGCTCGAGCGCAATGCCGCCACCCTCGCCGCGCTCGGCAGGCAGTTGCGCGCCGCGCCGCCGCGCTTCATCGTCACCTGCGCGCGCGGCAGCTCCGACCATGCCGCCGCCTACGCCAAGTACGTGTTCGAGACCCGGCTCGGCCTGGTCACCGCCTCCGCCTCGCCGTCGATTTCCTCGATCTACGACGCCGACCTGAAGCTGGACGGCGCGCTGTTCATCGCCATCTCGCAATCCGGCAAGAGCCCCGACCTGCTGCGCAGCGCGCAGGCCGCCAGGGACGCCGGCGCGCGCGTGCTGGCCATGGTCAACGTGGAGGATTCCCCGCTGGCCGCGCTGGCCGACACGGTGATCCCGCTGCACGCCGGCCCGGAACGCAGCGTGGCCGCCACCAAGAGCTACCTCGCCACGCTCGCCGCCGTGCTGCAGCTGGTGGCGCACTGGAGCGACGACGCCACCCTGCACGACGTCTGCGCCCGCCTGCCCGCCGACCTGCGGCGCGGCTGGGACGGCGACTGGAGCGCGCTCGCGGACGGCCTGCGCGAGGTGGGCAACCTGTTCGTGGTCGGCCGCGGCTACGGCTTCGGCGCCGCGCTGGAGGCCGCGCTCAAGCTCAAGGAAACCTGCGGCCTGCATGCCGAGGCGTTCAGCGCGGCCGAGGTGAAGCACGGTCCGATGGCGCTGGTGGGCGCGGGTTTCCCGGTGCTGTTCTTCGCCCAGGACGACGGCTCGCTGGCCAACACGCTGGCGGTGGCCAACGAGTTCCGCGCCCGCGGCGCGCGCGTGTTCGTCGCCGCGCCGGGCGAACACGGCCCCGACGCGCTGCCGCTGCCGGCCGACCTCGCGCCCATCGCCACCCCGCTGCTGGCGGTGCAGAGCTTCTACCGCGCCGCCAGCGCGCTGTCGCTGGTGCGCGGCTACGATCCCGACGTGCCGCCGCACCTCAACAAGGTCACGGAGACGGTGTGATGGAGAACCAGTCGACAACCGCCCTCGTCAACGGCCGCGTGCTGGGCGACCACGGCCCGCGCGAGGGCCTGGCCGTGCTGGTGGAAGGTGGGCGCATCGCCGCCCTCGTGGCACAGGATGACCCGCGCGTCGCCGCCGCGCGCCCGCACGACCTGCAGGGGAACCTGCTGCTGCCCGGCTTCATCGACGTGCAGGTCAACGGCGGCGGCGGCCTGCTGTTCAACGACGCGCCCACGGTGGACACGCTGCGCGGCATCGCCGCCGCGCACCGCAAGTTTGGCACCACCGGCCTGCTGCCCACCCTGATCACCGATACCGCCGAAAAGATGCACGCCGCGCTGGACGCGGTGGACGCGGCGATCGAACAGGGCGTGCCCGGCATCCTCGGCATCCACGTCGAAGGGCCGTTCCTCGCGCCGGGGCGCAAGGGCATCCACGACGCTTCGCTGTTCCGCCACCCCGACGCCGACGACATCGCCATGCTCGCCGCCAGACACCGCGGCAAGGTGATGCTGACGCTGGCGCCCGAGCAGGTCTCCATCGACGCCATCCGCACCCTGGCCGGGGCCGGCGTGATCGTGGTCGCCGGCCATACCGCGGCCGACTACGCCACCACCCGCGCCGCGCTCGACGCCGGCATCAGCGGCTTCACCCACCTCTACAACGCGATGACGCCGCTGGCCAGCCGCGAGCCCGGCGTGGTCGGCGCCGCGCTGGACGACCCGCACAGCTGGTGCGGCCTGATCGTCGACGGCCACCACGTCCACCCCGCCGCGCTGCGCGTGGCGATCGCCGCCAAGCCGCGCGGCAAGTGCGTGCTGGTCACCGACGCGATGCCGCCGGTGGGTTCGGACAACCCGGAATACGTGCTCAACGGCCAGACCATCGTCGCCCGCGACGGCATCTGCCAGAGCGACGCCGGCGTGCTGGCCGGCTCCGCGCTGGACATGGCCACCGGCGTGCGCAACCTGGTCGGGATGGTCGGCCTGCCGCTGGCCGAGGCGTCGCGCATGGCCAGCGCGTACCCGGCCGCGTGGATCGGGCTGGAGCGCACGCACGGACGGATCGCCGCCGGCTACCGCGCCGATTTCGTCGTGCTGGACGATACTTTGCACGTGCGGGAAACCTGGATCGGCGGAACCGGTCATCGCCACTGACCAGGGCCGGCTCCCGACATCGCCTGTCCCCGGAGAGGACGCCAGCATGCAGCGAACGCAGTGCCTGTCCGTATCGATGATCGCGCTGCTTCTCGCGGCATGCGGCCCCTCGGACGAAGAGCTGGCGTCGCTGGGGCGACACCAGCGCATCCAGGTCGACGCACCGGTACAGGCGACGTCGAGCATCACGATCGATGCGCCGGCAAGTCGCGTCTGGTCCATCCTCGCCAATGTCGCTGACTGGCCTCGATGGCAACGGGAGATCGATGCCACCTCGTCCGTCCACGCACTGGGCGAGAATCGCCGGTTCACCTGGCGGACCGGCGGCATGACCATCCACTCCCGCGTCGTCCTGTCCGAACCCGACACGGCGCTGGCGTGGACCGGTCGGGCCTACCTCGCCAGGGCGCTCCACGTCTGGAAGCTGACGGCCTTGAGCCCGACCCGGACGCGGGTCGAAAGCAGCGAATCGATGGACGGCTTCCTGCTTTCGCACTTCTATTCGTCGGCCCAGCTTCAGGCCACCGAAGACCATTGGCTCGCCAGCCTCAAGGCCGCGGCGGAGTCGGCGCGACCCGCGGAACAAGCCCACCGGTGACGCCGGCTCCCCGCCGGACCGGCGCGATGTCCGCCCCCTCAGAGCCTGTTCACGATCTCCAGACACCTCGCGTTGGCCTCGCATGGCCGCCATGCGAGGCCCACCCGCAGGGCCGGGTCTGTTTGCGCACAGGCCAGCGTCATCGCTCCGTCGTGGACGGACGTCCACGCCCTCGCTCTTCCTTGGCCTGTGCGCAAACAGCTCCCGGCGCGGGGTACTTGGAGATCGTGAACAGGCTCTTACTCGAACACGTGCAACCGCCCGAAGATCCACGCGTGGTACGACGCCAGCAGCGCCTTGTCCGCGCAGTCGTCGTAGCGACCGTCGCAGCGCTCGCGCAGCGCCTTCTGCGCCGCGAAGTACGGGTCCAGCGGCAGGCCGGCCGCCTGCAGCACCAGGCCCGGCAGGTAGGCGATGTCGAGCATCGGGTAGGCCGGCAGCGCCGGGCCGGGCACGTTGCTCTTGATCATGTAGTAGGTCAGGTAGTCGCGGTACGGCGCCAGCGCGGGCGGCAGCTCGCGCCGCAGGGTGGGCATCAGGCTGTCGAACGAGGGCTGGTGGTCGCCGAAGTGCACCAGCACGGTGGGCCGCGCCCGGTCGAGGAAGGCGTGTTCCAGCCCCTGCATCGCCACGTCCGAGTCGTGCAGGCGCGACAGGTAGGTGTCGAAGTTCAGCGCCGCGTCCGCTGGCAAGCCATGCAGCAGATTCTGGAACGGCTTCGGCAGCGTGTTCATCGGGTCGTCGTGCGGACCGTGCTCGTTGATGGTGAGCACCACCAGGAACACCGGCTGGCCCGGCTTGCGGGCGCCCGACCGGTCCAGCTCGGCGTACACGCGCTCGGCGGCGGCGAACATCTGCGCGTCGGTCTCTTCCCAGTCGTCCAGGCCCAGCTCGCCGGCGCCGTAGAAGCGGTCGATGCCATAGGCCTTGTACGCGTCCTCGCCGTTGAGGAAGTCGCCGTGGGTGGGGTAGACGGCCACCGTGAGGTAGCCCAGCCGCTTCAGCAGCAACGGCAGCGAGTCGCGCATGCGCGGCGCCAGCACGTAGGGCGCGTACATGCCGCCGGGGCCGAAGATGTCCTGCGGCAGGCCGGTGAGCGAGGCGAACTCGCTGACCCAGGTGCCGCCGCCGAAGGTATGCGTGCGCAGCACGCCGTGGCCGCGGGTGCGCGCGTCGGGCAGGAACATCGCCGCGTGGCAGGCCGGCACGTCGCAATGCGCGTACGGCGCCGGATCGAAGGTGCTCTCTTCCAGCACCTGCACGATGTCCGGGTACTGCGCCGCCGGCACGCCGCCCGGCGCAGCGGTGGCGGTGGCCTGCCAGTCGCGCTCGGCGATGGCGGCGTCGGCCATCGGCGGCAGGTGCACGCTGGAGTCGCGCAGGTTGACGAAGAAGTCGGTCAGCACCGCGTCGTCGGACATCTTGTCCCAGGCGTCGCGCGCATGCACCCGCGCGAACGGGCCCGACGGCAGCAGGCAGATCCAGAACGCCAGCGCGAAGACGGCGAAGCCGCCGAGGCGCAGCGCCGCACGCGGCCAGCGCCGCCAGTGCGCGAACAGCGGCCGGCTGCCGCGCCAGGCCAGCCACAGCAGCAGCGGCACGGCCACCGCCACGGCCAGCCCCACGCTGTAGATATGCGGGTAGCGGCGCAGCGTCTCGAACAGGCTGGAGCGCACGTAGTACACGAAGTCGGCCGGCATCAGCGGCGACTCGAGGTATTCCTGCTTCATCACCGTGATCGCGCGCAGCAGCAGGAACAGCCCGCCGCCCAGCACCAGCGCGAAGGCCGCGCGCGCGAACGCGCACAGGCCGGCGCCGGCCACGCACAGCATCAGCGCGAACACGAAGCCGCGCTGCTCCGGCAGCGGCTCGCGCCAGGCGGTGAGCCAGGCGCAGGCCGCGAAGAACAGCAGCGCGGCGACCAGGGTCGCGCGCCGACGGGTGAGGCGAAACGGTTGCCGCATGGTGTTGCCCCTGTGCTGGGCGCCGTGGCGGCGGCGCACCGTGTCGAACGTGGCGGTATTCTAGGGACCCCGCGCCTGTCGGTGGCGGCCCGCGGCCGCGGCCGTTGCCGGCCATTCCGCTTTCGCACGCCCGCCCCGCACGCGACCGGCGCGCGACACCGCGCTGCCATCCCTGCCGGCCAGAATCCACCCATTTCCACCCGGAGCCTTCCATGTCGCCACGCCCCGTCCGCCTCGCCGCCCTCGCAGCCGCCCTGCTGCTGGCCGGCTGCGCCCGCCAGGCCTTCAGGCCGGACCAACTGCCGGACGGCGCCCGCGCCGACGTGGCGATCCTGGAAACCACCGACCTCCACGCCAACGTCCTCGGCTACGACTACTACAAGCAGAAGGCCGACCCCACGCTGGGTTTCGAGCGCACCGTCACCCTGATACGCCGCGCCCGCGAGCAGTTCACCAACACCTTCCTGTTCGACGCCGGCGACACCATCCAGGGCACCGTGCTGGCCGACTACCAGGCGCAGGTGAAGCCGGTGCCGTGCGGCGAGGAGCTGGCGATCTACCGCGCGATGGACGCGGTCGGCTACGACGGCGGCACCGTCGGCAACCACGAGTTCAACTACGGCCTGCCGTTCCTGTCGCAGGTCACCGGCACGCCGATGAACGTGGATGGCGTGACGGCCGGGCACTGCGCCGGCCCCCGCTACCCGCTGGTGCTGTCCAACGTGCTGAGCACGCGCGACGGCAAGCCGATCTTCAAGCCGTGGACGATCGTCCAGCGCCGGATCGCCGCGTACACCCCGGACGGCAGCCAGCTCAGCGTGCCGCTGAAGGTCGCCATCATCGGTTTCGCGCCGCCGCCGATCATGGACTGGGACCAGCGCAACCTGCAGGGCAAGGTCACCGTCACCGGCGTGGTCGAGGCGGCGAAGAAGTACCTGCCCGAGATCGAGGCGCAGCACCCGGACCTGGTCGTCGCCATCCTGCACGGCGGCCTCGACACCGCGCCGTACACCCCGGCGATGGAGAACGGCGGCTGGTACCTCGCCGGCGTGCCCGGCATCGACGTGCTGCTGCTCGGCCACTCGCACACCGACTTCCCCGGCCCGCGCTTCGCACGCATGCAGGACGTGGACGACACCCGCGGCTTCGTGCGCGGCGTGCCGGCGGTGATGGGCGGCTTCTTCGGCAAGGACCTCGGCGTGATCAAGCTGGCCCTGACCCGCCGGGGCGACCACTGGTCGATCGACAAGGACCAGACCCGCAGCCAGGTCTGGCCGATCTGCACGAAACCCGGCGACGCGGCCAGCTGCGTGCCGGCCGACCCGGCCATCGCGCCGCTGGTGGGCAAGGTCCAGCAGGCCGCCGTGGACTACGTCAACACGCCGATCGGCAGCAGCCACGTGCGCCTTTCCAGCTACTTCGCCGACGAGGGCGACATGACCGCGCTAGCCGCGGTGAACGCCGCCCAGCTCGACTACGTGCGCCGCGAGCTGCCGAAGACGCACCCGGAACTGGCCCACGTGCCCGTGCTCTCGGCCGCCGCCGCGTTCCGCACCGGCTTCGGCGGCCCCGACGACTACACCGACGTCATGCCCGGCCCGCTCACCCTGCGCAGCGCCGCCGACCTGTACTTCTACCCCAACACCCTGGCCGCGGTGAGGACCGACGGCGCGGGCGTGAAGGCGTGGCTGGAGAAGTCCGCCGAACGCTTTCGCCAGGTCGATCCGACGCAGGCCGGCCCGCAACCGCTGATCAATACGCACTTCCCCGGCTTCAACTTCGACCAGTTGCAGGGCGCGGGGCTGCGCTACGTCATCGACGTGTCGAAGCCCGCCGGCCAGCGCATCGTCGCGCTCACCCTGGACGGCAAGCCGGTCGCGCCCGACCAGCCCTTCGTGGTGGTCACCAACAACTACCGCGCCAGCGGCGGTGGCCGCTTCCCGGGCCTGGACGGCAAGAGCATCGTGCTGGCCGCGCCCGACGGCACGCGCGAGATCCTGGCCGCCTGGCTGCGCAGGCACCCCGACCTCGAGGCGAAGGACCTGCCCGCCCGCTCCTGGCGCTTCGCCCCGCTGAAGACCCGCGGCCCGGTGACCTTCACCGCCGCCAGCGGCAAGCAGGACGTGGCGCGCGCCGACGGCTTCGACGGCATCCGCCAGCTCAAGGAAAACGGCGACGGCACGGCCACCTACACGATCGACCTGTCGCGCTGAGGCTTTGCCCCCTCTCCCCTTTGGGGAGGGGATTGAGGCAAGGGGCGGGGCTCGCCCTGAGCAAGCTGTTTGCGTTCGCCTCCTCTCCCCGGCGGGGAGAGGGAGAAGGCGGCGGCGAACGTATGGACGTCCAGACGCCTGTGCCCACGCCCCCATATTCCGCAAAGTCTATTGACAGCCGCGCAAGGCGCCCCCTATCTTCGAAGCCATGTCGCCCTTCTCCGCGCCCGCACGCACGTTCCACGCCCCGGCTCCCGCCGGGCGCGCGCGGCTGGTCGCAGGCGGCATCGCCACCATCGCCACGATCATTACCACCGGTACCGGTACCACCGGCTACGGGTGGGTGTCCGCGCGCGAGTAACCCTTACACGCCACGGTCCCGCCCTCGACGAGGCGGGCCGGCGCGATCCGACACCGCCAGGCAAGGACGGGACCTCCACCGGAGGTCACTGTGAATACCTGCGCCACACCGCTTGCCGAAGCCCTCAAACCGCTGCCCGCCGCCCTGCGCGCCACCACCGGCGCCACCCGACGCCGCACCCTGGCGGTGGGCGTGATCGGTCCCGGCCGGGTGGGCGGCGCCCTGCTGGCGCAGCTGCGCGCCGCCCAGCCGCGGCTGGAGCGCGAAGGGCTGGAGCTGTCGCTGCGCGGCGTCGCCGCCAGCAAGCGCATGTGGCTGGACTGCGACGACCCCGAACTGAACGCGCGCCACCACAGCGCGCAGACCTGGCGCCCTACCGACCTCGACGTCTTCGCCACCCACGTGCGCGGCCACGACGACCGCCACGCGATGCTGGTCGACTGCAGCGCGCACGAGGCGGTGGCCGCGCACTACGCCGGCTGGCTGGCCGCCGGCATCCACGTGGTGACGCCGAACAAGCTGGCCGGCAGCGGGCCGCTGGAACGCTGGCAGGCGATCCGCGCCGCCTGCGCCGAGGGGGCGCGCTTCCGCTACGAGGCCACCGTCTGCGCCGGCCTGCCGGTGGTGCAGACGTTGCGCGACCTGCTCGACACCGGCGACGAGCTGCTCGACATCGAGGGCATGTTCTCCGGCACGCTGGCCTGGCTGTGCAACCGCCACGACGGCCTGCAGCCGTTCTCCGCCCTGCTGCGCGAGGCGCACGCCAAGGGCTATACCGAGCCCGACCCGCGCGCCGACCTCTCCGGCGCCGACGTGGCGCGCAAGCTGGTGATCCTGGCCCGCGAGGCCGGCCTGCCGCTTTCGCTGGACGACGTGGAGGTGGAGAGCCTGGTGCCGCCCGCGCTGGCCGGGCTGCCGCTGGAGACCTTCATGCAGCGCCTGCGCGAACTGGACGCACCGCTGGACGCGCTGCTGGCCAAGGCGCACACCGCCGGCGGCGTGCTGCGCCACGTCGGCCGGCTCGACCGCCACGGCCGGGCGCAGGTGCGGCTGGCGGTGCTGCCGGCCACGCACGCCTTCGCGCATACCCGGCTCACCGACAACGTGGTGCAGTTCCGCACCGCGCGCTACCGCGACAACCCGTTGCTGGTGCAGGGTCCCGGCGCCGGACCGGAGGTGACCGCCGCCGGCGTGTTCGCCGACCTGCTGCGCATCGCCGAGTCGCTGGCGGTGCGGTCATGAGCGCCGACGCCCTGTGCAACGCCGCGCCCGCATCCGCCGTCGCACCGCCGCGCCCGCGCGTGGCGCGCGCCTTCGCCCCGGCCAGCGTGGGCAATGTGGCGGTGGGCTTCGACATCCTCGGCCACGCCATGGCCGGCGCGGGCGACCATGCCGAGGTGCGCGCGATCGACGAACCGGTGGTGCGCATCGCCGCCATCCACGGCACCGTCGCCGGGTTGCCGCTGGACCCGTACCGCAACACCGCCGGCATGGCCCTGCTGGCGCTGCGCGAAGACCTGCGCCTGCCGCACGGCTTCGAGCTGACCCTGTACAAGGGCATCGCGCTGGGCTCCGGCATGGGCGGCTCGGCGGCATCCTGCGCGGCCGCGCTGGTGGCCGCCAACGCGCTGCTGTCGCAGCCGCTGCCGCCCGCGGCGCTGTACCGCTACGCGCTGGACGGCGAGGCCGTGGCCAGCGGCAGCCGCCACGGCGACAACCTCGGTCCGATGCTGCTCGGCGGCCTGGTGCTGGCCACCCACGAACGCCTGCTGCGCATCCCGGTGCCGCCGGACTGGCATTGCGCGCTGGTGCACCCGCATTGCGTGCTGGAGACGCGCAGGGCGCGCGCCGCGCTGGCCGGCGACTACGCGCTGGGCGAGTTCGTGGCGCAGAGCGCCAACCTCGCCCTGGTGCTGGCCGGCTGCTTCCAGGGCGACGCCGCGCTGGTGCGCGAAGGCCTGAAGGACACGCTGGTGGAGCCGCGCCGCGCCGCGCTGGTGCCCGCCTTCATGCGCGTGAAACAGGCGGCATTGGATCATCGCGCCCTCGGCGCCAGCATCTCCGGCGGCGGCCCCAGCGTGTTCGGCTGGTACGAGCACCGCGCCGACGCCGAGGCCGCCGCCACCGCGATGCGGGCCGCCTTCGCCGAAGCCGGACTGGGCAGCGACGCCTTCGTCGACGCGGTCGACGGCCCCCCCGCCCGCCTGGTCGACCCCCTGCACGACATGCCCTGATGCGCGAGCCCGCCATGACCGAACCCCTGCTTTACCTCAGCACCCGCGGCCGCAGTCCTGCCGTGACGATCGGCGGCGCCATCGCCGCCGGCCTGGCGCCCGACGGCGGCCTGTACGTGCCCGAGGCGCTGCCGCGGCTCGACCCCGCCGCCTTCGACCCGCACGACACGCTGGCCGACACCGCCGCCACCCTGCTCGCGCCGTTCTTCGCCGGCGACCCGCTGGCCGCCCAGTTGCCGGCCATCTGCAAGGAAGCGCTGGACTTCGACACCCCGCTGCGCCCGCTGCCGCACCACGACGCGCACATGCTGGAGCTGTTCCACGGCCCCACCGCCGCGTTCAAGGACGTGGGCGCGCGCTTCCTCGCCGCCTGCCTGCGCCGGCTGCCGCGCGCGGACGAACGCCCGCTCACCATCCTGGTCGCCACCTCCGGCGACACCGGCGCGGCGGTGGGTGCGGCGTTCCATCGCCAGCCGGACGTGCGCGTGGCGATCCTGTACCCGGACGGCCTGGTCTCGCCGCGCCAGGCGCACCAGCTCGGCTGCTTCGGCGACAACGTGCAGGCATTGCGCGTGCAGGGCCGCTTCGACGACTGCCAGCGCATGGTCAAGGCCGCGCTCAACGATGCCGGACTGCAGGCCGAACGCCCGCTCAGCTCCGCCAACAGCATCAGCCTGGGCCGCCTGCTGCCGCAGATGAGCTACTACGCGCATGCCTCATTGCGCTGGTGGCGCGAGCACGGCACCCCGCTCAACTTCATCGTGCCCACCGGCAACCTGGGCAACGCGCTGGCCGCGCTGTGGGTGCGCGAGACCGGCCTGCCGGTCGGCGAGGTGTGCCTGGCCTGCAACGCCAACCCCACCCTGCCCGAGTTCTTCGAAGGCCACGACTATCGCCCGCGCGAAGCCGTCGCCACCCTCGCCAACGCGATGGACGTGGGCGCGCCCAGCAATTTCGAACGCCTGCGCTGGACCTTCCCCCACGCCGCCGACCTGCGCGCCCAGACCCAGGCGCTGGGCGTGGACGATGCCACCATCCGCCGCACCCTGGCCCGCCACGCGCGCGACCATGGCGAAGTGTTCTGCCCCCACACCGCCACCGCCATGCACCTGCTCGACCGCCTGCGCGAAGCGGGCGACGCCGCGCCCTGGGCGGTGGTCGCCACCGCCCATCCGGCGAAGTTCGAAAGCGTGGTGGAGCCGCTGGCCGACCGCCGCGTGCCGGTGCCGCCCGCGCTGGCGGCGATGCTGCAACGCCCGGCCCGTGCCGAGCCGCTGGCGGCCAGGGACGAGGCGCTGAAGCAATGGTTGCGGGAACCGGCGTACGCGTGACGGCACCCGCCGCATCACCCTTTGCGCTCCGTCACGCGCCGCAGCAAGGCGGATTCGTCCCGTCGCCCGATGGCTTGCGCATCCTGGCGGCGATCGGGCTCGGCTGGCGCCGGGTTACCGCACCTCGACCACCACCAAGCCTTGCGGCGGGACATCGAGACCGAGCTTGCCGCCGTGCAGCGCGACCTGCTCGGGCGGGGCCATCCGGCCGGCCTTGCGCAGCTTCGCGATCTGTTCGCGCGTGGGGAAGTCGGGCCGGCCCATGCGGTCGAACGCGGCGATGGCGTTGCCGTGCGCCTCGTCCAGGCGCCATACCTGCGCCGTGGCATTCGCCGGCAATGACGACACGTCGACCTCGAAGTGCTTCGCGTCGCCCTTCGGCTGGCCGACGGCATAGCTGGCGGTGTCGCCCACCGGCGGCGCGTAGTTCCACAGCGCCAGCACCAGGGTGCCGTCGGTGCGGCGGGTGGCGAGCACGGCATCGGAAGGCGCCGGCAGCCGCACGTCGCCCAGCCTGTGCAGCATCGCGAAGGCGTTGAAGGCCGGCTTGGGGATGTTGCGCTCGGCGATCAGGCCGAAGCCGCCATAGAACGGCGAGCGCACCACGCCCCCCTCCTCGAACACGTCGGAGAACGTCCAGTAGCTCATCATGTTCACCTTGCCCGCGCAGGCACGGATGGTGTTGGCGAGCCACGGGCCCATGTAGACCGTGTCGGTGACGTTGGGCAGGTTGGCGTAGGAGGCGTTGTACTCGCTCATGATGAAGGGCAGCTTCGGATACGGCGAGGCCAGCACCTCCCTGTGCACCTTGTCCACCGCGCGGCACACCATGTCCTTGCGCGGGATGTGCTCGTCGCTGTGGAACACGTTCTGCGCGGTGTCGTCGCCGTAGACGTGGGTGCTGACGAAATCCACCGGCACATGGGCCTCGTGCACGTGCTTGAGGAATCCGGCGACCTGCGCCGCCTGCGCCGTGGCCGGACCACCCACGCGCAGGCGCGGGCTTACCGACTTCAGCGCGCGCGCGGTGTGGTCGTAGAGCGTGTAGTAGGTCGGCATCTTGGGATCGCCGGCCCAGAAGCCGATGTTCGGCTCGTTCCACACTTCGAAATACCACTGCGACACTTCATCGATGCCGTAGCGCGCGACCAGATGCTGCGCGAAGGCGCGGATCATGCCGTCCCACAGCGCGTAGTCCTTCGGCGGCGCCACGTTGGGGTGGTACCAGAAATCCTGCCTCGCCTTGGGGTCGGACGACAGGTCGTCCGGCATGAAGCCCAGCTCCACGAAGGGGCGCACGCCGCGTTCCAGCAGGCCGTCGTAGATCTGGTCCACGTAGGAGAAGTTGTAGACCGGCCGGGCGTCCGCGCCCGACATGTCGGCGGCGTTGTAGAACGGCTGGCCGTTCTTGCCGAGATGGAACAGGCCCACGTCCTCGTCGAGGATGCCGTGGAAGCGCACGTAGCCGAAGCCGGTGGCCTGCTTCACGGCGACGAGGTCCTTGCGGTAGTCGTCGCGCAATGCCAGCGAGGCGCGGCCGGAACCGAACATCCGCTCCCAGAAGTGCGGGAACGGCGTGCCCGGCGCCTTCGCGTCGACCTTGACCTGCACGGTGTCGGCCGCCGCCGGCGCGGCCTGCGCGGCCCCCGCGGCGAACAGGCACGCGGCCAGCAGGCCCAGCGCGGCGTGCAACAGCTTCGGCTTCGCTTTCATCGGCTCCTCTCCATCGTGCATGTCGTTCGGCGGTTCATGGCTCGCCCAGCGCCTCGCCGTGGCTCGCGATCACCCGCGCGTAGAGCTTCGCGCTGGCCTTGGGCGTGCGCTTCTGGGTGGCGAAGTCGACGTGGTACAGCCCGAAGCGCTTGGCATAGCCCAGCGACCATTCCAGGTTGTCCAGCAGCGACCAGGCGTAGTAGCCGCGCAGGTCGACGCCGGCCTCGATGGCCCGGTGCGCCGCCTGCAGGTGGCGGCGCAGGTAGTCCGTGCGCAGCGGGTCCGGCAGCACCTCGCCATCGGCCACCGGCGGGTCGTAGAAGGCCGCGCCGTTCTCGGTGATGTACAGCGGGAGGTTGCCGTAGCGCTGGCGGAAGCCGGTCAGCATGTCGACCAGGCCCTGCTCGTACACCTCCCAGCCGGTCTCGGTGTGGGTGCGGTGGGGCTGGTACACCGGTGCGGCGCGCAGCGGCAACGCATCCGCGTCGTGCCGCACCACCGCGCGCGTGTAGTAGTTGAGGCCGACGAAATCCACCGGCTGCCGCGTGAGCCGGAAATCGTCCGCGGGGACGTCCGGCCAGGCCGCGCCGTACACCTCGCGCAGCTCGGGCGGGTAGCTGCCGAGCAGCGCGGGGTCGGCGAACTGCAGGTTCATGTAGGCATGCGCGCGGCGCGTGGCGGCGAGATCCTCCGCGCTGTCGGACGCCGGGTACTTGGGCTCGATGTTGAATACCACGCCGATCGCGTGGCGGCCGTGCGCGCGGTAGGCCTCGATGCCGGCGCCGCTGGCGCGCATCAGGTTGTGCGCCACGATCGGCGCCTCGTACAGGTTGCGGTGGCCCGGCGCCAGCGCGCCGCGCAGGTAGCCGCCGTCCACCACCACCCACGGTTCGTTGAGCGTGCTCCACTGCGGCACGCGGTCGTCCAGCGCCCTGAACATCGTCGTGGCGTAGTCGGCGAACCAGTGCGCGCTGTCGCGGTTCAGCCAGCCGCCGCGGTCGTCCAGCGCCGCGGGCAGGTCCCAGTGGAACAGCGTGACGTTGGGCGCGATGCCGTGCTCCAGCAGCTCGTCCACCAGCCGCGAGTAGAAGTCGAGCCCCTTCGGGTTGACCCGCCCGGTGCCCTCGGGCAGCACGCGCGACCAGTTCACGCTGAAGCGGTAGCTTTGCAGGCCCAGCGCGCGCATCAGCCGCACGTCGTCCTTGTAGCGGCGGTAGTGGTCGCAGGCCACGTCGCCGGTGTCGCCGTCCGCCATCATGCCCGGCGTGTGCGCGAAGCGCTGCCAGATGCTCGGGCCGGCGCCGTCCGCCAGCGGCGAGCCTTCGATCTGGTAGGCGGAGGTGGCCGCGCCCCAGAGGAAGCCGTCCGGAAAGCGGAATCGTCGCGTCATGGCCAGGGAAACTCCCGGATGCCGCATTGCGGCTTGATGTAATCGATTACATGCCCAGAATAGCCGAACGCCACCCGGCGACGCCAACCCGCGCCGCCCTTGCAGCAGGATCGACCGCCATGGCCACCGTCAGCCTGGACAACGTGCGCAAGGTCTACCCGGACGGCCACGTCGCCGTGGCCGGCGCCAGCGTCGAGATCGCCGACGGCGAACTGCTGGTGCTGGTCGGCCCCTCCGGCTGCGGCAAGACCACCCTGCTGCGCATGATCGCGGGACTGGAAACGCCCAGCGCCGGCACGCTGCGCATCGGCGGCCGCGAGGTGAACGAGGTGCCGCCGAAGGACCGCGACATCGCGATGGTGTTCCAGAACTACGCGCTGTACCCGCACATGACGGTGGCCGAGAACCTGGGCTTCGGCCTGCGCCTGCGCGGCGTGCCGAAGGCGGAGATCGCGCGGCGCGTGGGCGAGGTGGCGCGCCTGCTGGAACTGGACCAGCGGCTGGACGCGCGTCCCGCGGCGTTGTCCGGCGGCCAGCGCCAGCGCGTGGCGCTGGGCCGCGCGATGGTGCGCCAGCCGGCGGTGTTCCTGCTCGACGAGCCGCTGTCCAACCTCGACGCGCGGCTGCGCCTGTCGATGCGGGTGGAGATCGCGCGGCTGCATCGCCGCTTCGGCGCCACCACGATCTACGTCACCCACGACCAGGTGGAGGCGATGACGCTGGGCCAGCGCATCGTGGTGCTGGACGACGGCGCGATCCAGCAGGTCGACACGCCGATGGCCCTGTACCGGCGGCCGGCCAACCTGTTCGTGGCCGGCTTCCTGGGCAGCCCCGCGATGAACCTGCTGCGCGGCACGCTGCACCTCGATGGCGGCCTGGTCCTGGCCACGCCGCAGGGCGCGATCGCGCTGGGCGAGCCGCCGCAGGCGCCGGCATTGCAGGCGTGGCGCGACCGCGAGGTCGTGCTCGGGCTGCGCCCCGAGGACCTGCATCCGCTCGCGGCGGACGATCCCGGCGCCGCGCTGGAAGCGCAGCTCGAAGTGCTCGAACCGGTCGGCAACGAGGTGTTCCTCAACCTGCGCTACGGCGACCACGCGCTGGTCTCGCGCACATCGCCCGGCCTCGCGGCCGCGCCCGGCGAGACGATGCGCTTCGGCACCGCGCCGGGGCGTCTGCACTTCTTCGATCCGCGCGAAGGCACGCGGATCGGCTGAGGCGGGGACGCGGCGGAAGGGGCGCGCGGCGTTCGACCCCTGCGCCGACGCTTGTCTCCTCCCCCTGCTTGCAGGGGGAGGCTGGGAGGGGGCAGGCGGTCTTGCCGCGAGGTTGCGGGACCCCTCCCCGACCCTCCCCTGCAAGCAGGGGAGGGAGTCCGCCGTGCGGGAGCTCGCACGCCTCTGGATGGCCGGCAGGAGCATGCGCGCGCTCATCCCTTCACGCTGCCCAGCAGCAGCCCGTCGATGTAGTAACGCTGCATGGCCAGGAACAGCACCAGCACCGGCAGCACGGTGACCACCGCGCCGGCCATCATCAGCTCGCTGTCGCGCGCATGCTCGCGCGCCAGCGAGGCCAGGCCCAGCGGCAACGTGTAGTGGTCCTGCCCGGTCAGCTCGATCAGCGGCCACATGAAGTCGTTCCACGCGGTGAGGAAGGTGTAGATCGCCAGCGTGGCGATCACCGGCTTCAGCAGCGGCAGCACGATTTGCACGAAGATGCGCAGCTCGCCCGCGCCGTCGATGCGCGCCGCCTCCAGCAGCTCGTCGGGGATGCCGCGCGCGTACTGGCGCACCAGGAAGATGCCGAACGCCGTGGCCATGCCGGGCAGGATCACGCCGGCGTAGCTGTCCACCAGACCCGCGTACTCGAACATCAGGAACAGCGGCAGCATCGCCACCTGCGCGGGGATCACCAGCAGGCCGAGCACCGCGCGGAACAGCCGCTCGCGCCCGGCGAAGCGCAGCTTGGCGAAGGCGTAGCCGGCCAGCAGGTTGCAGGCCAGCGAAAGCGCGGTGATCGCGCCGGAGACCAGCAGGCTGTTGAGCAGGTAGCGCCCCATGCCCGCGCGCACGAACAGCGCGTGGTAGTTGCCCAGCGTGGGATGCGCCGGCCACCACGGCGGCGGCAGCGTGCTGGCCGCGCCCGCCGGCATGAACGATGCCGACAGCATCCATAAGAGCGGAAACAGCGCCACCACGGCGCCGCCGGCCAGCAGGCCGTTGACCAGCGCGCGGGCCAGGCGCGGGTTCATGCCCAGCCCCTGCGCCGCGCCAGCCGCAGCATCGACGCGGTCACCGCGAACATCGCCGCGAACAGCAGGAACGCCACCGCCGAGGCGGTGCCGAGGTTCCACCACTTGAAGCCGTCCTCGTACATCAGGTACAGCACGCTGGTGGTGCTCTGCAGCGGGCCGCCCTCGGTCATCACGTAGGGCTCGGCGAACAGCTGGAAGTAGCCCGACACGGTGAGCACGGCCACCATCAGCGCGGTCGGCCCCAGCAGCGGCAGGGTGACGTGGCGGAACTGCCGCCACGCCGAGGCGCCGTCGATGCGCGCGGCCTCGTACAGCTCGACGGGGATCGCCTGCAGGCCGGCGAGGAAGATGATCATGTTGTAGCCGAAGTTCTTCCACACCGCGAACAGGATGATCGCCGGCATCGCCCAGTGCGGGTCGCCCAGCCAATCCACCGGGTGGATGCCGAGCCAGCCCAGCGCGTGGTTCACCCAGCCGTACCGCGTGTCGAACAGGTAGCGCCACACCACCGCCACCGCGGCCGCGGTGGTCACCACCGGCGCGAACAGCGCGGTGCGGAAGAACGCCCGGCACCGCGCCAGCGGCGAGTGCAGCAGCAGCGCCGCGCCCAGCGACACCGCCATCGACAGCGGCACGCCCACCGCCACGAAGTACAGCGTGTGCCCCAGCGCGGCCCAGAACAGTGGTCGGTGCAGCAGCGCCCAGTAGTTGGCCAGCGCCACGAAGCGCAGGTTGTGGATGTCGGCCAGCGCGTACAGGTCGTAGTCGGTGAGGCTGAGCGCGAACGCGCCCAGCACCGGCAGCACGAAGAACGGCACTAGCACCAGCAGCGCGGGGGCGAGGAACAGCCAGGCGGCGCGGCGGGCATTCATGCACGCCACACCAAGGCTGGATCGATTCCGCAGCGGCATGGAGAGCGACCCCACCCCGCCCCGCCCCTGCACGCAGGGGAGGGAGAAAGCGCGAGCGGGCACGGGGTCATCGCCTCGCCTCCGCGCGGTCGAGCATCCAGCGGCGCTTGGCGAGGATGCGGTCGGCCTGGCGGTCCATCTCGGCCGCGGCCTGGTCGACCGTCAGCTCGCCGGCCACGGCGCGCGCGGCGACCTGCTGCATCATGGTGGCGATGCGCTCCCATTCGGGCACCGCCGGCGTGGGCTTCACCCGCTCCAGTTGCTCGCGGAAGGCACGCGCCTGCGGGTCGTCGCGCAGCACCGGGCTGTCCCAGCTGCTGCGGCGCGGCGGCATGTCGCCGGTGAGTTCGTAGAAACGGCGCTGCACCGCCGGCTGCGACAGGTACTCGATCAGCGCCCACGCCTCGCGCGGATGGCGCGACGCGCGGAACACCACCAGGCTGCCGCCGCCCGCCAGCCCCGCGCCGGGACCGTCGGGGCCGGGCAGCGGCGCGGTGGCCCAGTCGTCCTGCTCGGCGGCGGGCAGGCGCCGGCGGAACTCGCCGATG
Organism: Fulvimonas sp. R45; assembly: GCF_030504985.1. Classification (GTDB taxonomy): domain Bacteria; phylum Pseudomonadota; class Gammaproteobacteria; order Xanthomonadales; family Rhodanobacteraceae; genus Rhodanobacter_A. The sequence goes on from NZ_JASERU010000009.1 coordinate 117,122, forward strand.
TTCCACGGCCCGGACAGGTAGAACGCGTAGGTGCCGCGGCCGAATTCCTCCCACGGGTTGCCGGCCTCGACGTTGGTGACCGCCGGCGCCTGGTGCAGGCGGAAGGTGTCCACGTAGAACGCCAGCGCGCGCCTGAAGCCGGCGCTTTCGAAATTGCCGCGGCGGCCGCCGTCGCGCAGCAGCGGGTCGGGCTGCTGCAAGGCCAGCGACAGCAGCTGCTCGTACTCGTTGGTGGGCAGCAGGATGCCGTAGACCTTGCGCCCGGGATGGCTGAGCGCAGCCAGCTGGCGTCGCCATTCGGCCCAGTCGCGTGGCGGCGCATCGAAGCCCGCCTGCCGCAGCAGGTCCCTGCGGTAGAACAGCAGCCGCGTGTCCACGTACCACGGGATGCCGTACAGCGTGCCGTCGACGACGTTGGTCGACCAGATGCTGGCGAAGTAGTCCGACGGCCGTACCGTCGCCGAATGCTCGATGCGCGCATCGAGCGGCGCCAGTGCGCGCAGCGCCACCAGTTCCGCCAGCCAGGTGTTGCCGAGCTGTGCCAGGTCCGGCGTGGTGCCGCCGGCGAACGCGGTGAGCAGCTTCTCGTGCGCCGCGCTCAGCGGCAGTTGCTGCACCTCCACGCGGATGCCCGGGTGCGCGCGCTCGAAGCCCGGCAGCAGTGGCGCGATGGCTTCGCCCTCGCTGCCGAAGGTCCAGAACACCAGGGTATCCGGCGTCTTGCCGCCACAGCCGGCGAGCCACAGCACGGCAATGGCGAGCGCCAGCGCCCGCTGCCACCGTCGAAGCCGTTCGCGCGAGTCCGTCATGGCCGGTGCCCTACCCCACGCGCCGTTACGTTGCCGTCATTCCCGCGAGAGCAGCGCATACCTGCCCCACGCTTTGGCGCGTCATCCCGGCGCTGGCCGGGGCCCAGTGGCGACCACGCCCGCCCGAGTCGCACGGCGGCTGGATGACCCGGCCTTCGCCCGTTGAAAAGCGCCTCCGGCCTGCGCCGGAATGATGGGCCGGACAGGTCGCCGCCACCGGCCACGTGCCGGTGACTGCCCGCGTTCCAGCCAGCCGCCGGTGAAGCCGGCGCGCTGCAGTCCCCGGCGGACGTAGGGGTTCTTCTTCATCACCGTCCACACGAAGCCGCTGCGCCAGTTTTCCAGCATCAGCAGGATCGGCCCCTGGTCGATGCCGATGTAGTCGGTGTCGACCCAGCCGAAGCCGGGCACCACCCGGCCCGCATCCGGCGGGATGAGCGGATCGCGCAGGGTGAGGTTGAAGGCATCGAGGAATCCGTAGCGGCCGTAGATCCAGCGTCCGTAGTCGCGATGCATGGCCAGCACCGCCGGCACCGCGATATCCGGCGCGAAGGCGATCGAGCCCGCCGCGGCGGTCGGCGCGATGGTGCCGTCGTCGTCGACGTAGTCCAGCCCGGCACCGCGCGCGTTGTAGCCCTTGAAGCCGTGCAGCACACCGTTCACCCGCATGGTCGCGCCGCCCGGGCCGTCGCTGGCGGTCAGGCCCCAGACGTCGGCGCCATAGCCGGCCCAGCCGCCCGGGTTGGCGATCGCATAGGCGCGCTGCGCGTGGGCGGCGCGGCGCGCGTTCTCGAAGTAGTCGAGCCCGTGGCGACGCATGTAGGCGTCGCGGATGCCGCGGAAGTCGATCCACGCCGCGCTGTACTGGTGGCCGAACAGCGGCGCGAAGTTGAGGAACTCGTAGCCGTGGAAGCGGCCCCACTGTTTGTCGTTGGTGCGGGTCCACGCCGCCCACGCCTGCGCCGGCGGCGCGTGGGTGGGCGAGCCCAGGGCGAGGATGTAGAGCAGGTTGGCCTCGCTGTAGCCGGCCCAGTCGGCGTCGATGAAGCCGCGCTCCGGCGTCCAGCCCATGCTGACGAGCGGCGGCCGCGGCTGCATCCAGGTCCAGTCCACGCGGCGGTAGATCGTGTCCGCCAGCGCACGGATCTCGCGCTCCTGCGGCGTGTCGCGGTCGTAGTAGGACTGCGCGAACAGCACCCCGCCGAGCAGCAGCGTGGTGTCGATGCTGGACAGCTCGGTGCCGCCCTGGCGCAGGCCGGTCTTCATGTCGAGGAAATGGTAGAAGAAGCCGTGGTAGCCGCTGACGCCACGCGCCCCGTCGCCCTGCGGCGCGTGCGCGAAGAAGCGCAGGGTGGCCAGCGTGCGCTGCGCCGCCTGCGCGCGCGTGACGTAGCCGCGCTCGGCGCCGATGCCGTAGGCGGTCAGGGCGAAGCCCACCGCGGCGATGCTGGACGGCGCGGCGCCGGGCCAGCGGTCGGGGGTGAGGCCGTTCGCCGCCGGCGTGGTGTCCCAGAACCACTGGAAGGTGCGGCGCTCCAGGTCGTCGAACACCGCGCGCTGCGACGCGGGCAGCGCGGCGTAGCTGCCGGCCGCCTGCGTGGCGGTTGCGGCGGCGGCCGGCGCGCCGCCGCTGATGGCCAGCAGCGCGACCAGCAAGGTCGCCAGGCAGGTACGGATGTGCCGGAATGCCATCAGCGCCAGGTCTCCCGTGTGCGGAATCCGGCGCACGGCGCGTTGCCGCGCGCCACGTCGTGCCGGGGACGGCGGCGCCATCCCCGGCGCCGCCTCAGAACTTCATGCCCACCTCGAACTTGAACGTGCGCGGCACGAAGGTGATATTGCCGACCGGGTTGTAGACCACCGCGGTGTGCCCGTTGTCGTCGTAGGTCGGAATGTAGTCGACGAAGTTCTTCCAGTTGAACACGTTCATCACGTCGAAGCGGCCATACAGGGTGATGCCGTGGCCGAGGTCGAAGTTCTTGGTGGCCTGGAAGTCGATGTCGCGGTAGCCCCAGATCTTGCCGCCGATGAGGAACTTCGAGCCCGGCGGCGTGGCCGCCACCGGCGAGCAGTCGGTGCCGGTGGCGAACTCCACGTTGGCGAAGCAGCCGATGCCGTTGAACGGCAGCGGCGTGGCCAGGGTCAGCTTGGCCGACAGCACCAGGCCCCACGGGCCGTCCATGTTGCCGGTGGCCACGAAGCGGTGCTTGGCCGCGGCGTTGGAGGTGATGAACGGGTAGTCGCCGATGGTCGCCTCGTCGAAGGAATAGTGCTCGCCGATGTCGCGGTTCTGCTTGGCGTGGGTGAAGGTGTAGGCGAAGGTGGCGCCCCAGCCCGACTCCTTCGTGTACGGCTTCTCGGCCGACAGCAGCAGCTGGGTGGTGCGCGTGGCGATGCCGTTGTTGCCGACGATCATCGCGCCGAAGCCGGGGATGCCGTTGCCCCACGGCTGGCTGTTGTCCTTGAAGAACGCGCCGTCCGGGTAGCGGTTGCCCAGGGTGAAGGCGAAGCCGTCATGGCTGAGGATGCGGGTGACCGTGGCGTCGGTCTGCCACGCGCCGAACTGGTTGGACATGCCCAGGCTGAACTGGTCGGAGTACGGCGCCTTCAACTTGTTGTTGAGCATGTCGACCTCGGTGCCGGCGTTGCTCGCCGCGCCGAGCAGCGCCTGCAGGTTGCCCAGGCCCTGCAGGTACTTCGGGTCCCACGGGTAGCAGGGCGTGTTGCCCTTGTAGCACTGGCCGGTGGCCGGGTCCTGGAAGTAGATCGTGTATTCCGGCAGCGCCGACTTGGTGGTCTCCAGCTGGAGGTAGTCGTACAGGTCGCGGTCGTAGGCGCGGCCGGCGCCGCCGTGGATCACGTGCGCCTCGTCGCCGAACAGGTCGTAGGAGAAGCCCAGCCGCGGCTGCCACTCGCCCTTGTAGGCGCTGCGGTTGTGGCCGTTGCTGATGTAGTCGTTGACGTCGATGCCGCCCCTGGCCAGCGTCTGCGCGTAGGTCTGCCCGGCGGGGGCGTTGGGATCCTGGCTGTTCAGCGCGGCGATCACGTTGGCCGGCGTCACGAAGTCGGTGTACGACGGCGTGCGCTCGTAATCCCAGCGCACGCCCAGGTTCAGGGTGAGCTTGTCGTTGACGTCCCAGTCGTCCTGCACGTAGGCGCCGAACTGCTGGCTCTTGGTGGTCACCGTGGGCGACAGCCCCAGGCCGAGCACCGGCTTGGTGAAGAACGCCTTGTACGGCGTGGCCGCGGTACCGGCGCTGGTGACGTTGTAGGTGAACTGCGGATTGACGTCCGCCGCGTCCGCCGCCTCCAGCGTGGCCAGCTTCTTCTTGAAGCCGATCTTGACCACGTGGTCGCCGTGCCACTCCAGGTCGTTGAAGGTCAGGTCGTCCTGGATCGCGGGACCGCGCTGGCCCTTGTTCTGCGTCGCCAGCGGGCTGGCCGCGCCCACCGAGACGATGGTGGGATCATTGGCGCGCGACCAGGTGTACGAGTAGCCGTTGCCGTAGTTCAGCGCGGTCGGCTTGTTGAACGAGCTTTCGTAGGTGAACAGCAGCTCGTTGAAGTAGGCCTCGCCGCTGTGCTGCCAGCGCAGCGCGTAGCGCTTGTCGTCGTTCTTGACGTCGAACCCGGCCGAGGCGGCGTCCTGGTCGCCAATGCCGTCGTACTGGTCTTCCCGGCGGATCTGCGCGGTGGCCTCGATGCGGTCGCGGTCGGTCGGCTCCCAGTCGATCTTGGCGAAGTACAGGTTCTCCCGGAACGGCAGGTTGGCCGGGCCGAGCTGGGCGGCGACCTCGGGCGGCAGGTGGGCGGCGCCCGGCGCGGCGTCCGCGCTCGGCACCACCGTGATCGGGGTGTTGAAGCGCTTGGCCTCGTAGGTGAGGAAGAAGTGCATCTTGTCCTGGATGATCGGCCCGCCCAGGGCGAAGCCGTATTCCTTCTCCTGCGAGGCCGTCTTGCGGCCGGCGTCCTTCTCCGCCGGCGTGCGTTCGCGGAACGCGTCGTTGGTGTAGCGGTAGAACGTCTCGCCGTGGAACTCGTTGGTGCCGGACTTGGTCTGCGCGGTCACCGCGGCGCTGGCGATCTGGTCGTACTCGGCCTTGTAGTTGGAGGTGATGACCTTGTACTCGCCGATCGCCAGCTGCGGGAACGGGTTGCCCTGGCTGGCGAACTGGCCCGCCACGCCGCCTTCCTTCACGTAGCTCTTCTGGCCCACGCCGTCGATGTAGACGTTGACCGAGCTGTCGTTCATCGCGCCGCCGCGCAGCGAGGTGTGGCCGGAGGAATCGACGTTGAACACCATGCCCGGCACGGTGTCGGCGAACTCCAGGAAGTTGCGCGAGATCTGCGGGATGGTCTGGATCTGGCGCAGGGAGATGGTGCCGCCCACCTCGGGCGTCTTCACTTCGCGCAGGGTGGTAGCGGTGACCGTCACCGCGCCGAGCGTGGTCGTCCCCGCCGGCGCCTTGGCGGCCGCCAGGTTGAGCGTGGCGGTGGAGGCGACGGTGAGCGTGACCGTGCGCTGCGTGCCCGGCCCGGCGTCGACCCGGTAGGTGCCGGGCTGCAGCCCGACCAGCGCATAGCTGCCGCGGCTGTCGGTGCGGGTGACGCGCACGGCGCCGGTGGCCACGTTCTTCGCGGTGACCTGGGCGTTCGCCGGGCCGCTGCCGCGCAGGGTGGCGTTTGCCGTCTGTGCCCGCGCGGGCATGCCGCCGGCCGCGAGGGTGACGAACGCGCCGGCCACGAGGCCGGCGAGCAACCGCTTGTTTGTCTTGCTGTGACAGCTCATGGACTCCCCTCCACTCTTGTCATGGATCGGACGAACGACGATTCCCCCCGCTTGCGTTCCTGGCGAGATGCGCTCCACATGAATCACGGACGACGATGTCGCAGCCCAGCGTGTGCACGGACGCGGCCGAAGGCCCCGGCCGCTCGATCAGGTCGGCCAGCAGCTCCATCGCGTTCCGGCCCAGGTCGGCGATGCGCACCCGCACCGTGCTGAGCGGCGGCGCGACGTAGCGCGCGATCGGGATGTCGTCGAAGCCGGCCAGCGCGATGTCCCCGGGCACGTCGAGGCCGGCCTCCCTGAAGGCCTGCAGGCAGCCCACCGCCATCATGTCGTTGGCGGCGAACACGGCCTGCGGGCGCGACTTCGCGGCCAGCAGCTCGCGCCCGGCGCGCAGCCCCGAGCGCTCGGTGAAGTCGCCCGCGACGATCCGCGGCGACGCGTTCGGCATGAACTCCGCCATCGCCGCACGGAAGCCCTGCTCGCGCTGCTGCGCGTCGAAGTTGTCCTTCGGCCCGGTGACGAAGGCGATGCGCTCGTGGCCCACGCCGAGCAGGTGCCGCACCATCGCGTAGGTGCCGGCGAAGTTGTCGATGTTGAGCACCGCGTGGGTGCCGTCTTCCAGCGGGCTGTTGAGCAGCACCGCGGGCAGGTCCTGCGGCAGGTTCGCCTTGAGGAAGGCCTCGTCCACGCGCGAGGACAGGATGAGGATGCCGTCGACCCGGCCCTGCATGGCGCGCAGCGCCGCCGCCGCGTCGTCCACGCCGTCGTGCGCGCTGGATACCAGCAGGTGCAGGCCGTGGGCGCGCGCCTTCTGGTCGATGCCGCGGATCAGCTCGGAGAAGAACTCGCCGTGCAGGTCGGGCAGCAGCGCGCCGATGGTGTGGGTGCGCCGGGTGATCAGGCTGCGGGCGGCGCCGTGCGGCACGTAGCGCAGGCGCGCGGCCGCCTCGCGGATGCGCTTCTCGGTGGCGGTGGTCACGCCGCCGGCGCCGTTGAGCGCGCGCGACACCGAGGCCACCGAGACCTTCGCTTCGCGTGCTACGTCCTTGATGGTCACCGTCACATCCGCTCTCCCCGTAGCCACGGCCGCCACTTCCCGGCCCGGCGAGCAACGTAAACGTTTTCATCAAAGCTTGTAAAGTGACCTGCCGGGACGCCCGCATTGCAGTGCAAAAGAAAACCATAGCCCGCCACGCCACCTTTTCTTCCGGCGCCTGCAAACAACCGCCGGATAGGGCCAGGCCAGTCGCGCAGGCGGGCGCGGCAATGCAGCATCGGCAAAACCAGGTCGGCTGCGGTCCGCACCGTGATCCGGGCTCCAGGCGGCAACGGGCGGCCATGGAAGGAAACGCTTTCATCGCCGTGGCGCAGGAGCCTGCAGACCAGCCGCGCGATGGCGGGAAACCGCACTGCGCTACCCTTGCCGTCCGTCGACGATGCAGCCGCCGCGCCAAGGAACGTGAGATGCCTCCGCAGAAATCCACCTCCGGTACCGCCGCGACACGCGCACCGCGTCGCCAGCGCGGCCGCGAGCGGGTGGCGGCGCTGCTGGCGGCGGCCGCCGCCTGTTTCGTGGAGAAGGGGTACGCCGGCACCACCATGACCGAGGTGGCCGCGCGCGCCGGTTCGGCGATCGGTTCGCTGTACCAGTTCTTCCCCACCCGGGAGTTGCTGGCGCAGGCGCTGCTGGACGATTGCACGGACGACCTGTACGGCCGCCTGCAACGGCTGGCCGCGCAGGCGCCGGCGCTGGACACCGATCGCCTCGGCGCCACGCTGATCCGCCTGCTGGTGGATTTCCGCCGCCGCCACCCCGCCTTCGTGGCGCTGATCGAATCCGCGCCGATCCCCATCGCGCAGGCGCTGGCGGTGCGGCGCCGCGTGCGCGCGGAGCTTCAGGCCGTGCTTGCCGCGCATGCGCCATGGCGCGATGCGCGCGAACTGCACGCCGCGGCGACCGTGGCGCAACAGCTGATGAAGGCCGCGGTGGCGGTGAACGCCGAGCCCGGCATGCCCGGGCGCAAGGCCGCGCTGGACGGCCTGCGACACGCCCTGCAGCTCTACCTGCGCGAGGCGCTGGCGCGCTGATCCGCGATCGTATGGACGTATGGCCGTCCATACGCCTGCGCATCCGCTTCGCGGGCACATCGGAAAAATCGTCATGAAGAAAATGTTTGACAAGCCCACCGGGCTGCCGTAGGGTCGATCGCATGTCGCAGCGCAACAGCCACCGCCGCATCGCCGAAAGCCATCGTCTCGCGACGATCGCCGGCCTGCTGCGGCTTCGCGGCACGCTTCTTATTGCCCTTGTACTCGTACTCCTTATTACCAACGGAGGTGCGGGCTGAGGGCATGTGTCCAGGTAGCTAGAAAACGAACCTGAAAACACCCGAAGAACCCCGCACCAGAAATGGCGCGGGGTTTTTTGTTGCCCTCGGCACCGCATCCTTGAGCGGAGCCAAGCGATGGAAACCCAGCAGCACCACGAGCAGAGCGAGGCCGGCGACGTAGCCGCCGACCGCGTGCGCATCTTCGACACCACCCTGCGCGACGGCGAGCAGACGCCCGGCTTCTCGATGGACCGGCGCGCCAAGCTGCGCATGGCGCAGATGCTCGAGGCGCTCGGGGTGGACGTGCTCGAGGCGGGTTTCCCGCAGGCCTCGCCGGACGATTTCGCCGCCGTGGCGGAGATCGCCGGCATGCTGCGCGACACCACCGCCTGCGCGCTGGCGCGCTGCGTGCCGGGCGACATCGACAGTGCCGGCCGCGCGCTGGAGCAGGCGCGACGCTCGCGCATCCACGTGTTCCTCTCCACCAGCCCGCTGCACCGCGAGCACAAGCTGGGCATGAGCAAGGCGCAGGTGCTGGACGCCGCGGTGGCCGCGGTGGAGCGGGCACGCGGGCTGTGCCACGAGGTGGAGTTCTCCGCCGAGGATTCGATGCGCACCGAGCCGGAGTTCCTGGTCGAGGTGTTCTCCGCCGCCATCGCCGCCGGCGCCACCACGGTGAACGCGCCGGACACGGTGGGCTACATGACGCCGGCCGAGATCGCCGAACGCTTCGCCTACCTGCGCGCCAACGTGAAGGGCGCGGAGCGGGTGGTGTTCTCCAGTCACTGCCACAACGACCTGGGCATGGCGGTGGCCAACAGCCTGGCCGCGGTGGGCGCCGGCGCGCGCCAGGTGGAGTGCACCATCAACGGCATCGGCGAGCGCGCCGGCAATGCCTCGCTGGAAGAGATCGTGATGGCGCTGAAGGTGCGCGGCGCGTACTTCGGCACCGATACGCGCATCGACACGCGCAAGCTGTACCCCGCCTCGCGCCTGCTCACCGAGCTGACCGGCCAGTCGGTCCAGCGCAACAAGGCGATCGTGGGTGACAACGCCTTCGCGCACGAGTCGGGCATCCACCAGCACGGCATGCTCAAGCACCGCGACACCTACGAGATCATGCGTCCCGAGGACGTGGGCATTGCCGAGACCAAGCTGGTGCTGGGCAAGCACTCCGGCCGCGCCGCGCTGCGCAAGCGGCTGGAAGCGCTGGGCCACGCGCCCGACGACGCGGCGCTGGACGACGTCTTCGCCCGCTTCAAGGCGCTGGCCGACAAGAAGCGCGAGATCCACGACGACGACCTGGACGCGCTGGCGCGCGGCCGCGATCCCGACGCCGCCGGCCCGTGGCGGCTGACCCGGCTGGACACCAGCGCGCACCTGGGCGCGGGCGCGTCCGCCTCGGTGAAACTGCGCCACGAGGACGGCCGCGAAGTGGCCGAAGCCGCGCTGGGCGACGGCCCAGTGGACGCGGTGCTGCGCGCGATCGAGCGCGCCACCGGCACCGGGCTGCAACTGAGCCGCTTCCAGATCCAGGCCGTGGGCGAAGGCGGCGACGCGCAGGGCGAGGCCCGCCTCGCCGCGCGCCACGCCGGCCGCGACTGGAACGGCCACGGCGTCAGCACCGACATCGTCGAGGCCGCGGCGCAGGCCGCGCTGGCCATCGTCAACCGCATCGAACAGCACGCGCCGGCCGCGCAGCCGGCCGCTTCCCCTTCCCCGCGCACCGCGAAAACCAAGACCCTGGGAGCCTCCCGATGAGCACGCCCTTCCTCTGGCACAACGGCCGCATCAAGCCGTGGAGCGAAGCCACCGTCCACGTCAGCACGCACGCCCTGCACTACGGCTCCTCGGTGTTCGAGGGCGAGCGCGTGTACGCCACGCCCGACGGCCCTGCCTATTTCCGCCTGGCCGACCACACCCGGCGGCTGTTCGAGTCGGCCAAGGTGTACGAGATCGGCATCGGCTACAGCGAGGCGGAGATCAACGCCGCCTGCCTGGAGGTGATCCGCGCCAACGGGCTGAAGTCCGCCTACGTGCGGCCGATCGTGTTCCGCGGCGCCGGCGGCCTGGGCGTGCTGCCGCGCGGCGACGCGCCGGTGGACGTGGCGATCATGGCGCTGGAATGGGGCGCCTACCTGGGCGACGCCGCCGAACGCGGCGCCGACGTCTGCGTGTCCTCGTGGAACCGCCCCGCGCCGAACACCCTGCCGAGCTGGGCCAAGGCCGGCGGCAACTACCTCAACAGCCAGCTGATCGCGCTGGAAGCGCGCCGCGGCGGCTACGACGAAGGCATCGCGCTGGGCCACAACGGCCTGCTCAGCGAAGGCTCCGGCGAGAACCTGTTCGTGGTGAAGCGCGGCAAGCTGCTCACCCCGCCGTCCAGCGCCGGCATCCTCGGCGGCATCACCCGCGACAGCGTGATCACCCTGGCCGGCGAGCTGGGCATCCCGGTGGAAGAGCGCGACCTGCCGCGCGAGGCGCTGTACACCGCCGACGAGGTGTTCATGACCGGCACCGCCGCCGAGATCACCCCGGTGCGCTCGGTGGACCGCAAGCCGGTGGGCCAAGGCAAGCCCGGCCCGGTGACGCGCGGGCTGCGCGAGGCGTTCTTCGGCTTGTTCGACGGGCGGACGCGGGATCGGTGGGGGTGGCTGGGTTTTGTGCATGCTCCGGTGGGCGGCACGGCGAACCCGAGCCAAGGGTTTACTAGTGCGGTCGTCCCTGACCGCGAAGATCAAAAAGCGGCCATCCATGGCCGCACTCCTCATCAACAGCCGGCTTCGATGGAGGCTTCTGCATGAGCGCTCCACGCACTCTGTTCGAGAAGATCTGGGACGCCCACGTGGTCGCCCCCGAGACCGCCGACACCCCGGCGATCCTGTACATCGACCTGCACCTGGTGCATGAGGTCACCTCGCCGCAGGCCTTCGACGAGCTGCGTTCGCGCGGCCTGAAGCTGCGCCGTCCCGACCGCACCCTTGCGACACTGGACCACTCCACCCCCACCCTGCCCGCCGGCGCCGACGGCGAGCGTCCCTACGCCACCGCCGAAGCCAAGGCGCAGGTGGCGCAACTGGAGGCGAACTGCCGCGAATTCGGCGTGGACCTGCACGGCTGGGACAGTGCGGACCGCGGCATCGTGCACGTGATCGGCCCCGAGCTGGGCGCCACGCAGCCGGGCATGACCATCGTCTGCGGCGACAGCCACACCTCCACCCACGGTGCGTTCGGCGCCCTGGCCTTCGGCATCGGCACCACCGAGGTTGGCCACGTGATGGCCACGCAATGCCTGCTGCAGCGCAAGCCGAAGACGCTGGCGATCCACGTGGACGGCGCGCTGCCGCGCGGCGTGGGCGCGAAGGACCTGATCCTGCACATCATCGGGCAGATCGGCGTGAACGGCGGCACCGGCCACGTCATCGAATACCGCGGCGCGGCGATCGAGGCGCTGTCGATGGAACAGCGCATGACGGTGTGCAACATGTCGATCGAGGCGGGCGCGCGCGCCGGCCTGATCGCGCCGGACGAGACCACCTTCGCCTGGTTGAAGGGCCGTCCGCGCGTGCCGCAGGGCGCGGCGTGGGACCAGGCGGTAGCGCACTGGCGCACGCTGAACACCGACGACGGCGCGCGCTACGACCGCGAAGTGCGCATCGACGCCAGCCAGGTGAAGCCCACCGTCACCTACGGCACCCACCCCGGCATGGCGATCGCGATGGACGCGCCGGTGCCCGCCGCGCGCAACGCGGTCGAGCAGCGTGCGCTGGACTACATGCACAGCCGCGCCGGCCAGCCGATGCAGGGCTCCAAGGTGGACGTGGTGTTCGTCGGCAGCTGCACCAACTCGCGCCTGTCCGACCTGCGCGAGGCGGCACGCGTGCTGCGTGGCCGCCGCGTCGCCGAGGGCGTGCGCATGCTGGTGGTGCCCGGTTCCGAGGCGGTGCGCCGCGACGCCGAGGCGGAAGGCCTGCACGAGGTGTTCCGCGCCGCCGGCGCCGAGTGGCGCGTGCCCGGCTGCTCGATGTGCATCGCCATGAACGGCGACCTGGCGCAGCCCGGCCAGCTCGTCGTGTCCACCTCCAACCGCAACTTCGAGGGCCGCCAGGGTAAGGGCGCCCGCACCGTGCTGGCCAGCCCCGCCACTGCCGCGGCCTCCGCCGTGGCCGGCGCCATCGCCGACCCGCGCGAGTACCTGACCGAGGTGGCCGCATGAACACCCACGCCGCCGCTTTTCCCCCTCTCCCCTCCGGGGAGAGGGCTGGGGTGAGGGGCCAACCTCGCGGGGCCATGAAAAGAACAAGCGCGCTTCGCATGCAGGCTCCGGCGAGCACCCGCCCCTCACCTCAATCCTCTCCCCAAAGGGGAGAGGAGGCGAATGCAAACAGCTTGCTCATGGCGAGCACCCACCCCTCATCCGCCCCTTCGGGGCCCCTTCTCCCCGAAGGGGCGAAGGAAGTTTGCCCTTCGGAGGTTTTCTGATGCGCATCCACTCCCGCACCGCCGTGCTGCCGGACGAGAACATCGACACCGACCGCATCATCCCGGCGCGCTTCCTCACCACCACCACGCGCGAGGGTCTCGGCAAGCTGTGCTTCAACGACTGGCGCTACCTGCCCGACGGCAGCGACAACCCCGCCTTCCCGCTCAACCGGCCGGAAGCCCGGGGCTGCGCCATCGTGGTGGCCGGGCGCAACTTCGGTTGCGGCTCCTCGCGCGAACACGCGCCGTGGGCGCTGCTCGACTACGGCATCAAGGCGGTGCTGTGCAGCGAGATCGCGGACATCTTCCGCGGCAACGCGCTGAAGAACGGCCTGCTCGCCATCGTCATCAGCGAGGCCGAGCACCGCTGGCTGCTCGGCCACCCCGGCGTGGAGCTGTCGATCGACGTGCGCGAGCAGGCGATCGAACTGCCCGACGGCGGCCGCATCCGCTTCGAGCTGGAGCCCTTTGCGCGCCACTGCCTGCTGGAAGGCGTGGACCAACTGGGCTTCCTGCAACAGCACGCGGACGCGATCGCGGCGTTCGAAGCGCGCTTCGGGAAGGCGGCATGAAACCCATGACACGCCACACGCTCCCTCATCGTCATCCCGGCGCAGGCCGGAGGCGCTTTATCAACAGACGAAGGTCTGGTCATCCAGTGGCGATCACGTTCATCCGAGCCATGTGGCCACTGGATTCCGGCCTGCGCCGGAATGACGGCAACTCCACCACCCCGCACGAGGACACCCACGCATGAAAGCCCGCATCGTCACCCTGCCCGGCGACGGCGTCGGCCCGGAGGTCACCGCCGCCGCGGTAGCCGTGCTCGAAGCCGTCGCCGCGCGCTTCGGCCACGACTTCGCGTTCGACGAACACCTGATCGGCGGCGCCGCCATCGACGCCACCGGCGAGCCGCTGCCCGCCGCCACGCTGGCCGCCTGCCAGGCCGCCGACGCGGTGCTGCTGGGCGCGGTGGGCGGCCCGAAGTGGTCCGACCCGAACGCGCCGGTACGCCCCGAGCAGGGCCTGCTGGCCCTGCGCGCCGCGCTGGGCGTGTACGCCAACCTGCGCCCGTTGCAGGTGCATCCGGCGCTGGCCGCGCTGTCGCCGCTGAAGGACGAGAAGCTGAAGGACGTCGACGTGCTGTTCGTGCGCGAGCTGACCGGCGGCGCCTACTTCGGCGCTAAGACCAGGACCGACGACGACGCCACCGACGAGTGCAGGTACACCGTGGCCGAGGTCGAGCGCGTCGCCCGCCGCGCCTTCGAGCTGGCGCGCGCGCGCCGCAAACACGTCACCTCGGTGGACAAGGCCAACGTGCTGGAGACCTCGCGACTGTGGCGCCGCACCGTCACCCGCGTCGCCGCCGACTACCCCGACGTGGCGCTGGAACACCAGCTGGTCGACTCGATGGCGATGCTGCTGCTGACCCAGCCCGGCCGCTACGACGTGGTGGTCACCGAGAACCTGTTCGGCGACATCCTCACCGACGAGGCCGCCGCGCTGGCCGGTTCGCTGGGCCTGCTGCCCTCGGCCTCGCTGGGCGCGGGCAGCAAGGGGCTGTACGAGCCGATCCACGGCTCCGCCCCCGACATCGCGGGCAAGGGCATCGCCAACCCGGTCGGCACCGTCCTGTCCGTCGCGCTGCTGCTGCGCCACTCGCTGCAACTGGACGCCGAGGCGCAGGCGGTGGAAGCCGCGGTGGACCACGTGCTGCGCCACGGCCCGCGCAGCCGCGACATCGGCGGCAACGCCGGCACCGATGCCGTGCGCGATGCCGTGCTGGCCGCGCTGGACGCTGCCGGCGACGCCTTCCTGCAGGGTGCCCGCGCATGCGGCTGATCCTGCCCCGTTTCCCCGAGCGGCACAGGGACGTGCCCGCTTTTTTGATCCGCGCCGCCTGGCCCGGCCCTACCCATCCGAACGCTTCATCCGCCCATCACCGATCCGACCGAGGAGTTTCCGCATGAGCAGTACCGCCACCAACGACACGCTCGCCAACGCCCGCATCGCCGTGCTCGGCTACGGCAGCCAGGGCCGCGCGCACGCGCTCAACCTGAAGGACTCCGGCCTCGACGTCGTGGTCGGCCTGCGCAAGGGCGGCCCGTCCTGGAACCGCGCCTACACCGACGGCTTCGCCGTGATGGAGCCGGCCGAGGCGGTGCGCGGCGCCGACCTGGTCGCCGTGCTCACGCCCGACATGGTGCAGCCGGCCGTCTACAAGGAGGCCATCGAGCCGAACCTCAAGCCTGGCGCCGCGCTGCTGTTCGCGCACGGCTTCAACGTGCACTTCAGGCAGATCGATCCGCGCAAGGACATCGACGTGATCCTGGTCGCGCCGAAGGGCCCGGGCGCGCTGGTGCGCAGCGAATACGAGCGCGGCCGCGGCGTGCCGTGCATCTGGGCGGTGCACCAGGACGTCAGCGGTCAGGCCGAGGCCAAGGCCAAGGCCTACGCCGACGGCATCGGCGGCGGCCGCGCCATGCTGATCAAGACCGACTTCAAGGAAGAGACCGAGACCGACCTGTTCGGCGAGCAGGCCGTGCTGTGCGGCGGCGCCAGCTCGCTGGTGCAGGCCGGCTTCGAGACCCTGGTGGAAGCCGGCTACCAGCCGGAGATCGCCTACTACGAGGTGTTGCACGAACTGAAGCTGATCGTCGACCTGTTCTACGAAGGCGGCATCACCCGGATGCTGGAGTTCGTCTCCGAGACCGCGCAGTACGGCGACTACGTCAGCGGCCCGCGGGTGATCGACGCCGGCGTGAAGGAACGCATGAAGGGCGTGCTGAAGGACATCCAGGACGGCACCTTCGCGAAGAACTGGATCGCCGAGTACAACGCCGGCCTGCCCAACTACAAGCAGTACAAGCAGGCCGACCTGGAGCACCCGGTCGAGCTGGTGGGCAAGAAGCTGCGCGCGCGCATGCCGTGGCTGCAACCCGCCGCGCCGAAGGCCGCGGAACCGCTGAAGAAAGTCGGCTGAAGCCGCTTTGCTCCTCCCCCTGCGCAGCAGGGGGAGGCTGGGAGGGGGTCGGTTTTGATTTCCGGATCGAAAGCCCCCCTCCCCAACCCTCCCCTGCAATGCAGGGGAGGGGGAACGACAACAGCATCAAACACCCAACGAGGTCCGCCATGAAACGTTTCCACATCGCCCTGGCCGTTGCCGACCTGGACGCCTCCATCGCCGACTACAGCGCACGCCTGGGCCAGCCGCCGCAGGCCGTGGTCGCCGGCACCTACGCGATGTGGCGCACCGACCTCCTCAACTTCTCGATCAACCAGCAACCCGAACATGCCGGCAAGCTGCGCCACGTGGGCTTCGAGGACGACGAGGCGCGCGGCTTCAGCAGCGACGCCGACGTCAACGGCATCGCGTGGGAGCACTTCTCCGCGGTGGCGCAGGACCTGCGCATCATCTCGACCTACGGCGTGCCCGTGCGCACCGTGCCGACCGAGGACGAACTGATCCGCAACTGACATCGAACTCCCTCCCCTGCTCGCAGGGGAGGGTTGGGGTGGGGTGCCCCTGGCTTGCCCCTCCCTCCCGACCTCCCCCCGCAAGCAGGGGGAGGAGAAATCCACCGTAAACAGGAACCCATCGTGACCACCCCAACGCAGACGGCCCTCGCCGCCACCGGAACCGACCATCACCCACTCGCCGGCCAGCCGATGACCGGCGCCGAGGTGGTGGTACAGGTACTCGCGGACGAGGGCTGCGGCGTGCTGTTCGGCTATTCCGGCGGCGCGATCCTGCCGGTGTACGACGCGGTGTTCCGCTACAACGCCGGTCACCCGCAGGCCGACGGCCGCGAGCCGATGCCGCTGGTGGTGCCGGCCAACGAACAGGGCGCTGGCTTCATGGCCGCGGGCTACGCGCGCGCCTCGGGCAGGGTCGGCGTGGCCATCGTCACCTCCGGCCCCGGCGCCACCAACATGGTCACGCCGATCCGCGACGCGATGGCCGACTCCATCCCGCTGGTGGCGATCTGCGGCCAGGTGCCCACCTCGTCGCTGGGCAGCGACGCGTTCCAGGAGGCGCCGGTCAGCAACATCATGGGCGCCTGCGCCAAGCACGTGTTCCTGGTCACCGAGGCGGAAACGCTGGAGGCCACGCTGCGCACCGCGTTCGAGATCGCGCGCAGCGGCCGCCCCGGCCCGGTGGTGGTGGACGTGCCGAAGAACGTGCAGAACGCCGCGCTGCGCTTCGACGGCGCCAGCCGCCTGCCGATCCCCGGCTACCGCGCGCGCCTGCGCGCGGCGGAGAACGCGCGGCTGGACGACGAGGCCTGCGCGCGCTTCTTCGCCGCGCTGGCGCAGGCGAAGCGGCCGCTGGTCTATGCCGGCGGTGGCGTGGTCGCGGCCGGCGCCGCGCCCGCGCTGCGCGCCTTCGCCGAGGCCTTCGGCCTGCCGGTGACCACCACCCTGATGGGCCTGGGCGGCTTCGACACCACCCACCCGCAGGCGCTGCACATGCTGGGCATGCACGGTACCGCCTACGCCAACTACGCGGTGGAGGACTGCGACTTCCTGCTCGCGCTGGGCGCGCGCTTCGACGACCGCGTGGCCGGCGTGCCCGACAAGTTCGCGCCCGGCGCGACGTTCATCGCGCAGGTCGACATCGATCCCGCCGAGGTCGGCAAGGTGAAGCCGGCGGACTGGCACCACGTCGGTCCGCTCGCCGCCGCGCTGGAACGCCTCACCCGCTACGGCCAGGCGCGCGGCATCCGGCCACCGCTGGACGACTGGCACGCCCACGTCGCCGCGCTGAAGCGCGACCACGCGATGGACTACGACCGCGAAAGCCCGCTGATCCAGCCGCAGGCGGTGATCGAGGCGATCAACCGCCGCACCCGGGGCCGCGCCGTGGTCAGCACCGGCGTGGGCCAGCACCAGATGTGGGCGGCGCAGTACTTCGATTTCAGGGAACCGCGCCAGTGGCTCACCTCCGGCTCGATGGGCACGATGGGCTTCGGCCTGCCCGCGGCGATCGGCGCGCAGTTCGCGCGGCCCGACGCGCTGGTGCTCGACATCGACGGCGACGCCAGCATCCGCATGAACCTGGGCGAGCTGGAGACGGTGACCACCTACGGCCTGCCGCTGAAGGTGGTGGTGCTGAACAACGTCGGCGACGGCATGGTGCGGCAGTGGCAGAAGCTGTACTTCGGCCACCGCTTCGCCGCCTCCGACAAGAGCCTGCACCGCAAGGACTTCATCAAGGCCGCCGAGGCCGACGGCTTCGCCTGGGCGCGGCGGCTGGAGGACAAGGCGGCACTGGAAGCCACCATCGAGGACTTCCTCGCTTTCGACGGCCCGGCGTTCCTGGAAGTGATGATCGACCCGGATGCCGGCGTGTACCCGATGGTCGGGCCCGGGGCGACCTATGCGCAGATGATCACGGGGGAGTTCATCGCGTCGCGCGGGGCGGTCCCCGTCGAGGCTGTCGAGGTTCCCTCGACTTCCATGTTCTGAAGCTTTCCCCTCTCCCCCCGGGAGAAGGTGGCCCGAAGGGCCGGATGAGGGTTCGGCCGAAGCGCAACGCCCCGCTCCGCCCGCACCCTCGCCCGCCTGCCGGCACCCTCTCCCGGAGGGAGAGGGATTCACCACCGGACGATCCGGATCATGTGGAGCGTTGCCATGAAACACACCCTGTCCATCCTGCTGCAGAACGAATCCGGCGCGCTGGCGCGCGTGGCCGGCCTGTTCGCCGCGCGCCACTGCAACATCGACGCGCTCACCGTGGCCGCCACCCACGACCCGTCGGTGTCGCAGCTCACCCTGGTGCTGCACGGCAGCGCCGCGGTGCTGGAACAGATCGTGCGGCAGACGCGCAAGCTGGTCGACGTGATCGACGTCAACACGCTGTCGCTGGTCGGCGACGACAACGCCCCGCTGGCGCTGGCCACCCAGCCGTGAACGCACGGGCCGCCGACGTCGCCGAAGCCGGCGCGGCCGCCGCCGACCGCGAACTGCTGCGCCGCGCCCGCGCCGCACGCGTCTACGACGTGGCGCGCGAAAGCGCGCTGGAGGACGCCCCGCTGCTCTCCGCGCGCCTCGGCGCACGCGTGCTGCTGAAACGCGAGGACCAGCAGCCGGTGTTCTCGTTCAAGCTGCGCGGCGCCTACAACCGCATGGTGCAGCTCGGCGCCGCGCAACGCGCGCGGGGGGTGGTCGCCGCCTCCGCCGGCAACCATGCGCAGGGCGTGGCGCTGGCCGCGGCGAAACTGGGCGTGCATGCCGTCATCGTGATGCCGGTGACCGCGCCGCAGGTGAAGATCGACGCGGTGCGCCGCTTCGGCGGCGACTGCGTGGACGTCGTGCTGGCCGGCGATTCCTACAGCGACGCGCAGGCCGCCGCCGCGCGCATCGAGGCCGAGCGCGGCCTGGTGTTCGTGCATCCCTTCGACGACCTCGACGTGATCGCCGGCCAGGCCACCGTGGGCCTGGAACTGCTGCGCCAGTGCCCCGAGAACCTGCACGCGGTCTTCGTGCCGGTCGGCGGCGGCGGCCTGCTGGCCGGCGTCGCCGCGTGCCTCAAGGCCGAGCGTCCCGAGGTGAAGGTCATCGGCGTGCAGGCGGTCGATTCGGATGCGATGGCACGCTCGCTGGAAAGCGGCGCGCGGGTGACGCTCGACGAGGTCGGCCTGTTCGCCGACGGCACCGCGGTGAAGCGCGTGGGCGAACTCACCTTCGCACTGTGCCGCCGCCACGTCGACGCGATGCTGCGGGTGGACACCGACGCGCTGTGCGCCGCGATCCGCGACGTCTACCAGGAAACCCGCTGCGTGCCCGAGCCGTCCGGCGCGCTGGCGCTGGCCGGGCTGAAGCAGTACGCCGCCGCGCATGCCGGCACCGACGGCGCGCTGGTCGCGGTGGTCTCCGGCGCCAACATGAACTTCGACCGCCTGCGCTTCGTGGCCGAGCGCGCCGAGGTGGGCGAGCAGCGCGAGGCGGTGTTCGCGGTGACCATCCCCGAGGAACGCGGCAGCTTCCGCCGCTTCTGCGCCGCGCTGGGCCGGCACGCCATCACCGAATTCAACTATCGCATCGGCGACGCCGCCCGGGCGCACCTGTTCGTGGGCGTGCAGACCGCCGGCTCCGGCGAGCGCGAGGCGCTGGCCGCCGCGTTCCGGGCGCAGGGCTTCGACGTGCTCGACCTCACCGGCGACGAGCTGGCCAAGCTGCACCTGCGCCACATGGTCGGCGGCCGCTCGCCGCTGGCGCGCGACGAGCGCCTGTACCGCTTCGAATTCCCCGAGCGTCCCGGCGCGCTCACCCGCTTCCTCGGCCACATGCACCCGGACTGGAACATCAGCCTGTTCCACTACCGCAACCAGGGCGCCGACTACGGCCGCATCCTGGTCGGCATCCAGGTGCCCGCGGACGAGCAGCCCGCATTCCGCCGCTTCCTCGACACGCTGGGCTACCCGCACCGGGACGACAGCGACAACCCCGCCTACCGGCTGCTGCTGCGCAGCTGAAGACGCCGTTACAACCCACGACCATTCCCCGGAGCCACCGATGCCAGCCTACCGTTCCCGCACCAGCACCCACGGCCGCAACATGGCCGGCGCCCGCAGCCTGTGGCGCGCCACCGGCATGAAGGACGGGGACTTCGGCAAGCCGATCATCGCCATCGCCAACAGCTTCACCCAGTTCGTGCCCGGCCACGTGCACCTGAAGGACCTCGGCCAGCTGGTGGCGCGCGAGATCGAGGCCGCCGGCGGCGTGGCGAAGGAGTTCAACACCATCGCGGTGGACGACGGCATCGCCATGGGCCACGGCGGCATGCTGTATTCGCTGCCCTCGCGCGAGCTGATCGCCGACAGCGTGGAGTACATGGCCAACGCGCACTGCGCCGACGCGCTGGTGTGCATCTCCAACTGCGACAAGATCACCCCCGGCATGCTGATGGCCGCGATGCGGCTGAACATCCCCGCGGTGTTCGTCTCCGGCGGCCCGATGGAATCCGGCAAGGCGCTGGTGAAGGGCGTGCAGCGCAGGTTCGACCTGATCGACGCCATGGTGGTGGCCGCCGACGACAGCTACAGCGACGCCGAGGTGGCCGCGGTGGAACGCTCGGCCTGCCCCACCTGCGGCTCCTGCTCGGGCATGTTCACCGCCAACTCGATGAACTGCCTCACCGAGGCACTGGGCCTGGCGCTGCCGGGCAACGGCTCCGTACTCGCCACGCACGCCGACCGCGAGCAGCTGTTCCGCCGCGCCGGCCGCCTGGTGGTGGAACTCGCCCGCCGCTGGTACGAACAGGACGACGCCCGCGTGCTGCCCCGCGGCATCGCCGACCGTGCCGCGTTCGAGAACGCGATGAGCCTGGACATCGCCATGGGCGGTTCCACCAACACCGTGCTGCACCTGCTGGCGGCGGCGCGCGAGGGCGGGGTGGACTTCACCATGGCCGACATCGACCGCCTCTCGCGCCGCGTGCCCTGCCTGTGCAAGGTGGCACCCGCGAAGAACGACGTGCACATGGAGGACGTGCACCGCGCCGGCGGCATCATGGCGATCCTGGGCGAGCTGGACCGCGCCGGCCTGCTCGACACCACGCGCCCCACCGTGCACGCGCCGACGCTGGGCGAGGCGCTGGCGCAATGGGACATCGCGCGCAGCGGCGACGCGGCAGTGCACGACTTCTACCGCGCCGCCCCCGGCAACGTGCCCACCCAGGTGGCCTTCAGCCAGTCCGCGCGCTGGGAGTCGCTGGACACCGACCGCGAGCGCGGCGTGATCCGTTCCGCCGAGCATCCCTTCAGCAAGGACGGCGGCCTGGCCATCCTGTTCGGCAACCTCGCGCCGGAAGGCTGCATCGTGAAGACCGCGGGCGTGGACGAGTCCATCCTCCGCTTCCGCGGCACCGCCAGGGTCTACGAAAGCCAGGAGGCGGCGGTGAGCGGCATCCTCGGCAACAAGGTGAAGGCCGGCGACGTGGTGGTGATCCGCTACGAAGGCCCGCGCGGCGGCCCCGGCATGCAGGAAATGCTCTACCCCACCAGCTACCTGAAGTCGAAAGGCCTGGGCAAGGCCTGCGCGCTGGTCACCGACGGCCGCTTCTCCGGCGGCACCTCGGGGCTGTCGATCGGCCACGTCTCGCCGGAGGCGGCCGAAGGCGGCCTGATCGCCCTGGTCGAGGACGGCGACCCCATCGCCATCGACATCCCCGACCGCAAGATCCACCTCGACCTGCCCGGCGACGTGCTCGCCGCCCGCCGCGCCGCGATGGAGGCGCGCGGCCGCGACGCGTGGAAACCGCGCAACCGCACGCGCCCGGTCTCCGTGGCCCTGCAGGCCTATGCCGCGCTGGCGTCCAACGCGGCGAACGGCGCGGTGCGGGATCTCGGGCGGCTCGACGGGGTGCGCGCCGTCGAAGCCGCGCGCTGAGCGGAGCGCCCGCCCCCGGGTGGGCGATGGCCTGCGGCGGCTATCGCGCCGTCGTCGCCGGGCGCATCGCCACGCGTCGGGGCCCTGGCGAAAACCGGGCGCGCCTGGCAGCCGCCGCCCGGCTCATCGCCCGGCCGGCGGCTGCCAGAGTTCGAGCTTGTTCCCCTCGGGGTCGATCACCCAGCCGAACTTGCCGTATTCGGACTCCTCCACCCGCTCGTCCACCTGCACGCCTACGGCACGCCATGCCGCCAGCAAGGCATGGAGGTCTTCCACGCGGTAGTTGATCATGAAGGGCGCGGTGCCCGGGACGAAGTAATCCGTGTCCTCGGCGAATGGACTCCAGGCCGTGGTGCCGACGCCGTCGGGATTGTCCAGTCCCTTCCACCGGAATGCGGCGCCGCCCCACGCCTCGACCTCGATCCCGAGGTGCGTCCTGTACCAGGCGCCCAGGGCCTTCGGGTCCCTGGACTTGAAGAAGATCCCGCCGATGCCGGTGACACGTTTCATGGCTCACCTCCCGTGGACGGTTGCGTGTCCGCCCGGGCAATGCCGTGCCGGCCTCGCGCCAGGCTTCCCCCCGCGGCCATGGCCACGCTTAGAGCCTGTTCAAAATCTCCCCGTGGCCCGCGCCGGGAGCGGTTTGCGCGCAGGCCAAGGAAGAGCGAGGGAGTGGACGTCCGTCCACGACGGAGCGATGACGCCGGCCTGTGGGCAAACAGACCCGGCCCGAAGGGTTGCCTTGCCCTGGCCGCCAGGCGGCAGCGCGCGGCTTGACCTGCCAGCCAGGCAGGCGCTGCGCCACGCACTCCCACCTGGCGGCCAGGGCAAGGCAACGCGAGCTACGGGGAGATCTTGAACAGGCTCTTACGGCCGGGGCACGTGCTCGAAGACGCGGGCGACCATGGCCCGGTCGTTTTCGTCTGCGAGCGCCCCGAGGGCGCTCTCCGCGGCAGCATACGAACCCACGTGCCGGGCATGTTCGCCGGCAGCATGCGCCGCGTTGGCATGGACCGCATGCATGAAAGCCAGCTCCCAGTCCGGCGTGGAAGGCTCGCTCGAAAAGTACGCGTGCATTTCTTCCGCGTAGCGCAGCGCGCTCTGCCCGAGGCCGGCCAGGGCGTGCGCCTGGGCAAGAAGCATGAGCGCGCGCTGGCGATTCATGGCGTTCCCGGCAGCCTGCCAGTGCCAGGCCGCGGCATGCGCGGCATCGAGGAGCGCCAGGGCATCCACCCGGGAACGCGGCGCTTCGGCCAATGTCCACGCTTCGTTGTTCGCCGCGGCTGCGAAATACCGGTGCCAGCTCTCGGGACCGGCGTCTTCGGGTGTCTTGGGCATGGCGTTCCCCTTGGTTGCGGTGATCGGGCCGGCGATGCGCATTCCCCGCGCATCCGGTGGAACACCTTGACCGGGTCATCCGTACCCGATGCACGGCAACCCCGGCTACTGTACCGCCGCCGGAACCAGGAAATTCCGGGTTCCGGGCGGACCCGCCGACATCACCCGCTCCATCGGCCGAAACCGATGGTCATGGCCGCCTCGCCGAAGCGGCATCCGCGCGCTGCTTCGCCAGCTGTGCCTCGAAGCTTTCGCGCGCGTCCTTCGCGTAGGCGCGGCACCCCGCGGGGTCGACCAGTGCATTCGCGTCGCCCCGCTCGCGCTTGGCCACGCGCTCCCAGAAATCCACCATGCCCGGATGTGGCGCGAGCGGGATGTCGCAGGGCAGCGCCGCGACCACCGCAAAGCCATGCTCGAAGTCCTCGAGGACGTCCGGATACTTCGGGTTTCCGATCAACCTGAAACCGGGCGCCGACAGGCTGCCGACATCGACCAGATGCAGGCAGCGCGCACCCTCGCAGGACATCCACGTCCAGGTCGTGTTGCCCCTGGTATGCCCCGGCGTCGAATGCGCCGTCAGCAGCAGATCGCCCAGGTGCAGAACCTCGCCGTCGGTCACCGTGCGCGCCACGTGCACCGGCGGGAACGGGAACCTGTCGCCGTATTCGGGGTCGTCGCGGCCGCCGCGTTCCAGCAGCGGGGCATCCGCCGCATTCGCGATCACCTGCGCCCCCGTGTCGCGCGCGAGTTGCGCCATGCCGCCGGCATGGTCGGAATGCGCATGCGAATTGAGGATCCACTTGATGTCGTGGAGATCGATGCCGAGGGCCCGGACGTTCGCCTCGATCAACGGCGCGTCCCCCGGCACGCCTCCGTCGATCAGGACGTCGCCCGCAGGCGCGGTGACGAGGAAGATACCCAGGCCACGGGGCCCGACGTACCAGGTGTCGCCATAGATGCGGAACGGCTTCTGTGGCGCCGTCCACGAGGGATTGTCCGCTATGTTCCTCCGTTCGGAGGCGGGCATGCGGAACGGCCCTTGTGGCCCCGCCGGCGCGGGGCCTGCCGTGGTTTCCTTTGGCGCAGGCACCTGCGCGTACGCCCCCTGCACGAGCGAACCGCAGAGGAGAATCGCAGCCATCGACAAGCGCATACATGACTCCGGCTTGGGGAAAGGCCGCAGGATGGACGCCCCGCATGGCCCGCCGCAGGCGCGGCCAGGGAATTTTGCGGGCCGGTGAAGTTCCTGGCCCGATGATGGCGGCACGGCCCGAACCGCAGACAGTGGCCTTGGCGTTCCCGGCCATCCGCCAGGCCCGGCCCCACCGCGACGCTGCCGCGATTCCGCCTGCGTGGCGCCACATCTTCGTTTTAGCGTGCGGCCGTTCCTGCAGTCCGTCCAGCCGGTTTCCACACGCCACCCAGGAGATCCCCCGTGAATGCCCCTCTCGGCCTGGCAACGATGGCCTTCCTTGCCGCAACCGGGCTTGCCCCGCCCGGCCACCTGGCGGTCCGGCCCGCCGATGCCGCGCACAGCCCGCCACCCGCGAAACCCACCGTGGTCCTGCAACGTGTGGCCGTACCGGGCACCAACCGCCAGATGGGCATGGGCATCGCGGAGTTCCCGCCCCATGCCGCAAAACCGCTGCACAAGGCGACCGGTCCCGAAGTCTGCTACGTGCTGGAAGGCGAGGTAACCGTGCAGGTGCAAGGCAAGGCCGCAGTGCTGTATCGCAGGGGCGACACTTTCCAGTTCCCGGCCAACGTCGTGCATGTCACCACCGCCGGCCCCCAGGGCGCAAAGGTTCTCGCCGTCTGGTCGTGGGTGCCTGGCAAACCGTTCAACATACCGGCCGGGACGGTGGCCGCGCGAACCAGGCGGCCGACAAGCGATGCGCGTCAGCCAAAGCGCCTCACGGCGATACCCGCTCCGGCCAGCGGGTCGTATCGACGCCTTTGACCAGAAGCCGGCCGGCCAGGGCGATCATCGCCAGGAACATCGGCGCGAGCAGGTAGCCGGAATCGTACGACGGCGCCAGCACGAGCATGAAGTTCTTGAGGATGAACCCCGCGCCCGCCACCAACAGCAGGGCGCCGAGCCATGCGGGGAGATAGGTCGACCTGCAGATCAGGAACCCGCGGAGCATGGTGGCGATCCCGTAGAAGACCATGAACAGGCTTCCGCCGTAGCCGTAGAGCGTCAGCGCGGCGTAGGTGAAGAGATTCCGCTCCCCGGGCCCCAGGTGTCCCCGGACGTCGCTGTCCAGGATCGGGACCGAAGCCAGGAAATAGAACAGCTCCGACGTCGCGAAGGTCGATGTGGAAACCAGCCCGAAGAACGCGGCAAGGAGCGATAGCACGCGGTTCACCGGCTTCAGCAGTTCGTACAGGACAAGCGCCAGCGTGATGTCGCAGATGGCTTCCAGCAGGTACACGGCGAAGCTGCAGCGGAACATGGCCGCAGACTCCGCCACATTCCTGGAGGTCGCGACGGGGTCCGCCGGCACAAGGAGCTTGCCGGGCACGTAGACCTCCGCGAACCCGCCCGCGAAGATCGACAGGACGACCAGGATTCCGGCAATCGTGCCAAGCCGGCGTGCGCTCGCGGCGTTCATCACTAGCTCCTCGGAATTTTTGTTCCGGATGAGTGTGGCTCATGAGATAGACCCCATGCGGAATTATCATGGGGCCGGCCATGCCACTGGACTGGGCCATTGAAGGAGGCTGGAAGGACTTTGTGCATAACACCCCTAAGTCAGCCGCTGTAATTGGCAACTACACGGAAGATCTTGCCATCGGCGTCAAGCTCCATGAATTCACCTGTTGTCGACCCTTTTTGGTTTTTGTAATAAAGCAGGACACTGGACAAGCCTCGCATGACATCCAGAAGCACGAAGGATAAATGTGGATATGCCTCCAACCCCCGCGCAAAGTATGAGCAAAGCGCGCCCTTGCCATGAACATGGCCTGATGGATCATTTAAAAGATGGGCCGCCGCAGGTGATACCAGAACGACGTCCTCGGAATAGTGCGCCATGATCTCGTCGAGATCATGCGAATTGAATGCACGCAGCCAGCTCTGGGCAAACTCGTGAGCTTCTCTTTCGGTAAGCACCGTGACCTCCGCTGAAGGCATAACGCCTTAGTTAAGCGGCGGCGAAGCCGTCCGCCTTGAATGATTGAATGGACTCCTCCCGCGCCACACGGCTTCGATGAGCCAGACTGAGCCGTTGCCGTTCAGTCGACGGGATCACGAGAGGAGTCCGCCATGC